>DATEHE010000011.1:0-341509 GCA_035279745.1 Candidatus Acidiferrum sp. | reverse complement strand
CTAACCCCTGTATTATCCGCACTTACGAGATCTCCTCCCATAACCCCTTTAGAATCCGCACTTACAGGAAGCCTGTCTGTAAGCTGTTTAGAATCCGCACTTACGCACCCCCCTCGGATCTGCGGATTCTAAAGGACTTACTGCTGCCGAATCCCTCCCGTAACCCCTTTATTTTCTGCACTTACAGACCCCCTCGTATCTGCGGAAAACAAACGACTTATAACCCCTTTAGAATCCGCACTTACAAAATTCCCGTCCGCAACTCCTTTAGAATCCGCACTTACAAAAACCACGGGGGGAGTACCTCCCTGTGCACCGCACCCCCCGCCGGTGCGTGTTCTTTTCGGGCGAAGACTCCGCGTTTACCAAAACTACGGGGCTCATCTTTACCTCATTACGTCATTACCTCTTTACTTCGCCCGTTTCGGCTACCTCCTTTATCTTCATCCTCTCCCGCACTCTTTTGCTCTTCGCAAAGTGTTATCTCCCGCGTTTTCAATCATTTCCGCACTCTTTCTGCAAATCCCCCGGGTGGGTGTATCCCCCGTCCGCTCACTCAACTCTCTCGTCCTCACGGAACACGGGCCACGAGCCACAGTTCACGAATCACTTTCGTCCACGGTCCACGAACCGTGCCCAAAGGATCAAACTTGGCCCCCGCGCGGCCGCCCGCCTCGAAGGACTCGCAATGAAACAATTCAACACTCCTCTCGTCTTCACTGTCGGGGCCCCTCTTCCCGGGCAGCCCGTGGACTTTCGCGCCCGCTCGCTCACTTTCATCTTCTGGGGGATTGCTGATGGATTCTTTTTGGCAGGATTTGCGCTATGCAATTCGCACGCTCTTGAAGCGCCGCGGATTCACTCTAATCGCCATTTTCACGCTCGCTCTCGGAATGGGCGCGGCCACCGCGATCTTCAGCGTCGTCTACGGCGTGCTCCTCCGCCCGCTGCCTTACAACGACCCGAGTCGCATCATGGCCATCTTCGAAGTAAACACGCGCGGCACGTGGTCGCGTCTCGCCGATCCGAACTTCGACGATTTCCGCGATCAGAGCCGCAGCTTCCAGGCGATTGCGAAATATTCCGCGGACGACGTTTCCGTCTCCGGCAGTTCGCAGCCGGTGCGCACCAGCGTGGCCTTCGTGACGCCGCAATTTCTGAAAGTCTTTCGCGTCGAACCCATGATCGGGCGCGATTTTGTTGCATCCGACGCGAAGAAAGGCGCCGCCCCGGTGGCGCTCGCGAGCTACGGCTACTGGAAAAACTATTTGGGATCGGCGCGCGATCTTTCCGCCCTGCATTTGAAGATCGGCAACGCCGCTTACTCCGTGGTTGGCGTCTTGCCGCAGGCGTTTGACTTCCCTGCCGGCGCCACGCTCTGGCTGCCCGCCGATCTCGACGGCGAAAATCCCAGCCGCACTTCGCACAATTATTCCGCCGTCGCCAGGCTGAAGGACGGCGTAACCGTCGTGCAAGCCAACGCGGATATCAGCGCCATCGCCCGTCGGATTCGCGAAACCTCTAGCGAAAAAAACGATTATCTTCTGAAGGATGGCATCGTTCTGCCGCTTCAGGATTCGATCACGGGAAAGGCGCAGACACCGCTGCTCATACTCCTGGGCGCGGTCGCATTTTTACTTTTAGTAGCGTGCGCGAATGTTGCCAACCTCTTGCTCGCGCAAGTGACGGAGCGCGGACGCGAACTCGCGATTCGCAGCGCGCTTGGCGCGCCCCGCGCTCGTTTGATCCGCCAGTTTCTCGCCGAAGCGCTGTTGCTCTGCCTCGCCGGCGGCATTCTCGGAATCTGGGGAGCAGTCGCCGGGGTGGATGCGCTCGTCGCGCTTGCCCCGCAGAATCTGCCCAGGCTCGATAGTGTCTCCATCAATCTTCCTGTGCTCGCGTTCGCATTTTTGCTTTCGGTTGCAGTGGCTGCCGGACTCGGCATCTTCGCCGCCGTGCGCGCCACTTCGGGCGACGTTCGCGAAAGTCTTGTGGAAGGCGGCCGCGGGCAAGCAGGTTCGCAAACCAGCCAGCGCATCGGGCGCGGCATCGTCGCCGCACAAATTGCCATCACGCTTGTTCTCGTCATCGGCGCGGGGTTGCTTGGCCGCAGCTTGATGAAAGTGCTGGAAGTCAATCCCGGATTTCGCGTCGAAAAAATTGTCGCGATGGATGTTTCGCTTCCCTGGATCGAAGATCCCAAACAAAAAGCGCCTCAGGCGCTCTTCTACTCCCGCTTGATTGACCGCCTGAAAGAAATTCCCGGCGTGAGCAAAGTCGGCGCGGCGAGCACTCTTCCCTTGCAGGAAGGCGGCCTGCCCGACGGCATGTTCCTCCTGATGACGCAAAGCGAAGTGCCCAAAAAGATGGAAGACTTTGGCCCGCTCTTCCAACAAAAAGAACGCATTGGCAACGCCGATTTTTGCGTCGCGACCGAAGGCTACTTTCAAGTCCTCGGCATCCCACTGATTAAAGGACGCATCTTCGACGAGCATGATGGCGCGGACACGCCGCACGTTGCCGTGATCAGCGAATCGCTCGCCAAAGATCGCTGGCCGGGTCAGGATCCTCTCGGCCACACCATCGAATTTGGAAACATGGACGGCGATTTGCGCCTCCTCACAATTGTCGGCATGGTCGGCGACGTTCACGAATACGGACTCGATGCGCCGCCGCGCCCGACCGTATACGTGGACCTGTTCCAGCGCCCACGCTCCGCAATGACCGTGACCATGCTCAGCGGCGACAGCACCGCCTTGATAACCGGCGCGGCGCGCGGCATTTTGCACGATCTCGATCCCGAAGTTCCGGCAAAATTCCAAACGCTCTCCGGAGTGTATTCGGCGTCTCTCGGTTCTCGCCGGTTCAATGTAATCCTCGTCGCATTTTTTGGCATCGTTGCGCTTCTGCTTGCGACGATCGGCGTCTTTGGCGTGATGGCTTATTCCGTCAGCAGGCGGACGCGCGAGATCGGCGTGCGCGTAGCCCTCGGCGCCACTTCCGCGGACGTTTTGCGGATGGTGCTCGGCCAGGGGATGCGAACCATTCTCATCGGAATTGCGCTCGGTGTCGCGGGCGCGCTCGCATTGACGCGTCTTGTCGCTTCGCTTCTCTTCGGAATCACGGCCACTGATCCGGTTACGTTTGGCGCGGTCATCCTGCTTCTCATTGCAGTTGCATTGCTTGCATGCTATGTCCCCGCGCGGCGCGCCACACGCGTGGATCCGCTCGTCGCGCTCCGCTACGAATAAATTTTGCGGCGAGCTGCGGCTGCCTCGTGCGTTCGAGAATTGAGAATCGCATCCGCTTCGCGGCGCGGTTCCGGCCATCAAGCCGGGTTGGGCGTCCGGCGGAAATTTATGTTGCGCGAAAGGGCCAATTTCAAGAGACTGTGCGCCTGCTCGTTGTAGCACGGAGGCGATATGGCCCGGCTTCGCAAATTTCTTCCCCTTCTCGCGGTTTGCATTTTACTTCCTGCCCTTGCGGCGCTTCCGCAGCAGCAGGCGCCCGCAAAAACGCAGACTAAAACCGCGGAGAAAAATTCCGCGGCTGCGGAAGCAAAAGCCGTGGCTGGCGCGGAGAATTCCGCAGCGGCGCAAACTCCGCCCGCTGCGCATCCGCTCGATAAAGCCGATCTCGAAGCCTTCTTCGACGGGCTGATTCCCCTTCAAATGGAACGAAGCGACATCGCCGGCGCGACCGTGCTCGTCGTGAAAGACGGCCAGGAGCTTCTGAAAAAAGGTTATGGCTATTCCGACTTGAAAAAACAATCCCCCGTGGAACCGGACACGACGATGTTTCGCCTGGCTTCGATTTCGAAACTCTTTACCTGGGTTTCCGTGATGCAACTCGAGGAGCAAGGGAAGCTGGACATTGACGCGGACGTGAACACGTATCTCGATTTCAAAATCGCGCCGGCATTTGGAAAGCCGGTGACGTTGCGCAACCTGATGACGCACACGGGCGGCTTCGAGGAAGTTCTGCGCGATATTATTTACGTCGAGCCGCACAGACCAACCACGCTGCGCGAATTTCTGATCGCCAACCAGCCGAAGCGCATGTATTCGCCGGGAGAAATTTCCGCATACTCGAATTACGGAGTCGGGCTGGCGGGCTACGTGGTGCAGCGCGTAAGCCGCGAGCCTTTCGAGCAATATGTTTCCGAGCATATTTTTCAACCGCTGGGAATGAAACGTTCGAGCTTCAACGAACCGATGACTTCGGAACTCGCACCGGATGTTTCGGACGGCTATCCGCAAAATACGGAGAAGCCGGCAATCGGTTTTGAGATTTTCAATCCCGCGCCAGCCGGAGGAATTTCGTCCGCGGCAGGCGACATGGAAAAATTCGGACTGGCGCTGCTGAACGGCGGCGAGCTGGGTGGACAGAGAATTTTGAAAACGGAAACGCGCGACCTGATGTGGACGCCGCAATTCCGTGCTTCGAAAGATTTGCCGCCACTTTGCATGGGCTTCTATCAAACATGGCGGAACAATCTGCGATTCATCGGTCACGATGGCGATTTGATTGCATTTCACAGCATGTTCGTGATGGAGCCCACGCAGAAGTTGATTCTCTTCGTTTCCTATAATTCGGCCGGCTCGGCGTCGAAAAACCGCGGCGAATTGCTGAATAATTTTTCCGACCGCTATTTTCCGGAATACACAAAACCCGAGTTCAAGGATTTGCCCACGGAACAATTGAAAACCATCGCGGGTGTTTACCAAACGACGCGGCGCGCGGACAGCACCAAACTCGCCATAACAAATCCTTTCGGACAGGCGACCGCGAAAGTTGATAAGGACGGCGTGCTCACCATCGATAACTCCAAGGATCTGCGGGGCCACACGCGCAAATGGAAGCCGATCGGAACGGATTTGTGGCAAGCCGAAGGCGATCAGGCGCGGATTTTTGCGATCCGCGACAACGCCGGAAAAGTCGTGCGGCTGGCCGTGAATTTTCCCGGCGTGCAGTTGCAACGCGTGGCGTGGTATGAGCACAAGTCGTTCGTGCAGGGCGGTCTGACCGCCAGCATCATCGTTTTGCTTTTGGTGGTATTGGCGACATTCATTCGTTGGGGCCGGAATTTATTTTTTTCCAGCCGGCCGCCGTTCAAGCCGCAAACCGGCACGGTGTGGATCACGATTGGGCCGCGCCTCGCCGCGTTTACGTGGATCATCGTCGGAATCTGGGTTCTCGCGTTATCGCTGAACTTGCAGCATAACGATTTGCCGTCGTTCGGCGCCATGCAGCGCTATTTCGCTTTGATCACCTGGTTTTCCGTTATCGCGGTATTTTTCAGCATATTTGCCGTGGTGGCGGCGATCCGCATCTGGAGCCGCGCGGACACGCGGGCGATTTCGCGCATCAAGTTTTCCTTGGTCGGGCTCGCCTGCCTGTTCCTGACATGGTATTCGATTCACTGGAATCTGATCGGTCCAATCCACCGCTTCTGACGACGGCAACCATTGGCGCTTGACAATGCTCGGCTGCCGGCGTAGATAGGTAGTATGTCTACGGTAGAGACTCAACTGGAATCTCTCGACTTTCTGCAAGGCACACTGGAAGTGCTTATCCTTCGCAGTTTGCAGGCGGCTCCGAACCATGCCTACGGCATCTCGCAATTCCTGGAGAAGCAATCCGATTTTGAGTTTGCGGTGGACAACGGCTCGCTCTATCCCGCCTTGCAGCGGCTGCTTCAGCGGCGCTGGATCGCGGCGCAATGGAAAACTTCACCCAACGGCAGGCGCGCCAGGTATTACCGGCTGACGCCGCTCGGCCGCAAGCAACTCGTGGCCGCGAAATCGAAGTGGATGCGATTTGTGGAAGCGATGGCGCGGGTGCTGGCTCCGCAGAGGTGAGCGATGCGCGAATGGTGGGCGAAGGTTTTCCATGCGCTTGGCTTGCGAAAGGGCCTGGAGAACGATCTTTCCGAGGAGATGCGCGCGCATCTCGAACTCATTACGGAAGAAAACATGGAACGTGGCATGGCGCGGGAAGAAGCGCGGGCAGCGGCGCGCCGGCATTTTGGAAATGTGATGAGGACTCAGGAAAAGGCGCGCGAAGCGTGGCAATTTCCGCGTCTGGAAACATTTTTTCAGGACATTCGCTACGGATTGCGCGGCATCCGCAAGTCGCCGGGATTTTCGGCTGGTGTGATTCTAACGCTGGCGCTGGGAATTGGAGCGAACACGGCGATTTTCAGCGTGGTGTATTCCGTGCTTCTGCGGCCACTGCCTTATCCGCACGGAGAGCGACTGGTTTGGCTGGGAGAATCCACGGGAAGAGCCACCGGCATTAGCATCACCTGGATTAATTTTCAGCACTGGCGCAAGGACAACACTTCCTTTGAAGGCATGGCAGCATTCAGTGCAGCAGATCTAGCCATGACGGGCCGGGGCGAGGCAGTGCTCACGCACGACTGGTTCGTGACGAGCCACTTCTTTCAGCTAACGGGAACAAGACCCGCACTGGGCCGCTTTTTTGCCGACGCCGACGATGTACGGGGTGCTCCAGCGACGGCGATTGCCACTGCGGACTGCTGGCAACAAAGGTTGGGCGGCGATCCGAATATCGTGGGCAAGTTTGTGGTGCTGGACGGAACTTCGTATCAAATCATTGGGGTCCTCAGTCCCGGATATCACTTTCTGATGAGGTCCGTGGATTTCTACTTGCCCCTTGGCCGCACGGAAAGCGCCTCGCTCAAACGCAGCGATCACGGTTCGATGAGGGCGCTCGGCCTTCTGAAACCAGGAACAACGCTAACCGAAGCGCGCATGAATCTTGACGGCATCATGGAGCGGCTAGCGCTCAGTGATCCCGGTCCGGAGAGCGACCATCGTTCGTATGCGGAGTACCTAACCAAAGAGATGACCGGCGCAGACGTTCGTGCGACTTTACTTGCTCTCATGGGCGCGGTAGGCCTGGTTTTGATCATTGCCTGCGCCAACGTCGCAAGCCTTTTGCTGGTGCGGAATACGGCGCGAGCGCGTGAGATAGCGGTGCGCGTGTCCATCGGCGCCGCGCGTGGCCGCATTGCCCGACAATTGCTGACGGAAATCCTGATGATCGCGGTCATGGGCGGGGCACTGGGGCTGTTGCTGGCGCAGTGGTGTCTGCGCATCCTCATTGCGATCGGCCCGCGCGATATTCCTCGACTGGGAGACGCAACTCTTGATCTTCCAGTTTTGCTTTTCGCGACGGCCATTTCCATCGTCGTTGGATTATTAGCGGGACTCGCCCCTGTCCTGAGCGCTGGAAGAATTGACCTCACCGCAGCACTCAAAGAGGGTTCCCCGACGTCTGGCACCGGGAAGCGGGGGCAGGCATTCCGCAGCACGCTAGTCATCGCCGAGATTGCGCTCACTCTGGTTTTGGCGTTTGCGTCTGGATTGCTAATTCGCAGCCTTGTTGCGGCGCAGAGCGCCGACCCGGGTTTTGATCCTCAGCACCTGCTGTCCATCGAGCTCCAATTACCGGTGTCACGCTACAAGAGCGATGCCAGTGTGCGCGGCTATTATGATCAACTCGCTCAGAACCTGCGCGCGGAACCCGGAGTGGCGGATGTTGGCCTGGTGATGTGCCCTGCCGGAGCAGGCGATTGCGGCGATTACTGGTACTCCATATTGGAGAAGCCAACGCCATCCCGAGACGACGTTCCGCTTTCCTTATTCAACACCGCCGACGGCAGCTATTTTCGTGCCGCGCATCTTCGCATACTTGCCGGGCGTACGTTCAACGATGAGGATCGCGCCGGCGCTCCGCTAGTTACAGTTATCAACGAACAACTGGCGCGTGACGCCTTTTCGGATCCAAGCCAGGCAATCGGCAAGCATTTGAAGGTTGGCGGGCCGTACGTCGAAGGACCAACGCTCGAAATTATCGGGGTTGCCGCAAATGTCAGCCAGATGGGCCTCGATAGCGAAGCGTGGCCAACCTTTTATTATGCATTTTCGCAGAAGCCGTCGGCAGCGATGGTGATGACAGTGAGAACGGCCGGCGATCCGGCCCGGTGGATGAACGCGGCACGGGGCGCTGTTGCGGCTCTGGATCGCAACGTGCCAATTCAATCGCTCCGGACGGCGGAAGACTGGCTAGGAGCAACGCTCCAACGGCGCCGGTTCGCGACGCTTCTGCTTGGCTTGTTCGGCGGGCTGGCGATGGTGCTGGCGGCGGTGGGAATTTATGGCGTGCTGAATTATTGGGTAGCGGCGCGGCAGAAGGAAATTGCGATCCGGCTGGCGGTGGGAGCGCCGCGCGGCGCGATTTTCCGGTGGGCAGGATTGCACGCGACGCGGCTGGCGGCGATTGGAATTGCGCTCGGGGCGATTGGCGCGTGGAACGCGGCGCGTTGGATGGAAAGCCTAGTGTTCGGCGTGAAGGCGCACAGCCCGCTGATGATGCTCGAAGCGGCGATGGCGGTGATGCTGATTGCAGCAATCGCGGCAAGCGTGCCGGTGTGGCGCGCGATGCGGACCGATCCGGTGCGCAATCTGCATGAGGCGTGAGCCAGATCGAGGGGCGCTGTTCACAGAGGAAGGCGAGATTCAGCGATTAGCTCACACAGAATCCGGCGGTTTCCAAGAGTCCAGATTTACTCGCAAGAGCGATCGATGAGAGTGATTTAGAGTTCCCAGCCTTTGCGGCGCTCGGGAGCGACGAATTTTTGCGCGGCATCGGAGTTCGTGACTTTCATCGCGGCGCGATCCCAATGCAGGCGCTCTCCGGTCATGACGGCGACGTTGCCAAGCTGAAGAGTTTCCGTGACAACTCCCGTGAATTCGAAATTTGCGCCGGGCTTGGTTTTATCGCCTTTGCAGGCATTCAACCATTCGCGTTCATTGCCGGGCGAACGAGGAAGAGTCTTGGGAGGAGGCTGGAAGGCGTCCATGCGGCTTTGCGGAATGAGATGCGGATCCGAGCCGTTGAAGCCGCAGAGAATTTTTCCGGTGTCACCGACGAAGAGAAGACCTTCGCCTTCTTCATCGAGATTCGAAAGTGTCTTGCCCTCCTCGAGTTCGTCGGGGCGAGGCGGTTTCAGTCCGCCGTCGAACCAGTTGAATTTGACGGGAGGCATATTGCCGCGCGCGGGAAAATCGTAGCGAACGATCGAAGCCATCGGATAGGTTTCGGGATAACGAAAAGTAGAACTGGCTAAGACATTTTCGGGCGCTTCGAGCTTGAGCACGCGGAAGAGCGTGTCAAAGCTGTAGGAGCCCATGTCGCCGAGCGCGCCGCAGCCGAAGTCGCTCCAGCCGCGCCAGACGAAGGGGAGATAGGCGTCGTTATAAGGACGGACGGGAGCGGGCCCGAGCCACAAATCCCAATCGAGACCTTGCGGAACCGGTTGCGAATCCGTGGGGCGTTCGATGCCCTGCGGCCAGTAGGGACGATTGGACCAGTTATAAACTTCACGCACCGGGCCGATGACGCCAGCCCAGACCCATTCGCATAAAAGGCGAGTGGCTTCCGAAGCCTGATTGCCGACGGCGATTTGCGTGGCGACTCCGGTTTCCTTGGCGACTTCAGCCATGCGGCGCGCTTCGTAAATGGTGTGGGTGAGGGGCTTCTGGCAAAAGACGTGTTTGCCTTTTTTCATGGCGGCGATGGAGGCCGCAGCGTGAAGATTATCCACGGTGCAGACGACGACCGCGTCCACGTCTTTCTGTTTTTCTAGGAGCTCGCGAAAGTCAACGTAGGCGGCGCAACCTTTGTAATTGCCGGAGCGGGTTTGCGCGGCGTAGAGGCCGTTGACGATTTTCTGGCACGGCTCGCGCCCGGCGACGCCGCTGGTGACACGGAGCGAGTGAGTGAGCTGAATGGGCTGGTCGGGACTGAGCCAGTCCCAGCCGCTGCTGACGCCGATGAGCTTTTGCACGGAATTGCAGAATTCGTGGACTTCCCACTGGGGATAGTTGGCGGCGCTGGTGGTGACGTCGCAAACGGCGACGCCCTGGACGTCTGGTTCCTTGAGGAAGTGAAGCATGACGCGAAGGCCTTGAGCGCCGACGCCGATGAAGGCGATGTTGACTTTGTCGCTCGGTGGAACGTAGCCCGGGCCGCCGAGCACGCGGCGAGGAACGATGGTGAAGGCGGCGGCAGCAGCAGCAGTTTTGCCAACAAATTCGCGGCGGGAGAGACGGGAGGGAGCAGACTCGGCTGTGCCGGGCGCGGAGTCCGAGGAGGACGCGGGAGTTGCGGAAGGGGTTGTATTCAAACGATTCAAATCGCTCATTTTTCACCTCGCGGGCGGAATTCTACATCGAGTGCGGTAACGCGTCGATAACTTCGTTGGGGATGGGGGAAAACGGGCGAGGAGGGTTCCGGTAAACTGGAAATTGAGGTTGGAAGACGCAAGCGGGCGAAAGGATTCGAGGAGTGCGCGAGGCGGGACGATGAATGCGGTGCAAGACGAATTGCTGAAGGAGTTTCGGGGATACGCGAAGACGGCGGGCAGCGTCACGGCGCTGATGGAACACATGGCGATGCATCTACACGAAAAGATGACGCGTTACAACTGGACGGGATTTTACCTGGTGGATGCCGCGGACGAAAATTTTCTGGTGGTGGGGCCGTATTCGGGAAGCTTCACGCCCAACGCGCGAATTTCGCTCGAGAAGGGGCTCTGCGGAGCGGCGGCGAAGACCGGGCAGGTGGTGATCGTGCAGGACGTGACAAAGGATCCGCGATATCTGGCGGGAGAAACGACGCTGGTGAAGTCTGAGATTGTGGTGCCGATTTTTGCGAACAAGAAATTGGCCGCGGAACTGGATATTGAGAGTTATTTTGCGGAGACGTTCACGAAGCCGGAACAAGAGTTTGTGGAGGCGTGCGCGGCGGTTGTAGCGAACTTCCTAGCGACACATTGAATTTGACCGGCGGCTGTTCTTGCGATTGAGATCACAGGACTTGGACGAAGCACAGTTCTAGAACCACTAGGCACTTCGTCCTAACAATTCACTTCCCTTCCGTCCAATTGATTCGCGGTACCCCTGCCGCGTATCATTAGCGATTCATGCTTTCGGCCAGACGCACGCTGTCTATGACTCTTCCTCGTTCCCACCGTTTGATGCTCCCGGCCGCACTGGCATTCTGCGCTGGAATTCTTGGCTGCGCATTCGGAGCCGAAGGAAGCAGTGCGGCACAGGTGCCGGCGACGACCGAAGTTCTTCCGTTAAGCCAAGTTCACGCGGGGATGCAAGGGTATGCCTACACGATTTTCGCGGGCGACCAGGTGGAAAAGTTTGATCTGGAAGTGATCGGCGTGATGCGGAATTTTCTGGGGCCAAAGCAATCCATCATTTTGGTGCAACTGAAGGGCCCGAAAGTGGAACACACGGGCGTGGTTGCGGGGATGAGCGGCAGCCCGGTGTATTTGGAAGGCAAGCTGGCGGGGGCGCTTTCGCTGAAGCTGGGAGTTTTTACAAAGGAACCGATTGGGGGCGTGACGCCGATCGAAGATGTGCTTCACCCGCAGCCGAAGATGACTTCGGAGACGGATCCTTACCGAACATCGCCGGTGGAAAGCAAGGAAGGAACAATTTCCATTCCGCAAGGAGCGGCGGGCGGCGCGGAATTGCCAACCGGGGCGGCGTTGGAGCCGATCGAAACGCCATTGATTTTTACGGGGTATCAACCGGAAGCATTGCGGCAGTTTTCGAAAGAGTTGCAGGGACTGGGGTTTGTTGCGGCACAGGGCGGAACGGCAGCAGCGCAAACGCAGCAATCACATCTCGCGCCGGGAGATATGGCAGGGATGGTGCTCGTGCAAGGAGACACATCCATCAGCTCGGCGTGCACCGTAACGGCGATACGCGCGGATGAGGTGTATTTGTGCGGCCACCCATTCTTGAGTTTGGGGAACGTGCAATTCCCGATGGCGCGGACCGAAGTGGTCACGACGCTCTCTTCGGAGCTGGCTTCGACGAAGATTATCAATGTGGGCGGAGACATCGGAACGATAACGGGAGACCATCTGACGGCGGTGACGGGAAAGCTTGGCGCGCCGCCGGCGATGATTCCCGTGGACCTGACGCTGGTGGTGGGAAACGCGGAGAAGAAGCTGCACTTCGAGATGGTGAATCATCCGAAGCTGACACCGCTGCTGATCGGGGTGACGGTGTTCAACGGACTGACGCAAAATTCGTTGTATGGCGAAGGGACGACGCTTCATCTATCGGGACACATCGTGATGAAAGGCCATGCGCCGGTGCAGATTGAAAATACGTTTGCGCCGGGCGACGCGTTCGGGCCGGACGGATTGCCGATCGCGCTGGATGTTCAGGGGGTGTTCACGCGGCTATTCACGAACACGCATGAAGCGCCGCAGTTCGAACAGATCAATCTGCGAGTCGAGAGCGTGCCGGGCAGGCACTCCTTCACGATCGAAAGCGCGTGGCTGGAGAAAGGCGAAGCGGCGCCGGGAGAAAAGGTTGGCGTGCGCGTGCTGCTGCGCCCTTACCGCGGACCGGAACAGATCGAGGAGACATCGGTGCGCGTGCCGGAACAAGTGTCGAGAGGGACGACGCTGCGCGTGCTGGTGAGCGACGGCGACATGCTGAACCGGGCGTCGCGCGGATTTGCGTTCACGGGCGGCGGATCGGGATCCGTGAGCCTAGATCAGATTATTTCGATGCTGAATCACGAGCGGCGGAATGACCGGCTGTATGTCGGGCTCTTCACACCATCGCCGACGATTTTGTGGGACGACAAAGAACTTCCCGACGTGCCGCTTTCGGAAATAAATGTGGTGGACGGAAGGCCGGCTCCAGGAAGCGTGCAGGTGTTGCGGGAATCGCTGGCGAGCGAATCGTCGATTCCGCTCGGCGGGCCCGTAAGCGGAATCATTTCGTTGAATCTACAGGTCCGGTGATCACCAAGATGGCAAACGTTGGCAACTCCACACGATTTTCTGGCATGCGGCGATACGCTCCGTGGCTCGGCCTAGTTTGCGCGGTGTGTTTGCTGGCTCGGCCTGCGTTCGCGGAACACACGCGGCGATGGGTGGAATCCACCTACGAAGAATTTTTGAAGGGCACGGCGCACGGAGTGGCGGTTCGCAGCGACGGGCGGCTGGAGCTGGCGCCGAAGTTCACATTGGTGGCCGACGCGGACGCATCATATTTGTGGTCATTGCGTGTGGATCCAAAAGGGACGCTTTATGCAGCTGGCGGCTCGCCGGCGAAGGTCTTCAAGTTCGATGGAGCGGGCAAACCGACGACGGTGTTCGACTCGACGGACCTCGTGGCGCAGGCAATTGCGTTCGACGCGAAGGGCAATTTGTATGTGGCGACATCGCCCGACGGAAAAGTGTACCGGGTGAGCGACTCAGGCGAAAAGACGGTGTTTTACGATCCCAAGACGAAATACATCTGGGACATGGCGTTCGCGGCGGATGGAACACTGTACGTGGCGACGGGAGACAAGGGGCAGATTTATGCCGTCTCGCCGGAGGGCAAGGGCGAACTTTATTATTCGAGCGACGAAGCGCACATTCGCGTTTTGGCGTTCGACAAGAACAACAATCTTCTGGCGGGGACGGAGCCAAACGGGCGGGTCCTTCGGATCACCAGGAGTTCCGGTGGCTCCCGCAACGAGAAGGGCGCCGGAGCGGCGGAAGGGTTTGTACTGTACGAAACTCCCAAACGAGAAGTGACGGCGCTGGCGGTGGCGGCGGATGGCTCGATTTATGTTGCGGCAATTGGAGAAAAACAGCGCGTTACAACCACGACGGCGGGCACGACGGTGATCACTTCGCCGCAAGGAACGACGACTTTCACGACGGGAGTGGGTGGTGTGACGGGAGCGGTGACTGGAGTGATTCAGCCCACGGCACCATTCGTCGCGTTTCCGCCTTCGATTTCCAGCAGCATTTACAAGCTGGCGCCTGATGGAGCACCGGAAGAACTGTGGTCGTCGCGCGAAGACCTGGTGTATTCGCTTGGCTTTGGCGCGGATGGGCGCCTTCTTGCTGGAACTGGCAACAGTGGAGCGCTGCTGACCATTGATGGACACGGCGTGTTTGCGCAACTAGCCAAGTCTGGCTCGGCGCAAATCACGGGAATTGCGCGGAACGCGGCCGGAAAAGTTTTCCTGTGCACGGCGAATCCCGGCAAGGTGTTTTCGCTGGGGCCGGAGTTCGAAGCGGAAGGAACGTTTGAGTCGCGTTCGTATGACGCACAGCTTTTCTCGCACTGGGGACGGCTGGATTGGTGGGGACCACCGGCGGATGAGACTTCGGGAAAAACGACGAGAACTTCGGCGGGACCTCGGCTGGAATTTTATGTACGGTCCGGAAACACGGAGGATCCGGGTAAAGAATGGTCGCGCTGGTTCGGCCCGTATTCAAAGCCGAGCACGGTCCAAGCCCCGCCAGCCCGTTACTTTCAATGGAAAGCAGTGATCCATGACGGGCGGCCGGGCGACGGCATCGATTGGGTGAGCCTGGCGTATCTACCGCGGAATGTCGCGCCGATCATTGACGGCATCGCGCTGCAGGAGCCAGGAGTACGCGCGCAGAGCAGCATGGTGATCTCGACGAACCAGCCGCCAACCGTGACTCTAAAGATGCCGCCATCGCCGAATACGATTGGGGTTTTCATCACACAGACAACTTCGACGACGAAATTCGAGCAGCCGCCGCAGGGCTACCGGGACAAAGGCTATGAAACAGTCCTTTGGAGCGCGCATGACGAAAACGACGACGACCTGGTTTATTCCGTGTACTACCGAGGCGAAAACGAGAAGGACTGGAAGCTGCTGAAGGACAAGCTGGATCAGAAATTCTACTCGTTCGATACGACGACGCTGCCGGATGGCGCGTACTATTTGAAAATTGTGGCGAGCGATGCGCCTTCGAACCCGCCTGCGCTTACTCTCAAGACCGAGCGTAGCAGTGGAAGATTTGAAGTGGACAACACGCCGCCCGCGATTGAAGGACTGAAGGGCGGGATTAGCTCGCCAGAAACCAATGCGGCCGGGCATGGCGCCGCGCTGAGCATCGAATTCGTCGCCAAGGATGCCGCAAGCAGCATAGACCGCGCGCAGTACAGCATCGACGGCGAAGAGTGGCTGCTGCTTTCACCGGTTGGAAATGTGAGCGATTCAGCAGAAGAGCGGTACGAATTCAGCATCCCCAGCGTGAAACCAGGGGAACACACCATCGCGGTGCGCGCTTACGACCGATTCGAAAATGTGGGAAGCGCGAAGACGGTCGTCGTAGCGCCTGGAGCGAAGCCGGAGTAAGTAAGCCTGGATTTTCCTGAACGGCTCAAGTTTCCACCGCCGAACGGCCGCAACTGAAAATCACAAACTTGGGTCAGAACCCAAACACAGGTTCAGGAATTCCACCGGCTGGCAGCCGGATTTGAGCTAAACTGGACAATTTCCGCCCCGAACCCGATTCGCCCATCCGCATAGGCTTCGTTTTTCACATGAACGACTCTCGCGGTGCAGTGGACTTCTTCGGCCTGATCCCCAGTCACCTCAGAAGGCATACGGAAGGTTACATCGATTGGCATGCCCACCTGCAATGGCGCGGAGGAAGCAAAGTAGAACCCGCCGCGGGACATGTTCAGCGCTTCGGTGAAATGCTCGGTGGCATCGGAAGTGACAGCCGTGGCTCGGAAGCGCAAAGGGGCGCGGAGCGAGTGACGGATAAGCTGTCGTCTGTCTGTGCCGGGCATCGTTACCTCCACCGCGGGGACGCTGAGTGAGCCGCCTCCGTGCGGCTAGAGAAGGGGTAACTCAGCGTAGCAAACCTGACTGGACGGTCAAGCATCAATCCTTAGTACTAGGGGTACTTGGAGGTTCGGAATCCTTGCGCAAAATTGAACCTATTCTGCGCAATTGGGCTAGATGCAACGTTTGAAACAGACGCATTATTCCCGCATGCCGCAAGTTTTTGCTGGAACTTCGCAAAAGCCTGCACCCCATGGTTTGGCCCGTTCATCAAAAGCAGCGCCGGATTCTTTACCACAGGAGGGCGTCAAATGGCAGGCATGGACCCGCTCACTCTGATTCATGTCGGGCTTAGTTTGGTCGGGATCTTCACGGGATTGATAGCTGTTTTAGGCATGATCGCTGGCAGGAGACTGGAAGCCTGGACCGCAGTGTTCTTGAGCACCACGGCGTTGACCAGCATAACCGGGTTCTTCTTTCCATTTCACACGGTCACGCCGGGGATCGTTCTCGGAATTCTCTCGCTGATCGTGCTGGCGGTGGCAATTCCGGCGCGGTACGTGAAGAAGATGGAAGGCGCCTGGCTGAAAACGTACGTCATCAGCTCGACGATCGCGCTGTACTTTAACGTGTTCGTTCTGGTCGTTCAGCTGTTTCTGAAGGTCCCGAGCCTGCACGCACTTGCGCCGAGTCGGTTGGAGCCGCCATTTCTGGTATCTCAGCTGGTTGTGCTCATGACGTTTTTCTTGCTTGCAATCACTGCGGCGCTGAAATTTCACCCAGAACCCGCCGCGGCCTGAAACGGAATTATAGATTTAAAGGCTTAGCAAACGCGGCGTGCTTCGGTGGCCGGCGGGCGTCTAAGGCTTGGCAGCAAGGCTATCCAGCACTTCGTATTGAGCGCGCTGCGCGTCCTTCTCGACGTGCGAAGTAAAGGCAAGGTGCATGACTTCCGCTCCGTTCGAGGGATTGTAGCGCGGCCACTCCGGCAAACTGTCACCATTGGGATTTCCTGTTTTGGCGAAATTTGTCCAATACGCGCTCATCTGCTTGGAAAGCGAATAATCTTCTGGGCGCCAGGGATAATGCTTGGAAGCAAGAGCGCCAAAAACAAATTCGATTTCCGAGGAATGGTAAGCGCCGCGAGAGCCGCCTTCCGCCGCTGGAATTGGCGGAGCGTCGTCGAATTCGTAGCGGTAGACTGGCGCGTCGCCGGTCTTGGCCTGCATTTCAATCCACTTCCACGTCCCGTAGCCGATAAAGTTGGCCGTGGCCAGAAGGCCTGCCGAGGCCTGCGCCTGTTCGTCGGTGTCGGCGGGGAAGGCTTTCAGGATTTCTGAAGCTTTGTCGCCAAACATCTGGTCAACTTTCGTGACGAAATTTTCTTTGGTGGGCGCTTCCTTGCCAAAAAACGCGTGGAAGTTCCCTTCATCGTGATTCCAGCCGGCGAGAAGCGGTACGTGCGCCTGTTCGCCTTTGGCATAGATTTCCGACGGAAGCTCGGGGAAAAAATAGCCGTCTATGTTGGGTCCAAAACGGAAAGAATTGCGGTCCTTCATTGCGTCTTCAAGAAGTTCCTTGGCGCCGATCGCGCGGAGCTTCTCAAGCGAGTCCGCGCCGATCGAGGCTCCCCACTTCGCGCCAGCCTCTTCGCTTTCGGCGAGCGGCTTCGCCGTCAAAGTGCGTCCGAAGAACGCACCGCTTTCCCCAATCGCGCCGTGGATGAGATTCTTTGAAACGGGCGAGGCCATTTGCGCGCTGACAGAAAAAGAGCCCGCGGACTCTCCGAAAATAGTGACCTTATCGGGATTTCCTCCAAAAGCGGCGATGTTCTGGCGCACCCACTCGAGGGCCGCCGTCTGATCAAGCAAGCCATAATTTCCCGAAGCGTGGTGAGGAGATTCTTTTGTGAGCTCGGGGTGCGAGAAGAAGCCGAAGATGCCCAGGCGGTAGTTCATGCTGACGACGACCACGCCCAGGTGCGCAAGATATTCGCCGTCCTGGCGCGGCTCCGAAGTCGCGCCGGCCTGAAATCCGCCGCCGTAAATCCACACCATCACGGGAAGCTTTGCTCCGGCTTCGGCCTTGGGCGTCCATACATTCAGGTAAAGACAATCCTCGCTCGGACCAGAATCGCGGAAGACCATGTCGCCAAACACGTTTCCCTGCATGCAGCGGGCGCCAAATTCTGTGGCTTTACGCACGCCCTTCCAACTGGGTACTGGCTGCGGGTCTTTCCAACGGAGCGGGCCGACGGGCGGAGCGGCGTAGGGGATCCCTTCGAAAATTTGGACTTTGCCGTCGGCGCTGGTCTTGCCTTTCACAACTCCGGCGTGCGTGCGGACTTCTTTCGCGGTGGCGATACGCGCGCTCCCAAACAGCATGGCGTAAGCAAGCGCGGCGGTTGCAAACATCGTGGTGATTGTTTTGGCTCCCATGAATTCTCCTGGCCTCTCCGCCGGAAATGGAATAGAAACGCGCGACGATAGTAACTCTGCAACGCAGCCGGCCACAATTTAGTTTCAAAAATTTCCGTTTCGGTTATCGCACGCCAAGGAGCGGGGCGTTGGTGTGCACGACCACTTTGGACTGCCGGAAGGAGGTCCGGCGACCGCGCGCAACTTTCCGAAGGGAATTATCCCTATGCGATAATCAACAACGGATGGAGCGAGTCTTTCTCGCTTTCTGAGTTAGTTTCGCACCGGAAAACCGATGACCACTGCGCCGCCAACCGGAGCCGTCGAGTACGCACCGCCAACATGGGAAGCCATTTCCCAAGCGCACGCGCGCATCGCTCCGCGGATTCATCGCACGCCCGTGCTGACGTCGCGCTCCTTGGATGCAACAGCCAACGCGCAATTCTTTTTCAAGTGCGACAATTTCCAGAAAACAGGCTCGTTCAAGATTCGCGGCGCGGCCAATGCGATTCTGTCGCTCAGGGACGCGGAGGCGAGCCACGGCATTGTTACACCCTCGAGCGGCAATCACGGCGCCGCCATCGCATGCGCGGCGGCCTGGCGCGGCGTGCCTGCGTACATCGTGATGCCCAAGAACGCGCCGGCGGTGAAATGCCGGGCCGTGGAAAGCTATGGCGGAAGAATCACATTTTCAGAGCCGACGGTCACTTCGCGGCAGGAAACCTCGGCTCGCGTCCAACGCGAGACTGGCGCGATTCTGATTCATCCCTACGACAACGATCGCATCATCACGGGCCAGGCGACGGCGGCAAAGGAGCTTCTCGAAGAGGTCCCCGATTTGGATGCCATGATTGCTCCCGTCAGCGGCGGAGGATTGCTGAGCGGCACTTGCCTGAGCGCAAAAGCGCTGCGCCCTCAGATTCGGCTGTTTGGAGGGGAGCCGACGCGCGCCGACGATGCGTACCGTTCGCTCACAACGGGAACTTTGCAGTCGCTCGATTCAAGCGACACGATTGCCGACGGCCTTCGCGCCTCACTCGCGCCGCGAACCTTTTCCATTTTGCGCCGGCACCTCGATCGAGTTTTGCTCGTCACCGAAGAAGAAATCATTGCCTCCATGCGCTTGGTGTGGGAACGCATGAAAATCATCATCGAGCCGAGCAGCGCGGTAGCCATCGCTCCGCTGCTGCAGCCGGGAGCGATTGCCGGCTTGCAGCTCCCGCGGAGGCCGGATGGCGCTGCTCCGAAAATTGGAGTCATTTTTTCGGGCGGAAATGTGGACTTTTCCACGCTGCCCTTTTGAAAAGTTCAAAAGACTCCTAAGTGCTTTCCCTTCAACAAAGCATCCACCGAGTATTTCTGGCCATCTTAGTGTTTAAGTGTGTAGGCCGGACTCTGCCATTTGGCCGGGTTCAGGTCGAGGAGCGGATTATGTCTTTTCCCCCAGCGAGTTTCGGCACGGTTGGAAGAATTTTGCGCGTGACTTGCGTTGCGGCGCTTGCGTTGGCCTTCAGTGGGTTCGCATTTGCCCAGCAAGATCAACCGCCGCAGAGGCAGGACCAATCCCAACAGCAAAACCAGCAGCAACCTCCTCCTCCCGCACAGCAAGCGACTCAATCTCCGCAAGCTCCGCAAGCGCCTCCAGCGATCAACCCTAACCGTCCGCCGGTAACTTCCCGAGATCGAGTGCCGCAGGATTCGCCTAACTACGACGGCGAAGAACCTCCGCAGCGCGGCGCCCAACCCGATGACCAGCAATATCCAAGGCGGGGCGAAGCGCCAACTGAACAGCGGCAGCCGTCCGGGCCGCCGCCTTCCCTTCTGACGATCCCCGCGGGAACCGTCGTCATCATGCGGACGAATGAAGGGCTATCCACCGATCGAAATCAAATTGGAGATCAATTCACAGGCGTGCTCGAACAACCGATCGTAGTGAATGGCTGGGTTGTAGCGCGGCGCGGGCAGACCGTGATCGGCCAGGTGAAGGCTGTGAAAAAAGCCGGCCGGATCAAGGGCACGTCGCAATTGGGCGTTGAGCTGACGGATCTGACGCTCGTGAATGGCGAACAAGCGCCGATTCTGACAGAGCTTTGGAGGGGCAGCGGCGGCACTTCGCACGGCGCGGACGCCGCAACAATTGGCGGCACTACTGCCTTCGGCGCGATCATCGGCTCCGCCGCGGATTGGGGCACGGGAGCGGCGATCGGCGCTGGCGCGGGCGCGGTGGCTGGAATTGGAGCCGTCCTCTTGACGCGCGGCCGGCCAACGGTCGTCCCGCCCGAATCGCAACTCGCGTTCCGCCTGGTAGATCCGGTGAAAATTGACACCGGTGCAAGCCAGCAGGCCTTTCTCCCTGTCACGCAGCGGGATTACGGCCGCTCGCCCGAGTATCGGCCACGGCTGGGCTCGCGCGGCTATTACGGACCCTATGCGCCCTGCGGCTACTACTATCCTTGCTACGCTCCTTACTATGGCGTGTACCCCGGGTTCGTTTGGTGGGGGTCAGGTTATTACGGCGGTTGGCACGGCCGGCGGTTCTACCGGCGCTACTGACGACCATTTGCCGCGCTGAATGATTGAAAAGCGGGCGTCCAGCTGGAAGAAGCAAGGCGCCCGCTGTTTTTGTTAGCCCGCGCCTGCAACAAAAAACCCGAAAGCTCGCAACTAAGCGCTCCACTCGGTGTTCAAGTCTTGCCAGGAACTCGGCCAAGGGCTTCTCGCCATGTCGGGGTGGCAAGCGCCTGGGGAACTGCGTGCGCCGCTCTAGGGAATACTCGAAGTGGCTCGAAGCAGCGTCGTTGCAACACCTCACAATTCGTGTCTTCGTGCATTGCGGCTCGCGGTTGACTTTCAGTGCTCCAAACGCGCGCGGAAACAAACCGGGAGGGCTGCACAACGTTTGTGTTACCCTTTCCGGTAGTTGTGCGGAAGTAACGCTTTCGGCCAAAAGCCCAAAACGAAGCAACCATTTCGCGTGGGAATTAATCTCTTAGCGTAAGGTTGCTCCCTCTGGACCGAAGCGGTTCCTTGAAGTGCAGTGCACACCAAATCCGTGGCGTGGGTGACTCATGAAACCAAGTTCTCGAATCCTATTGATTCTTTCCCTGTGCGCGGCAATCGGCTTCCTTTTCTCAGGCATTGCAAGACACGTATTTGCGCAGTCCGCCTCCCAGTCGGTCTCCGCTTTTTCGCAGCGGCCGTATGTACCCTCCCGCATCACGCAAGCGATTGACGACACACAACTCGTGCGGCTAAAGGGCAACGTGCATCCCCTCGCGCGCCCGGAATTTGACCAGGGCGCAGTACCGGACAGCACCCCGATGCAGCGGATGATCATGGTTCTCCAGCGCAGCCCCGAGCAGGAAGCGGCGCTCGCGCAGTTCATGGAGCAGCAGCAAAGCAAGGATTCCCCCAATTTTCACAAATGGCTAACTCCGCAGCAGTTCGGCCAGCAATTCGGTCCTTCCGATGGCGACATCCAGACGATCACCGATTGGCTGACGCAGCAAGGCTTTCAACAAATCAAGGTTGGAAATGGGCGAACGGCCATCGAATTTTCCGGAAACGTCGGCCAGGTGCGCAGCGCTTTCCACACGGATATTCACCAATTCAAAGTGAATGGGGCAATGCGGCAAGCCAACGTCAGCGATCCGCAAATCCCAGCCGCCCTCGCGCCGGTTGTCCAGGGGATTCTCAGCCTGCATAATTTCCCCAGAAAGTCTTATTTCCACTCGGCCGGAGTCCATACTTCGACACGCGACATTCACGGCCAGCCGCAGTTCACCACCTCTAATGGCTGCGGCTCCAGCCAGACTCTGCCCTGCTATGTCCTAGGCCCGGCGGATTTCGCGATTGTCTACAACATTCCCGCCTCGCTCGATGGCACAGGCGAAAGTATCGCGATTGTCGGCGATTCCAACATTAACCCTCAGGACGTGACCGACTTTCGGACCCTCTTCGGCCTGCCCAACAATCCGCCAAACATCATCCTCAACGGGCCGGATCCGGGGATCAATGGAGACGAGGGAGAAGCCGACCTCGACGTGGAGGTTTCCGGGATGGTTGCTCCGAAGGCCACGATTGATTTCGTCGTCTCGGAAAGTACCCTCACGGCAAATGGCATTGACCTTTCCGCGTTATACATCGTTGACAACAACATAGCCCCGGTGATGAGCGAGAGTTTTGGCGCCTGCGAGAACGCCTTGGGCTCTAGCAATGCTTTTTACAACAGTCTGTGGGAGCAAGCTGCGGCGCAAGGGATTACAGTCACAATTTCCTCTGGTGACCCCGGTGCCGCTGGCTGCGACAATTTCAACAAGGCGTCGGCTGCTTCAAACGGGCTTGCGGTGAGCGGCTTTGCCTCGACGCCGTTCAATGTCGCGGTTGGCGGAACGGACTTTGATGACGCCGGAACCCAAACGAACTTCTGGAATCCCAGCACAAACAATGCCGCCGGGACAAGGGCTTCAGCGCTGGGCTACATTCACGAGATTCCATGGAACGATTCGTGCGCCGCGAATGCCACCAGCGCAAATCTAAACACAATCTGTTCCTCTCCAAATAACATCGTGGGCGGCGGAGGCGGTGTCAGTTCTGTCTACACGAAGCCCGCCTGGCAAAGCGGCATCAACCCGAACGGGGTCGCTTCTGGCACGAACTCGCGCTTTGTGCCGGACGTTTCGCTATTCGCTAGCGACGGGCCAAAAAGCCAAAGTTTTTATCTCGTTTGCGAGGCTGATGCGCTTCACTCTGGTAGCAAGCCCTCTTGTGCCTCGAGCGGCAGTTTTAGCTTTCTTGGGGCAGGCGGCACGTCGGCGTCCTCCCCTGCGTTTGCAGCTATCATGGCGCTCATCAACCAAAACAACGGTCGCCAGGGCAATCCGAACCCAACTCTCTATAAGATCGCCGCTACCGCTGGCCAGAGTTGCAATTCCTCAACAGAAACCCTCACAGGCAACACTTGCGCGTTCAATGATGTCACTAAGGGAAATAACTCCGTTCCCTGCACCGCAAACTCTCTGAACTGCAGCAGCAAAACGACCGGCGCCACTGGAGTCTTGGTAAGCCCTGCTTCCGCAACGACTCCTGCCTGGACTACGGCGACCGGCTATGACCTTGCAACTGGCCTGGGCTCTGTGAATGTCGCGAACCTGAACACGCAATGGCCCGTTGCGGTCGGAAAGTTCACAGGAACAACCACAAGCCTGAAATTAAACGGCGGAACGACCCAAGTCACGATCACACACGGACAGTCAGTCACGGCAGCAATAACTGTGTCTCCCACTTCTGGAACGGGAACTCCCACGGGAGATGTTGCGTTGGTTGCCCCCACTTCAGTCAACGGTGGTATCGGTAGTAACACGCTTTCGGGAGGAACCGTAAGCTTCCCAACCACCTTTTTACCGGGCGGCACAAATTACAACGTGACGGCGCGCTACGCCGGCGATGACACATTTTCTTCCAGCATGTCGAACAGCGTGCCTGTCATGGTGAACAAGGAAAATAGTCGCTTGCAATACAGCATCGTCACTTTTGATCCCGTCACCGGAAATCCGAACAACACCAACGCGACGTCCCTCGTATATGGCTCCCCTTACATCCTGCGCATTGATATTCTGAACAGCTCCACAAATGCCTGCCAGCCGCTCGTCACGGGCGGAGTCACTACCGGTTGCGCTGTCGATGCCACTGGCACCGTGACCATCACGGACAATGGAAGCCCGCTGGACACTGGCACGTTTGTTATCAACAGCGAAGGCCATGCGGAAGATCAGCCAATTCAACTTTCGGGCGGCGTGAATTCCCTTTCCGCGACCTATTCGGGCGACATCAGCTACAACCCTGTAACCACGCCGGTGCTGGATGCCATCACAGTCTCCAAAGCAGCGACCCAAGGCGCGCTGGGAGCGACTCCACTTACCGGTGTGACTACGGCGACTCCGGTAACCCTGACCGCGACATTCACGGCGCCGACAAGCAATGGCGCTGGTCCTACTGGCACAGTCACTTTCACTTCCAACGGGACTGCCATTTCCGGAACTCCCACGATCACTAGCGTGCCTTTCAATGTGAGCACCGGTGCGCCTCCCACAATGACCGCAACCCTTGCTACGATTTTCACGACCGCTGGAACTGACAATATCGTCGCAACCTACGCCGGCGATGGAAACTACACAGGCTCGACAGGCTCAACTTCCGTCACCGTCACGCAGGCCATCATCGGTAGCTTCACTGTGGCTGAAAGCGCCGTCACTCTTAACTCGGCTACCGGCGCTTCCGTGAACTCGACCGTGACCGTAACTCCAAGCGGCGGCTTCACCGGCACTGTTGCTGTGACCCCGACGGCCGGCTCAGTTCCTGGCGTCACGTGCACGCCTTCTCCCTTGAACATCAATGTGACCACCGCCGCCGCGGCCACCGGACAGTTGGCGTGCACGGTAACCGCGACCTCGACCACACTCACAGCCTCGAATTTCGTTCGGGGCGATTTGCTGGAGGCAAAAGCAGCGTCTCCGATGGGTGCGAAGGGATGGTGGGCGCTCAGCGCAGGCACCGGCTTGGCTGCTCTATTCCTCATCTTCATCCCAGGTGGAAAGAAGAAATTGCACGCGGCTTTGGGCCTCACGATCGTTTGCCTGATCTGCCTATCATTCGGATGCAGCGGCGGATATGGCGGCGGTGGGGGCGGTGGCGGGCCCGTGGCCACGACAACTTCCATGACCGCGAGCGCGGACAAGGTCTTGTCCGGCACTGCCTTCACGTTCAACGTAACCGTTTCCGGCGGCACGCCTGCCGGCATGGCGCAACTTTTCGATGGCGGCACCGCGATCTCCACGGCTGGCGCTTCCGCGGCAGTTTCGGGCGGAAAAGCCACACTGACGGCGCCCACAACACTGGCAGTGGGGACGCACGCAATCAGCGTGCACTACCTTGGCGACCAATACACCGCGGCTTCTCAAAGCGGCTCGCTGAACCTCACCGTAACGGGAAGCACCACTCTTGCGATTACCACAAACCCGGCGGCAACTCCTGCCGCGCCAGCCTTGAGCGTCACCATTCAATAGCACTGACGACTCGTTCAAAAAACTTAAGCGGCTCCGACCAATCGGAGCCGCTTTCCTTTTGGAAACTGCGGGAATTAATCGAAATTCCAGATTTTAATTAATGACCGGCGGAAAGAAGATTCCCCAGAAGTTTGGCGAAGGGGCGAGGAATTCAACCGGCACTTGCGAACCCTCGTGAGACATTTGAGGCGGCCGCACGACTCGCGCTTCTATCGTTAGCTGCGCCTTTGGATTCTCGAGCGTCAATTTTGTTCCTTCCGAAAGGCCCTGCGGAAGAATCAGCATCGCACCACTGGCGCTGACGGTATGCGTGAAGCCTTCAAGCGGCTCGGGCTTGCCCTCTACTTTGACTAGCACGCGAATCCTCACCAGCACACGCTGCGCTCGCCGGCGCTCCTCCGCCGTTGGCGGACGCGTGGAAACCACTCGTGCCGGGGAAAGGGCCGGTTTCACGTTCGGTTGCGGTTTCACAGCTCAAGCCCCCAAAAATCCATCTCCGGCGCGATCAACTCGACGCCGTACTCCCAGCCGTCGGGCCGCGGAATTCCGCGCCACACCACAACAGCCGCATTGCTCGTTTCCGTGGCCAAATTCGTCAAGGCAAGCCGGTGCTCCAGCTTCAATTCCTGTTCCAGGACCACCATGCAACCGTACGGATTTACAACTCGGGTGTGCGCTTCGACGGACACGCGCTTCCCCGCGTCGCTCTCCCATTCCAGGCGGATTGGGACTCGGGAATTCATGCGGCGGCCGCGGCGTTTGTCGCTATAACGCGCGTCCGCGAGTTTCGAATCTCGCGCTTTGACCGTCATTTTGCCTCTATTCGGCATGCTAGGGTTGAGCGAAAAAACGGTCAATGGTACGGTCGAAGGGTGGCACACGAAAGGATAGCTGTACGGAAGGACAGGCCCGAACGGAAGGACAGGTAGATTTTGAGGAATCTAATCGTCAATGCGGATGACTTGGGCTGGACGGAGGGGGTTAACCGGGGCATCGCCGAGGCCCATCGCAACGGTATTGTCACGAGTGCTTCCCTGATTGCCAATGGCGTCGCGCTGGCTCTCGCGGTCGAGCTCGCGCGGACTACTCCTGGCCTTGGCGTCGGAGTGCATCTCAATCTGAGCGATGGCGAGCCCGCAGCGCCCCCCGAATTGGTGACGAGTCTGCTGAATGATGACTGCAAACTCGAAGCAAAACCGGAGAGCTTGCTGCTGCGGCTCGCGCGCCGCGCTGTTTCGCTCGAAGAAATCGAACGCGAGTGGGACGCGCAAATTCAGAAAATCCGCGATTTCGGGATTACGCCCACTCATCTTGATGGGCACAAACATGTTCACATGCTTCCCGGTCTTTTTGAAATCGCGCTTCGGCTTGGCAAACGCCACGCTATTCCCGCAATTCGAATCTCTCATGAAGAGTCCAGCCTCCGCGCCGCACTTGCTTCCGGCGCGAGCCACAAGGCTTCTGTCGTAATGAAGCAGGGCGTTCAGGCGCGCGGCTTGAAGCTGCTTGCTTCCGATGCGTATGAAAAAGCCGGGCGCGCCGGAATTGCGTCCGCGGATTATTTTTGCGGCATCGCGCAAACCGGCGAATTAACAAAAGAAGGATTGTTGCGTCTGCTGGAGATCCTGCCCGAAGGAACCACCGAACTGATGTGTCATCCGGGCTACGCTGATGCTCAACTGGCGAAGTCCCCGACGCGCTTGCAGAAATCCCGCGAGCAGGAACTTCGCATACTTACGGACACCGGCGTGCGAAATCTTGTCGCATCGCAGGGGATTCGGCTGATAGACTATGGTTTCGTATCGCAAGAAGCCTGAGGGTATCCTGTAGAACGAGCATGAAGAACGATCCGCCCATTCGCTATTCGGTTGTCGTCCCGTTCTACAACGAACAGGAAAACATTCCTCCCCTCTACGTTAAGCTCACCGAAGTGATGGACGCCATTGGCGAACGCTACGAGCTTGTGTTTGTGGACGACGGAAGCAAGGACAAAACCTTCAAGGTGCTTTCGGATATTTACGAGCACGATCCTCGCGTCAACGTCGTTCAACTTCGCCGCAACTTCGGCCAGTCCCCTGCCCTGAAAGCCGGTTTCGATTTTGCGCGCGGGGAAGTCATCATCTCGATGGATGGCGATTTGCAGCATGACCCCGACGAAATTCCGCGCTTCATAGAAAAAATTGAAGAGGGCTTCGATCTCGTTAGTGGGTGGCGCGTCTCGCGCACTGACCGCTGGTTGACCCGCCAGCTCCCCAGCCGCGTTGCGAACAAAATGATGGCGATGCTTTCCGGCGTGGATCTCCACGATTTCGGCACTACTTTCAAAGCGTATCGCCGCGAAGTACTTTCGGATATTCACCTCTACGGAGAACTGCACCGATTCATTCCCGCTCTTGCGAGCTGGGCTGGTGCGTCCGTTGCCGAAGTGCCTATTTCGAATATTCCGAGAAAGAACGGAGCCTCGAATTACGGCATCTCGCGCACCATACGCGTCCTGCTCGATCTGCTCAGCGTCAAATTCCTGCTGGACTATTCCACAAAGCCGCTGCAGTTCTTCGGTTTGGTTGGACTGGGGTGCCTCGCGGGCGGCGCCGGAATTGGTTCCTGGGTGTTTATACGCAAAGCCGTTCTGGATGAAGGCATCCTCGCGAATCACGGGCCGCTGATTATTCTGGGCATGGCGCTGGTCATGGGCGGGATTCAGTTTATTGCGACGGGTTTGATCGGCGAAATGCTTGCGCGCACGTACTACGAATCCCAGAACAAACCGGTGTACAGCGTCCGCGAATTCCGCAGCCGCCGCGAAGCCATGGCCGGCCGCGACGAGCCACCGCGAACCGCAGGCGCCGGAGGCTGGTAATCCCGCAGGAATCGAACTCACCGCGCTCGGGTGCTTCGACGACAAGTGTGAATGGCGAAGTGGTATCCGCCGCGCCTGGTCCGTCTCGACTCTTCAGCAAGAGTTGGCCAAGTCAGGCGATAAGATTGTCTATACCAATCGTCCGGCGAATGTCGCAGCGCCGTGATCGAATTTTATTTTAGTTCCGCCGGCAACCGCAACGGGAGGCGCGTATGAATCGCGAACAGTTTTACGCCATCATGAGCGGTGATGGCACTCTCGATTACGAACTCTACCTCAACACGAAAGCGCTGCTTACCTGCCAGCTCGATTACGACAAGTTCTGCAATGCAGATGAACTTCAGTTTCAAATCGTCCATCAGATCGAAGAACTTTGGATGAAGCTGATTGCCTACACGCTGCTGGATATTGACGACTATCTGCAGCAGGAGAACACCAACCGGGTGATTACGCTGTTTCGCCGGATTCACACTGCGCAGCGCTTAATGATTCAGCAACTCGCGCTCCTTGAAACGATGTCGCCAAAGGACTATCAGGAAATCCGCAAGAAGCTGGGAAACGGCAGCGGGCAGGAATCACCAGGCTTTCGCGTGCTCTTGAAGATGTACCAGCCAATCTGGACTTCGTTCAAGGAGCACTACCTCGACAAGCACGGCCTCACCATCGAGAAAATCTACGACACGCAATACAATCACGGCGATGCTTACATGGTTGCGGAAGAACTCGCGGAGTTCGACGAACTCTTTCAAAAATTCCGGTTCGAACACATGCAACTGATTTACCGCACGATTGGCTTCGGGTCGAAATCCCTGAAAGGCCGGCCGGTGGAGATTCTCGAGGATGGCCTGCGTCACAAATTCTTTCCAGAGCTTTGGGAAATTCGGGGACAGATGACGGACCGCTGGGGCGCGACGTACGGCGTCAAGCGCGATTCGCTCGGCGGACAGGAATAAAGCTCACGATCGCCACCCGGCGGCGAGGCCCGTCAGCGCAAAGGCTCCATCCGGCGATACTGGCTGCGAAAAAAGAGAAGTGGTTCTCCAGAGAAAAGTTCCGCGCTTTGCACTTCACCTAGAAAGATGGTGTGATCGCCGGCCAGATAAGAGGAAACGACGCGGCACACGAGGTGGGCCAGCGTATTTTCCAGAAGCGGCACGCCATCGGTGCTCCAACGATAACGAATATTAAGAGGAGTTTCCGCTTGCTGGGATTGCTCAGGCTGAGCGAAATAAACCGACAGCGCCTGCTGATCCTCTCGCAAGACGTTCACTCCAAAGGATCTGGTTTTCTTCAACAGCGGCTGCAAATGGCTGCGCTCATCCACGCAAACCAGAACAAGAAGCGGTTCCAGCGAGACAGAGGCAAATGCGTTTGCGGTCATCCCGTACGCAACGCCGGGCGCGCGCTCTGCAGTGATGACCGTAATGCCCGTGGCAAATTGAGCCAACACATGGCGAAAGTCCGTAGCTGTAAGCGGCGCGGCTGTCATATCGAAGTTCTCGAAGATACCACAGTCGCCTCGCCGCATGAAAATCTGGCGCGGTCTAACGCACTCTCGCGGGCTTGAATCCAGCAGCGCTCTGAACTACGCTCCAATGTTTCTCGCGACGCGCAAACAATCTGTTCGCCAGCCGCGGCATCCCGAGAAGAGTGAACCAGGAGACCATCATGTCCATGCGTCCGGCCAAATACGCGCTCACCATAGCGATTTTTATCATTGCGGCGGCATTTATGGCGATTCGCCTTTCGGCTCGACCGCAGTCGTCCTCTCATCCTCTCGGCACGTACCAACCCACGATTCTTTATGGCGCGGCTTACTACAACGAGTACATGCCCGCGGCGCTTCAGCCCGGAAGGCTCGATGTAGACGTAAAGCTAATGAAAGCCGCTGGAATCACCGTGGTCCGCATGGGCGAATCCACCTGGAGTTTGTGGGAAGCTAGCGACGGCCATTTCGAATACGCGTGGATGGATCGCATTGTGGATGCCATGGGAAAAGCAGGCATCAAGGTGATCCTCGGCACACCCACTTACTCGATCCCGACCTGGATGGCTCACGCACATCCAGAAATTCTGGCGCGGCCCCTGGGCGATGGCTACGTAGGGTACGGGATGCGCCAAAATATGGATTTTGACAATCCCACCTACCGCTTCTACGCGGAGCGGGTAATCACCAATCTCGTCACACACTACAAGGACAATCCAACGGTGATCGGCTGGCAGATTGACAACGAGACAAGTGGTTACGGCGCCTCGAACCCGGATGTTTTTGCGGGCTTTGTCGAACATCTGAAGAAGAAATTCGGCACCACGGACGCGCTTAACAAAGCGTGGTTTCTGAATTATTGGGGCCAGGACGTGAACGATTGGGCCGACATGCCCACTCGAGACAATGCTACCAGCACGAGCTATAAACTCGAATGGGAACGCTGGCAGCACATTCGGGTGGCCAATTTTCTTGGCTGGCAGGCCGCGCTGGTTCGCAAGTACCGGCGGCCGGACCAGTTTGTGACGCATGATTTCGGGGGCATGATGGGCGGCGGTACAGATGAACCGACTGTCGCTTCCTCACTAGATGTTGTCGCCAACAATCCCTATCACGGAACACAGGACCACATGGACGGCGAATGGCAAGCGTTGCAAGGCGACTTTGCGCGCTCGCTGAAGCACACCAATTTTCTCGTTACCGAAACGAACGCGCAAACTATCGGCTGGGACTCGACGAGCCAGTACCCTCCCTACGACGGCCAAATTCGGCTGGACGTTTACACGCACGTATCGAGCGGCGCCAACATGGTCGAGTATTGGCACTGGCATTCGATTCACGCGGGCCAGGAGACTTATTGGAAGGGCGTGCTTAGCCACGACCTCCAGCCAAACCGGGTGTACGCGGAAGTCTCGCGCGTGGCGCACGAGCTTCTGAAGATTGGCCCCGAGCTCGCCAACATGCAGGTTCACAACGACGTTGCGATTCTCTACAGCGTCGATTCCTCAAACGCCATCAACTTCATGCCGTTCGAACGCGAGCCGCAGCCCGGCTGGACTGCTGGACGGTATTTCCGTGGCTACAACGCCGTTGCCGTTCAGCTGCACAAGGCGATGTATTTCGCGAACGTCGGAAGCGATTTTGTGTTTCCGACCGCTACTTCGGAGGAACTCGCCAAATACAAGCTCTTGATCGTTCCCTGCCTTTATATTTCCGACGATGCACTGCTTGAGCGAATCTCCAAATATGTTCATGATGGCGGCCACGTCCTGATGACCTTCAAGAGCGGCTTTGCGAACGAAAACTCGGCGGTGCGCTGGGAACTCGCGCCGGGACCGCTCCGGGAAGCCGCTGGATTCACCTACCAGGAATTCTCCAATCTCGAGCATCCACTGCCATTGAAGGGCGATCCATTTCATGTGGGAGAGGAGGACAACAAGGTACGGTCCTGGGCCGAATTTCTGCAATTGCACACTGCGAAACCGCTTGCCTTTTACGACCATCCATTCTTTGGGCGATGGCCCGCGATCACGGAGAATCAATATGGTTCGGGTACGCTCCTTTACGAAGGAACGGCCCTCTCCGACAAACTACAGGATGCCGTTGTACTGGATGTGTTGCGAGAGGCCGGCCTTACCAGCTCCGACCAAAATCTTCCGTCCACGGTCCGGGTGAAACATGGGATTGGGCAGGATGGCAGGAAACTGCATTACTACCTCAACTATTCAAGCTCTCCGGCGACGATCACCTACGCGTATGCGGCCGGCACGGATCTGCTCACGGAGAAATCATTCAATGCTGGCCAAAAAGCGACTATAGGGCCATGGGACTTGATCATTGTGAAAGAGCAATAGCGATTACTGCGACGGACATCGCGGAGCGAAAAAATCGGCCGCCGCGCTTGGATTTTTCTACAACGCCAGAATGGAGCGAGCCAGTTTTCGCTTGTCGGCGCGCGTCCGCATCACGGTCGGAAGCACAGCGACTTTCATACCCTGCGCACGAATGCCATCCGCTTGGGAAGCATCCCGCCGGTCAATCACAAACGTTCCCGTGAAATCGGCGTAGAGCTTGGCCACCGCGGAAGCAGAGGAGCCCGCGCCTGTTTGGATGAGCATTTTGTCGCTCGGGCCTTTCAGCGACTTGCCTCCAACAATCGGGCAGACGGCAATCACACTTTCCTTTCGCGCGCGCAATTGTTCGCGCACGCGTGGGATGGCAAGTATCGGGCCGATGCTGATCAGCGGGTTGCTTGGGCAAATCACAACTCTTTGCGCGTCGCAGATGGCTTCCAGCACGCCGGGCGCGGGATGAGCGTGCTTCACGCCCTCAAAGTGAATTGCCCGTACCCCGGGTTCGGTCCGATGTTTGATCAAATATTCTTGAAAGTGCATCCGGCCATCGCGTGTCTCGATGATTGTCGGAACCGGTTGATCGGACATGGGTAGAATGCGGGACTTCACGCCAAGCGCATGACGAATAGATTCGGCGGCTTGCGTGAGCGAATGCCCATGCGCCATCAGGTTTGTGCGATGGATATGCGTCGCCAGGTCGCGATCACCCAATTGAAACCAGGTTTCCCGGCCGTAAGCTCCAAGCTTCTTCAGAAAATGAAACGTTTCGCCGCGCATTCCCCAGCCGGTCGCCGGATTCACAACCCCTGCGAGCGTGTATGTAACGATGTCCAAGTCTGGAGAAATCTTCAGCCCATGCAGGACGATGTCATCTCCGGTATTAACGACAATCGTCAAATCCTGCGGATTCATCGCGTGGTAGAGGCCAAGCAGCAGCTTTGAAGCTCCGATGCCGCCGGCCAGAGCCGTGACGGTCATTTTTCTGGCAGCGCACATGGTGAAAACTAGGATGCCCGGCGAGGTCCGGTCCCGCAAGTGAAAATCCGATGAGCAGAGCAGAAGAGGAAACTCCTGCAAGTGAACAATTCTATCGAAAGAGATCGTCCTGCGCTGGGCGAACGATGCTCGTGGCTGTACTGGAAGTTTGGCCTCCGGGCGGACGGTAGCCCCGAATCACGACTACCGGCGTGCCGCCTGACTTTTGCATCAGTAGTCCTGCAGCGGAAGCCAACTCATCCGCGACCGCGAGGACGGTGGCGCGCAATTTCTTGCCAACCCGGTCGCGAGTTCCGCGTAGATCGAACAGAGCCGGCACACCGGAGAGTCCAATCGCCACATTCGTAATACCCAATCGCCACGGCCGGCCAAACGTGTCGCTGATTACAACGGCGATTCGCTTACCCGTCAGTCTTCGCAGTGCCTGGGCTAGCCGCAGTGCGGATGCATCGGGATCTTTCGGCAACCATGCCACGCGATTCCGGCCAGGCACGTTGGAATGGTCCACGCCCGCGTTGGCGCACACAAAGCCATGATGCGTTTCCGCGATCAAAACGCGTTCCTCGCGCACGATGCGCCGCGACTCGCGCAGCACTACTTCAAGAAACCGGGGATCTTGATGCAGCTTCTTGGAAAGCAAATTAGCTCGCTCGGACGGGCGGATGGCTGCCAAATTGACGATGCGTCCCTCGGCCTTGGAAACAATTTTCTGCGCGACAACAACGATATCGCCGTCTTCCAAGCGGAGCTTAGAAAACCCGGCGGAACTGACAATTTTCCGGGCTAAATTGTCGCCTTTACGGATCTCCGGCAACCCCGGAATGACGAAGAGAGCCAGCGGTCTTGGCAAACTGGGAAGCCGCTGCTTCTTGAGAGCGCGTTGTGGTTTTGTCTTCACCGCGTTGCTGAAATCTTACGCGATAGGACCTGCGGCACGCATCTCGAATTGCCCTTCTCGAATTGCGGACGCTGCAGCCTCGCGCCGCAACCCCCAAAAAAAATGGGCGGGTCGCCTGGAAGCGTTCCCGCCCATTTTAAGAAATGACGTGACGGCTTAGCGATGCTCTTTGGAGGGTTTCTCTTCCTTTGGCGGCTTGTTTGGTTTCTTGTCCTGTTTCTTGTTCTCGGGCTGATTCGGTTTATTAGCGTTTGGCGGTCTTCGTTCTTCTTGCTGGGGCCGCACATTCTGATTCTCGTTTGGCCGCGGATTCGGTCGCTCAGTCGGTTCAACATTGGGACGAGGCTGCCGGTTCGCGTTCGGATTCTCATTTGGCTGAACTCTAGGCTGCGCATTTGGCTGGGGATTTGGCTTCGCTTCGCCATTGAAGTTTGGACGGTCGTTTGGCCGTTCATTTGGCCGATCATTGGGTCGCGCATTGGGCTGAGCGGTGGCAGCCGGCTCGTGATTCATGTTTTTCCGCTCATCCGGTTGGACGTTTTGTCGTGGCTCGCGATTGAAATTCGGCTGCTGGCCCGGCTGCACGTTCTGCGGCGGCCTGTTTTCCGGGCGGACACCGTTCGGATTCTCATTTTGCTGATTATTCCTGGCGGAAGGCGGGCGATCGTTGTACGCGTTGCCGCGGCGCTCGGTGTTCGCAGGCGGGGGAGTGTACGTCTTGACTCCGTTGTTCACCGCCGGAGGTTGGCCCGCGGGCTGCCGGTATCCGCTGCGGGACTCGATTGCCCTCGGTTGTGCCGCTGGCGCCACGCGAACGTTCGCGCGCGCTTGCACGGCGGTGGGCTGCAGCTGTCGCATCTGCGACACCGCAATTGGCCTGCCGCCATTGGCGCGAATCGCTTCTTGTTGACGCTCAAAAGTTGGAGGCGGAGGAGGCGGTGCCGTGCGCGCGACAATCGCTCGCGTTTCGACCACAGCAGGAGGCCTCACTCGGACAGCGACTCCCGCCCCGATGACCGCCGCTCTCGTTGGAGCAACGGCTGGCGCGCGGTAGACCACGGGCGCGGTCGCGACTTCCCTCACGTTGACCGCAACGACATTTCGGGCGACGGGCCGCGCGGAGGTGAACGTTTCGGAAGTAGTGGCAACTACCGCTCCCGGCACTCGCTGGTTGACGTAAGTGACGTTCACCGTCGTGTGGTTGATCACCGTCGTGTTGTAATAATTGTTGACGACCGTGGTTTCAACCCGCGTGTTGGTCACGTTGACATTGGTCACGTACTCGCGGCTCACGTGATAGGACGGCACATAAACTTCCCGTGGGCCAAGCGGGAACCACGCAACGTTCACTCCCGCGCCAAAGCCGACGCCAACCGCGAAGTGCGGACCGCCAACCCAGGCCACAAGCGCAGGCGCATAAACCGGACGAACGTAAACTGCGCCGACAACCACGGGCCGAGGCGGAGCGGGCACCCATCCCCAAACACCCCCGACAACAACCCATCTTCCATAGTGAAAGGGAGCAAAGCCCCACGGGGCGTCGTCCACCCACGTGTAACCCCAAGGAGCAATGTAAACCCAGTGGCCGTAGTGGTACGGCGCCCAGCCAACCATCGTCGTGCGCGGGAACCACACTTCGCCGTATTCGCCGGCGGGCCGCCAGTCACCATACTGATCCAGATCTTCGTAACCGATCACATCGTCGGAAACGTAGCGTGCCGAAACGGAATGATCCACGCGCTCTTCGCGCTCGGAACACCAATTATCAAAATCATCGCTGGAGTTGTCCCAAGGCTCGACATCGGCATCAATTTGATCGGTGCCCGTGAAAGTGGCCACTTCGCGCGGATGCACGGTGTACGCAGAGCCGCCGCCGGTTACTTCGCCCTGGCCTTCGCGGACGAGGACAACGGTTGCATCGCCCGATTCGTTTACGTTTACCTTGTAGTTCCCCGGACGAAGCAGTGTGAATGCCAGATTCGGCGTATCCACCTCAAAAGTCTCGTCGTCGCCGAGACGGCGCACGCGAATATTCAAGGTGCCTTCGGTCAGGCTGACTTGCACCGTGCTGTCGGTCAGATTAAGGAACGTGATGCCAGTGCTGTTGCCTAGACGAAGTGCCGCCGAGCCCAGGTGCAACTCGGACAAGGAGTCCGTATCATTCCAGAGTTTGTCCCCGGTTGTGAGTGGGCGGTTAATGACTGCCGATACCCAGTCGTCCGTTCCCGCAGGCTCGAACGACACGGAGCCTCGGACAAAACTGAGTCGCGCAACTCGACTCGGAGGATCGTCGTCATCCGCGGCCGCAATTTTGGGCAACGCAACGGACATCGCCAATAACAGGCTGAGCAAGCCAGCAGTCCTGAGCGCGTATGGTTTCATCTTCGCTTCCTCTCTCCTGAATTTCTGGAGCCGCTGTGGTCCGGTTCCGTAGAGGCAACACATTCAGGGTTGCGTCTGCGCCATTTGAGCGCCAGAAATCCCCGTCTGAAGGTGTATGCCCAAGGTAACATCGCCCGGAAACGGTAACCTCAAAACGCCAAATCCCCATGTCCAACCGTGTACGGGCAAAACCGAGCCTGGATATGAAACACGGAGCGAAGCGCGGAGTTGTGCGAATGAGCGAGCGGTCGCGCACGAGCTAAAAAGTAAAGGGCCCGCTTTCCGGGGAGAAAGCGGGCCAAGTCTTCCTGATCTTCAGTTAACCATTCTAACGGTGCGGTCTGCCTCCCCCGCCACCATGCGGAGACCCGCCTCCGCCACCACGCGGCGCGCCACCACCTCCGCCTCGGCTCGGGGGCGGCGAATAACTCCTACCCGGCGAAGGGTAACTTCGGCTCGGCGCCGTGTACGTCCGGTTCGGCGGAGGATTGTATGCCCTCGGCTGCGGAGTGTACGAACGGTTTGGCGGAGTGTACTCCCGGTTAAAACTCGGGACATTGCGCTCGGGCCGCTGCTGAGGCGCATTGTACGAGCGGTTCGCCGCAGGATTATTCTGCCGATTCGAATACTCGTTGACTCGCCCGGCGTTTGCATTGTTCGTGCGGGCGTTGCCTGCCCAAGGCGGACGATCCGCTCTGCCGGAACGCACCGTCACATTGGCATTTTGATTCGCGCGGGCTTCGCTGCCGAAGCCTGCCGGCGCGCGGCCTCGATCCGTCGTTGCTCCCTGCGCCGACCAGCTCCGCGTATTGGCAGCACCGCGCTGCGCTGGCACGGAATTGTTCCCCGGCCGATTTTGCATCGAATTCGTAGCGGTAAACGTGCCACGTCGCACCATGTTCGAATTGACGGTTCGAACCGAGGTCCGCGAAGCGTTGGCTGCCGGCGTCGTACGCGCCATCACCGGCCGATTCTCGATCCGTGATGGTGGCCGAGATACGCGTCCGCCCGCGTTGGCCGCTCCGAACGTGCTGCGCCGCGTGGGCGAGAAACCCACTCGATTGCTGACTTGCGCTCCTCGCAGCGACGCTTCCGTGAAGTGGGCTTCGCCGCGATGAATCGCCTGACCGCCGGTGAACGCTCCTCGCGAAGTCGCCGTTACCGCGCGCACGTTGTGCGCATACGCATAGTTGTAGTGATTGAAATCGTGATCGCGAAACTCTCCCCGGTCTCGAATGAACGTGTTGTGGATGTTTACAGTCTCAATGTACCGCGGCCCGCAGTGGAACCAGGGATGATAAGGTTCGCCATATCCAAGCGGGAACCATCCCACTCCGACTCCCACGCCAAATCCGCCGCCGAGAAATCCGACATACGCGGGCCCATACACCGCAAAACCAACCCTCGGTCCAGGACACCAGCCCCACCTGCCGCCAATCATCGCCCACCGACCGTAGTGGAATGGCGCAAAACCCCAGGGCTCGTAGTCAACCCATGTCCATCCCCACGGGCCGATGTAGCTCCAATAGCCGACGCTATACGGTGCCCAGCCCGCATCAACATCGTTCGGATACCACACTGCTCCATAATCCGGCTGCTCGCTCCACGTGCCGTTGTTGTCCAAATCCGCTGTGCCCGGCATGTCAGGAGGTACGTATTGTGCCGACGGCGATTCCTGTTCGCGATAATCGCGGTCTTCCGCCCACTGATCTAGTCCATCTGGCTCCGGCGCCTGATCGATCGTCGCTTGAACGTCATCAGTGCCGTTGAAGACGCCGCGCTGCCCAGCCTGAATATCGTAGCTCTTGCCTCCTGCAGTCACTTGCCCGGCACCGCGGATCACTGTGACTCCAGTCGAATCGCCATTCTCATCCACGTCTAGCCGAAACGCGCCGGCTTGGGTCACGGTGAACACTGCATTCGGAGTATCCACTTCGTTGATGTCGCCTTCGCGGATCTCCTTCACGCGAAAGTTGATCGAGCCTTCCGAAATCCGCATCTGAGTCGTGGCTTGATCGAGATTCAGAAAGGAAAGCGCCGTCATGCTGCCCAGATGAATCGAGACGACGCCAGTTTGCAACTCCGCACGAGAGTCCTTATCGGTCCAGAGTTTGTCGCCAATCGTCATGGGCCGGTTTAAGACTGCTGCGCCCCAGTCGCCCGCGCCCCCCGGCTGCATGGAAACCGAACCATCCAGGTAGCTGATGCGCGCCACGCGAGTGGGTGGATCCCCTGCGTCGCTTTGCTGGTCCGGCTGGTTCGCCTGATCTGGTGGATTTTGCTGGTCAGACTGCCTTGCGCTCAGATTAGGAGCGGAAAGGCAAAGAAGACCCGTCAAACAAAGAAGCAAGCCGAGCTTGCCCTTGCCGTACCAATCGGTCTTCGTCATGGTCGTCTCCCTATCATTGGTCCGGACCGCGATGGGTTCCGGCCAATCGGAGTCTACCTACTATATCCGACTCTTGCCAGATAGAACCCGCGAGTGGAAAAGAAGTTGCTCAGCGCGTCAAGCTTGCGGCGAGACACAAGTCTCGCACGCAGAGCCCGGCCGATAGATTCTAAATCATTTGTTATGAGCGAATTACCGGTGGTCTAGGTTATGGCCACCACGCGTGTGCCCGACTCCCATTTCGAGCGGAATTCCTCGCTTCAGTCAGAATCTGGGCGGGCTGAACGGTTGTCGAGACGTTCTAAGGATGGGCTCCATTCGTTCCAATCTGGTAACCGACGCCACGAATCGTTCGGATCAGCGGCCGCTCGTAATCTGAATCCACCGTGCAGCGTAGATAATTGATATACACATCCACGACGTTGGTCATCGTGTCGAAAGCGCCCGAAAGCCGGCATGCAAATGCGTCACCCATTGTTGCGTTTCCGGCATTTGGGCGGTGGCATCAGCAAGCGGGCCGGTGAAGAGTTCCATGCTGCCCAAAGCGTTTCGGATTTCGTGGGCGAGAACTGTCGCCACTTCGGCCAGCGCGTGTGAGCGCCGAGCGGCTTCCCGCTCCGCTGGAAGCCGCGTCTGTTCCGTCAAGGCCCGAACAATCCAGCTGGTGTCGCCAATTTCGTTTGTTTTTTTCGCTAACGTACGCTCGTAAAATGCCGATAGTACGATTGCCGCTGGTTTCCGCTAGCGCGTATTCCTGCTCGCAAGAAAACTGTTTGCCGGAATTTCGGCGATGACTTTGGAAAACAGCGGCGGCAGAGCAGTTTGGCTTGCCGATCCAGGCTCGAGGGGAAACTGCAACAGGCGGCGTGCTTCGCCCGCACGAACTCAAGAAAATTGTGCATTTCCATTTGAATTTTCTTAGCGGGGAGTTTAGCGTTGAAGTGTAGTTCTCCAGCCCTGTGCTATCTGGATGCTGACGTCAAGGCTCAAAAAGGATAAGAGGTGCTGTCGAGTCAGCATCTCTGGGCCAAAACCAATTTGCACGGAGAAAATCGATGAATCGTCTCGTTGTAGTGGCCTCGCTCTTTGCGTTTACTGTTTCTGGCATGTCTTTAGGCTGCTCGAAATCCGCCAACCAGCCAACCAGCTCGGATACCGTGCCTGCCCCTAACTCTGCGTCGGATGCTTCCGGAGCGTCGGGAAGCAGCGCCGCCTCAAGCCGGCGTTCGGAGAAGGCGGAGGCCCCGAAGCCCAGGCCTGTTGTAGTTCCGGCCGACACGGAGCTTGCAGTGGTCTTGGACGAGCCAGTTGGTTCAAAGATCAGCAGTACCGGGCAGACCTTTACGGCAACATTGGAATCACCCGTTGAAGTTGAAGGCCGCGTCGCCATCCCCAAAGATGCGCAAGTTCGTGGCGTCGTGAAGGATGCGAAGGCCGCAGGGCGTTTCAAGGGAGGCGCCGTGCTCGAGCTTACGCTGACTAACGTGAACATCCATGACAGAGATTATGAGATTCAAACAAACTCGCCAACAGAAACGACCAAGGGTAAGGGAAAGCGAACCGCCGCCATGGTTGGGGGCGGAGCGGGTGGCGGCGCGGCAATCGGCGCGCTTGCAGGAGGCGGCAAAGGTGCCGCCATTGGCGCGCTCATTGGAGCCGCGGCCGGCACGGGCGGCGCCGGCTTTACGGGCCATCGAGACATCACTCTCCCGGCCGAGACTCGCCTCACTTTCAGGTTGCAACAGCCTTTGGAAATTAGGCCGCGATAGGCCTGATTTGGGGAGCGGTTCGTTCTGAGTGGCGGAAACGCTCTACTTCACGGGTCCGCCACCATCAATTTTGGTCGCTTGCCAAGCCACAACTTGCCAACGACCATCCCGGCGAAGAAAAGTCCCGGTATTCCGATAATGGTTTGTAACCAAACTTCCATCCGGCCGTTTTGTCCTCCCTTCGAGTTGGAAAGCGACTACGGCCGCGTCTCTATAAAGATGAATCGTGATATCCGACGCTGAATAAGTTGTTTTTTCATCGGGGCCTCCGCGCGCTGGGGTGTTGGGCAGATTGGCCATGATCTCCTGTTTCGTGATCACAGCTCCTGTCGCTCGCGTGTAGATCACGTCCTCTGCGAAGAATTGACCGAATACGGCGCGGTCGCCGCGCCCAGCCGCATCCATGAATCGTTGTAAGAGCGTGGTCAGCTCTTCCTTTGCTTGCGGTTGTGAGAACGCGCAGTCGCCACGAAAAAGGCCAATTGCTACCAGCAGAAAAATGGCTCGTGCAAAACGCATTTATGCCTCCCTCAAAAGTTGTGGCGCTATTTACCACGACACTTCTCGGCCTGCAAGTTTTTCCATGTCGCTTCGAAGAACTGAATGAGTGCAGCCGGATATCGTCCTGCAATTTTTCTACTCGCTCTCTTCCTGATACGATAGTTTGACCGCGGACGAAAAAGCTGGGAACGGTCGCAAATCATAATGGTTGAAGCCTACATCTGCGATGCCATTCGAACGCCGTTTGGACGCTACGGCGGTGCACTTTCTTCGATTCGTGCAGACGACCTTGCGTCCCTCCCGATGAAGGCTTTGGTAGAGCGAAACCCCGCTACCGACTGGAACGCTTTGGACGACGTAATCTGCGGCTGCGCCAACCAATCCGGAGAAGACAATCGAAACGTTGGCCGGATGGCGCTTCTCCTGGCGGGGCTCCCGGTGGAGGTCCCCGGCATTACGGTGAACCGGCTTTGCGGATCCAGTATGGAGGCTGTGGCATCGGCGGCCCGCGCGATTAAATGCGGCGAAGCTGATCTCATTCTGGCGGGTGGGGTTGAGAGCATGTCCCGCGCGCCTTTTGTCCTGCCGAAGGCGGACACGGCCTTTTCCCGGGCGGCCAAATTGGAAGACACCACTATCGGTTGGCGCTTTATCAATCCGATCATGAAAGCGAAGTACGGTGTCGATTCCATGCCGGAGACGGCTGAAATTGTCGCCGCTGAATACAGCGTCTCGCGTGAGGATCAGGACGCCTTTGCGCTTCGAAGCCAGCAACGCGCTGCGCACGCCATTCGCAGCTGTTTTCTCTCGCAGGAGATTGTTCCGGTCGCCATTCCACAGAAGAAAGGCGAACCGAAGAATTTTGCGGTAGACGAGCATCCACGCGAGACTTCGTTGGAAGCACTTTCGAAATTGCCCGGCGTAGTAAAGCCGGGCGGAACAGTAACTGCGGGAAACGCATCGGGGATTAACGATGGTTCCTGCGCGCTGCTTCTCGCATCAGAGACAGCCGTAAAACGTCATGGTCTTACGCCCAAAGCCCGCGTCGTTGCGTCGGCCGCGGCGGGCGTCGCGCCTCGAATTATGGGCATGGGGCCCGTCCCCTCGTCGCGAAAAGTATTAGCGAAGACGGGTTTGAAGATTGGCCAGATGGACGTCATCGAACTGAATGAAGCTTTTGCCGCACAAGCGCTTGCGGTTCTTCGCCAGCTTGATCTTCCCGACGACGGCACAAATATAAATCCGAACGGCGGCGCAATCGCCCTGGGTCACCCGCTCGGGGCAAGCGGCGCGCGTCTGATCACCACCGCGATGTATCAACTGCTTCGAACAAGTGGAAAATATGCCCTCTGCACAATGTGTATTGGGGTGGGGCAAGGTATCGCGGTTGTTCTCGAGCGTGTTTGAATGCTTGTTTGGCAGTGCATCCATATTGACTTCCGTCGCGCGAATGAGCTCTTTATCGGCCTTGCAAGCCGCGCAGGAAACCGTTTTCATTCGGCAGCGGTAATGATTACACTCGCCCCATGAACCTTCTTGATCCATCGTTTCGCTGCCAGCCCGTCGAGAAGATATTCGCGAATCGCGCCACGCTTCAATTCATGCTGGACTTTGAAGCAGCGTTAGCACGAGCCGAAGCTCGCGCGGGCTTTATTCCCGCTTCCGCGGCGCCAGCCATTGAAGCCAAATGCCGCGCCGAACTCTACGATATGACCTCGCTCGCGCGTGCGGCAGCCACCGCTGGCAACCTCGCTATCCCCCTCGTTAAACAGCTCACTCTACTCGTCGCACAGAAGGACAAGACCGCGGCTCGCTACGTTCATTGGGGCGCAACAAGCCAGGACGCGATAGATACCGGCAGAGTTCTTCAGTTGAAGCAGGCCTTCGGCCATTTTTCCGCGGAACTCGACCTCTTCGCAAATGTTCTGGCTGATCTGGCTCTGAAGCATCGCGGAACCATTCTTGCCGCCCGGACCTGGATGCAGCAGGCGCTTCCCACAACCTTTGGCTTCGAGGTTTCAGGATGGCTGGACGCCGTGGATCGCCATCGCGCGAGGCTGACAGAAACCCGCGACCGTTGCCTGGTGCTGCAATTCGGCGGCGCCGTGGGGACCATGGCCGCGCTTGGCACTCGCGGGCTCGATGTCGCACAGGGTCTCGCTAAAGAATTGCGGCTTCCGCTGCCGGAGATCCCGTGGCACAGTCACCGCGATCGCATGGCGGAAGTCGCAACCACCTTCGGACTTTGTGCCGGGACTTTCGGAAAAATCGCGCGCGATATTTCGCTTCACATGCAAACAGAAATCGCGGAAGTTTTCGAGCCCGCGGCCAACGGGCGCGGTGGATCTTCGACAATGCCGCACAAGCGAAACCCGGTGAGTTCTGCCGTAATACTTTCCGCTGCATTGCGAGTCCCGTCGCTGACCGCGACCATGCTGGCTTCTCTCGTCCAGGAAGAAGAGCGCGGACTAGGCGGCTGGCAGGCGGAATGGGAGACACTCCCCGAAATTGTTCGGCTCACAGCTGGAGCGCTCCACCACTTGCTAACTGCCGTCTCCGAATTGAAAATTGACGCGGAACGCATGCGGCAAAATCTGGATGCGACGCAGGGCTTGATTTTCGCTGAGGCAGTTACCATGGCGCTCAGCGAAAAGATACCCCGCTCCGACGCGCATGAGCTTGTGCGCCTGGCCTGCAATAAAGCCCAAAGCGTCCGCCGGGATCTGCGATCCATTTTGGCCCAAGATGCAATTGTCAGGGCGAATCTTTCAGAAGCTGATCTTGACCGGCTATTCGCTCCTGCCAATTACCTGGGCGTCGCCGACCAGTTGATTGACCGCGTTGTTGCGACCCGGAATGTGCCTCCGGAACAAAAAAAAGCCAGGAAAAGGTGACCTGTGCCCTTTGCTGAACTCAAGGACGTTCGCATCAACTATGAGCTTTCCGGGCCATCAAATGCTCCAGCCGTTGTCTTCTCCAATTCGTTGGGCCAAACACTGGCGATGTGGGACGAGCAGGCAGCGGAGTTCGCTAAACAATTTCGCGTGTTGCGCTACGATACGCGCGGCCATGGCCGCTCTTCTGTGACGGCCGGCCCTTATTCCATCGAGCTTCTGGCGCACGACGTCCTCGGGCTGCTCGACTCGCTCCAACTTCAGCGAGTTCATTTTTGCGGGCTATCCATGGGCGGCCAAACGGGGATGTGGCTGGGATTGAACGCACCCCAACGCTTGCAAAAATTGATCCTTTGCAACACCGCGGCGAAGATCGGAAATTCGGAGATGTGGAATGCGAGGATACATGCTGTCCGCACAAGCGGATTGAGTTCCGTATCCGATGCAATCGTGGGGCGATGGTTTTCTGAACAATTCCGCGCGAAGTCCGGCGCGTTCATCGCCGCGACAAAAAAAATGATTGAACAGAGCAATCCGGAGGGGTACGTCGCCAACTGCGTCGCGGTAGGAGACTACGACGTACGAAACAGCCTCGGGGCCGTGCAAGTCCCGACGTTGGTCATCGCAGGCACACATGATGCCGCGACAACTCCCGAGGACGGCCGTTACATCGCTCAGCAAATTCGCGGGGCCAAATATGTTGAGCTTGATGCCGCGCATTTATCGAATATCGAGCAACCGCAGCAGTTCAATGAAGCGGCGATGAATTTCCTGTTGTCGTGAGTGCAAGAAGTCGCAACTGCCGCGGCGAGACACGCTGCTTCGAGACCGGATAGCACGGCGGCGGACTCATATTTGTGCGAATCAGATTTGAACCTTTCACGGATCGAACTTTGCTCTTGGTTGGCCACATTTGCATCGCGACCTTGGCCTGATGGTAGTTGCTTCGGTTGCCGGTGTTAGCGTGTCTCATTTCAAGGTCATCTTTCGCAAGTCGCTCGGAATGCCGGTCCATCAATATATTCTCCGTCGCCGGGTCGAACGCGCCACAACTCAACTTCGTAACAGCAAGCTGTCGATTGTTGACGTGGCCATGGCCAACGGCTCCTGCCATCAGAACCATCTTGCTTTCCACATTCGGAGGGTACTCGGAGTTTCTCCGCAGGAATATCGAAACCCAAATTAAGTTGATAGTTCGGAACATGAATGGCGCTAAAGAAATGATTGCCATTATGGCAAGCAAAGTGCACCGACATTTGCAAAGACTAAGCTTGATGCGAAACACGGTGGTGGATGTTACCGGGTTAGTCTACGGATTTCGGGACGTCTTCTTTCGATCATGAGCGATCTATCCAAATCGGAGTTGCTTGCCACGGGCCTTCTCGGGCCGCCAGAAAAAGGCGAGGCACATCGTGCGATTGCGCCAAGTGTCCTGCCAAACTTGAAACGCGAAACAGGTGCTTCTGACGCGCGCTCGCATCTGGAGCAGGTCCCCATGAAATCTGCCAGGATCGCGATCAAGACTAAAGGCAGGATTTTGCTCGTGAACCCCGCGGCGATTCTGGCCGTCGAAGCAGACGGCAATTACGTGGCTCTGCAGCTGCAATCCCAATCGTTTCTGCTTCGCGAATCAATTTCAAATATGGCAGAAAAACTGAGAGCGTACGGCTTTATCCGAATTCATCGGTCAATTTTGGTGAATGCCGCGGGCGTGGAAGAAATTCACCCCGGCCCAACCGGAGAGAGCGTACTTCGAGTTGCTGGCGGCAAGGAATACATTGTCTCCCGGACGTACAAACAAAATCTGAAGCTGCTCGCAAAGTCGTGGATTGGTACGGATTCGTTCGTTGATCAATAGGCGTCTCTTCGTAGCTTAATGACGGTAACCCTGCAATCCTGCCCCCGCGTCCACTTAGCATGTATTGGTGACTTTTCCCTGGATTGCTCGCAATCGACTTCGCAGATTTCATCGGTGCTAATTTCCAAAACCTGAAGAAGTCTTGGTGTTCAATTTCGATTTCCATAGCTCCGTGCCGGGAGGAGTCATTCCATTTTGCGTATTCACAATCTGGAATTGTGAATCAGGAACCTAAGATGGGACCCAGCCGATTTGCCAAGCGCATGTAAGACTTCGCCATATCAGCTTCGGTTCTCATAGCCGTCCAACCGCTTCTTGTAAAGAAACAGCACGCTGGGTCCGAAGCACAGCACCATCACCGCGATTCCCGTCGCGATTCCGAAACTAGTCGCTATCGGCGCGGAACAATCGTGTCTCCTTCGTACGATGATATGGCAGGGCACCACAATTAGAAGCTCCAGCACACTTCCCTTCAGGAGCCATGACATCGCTTGCGTCACAGCCGCAGAGGAATTGCGCCAGTACAAGTAGAAAACGATCGCCCACACAACCCACAGCGCGCCCCAAAACGCAAAAATAGACCAGTCACTGTCGAAAATCTTGTCCCAGGCTTTGTCCCCGCCAATTGCGAAACCCACGGACCAGACTGCCGCCGAGCTTAGAAGCGCCGTCGCAAACCCCGCGGCGGCACAGGATCCGAGAACATGGGAGCGCGGACGCAGCCGTTTTTCGCTCGTATCAACTGACAAGAAAAGTAAGAGTGCCTGGCTGCCGACTAAGAAAACCGCCGGAATCCAGACCTCGGCGGTTTCGTAGATCTCTCTTATGTTTTTCAAAAAGTCTGAGAGTCCTGTTGGATGGATCCCAGAGACCAGCAGCGTCCCAGGTATGATCAGAACCAAAAGTACGATTGCGTAGAACGCGGTGACCCAAAAACCCCATTTTCTCATGCACGCACCTCGACGTGATGACTGCGCTCTTCACCCCGAAGGATTGGGCCTCTCCTGAAAAATCCCCGCTCGAGATTGGGTGCGCGCCACCCGGCGCGAATCTTTACTGCGGCAGATCTTTGCTCATCCTCTCCACCACGGATTTCGGCTCCGTCACCGGCGGATTATCCAAATATTTCCCGAAGAAAACCAAGTAGCGTTGCCAGCGGTCCAGAAGATGCCTGGATTCCACGAATCCGTGATTTTCCCGTGGATAGGTTACGAACTCGACCGGCACATGCCTCTCGTAAAGCGCTCGATAAAACTCCTCGGACTGTGCAATCGGCACGCGCGTGTCTGCCTGCCCGTGCAAAATCATCGTGGGCGTCTTCACGTTACTCACATACTTCATCGGCGAATGGTCCCAGTATTCCTGGAAGTTGTCCCACGGCGATTTCATTCCCAGGAACATCGTCAGGTAGCGGTGGATGTCCGTCTGCGAATACATCGAATAAAGATCAGGTAGCCCCGCGCCCGGCGAAATCGCCTTGAAGCGATCGGTCTGCGTGTCAATCCACATCGTCATGAACCCGCCATAGGACCAACCGAAGGCGCCGAGGTGGGCGGGGTCGGCCCATCCGCGATCCACCATTGCCTGCACTCCGCTCATGTCATCCTTATAGTCCCCGTCTCCCCAATCGTTCTGGTTTGCCGTCGCGAATTTTTCGCCGCGCCCGGACGACCCGCGAAAGTTAGGCTGCAAAACCATGTAGCCATTCGCCGCCATGATTTGAATTCCGGTATTGAACGAGAGCAGCGAAGCCCCGGTGGGCCCTCCGTGCGGATTCAGCAGGAATGGAACCTTGTGAGAGCTGTCAAAATCAACCGGCTTGGTCACAATTCCGTCAATTTCCATGCCGTCTTTGCTGCTCTTCCACTTCACAACTTCGCTCGGCGCCAGCGTGTAATCGGCCAGCCAGCTATTTTGGTTTGTAATCTTTTCAAGAGAGCCAAAGCTGAAATCGCTTCGGAAAATATCATCCGGATGGGTCGGATCGCTCAGAACTCCCACGGCCGTTTTGCCGTTCTTGCTTACGCTCGTCAGATCAACGACTCCTGTCGTTCCCGTGAGCACACGGATTGTTCCCGCCGCAACGTCAGCGCCAAACACTCGAATCGCTTCGTGGTCGTCGCTGCTGAAGTAGATCTCCTTTGCATCCGCAGACCACATCGGCTCGCCCGCGTTCAATTCGAACGCTCCGCTGAGCTTCTTGGGCGTCCCGCCGTCAGCCGGAATCACGAACAGGTTGACCTTGTAAATCAGCAAGCCGGGCGAACTGAGATACGCAATCCACTTTCCGTCCGGCGACCACCGCGCGGTGTGGGTTGGTTCGGTCGTGTCCACCAATTTTCGCGGCGTTCCGCTGGCCACATCGAGAACCCAAGCCGTGGTGAGGGCCGTATCGTCCAACCGAGGCGTCGGGTTTGTCGTGAACGAGATGTGTGCGCCATCAGGAGACCAGCGCGGATCGCTTACGGTGTAGTCTCCCTTTGTAATCTGTTTTTCCTGGCCTGTCGCAACATCCCAAGTCCAGAGCTGCGCCATTTTGAAATCACGATCCACCACAACTGCGTCATCTTTTTCTTTCAATCGTTTCTCTTCCGTTTCGCTCGGTGGCACGGTCGCTGTGAGCAGCAAGGTCTTCCCGTCCGGAGAAATCTGGAAACCTCTCACGCCGGACTTGTGCTTGGTCACCTGCCATGGCTCGCCGCCGTCGACGTACATAAACCACACCTGTGGCTTCGCATCCTTTTCTTCACCCGCCTCCATCGTGAATGCCAGAATTTTGCCGTCCGGCGACCATTCGATATTCGATACGCTCTTCTCTCCTCTTGTAAATTGGCGCGCCGCGCTTGCCGGCCCTGCGGTCGGTACGACCCACAAATGCGTAACATACTTCCACGCCTGCTCCTTTTCTGTGTCGTTTTCAGCCACCAGGTAAGCCACTCGCGCTCCATCCGGAGAGATACGCGGTGAGCTCACTCTCGCAATCCGTAGTGCTTCCGCCGTCCCAAAGAGCGCCTTCCCTTCCTTGCTTCGTGCAGTAGTGGCTTCGGGAGTGGCAGGTTTTTGTTGAGGGCGAGGCGCTGCCGCCAAAGGACTCGCAACAAAAATTGCAATTGCCACTGCGCGCGCAAGCTTGATCGCTTCAAGATTCATAGCTGGTTATCCTCCCGGCGCGGCGAGCTTTCTGTTCCCGCCTGCTCAACGCGGCGAAGTATATTGACAAGCCTTTGTGCGCGCAAGAAGAGGCACGGCTTCAGGAGAGTTTCTGCCTCGGCGTTGGCAGCCGTGGATTTCTAGTCCTGCCTTAGCGCGATGACCGGATCGATTTTGGATGCCCTTTTCGCAGGAAGGTAGCTCGCCAGGAGAGCAGTCGCCACTAAGAGCGGCACCATGATTCCCATTGCCGAAATCTCTGTTGACCGAACTCCCTCGACAACTCTTCGCAAGACGACGCCTGCCGCAAGCGCGCATGCGCTGCCGAGCACGACACCACTCACGATCATGGACAGGCTCTGACGCAGCACCAGGCGAAGCACATCGACAGGACTCGCACCCAATGCCATTCGGATCCCGATCTCGGGCACGCGTTGTCCCGTGAGGTACGCGAGTACGCCGTAGAGCCCGACGCAGGCGAGCAGCAACGCCACTCCTGCGAAGAGGCTGAACAGCAGGAGCAAAAAGCGCTGCTCCGCCAGCGAAGCGCTCGCGAGTTGTTCCATCGTGTGCACCTCGTACAAAACCTGGTCGTTCGCTACTCCTTTCAACTCGTTCCGCAAGGGTGCCAGCACGGCGAGCGGAGCCACCTGCGTTCGTACGGCAATGGACATCAATTGCGACCACCGGTGCATGAAGTTGTCCGGAAGCTGCGAGAACGGATAATAGATTTGTGCCCGAATTTTTGCCTGGTCGTCTCCCGCAAGTCCCCAGTGGCGCACGTGCCCGACCACTCCCACAATTTCGAAGACATTGCCGCCGTATCCCATCTCTGGAATCCACAGTCTCTTCCCCACTGGATCCGCTCCGCCGAACGCCTTTTGTGCCAGCACGTCATCGATCACAATCACCGGTGGGCTCTCCAGCGTGTCGTGCTCGTTGAAGAATCTCCCTTCGCGCAACGCGATTCCCATCACCTTCAAGTAGTCCGGCGATACAGACGTCAACAGAGCAAGCGGCATCTCTTTCTCCGGTGGCATCGCCGCGCTCGTCCAATAGGCCTGCTCGTTGTCTCCCTCCCGCATGGGGAAAGTGTCCACGGTCGCGATGAATTCCACCCCCGGTACTTGCCGCGCCCGCTCCAGCACATCTTTCCAGGCCCCGCGTGTCTTCGCCGCATCCGCCAGCGTCGCCGGCGAAAGCGCCATGCGCGCCACGAGCACGTTGTGAACATTGACGCCTGGATCGAGCGCGGAAAGGTGCAGCAGGGTTCGCCCCAGAATTCCCGCCGAAACCAGCAGCACCATCGCCAGCGTAATTTCAGCAATGATGAACGCGCCGTGCAGGCGCCGCGAGTTCCCAGCGATTCCACGCGTGCCGCTCCGAAGCACTCTTTCCGGTTCACGGAAGGGTGCCCGGAATGCCGGCGCAATTCCGAAAATCAGGCTGCTCGCCAAAGAAACGGCGGCTACAAACACGAGCACATGCCAGTCCAGCCGAACTTCTTCCGCGCGCGGCAGTATGCCCGGCCAGTAGGCGACAAACGGTTGAACTCCAAATGCCGCGAGCAATACTCCGAGCGCTCCTCCAGAGACACCGAGCACCAGGCTTTCCGTCAGGCACTGCCTCACAAGTCGTCCGCGCGTCGCACCCAGCGCCACGCGCATCGCCAGCTCTCGCTCGCGCGAGACTGCGCGCGCCAGCAACAAACTTGCTACATTCGCGCACGCAATCAGCAGTACTAGCGTTACGGCTCCCAATAGGAGCCATAGCATCGATTTGACGTTACCGACATTCGGTACCGCACGCATTGCCACCAGCGTTCGGCCGCCGTTTGTATCTTTGAATTCTTCTGCAAGCTGCCTGCCGACAAGTCCGAGTTCCGCTTGCGCTTCCTCAAGCGATCTTCCCTGCCGCAGTCTGCCGAGCATGTGAACAGGATGCGCGGCGCGGTTTTGCAGATATTTTGCGGAATCTTGTCCCAAAGGCGTATAGACGTCGGCGACTTCGCCATAGAGTCGAAATCCGGCGGGCACGATTCCGACAATCGTGTAGCGCTTCAGATCGAGAGCGATGGAAGAGCCAATCGCAGTTCCTTCGTCGGCGAAATGCCGCTTACAGAATTCGTATCCGAGAATCGCCACCGGAGCACCGCCCAGTTGATCTTCCTCCGGTAAGAACGCACGACCGCGCAGCAGCGGCACTTGTAAAACGGAAAAGAGATTCGACGATACCTCTCTCAATTCCACATACTCTGGTTCGCCAGGTTCGCTAACCGTGCCACCATCAAAGAGAACCCCTGCAAAATCAGCCGTCTTGCTGGCTCGGGCGAGATCACGAAAGTCCAGATTGGCAACATTTTGCGGCCCAAACGCCTCGGCGTTCCAATCCGTGGAGTGGCCATTCACCGTAATTAATTCGTTGGGCTTCGGGAAAGGCAGCGGCTTCAGCAAGACTCCATTCACCAGCGTGAACATTACCGTAGTCGCTCCGATGCCGAGCGCCAAGGTCACCAGCGCCACTGCTGCAAACCCGGGCCTGCCTCGCAGAGTTCGCAGCGCGTACCGCAAGTCCTGCCACGCATCTTCGACCCAGCGTGTTCCGCGCTCGTCGCGGCATTCCTCCTTCATTTGTTCAAAGCCACCCAATGCAAGCAGGGCTCTCTTGTGTGCTTCCGCTGGCGTCATCCCTTTTCCGATCAACTCTCTTTCGTGCTCCTCAAGGTGGTAACGCAATTCGCTGTCGAGCTTCGTCTCCATCTCGTCACGGTGCAAAAGCCTCTTCCACCAGTTCATTCCGCACCGCCTTCGGAGAGCCCCATGATCAACTCTACGGCCTCCGTCAGCCGCTCCCAGCTTTGTGCCTCCTTGCCGAGTTGGCTCCGCCCTTTTGACGTCAACCGGTAGAACTTCGCCTCCCTCCCCGTCTCCGTCTCTTTCCACACCGCCGCAAGTAATCCCCGATTCTCCAGCCGGTGCAACGCTGGATAGAGAGATCCTTGCGGCACTTGCACAACGTGCTTCGAAACTTGTTCAAGCCTCTGTGCAATCGCGTATCCGTGCACCGGCCCAAGCGCCACAATCTTAAGAATGAGCAGGTCCAGAGTTCCCTGCGGCATATCAAATTTCAGCGGCATCATAACACCTCTATCTTCTACACATATATGCTTCTACCTGTAGAAGGTCAAGGTGTATTTTACAAATTGTCTGGATTTCTCGGGATGCTGTCTTTGCTTGTTATAGCCCGCGCCGCCTCATATTCGCGCCTTTTTGAGGAATATACGCGCCTGCCGCCTTCTATCGAACCCGATTGCTGATGAGAGCTACTTTTCCTGCAAGGACGCCAAATAATCGCAAAGGTTGTGGATGCGTTTTCGGATGGCAACTTCGTTGAAATCCACCATGCTGAAGATCGGTCCCCACACGGGCATATCGGCCGACCCGTGGGCCGAAATTGGCTTGCCAAATCGCACTACCCCCGCCACATACTCTTGGGGGAACTTCCCGCCGTTGCCTTTGGCTAGCCTCGTCAGATCTGTCGGCGGCGTTTTCAAAGCGCTCGCTGCCGGCCCGCCGCCCTTTGCGTCGATTCCGTGGCACGACGCACAGTAGTGCATGTACGTTTGGCGTCCCGGCGGCCCATCAGTTGGTTCGGTTGAGCTTCTTGCCGGTCGCGGCGCGCTTCCTGCAAGTAACGCTGCTCCCGCCAGCACCGCAGCTATCCACAAGAATCCGCGCCGCATGTTACGACCTCACACTCAACACCGGGCACGGCGCCGCGCAGACCACGTGGTATGCCGTCCCGCCAAGCGCATGCCCCGCCGAGATGCTTTTTTCCTTCTTGGCGCCGATAACAATCAAATCCGCTTTCATCTCGCGCGCAATCGCGAGAATTTCTTCCGCCGGATCTCCCAGCCGCATGCGCATCTCTACTTTGCACCAGGCTTCGCTTCCCGCCGGAGCAAGTTCGCTCAGTTCGTGTGAAATTGCGGCTCGCTTCAAAGCCAGGCCTTCGTCGGTGTAATCGTCCGCATGACGCACGACATGTAACATCGTCAAGTTCGCCTGGTTCTCCTGCGCGAACGAAAACGCGTATTCTGCTTCCCGTTCCGCCCCTAATCCGAAGTCTGTCGCGAACAGAATCTTCTTGAATTCAATCTCTTTCGGCGCTCCGTCCTTCACGGCCGGTCCGACCGTCAACACGGGGCACTTCGCCTGTCGAAAAACTTGCTCCGCGCCTGATCCGAGGAAAAACTTCTGCCAGCTCTTCGTGCCTTCCGTCCCGACGACCACCAGATCAATGTGATGCTTCTCGATCAGGTGCTGCATCGTTGGCCAAAATTGCCCGCGCTCGACCAATGTTTCATGAGCCACATCCCGCAGCCGGCCAGAAATCAGAAACTCCCCCATCTCCTCCTGCGCTGCAGAAAGCCGGAGTTCTTCCCCCCTCGTCATCACTTCCGGCGCCAGCGTCGTTGTGTCGCTCAGGACCACATTCACAAGAAAGATCTTCGATTCGTATCGCCGCGCCAGCGCAAGCGCATACTGCAGCGCCCGATCTGACGCTGCGGAAAAATCGGTTCCCACAAGAATGTTCTCGAGACGAATCATCTTGCTCTCGGTAATTCCGAAGCTGGCGGGAGCCTTCATTTCATCTTTCACAATGAGTTTTGTCATGGCCATCACCTCCCTGGACCCGGTCGCCCGGGTTTTCCACCTGGCCTGTTTCTTTTCTGCTCTTGTCGTCGTTCGATTGCTGTGAGCCACATCAATTCCCCATGTGACCCACCTCACGCGCCAGCGGCTCCGCTGGCAACGCCCCCAACCGGATTCACCTCCCTCCACTCCCATCCCGTTTGACGATCTTCCCTCAACCTGCGAAATTACTCTGGGGTTCTCCCATTCCAGCGAAAAGGAGCCGCTTGTGAATTCCGCCATTCGCACCATACTGTTACTGTTTCTAACCCTTTGTTCCGCTGCCGCGCTCCTCATCGCCGCCGAAACTCCCTCCACTTCCCTTCTCGTCCTCTCCAAAGGTGACCACGCTCTCTTCATCGTAGATCCCGCCACTCTTGCCGTTGTCGGCCAGGTCCCATCCGGCCCCGATCCACACGAAGTCATCGCCGACTCCGACGGCAAAATTGCCTACATTTCGAATTACGGCTTCGGCGCTTATAACACGATCACTCCGGTAGACCTCATCAATCAAAAAGCCCTGCCTGTAATTGATTTGGGTCCCTTGCGTGGACCGCATGGCTTGGATTTCGCCGGGGGCAAGCTCTGGTTCACCGCGGAAGGCGCCAAAGTCATCGGCAGTTACGACCCGTCTTCCCGAAAAGTGGATTGGGTTATGGGCACAGGCCAGGACAGAACTCACATGCTCTACGTCTTCCCTGGCCTGGACCACATCGTTACTTCGAACGTCAGCTCCGCCACCATGTCCTTCCTCGATAGCACCCCTCCTCCCAATCGCCCTCCTAACTCAAGCGGCCAGCCTCCTCCTCCCGCATCCGTTCGCTGGACAGAAACCGTCGTCCCCGTGGGTCGTGGGGCCGAAGGCTTTGACCTCACGCCAGATGGAAAGGAACTTTGGACCGCCAACGCCCAGGACGGCACCATCTCCATCATGGATGTCGCCGCCAAAAAAGTTACGCAAACTCTCGACGCTGACGTTCGCGGCGCCAATCGCTTGAAATTTACTCCCGATGGAAAACTCGCTCTCGTCTCTACCCTTGCCGGTCCCGATCTCTCCGTTTTCGATGTCGCCTTCCGCAAAGCCGCCAAGCTCATTTCCATCGGCCATGGCGCCGCAGGCATTCTCGTGCAACCTGATGGCTCGCGCGCTTTCGTTTCTTGCACTCCTGATAGCTACGTCGCCATCATCGACATCCGCACTCTGGAAATGACCGGCAAGATCACTGCGGGCAAAAATCCCGACGGCCTCGCCTGGGCCGTCCGCAAATAATCGGAGTTGTCTCTGTCCGTTCTCCACGAGACGAAGACGCCCCTACTGGAATACTCTACGCCACAAAGTACTTGACATGGGCAAGCCAATTGCTGCATCCTTATTCTGGTCGTTCGGCCACTCCGAGGTTGGCCCTTCATGAACCCCACTTCTCTTCCGTCCCCTCAACCCGGCTCCCCATCTTCCACCTTTCGTTCCTTCCTTCTCTCCTCCCTCCATTTTTGGGAACCTCGCCGCATTCTCTTCAATCTCATACTTCTCCTCGTCGTCATCCTCTGGGTCGCACTTTCCTGGCCTCATTTTCTGCCGGCACTCACTCTCTCCACTCTGCTTCCCCTCTGCGTCCTCGCGCTCGTCGCCAACGTCTGTTATTGCGCCGCCTATCTTGTGGATCTCCCCGTGCAGTTTTCCGCCCTCACTTCTCGCCTCCATCGTTTCCGCTGGGCTCTTTGGACGCTCGGTATGCTCATCGCCATTCTTCTCGCCAACTATTGGATCGCGGACGAAATCTATCCGTTTGTCCACTAGCTTGTTCTCTTGTTAACGCTGCTCGCCCAGCTCGCGCTCGCACGTGTGCCTTCGCTCGCTTAACCGTGTGACCTCGCTCACATACCTCCGCTTCAAATCGGCCTTATCGTCTTTCTCGGACAGGTTCACTCAGCCTGAGGAGGTCCCATGCGGCCCTATCGCGATATTGCAGCCCTGGCGGGCGCACAGGTTGTTTGTTTTCTTGTGCTCACTCACCTCGAGCCAAACTTCTTTCTTCTTCACCTCTACCAATCCATCCTCTACATCGCCATCTTGGTGATGCTTTTCTATATGGAGGACCGTTGGGCGTATATGATCGGCATGCTCGCTTCGTTTGTTTGGCTGGGAATGGCCTACGCGACTGGCATGCTTGGCGGTGCCGCCGGACAGCTTTTTGGGCGAAGCGCTTCGGGCTCGACCGAAACTCCCGTTGGCATTCTCACTTTTCTCACCGCCCTGATCGCCGTGCTTATGATCGTTTTCTGTGCCAGGCACTGGAAAAAAGAATATTCCGGCCTTGGCAAGACCCTGAGCACGCTCCTCGTCAGCTCGGGGATCGTCGCTGTTTACTACGCCATCCTCATCCTTTGGTTTTGGAACCTGTTTCCTCGCGCTTGACCTCGCAGCGATTCAGCCCGCAGGGCGGAGCATCCAGGTCTCTCCGCCCTGTTCTCTCCGCTCCGTTTATTTCGTAAAACCACCTTATCTCTTCGTCATCGCTTGCCAGATCCTGCGTTGCACCCGCATCTTGATCGTTGTACGGTATCTTTCTGCTCGATTTTCAGGATTCTTGCACTCTACTCGTTGAGGATGGTGAAAATGTCTGCGGACTCTTCAAAAGAGCAATGGTCGCGTCGCGGTTTTTTGGGTGTCGGCTCGGCCGCATTGGCTGCGGCGAGCGTCTTGGGACCGGATCGCGCCGCCGCCGAACCACCGGCTGCTTCGCAAGAGCCATACTCGGATCGCAGCGCCAGCTCTCCCGGACCGACCAACTCCGCTCTCGACGCCGCCAACCGCAGTTCCAGTCTTCCTCTTCCGACCGACGCCGGCGGCGTCCCACCTTTCAAATACCCATTTTCCTTTGCCCACAAACGCTTTCAAGAAGGTGGCTGGTCTCGCGAAGTCACCGTCCGCGAGCTTCCCATTTCGAAATCCCTCGCCGGCGTCAACATGCGCCTAACTGCAGGCGGCATCCGTGAACTCCACTGGCACACCGCCGCCGAATGGGCCTACATGCTTTATGGAAGCGCGCGGATCACTTCGATTGATGCTGAAGGCAAAAGTTTTGTCGCCGATGTTCACGAAGGCGACCTTTGGTATTTCCCCACCGGAATTCCTCATTCCATCCAGGGCCTTGCACCCGACGGCGCCGAATTTCTCCTCGTCTTCGATGACGGCAACTTCTCCGAATATGAAACTGTTCTCCTGACCGATTGGGTGGCTCACACTCCGGCGGATGTTCTCTCAAAAAATTTTGGCGTTTCGCAGGCCGCTCTAAAGAACTTTCCGCAGAAGGAGCGTTTCATCTTTCAGAGCGAAGTTCCCGGTCTCCTCGCCGAAGACCAACGCCGCGCTGCCGGCTCGCTCGGCCCTTCGCCGGTGGACTTTGCCTTTCGCGCCGCGCAGCCCGCTCCCGCGAAGCATCTCAAAAGCGGCAGCGTCCGCATCATTGATTCCAGCAGCTTCAAAATTGCCACCACCATCGCCGCCGCCGTCGTCACCGTGAAGCCCGGCGGCTTGCGCGAATTGCATTGGCATCCCAACGCCGATGAATGGCAATTTTATTTTGGAGGGAAAGCGCGCATGACCGTCTTCGCCACCGGCGGCCGCGCGCGTACCATGGACTTCGAGACCGGTGACGTCGGCTACATCCAAAAGACTCTTCCGCATTACATCGAAAACACCGGAACCACTGACCTGAAATTCCTCGAGATGTTCAAGAGCAGCTTCTATCAGGACCTGGCGCTTTCCGAGTGGCTCACCCACACTCCGCCCGAACTCGTCGCCGCCCACTTGAATCTCGATCGCGCTACTCTCGACGCTCTTCCCAAGGACAAGACAGTCCTTATGCCGTAGGGCACCTGCCAACTCGGGGTCTCGAGATGGGGTTCGAAGTCTTTATCCAATGTTTTGGCGATACAACCTGCACCAGTCTGCAGCGTGACAAAGTACGTTCTCTCTTTCCCGTCGTTGAATCTCAATCGGAACCCAACTACTGGAAAATCTCCTACGGCGTACAAAACTCCTGCGAAGTCGGAGTCACTCCGTCCAAGTCGGATCCTGCGTTCTTACTCAGCCTTTATGTAAGTCGTCCATGTGCGGATCTGCGACTCTGGGAATCGCTTTTCTCCATCCTACGCATGGGACACGTGGTCACCTTTTGGCCCGGGAGTCCTCCGGTCGTTGCGGAAGGTACTCCTACTTCCATTCTGCCCGCGGACATGATTGCAGGACTTGGTCAGCCTAGAATCGTTCGCTCCGGCGCTGACCTGCGCCGACTCGTTCAGGAGTAAACCGCGCTCGGAAGCGTTTTCACCCCTTTGCCCATTTCGCCTGACCAACCGTTCTGAAAGATCCTTGACTCATTCGTATCGCAGCGCCACCAGCGGATCCACTCTTGCCGCTCGCCGCGCCGGAACCCAGCACGCAATAAGCCCCGTCACCAGCAAAATCGCCGGAACTCCCGCCATCGTCCACGCATCGTACGGGGATACTCCCCACAACTGCGTCCCTGAAACCAGCATCTTCGATAGGCTGAGGCTGATCGCCAATCCAATTCCTACCCCGAGAATCACCAGCCGTAGCCCCATCCGTATCACCAGCTTCAGCACGTCGCCTCTTTCCGCTCCCAGCGCCATCCGAATCCCAATCTCGTGCGTCCGTCTCGCGGCGACATACGCCAGCACGCTATACACTCCAATTGTCACAAGAATCAATCCAATCGCCGCAAAGATTCCTAGCAGGAAAAACCCGAATCGCGGCCCCGCATACGAAAATTGCTTGATATACCCTTCCAGTGTTCCCGTAAGCGTCAGCGCCACGCTTCGATCCGTCGCCCAAATTTCTTGTTGCACGGACTTCAGCATTGCCATCGGCTCGTTCGCCGTCCGCACCAGAATTCCCCGTTCGTAGGTTCCCGTCACCGTATATGGCACCCAAACTTCCGGTGTTACCGGGTCCTGCAACCCCTGATTTTTGACGTCCGCCACTTCTCCGATAATTTCGAACCACGCGTCATGCAAAGGATCGAGTGCCGTCTCAAGCCGCACCACGTGAACTCTTTGTCCGATGGGATCTTCTCCGCCCAGATATTTCTGGACAAACGTCTGGTTCACAACGGCCAGCTTCCTCGCTCCGCCGACTTCCGCCTCCGTAAACGCCCTTCCCCGCACAAACTGAATTTTCAGGACCGAAAAGTATCCTTCGCTACAAAGCTGAAAAGGCGCGCTCCATGTTTCCGCATGCGTTTTTCCAAGAACTTCAATGTCGGATCCGATTCCCCCGTACGGCGGCAGCGTGCTGGTCTCCGTCGCATCCACGATTCCCGGCATAGCCTTCAACCTTTGCAGCAGCGGCCGGAAAAATGCCGTGATTTGATCGGCCGTCTTGTAACGGTCCTTCGGCAGCGGCAACCTCGCCACAAGAATGTGATCCGGCTGCAATCCCAGGTGCACTTCGTGCAACGCCACGAAACTCCGCATCAACAACCCCGCTCCAACCAGCAGCACCAGCGAAAGCGCCACTTCTCCAATCACGACCGCATTCCTCAGCCATCCTTGCCCGCCGCCTCCGCTGACTCCTTTCCCGCTGTCCCGCAGTGGATCGTTCAGGTCCCGCCGCGCCGCTTGCAGCGCCGGTACAAGTCCGAACACCAGCGCCGTCGCCATCGAAAGTGCCACCGTGTATACCAGCACCGCCACATTGAGCCGGATCGCCGCCTCCGCCGGAATAATTTGCGCCGGCGTCAGGGCAATCAGCGATTTCAGCCCGCCCCATGCGAACAGAATCCCCAGCGCGCCTCCGCCCACTGCCAGCGCCATGCTCTCGATCAATAATTGCCGCACCAGTCTCCAGCGCCCCGCTCCCAATACCGCTCGAATTGCAAATTCCTTTTCTCGCGCCGTCGCTCGCGCCAGCAGCAGGTTCGCCACGTTTCCGCATCCGATTAACAGCAGCAATCCCACCGCGCCCATCACGATGAAGAGTGTCGTCCGGAATCGTCCCACCACCAGTTCCGCCAGCGTTTGCATCTCAATGCTGAAATGTTTTGGATATTGTGTGGGATATTCTTTCGCGATCTGCTTCGAGATCACCGTCAGATCCGCCTGCGCCTGTTTCAGCGTCACTCCCGGTTTCAGGTGCCCCATGAAAAACCAATACCGGTTGTAACCTAGCGTCGGCGTCGTGTCCGCCACGCTGGGCTTCTCCGGAATCCACAGGTCCGCGTCGCCCCATCCGAATCGCGGCGGCATAATTCCAATCAACGTCCTCGGCACGCCATTCAACACAAATGTTTTGTTCAATATCGATGAGTCGGCGCTGAACTGGTTCACCCACGTCTTGTACCGCAGCACGAACACCGGCGGTGCCCCCGGTTCATAGTCCGCTGGTTGCATCACTCGCCCAAGCAGTGCCGGCATCCCCAAAAACTCAAACGTCCCCGGCGTCACCAGGGATCCGCTGAATCTGTCCGTTCCCTCCCCATGTGTGTACAACACGTCTTCCCCGTCATTCGCGATCACTCGGTCGAAAACGTGATTCTCCTTGATGTACTCCAAAAACTCCGCTCCGGTATATCCGCCGCGCCCTCCTGGCTCGTTCCGCTCCGTGTCGTGAATTTGGAAATTTACGAAGTGCTGCGCGTCAGGATAAGGGAACGGCTCCATCAGCACGTTCTCGATCACGCTGAAAATCGCCGTGCTCGCCCCAATCCCCAGCGCCAGCGTAAGAATCGCCACCGCCGCAAATCCTGGGCTCTTCCTCAGATTCCGAAAGGCGTAGGAAACATCCTGCCCAATCGAACCCATCTCGCCCTCCCTGCTTCCGCTTCGCCACTCTTAGTTCTAAAGACGGCCATCTCACCCGGAAGTTGCATACGCCGGCGTACCCCTCTTCCTCAATTCCTCCGAATCTCCTCCACAATTCTCTTAAGGACGCCATCCGCCTTCCAATAGTTCCCCGTTCCAGCTAAATCGCCGAAAAATTAACATTGGTTTCGGCCTTCACCCCCGCTCCCGCTTTCGTAGCCCGCCAATTTTCAGGTAGGATGTGCCCGCAAGCCCATGGTATGTCTGGCTCAACGCGCAGAGCACTTTCCGCGCTTGCCGTCCAAGGCCACTCGAAGGAGCACTCTATGAAGAACGCCGTTCACGCCGCCGTGCTACTGCTCTTTGCCGCCGCGGTTCCGCTCGCTCACGCCGCTCCTCAACCCTGCGAGCAACTCGCCAAGCTCGCCCTCCCGCACACCACGATCACTTCCGCTCAACTCATCTCTCCGGGCGCGTTCGAACCACCCGCCGCCGTCACGCCCTGGCTTGTCGGCGATCCCAGCCTATACAAGCGCCTCCCCGCCTTCTGTCGTGTCACCGCCGTCTCCAAACCTAGCTCCGATTCCGACATTAAGATCGAAGTCTGGCTTCCCTCCTCCAATTGGAACGGCAGATTCCGCGGCCAGGGCAATGGCGGTTTCGCCGGTGAAATTGGCTACGGCTCGCTCGCCGAATCACTCGCCCAGGGTTACGCCACCGCGGCCACCGACACCGGCCACGCCGCCTCCGGTGTGGACGCTTCCTGGGCCATCAAGCATCCCGAAAAAATTGTGGACTTCGCCTTTCGCGCCATCCATGAAATGACCGTCATCGGCAAAGCCGCCACAACCGCCTTCTACGGCGACGCTCCGCGCCACTCCTACTTTTCCAGCTGTTCGAACGGCGGCCGTCAAGCCCTCATGGAGGCGCAGCGCTATCCCGCCGATTACGACGGCATCATCGCCGGCGCTCCCGCCAACTATTGGACTCATCTGCTCGGCGGCAGCCTCTGGGACGCGCAAATATCCACGCGCGATGCCGCCGCTTACATCCCCGCCGCAAAAATTCCCGCCATCGCCAGCGCCGTGAACGCCGCTTGCGACTCGAAAGACGGCGACACCGACGGCGTCATCACCGATCCGCGAACCTGCCATTTCCGCCCGGAGACCATGCTCTGCAAGTCCGGTGATTCCGATTCTTGCCTCACGCGCGAACAGGTCACCACTCTCGAAAAACTTTATCAAGGCGCGCGCGACGCCCACGGCCGCCAGATCTTTCCCGGCTATCTCCCCGGCGGCGAAGATGGTCCCGGCGGCTGGAGCATTTGGATCACCGGAACGGCTCCCGGCAAAAGCTTGATTTTCTTTTTCAGCGTCGGCTTTTTCTCGAACATGCTCTACGGCGATCCCAATTGGAACTACAAAACCGCCAACGTGGACCAGGCCGTCGCCGACGCCGACAAAAAGTTCTCATCCGTTCTCAACGCCACCCACAGCGATCTCAATTCCTTCATGTCCCACGGCGGAAAACTCATCCTCTATCACGGCTGGAATGACGCCGCCATCTCTCCGCTCAACTCCATCAACTATTTCCATTCTGTCAACGCTGCGATGGGCGAGAAAAACACGCAATCCTTCTTGCGTCTATACATGGTTCCCGGAATGCAGCATTGTGGCGGCGGCCCTGGCACGGATGTCTTCGGCGCTTCCGGTTTCAGCGAGAAGAACGACGCCCAACATAATATGTACCTCGCTCTCGAGGATTGGGTTGAAAAGGGCCAGGCCCCCGGCACAATCATCGCCGCCAAGCTGAAGCCCGGCGCCGCCCCTCCCGTCGTTGAGCGCACCCGCCCTCTCTGTGTTTATCCGCAAGAAGCAAAATACAAAGGCAGCGGCGATATGAACGACGCCGCGAACTTCGTCTGCTCCGCTCCGCCCGCCAAACAATAATCCGGCGTACACTTCGCGGTCAGCTCGATCTGTGCTGGAAATCTGTGTGGGAGATCTTTGTTGGAAATTCGCGCTGAAAATTACGCTGCCGATTCCGAGCGAAACACGCGCTGAAAGCGCGGCCCGGTAAACTGCACTCCCACCAGCCGCCCGCCCGTCGCCGTCGTTTCGTCCACGTGCACGACTCTTCCCGACGTCGCGAAGTCCGTCTCGGTCCGCCTTGAAGCGTACTGCGAAAACGGTATGCGAATTTCCAGGTCGGATCCGATCGCCACGTCGAACCGCGTCAGAAACGCCGCTCCGCTCCGGCACAAATTTTCGCTGGAAGTTTCTTCCTCGAACGCTACGCCGCGGCTGTCTCGCCCGCGCACTCGCAGCGGCAATCGCACCGATATCCTACGCTCCGAGCGTTGCCTCGTGATGGTCTGCGTCAATGGGACCATGGGCTGGGTCCTCTTTTCTGGCGGCCGTGGAGTGGGCGATTGGAGTTTCGTCCACAGACCGGCCAGCCCCCGCGGCGCTTCGGCTCTCGAAAAAGCTTTCAACTTTTTCGACAACCTCACTGGGCGTTCTCGCCGCATGTACGATTCTTCGAAGCTCGCTGCCGTTCCCCACGCCATGAGTGAACCAGCACGCGAACTGCTTCATTTTGCCTACACCATCGGGCAGGTTGGCAGCACAAATTTGCCTATAGTAGCCGGAAAGTAAACGGTGCCGGTCTTCCTCTGTCGGCGTCTCATACCCGCCCGTCGCCGCGAACTCCTCCATCTGCCGGAAAATCCATGGATTCGTCGCCGCCGCGCGCCCAATCATCACCGCGTCGCAGCCCGTCTCCCGAAACATCTTCTCCGCGTCTTCCGGCTTGTTGATATCTCCGTTCCCGATCACTGGCATCTTCACCGCCTGCTTCACCGCCGTGATGATTCTCCAATCCGCCGGTCCCGTGTACCCCTGCAATCGCGTCCGCGGATGCACCGCTATCCCCTCGATTCCCATTTGCTCCGCCATCTTCGCCACTTCCACCGCCACAATGGAATTCTCGTCCCATCCGGCGCGAATCTTTATCGTCAGTGGGATGCTCACCGCCCCGCGAACGGCCCGAAAAATCTCCCCAAGCAGCGGCAAATCCCGCAACAATCCAGACCCGCCGCACTTCACTACTTTCTTCGCCGGACACCCCAAATTGATGTCCACCGCGTCGTAGCCCAGCTCCTCCACCATCCGCGCCGCTTCCGCCATCACCGCCGGGTTCGCCCCAAAGAGTTGCGCCGTAATGGGATGCTCATCCTCCTGGAAATATAAGTAACGCAAGGTCTTAGCCGCGCTTCGCGTAATCCCTTCGGAGCTCGTGAACTCCGTCATCAGCAGCCCGCAGCCGCCCAGCCCGCGAATCACGCGCCGGAAAAGCGTGTCCGTCACGCCCGCCATTGGCGCAAGCACCGCCGCAGGCCTGATCCTCAAATCCCGAATTTTCAGCTCGCCGGGAAACATGTCGCTCTCTAATTTTATGCTACGGGATTCGTTCCTTTGCTTCCAGCGAAAGTTCACTATGCAGCAATCAGCCGCGAAGCCGGCCGCCGCCTTCGCCTTCCCCCCTACGGGATCACCGTCGGCCGCGTCCGCCCGTGCAAACGGTAGATCGAGAAGTCCCGCCGATCCACCGTAAAGATTTTGCGCAACCCTTCCCGTTCCGCCGCGCGAATCAGCGCCGCATCGGCCAGATCCATCGGGCGGTTCGCGTATTTCCGCATCAGTTCGCGCATTCGCGGAATATCGTTCGCGTCCAGCGGCAGAAGCGCCACCGCGCCTCGCTCCAGCATTTCCCAAAGCGCTTCTTGCGCGGCAGGTTGATCCCCCAGTAAGTACATGGCCTCCACCACCGGAGGCCACACCGTTCCGAGCGGCTCGCGCATCGTTTTCAGCGCCGCAACGCACTTCTTGTGATGCTGGTCGTCCGCATCTACCAGCGCCACCAGCGGCCCCGCGTCCACGAGTATCACTGCTGCCGCGCCCCGCGTTTCAGCAACGCCGCAAACCGCCGTCCCGTTTTCTCAGACCGCTTCGGATCGCCGCCGCGCACCACGCCAATCAGATCCGCCATCGCCTCATAAGGAGATCCCACCGCTTCCTCCCGGTCCGCCCAGGCCGCAATGGCCCTGCGGATCACCGCCGATGTCGTTACCCCCTGCCGCCGCGCCAGCCGCGCAATCTTCTGCCGTGTCTTTGGGTCCAGCCGAAGTGTCAGTGGTGACGCCATCCCCGTCCCTCCTTTTCCCAGTGTAACACGTTTTGTATTACACCATCTCCTCCGCCCCTAAACGCTCTCCCACCCGCCGCGCCCTCCGTGTAGCACAGGCACTCCTGTGCCTCCCCTCCCCGCGCCGCCCCTTACGACATTTCCGATGGTCAAGACTTAAATGTAGCGCCGTCCCTTCAGGGCGGCAGATGTCTTAAATGTACTGCCGGCATCCTGCCGGCTCTTTCTTCCCGCTGTCCTCCTGCCCCCCGCAAACGACCTCTCCTGCCTCTCGGTTTTGTAGAGGCGGGTCTTCAGTCCCGCGCTTTTGCCTTTGTGGGGCAAGGCCGCGCGGCCCGGATGTTGAAAAAATCATGTTTGTCGGCCTCGCGCCCAGTGCGAGTCTCGCTGCTCCATTTCTCTGGAAACTATAGAGACACGGAGGGTGCCTCCTCGTCTTCCCCTTTGCCGCCTTATAAATCTCCCACGCCAATTTCCAAAACTCACTCCGCTACCCTCCAGCTAAGCTCCCCGAATATTGAAAAATTGCAATTGGCCAACACAATTCAATACCATCCCCCACTAGAGGTGGAAGATGGAAGCGCCATCCTTGCGATTGCTTCGCTGGAAAAATCGCACCCTACAGGTGATTTTGAAGAACTTGTGGCTTTTCATTCTGTTCTCAGTACTCTACCTCGCCCAAGAGCTACTGAAGGACCGCTTCGTCCGCATTGCCAACCATTTTCTCGATGCACATGCATCTGCTTTGCTCGCAACGACTAAGCCAACTGCCATTTATCTACTAGGACATCCGATCACTTCGATGGTGATCCTTTCCATGCTTACCCTGCTCGGACTCACCCTCTACGCGTACTTCGACTCAAGGGAAGCGCCGGTTACTGAAAGCCTCGCGCCCGGCTCCAAGTCCGGCGACGCCATGAACTTGCCCGCGTCTCATCGTTCAGAAGGCAATCCCTCAAGTCTGGAGAACCTCGGCTTAGAAAAAGTACGGCCCGAAGTTGGCAAGACTGAAGAGAGAATTTGTGTTCCGAATGAAGTCACGCCACACTACATTCGAGACATTTACGGAAGATGCACGTCTGAGCAGGCTAGCAAGATTATGGCGGCCTATCTCGGCCAGTGGATGCGGCTGTCGGGAGAAGTCACAGACGTCCAAAAACATAGGTTCGGAATACGAAATGAGGATGAAAGAGCGATGGTTCACCTCTCTGTTGCAGATAGCGCCAAGAAAAAAAGTCGTCCGGCCATGGCCGTCCTTGTTTTCCAGGGGCGTTGGCTAGAAAGAGCTTTACTGCTACCCCGTGGGGCAAAGATAAAGGTGCTAGGTAGGATAAAAAGCACGTCCCGACTGTACACCGACTTGGATGAGTGCGAACTGGAATAGGGCGCAAAACCCGGAAATCAACAAACTGATTGAGCCCATCAGACTGTAGAGAGAATATCCAAACGGGTCCCTTGCTCCCAGAAACGCAGGGAGAATCTATGGCTAAAGTTCGCTGGCTTCTTCAATACGCCCTGTACTCTCTACTATTGACGCTGGCTGTCGGCCCATCAACCGCCCAGCAACCTACGTCTCCAGAGCTATTCGCGGCGGAGCCAAGCACCGCGGTCACCACGCCGGGAGCCAAAATCACCGTCCTCGGTGCGCGTCGGACGCCGGCTTCGATCATCTACTTTGACGGCAGTCTGTCACGCGTGACGACATTCCCCGACGGTGCCCCACCAGTCGTCCTCAGATATACGCCGACGCAAGAATCCTTCAGCATGCACGAGCCGATAGTGGTTCTGTTTTCAGCTACCAACAACCTCCCGAATACGATTACCCTCACCCTTGGCGCTCAGGACATTCAGTTTTTTGAATTCGCTCTTAGTTCGCCAGCTGGCCAGCAGGTGCGCGAGTATTGGAACATGAACCAAGAAGTATCTTTGGTGACAATCGGTTCCGGGAAAAGACATGTGCCGTCTGGCAAGAGCTATCAACTTCCTCTTCTAATGGACCGTTGGTTCCACTTCGAAAATCCAGGAACGTATTTCCTGGACCTGAGATTGTCGACCAACATCGAGGCCTCGGACGGGTCAATCATAGTCCCCCAGAGCCGGGCGCTTCGGCTAACGATTCGACCGCGCGACGCAGCGCGACTGAAAAAGGTATGCGCCGACCTCGCGGCCAACATCCTCCGTGCTAAAGGGGTTTCCGATGAACGAGAGCCAGCTCTGCGGCTCGGTTATATCAATGACCCTATCGCAGTTCCCTTTCTAGCCCAGGTTCTATCGCACCATATGTTGAACTACAACTTCGGAATAGATGGCCTGGAAAGAATCGGAACCGATCAGGCGATCCGCGTGCTCCTGTTGACGCTCAAGGACAAATATGGCGATATGGCGCTCCTGGCGAGGCATGCGCTGGAACGACTACAGGACCATATTTCTGATCCTGCCCTCAAAGAAGCTGTTAAACGCGCACTAACCACGAGGCCTGAGCCCCAAGGTTCCTAGCGTGGCTCAAACTGCCCCTCTGTCAAACCACCTCCGCCCAGGCAGGCCCTCCCAAGAACAACTTCGATTCTGGACGCACGGCCCAGATGTCAAAAAAATGATGTTTGTACGCCTCACGCTCAGTGAGAAGACCACTGCGCCATTTCTCTGGAAAGTATCGAGACACGGAGGGTGCCCCTTCTCGCCGATGGATTTATTCCTGAAGAAAGAATCCCCCTCTGGCCTACCAAACTAGAAAATTCGGAAGCACGTCACCCGGCCCCACTCGTTCGCTGTCCGTTGATCCAGTGGTCGCTCTCCGATGCGAGTAGCCTCGTCCCCTGCGTCGCTCCCGCTAAAATTCCTCCGGCCACTTTCTCGCTCCGTGCATCACCGCCAGAATCTGGACCTCGTTTCGCCGCACGCGGTAAGCCACCACGAATGGCGTCCCCCGCACCACTAGCTCGCGTGTTCCTTCTACGCGTTCTGGACGGCCCGCCATCGGATGCTTGCCCAGCAGCTGTGTACTCTTCCAGATTTTCTCGGCCATCCGTGCCGCCGCGCGCGGATGATCCTCGGCGATGTACTGATGGGCGGCCACCAGTTGTTCCCTGGCCGGCGTAGTCCAGCGGACCCGCATTGCCCCACGCTACCTGGCCCGGCTCAACTTGCTGGCCAGCTTCTTCATTTCCCCGTCGCGCACGAACTCCCCGGCGTCGGCCGCCTGCACGCCTTTCTTGATCAACTTGATGTGATATTCGTTCAGGTCCAGATACCGCTCCACCGCCTCGTTCAAAACGTAGGTGCGGTCCCGGTCCATCGTCGCTGCCAATTCGTCCAGCGTCTCCACTCTTTCTGCCGGTATCCGGAAACTGACTGTCTTCAGCTCGCTCATAATACGGGATAGTACAGCGTATTTTATCTCGTCGCAATCATCCCCCGGGGAGCTCCGTTCTATCTTCAGACCTAACCCTGATCCGTACCCTCGCAAAGAACGGCCGGCCCGGCTACTTGTACCAATTTCAACAAACGTCCATCTTTATAACCACTGACTTCGCGGACAATGTAGTTAACGTTGGAGTCTGCTAGCAATAGATGCCCAATCACCCAAACAGGACCCCACCTCCACCCGCTTCCTCATTCACCCCTTCCCCACCGCCTTCTTCGGCCTTCCTCCCAACCTCCCATTCCTCTTCGCCGCCTGCCTCTTCGCCCTGCTTTTCGATCCCCCGCCCGCCGCACCAAGCCGCGCCGCCATCCACCTCCTCGAACCAAAAACCCCCTCGAGCAAAGCCGGCAGATAAAGGTCCGCGTCCAGCTTTGGAAAATGAATTCCGAACCCCGAAGGACTAACTTCAATCTCCCCAAGCTGTCCCGCATTCGCATTCTCCAGCCCTTGTGCCATTCCCGGTGCAAACGCAACTTCCAGCCCGCTGCTCAGTCGAATCACTACTCGGCCAGTCCGCCGGTCGTAGTGCGCCTCTATCGCCCGGGGAATCTCCCCCCGCAAACTCTTCCCGCGCTCATTTGCCGCATCGAATTCGTCACGCATCGCCGTGGATCTCCTCCCAATCTCTGCAAAGCTGGCTTAGGTGCACCGCAAGCCCATCTTCAATCCGCGCAATTTCCCGCCGCGTAAACCCGTAATTCTCCCGCAGCATTGCTGGTCCCTCCGGGCATTGAAGATCGAAGACCGCCTCGCATCCATTCCCGATCACGTGCACATGCGCGGGCCGGTGATCGTTGAAATAAATCACCACCTGCAGCCCACTCAGCCGCAACACGGTCGGCATCGTCCCATCCTAGCACATAACCCAACCGCTTGGATATTCCAACTCCCTCGCCGTGGCTACCTCCCGCGACCCGCGCCGCCACTCGTCACTTCCCCCAGCTCGGCACCTTCTTTCCGAGACTGTCCCAAATGTCCAAACACCGTTGTGCCCCTCATCCGAGCATCCGACGAGGATGAGAGTCCTGAGCGAGCCCCGCGAGTCGAAGGACCCTCCCACCCTCTTCCCGCGTTCAGCGTCCCATCCCCCGTTACGGAACGCTACCCGCGTGGCGCCCGCCCCTCCTTCTCCGTTCTTCACTCGCCACTAGCCACTCGCCATTCGCCACTTCCCGTTCTGCCCCGCGCACTCTGTACTCTGCACTCTGCACTGACACCCGCGAGCTGTCAGCCCTTCCCCAACTCCCACATTCCAAATAACTTACATTTTACCCCTTGACAAACTCCGAAAATCATGTATACTCTTTTTGTACTTCCGGGCTTGGCCCTCGCCTAGCCCCGCAGCACCATGCCCCTCGCCGGCGCTCTTCGTAATCCCTCGGCACCCTCTTCCCGCCCAGCCCCATTACCACTTAATAAAATCCACCGTCTTCTAAGTCCTTTAGATGCAACACTTCTGCGACCCCTCGCAAGTGCTCATTCTAAAAGACTTACAAAATCCGCAACTCCTTTATCAGCAACACTTACAAAAAACCCTGCGGGGACCCCCGCATTATTGTTAACTAATTCTCCCCACCTGTTACCACTCAATTACCTCCCCACTCACCGGCCCGACCTGCCCTCTTCTTCCTTTACTTCCTCTAACTCCTTTCTTTTCACATCTTTTGCAGACCCCTCCTTCTATCTCCTTTCCTTTCACATCTTTCCAAAAAACACGGGGGAGGGGGGTACCACAGCTTTTTTCTGTTCCTCACGGTCCACGGACCACGAATCACGGGCCACGGGTTGCGCACTACCCACTTTGCACTACCCACTCTGCACTCTCTTGCACGGTTCACGAACCACCTACTTCTCGACGGAGAAACAAGAATGCACACACTCCAGATGGATACCGGCGACATCATCCTGGGCTTAAGAGGGCTGACTCGAAAAACGGGCGAAGCCAGCCCGCGCGAGGAAACCGCCGCCGCTGAGGAAAACTGCGGCCGACAACTTTTTCGCGACGAGACATGCGGCCTCGATCTTGGGAAGCGCGATTCAGGGCCTTTCCACCAAAATGGAAGCCCTGAGCTTTGTGCAGGAAGTGTTCGGTTCAATTCCGCTGGATGCGTAAACGAAAAAAAACTTCTCGCCTTTTCACATTTTGCGAACGCAGCGGCGCCCCGGGCTGCTAAAATAAACGCACCGCCAGGAGAAAGAGAGGCCACTATGAAGTCGAAAAAACGGCGCGCCGTTACGGTGCTCGTAATCGCGCTGGCGCTCTGCGCCCTGCAAGCGGGTCTTTGGGTCCATTCGGTATCGAAAGATCATTCCCAAACCGCGGAACAAAACCGAATAATTCAGGATCCACCGCTAGAATTTCCAGGAATCGCCGCGGTCTGTTTGTTCATCGGCACGGGAATTTTTCTCTGCGGGAATCAGCCCACGGGCGATTAAGCCTTAACTGAATTAAGTCGAACTTAAACGCGCGCGGAACGGAGGTCCGCGCCGCCAACGCTCGATTTTTGCGCGGAATTACGAACGATAAGAAGGGCGGCGGCCAGGCTATTTCAGAAATTCCTCCAACCGCAGAAAACGCCGGCCAAGGGCGCCGGAAAATGCCGACCATTCCGGCTCGCCGGACTCCAAAGCAAGCGCGGCGCGCACCGCCGCGAGTTTGGAATCGAGATCGTCGAGGTAATGGAACACCAGGGCCTCGCGGATCATCGGCAATTTGGGGGAGCCGAATTCATACTGACCGTGATGGCTGATGAGCACATGTTGGACAACGGTTTTCAGTTTTGGCGGAAAATTTTCGATGGCGTCCATCGCTTTCGTTACGGTCTCAAGTTCCATGACGATGTGGCCGAGAAGCTGGCCTTCCGCTGTGTAGCCGATGGCGCGGTCGTAACAAAGCTCGTCGAGTTTGCCGACGTCGTGAAGAATCGCAGCGGTGAGGAGCAGATCGAGATCGAGTTCAGGGTAGTGCGCGGCAATTTGGCGCGCGAGGCCGCAAAGGCCGACGACGTGTTCAAGGAGGCCGCCGAGATACGCATGATGCATGACCTTCGCGGCAGGGGCGCGTTTATAGCGCGCGGCGATTTGCGGATCGCTTGCGATTGCCACCACCAATTTTTTCAGCCACGGATCGGCGATGGAATTCGCGTGATCGAGAAGCTGCGACCAGAGTTTGCCGACGTCTTCCTTCGTATGCGGAAGAAAATCGGAGAGATCGATTTCCTCGGGCTTGGCGCGGCGAAGCTGCTGGAGAGAAAGCTGGGGCTTGTTGCGGTAAATTTCGACGCGCGCCTGGACTTTCACGAAATCGTCGCGGCCGACATCCTTCGCGGAATTTTCAAACTGATCCCACATCCGCGCTTCGATGGTGCCGGTGCGGTCGCCGAGTTCCAGACGAAGGTACGGCTTGCCCTCGCGCGTATTGCGAATTTCTTTTTCATGCACGAGGAAAAAAGTGGTGACGGATTGTTCGGAATTCAAATCGGAGACGTAAGGCGTCTTCATCAGGATCAGTCGCCTGTATCGCCGGGACGCTTGCCGAATAGCAAATATTTCTTGCGGCCCTTCTTGGTCTTCGTCACTTCCGGCGTCGCGCTGACTTCCTGGATTTCGGAATTGCTGCCGCCGGCCGCGTCCTGATAACCGGGCTTGACGATCACGTAGCTTTGCTCGCGAAGGGTCTTGAGGTAATCGCGAAGAGCGGGTTGCATGCGCTCGTCGTAGAGCTTGTTCATGATTTCATTTTCGACTTTGTCCACCGGCTGCAAACCTTCGTCGTAATGCTCCATGACCTGCATGATGAGAAAACCCTGCTTGGTTTCGAGCACATCGGTGAGTTCATTTTTTTTCATTTTGAAGACGGTGCCTTCAAGCTGCGGCGAGAGTTCGCCGCGCTTGTACGCGCCGAGATAGCCGCCTTGCTGGGCGGTGGAACCGTCCGAATAACGCTTCGCGATCTCGCCAAAATCCTCGCCGTCCTTGACGCGCTTCAGCGCCGTCTCCGCTTTTTTCTTGAGCTCAGCGGCTTCCGCCGGAGTTTTTCCCGCCGTGTTGACTTCAATGGAGCGAAGCACGACCTGCTCCGGGCGCACAAATTCGGATTTGTGGGCGTCGTAATATTTCTGGACTTCGTCCTTGTCGATCGTGATGTGCGAACCGACTTCCTCGCTGATCACTTTCTTCGTGAGGATGCCGTTGCTGATGTTGCCCTTGAAGTCTTCCCAATTCAATCCCTGCGCCGTAACGGCCTGCTCGAGCGCTTCCATGCTCGTCAGCTTGTTCTGGATTCGAATTTCATCCAACTGCTTTACCGTCTCCGCTTCGACATTCAATCCCATATCCTTACCGCGCTGTTCGAGAAGGGATTGATCGATGAGGTCGCGGAGGGCATTTTTTTTGTGGTCGGCAACGAGAGCGTTCATCTGTTCGGGTGTGCAGCGATTCTGGCATTCCGATTTTGCGTCGTCCTCGGCGTTGGCGACGGAATGATCGAGTTCGGAGCGCGTGATAATTTCGTTGTTCACGCGGGCGACAATTTCCTCGACAACTTTTCCTTCCGTGTCCATGGCAGCGACCGGCTTGAAGGGCGCGGGTTTGCGGACCGGCTTGGCCTGAGTATCCGCGGGAGCTTCGTCCGGCTGCCCGAGACTGGGCTTTGGCTGCGGCTTCTGCTGCGCTTGAGGCGAAGCAGGCTGCTGGGCCGGAGAAGGCGGAGGAGCAGGCTGCTGGGCAGCGAGGGGAATGGCGGCAAAGAACGCCACGATGACCACAAGATTACGCATGTAATTCCTCATTCAAAGAGTTTATCCCTTGCCTTGAAGGCCGAGCAATACGTTTCTCAGAGCGAGCGGGACGGACTCGCCGCGAGTGGTTTCGAGCCAGAGAACGCCGCTGGGATCCAGTTTAATGCCCTTTCGCGAGCGGACAACCTTGACCAAAGCGGCGGGGTCAAGAGGAGTCTCGGAGTGAAAGCGAATGGCAATGCGGTTCCCCTGGCGCTCGACTGCGGAAATGCGCAGGCGCTCACAGATAGATTTGAGGACGGCATACTCCAAAAGGTTTTCCACGGAGGGCGGAGGAGAACCGAAACGGTCGGCGAGCTCGCGGCGGACGTCCTGCTTTTCCTCGTCGGTGGCAACCGAAGAGATGCGTTTGTAAGTGCGGAGACGAAGATTTTCGCTGGGAATGTAATTTTCCGGAATGCGGACATCGAGGCCGAGACTGAGGGTGGTGCGGAGTTCGGGAGCAGCCTCTTCGCCCTTGAGTTTCGAAACGGCGCGCTCGAGCATCTGGCAATACAAATCAAAACCGATGGCTTCGATGTGGCCATGCTGCTGGCGGCCGAGCATATTGCCTGCGCCGCGAAGTTCGAGATCGAGAGCGGCGATGCGGAAGCCGGCGCCAAGCTCGCTAAATTCCTTCATGGCGGACAAACGTTTGCGGGCAATTTCGGAGAGAGAGGTCTGTGGCGGAACGAGAAGATAAGCGTAAGCGCGCTGATGAGAGCGGCCGACGCGACCGCGAAGCTGGTAAAGCTCGGCAAGGCCGAGGCGGTCGGCGCGATTGATGAGAATCGTGTTGGCACGGGGAATGTCCAAACCATTTTCGACGATGGTGGTGGCGACAAGAATGTCGGCTTCGTCGCGAATGAATTTGAGCATGACGCTTTCAAGTTCTTTTTCGCTCATCTGGCCGTGGCCGACGACGACGCGAGCCTTGGGAACGAGTTTCTGGACCAGCGTGGCAAGCGAGTAGATGGACTCGACGCGGTTGTGAATGAAATAGACCTGGCCATCGCGAGCGAGTTCATTTTCAATGGCGCGGCGAACGAGTTCCTCCGAGAAAGGCTGAACGACAGTTTGGATGGCCAAGCGATCGCGGGGAGGAGTTTCGATGACGGACATATCGCGAAGGCCGACGAGAGACATGTGGAGCGTGCGAGGAATGGGAGTCGCGGAGAGAGCGAGGGCGTCCACATTCTGACGCATTTCTTTCAGACGCTCCTTGTGGGCGACGCCGAAGCGCTGCTCTTCGTCCACGACGAGAAGGCCGAGGTCGTGAAAGTTCACGTCTTTCGAGAGGAGGCGATGAGTGCCGATGACGGCGTCCACTCTGCCTGCTTCCAGCTCGGCCAGAGTTTTCTTTTGTTCAGAGGGAGTGCGAAAGCGGCTGAGCATCTCGACACGGACGGGAAATGCGGCGAAGCGCTTTTTGAACGTTTCGAAATGTTGAAAAGCGAGGACAGTAGTTGGAGCAAGGATGGCGACTTGTTTTCCGTCCGAGATGGCCTTGAAAGCGGCGCGCATGGCGACTTCCGTTTTGCCGTAGCCGACATCGCCGCAAAGAAGGCGGTCCATGGGAGTGGCGCGTTCCATATCGCGCTTGATATCGGCGATGGCGGTGTTCTGGTCAACAGTTTCTTCAAATTCGAAAGCGTCTTCGAATTCACGCTGGAAATTTCCGTCGCCGGAGAAGGCGAATCCCTGGGCAGTCTTGCGGGCGGCGTAGAGATTGAGAAGCTGATCGGCCATGTCCTCGAGCGATTTGCGGACGCGCGTTTTGCGAGTGTTCCAACCGGTGCCACCGAGTTTATCGAGAGCGGGGTGCGAACCTTCGACGACGCGATAACTCTGGACGAGATCCATGCGCTCGAGAGGGACATAGAGGCGGGCATCTTCTGCGTAACGGAGAAGCATGAATTCGCCGCGATGGCCGTCCGATTCAATCTGGCGAAGACCTTCAAACTGGCCGATGCCATGATCCACATGGACGACAAAATCGCCGGGCTTGAGGTCCGCAAAATCGGCGAAGAACCCAGAGGTGCGGATTTTGCGGCTGGGGCGCTCAACGGTGGGAGTGACATCGAAGAGATCGGAATGGCCGAAGAGAGTGAGGTTGGAGTCCGGGAAGGCGACGCCTTGTGCAAAGGGAGCGCGGATGAGAAGGAGACCCGCAGTTTCCTGAGCGCTTTCCGCTGTGAAACCGGCCGCGGCACTTTCCGATTCGCCGAGGACGTAGGGCACTTCGTATTCGCGGGAAATATCCGCGAGGCGTTCGAGTTCGCCGGTGCTGGCGGCGGTGAGGAAGACTTTGCCGCCCGAAGCGAGATGAGACTTGATGTCCGCCATGCACGCTACGACATCGCCATGAAAGCGCGGGCTCGGGCGAGAAGATAGTTCGAATTGCGGAGCGGAGCCGATGGAGACGGCAAGCTGTTCGAGGTAAATCTGGGAGGACTTTTCCAGAGAAGCAGCAAACTCTTCTTGAGAGAGAAAGAAGTGCGAGACGCCAGGGGCGCTGGCGCTGCCATAGCGTTCATAGATTGCGGTGGCATGGGCGAGATGCTTTTCGGCGGCATCGCGAAGGGCTTGCGGCTCGTCGAGAAAGACGACCGGCTTGAGCGAACTTTCGGCAAGCTCGAACAGCGAACTTTCGCCGAGCTGTTCCGAGGGACCGAAGAATGAAACGGATTCCCAGGAAGAGGCGGGAGACTGGGCCGAGGAGGCGGAGGATTTGGATGCGACGGGCAGAGCGGCCATGTTCCACTCGGTGAGGGGGAGAAGCGTGGTGCGATTGACGGGAGCGACGGAGCGCTGGGTGCGCGGGTCAAATTCGCGGACGGATTCGACGGTGTCGCCAAGAAGCTCGATGCGGACGGGGCGCGGCGCTTCCGGAGAAAAAACATCCACGATGCCGCCACGCTGGGCAAACTGGCCGGGAAGTTCAACCATTTCCGTGCGTTCGTAGCCGACGCCGCCGAGATGGGCGATGAGTTCCTCGAGAGGAAGCTCGGCGTCCTTGAAGAGCGTGCGGGCGAGCGAAAGATAAAGAGTAGCGTCCTGAAAGCGCCAGAGAGCAGATTGCACGGGAGCAATGATGAGAGAGGCCTGGCCATCGGCGAGGCGGAAGAGCGTGGCGGCGCGGCGCTCGAGAATATCTGGATGAGGACTTTGGGATTCCCAAGGAAGAGTGTCGAAGGCGGGAAGAGTGGCGACGCCACCAGTGGCGCCGGGAAAGATGTTGGAAAAGAAGCGAATGGTTTCGGCAAGAGATTCGGCGGCGCGGTTCGAACCGGTGATGAAGAAAGCGGGGCGGCGCAATTCGTGTGTGAGATAGGAAGCTAGGAGGGCTTTCGCGACGTCGTGCAAACCGGAGAGAGAGACGTGGCGCCCGCCAGCGCGCAGAGCGCCGAGGGCACCCTCGACGGAAGGGTGACGGAGGACAAGTTCGAGGCGCTCGCGGACGGCGGGAAGAATCATGAGAGAGGAATCAGGCGTCCACGCGAGAGGCCGGCGAGCCTTCGCGAATCTTGCGGAGCATCTCGGTTGTGGAGTAACCCTGAACGACGGGAACAGAAACGACGCGTCCGCCGGCAGCTTCGACTTCTTCGCGGCCGACAATCTGATTTCCGGGCCAATCGCCGCCCTTGACGAGAATATCGGGGAGAAGGCGAGCTATGACTTCGCGGGGGCTGAGCTCATCGAAAATGAGGACGGCATCCACGCATTCGAGAGCTGCGAGGATTTCGGCGCGCTCGTGTTCAGGGATAACGGGACGGCCGGGGCCTTTCAGAAATTGAACGCTGGAGTCGCTGTTGATGCCGACGACGAGAATGTCGCCAAGAGCGCGAGCCTGCTCGAGCAGGCTAATATGACCGGGATGGAGCAGATCAAAGCAGCCATTGGTGAAGACGACGCGGCGGCCGTTGCGTTTCTCGCGGCCAAACCGCAAAATCGCCTCTTCGAGAGTGAAAATCCCGGGAATCAAAGGAACTCCATGACGGCGTGCGAAAGAGCAAGCCTGATGACCGATGAATGGACAGTTTACCATGAGGGGCGAGAGAGACGCCCGGACCGCGAGAATAGCCGATGAAGAGAGGAACGCTGCTGCGGGGCGCGTGCGGGGTGGCGCTATTTCTGCTGGGTTTGGGGCTTGCGCTGAGCGATTCTTACCGGCCGCGGACTTACCGAATTTATGCGGGAGGATGCGATCTTGTGACGGACATCCTCCAACCGGCAAGCGGCGGATCCAGCAGCGCTTTACCTCAAGGGTACGTCGTGCTTGTGCATGGGCTAGCAGCGAACAAGCGAATCATGTCGTACATCGCGAAGGGATTCGCAGCAGAGGGGATGCGCGTGTTTGTGCCGGACATGCCGGGACATGGAAGAACGCCGGGGCCGTTTTCGTACGAGCGCTCGGAAGTTTGCACAGAAAACCTGGTGCGCGAGCTGACGGAGAGAGGGCTGCTGGATCCGGAGAAGACGCTGCTCGCGGGACATTCGCTCGGCGGGGCGGATGCGTTGCGTGCAGCCGTGCAGGTGCCAGTTGCGGGAGTGATTGCAATTTCACCTGCGCCGATGCGGCCGACTCCCGGGCTTTCGCCGGAGATGCTGCCGTTCCACGAATTCGGGAAGTTGCCGGCGCATTCGCTGGTGATGAGCGGCGGATGGGAGCCTTGGCAGATGAGGAATGCGGCGAAAGAGCTCGTCCCGATTCCGGGAGATACCACGAGCGAGTACGTGGAAATTCCGAGAGCGACGCACGTGTCCATTCTGTTCAGCCCGACGGCGCTCTCCACGGCGGAAAAATGGGCGGCGCTGACGCTGCGGCTTAAGAAACAGCCGGTGCTGGGATCGCGAAGGAACGTGTTGGGATTTATTGCAGGATTCGCGGGGATTCTGCTGCTGGCGGGGCCATTTCTGCGGGAGACGTTGTCGAGCCGGAAGCAAGAAACGCCGGCAACGGACGAACTTGGGGGCGTGCAAGTAAGCCGGAGTTTGGTGGAATGCGGGATCGTGGCGCTTGGGGCAGTGGGAGCACTTGAGTTCGTGGGGCCGCTGCGAGCGCTGCGGCTTTTCGAAGGAGATTATTTCGCGGGGTTTCTGTTGATACTTGGAATTGTGCTACTGGCACTGCACTGGAAAAGCGTGGGGGAATTCATCTCGAGCGGGAAGAGCGAAGGAAGCGCGGCGCGGCCCGTGTATGTATCAGTGATTCTGGCGGCGTTTGTGGCTCTGCTTCTCTACTTTTTGACAAGCTCATGGATCGAATTGACGGTGAGCGAGACCTGGCTGACGGTCGGGAAGTGGGCCCGGTTCGGGCCGTTCTTTCTGGCGGCGCTGCCCTATCATGCGGCGGAAGAATTGTTGTTGGGGCGAGCGGCACCAGGAGAAAGCAGATGGAGGGTGCCGAAGGCGCTGGCGCTGCGGCTGATCGCGTGGTGTGCGATCGTGGCGGCATTGTTCTTCTTGAGGAGCGGCGAAATTCTGCCGGTGATTCTGGCGCCCTACCTGGGAATATTTTGTGTTTTTCAGACGTGGGGAATGAAGGTTGTCCGGGAAGTTACGGCTTCCGGAGCAGCAACAGCGATATTCGGTGCTATACTCCTCGCCGGGTATTGCCTGGTGGTATTCCCCACCACTTGATGGCGGCGACGTTCGAATAAAGAGCGGCGCCGGCATACACGAACAGCAGGTTCCTCGTAGAGCGGCGGAGTTCGAAACCAGCTTCGGGACAGGAAAATGTCGGAGATTGCGATCATAGGCGGCGGACCCTCCGGCGCCATGTGTGGAGAACAACTCGCGCGCGCGGGGCACCAGGTGAGGATTTTCGATGAACACCTGGCGTGGGAAAAGCCGTGTGGCGGAGGGCTGACGCACAAGGCGGTGCAGTGCTTCCCTTTTCTACTGGAAAATGACCAACCGAAGAAGCTGGTGCACAACGTCAAGCTGATCAGCAGCAACGAAACAAGCGCAAACCTGGAGATGACGCATCCGATCGTGATTTATTCGAGGCGCGTGTTGAACGGGATGCTGCTGGAGCGGGCAAAAGCGGCGGGATGCGAAGTCGAGCAATCGCATGTGATGGGCGTGGTGACGAACGAAGCGAGACCGAAGTACCAGGTGAACGGCGACTGGCAGAGCGCGGATTTTCTGGTGCTGGCAGCGGGAGCGCGAAACCGGATCGCACCCGAAACGCGCGCGCTAAAGCGCGACGAACTGGAAATGACGCAGGGATACTTCGTGCCGCAGACGGCGGAAGCGATTACCGTGAAATTCCTGCCGCACTTCGAAGGATATATCTGGTCATTCCCAAGGTGCGATCATCTCTCCGTGGGGATTTGCGGGAGCATGGCGGCGCACACGAGCGCGGAACTGAAAACGCACCTGGGAACTTTCATGGGGAAGCAGGGGATTCCGGCGGATGGCGCGAAATTCTATAGCCACGTGCTGCCGTCGCCGAAGGAACAGACGTTTTCGGACCGGACAGTGATGGGAAAGAATTGGGCGCTGGTGGGAGACGCGGCGGCGTGGGTTGATCCGTTGACAGGCGAAGGATTGTTCTACGCAATGAAATCCGGGGAATTGCTGGGGAAATCGCTGGCGCAGGGTTGCCCGGAGAAATATCCAGCGTGGGTGAAGGCAGCGTTTTCGTCGGAACTGGAATTCGCGGCACGGATTGTGCGGCGGTTTTATCGCGGGTCGTTCCTGGGAACGGCAGTGACGACGCGGATGGTCCAGTTCATGAACCGGAGCGCGGTGTTCCGTCAACTGATGAGCGACCTCTTTAGCGGGACGCAAGATTACAGCAGCCTGAAGCGGCGGTTGTGGGGGCAGCTGGGGATTACGGTGAGCGATTTCATCGCCAGCGTGCTGAATTTGGAGAGGCCGGCGGCGCCAATGCCGCGCGGCGGAGCGGCCGCCGACTGAGACGCGCCGCCCGGCGCGTTTGTGCCTAGCCGATCGGCTAGGGTCGTCTCGTGTAGATTTCGATTCCAAAGTTGCATCCAAGGGCTGAGACAAACGGCGGCAAAACCATGGCCAGCGAAACAGCAGCGGTGGTGAAGTCGAAACGCGAAAAGATGCTGCAGAAGTGGAAATCGCTCCCTGATATCTGGGTGCTGATCAAGCCACGGCAGGGGTTGCTGCTGCTGGGCTTCGCGCTTATGGCGGTGAACCGGCTGTCCGGCCTGGTGCTGCCGGCCTCGACGAAATACTTCCTCGACAACGTGGTGATCAAGAAGCAGATGGGGCTGCTGACGCCGATCGTGCTGGCGATCCTGGGAGCGACGATCATTCAGGGGCTGACGTCGTTCACGCTGACGCAACTGCTTTCGAAATCGGCGCAGAGAATGATCACGGAGCTGCGCAAGCAAGTGCAGGCGCACATCGGGCGGCTGCCCGTTTCGTTTTATGACGCGAACAAAACGGGCGTGATGGTGTCGCGGATCATGAGCGACGTGGAGGGGATCCGGAATCTGATCGGGACGGGACTGGTGGAGTTCGTGGGCGGGCTGATGACGGCGCTGTTTGCGCTGGTCTACTTGTTGAGAACCAGCGTGGAGATGACGGTCGTAGCTTTCTCGATCGTGATGATTTTCGGGGTGGGAATCAGCAAAGCGTTCAAGACGATACGGCCGATCTTCCGGGCGCGGCCGAAACTGAACGCGGAGGTGACGGGAAGGCTGACGGAGTCGCTCGGAGGAGTGCGGGTGGTAAAGGGCTATCGCGCGGAAGAGCGCGAGGAGAAGATTTTCGCGACAGGCGTGCACCGACTGTTGGATAACGTGCTAAAGACGCTGACGGCGACGTCGCTGATGAGCCTTTCCGGCGCGACGCTAATGGGCGTAGTGGGAGCGCTGATGTACGAGATGGGCGGGCACGCGATTCGAAACGGGACGATGACGCCGGGGGAATGGTTTGCGTTCAATGCGTTCCTGGTGCTGCTGATTGCGCCGGTGTTTCAGATTGTGGCGATCGGGACGCAGATCACCGAGGCTATTACGGGTTTGGAGAGAACGCGGGAAATTTTGAATGAGAAGAAAGAGGACGAGGATCCGAGACGGACGTTGACGATGGAAAGGATCACGGGAACCGTCAAGATGGAAAAGGTGAGTTTTTCGTACGAGACGGGCAAGGAAGTGCTGCACGAAGTGAGCTTCGAGGTGCAGCCGGGAACGGTGACGGCGCTGGTGGGGCCGTCGGGAGCGGGCAAATCGACAGTTATTGGATTGATCGCGGCGTTCTATGTGCCGTCGAGCGGGCGAGTGGTTGTAGATGGGATTGATCTTTCGACGGTGAAGCTGGATTCGTACCGGACGCAACTGGGAGTGGTGCTGCAGGAGACGTTTTTGTTTGACGGGACGATTCGGGAGAACGTGGCGTTTGCGCGGCCGAGTGCGAGCGAAGAAGAAATTCTGGCAGCGTGCCACATCGCACGCGTGGATGAGTTTGCGGAGGGATTCGAGAAGAAATATGACACGGTGGTCGGCGAACGGGGCGTCAAGCTTTCCGGCGGGCAGAAGCAGAGGGTGAGCATCGCGAGGGCGATACTCGCGGACCCACGAATTTTGATACTTGATGAGGCAACTTCGAGCCTGGATTCGGAGTCGGAGGCACTGATTCAAGAGGGGCTGCGGTATTTGATGAAAGGAAGGACGACGTTCGTGATCGCGCACCGGCTGTCAACAATCCGCCGCGCGGAACAAATTTTGGTAGTCGAGGGCGGGCGGGTAATCGAGCGCGGGACACACGCGTCGCTCTACGCCGAGGGCGGGCGCTACTACGACCTCTACACCAAGCAACACAACGTGGATAGCGACTTGTTTCTGGCGCCGGGAGAAGGTTCAGGAGAGCCGGAAGACGGAAATGGGGCTGGGATGACGGCACCTGGACAACGGGGAGCAGCATTGCCGGACGCCATTCGACTGATTCGCGGACAAAACACTTAAAACAAGCGGCCAGCCGACGACAAACCTCATGGAGAAAGTTAGGGCGTTGATCGCGTGGGGCGGCAGATTTTTTGAGGTTGCGGCGGCCTAGGTGGATTGCAGTGTCAGGCCGAGGTGCGTCGGACGACGACTTTCTTCGCGGTTGCGACAGCGGGAATCAGCGTAGCCATTTTGCGAATCATGGCGAGTACGAGGCGTTTGTCACCGTCGGATAAAGTAGTGCTGAAGCGCTTGATTTCGGCAAGGAAGCGAATTTCGTCCTGAGAAAGCTCGCCAAGCATTTTCTGGGTCTCCCGGTCGCGGGGAGTTTCGGTGCCGGGGAAAAAATCGGCAAGCGAGATATCCATGGCTTCGGCTATTTTGGCCAGCGTTTCGAGCGAGGGGACGGTGTGCCCGTTCTCAACGCGGGATAGATAGCAGCGCAAAAGACCGGTGCGGCGCTCGATATCGCCTTGCGAGAGTCCTCGCTGGCTGCGATAGGATTTGATGACTTCTCCGATGTTGACGCGTGGTTTTTCTTTCGGCACGGTGGCTCTCCAAGTAGAGGGGGTATCTTAGTCACTAACAGTAGGAGAAGCAAGCCGGAAATCGGCGGCGATGATTCCAATCAGACAACAATGCCCTGTTGAGCTGAGGAAAACCGGCGAGAACATGCTTGCACCTTCCGAGGAGCATTCTCCCGCAAAGTCATTGTTGCGTGGGAGTTACAGTGGCCGGCTGCTGGAGCCGGAATTCCAAGAGCGTTTCGCTAGGTACGCGAACCTGCTGGCCTTTGGTGAGGATCTGCACGCCAGCTCCGGCAGCCGAGCCGGCAGCCGCGCCAACCGCAGCGCCCTTGCCACCTCCCGCGATGGCACCGATGATGGCGCCGAAGATTGCGCCGCCGCCAACTTTCTTGGCGGTATCCGCGCCGCGGCTCTTGCCCTGAACGGTGTAGTCGTCGCTGAGAAGCGGATAGTCGTGGCCATCAATCACAATGCGAATGAGTTCGAGCTCGAGTTCGGAGCTGCCGGCCATGTGCCCGGCGGATTTCGCATAGCTGAGCTTGCCGTACACGTCAGTTCCCTTTCGAGCGACAAGAGTCCCGTGCTCATAAAGGTCGGTCTCCAGGCTGGCATGAAACACGTCGCCGACCTGGTTCCGTGACGAATCGACTCCGTCAATCATGCGGACGAGCAGCGACTGACCAGCGGGAATTGTGACTTCGCCATATTGCGACGCTGGATCCTGATCCGCGGCCGCAGGCTGAGGGACAGGAGCAACTTGCGCGGGCGGCGGCACATCCTGAGACGCAACGGCAGCCGCAGGAGGCGGAGCGGGAGCAGCAGCGGGCGGGGGCGTGGAATAGGCTGAAGAACTTCCGGTGAAGGTCACGGCGACAGCTTCGGAAACATTGAAGGTCTGCACTTGGCCATTGATTTCAAATCGGAGAACGGCTTGCGTGCCACCGAGGTAGCGGCCGTGAAGGACGCGGCCATCTTTGAGTTCCAGCGTATCGGCGGCGGCACCGGCCGCTAAAAGCAATCCCAGAAAAACCGCGGTTATGATTCGTCCTGTGCTATTCATTTTGTATCTCTCTCCGCTGGCGGAAATTTTCTTGGGCTGATCGGCCCCGCCAGCCCCCGACTAGAGTGGTCCCCAAATCTTAACCTATTTGGTTGGATGAAGAGCTTGCGCCCAAGGATGCACAGGAATGGCGGAGCTACTGCGTGGCCGGATACAGAATTCCGGTGATGTCCGCCATCAGTGCAGCGCTCACGTTGCTGTCCTCAATTCCGCGCACAAGAATAACCAAGACAAACGGGTGCGGCGCGAACACGATGGCCGCATCGTGGTGAATCTTGGTGATCTCGCCGGTCTTGTGAGCGACGCGAGCGCCGTCAGGCAATCCGGCTGGAATCGCTTCCTTGAATTTCTGCCGCTCGAGAATTTCGACCATCTGGCGCGAAGCTTGCGGATCAACGGCGCGGCCATTGGCAATGGCGTCCAGAAGATTGAGTAACGCTCGCGCGGTGGTCGTGTTGTTCATTCCCGCTTCAAATGCTTTCTCATCTTCGACGCCACGAAGGAAATTCATGCCGTCAGCATCCAGAGAATGCACCGTGCCGCGAATATTGGCGACGCCGAGCTTTTCGATGAGCAGGTTCGCGGCAAAATTGCTGCTGACGGTAATCATGAGTTCGCAGAGCTGGCGAAGCGTGCGGGTCTGGCCGACGGCTTTATAAAGTTCGGCGTCGGAATCGGTTTGCGCATCCAGATGGAAGACGGAGCCGTCCACCAGACTGTGAAATTCGTTCTTGATGGGCAGCGGATCGTCGAGCTTGAGCTTGCCTTCCTGAGCCTGGTGAAACAGCTCGATCATCACGGGAATTTTCATGGTGCTGGCAGCGTGGAAGGAATCGTCCGCGTGATAAAACCATTCCGACTTGCCATCCAGCGTGCGAAGCGCGACGGCCACGTCCGCACCACTCTGCTGGATGCGCGCCTGAACGCGAGTCTCCGCGTCAGCGAGGCTTGTTTGCTGCGCATACGAGAGCTGGGCACCAAGGCAAGCAAGAAAAAATGCGAGCAGAAGGCGCAGCGGTCTCACTAAAGACTTCCTTGAACTGACGGTGTTTTGCGGGGCGGGTTGAGCATTGTCACTGGTCGAATGCCAAAAGGATGGTCCCGGAGGAGGGGGTCGAACCCACACGGTACTAAGTACCACTGGATTTTGAGTCCAGCGCGTCTGCCAGTTCCGCCACTCCGGGGCAACAACTGAAAATAGCATGGCAGTGCGCCGCACTCAAGACGGCTACACGTAGTTCCGGTGCGGCTGTGCGGCGCCGCGGCGAGTGTTGGCAAGTTGCAGCTGCTTGACTGCAGAGGACGCCGGAGATGCGCGAGCATGCATACCGCAACTGGGATTACGAGGCGCGTCTTTCCCAGGGAGGAGGCACACGAACCGAAGCCATGCCAGCAGCAGTGGCAGCTTGAATGCCCATGTCCGTGTCTTCAAAAACGAGGCAGGCCGCTGGGGCCACGGCAAGTTTGGAGGCCGCCAAGAGAAATGCTTCCGGGTCGGGTTTGCTGCGAAAGTATTCGCCGGCGCAAACGAGGGTGTCAAATTTTTCCAGAAGGCTGAGGGCGTTGAGCGAAGCCATCACCGAATCGCGCGTGCTGCCGGAAACGACGGCGAAGGGAATGTGCCCGTGTCGCGCCTGGATGTGTTCCAAGACTTCCGGAACCGCCTTGAGCTCGGGCAACAATTCAAAATAGAGACTTTCCTTGCGGCGCGCTACTTGCTCGACTGGCATGTGCAGGCCGCGTTCGGCATTTAAAGTGGAGATGATTTCAGCGATGGGCATTCCGCCCCAGGAATAAAAGAGCGCTTCGTCAAACTCACAATTCCATTCGCTCAGCGCTTTTTTCCAGGCTTTGTAATGAAGCGGCATGGAATCGGCGATGGTGCCGTCGCAATCGAAGAGGTATGCAGCAAATTGGCCTTCGGGCAATTTCAATTTCATCCAGCGATGGGATCCCCCATCTCCCATTTTAGGTGAACGGGCTGGCGATGCGCCAACCAGAGCGCGTTCGAACGCGCACGGTTGCTGAGAAGGAAATGCGAGGGATGAGCAAGGCGAGTCCGCGCTTGTCCGAGTCACGCGCAGCCGATACACTCCGGTTTTCAATGAGCACGCAGCCCTCGAGCGCCCCTTCCGGATCCAGCTCCTCGCCCCCGAGCAGCCTCACGGGCTTTTGGGCGCTGATCGCAGTGCAGTTTCAAGGAGCGTTCAGCGACAACGCGCTCAAATGGCTAGTCAGCTTTCTGGTGCTGGACGCGGCGATTTCGAAGGAGCAGAGGGATTTGTGGTTTGTGCTGGTTGTACCGTTGCTCTTCGCAGTTCCATTCCTGCTTTTTTCGATTCCCGGCGGCTATTTTGCGGACAAGTACAGCAAACGAACCGTCACGCTATGGACCAAGGTGTTCGAATTGGGTGTGATGGGGCTGGCGACACTCGCACTGGCCGACAATCGGCTGGAGATCGCAGGGGTCGCACTCTTCCTAGCCTGCACGCAAGGAGCGATCTTCGGGCCGACCAAGTATGGCTTGTTGCCGGAATTGCTACCGCTCTCCAGGTTGAGCTGGGGAAACGGAATCATCGAACTCGGCACGCTGCTTGCAGCCATAACGGCGGCCCTGGCCGGAGGATATCTAGCGCAGACATTTCATGGCAGGCAAGTCTGGTCCGGCGTTTTCTTTATTGCGTTGACAGTTCTTGGCCTGCTCACCAGCCTCGGGATTACGAAAGTTCCGGCCGCTGATCCGGGGCGGCGGTTTGACTGGAACGTGCCTGCGGAGTTCTTCCACGAAATCCGGCACATGCGTGGGGATAGAACGCTTTGGACGGCGGTCGTCGCCAATACGTTCTTCTGGTTCCTTGGCTCGCTGCTGCTTCTGAATATCGTGTTGTACGCGACCGAGATTCTTCGCGTGGATGACCGACACAGTAGTTATTTGCTTGCGGCGCTGAGCTTGGGAATCGGTATAGGAAGCTTTCTGGCTGGACTGGCTTCGGGCAAAAAAATCGAGCCGGGCATGGTGCTGCCGGGGCTGGGTGGAATCCTGTTGCTATGCGGTTTGCTATCCCGTCAAGGCATTGGGTACCTTCCCGTGCTCCTCCAACTGGGGCTGCTGGGGATGGCGGGAGGGTTCTTTGTCGTTCCGGTGAACGCCCTCATTCAGCAAAGGCCGCGCCCGGAAGAGAAGGGCCGCGCCATCGCGGTGGCAAATCTCCTTTCTTTTGTTGGAGTTGCCATGCAGCCGCTGGCGCAGTACGGCATGCTGCGACTGGGTCACCCCGACCCTTCACGGGTCTTCCTGATTGCGGCGGGGATGACGCTGGTCGCAGGATTGGCTCTGGCGCGAATGCTACCCGAGCTATGGTGGGGGGCCCTCGACTGGACGAAGTTGCGACGGCGAGCTACTCTATAGGGCCGGTTCGGCAAGCTTCCCGTTCCCCCGAATTTCCAACCGGTTTTCGAGGATTTCGATGGGTACCCCCGTGGCCGCTTCGCGGTCACCCCTTCCACTGACTCTCCCTTGCTCGCCCTCCGCGATGCCAGCCGCAGGCGCGGTTCGTTCTGACTACCGGGACTTAGCGCACTGGATGGGCCGGGTTCTGGAAGAACGGGCCGCATTGCTGGCCTCGCCGAAGCCCGACACCGTGCACGATCTGCGTGTGGCCATCAGGCATTGCCGTTCGCTCGCGTCCGTGATGGAGCGATTCGATCCCGACCCTGCCTGGCAGGAAATGCGAAAGGCACCGCGAAAGATGTTCCGGACGCTGGGGGAATGGCGTGAGAACCACGTCCTGCGGGATTGGACGAAGAAGTTGGGGAGTGAAAGCGATCCGCTTCGGGAGAGGCTTCTTGCTTCACTCGAGGAAGATGAAAAACTGAGGGAAGCAGCTGCGCGTCGGGCCTGCGAGCGGTTCGATGAGAAGGAGTGGATGCTGTTAGAAAGACGATTGCGCCGGCGAGTGCGGATCGTGCCGCCGGGGGGACTGGCGGCGGAATGCCTCGTGCTCGAGCTATTCGAGGAGAGCAAGGAGCTGCACAACCTGGCGCTGCGCACCGAAAAGGCCAAGCCATGGCACGCTCTGCGGGTGGGGGTGAAGAGATTCCGCTACAGTGTGCAGAGCCTGCTTCCAGAGCAGTACGCCGCTTGGAGCAAAAATCTAAAGCGGCTACAGGATTTGCTGGGGGATGTGCACGATCTGGACGTTCTGGCCAAGACTTTGGAAGATTGGAAACAGCCTGCAGATGGCGAACAGAGCGAGAGCGTAAAGAACTGGCAGGAGAGAATCGCTCAAGAACGGCGCGAGCACCTGGAAACCTACCGGCGATTGACGCTGGGAAAGACGAGTTTGTGGTCCCAGTGGCGTCACCAATTGCCGCATGGCGTTAGGCTGGAGGCTGCCAGCACAGCGAGGCTAAGGGCAACAGTGCGCGCCGGAGATAAACACGCGCGGCGGACAGCGCAGGTGTCGCGATTGGCACTGCGCATTTACGAACTTCTGCGGAGAAAGCATGCCGCTCCGCTTTTTGAAGCAGGGCAAGTGCGCCGCCTGCTCGAAGCGGCTTCGCTGTTGCACGGCATCACCCCCGGCAGCGAAGGCACCCTTTCTCCAAAAGAACTGCGCAAATATATATTGGAGATGGCGGTTCTTCCGAACTGGACGCGGGAGGAATGGGATTTGGTGGCGTGGATCGTCCGGTTCCATCGCGGGCCCGAACCAAAACAGAAAAATGGCTTCGCCAGGCTGGCTGAAGCCGATCAAACAACAGTCCGCGGCCTAGCCGGAATTCTGCGGCTTGCCCGAGTTTTGAGGAAATGCGGCGTGGCCAAGTCAACGGGCCTGCGGCTAGAGGTATCGGAGGACGCGTTCGTCCTGGGTATTCCAGGCCTCGTGGATAACAAGAAAAACGCGGCTCGGCTTGGCGCGGCCAAACACCTGCTTGAATCTGTCTTGCCGAAGCCGCTGCTACTCAAAGCATTGCCCAAGCCAGACCGTTCGACTCGTACAAAAGAAAGCGCACCGGAAACTCCTTTGCTTTTCGCCGTGGCCGCCGGCTGATTAACCTCTCCCAATTGAGTCTACCGAGCGTTCATTTCCCCGCGCGGCGCATGAGCTTTGGAGTGACTAGCCAGACTAATTCGCCAGATGGAGGAGAAACGCGCTTCATCTCCAGAAGGGCTACCCCAGCTTTTTTTAGAGACGTGACGTGATGCTTCGAACCGAGAGCGGTAGCAATGAGTTCGTCGAGGTGAGGCGCGTGGCCAAAAATAAATATTGTCGAGGACTGCTTGTCTTTGGCGATTTCGCGAAAGAAAAGCGTCGGCTCGGCGCCGGGCAGGAGTAAATCAGAACGCCGAATCTTCTGCCTGGGATAATCCATTGCCGAGGCGAAGATTTCCGCCGTCTGCATGGCGCGCACGTAAGGGCTTGAAAGCAGAAGATCGGGCGAGGAACTGAGAACTGCGACGCTCTCCGCAATCCGCTTGGTTTTCTCGAGGCCTTCCTCGGTTAGAAATCTATCCGGATCGGGCGGGGATTTGGGATCTTCGCGGTCGATGGCGATTCCGTGGCGGACGACGTAAAGTTGCATCAGCGCTTCCTTCCTTAAGAGCAGTAAGACCAATCGCGCGAGCGGAGCCACCCGCGCGCTGAATCGGATTAAGAACCAATCTGGCGAAAATACAAGCGGATATGAAATTCCTTCTCGAATAGTTCAGCGCTCCGATTCGCGTCGAGCAAATCCTCACCAGCGTCTCCACGTGCAGTGACCTGCAGCCCGACGGCACCGCCTTGAAACGATGCGCGAATCTGCGTGACGCGCTGGCGATGCGAATGGTCGAGCGCTTCCGCAACTCGGAGTATAGCCGCCAAACGGCGCGTGATGCGCTTGTCATTGTTGTTGAGCGTTGCATACGCCGGATGATGGCCCGCCGGATCGGCTTTCCGGTTGTGATAACGGGCCAACGCAGCGACGACCGCGCGGTCCCGTCCCTCAAGTCCGGGGATGTCTCCATTCAGGACCAGATATTCGCCGTGTTTGTGATGGCTGCGATGACTGATCATGTGCCCGACATCGTGCAGCAACGCGCCGGCCTCAAGCAAGACGCGAGACTGTGCCGAAAGATGATGCACGGGCTGAAGCTGGTCGAAGAGCAGCACGCTCAGCTCGCGAACGTGCTCGGCGTGCGTCTGGTCCTTGAACAGGCGTCGCGCGTAACTTCGTGCACCTACCAGGAGCTGCCTGGCAGCCGCGTCATACCGGTGGGGTTCGGTGCGGGAAAACGCCTCGCGAGCGATTTCCTGCAGCAAACCCTCGCGCAAGCCCACGCCGGGGATCGAAAAATTCCGGATATTAAGGTAGCGGCCCAACGTGACAAAAGTAACCGCCGCGATTCCGATGACGTCGGCGCGGTCCCGCCGGATGCCATAGGCCTTCATACGCTCGCGTACATCGCGCTTCAGGAGGTCTGGCAAACGCTCTTTCAGAAGCGATATTTCGATCGTGGGCAGACCGTGGAGACGCGGGCCGGGAGCGATATTGGAGAGAGTTTCGGCGTTTCCGCCAAGAGCCACCGCGACTTGCTCACCAAGATTCGGCCGAGTGGGGAGGCGCGATTCGAGGAGCGCGCGAACATAGCGGCGCACTTGTTCAGCTTGTGCGGGCCGGATCACACCGGGAATGTTAAGAGTGGTCATGAGGCGCACAGTTCCCACCGGCAGTTGCGCGCTGTATTCAGCAGCGTGCTCGCGCAGAATGCTGATTTCGAGGCTCCCGCCGCCCAGGTCCGCGATGCAGCGCGGCGGCCACTCCGGCCCTAGCGCGGAAAGGACGGCCACGCGCCCGAGGCGCGACTCTTCCGCGGAGCTGATGACTTGCAGTGCGACTCCCGTTTTCCTTTTGATTTGCCGGAAAAAAGTGTCGCGGTTGCGCGCCTCGCGAGAAGCGCTGGTGGCGACGGCGCGATAGCGCGTCACTCCGTACTCTTCCATAATTTCGCGGAAGTGCCGGAAAGCTTTTACACCCTTTTGCAGAATCTCCTCGCTAAAGCGATGGCGACGAAATACGCCTTCGCCCAGGCGAAGAGGGTAGCGTTCGCTGACGAGCGTCTCAATATCGAGCGCGGAGTATGCGCGCGCAACCGAAAGGCGAAGTGCGTTCGAACCCGCATCAATGGCGGCGATGTGGACTGGGTCGGCCATTCCCTAGCTTAACGCCAGAGGTGGGCGAGCGCGGCGGAGGGCGTGTACTTCGTTGCGCGAATTCCCAACTGTTCGCCGATGCGCTGGCGCAACTGCTTATTGACCGCGGGCACGCTGGCTTCGCCGTCCAGTTCGATGAAGGAGTGGCGCTTGGCCATCAGTTCAAATTCGCGCTTGATCATTGTCTGGTAGCGGATGAACGACCAATATAGATCGTGCGAAAGCGACATATCGCGGCCGGCTTCCCAATAGCTGATTGCCTGTGCTTTCTTGAATTCGCGCGCGAAAGCGGTTTCCGGGCGCACGTTCAACCAGAACGTCAGATGCGGTCGCAGCGCCATGGCGTAAAGGCCGTTCAGGTAATCGCGGTTGATTCCGCGAACCACGCCGCGCGCCACCAGCGTAAAAATAAATCGATCCGCGAGCACGACGGTTCCAGAGCGCAGCGCGGGCAGGATCCGGTGTTCCACCTGATCGAAAAAGTCCGTAGCGTACATCAGCGCGAGAGTGAGACGCGTTACGGCATTCTTTGCAAGCAATTCATCAATGTCGCGGCCTACGAGATTCGACCGCCGCAAACCGCTCGTCTGAACCGCAAAACCCTCGGACTCCAGCCACTCCTGCAAAAGAGCAATCTGCGTCGAACGGCCCGAACCATCCATTCCCTCGATGACGATGAGATTTCCGGTGATTTCGCTGGGGTCGAATCCAACCAGAGCCTCTCCATAAAAGTATTGCGCCGCGTCTTCTTCGCTCGCGCTCTTCGCAGGCGTCGCCGCCGCGGTTGTCTGCAATACAATCGCGGTTGGCGCAGGCGAGGGGGTGGCTCCAGCAGGTGTGCCGTCCGAGGCGCCTGGTTTTTCCTTTTCCTTGTCCTTCTCTTTATCCTGATCTGGCATTCTCACTCCGCAGCGGGAATCCGCGGCGCAAAACGCTTTAAATCGATCTTCGAGGCAACAATGTCGCGCATCTGGCGCTGCAGTTTATTGACGGGAAGCGTTCCATCCAGTACCACAAAATTATCTGAATCCACCATTTTGTCGTACTCTTCCAGAATCCGCGCCTGAAATAGCCGAAAGCTTTCGGCGCGGTCGTAAGAGAGGCCGAGGTCCATCCCCGCTTCGTAGTATTTCAATTTTGGCCTGCCGCTCAGAATCCTATGCACGGCCACATCCAGTGGCGCACGGAAATAAAAGGTGATGTCCGGCACGGGAGCGAAACGATAGAGATTTCGGAGCCAACGGCCAGGACAGCCGCGCGCCGAATCCCGCGCGAATGCCGTGTAAATATAACGGTCCGCCAGAACCAAATAATCTCCCTGGAGCAAGGGCATGATCTGACGCTCGCAACGGTCCGCGAAATCCGCCGCGTGCAGAAGGGAAAAGGTGGTTGGGGTGAGAAGCCTGCGCTGCTTGCCGCGCCGCGTCGCGGATTTCACGAGCGGCGAGGAATTCCACTCCGTAAAATGCAGCCGGTAACCGCCGATTTCAAGCCAGCGCTTCAGCAAATAGAGCTGCGTGCTTTTTCCCGAGCCATCGGTGCCTTCCACCACAATGAGCGCGCCCGGATACGCGCGGCTGGGCACCGGTTTTCCCGGCTGCGGAAGTGTGGATTTGGCCGGTTCCGTCCTCGGCACTTTTTGCGCGATGTCCTGATTTTCCATGAATCTCTTTGTGAGCTACGAAAGGCCGAGACAGCCTAAGCTGGAATTGTTACAAGAGCATTACAGCACAGCCGGCACTACTCGGCAAAGCGAGCCACGCCCCGCTCCTAAAAGATGGACAGCTTGATTTTCAGGAATTTCTTGGGATTCTGGCGAAAATCTCCGATGAGCAGCCGCATGTCTCCCGTCAGCCCGGTCAAGTTGTCGTAAAGCTTTGGGTCGGAGAAGAGCTTCCCCGCCGTGGTCGTATTGTCATTTAGCTTAGCGGTGGCGTTGGCCACGTTCTCGCTCGTCTCCCGCAGCTTGTTATAGAGCGTATCGTCCGTGGCCAATTTCCCTAGTGTACCTTTGCCCGCGCGGATGTCCGTGATGACGCCATTTCCGTTGCTTATCGCTTGTTTTGCCTCGTTGTAGAGCGATGGATCGTACAGCAACTTTCCTACTGTTCCCTTCTGCGCGCGGACGTCGGCCAGAATCACGTTCACCTGATCCACGCCTGTGTTCACCTTGTTATAGAGCTCGTCGGAAGCAACCAGCTTTCCAATCGTTCCCTGGCCCGCTTGAACATTCGCGATCATTGTGTCGCCCCGGCTCAGAATATTGTTCAAGTGGTTGTACGCCTGATCGTCCGTAAGGAGTTTGCCCAATGAACCTTTTCCTTGCCGCACTCCGCTGATCAGGTCCTGCACGTTCGCCGAGAGCGCCTGCAGATTGCCCAGCAAATCCGCGCTTCTCTCGACGACTTCCTTAATCGCCTTCTCCTCCACGCCGGGCACCTCTTGCCCGTCTTTGAGCGGCACGCCTGTGAATCCCCGCGTGATTTCGACGTAGCGATTCCCCAATAGCCCTTCAGTCACCAGGCTGGATTGCGAGTCCGTCATAATGTCGTCCTGATAGTGACGTCCCACCCGCATTACAACCTCGACGTTTCTGCTGCGGTCGCTGGTCTTGCCCGGCGTTCGAGGGGCAAGCCGAATCGATTCGACATTGCCCACCTCCACTCCATCCAGACGTACCGGCGCGCCGTTCGCAAGTCCCGCCACCTCGGGCAAGTACGTCACGAGGCGGTACTTCGGCCCGATCGTTCCAGCCCCCGTCACGTAAAAAATACCGGCGGCCAGCACGGATAGACCCACTAACACGAACAGCCCAACGCGCAGTTCAGTCCACGTCAGTTGTTTACGCTGCGCCATTTTCTTCCTCCCAGTCTAGTCTCCTGAAGCCTAACTGCTTGGCTCATGCGAAACCCATCTCAGACCAAAAACCTTTGCAAATATTCGTCCTTTGTCCCCGAAAGTTCCGTTTGCCCGCCTTGAAAATAAACTTCACCGTCCCGCAAGACCAAAAAACGGGTTGCTGCGCTCTGTGCAGCAGCCGTCCCCGTTCCATTGGATGACCTGTTCACAACTCGCTTCATGACGGGATCAAAACGAAAGTTCGCCAGGGCGAATCCATCCTGCAGCCGCTGCGTCGCCAGCAAAGCAGTCACGCCGTACACATCGCGCAATCGCAAAATCAACGTAATGATGGTCTGCGAAGTCACGGGATCGAGTCCGGCCGTTGGAGAATCGTACAAGACAATGGGCGGCTGATTGATCAACGCTCTGGCGATTGAAACGCGGCGGCGCATTCCTCCGGAAAGCTCCGATGGCAGAAGGTCCACGGTGTGTTCCAGTTCCACGAACCGGAGCACTTCCAGCACGCGAGGCTCGATTTCCGCCGGGTTCACACCGTCTTCGATCAGCCGGTACGCCACGTTATCTCCGACACTCATCGAGTCGAAAAGCGCGCCTTCCTGAAAAACAAATCCGATGTGCCTTCGAAACTCCAGCAGTTCTTCCTCGGCCATTTGGGTCAAGTCCTTGCCGAGCACTCGAATCGAACCTTCGGATGGACGCAGCAATCCCGCGGCAAGTTTCAGCGACAGCGTCTTCCCCGTGCCAGTTTCACCTAACAGCACAAGCGTCTCCCGCTCCTCCACGTCAAACGAGACGCCGCGCAATATTTCGCCTTCTTCGAAGCCGATGCGAACGCTTTCAAACGTAATCACAGGCGAGAGTGCGGATCTCGGTGGGGAGATGGCCATCTGGTTTGAAGGCTATTATAGCGGCAATCGCCGCGAAGCACCGAGCACCAAAAATGCCCGGCTGTGGATGCGTCTGGGCACACCCCCGGCTAGAAGAGTTTGCCCGCTAAGAAAAGCGCCACCTTCGTGAGAAACGCGTCAGCCACAATGATCATCACCGAGGAGAGAACTGCGGCCTGAGTAGTGGCTCGACCGACGCCTTGCGTCCCGCCCTTCACCGTGAGCCCCTTATAGCAACCTATCGTGGCCAGAATGAACGCAAAAAAGAAGGGCTTCGTAAATCCCTGCATCAAGTCCGCGAAATCAAGCGCGTCAATCGCGCGGCGCCAGAACTCGATCGCGCTGAGTCGCAGCGAAAATACCGAGGCCACGCACCCGCCAATCAAGCCCGTGAAATCCGTCATCGCAGTGAGAAGAGGGAGCATCAGGAGAGTGGCGATCGTCCTCGGCGCGACCAACTTCCGAATCGGGTCCGTTCCCATGGCTCGCATGGCGTCCACCTGCTCGGTCACACGCATCGAGCCAAGTTCAGACGCAATCCCGGTCGCGCATCTGCCCGTCACGAGCAAACCAGTAAGCGACGGGCCCAATTCGCGCACCAACGCAATCGCAACCACATCACCCGTCAAGGAACTTTGTCCAAAGCGCGTGAATTGAGAGCCGGTCTGCAGGACCATGACGGCCCCAATAAAAAAGCCGGACAACAAGATGATGGGGAGCGAGCCGGCGCCGATCGAATCCATCTGCTGCAAAATATCTTGAAGGTAAAATGGCGGCGTGAAGATCGTGTAGAGAGTCCGGCCACACAGCATGGCGTACTCCTGCACGTCCGCAACCGCGTTTTTCGCGGCGTTGACCAGCACTCCACTGACGGTGAGTTGTTCTTCCGCCTTGGTTTCGCGCTCTGCGACCTGGAGTGGAGTGTCTGCCACGAGTCTTCGTTTCGCTTGCGGGTTCCTGCTCTGACCGGGAAAAATCTGAATCGAAAGCCTAACCGGGCTCGCTATGCGCGTCAAGCAAACACTCACAAAGCTCGCTTTGTGCGTGTGCCCTTTGTGATTGCGCCGCCTCAATGCTCGCGACCATAGTGCAGTCGCCTCAAATTCATGGAAGCGATGCACTCACTCGCTGGACGCCCGCCGCAACGGACGTTACACTCCTTGTTTCCATTGCTTGAAACACTTGGGATAGGTGAGGCGCGCACGCGTATGCTGAAGTTCTACACTGCCGGTGAATCGCACGGTCAGGCGCTCCTCGCCTTTGTATCCGGCTTGCCAGCTTCCTTGCCCGTGGACCTGAACTTCATCAATAACGATCTGCACCGCCGGCAACTTGGATACGGTCGCGGCGGCCGCCAAAAAATAGAAAAGGACCGGGCGGAGATTTTCGCCGGTGTTCGCCACGGCCAGACCATCGGCGCGCCCGTTGCGCTGCGAATTGAAAATCGTGATTGGGCGAATTGGGAGAAAATTCTCCCCGTGGAAGCCACTCCGGAATCAGCAAATCTGGAAAGAAAACTTTTGGCGCCCCGTCCGGGCCATGCCGATCTCGCGGGTTCCCAAAAATTCAATTTTCACGATGCTCGCTATGTCCTGGAGCGCGCGTCAGCCCGCGAAACCGCCGCTCGCGTCGCTGGCGGTGCCTTTGCCAAACTGTTACTTCGGCAATTCGGGACGGAAATTGCCAGCCACACGCTTCAGGTCGGCCATGTTCGCTTGCAGCGCGCGGCAACCTGGCAGGAGATTCACGACGTCAGTACCGACCTCGAGTCGCCGCTGCGCTGCGTGGATCCCGCAACGCAAGACAAAATGAAAGCCGAAGTGGACGCGGCTCTCAAAGCCGGAGACACGGTCGGAGGCATCTTCGAAATCGTTGCTCACAACGTACCTGTGGGCCTCGGTAGCCACGCGCAGTGGGACGAAAAGCTGGACGGGCGTCTGGCGCAAGCGCTGATGAGCGTCCAAGCCGTCAAAGCGGTCGAGCTCGGCGAGGGAGTGAGCGCCGCCGGCTCCAACGGAAGTGAAGTGCAGGACGAAATCTCTTACGACAAACCTGCCCTGCGTTTCCGCCGCTCTTCCAATCGCGCTGGCGGCTTGGAAGGCGGCATCACGAATGGCGAAGATGTTATCCTGCGCGGATACTTGAAACCCATTTCGACACTCCGCCGCGCCCTGCATACGGCCGACATGGTCACTAAGGAACCCGTCTCCGCTGCGTACGAGCGCTCCGACTGGTGCGTCGTGCCCGCCGGAGCGGTAGCCGGCGAAGCGATGGTGGCACTTGTATTAGCGGATGCTTTTCTGCAAAAATTTGGAGGAGATTCCCTTTCCGAGATGCGCCGGAATTTCGACACCTATGCCCGACAAATCGCCGAATTCTGATCCGGCTGTGAACACAGCCGCGCCGCCTGCCGAGACGCCGCTCGCCACGCACAAGCTATACAAGATCGTGAAATATGGCGATCCGATTCTCGAGAAGGCGGCCGCACCGGTAAAAAAGTTCGATGCCGAGCTCGAGCAGCTTACGGAGGATATGTTCGCCTCCATGTACGCCGCGCAGGGCGTCGGCTTGGCCGCTCCGCAGATCGGCCTGGGCCTTCGCCTTTCGGTTATTGATGTCACGACGGGTAAGAATCCCGAAGCGAAAATTGTCATCATCAATCCCGAGATCACCCACGCGGAAGGAGAGGTCCGCGAAGAAGAAGGCTGCTTGTCCATACCAGGATTTCGCGGCTACGTCGTTCGCCCACAGTTCGTCACTGTGCGCGCGCAGAACGTAAAGGGCGAAATCTTTGAGATACGCGGCGAAAATCTGCTTGCCCGGGCGTTCTGCCACGAAATCGACCACCTGGACGGAATTCTCTTTATTCAGCGCCTGAGCATGCTCAAGCGCGATCTGATCAAACGAAAAATCAAGAAGCTCAAAAAGCAAGGCGAGTGGTGAGCGCGGCATCCGGCCGATTACGGCTTGTCTTTTGCGGTACTCCTCAATTCGCCGTACCCAGCCTGAAGCATCTGCTCAGTCAATCAGAATTTGAGATCGCTGGCGTGATCACGCAACCCGATCGCCCTCGCGGCCGAGGCCAGCTGCTTGCACCTTCACCCGTAAAGCAGATCGCACTCGCGGCTGGAATACCGGTCCACCAACCGGAAAAAATTCGCGCTCCGGAAGCTCAGGAACTTCTTCAGTCCATCGCGCCTGATGCGATTGTCATCATCGCTTACGGCCAAATTATTCCCGCTCGTCTGCTTCCCATTCCAAAGCTCGGCTGGATGAATCTCCATGCTTCACTCTTGCCAAAGTATCGCGGCGCTGCGCCAATTAACTGGGCCATCGTTCAGGGCGAGAAGCAGACCGGCCTCACGACGATGCGCATTGATGCAGGTATGGACACGGGCGAAATGCTCCTTCAGTCGGCGCTCGACATCGGCCCCTCCGAGACCGCGTCCGAACTCGCGGCGCGCATGTCCGAACTCGGCGCCCCGCTTATGGCAGAAACGCTTCGCGGCCTTGTCGCAGGAACGCTCGCCGGTCGCCCACAAAATCATGCCGAAGCCACTCTCGCTCCAATCCTGAAGCGTGAAGACGGTCTTATCCAGTGGTCGCTCAAAGCTCACGAGATCTTCAATCGCATTCGCGGATTTGACCCCTGGCCCGGCGCCTTCACCATTTTTCGCGGCCAGACCTGCCACATTTGGGGAGCGCCGGCGTCTAACTCTTCGAGCGAGTCAGGGATTCCCAAAGGTGTCGCGCTCATTCCAGGTATTATCGAGGCACGCCAGGGAGAGGCCTTCGTCGCCTGCGGCGGCGCAACTCTTTTGCGGCTCACTGCCGTCAAACTTGAAGGCCGAAAGCGTATTTCCGCCCTCGAGTTTGTCAACGGCGCCCGGCTGCAGCCGGGGGAACGCTTCGGACAACCGCAGGCCGCCTGAGATTGCCTGCGCTTTCGCGCTCAGGCATACTCGCAAATTGACCTGCATAGGAAATTAAGATTGGCCCCAGGAGCGCCGGCCCGATGAATTGTCAGAACCCTTCCCCAGCGCGACAGTCAGCGCGCATTTCGACTCGCGCCCTACTGCATGATGCCTTTTGCTGGGCGTTGGCCGCGCAGCTTGCACTTCTACCGTTCGCCTCTGCCGCCACGAATCCCACGACTCCCCCCGCCAAATCCTCTCCAGCGCCGCTCGCGGATCCCATCATGCAATTGATGCAATCCGAGCTTTCCCGCGCCTCCGCCGATCTGGGCAAAAACGACTCTCCGCCATATTTCATCAGCTACACGGTCCACGACCAGAACATCACCGTGCTCGTCGGCGCATACGGCAGCCTCCTCACGGACGCGTCCGCGCAACGGCGCCAAGCGGATGTGACCATGCGCGTCGGCTCTCCGGCCCTCGATAATACGCACGGGCAAAGCCGCTACTCAGGCATGTCTTCGGGCTCCTTGCCTCTCGGCAACGACAGCGATGCGCTTGCGCGCGTTCTCTGGGAATTGACGGATCGTGAATATAAGCGTGCCGCCCCCGCCTTCCTCAACGTGAAAACCAATACCGCCGTGCGCGCGGAAGAGGAAGACAAATCTCCGGACTTCTCCAAGGAATCTCCGCAAGTACACGTGGAGCAGGAAACCGCTGCGCCCTCATTCAATCGCTCCGCCTGGAGCGAGGAAATTCGCCGTATCTCGGCGAGCTTCCGTAAATACCCGGACGTTTATTTCGCCACCGTGGTTCTTCAGGTCAGCAGTTCGGATTCCCGCATGGTTTCCACCGAAGGCAGCGCGCTAGAAACGCCCAGCGCAAGCGCCCGGCTCATCATGGAAGCGCAGACTCGAGCCGATGACGGCATGGAATTGCTGCGCGTGGAAACATTCCAGGCGCCCAGCGCTTCTGGACTGCCGAGCGAAGCCGAACTAACTGCCCGGACCGTCAAGATGGCTGATGATTTGAAAGCCCTACGTGCCGCTCCCGTCGCTGAGCCTTATGACGGCCCTGCACTTCTTAGCGGCCGCGCTGCCGCCGTCTTCTTTCACGAAGTTCTCGGTCATCGCCTCGAGGGTCACCGCCAACGCGATGAAGACGAAGGCCAAACATTCACAAAAAAAGTTGGCGAGGAAGTTCTTCCCAAGTTTCTCAGCGTCACCGACGACCCGACTCTCCACGCTCTCGATGGAGTCAAGCTTGCCGGTTCCTACGGCTACGATGACGAGGGCGTCCCTGCCCAGCGCGTGGAAGTCATTCAAAACGGCGTTCTGAAGAATTTTCTCATGTCCCGCATGCCTATCCAGGGTTTCAGCCATTCCAACGGCCATGGCCGCGGCCAGCCTGGCCTCATGCCTACGGGCCGCCAGGGCAATCTGATTGTGACTTCTTCGCAGACTGTCCCTGAATCCGAGATGCGCCAGAAACTCATTGACGAAATCAAGAAGCAGAACAAGCCGTACGGCCTCTATTTCGACGACATCCAGGGCGGCTTTACGCTCACGACTCGCTCTCTGCCTCAGGCTTTTCAGGTCCTTCCCGTCATTGTTTACAAGGTTTATCCCGATGGCCGCCCCGATGAACTCGTCCGCGGCGTGGACATTGTCGGCACTCCTCTCGCCGCTCTCACGCGCATTCTTCTTACCGGCGACAAACTCCATGTTTTTAACGGCGTTTGCGGCGCGGAAAGCGGACAAGTCCCTGTTTCCGCCGCCGCGCCGGCCATGCTTTTTTCTGAGATGGAAGTGCAGAAGCGCCAGCATTCTCACGAGCGCCCGCCGATCTTGCCTCCGCCGGGATTTGAGAATCTTCCCGCAGTCAAAACGGCACAAGTGGCCCCGGCGGTGAACCAATGAGATTCACTCGCGCCATCACTTCTTCTTTTCTTGCTCTCGGGCTGCTCTACGGCGTTTCGCAGCTCCACGCCGCGACTCACGCATCAACAGCCACTCGTACTCGCGAAGTGCCATCCGCTGCTCCAGCTTCCATTCCTCACCCCGCTGCGGACGGCGATCCCATCCTCAACGCCTTGCTCACCGAGCTCGATCGATCCAAGGCTCACCTCAAGATGGATCAAGTTCCTGCACCCTACTACATCGAGTATCGCGTCAACGACGTGGACGATTACGACGCCGAAGCCGCGTTCGGCGCTCTTCGCCAAAGTCAGCGCGTCCGCATTCGCATTCTTCGCGTTGTCGTCCGGGTCGGAGACTACAAACAAGACAGCTATTACGGCCAGGGCATGGGCGAGACCAACATTCTTCCGTTGGACAGCGATCCCATCGCGCTGCGTCATCAGATCTGGCTGACGACCGACGAAGCTTATAAAGCCGCCGGCGAAGCCCTTGCCGAAAAGCAGGCGGAAATGAAGCGTTTCTCCGCCGACCCAAATCCCGTTTCGGACTTCTCCAAAGAGCCGGTCGTCCACTCCATCGAGCCTCTCGTCGCCTTAAAGATTGATGAAGCCGCCTGGGGCAAAACTCTCGAGGACGCTACCAATCTTTTTCGCGATTACCCGGAGGTGCAGACCGTCAGCGCTTCCGCCCGCTTCACCGCAATCAACGAATATTTCGTCGATTCCGAGGGCACCGTCACTCGCCACGGCAAGACGACCTACAACTTGCAGCTCAACGGCTCCGCTCAGGCTCCCGACGGCATGCGCCTCAGCCGTAACCCTTTCTGGATGGTGGGCCGGATCGATGAACTCCCCTCGCGCGAAAAATTTCTTTCCGATGCGAAGCAGGCGTTGGACACCGTCGTAGCTTTGCGCAAGGCTCCCATCGTTGAAGAAGAATATCGCGGCCCCGTCCTATTCGCTCCGGACGCCGCCACCGATGTGGTCGCTTCTCTAGTCGGCTCGAATGTCATCGGCCGCAAACCGCCGCTCGGCCGCCCCAATCGCACCATCGGCGAATTTGCCACCAGTTATAAAATGCGGGTCCTGCCGACCTTTCTCTCCATCGTTGACGATCCCACTCTCAAGGATTTCCAGGGCCACAGCTTGGTCGGCAGTTATGACGTGGACAATGAAGGCGTCAAGGCCCAGTCCGTCAACGTCGTCGAGAACGGCATGCTCGATAACTATCTGCTTGGCCGCCAGCCTTTACGCGATTTTCCATTTTCCAACGGCCACGGTCGCGCTGCTCCCGGCGCGTTCCCTGCCCCGAGCCTTGGCGTTCTCTTGTTGAAGAGTTCGGAAGCCCAGTCTCCGGACGCCCTCCGGAAAAAGCTCACCGACATGATCACAACCCAGGGCATGCCGTACGCCTACCGCGTCGAAACTCTTGGCCCGGGAAATTCTCCCCGCCTCCTCTATCGCGTCTATCCCGACGGCCACGAGCAACTCGTCCGCGGCGCGGTCTTCAATGAGCTTGACGTCCGCGCCCTTCGCAGCGACCTCATCGCCGTTGGCAATGATCCGCTCGTTAGCAACCGCACAGGCGGCGTTCCCACCACCGTCATTTCACCGTCGCTTCTCTTCGATGAACTCGAAGTCAAACGCGCCGACACCAGCAAGGACAAGTTGCCGGACTATCCTCCTCCGCCGCTCCAACACTAATTTTTCGTTTGCGCCGCCCTCTATCCGTCTTACACTTACCGAAGGGTGCGGTTAACGGGACTCGCGCTACATCATGACCCTCAAAGAACGCCTCGAATGGGCCTTTCGGATGGTCCTTCTCGTCTTCATCCTCGCCTCCGCTGCTTTTCTCAGCGCTATCACCGCCATGCGCATCGCCATCCATGGCCGCGAAGTCACCATGCCCAATCTCGTCGGCAAGAATGTCACCGAAGCCAACGCCATGCTCCGCTCTCATGGCCTCATTCTTCGCGTCGCGGACCGCATCTACAGCGACCAGCCCATCAACGCCATCGTCCGCCAAAGCCCTCCGCCAGGCATGCTCATGAAAGTCTCTCAGCAGGCCAACGTCATTCTCAGCCTCGGCCAGCGCCAGTTGCAGATTCCCATGTTGGAGGGCAATTCTCTTCGCGCTTCCCGCATCGAACTTCTTCGCTCCGGCCTCCAGGTCGGCGAAGTCTCCGCCATCACCATGTCGGATGAACCCGCCGACACCGTCATCCTCCAGACTCCTCTTCCCGGCGCCGGTGCGGCCAGCCCTCGCGTGGACGTTCTCGTTTCGAATGGCCCCCGCGAGCCTGCTTTCGTCATGCCTCATCTTGTCGGGCTCAACGCCTCCGACGCGCAGCATCGCTTTGATTCCAGCGGTCTTCAGTGCAAGCTCAACGAACTTTCCGCCCCGCAATGGCCTCACGGCGTCGTCATTGACCAGACTCCTCTCGCTGGCCAGCGCATCAATCCTTCCGTCATCGTCGAACTCACCGTCGCAAAATAATCTTTCCTGTCTTCTGCTTCGAACTCACTCGCTCGTCTAAAACGCCATCGAAACGTCAATCCGCGCCGAGGCCAGCGTGTGGTCCGAAGCGTGGCACACCAAATCAATCTCCGCCCTCTGCAAATTGTTCGGATTGATCAACGCCGTCGTCACCGGAAACTTCACAATTTGCGAACCATCTGAACTCACCAGCGTCACGTCATACACTGTGTTCGCCGCCAGCACTTGCGAGATCGTCGCTCGTCCTCTCGAAAGCGCTTGCGTCGCCAGCACCGTATCCGGCCCGGACAGATTCACTTTTCCGAACGTCACTGTCCCCTGCATCGCGCGGCCGTTGTCCCATCGCGCGCTCATCTCCAGGTTTGTCTCCGTAGTTTGGGGAATTGCCGAAGGCGCGAACACGACGAACGCGGCGCATGCCGCATATGCCAAACTCTTTTTCATGGAATCGCTCCCTGTATGGCTTTTCTTTCGACTGAGTTGCGCAATTTCCGGTGAGAGGGTTCCCGTATCGGCAACTCAACAATCGTCGAAGCCTAGCCCTCCGCTCGAAGCCTGGCTATCGAACCTCTGAACAGAATTGGTACAGGCCCAATCTCTAGTCTTGGCTCTGTTCCTCTTGCCTGACCTTGAACCCATCCCAGCCTGCCCCTAACTCCCCCAATCGCCTATGCCTCCGCTCTCCCGTCCGTGATACTGTGGCCCCGCCGCTTTCTCGCTGGAGGCCCGCCCATGCAACGCCGCACTTTCATGAATCTCACCACCGCCGCCGCTGCCGCCTTCGCCGTCAATCCGCTCTCGCTCGCCGGCGAGTCGCAGGACAAAAATCCCGTCCCCTATCCCGATCCGCGCATCGAGGTTCTCGACCCTCGCTTCGAAAAATATGACGTCAAGAGCGCCGCCATCGAGCGTCTCTATACTGGCGCGCGCTGGGCTGAAGGCCCGGTCTGGTTCGGCGATGGCCGCTATCTTCTTTTTAGTGACATCCCCAACAATCGCATGCTCCGTTGGCTCGAGGACACCGGCGAAGTCACCGTCTTCCGCTCCCCTTCAAATTACAGCAACGGCAATTTTCGCGATCGGGAAGGCCATCTGCTCACCTGCGAGCACGATACGCGCCGCGTCACCCGCACCGAATACGATGGCTCCATCTCCGTCCTGATGGACAGCTACCAGGGCAAAAAGCTCAACGCGCCGAACGACATCATCACTCATTCCGACGGCGCCATCTGGTTTAGCGATCCCGGCTACGGCATCATGACCAACTACGAAGGCCACAAAGCCGCCTTCGAACTGCCCGCCGTCGTCTATCGCCTCGATCCCAAAACTCGCGAAGCCACTGTCGTCGCCAGCGATCTCGATAAGCCGAACGGCCTCTGCTTTTCTACCGACGAAAAACTCTTGTACATCGTGGACAGCGGCGCTCCCAAGCATCCCGGCGATCCCCGCCCCATTCGCGTTTACGATGTCGTGGATGGCGTGCGTCTCAAGAACGGCCGCATGTTCGTGAATATGTCGCCGGGTTCTTCGGATGGAATTCGCTGCGATCGCGATGGCAACATCTGGTCCGCCGCGGGCTGGGGACCCGCGGAGTACAACGGCGTCCACGTCTTTGCCCCCGACGGCACGCTCATCGGCAAAATCCATCTCCCCGAAACTTGCGCGAATCTCTGCTTCGGCGGCGCGAAAAAGACTCGCCTCTTTATGGCCGCCAGCCAGTCTCTCTATTCTCTTTACGTCGAAGCCCAGGGCGCCCAGACGCCTTGAAATTTTAGTTGTCCTAATTCACCGAACACATTTCTCAACTCTGCCCCAACCAATATGGAGCTTTCCGCTCATCGTTCTCTTCCCTATCCTTTTCGCATGCTCGCGCAGGCCGCCCAGCGCTCAGCCATCCTCGAGTTTCTCCAGCGCCGCGAGGACGCCATCGCCGCGCAACTTTCCGAGCTCGTTGCTCTCCCCACTGAAAATCCTCCCGGCGCAAATTACCCGGCCTGCGTGGATCTCTTGGAAAGTCAGCTTGCGCTCCTTGGCTTTGCTTCTCAGCGCATCATCACCGGCGATCCCTCCGTTTCGCCTGACGCGGCTGCGGAATGCCTGCTCTCCACTTTCGGCGAAGGCTCGCGCACTCTCTATTTTCACGGTCATTACGATGTTGTCCCCGCGCAATCCCGCGAACAATTCATTCCTTCGCGCAAAGGACATTCTCTCTTCGGACGCGGCTCCGCCGATATGAAGGGTGGAATCGTCGCCATGATTCAGGCGTTATGTGCGGTCCGGGAATCAGGCGCTGCACTCGGCGGTAAAATCGCCTTGCTCCTCGTCCCCGATGAAGAAACCGGCGGCCACCGCGGCATGGCTTCGCTCGCGCGCCAAGGCTTCTTCTCGCCCGATGCCGTCGGCATGCTTCTTCCCGAACCCACCAGCGGCATCGTATGGAACGCGAATCGTGGCGCGATTTCGCTTCGCGTGCGCGTTCATGGCAAGCCCGCTCACGTCGGCCTTCAGCATCAGGGTGAGAACGCCTTCGAGCGCATGCACGTCGTCGTCGAACGCCTGCTCCAGCTCAAGCGCGAAGTCGAGCAGCGCGCCACTCGCTTCAATGCTGGCTCGCCCGCGGCCCAGCGATCTATTCTCATGCTCGGTGGCGAATCCTCTGGCGGCAATAATTTCAATTTAGTCCCTGCCGAATGCTCCTTCACGATCGACCGCCGCATCAACCCCGAAGAAGATCTCGCCACCGAAAAATCCCGCATCCTCGCAGTCCTCGACTCCTGCAAGAGCGATGGCATTCCACTTTCTTGGGAAGTTTTCCAGGAAGGCCCATCGGCCTCTTGCGCGGAGAACGCGCCTTTGGGTCTGGCCTTATCCGAAAGCGTTCAAGCCGTCACCGGCGAATTGCCCCGCTTCGAACTCTGCCCCGGCCTTCTCGAAACCCGCTTCTACGCCGCCCAAGGCCTTCCCGCCTACGCTTTCGGCCCCGGACTCCTCTCCGTCGCCCATGGCCCGAACGAGTACGTCGACCTCCGCAAAATCATCGCCTGCGCCGCCATCTTCTCCCTCGCGGCAAGCCATGTGCTTAAGCCCTAGTTCGGTGACAGTCCGCCCCTCATTCGGCCACCAGTCTCTTGCCACTTAGTCTGCACCTTAGCTAGAAACTCAGCTCTCAGCTCAGCGAAGCCGCACCCCCGCAAAACACCTTCTTCCCCATAGGAATTAAGCTTCTTTCTATTTCCCAGTCGCACTTGTCTTCTCTTCTCATCTTCGCCCTCCTCGCTCCCTTTCTCCGCTCCCTTCGGCAATCTAAATTTGAGAAAAAATTTATCTCCTCTTGACAAATGTTCACGCGCGATTTATATACGTCGCAATTTCCAGTTCTAGTTTTCTGGTTGTCGCACGACCTAAACGCCTCTGTGGTGGAGGACACTTATGAAAGTTTTTGCGATTTGGTTGAAAGTTAGCCGTTTGTCTCTTTCGGTCAATGCTTCCCTGCTGTCCCTGATCCTGGCCCTCGCTCTCGCCCCTTTCACAACACCCCTTTATGCGCAGGCCACAAGCACTGTGAACGGCACAGTGAGCGATCCAAGTGGTGCCGCTGTATCTGGCGCCACCGTTACCATGACAGACAGAGCCACAAATTCTCCGCGCGTCGCGACGACTAATGAAACTGGGAGATTTGTTTTCGTCGAAACCCCTCCGGGCATCTACGATTTCTCCTTCACAAAATCTGGATTCCGCAGCACCAAGGTGCCGGGCCAAAGAGTCACTGTAGGCAACCAGTTGACCGTTAACGTCTCGCTCGAAGTCGGCACCATCTCACAGACCGTGGAAGTCACCGCCACTCGGGGAGCGGAACTTCAAACTGAAAATGCAACCATGGGCAGCACCGTAACAAATCAGATGCTGCTCACTCTGCCCAATCTGAATCGGGACGCGGCTTCCATCCTCACGCTTCAACCCGCTACCGCTCCGGCGGTGGGTGGCGGTGACATTTATGGTGGGCAGGTCGCCGGATCACTGAGCGATCAAAACACCTACATGCTGGATGGCGGAAACATTACCAGCGACCTCGAAGGCGACAACAATTATACGAACAACGGCGTCGGCGGCATGGGTGCCATTCCAACTCCCCTGGAAAGTATCGAAGAATTCAAGGTGGCCACCAACAACCAGACCGCTGACTTTTTCTCTTCCGCTGGCGGACAAGTCATGATGGTCTCCAAGCGCGGCACGAATTCTTATCACGGCTCCGCATACGAGTACTATCAAAGCCAGTTGCTCGATGCCAATAGTTGGAGCAACAACCGCCTCGGTCATCCGATTGTAAAATTCCACGATAACCGTTTTGGCGGCGGGGTGGGCGGTCCTCTCATCTCTCGCAATACTTTAGGTGGTAAGACCTATTTCTACGGCTTCTACGAGGGTCACCGCTTCCCGGGAACCGCCCAAGAGGAAACTTGGACGGTGCCGTCCGCGCTGATGAGGCAGGGCATCCTCCAGTGGCGAGACTCCAACAACGTCGTCCACCAGGTCAACTTGGCGACCGACACGACCTGCGGCGATGGGACCCAGGCTTGCGACCCGCGCGGCATTGGCATTAACCCGCTCGTCCAGCAGTTCTGGAATAAATACCTGCCGCCTCCCACATGTCCGTCTTGTGCTGGCGACAACCTCAACACAGAAGGATTTCAGGCCGCCGTTGTCCTGCCCGTCAGAGACGACTACGGCGCTTTGCGAATTGACCACGATTTCGGTGACAAGTGGCGCCTCTCCCTCTCCTATCGAATCTTTAACGACATCGCCCCGAGCACCAATCAGATCGATATAGGCGGCCTGCTGCCGGGCGACAAGCTTGGCGTCCCTCGGGCCGTTTCCAGCAACCCGACTCTCCCTCGCTATTTCGTCCTTGGCCTGACCGGCACGATCACACCCAATCTGGTCAATGAATTTCATGGGAGCTATCTGCTGAACCGCTGGTTCTGGCAACGCCAGGGTGTTACCAACGCGCTTGCAAATGTGCCCGCGGGCATCGAATTTTCTGACTCCCACTTTGGCTGCATGTGCCCGTTGAATATGGACACCCAAGATTCCCGCAGCCGTGTCTGGAATGGACATGACTGGAATTACAGTGACACTCTCAGCTGGATTCGTGGCAGCCATTACATGCAGTTCGGCGGCACCACGGTCCATTGGTGGGATCATCATGTTCGCGACGATCAGGTGGTTGCGGGTTTGCCCGAACTTGTCTACCAACTGAATAAGGCCACCGGTATGGTCACTTCCGCCGCAAATCGCCCCAATGGCCTCCCTTCTAACCTGAACTCCTCTTGGGACACACTCTACGCCCAGACCCTCGGTATTCTTGGAACTTCTGCCCAGTTGTTTGTTCGTGGAGGCAGCGACTTTCACTTGACTGGCGCGAAAACCTTTGCCGACACCAGCATCATTAATAGCTACAGCCTCTTCTACAACGATTCCTGGAAAATCCGCCGCTCCCTGACTATCAACTATGGCCTTGAGTGGGGCACGCAAATGCCTCCGTATGAAATCAATGGCGTTCAGGACGTGGCTGTTGATGGAAGCGGTAATCCGATCAATTCAGAAGCCTACCTGCAAAACACCGTCTCGATGGCCCTCAAGGGTCAAGTTTATAACCCGGTCATCGGCTTTGAACCAATCGGCGCCGTTGGTGGTCACCCCAAGTATCCGTTTAACCCGTACTACGGTGGTTTCAGCCCTCGCGTCGCTGTCGCCTGGAATCCCACATTCCAGTCCGGCATCCTCTCCCGAATGTTTGGACAGGGCAAGACCGTCATTCGCGCGGGTTTCAGCCGCATCTATGACCGCAACAACGGAGTTGATCTCGTTCTTGTCCCTCTCTTGGGCTACGGCTTTGGACAAACCATCCGGTGCAACGGTGCAGGTATTATCGGCGGTACCTCTAGCTGTTACGGTGGCTCCTCCACGACTCCTTTGAATGCATTCAGGGTCGGCGTGGATGGCAATACCGGTCCTTTTCCGGTCGTTCAGCAAACACTTCCGCTTCCCGCTGAACCTGGCGTAAATTCGCCGGCCGGTGGCAACATCTCGTTCCTTGATAACAATTGGCGCCCTGGAGCCAACAACCAGGTTACATTCGGCATCCAGCGCGAGCTTCCCGACAACATGCTCATCGAGGTGGCCTACGTCGGTAAATGGTCCAATCACCTATACCAGGGCCTGGATTTGAACGATGTGCCTTGGATGATGACCCGCGGAGGCCAATCTTTCGCAAAGGCATACGCGGCTCTCTGGCAGGCAGACCACAATGGCCAAGCCGCGGCAACTCAAGCCTTCTTTGAAAATAGCCTTCCAGCCGCTTATCTCTCTGCTGCCAACGCCCAAATTAACAAATACAATACTAAGAATCCCTCGACTCCTCTCCCTATTTGTACAACTATGACTTGCGCCGTACAAACGACCGAAGGCAGCGGGCCTATTGGAACAGGCAACCTTCCAACGGAGGGGGTATACGGCATGTGGCAGGATATGGACACCGGTTCGGCCTGCAGCCCCAGCTGCCCATTCCTGTTTGGCACATCTCTCCCCGCGGACCTTCAAGGTTACAACTCGATGCTCGCCAACACGACTCTGGGCTTCTCAAACTATCAGGCCGGCATCGTTAGGCTTCAAAAGAGCACCGGCCACGGCCTGACCCTGAACGCCAATCTCACCTGGTCACACACTCTATCTACCGTGGGAATCAATCAGGAATATACCCAAGCGAATCCGTCCGTGCCCTTTGACTTGCGCTACGACTACGGAGCGGCCCCATTCGATACGCGCTGGGTGTTCAATATGCTCGGCTCTTACCAACTTCCTTTCGGTAAGGGCAAATGGCTGGCCACCAGTAACGGCGTCTTGGATCGCGTCATTGGCGGCTGGACCTTCGCTCCCATCTTCCAGTGGAACAGCGGCCTCGTCATGGAAACCTATACCGGTTCTTGCGACGAGTTTGGTCAGGGCAATGTTCCCTTTTGTTCTGGGTTCATCCCGCTCAGCGGCGTCAATCTCAGCAGCATCAGCCGTACCGCCCATACCGGAGTGGTTACGACGAGCAACATCGGAAGTAACGGCAACCCGGCGAACGGTGGTGCGGGTGTCAATTTGTTCTCTGACCCCGCTGCCGTTTACAACAGCTTCCGGCCTGTGATTCTGGGCCTGGATGGCCGCGCCAATGACCTCGGTCCCCTTTATGGGCAGCACCGTTGGAATTTGGACTTCACCATCGCCAAGACTACCAACATCACCGAGCGTTTTGGCTTCACTTTCTATGCCCAGTTCTTCAACGCCTTTAATCACATGGAGTTCAGCGATCCGGGTCAGTACGGGTCCGGTGGCCTGAATCTCCAGGATCCAAACAACTTTGGTGTCATCAACGGCCAGTTCAATTCGCCCCGCCACATTGAACTCGGCATGCGCTTTTTCTTCTAACTCCTGGTGCAACTCAGCAGTGCGACGGAGGGCCGGTTCACCGGTCCTCCGTTGCGCTTTTCTGCGTTCGTTTGCAGTCTGGTACACTCCCAACTCAGAACGCGCTCGCTAGCCGACGCTCTTTACGGTTCGAATTGAAAGTGAATCGTGATCGTCACGTGCGCGGGAACCGGCTGGCCGCTCCGCATGGCTGGTTCGTACTTGTATTGCTTCAGCGATTCCACAGCGGGCCCGCGTAGCGATGGTGGTCCTGAAAGCACGCTGATGAAGTGCACCTCGCCTGAAGTCCCAACAACCGCATCAATGACCACGCTTCCCGTCTCAAAATCTCGCACGGCCTGCAGTGAAGCCACCGCAGGCACCGAATGAATCAATTTCGGCGGCGTGACGTCGCTCTCTTTCCCGGAGACCGGTCCAGAATCCGCCGCTGGTTTCGCTCCTGGCCGGACTATTGCTAACTTCCGCTCCCTCGTCGCGCGGGGCACATTGTTTTTGGCTTCCACCGGCTTCACAGGCGCACTCGGCGGGACTGCTTCCACCGGTGCCTCAGCTCTTTCCGTTCTATCCCCCCGTGCTGGCGCATCCGCATTGGCTGCCGGCTCGCTCTTCGCGGGTATTCCGGGCGAAGTCATCGGCGTTTCGCTCGCCACGTTCATACTGTAGTTTCCTGCCGGTTTCGTTGCTTCCCTGTGTTTCCAAGGCAGCCAATTCTTGAACCACGCCGCGCCTACCAAGGTGATTGCCAGCGCTACCGCCAAGATCGTCAGCCGCAATATTCCTTTGCGGAATCCGGGTGTGAAACTCCCGCGCGGCATGCGCCATCGCCTGGACATCGGAAATCCCTGGCTGAGGTCCCGCACCACGGGCGGCCTTTCCATTTGCTCGGCCATTTCCCATGGCGCGGAAAGCTCTTCTCGCTTGATTGGCATCGCCGCAGCTGCTGCTTCCATCCCGCTGTTCAGCAGCGCTTCCGTACTCAGCGGATCCACCACCCCGGAGGTCGGAGAGACGGTGGTAACCTCGCCGCTCAACTGAGCCACAGCACTAGCCCCCGCGTCTTCGGCTCCCGCCTCCATTGACACCGGCCTGCCACGCAACTCCTCCAATTCTCGCTTGAACCTTTGAAGTTCGCTTGCGTCGGGTGCAGGCGGCAGAATTCCGGGCTGGTCGGCTGTGGCCGCCGCATTCGTCACGATCGCAACTGTGTCCGCATCCTGCGCGCTCTTCGGCAGCAAAGCCGTCGCCGCCGAAAATTCCGTGCCCCAGAATTGCGGCGCGGCCTCGACAAACTCCACCTCCAAATAGCACATTGTCGGCTTGTCCGCACGCTTCCGCAGAACCTGCACAATCACTTCGCGTTTTGTATCCATGTTGGCGAGAACCAGCAGTTGCCCCGGATTCACCGCGCCAGTCAACCGAATCACCCCGCCCGTTTCAGCCACGAGCATGGAGGTCGTTTCTTCGCTGATTAGCCGACGCTCCTGCCCATTCATTCCCGTGGGCATCCACGTTGCCCGCACCGCCACTTCTCGCGAAATCAAATTCGGTTTCAACAGTGGAAGCGGCGCCGCAGGAGGCGCTTCCGCCTCGCTCGGCTCCTCTGGTTCGCGTGGGACCTCTTCGAGATGAGGCTCCGGCTGCGCGAGGATTCCCTCGGAAGGCGTTTCGCTCGCCCTTGCTTCTCCGGCGGGCACCGGGAAGTCCGCGGCTCGCTGTTCCGGGATTTCGTTCGTTTCTGGACCGTCTGCTGCTTTGGGTTCCTGCGCCAGTGGTGCAGAATCTGCAGATTTTGGCTTCGCATCGTTCGGTACCAGCGGCGCTTCAACTGCTCTTGATTCTTCGAGTGCTGCTGGCGAAGAACTGACAACAGGTTCCGCATCCGCTTTTACTTTGCCCGGCTTTGCCGCCCCCCTTATGCCCGTGACAAATCCCAGAAGCAACAGCGCATAGAGAGCGCGCGAAGCCTCCGGACGCGATATCCCGCTCTTGTCTATGAGGTCTTTCGCGGAAATGCGCTGGAACATCAGGCCCAGCAAGCGCCGTTCATTTGCTTCCAGCTCAATGGCCTTAAATGGGCGCTGCTGCCCAGATGTCAGCTCTATGAGAAGGTCGGCGTCCTCGCCGAGCCGCCCTAGCGGCAGGTCGTTCGCTTTGCGCACCGCCTCCGCCAGCAATTTTCCCAGCGGCACGGGATCTCCGATTTCCGGGGTCGCACTCCTTTCCGGTCCGCCGAAGAAAGTGTACCGGCCGGCCGGGTAGTCGAGTACGGACACAATCACTTGAATCACCTGGCGCCGTACCCAGGCGATGATCTCCTCCACGCCATAAACGCCCATCTCGGCGATGGCGGATCCAAAGCGCTGGCCCGTCTCCACCAGCAACGACGCTTCCTCAAACTGGCTTTGCGTCAGGGCTCCTGCTCGGAGCATCACTTCCCCAAGGCCGTCCTGACTGTCGCTGCTGCTCGCAAACACCACTTGCCCATCGCGGAAAAAGAGAACCTTTTCTACGCGTCCAAAGACGAGTTGCAGCTTGCCTGTCAACCCTCTCGAGTAGATCCCGTGGAGGAGTGCAAATAGCGTGTGATGACTGTCGATTTCGCCCGAATCGGGCGGCTGGTCGGCTGGAGAAAACCAATGGAATACTGTGGCGGTCGCCGGCTTCTTCGGCTCCGCGTCCAATAACTGGACAGACCCGCCGCGCCGCCCGCTCCCGGTGGGATCCGGGCTTCGATCTTGCTTCTTGCTTGAGATGGCCTCTGCCTCTTCTACCAGAATACTCAAGCAAAACGGGGCTGCGAACTGTCCTTGCCCAATAATCTAATACCCTTAAGAGTGAATCAACCCGCGCGAGTCGGGATTACTCCAGTACGCGATCCAGCCTCTACCTGGACTGCGTTTTCGCCGTCCGTATTGTTCCCTTTTAGCCCGCGAGGGTGTTGTTCGTCTGCACCGGGGGAATGTCTGAGAACTGCCGCGGCCCCGCGCCGCCGCGTCTACCGCTTGCTCACTCCCCGTAAACCAGCACGCGGAACGATCCCAGAACCGTTCCTCCTCTTGGGTGCGGCCGCTCCGCCGTGGGCGCGGGCGGAGGAGTAAAATCCGCTGTATCCACGAAAATGTTGTGCGTCTTGGTGTCCACGGCCATGGTCTTCGCGCCCACTTCTGTCTGCACCGTTTCGACCTCGCTGTATTTGTCCGGCGTGTCCTCGTGGAAGATGTGTACTTTTCCTTCGCGCGTGGATGCGAAAATTCTGCCCGTGCTCGGTTCGAACACCGCTGCGTCCACTCCGCCCGAAATCGGGAACGACTGCACCACTTTCCCGTTTTCCGAATCCATCACCACCAGCATTTGTGGCTTGCGCCCGGCCGTGAATAGACGGTGATGCTCCGCGTCCATCGCCAGCGCCGTCGGACCGCCCGCGGGCGCAACGGACCACCGCGATTTGATTTCCAGCGTGCGCGCATCCAGCGCGATCAATTCGTTCTTGCTTTCCAGATTAATAAAGACAGTTCCCTTCCCGTCGGCCACCGCGAATTCCGGGCTTCCGCCGAGCTTGATCGTCTTCACCACCGCCCCGTCCCGCGCGTTGATCACCGTCGCGCTCTCCGGATCCCCTTCCATCACGAACACGCGCTTCGTGAATGGATCGTATGCCACGCAATCCGCGTCCTTTTCCGCATTCACTTCTCCGGTCTTTCTCAGCGTCTTCAAATCGAAAATAATCACTTTCCCCTGCTCGCCGTCGCTGATAAATCCGCGGTTAAAATCGTGCGCGATCGCGACGCCGTGGTCTCGCTCCAGCCCCGTGATAGTTCCGATCTCTTTTCCCGTGTCGGCGCTGATCACTTCAATTTCCGTTCCGCGCGACAAATACACGCGCCGCGCCGCAGAATCCATCGTGATGTAATCGAAATACTCGCCCTTGCTCCCAGGCGCTGCCGCATACGTGTACTTCTGGATTTGGTGGTATTCGCCAGCCGGCAAAACGGCAATTCCGCCCAACAAAACCAATATCCCGCCCAGCCCCAATCGTCTCGCTATTCTCGATTTCATCTGTGCTCTCCTCGCTGCAATGCGGCTCACTTCTCTCAATGGCAATTCCTCATGCGCACATTTCAGGCGCGCATACGCACGCTAAGTTACAGGCCGCTCTCTAAACGCAGCATTAACGCGTACCCAAAATTCTCGGACCCGCGCGCTCTTCTCGTTGCATGAAGCGAATGGACCGCGAACATAGCTGGATCGTGTGCAAGTCGCGCGGACGCAAAACAAATGTACAGAAAAATTCTGTTTGTAATAAAAAGCGAGGCGAATTTAAGAGGAAAAGAAGGAAAAGAAAAGTGAAGAAAAGGAAAAGAAAAAAAATCAACCCACGCGGTTTTGCTGGCCTTTGCCCGCTTCGTCCAGCCACATCTCCAGCACCTGCTGGTGCTCCGGCTGGACTTCGAGAAACGCCAGGCCCGCGCCCATGTTCATTTGCGAATACACGATTTTCGCTTTCGCCTGAAAATACATGTCCCCCGCGGAAATTTTCACAAGCACCAGGGTGGCCACCGGAAAGGGATTCATCATGTCCAGGTAGCAGCCGTACAGGCTCAGCTCGCTCACGCGCGTGGCAATGCGCACGTCCGACGCTTGCTCGATCAGCTCCGCGCTGGCGATAAACGTGTATCTCGGCACTCGGCGTCGTTCAGATCCCAATGCATTCCTCCGAGAGGGCTGGTCTCTAGTCTGATGGTACGATGGATTGCGCAGTTCAAGCGTGCGATTCGTCCAATCTATAACTATGGCCAGGAGCGTCGAATTCGCGGCTAGGTAGTCTTCGCGGATGCTTGTGGCAGCTACCCAATCGCGTTGCGTATCGCGGAATTTATTGGCGAACCGCGAACTTCGGTGGCGGTTCGAGGAATTTTTCGACGAGGAGACGCCACCGTCGTGGCGGTTCCTCGGATTGTTTACGCGCTCCTCGTAATCACTCCACGGCGTAAGAGATGCGCGATGGACTTATTCGCGCCGGAAGGAGCGCGGAGTTTTTTTCGGGCCGCGCGGGAAAATTATTTCGCCGCTTCTTTTTTGTGCAGGTCCATGCAAACCGAAACGGCGTTGTTCGGGTTGACGGCGCTGTCGCCTTCCTCGATGTGGCGGATGATGCCTTCCTTATCAATCACGATGTTCGCGCGCTGCGCCCACTCATACGTCTGCGTTTGCACGTTGTAGGCTTTCAGGATGCCGTAATCGGTGAGCATCTTTTTGTTCATATCGCTGAGGAGCGGGAAGTTCACGTTGATTTGCTTTGCGAAAGCAGCGTTGGCCGCGGGAGAATCCATGCTCACGCCAAACACCGCGGTATCTTTCGTATCAATCTTGCCGTCGGCGATTCCAGCCTGGACCGCCTGAAGTTGTTTCGTTCAACCACCGGTGAAGGCCAGGACGTACACGGCAAGAAAAACGTTTTCCTTGCCTTTGTAGTCGCTGAGCTTCACGGTTTTCCACTGATCGCTCAGCAGAGTGAAGTCCGGTGCGGGATCGCCCACTTTCAGAGACATTTTCGACAGCACCGGCTTTTGCGGCTCCTGCGCCATGGGCGCCGCGAGCGGCACGGAGGCCAGCACCGCCAGAACAGCCAACGCTCGTTTCATTCACGCTCTCCTTGTGACTGAAGTGCATTGAGGCTGAAGTGCACGATCCTGCCTCGCCTACACCCTACCATCAACTGCAGGCTTCCGAGAACTTGAAAATAATTTGGGCGGGTAGCGGCGGCCAGGGCGGCGGGAACTTCGCGGGATTGGCACTCGTACCTAAAGGACGGAGCGAGAGCGGCTGAAAGAACGGCGATGGGGAGCCGTCCTCGAGTGTAAGGAAAGTCGGAGAGATGCGAGTGGAGAGACTGATGAATGCTGGACGCAGATTGCTGGAGGCGAAAAAAAGGAAGTGGCTGGCGATTGCGCTGGGAGCGGCGGGAATCGCGGCGCTGAGCGCGGGGAGCTGGGCGGCGAAGGGACAAGAGCCGCAAATCAAGGTGAAGGTCAACCTGGTGAATGTTTCGTTCGTGGCGCGGGATGAACGCGGCGCGCTGGTGGACAATCTCACGCAAGACGACGTGGAAATTCTGGAAGACGCGGTGCCGCAAACGATTTCTTATTTTGCGCGGAGCGCGGACGTGCCGTTGACGCTGGGATTGATTGTGGATGCGAGCGGCAGCCAAGATCATTTTTCGAAGCAGCACAAAAGCGATCTGGAGGTTTTCTTCAAGGACGTGCTGGGGCCGAAGGATCGCGTGTTCCTGGTGGGGTTCGGGAATCACATCCGGCTGGTGAGCGATTTTTCGAATTCCGGAGCGAGCCTGCTGGACGACTGGAAGCGGTATGACAAAGACACGGGAAAATTTCCGGAGATTGGGCCGAAGGAAGATCGCGACCTGGGGACGGCGTTCTACGATTCGATTTTTTATTCGATCACGGAAAAACTGGCGCGCGAGACGGGCCGGCGGGCGCTGCTGCTTTTTAGCGACGGCGAAGACAATTCGAGTTCGCACAACATGATGACGACAATCGAGATGGCGCAAGCGGAAAACGTGCTGCTCTACGCGATCCGCTACACGGAAAAGGAGCATGGAAAACTGACGGCGCGAAACAAGTATGGAATCAGCGTGATGGAGCGCGTGGCGCGGGAAACGGGCGGCGCGGCGATTGACGCGGAAACGACGGATCCGCACACGTACTTCCGGAAGATTGCGGAGGAGTTGCGTACATCGTATGAGATTGGCTACTACCCGAAAGATCCGCTGAAGGACGACACGTTCCGGAAGATTGTGATCCGGCCGAAGCGGGAAGGAATCACGATTCGGGCGAAGACGGGGTATTTTGCGAGCAAGCAGTGAATAGTGTGCAGTGAGTGGTGGGTAGTCCAAGAGAGTGCAGAGTGGGTAGTGCACAGTGGGTAGTGCGTAACCCGTGGCCCGTGAGGCGTGTTCGGTGGAAGAAAGCGAGTGGTGGGTGGTGAGCAGTGGACAAACCAGAGAGCGGCGGGCGGGGGGTGCGGTGCACAGGGAGGTACTCCCCCTATGGTTTTTGTAAGTGCGGATTATAAAGGAGTTGCGGGCGGGAAATTTGTAAGTGCGGATAATAAAGGGGTTATAAGTCGTTTGTTTTCCGCAGATACGAGGGGGTCTGTAAGTGCAGAAAATAAAGGGGTTACTGGAGGAATTGGGGAATGGTAAGTCCTTTAGAATCCGCAGATCCGGAGGGGGTGCGTAAGTGCGGATAATAAAGGGGTTACGGGAGGTGTTTTTGTAAGTGCGGATAATACAGGGGTTAGGGGCGGGGATTGGGGAAGTGCAGAGGATTCGGGAGTGGAGGAGAGGCGAGAAGAAGCTCCGCACGCGAGCCGCCCGCGAATGTGTCTGATGAAGGCAGACGGCGGCTCGGATGCGGAGGACAAAGGTAGAAGACGGTTTTGGAAGGCGAGAGTCGAAGAAACGCGGAAAGCGGCGGAAGAGACGCGAGGGGAGGAGCGGGGATTTGAGGGAGTGGCGGGAGGAGTTGGCGGAAGTGCGGAAAGGAAAGGGGTTAGAGGCGGGGAGGGAGGAGAAGGCGGGGTGGTAACTTAAATTCACATCATTTTGTAGCATAAAATAGTAAAGTTGTCAATAGAAAAATAAGTGCTTGCGCGGCAAGGAGTTGCGAGGGATTGTGCGCCTGCGAGTAAGTAAACGAGGCGTCAGTCCGTTTGCGTCGTTTGCGTCCGGAGTCCGCACTATTCCCACCTTGGTTCCATTCTCCATTCTGCGCTCACAGCCTGTCCAGTTTTTCGAGAAGCTCTTCTCGCTCGCACGGTAGCTCCAACGTGTCGGATAGTACGCCGCTTTTGAGTAGGGTTTGAACAATCTCGTATTGGAAAAAGCTACTATCGGTGTGTAGCAGCACAATCTTGAGTCCCGGAAAACGTAGGGACAATTGCTCGCTTAGCTTGAGCCCGTCGATCTCAGAGACCAGTTTAATAAGGGCGATATCTGGCTTGAATTCGTCTGCGACCGCGAGCACCGCAGATGGGCGTGTGGTTGTCCGTACCTCGTGGCCAGCTGCACTCAGAATTTCGCTAAAAAGTTCGTTGATGGCCTCTTCGTAGGACACTAAGATTCGCTTCCGGTTTGCAAGGCGACGCACCGCAACGCCACCGTAACCCGTCTCTTTCAGAATGCCGATAAGCCTTCGCCCTTCTTCTAAAATCATCTGGCCTGACAGCGCGTCTTCCGGTGCATTGACAAGGGCGACAGCAACGAAAAACCGGTGACTTAGTCCGTGGTGCTTAAGCAATGAATCGACCTCAGTTTTCAGTTGCACAGAAACTTCACAAGCCTGTTTCCTATCCACCCAAGCCGACAATATTGCAAATTCGCTCTCGCTATTCCTGTAGGCGAACCCAAATCGCGCGAACCAACTCTCCCCAGCCCTGTAAGGAGGCCCGAGTTGCGCAAAACCCGCCAGAGTTGTTCCCAATGCTCGCAGAAATGCAGGTTCTGTAGCCAAAGTCGAGTCCGAGGGAGCGCATTGAAGGATTTGGACGAAGAAAACTGACAGCTCATGCTTCATCGAGGCCGCCGTTCGAAAGTTTCGATCTAGACTCACCTCCAAGTGCTTCGAGTCCTTCGAGTTGCGTAAGCGGCTGATTGGGTCGATATGGCTTAATCCCGATACCCAAGTCTTCATCATGTCGAGCAATTCCTGAGTTTCGACGGGTGTTTCTAATGTATCGCAGTTAACATTCTGCTCGAGCAAGTATTGGAGTATTTCCTCTTTAACGTTCTCGCCGACGAAAACTATCTTGAGAGTTGGAAAACGCTCAGACAACATCTGGCTGAGTCTAATCCCACCGATCTCGGGAGCAATTAGGCTTATTAGAGCCACAGCCGGTTGAAATTCAGCTACCAGGGCGATCACCTCGGACGGATGCGACGTGGTTTTTATCTCATAGCCAGCTGAACTCAGAATTGCACCAAACGCCTCGTTGATGGCTTCTTGGTCATCGGCCACTAGAACCCGTTTCCCATGTCTTGAAGCAGGCACGGTCAAATCTTGCAAGCCTCGTCGGACCAAGCTCGAGTTCCGTGTGGCGAGGGTGCTGGGGCTCGGGACTATCTTATCCTTGTCGTTTTCCTCCTTCATTTTTTCCCACGTTCGCGAGTATTTCTCAACTCAGCCTGGTGCGCAGCAATCTGCGAGTTTATTGAAGAAGCCATTTCGTCTAGAACATCGCGCCCTAGAAGCGTTCCTTCCGTAACCTTTTTCCTAAGCTCGAACAATTCTGAAGCCACAATATCATTCGTCTCTCGATCGATGTCGGAGAGTCGCCGCCTGACCTGCGCGATCTTCCGAATGGCCCTAACAAGTTCGGCGGCGGTTCCCTCTCCTAGGACTGTGTCAGGGCTAGCCTCGTACTCCTGCAAGATAGCTCGGAGTCCTGCCTTGTCTCCTTGTTCATACGCTCGGTTTGCCTGAGCCATGAGTTTCTGCCGACGAGCTCTGTCGGCTTCGTCCGTCGCGAGGTCCGGGTGAATGCGTCTGGCGACTTCGCGATATAAGTTCTTCAATTCCGGTGAGGGTTTGAAATTCTTCTTAACGTCCAGCGCCAGCTCGCCCACTGTCGACTTAGAATCCTCAGCCTTCCGTCGAGCCTGATCCGCGGCCGCTAGGATATTCTCGTTTTTAGGGTCTTGGCGTGCAGTCAGTTCTGCGATTTGAGCTTCAATCTCGTCAAGTTGGGCGTAGAGCACGCCTACTTTTCTAATGTAAAGCTTTTCGAAAGCCACCAATTCGCCCCGCAAATTCGCCAGATAGAGTTCTTTCTCTATTAGCGTTTGCTGGAGGTTTTCTAGTTCGAGTTTTTTGAGGCGAAGTTCTTCCTCCTCAGGCTTTGGCGGAAGATGTGTCGTTGCGTTCATGTCTTAGAGTTTCTGACCCCTCCCGTGCCAACGGTCGGCCGGGCAATTATGTTGGACATTCTCGGCCGTTGCTGCCTTGACTGTAGGAGAGTCTGTCCACTTTTCCCTGCCGTAGTTGCAATTTATCACTTTCCTCGATGGGTAGGATACTCACGAACGTAGCTCGGGAGAGCGCAGGGGCAAAGAAACATCAAACCTAACTCCAAGGAATCTCCGCGAGAAATACGACCGCCCCTAACCCGTTGCAGGGTGATCTGGCCCACGGGTCTGCGGGGTTGAGCCAGGGGACGGAGCCCGGGGGCGGGAGAAAGGAAAGAGAGGTCCCTCCACTGCGCGTCAGCGAAAGGCGCTGACGCTCCGGTCGAGATGACAGAGGGGGTGAGAGGCGAGGGGTGAGAGGCGAGGGGTGAGAGAGGGAAAAAGAGGAAGGAGGAGACGCGGAGTGGGGCAAGGCTCGGAGCAGGAATAGTGTGAAAACTTAACTCCTGAAGCCAATGCGAACCCGGCCGGGTTCTACCACGACGAAAGCATTTTGGAGCCGTGCACCCAATTTGGCCACAGCTTCCACCACGGTGGCGGGTTTGCCGTGGCGAGCCGACGCGGGAAACCGGATCAGGATAACGCCGGCAGTGGGACGTCCTCGAGCGAAAACCAAATTGCCGAAATCGAGATCTTCCGTAATCAACACGCGTTCGTCGCGCAGCGCTTGCTCGAGTACTCGCTCATCGCTACAACCAGCTGCGATTTCAGCGACCGACTTGACATCGTGCTCCGCCTGACGAAGCGCGCGAATGACCGGCGCAGCGCAGCTTTCGTCCGCGAGAAAGTTCATGCGTTAGAGTTTCGTTGGGCCGGGCGCGTTGGGAAGCAGCACGACTTCTTCATGCGCAACGCTTGCGGCCCCATAGGCGATGGCGGCGCGGATGTCCTGGGTGGCGAGGTGAGGATAGTCTTCGAGTAGGTCGGCCTCCGTGGCGCCTTCGGCAAGTTTGCGCAAGATGAGTTCGACGGTGATGCGGGTACCGCGAATCACGGGTTTACCCTGCATCACAGCAGGATCGGTTTCGATACGCTCCGTAGTCATGCGTGACCTCTTCTAATGATAGCGTGATTGCAGCAGAAGCGACAGGCTGGAGTGGCGGCGGTGCCGGAGAACGGGTATTTTGCAGGCGGAAAATGGGGTGGTGGGGCGGTGTGGTGAGGGCGGCGGAGAGGGGCGGAGGGAGGGGCGATGAGCAAGAGGTGGTATGCGAGGGCGGTGCTGTTTGTGGGGGACGTGGAGAAGTCGGTGGAGTTCTATGTGAAGCGGCTGGGATTCCAACAAGACTGGCGGTACGAGGAGGAAGGAAAAGCGTTTGTGGCGCAGGTGACGCGAGAAGGGTGCGAGCTGATTCTGTCCTCACAATGGCCGGAGAAGAAGGGCAAGGGGCTGATGTTTATATCGCTGGACGGCGAGGAGTTGAAGGAGGTGCGCGCGGAGCTGGAAGGGCGCGGAGTGGAGGTGAAGGACGGGAACTGGGGATACCGGTTGATGGTGGTGGCGGACCCGGACGGGAATGAATTGTTTTTTCCGTATGGAAAGGAACGGAGCGAGGGGTAAGACCCGAGAAGGAAAAAGTGGAGAGACAAGACGCAAAGCTATCCTTGCTGGCGATATAGCTGATATAAAATAATGTGCGGGGTAACAGGCCAATGCGAGACGAGAGCACAAAACAAGCGGCACAAGAGTTTCTGGCGACCAAGCTGACCGAGGAAGAACAGAAGAGGGAAGAGAAAGTCAACCGGGAAACGGCAGCGGCACGAGCACTGCACGTGTGGAAAAGCTTTCGAGGGGCGATCGAGGCACAGTGCAAGGAATGGAATTCGGTTACGGGAGAGGAAAGCCTGACGTGCAAGGAGACGCCGCTGGGCGATCTGCGGGTATGGTGCCCGGCGACGGCGAAGCAGTTGACGGTACACTTCGATTCGCGGAAGCTCACGGTCACACTGAAAAACGGAGGCCGAAAGGAGCACGAAGAGGACGCGGTGCTGCTGATCGAGGGGTATGCGACGGAGACGGGGCGGGATGCGCGGTTGGTGCGGAACAACGAGCCGGCGAACTTGGAGATGGTGATCCTTGGAGAGCTACGAGTGCTGAGCGGAATCGGGCGGCAGAGGACGGCGTAGGGAGGCCGGGGGAACAAAAGAGCGGGGAAAAAGCGAGGTGCGGGCGGGCAACCCGGAGGGAAGATACGAGGCATCTGAGAAGATGGGGCTAGGGCGAAGACCTGTCCGGAGGGGCAAAGTTCTGGCACCACCTGGCCATTCGTTCAGGTTATACTAAGCACTTCCCGGTGACGGCAGGGCGAGGCCAAATGGCCGGACCCGAGGCTGGTGCGCGCCCGAAGAAGGAACATAGCAGGCAAGGGCGGAAAGTTTTCGAGATTGGCCAGACACGAGATACGCAAGAGAGGTGAAGCTTGGGCGGAACGGTAAGAAGTGCGACCTCGATGCCATGGATTGCCAGGTTGGGAGCGGGGATCGGGTTGGTGGTGGCGCTGTCGCTAGCCGGAGCGGCGACCTGCAACGCGCAATTCATTTTTCACAAGAAAAAGAAGGTTAACAAGTCCACGAACGCGGACAACAACGCGCAGCCGGACAGGTTGCTCTATGACCGTGCGATGGACGACATCAAGCACGGAAGGCATGAGGTGGGGCGGCTGAGCCTGCAGACGCTGATCAACACGTATCCGGACAGCGAGTACCTGGCGAAAGCGAAGCTGGGGATGGCGGATTCGTATTACAAGGAAGGCGGAACCTCCAACCTGACGCTGGCGATTTCGGCGTACAAGGATTTTATCGTGTTCTTCCCGTTCCTGCCGGAAGCGACGTACGCGCAAATGCAGGTGGCGATGGGGCATTTCCGTCAAATGGAAAAGCCGGACCGGGACCGTACGGAAGCGCTGTCGGCGGAGGAAGAATTCCAAACATTTTTGCAGAAGTATCCGAACGATCCGCTGGCGCCAAAGGCGAAGCAGTACTTGCGGGAAGTGCAGGAAGTGCTGGCGGAAGGCGACTACCGGATCGGATATTTTTACTACGTGAAAGGCGACAAGAGAGCGGCGGCGACGAGGTTGATGGTGGTGACGAGCCGGTATCCGCTGTACAGCAAGTCCGATCAGGCGCTGTGGATGATGGGAGAAATATTCGAGAAAAGCGAGCACAAGGAAGTGGCGACGCGGTACTACACGAGAATCGTGAAGGATTATCCGCTCTCCAGTCTCGTGCCGGACGCGAAGCAGAAGTTGAAGGAAGAAGGAGCGCCGGTACCGCAGCCGGATCCGACGGCACTGGCGTGGATGACGGCGGAGCAGGATGCGCCGCGGCCGCATACGAGTTTGATCAGGAAGCCATTGGGATTACTGAAGAGCGGACCGACGGCGGAGTTGAGGGCGGCGGCGGTGACTGGTGCACCGAACCTGGAGCCGGAGACGGATACGCTGGCAGGCGGCGAATTGTTGACGCCAGGCGGCGGGATAAATTTGGGTTCCGGAACGACGACGGGAATTGTGGCGACGGTTTCGCCGGGCGGGACTGGCGCGAGCGGCGCAGCGAGCAGCACTGAAACGGTAGCACCAACGGCGAATGAAGGCGGGGCGGATGTTGGGACGGTGGGAGGAAGCGCGGCGACGGCGGATCCACCAGGCGGTTCGAACGCGGCAGCGGCCGCGACGGCAGACCCCGCGGCTCCAGCGAGCGCGACGCCGGCAACGACGGGCAGCTCAGCGAACAGCGACGCGGCAAAAACGGACCCGCCCGCGGACGCGAACGCCAAGAGCGATGCGACTGCGAGCGCGGACAAAACTGGCGACGTCGCGAACAACGGCGGCTCCAAGTCCACCAAGGACAGCAAGAACAAAAAGGAATCGAGCAGCAAGAAGAAGGGCGTGCACAAACTGATTCCCTGGTAGGACGGGCAAACAGAAGGCCGCGAGGCCAGTAGAAGGAATCCGGGGTACGGCGCTTGCCGTACCCCTTTTTTTTGAGATTTGAGCGTAGGAAGGCGCGGAAGAGGCCATATCCACTTCCGACACACGGCATCCCCGTTTGGATTGACGAGGCATACGCCGGATGCTCCAATACAGAAGAGAAATAGTGCCAAGGCGACCGGCGGCGGCTGGCCGGTGCGTGCGGTCGCAAAGCGCATTCATCATTCATAGTCATGATACGGGTGACATTCATCCGGAGGATGTTTGGTGGCCAAGATTCTCGTTGCCGACGATAACAGCAATATTCAGAAGATGGTGGGGCTTGCCCTGAAGGATCAGGGCATTGACGTGGTTGCCGTGGGCAATGGCGAAGCGGCAGTGCGCAAGATTTCGGATGTGCGGCCGGATTTGGTGCTGGCGGATGTGTTCATGCCCGTGAGAAATGGGTATGAGGTTTGCCAGTACGTGAAAGGCGACGACTCGCTGGCGCATATTCCCGTGATTTTGCTGGTTGGCGCGTTTGACCCGTTGGACGAGCAGGAAGCGCAGCGAGTGGGCGCGGATGGGGTATTAAAGAAGCCGTTCGTGCCGCCGGATCCGCTGATTTCGATGGTGAAGTCGGCGTTGGCGAGAGCGGGAGTGTCTGTGGGCGGGGCCGTGCCGGCGCCGGTGCATGAGGAGCCGGTGCGAGTGGCGGAGATGTTGACGCCGAGGAGCACGCCAAGCCCGGCAGCGAGCTACGGTGCGCAGCAAGCGAGGCCGGAATTTCCCGCAGTCGAGAGCGAGCCGGTGCAAGAAATGATGCCAGCAACCCCCGAGCCGGTGAAGATTGAAGCGGGATCCGGGCCGCTGGCGTTCGGAAATCTTCTGGATACGGAAACTGAAGCGGAAGACGATGCGGCGTACGCGACGACAGCGCGGCCGGAACTGGAACGGGATTGGAAGTCCGGGGAAGAGGACGAGGACGAAGTTGAGGAAGCGGAAGACGAGAAGGGTGGCTCGTCCTGGAGACGCGACGCGGGCCAGGAAGAAGTAGAGACAGAAGAGGCTGCCAAAGGCCCCGAGAAAGATTGGCGGGAAGAAGCTTTTTCGGAAGCCGCACCGGCTCGGAAATCCAAACTCGGACCGTGGTCACCACAAAAAGAGATTTCGCCGTATGAGGAAGCAGCCGAGACGGAAGCCGGCATTAGCGCGATGGTGAAAGAGACGGCAGTCGCGGAAACGAAACCAGCGACGCCTGAGACAGCGCCCTTCACGCAAGAGAGTTGGGCGGCGACGATGAAGCCGAAGAACGGAGTCGAAGCCGCGACGATGGAAGCTCCGCCGCCTCCGCCGGTACCAGTCGTGCAGGAAGAACGGATTCCGGAACCAGTTCGAACGGAACCAATTCCAACAGAAGCTGCCGCGAGCGCTCCTGCGAAAACGGAAGTGGCTCCTGAGCCGGTCAAGCGGGAAACAGAGAATTCGTGGTTTTCATCGGTGCCGAGCCCTTGGGAGGCCGACGCACAGAAGGCGAACCAATTGGCGTCCACGTGGGACGAGCCGGCGAAGAAGGAACCCGCGCCGACTCCGGCTCCGCCTGCTGAAGTGAAAGCAGAGACGATTGCGCCGGAAGTTCCAAAAGAAAGTTTCAGCGAAGAACTCAAAGAGAAGGCCGAGGAAGCGGCAATTCCCGAGGCGACGGTCGAAGCCATCCGGGAAGAGGCGCAGCATCTGACAGAGACGGCCATCGCCGAGGTGCCCGCGGCGAGTTCCAAGAGCGCGGAGCCGAGCATGGACGAGCTGGTGGCGAAGGTGCTGGCGAAGATGAGCCCGGAAGTTCTGCAAGCGGTGACGCGAGAAATCCTGAAGCCGGTCGTGGAATCGATGGTCCGCGACGAGTTAAACGCCAAGAAGTAGCAGTTCCCTCCCCTTAAAACATCCCGAAGCGAAGCGCATGAGAGCGCGGAACTGCGTTTGTCTGCAACGCATCCGCCGGCGCGAGCAGTCGTGGCGGTTTTTGGACAGCGGACGGGTGAATTGACGGAGCTGGTTTTTCACCCGTATAGTCAAAGATTGCCCTATACATTTGAGGCGCGCTTGATGCAAATGCATTGACGAAGCATTCAGTAAATCGGGAGAGACGGAGTTCATGGCTCGGGAGATCGCAAAAACGTACGAACCGCAGCGGATTGAGCCGCACTGGGCGGAATATTGGGTGAAGGAAGCCCTGTTTAAAGCGGATGCCAATGCGCCGGGACCCGTGTTTTCAATCGTGATTCCGCCGCCGAACGTGACGGGGTCGCTGCACATCGGGCACATGCTGGACCACACGGAAATCGACATATTGACGCGCTGGCACCGCATGCGCGGCTACAACACTCTTTACCTGCCGGGGACGGATCACGCGGGGATCTCGACGCAGCGTGTAGTCGTGAAACAACTGGCCGACCAGGGCATTGATTACCGGAAGCTGGGCCGGGAGGAATTTGAGCGGCGCGTGTGGAAATGGAAAGAAGAAAGCGGCGGAAAAATCACGGAGCAGATGCGCGCGATTGGAGAGAGCTGCGACTGGTCGCGGGAGAAATTCACGCTTTCGCCAGAGTTGTCACCGGTCGTACGCGAAGTGTTCGTGCGGTTGTACGAGGAAGGATTGATTTACCGCGGGCACTACATGGTGAACTGGTGCCCGAACTGCCTGACGACACTGAGCGATTTGGAAGTGATGCATGAGGAGCGGCCTGGGAATTTGTGGCATGTGCGCTATCCGGTAGTTGGCTCGGATGAGGCCCTGGTGGTGGCCACGACGCGGCCGGAAACCATGCTGGGAGACACGGCCGTCGCGGTGCATCCGGAGGACGAGCGGTACAAGCACCTGGCGGGCAAGAAAGCTCTCTTGCCGCTTGTGAGCCGGGAGATTCCGATTATTTTCGATGAAATGGTGGACCGCGAGTTTGGAACGGGCGCGGTGAAGATCACTCCGGCGCACGATCCAAACGATTTCGAGGCCGGGAAGCGGCACGGCCTGGCTGAAATCAACATCCTGACCGACGACGCTCACATCAATTCGAATGGCGGGGCGTACGCGGGAATGGAGCGGTTCGAAGCCCGAAAAAAGATTGTGGCGGATTTGAAAGCGCTGGGTCTGCTCTCGAAAGTCAGCGACCACACCGTGCCGCTCGGATTGTGCGAGCGATGCAAGACGGTCGTCGAGCCGAGGGCTTCGACACAGTGGTTTTGCAAGATGAAGCCGCTGGCAGAACCGGCAATTTCCGCGGTGGAACGCGGCGAAATCCGCATCGTTCCTGAGAACTGGCAGGCGGTGTACTTCAACTGGATGCGGAATATCCGGGATTGGCCGATTTCGAGGCAGCTCTGGTGGGGACACCGGATTCCGGCGTGGCATTGCCGTGAACACGGGCACGTGACCGTTGCGCGGGAAACACCCAAGTCGTGCGCGACGTGCGGCTCGCAGAATCTGACGCAAGATCCGGATGTGCTGGATACGTGGTTCAGCTCGGGGCTATGGCCGATCTCGACGCTGGGCTGGCCGGCGGATACGCAGGATATGCGAACGTACTATCCGACGAGCGTGCTCATCACAGGGCACGAGATTTTGTTTTTCTGGGTCGCGCGGATGGCGATGTTCGGGCTTCACTTCACCGGCAAAGCGCCGTTTCGCGATGTGTACCTGCACAACATCGTGAAAAACGCCGAAGGCACGAAGATGTCCAAGTCCAAGGGGACGGGCATCGATCCCATTGATATCAACAAGGAGTTTGGAACGGACGCGATGCGATTCACCCTGGCGCAGATGGCGGCGCCGGGTTCGGATTTGATCTGGACGGGCGATCGCATTCAGAGCGCGCGAAACTTTGCGAATAAAATCTGGAATGCGGCGCGGTTCTTGTTCGTGAACCTGGACAAGTTCGAGCAGACGGGAGCAACACTGGAAGAATTGGCGGCGCCTGGAGTGCGGGAAAAGGCACCCTACGCCGTTCATGGCGGCGTGCCGCTGGTGGATCAGTGGCTTTTCTCGAGGCTCGCAAGCACGGCAGAGACGGTCAACAACGCGCTCAAGAATTATCGCTTTCATGAAGCGGCGCAGAGTGTGTACGACTTTTTTTGGGGCGATTTCTGCGACTGGTATATCGAGTGGGTGAAGCCGGAATTGCAAAGCGCGGACCGCGAGCGAGCCGCCGTCGCGTGGAAGAATCTCTTCGCGGGATTTGAATCGGCGCTGCGGCTGCTGCACCCGTTGATGCCGTTCCTGACAGAGGAGCTGTGGCATCAGTTGCCGCAAGAGGCCGGGGCGAAGAGCATTGCGCTGGCCCGCTTCCCTGCCGCTCCGGCGACGTGGGCGAATGCGCGGGCCGAGGAGCAGTTTTCGCTTCTGCAGGAAGTAATCAAGGAGCTGAGAAATCTTCGCGCTGACTTGAAGTTGCCTGATCCAAAGAAAAAGGTGGCGGCAGAATTTTCCAGTACGAAGAAAGTGACCCGCGATCTGCTCAATACCAACAGCGACGCCATTGTGCGGTTGGCGACCCTTTCGGAATTGAAGATCAGCGCGGAACACTTGCAGCAGACCGGCGGAGGGGTGAGGTCAACCGCGCGATTCGATGTGCGAATCGCTTATTCGGACGCGGTGGACGTGGACGCGGAGAAGAAGCGACTGGAAAAAGAGATGGATGGATTGCGAAAAGCGATTACTTCCAAGGAAAATCAGCTGGGGAGCGAAACGTTCCGCAGCCGGGCGCCGGAGAAAATCATTCATGGGATGCAGGAATCGCTGGCAACGCAGAGAGTGGAGTTGAGAAAGCTGGAGGACCGGCTGGCGCAGCTATAGACAATGATTGGGATGGCGTGAGATAAGCGCGTAGGCACGAGGGCCTGCGCTACCGCGATGGCTCAAGACACCTTTCCAGGAACAACCGACAAGAGACTGGCGTCGCTGCTGACGCTGCTGGCGGAGAACGCCACAATAGTGATCAGCGGGGCGCGGATCGCACGGGAGATCGGCGTATCGCGCTCGATGGTTTGGCAGTGGGTGAAGCAATTGCGCGCGCTGGGCGTGCGCGTGAAGGGCAAAGGCGGGACGGGCTATTTTCTGGAGAAGGTGCCGGACATCCTGACTCCAGACATGCTGAGGCAGCGGCTCAAAGGCAGCTTGTTCGGGCGGCACATCTATCACTTTTTCAGAGTGGATTCGACGAATCGGGTCGCGCTGGAAATGGGACATGCGGGTGAGCCGGAAGGTGCGGTAGTGCTGGCGGAAGAGCAAACCGCCGGGCGCGGGCGAGCGGGAAGGTCCTGGCAGTCGGATCGCGCTACAGGAATTTACGTGACGTTGCTGCTGCGGCCGAGACTTGCTCCGGTGCAAGCGCCGCTTTTGACGATGATGGCAGGACTCTCCGCGCGGGCGGCCATGCAAGCGCTAACCGGAGTGGTGGCGGATCTGAAGTGGCCGAACGACGTGATGATCGGCGGGAAAAAGGCGGGCGGAATTCTGACGGAAATGCACGCGGAGCCATCGCTCGTGCGCTTCGTGATCGTGGGGATCGGGCTGAACGTGAACCAGGACAAATTCCCAGGGGATCTGGAAGCGACGGCTACGTCCTTGCGAATCGCAACAGGCGGGCATGTGTCTCGGCTGGAGCTGTTGGTGCGGTTGCTGCGGGAATTCGAGAACGACTACAATCGCTTTTTGCAGGAAGGCCCCGCGGCGGTGACAAGGAGATTCGAAGCAGTATCCAGCTACGCAAAAGGAAAACGTGTGCGAGTGACGAGCGGAGCGGAGACGTTCACCGGAATGACAGCGGGATTGGGACCGGAAGGATTGCTGCAAGTGAGCCGGGATGATGGCCAGACGGTGACCGTGATTTCCGGGGACGTGGCGGAGGCGCGGTAGATGCTGCTGACGATCGATGTCGGGAACACGAACACCGTGCTGGGCGTTTTTCGCGGCGAGGAGTTGATCGCGAATTGGCGATTGACGACGGCGCGGCAACAAACCGTTGATGAATACGGAGTGCTCGCGAGGAATCTTTTCACGCTGGCGGGGCTGGATGACGAAACGATTCACGGCGTGATTATCAGTTCGGTGGTGCCGCCGCTGAACTGGACACTGGCGGAAGTATCGAGGATTTACTTCGGGCAGCAGGCGCTCTTCGTGGAAGCGGGAGTGAAAACAGGAATGGCGGTGCTGGTGGACAACCCGCTGGAAGTTGGCGCGGACCGCATCGTGAACGGAGTGGCGGCGTTCCATAAATACGGCGGGCCGTGCATTGTGGTGGATTTTGGAACGGCGATTACGTTTGACGCGATTTCCGCGCGAGGGGAGTATCTCGGCGGCGTGATCGCGCCAGGGCTGGGGATTGCGTCGGAAGCGTTATTTGCGCGGGCCGCGAGGCTGCCGCGCGTGGAGATCAAGGATCCGGGAAAAGTGATCGGAACGAATACCATTACGCATATGCAGGCGGGCCTTTATTACGGGGCTGTTGACATGGTGGACGGGATGCTGGCGCGGATGAAAGCGGAACTTCCCGGAGACGTGAAAGTTGTGGCGACGGGAGGACAGGCGCGGCTCGTAGCCAAAGGCTCGAAGCAAATCCAGGAAACCGATGAATTTCTGACGCTAACCGGCCTGCGTTTGATTTGGGAGAAAAACCAGCCCACAGAAAACGCGCGCGGAACGCAAGCAAATCGCGGGATGCGTGACGCGCAGAGAGGGCCGGCTCAGGCGAAGCGAGTGCAGAGATAAGCAGTCGCGGGCGCGAGGCGGACGTCCCGGGCCTTTTCGCAAAGCCACAGTTGCCGAATCCATGGAGAACTGGAACTACTTCAATTACTTCACTGAAATTGAGACATATTTTTGGAAGAAGCGCGGAGCGAGCCTGCTGGTGTCTCCGCTCGATTGGGCGATCATGGAAGCGTGGCAGAAAGCGGGCGTGCCGCTGGAGGCCGTGCTCAAAGGAATTGACAAAGCGGTCGAGAGCTATCAGCGGTCGCGGCGAGGCGCCCGAAAATCCTTGAAAAGCCTGGCGTATTGCACGGACGCGGTCCTGGAAGCAGCAGAAGAACTACAGGAAGCTGCGGCGGGAAGCGCTCCGAAGAACGGAGCGGGAAAGACGAAGGAGCCGTTCACGCGAGAGGAACTGAGCGAGTATTTTAAGAAAAATGCTCAGCGGATAAAAGACGTGGAGCAGAACCCCGCCACCACCGGGACAGAGTTTGCGCGGCGGCTCACTGAAATAGTAGATTCGCTTTTGAAATGCGAACTCATTGTCGTAGCCCCCGCGGCGCTCGATCTGGAAGATTTGGAACGGCGACTGACGGTGCTGGACGATAAGGTACAAGCGCTGTTGCTGAGCCAGGCAAGCGAGGAGACGATGCTGAAGATCCGGCGCGAGATGGACGGGCAACTGGCGATGTACCGGAGAAAAATGAAGGCGGAGCAACTGGCGCAGGTCGAAAAACAATACATGCAAAAACGCCTGCTCGAAATTTACGGACTGCCGCGGTTGAGCTTGTATTACATCTGCTGACGCGCGGCTCGAGCGCAATTCGCTTTTCTTTCCTTGCAAAACATCGCAGAATGGGGACGCAGGTATGCCTGAAGAGTTACGCTTAATGATTGAGAAGCTTGTCTACGGAGGCGATGGCTTGGGCCATGCCGACGGAAGCACGGTTTTCGTGCCGTACGTGCTTCCTGGAGAAGTTGTTCGCGCGGCGGAGAAGAGCCGGAAGAAAAAAGTGGTGTGGGCCAATCTGCTGGAGGTGATGAGCCCTTCGAACGAGCGGATCGCGGCGCCCTGTCCACATTTTCAGAAATGCGGCGGATGCCATTACCAGCATATCGGGGTGGAAGAGCAAGTCCGATTGAAGATTGAGATTTTGCGCGAGACATTGTCGCGGCTGGGCGGCGTGACGTGGGAAGGGGAGATTCGAACGCACGCGGGGCAACCGTACGGATATAGGAATCGTGCGCAGTGGGCGGTGCGGGAAGGTTTGCCGCGTGCGCTGGGATATTACTTGCCGGAGAGCTCCGTGGTTTTGCCGATTGATGAGTGCGCGGTGCTTTCGCCGCTTCTGGCGAAGACATTTGCCAGCCTACAGGACATGGCGAGGTCGGGACGACTGCCGGAGGAGATTCTGGAGATCGAAGCGTTTGCGGATTCGAACGACCGAATGGCAGCGCTGAACGTGGCTTTCAAGCGGTTTCCGAAACCGGCGGCAGAGTTGGCGGAAATCTTTAGAGCAGCAGTGCCGCATCTCGAAAGTCTTTTGCTCCTGGATCAAAAGAAGAACAAATTTGAACTGACGGGGCCGGGTTATCTGTTGCACGAGGCGGGGGGCTTCAAGTTTCGAGTGAGCCATTTGTCCTTTTTCCAGGTGAATCGCTTTCTGATTGACGATTTGTTGAAGACGGTTACAGAAGGCGCGAAGGGAGGAATGGCGCTGGACCTCTACGCCGGAGTGGGTTTTTTTACGCTGCCGCTGGCTGGTACGTTTGACAGAGTCATAAGCGTGGACGCAAATCTTGCGGCGACGCGCGATCTCCAGACAAATGTGGAAGCGGCGCATGTATCCGTGACTTCGCATAACGAACACGTGGAGGACTTTCTGAAGAAAATGCAGGAAAGGCCGGACTACGTCGTGCTCGATCCGCCGAGAACGGGATTGGGAGCGGAATCGGCAGCGCGACTGGCGGAATTGGGCGCGGAGAGGATCGCGTACTTGTCGTGCGATCCTTCCACGCTCGCCCGAGACTTGGCGGTCTTGACAGGCTCGGGGCGAATGCCGAAGGAAATCGCCGCGCCAAAGACGCGATATGAAGTCAGCGAAATGCATTTGTTCGATTTGTTCCCTCAGACGTACCACATCGAAACGCTGGTGAGGTTGCAAAGAGCTTCATGAGACTGCCGGCTGTAGCACTCGCCGCAAGTTTTGCGTGCGGTGCTGTGCTTGGCCAGGCGAGTTGGTTGGCGGAGTTTGTTTCGTCGCGCGAGGCACTTGCTGCCGATTTGAGCTGCGCCATTTTCTTGATTTCCGCTGGGATTTATTTGGTGCAGACAGAAAGGGTTCTCCCCGCTGCTTGTACTTCCCTTTTTCTCTGGATCTTGCTTGGAGTCCTGGGCGCAGGCATTGCGAATCAGCCGCGCGATTCGAACGATATTCTGTCGCTCGTTGAAGCCGGGCGCGTGAAGCTGGATACGCCGTTGCGTTGGCATGGCCGATTAGGCGATGAACCGACCAGCTTGCCGTGGGGCTATGGCTACGAAATCGCGTTAACGGGGGTGGAGTACGAGGGCGCGCTGATTCGAACGAGCGGTGGCCTGCGGCTGAGCTTTTCAAAGGATGCGAACGAACCTGGCGTACCGGACGTTCATGCTGGCGAGGAAATTGCCGCTGTTACGCAGGCGAGGCTGCCGCAGGTGTTTCGGGATGAAGGCGCGTTTGACCGGCGCGCTTATTTGCGACAACAAGGAATCGAGTTGGTAGGGACGCTGCGATCGGCTCAGCTGTTGCAGAAAACTGGAGCTGCTCGAGTGTCGTCGAGCGTTCTGCTTGCGCGCGCGAGGCGGCGGCTCCGAGAGCAAATTGACATGCTTTTTGCAGGGCGGCCAAGAGCAGGCGGCGTGTTGCGCGCGATGCTGCTCGGCGACCGCAGTTTTGTGGAGCGGACCGAATCAACGGATTTTCAGAAGACGGGCGTGTTTCACGTGCTCGTTGTAGCCGGCCTGCACGTAGGAGCGATCGCGCTGCTTTTGTTCTGGATCGGGCGCGCGCTGCGGCTCTCGCCGGCCTGGACTGCGCTGATCACGCTTTCCGTATTGCTTGCGTACGTCGCCGTGGTGGAGCAGAGGCCGCCCGTGCTGCGGGCGTCTTTAATGACCGGGATTGTTGTTGCCGGAGGGCTGTTTTACCGGAGGCTCGAACTCCTGAACTCGGCCGGCCTAGCCGCGATCATTCTGCTTGTCGCAAAACCGCATACGGTGAGCGATTCGAGTTTCCAGCTTACTTTTCTTGCGATCGGGTGCATCGCAGGACTCGCGGTGCCCTGGCTGGAGAGAAATGTTCAGCCTTTTGTGAATGCTCTGCGCGGCTGGCGGGATGTGACGCGCGATGCGTCGCACGAGCCGCGCGCTGCGCAGTTTCGAATCGATCTGAGATCCGCGTCCGCATGGATGCGGCAGCGAATGCTTGGGCGGAGCGGCGCAGCGGTGGAGACAGCGATCGCACCGGGCATCGGCGCGCTGCTTCGAGTATTGGAGTTGCTGATCATCACGCTCGTCTTGCAAATTGGGATGCTGCCGCTCATGACGCAGGATTTTCACCGAGTGACCCTGAGCGCACCACTTGTGAATCTTGCGGCCGTTCCGCTGACAGGAATCATTGTGCCGATGGGATTCGCGACGCTCGGGCTGGGTCTGCTCTTCCCTGCCCTGGCTAGGCTCATTGCGGTGCCGTTGGGATGGGTGACGGTCGCTCTGATTGACCTCGTCGAATACTTCGCGCGCCTGCCGCGCTGGAGCTACCGAATCCCCGGACCTCCCACATGGCTCATTTTTGTGTTTCTGGCCGCGGGAGTTGCGCTTGCCGCTTGTGCGCGCGAAAAACGGAATTGGAGCACTTGGGCTGCGAGAGTGGCAGCAGCAATTGTGGCAGCGAGCGCGCTGGTGATCATGGTTTATCCCTTTACGCCGCGGTGGGCGAAAGGAAAGTTGGAATTAACGGTGCTCGACGTGGGGCAAGGCGATTCATTGTTTGTCGTCTCGCCCAACGGAAAGACGCTTTTGATCGATGGGGGCGGCGCCTTCGGCGGATTTCCCGGGCGTGAAGAACACAATGGAATTGATCCCGGTGAAGAGGCGGTGTCGCCATATTTATGGTTTCGTGGTTTTCAAAAGCTGGACGTTGTGGCTTTAACCCACGCCCACCAGGATCACATCGGCGGATTAAAGGCGATTCTCGAAAACTTCAAGGTTCGCAAGCTGTGGATCGGACGCGAAGTAAAATCGGTGGCGCTGGCCGATCTAGAGAATTTGGCGAAATCCGATCACATTTCAATCGCGCACGAAGTCCGCGGCGAGCCATTTTCCTGGAATGGATTCGAAACGCAGGTGCTCTGGCCAGAAAATGCATCAACCGATGCTGGCGACTCACCCCAAAACAACGACTCGCTTGTCTTGCGATTGAAAATTGGCCAAATCGGGCTCATGTTGCCAGGAGACGCGGAAAAACAGGCTGAAGCTTCCATGCTTGCGGAGAATCCCGCAACCGCGCTTCAAGCTGCCGTCTTGAAAGTTGGCCATCATGGCAGCAAGAACTCGACGACACCCGAATTTCTTGCCGCAGTGCATCCTCAGTTGGCGATCATCAGCGCCGGAGCCGACAACCCCTACGGACATCCAAACGAGGAGTTGCTCGACCGGCTACAGAATGCTGGAGTGACGGTACTTCGTACGGACCAAGATGGAGCCGTTCACGTTCTAACGGATGGCCGCACTCTGGAAGTTCGATGCTTCGTCGCTTGTCCGAAAGCGGACGATGTATTCTCACCAGCGCAGGCGAATCCACCACGCTAGAAGGAAAACCCCAAGCAATAGCAAGAAGCCGACCGCCGCCTGATATTCGTGGTTCTTCTTGTACTGCGCGAGAGAGAAGGCGCCGGGCTTCGCTGAGCTGAGCTTGGCGGGGAAAGCTCGGGGAAAGAAAAGCGGGACCGAGGCCGCATACTCCTCGAATGCTGCGCCATGTCGCTGGCGCAACTCCGCTTCCTCACGGCGCATGACAAAGCTATAGAACACTGCAAAATACGCGAAGAGAAGTGCTGCGGAAACCCAGGATCGGGCAGCAATGGCCGCAGCCAAGGCGAGGAACGCGCTGCCAAAGTAAAGCGGATTCCGGGTGTACGCATACGGCCCGGTGACGGTTAAAACCTCCTGCTTGTGCAAATGGCCCGCGGCGCGCGCGCGAATCAATATACCCAGCAAGCCGATCGGCACTGCGCAGGCGATGCTCAATGGAGTTGGCCTGGCGAACCAAAGCACGAGAATGGCGAGCGGATAGCTAAGGCGCACACGCCAGCGCACGAAAAATCCGCCCAGCGAGCTCAAGCGGCCACCTCGATGCGGCGCCGTACCGCGTCAAACACGTCCGCTACCTGGATTTGAAGCATGGACGGGTGCGTACGGTCCACCCGGACATGAGTTCGAACCGCTCCGGGCGCGCGAAGAATTATGTCTTGCGTTCGATAGGGTCCGTTGCGCGCGGGATCAGTCGGGCCAAAAAGTGCTACCGCACGAGTCCCAAGCGCGATCGCGAGGTGAAGCGGGCCGGTATCTCCGCCGACAATGCAGGCCGCGTTGCGCAGCAGGGCCATTAGCGGACCAAGCGAGCCATTGTAAGGAATAGGCTCCGCGCCGGAGCTGCAGTCACGCACGGCAAGGGCGAGGTCGTCTTCGCCTGGGCCGAAGTTCACAATGCAGCGCAGGCCAAGCGAATCGTGAATTCTTTTGCTCAGTTCCCCGAAACGTTCCGGAGGCCAGCACTTCGAACGCCAGCCGCCGCCTGGACTCAAGACAACATAGCGATCGAAACCAAGTCTTCGAAGGTAACTGCGAATTTCTACTTCGTCCGCTGGAGAAAACTTCAAAGAGAAAGGAGCGACGGAGTTTCGTGCGCCCGCGCGAAGGGAAAGCTCTCCGTTCTGATCAGCAATGTGGGTGGTTTCGCAGTGGACTTTATCCGTGTACAGCACAGGAACGCCATATTCGCGGATCGTCTCTGACGAAAATCCAATCCGGCGCTTTATTCCGCCCAGAAAAGCAATACCGGCCGACTTCCAGAGTCCCTGGTAATCAATGGCGGCAGTCCATTGCGAGTTTCTCAGCTCCGAGAGAATTTTTCTCAAGGAAGCAAGCGAGCGCGTTTCAGTAGCCCAAACCTGGGAAGCCAAGGAACTGCTTTCGACCAGGAGTTTCCAGCGAGGGTGGGTGAGCCATACGATTTCTGCTTCTGGAAAGGATTCCCGCAATGCGGAAACCGCCGGAAATGTATGCACGATATCGCCAAGTGAGCCGAGGCGGAGAACCAGAAAGCGCGCGTCAGCCATGCGGAGCCTTGCGAAGGGTTTCAAAAAGTTGCCGAGTGGAATGATCTTTGGGATCGCCGACAATGGCGATCCGTATACCTAACCGGGCGGCTGTAGCTCGCTCGGGAACGGTAGCCGCTGTGTAGTCGGTTCCCTTGGCATGCACACCGGGGCGAAGCTCATCGAGCACCGATTCGACACTCGCATCGCGAAAAATTAAAACATAATCCACACAACGCAGCGAGGCGACCAGGAGGGCACGCGCGTTCTCATCCAGGATTGGCCGTCCTGGACCTTTGAGAGCGGCAACGCTTTCATCCGCATTGACGCCAACGGCGAGTACGTCACCTTCGCGGCGAGCCGCTTCCAGATAACGAACATGGCCGACGTGCAGCGAATCGAAGCAGCCATTTGCGAAGACAATTTCGTGTTTGATGCGTTTGTGTTCCACAAGAACGGCGCGGAGCGAGCGAAGGGTCACGATCTTGGAAGCGGCAGTGCGCATACGTCAGGAGGCAGAGCCGCCCGCTTGAAGATGGATGGCGGCGAGCAACTCTTCCTTCGAGACAGTGGCAGTCCCGCGCTTCATTACGACCAGCCCGCCGGCGATGTTCGCGATGTGAGCCGCCTCGAGCGGAGAAGCTCCGCAGGCCAGCGCGACAGTATATGCCGCGAGGACCGTATCGCCGGCGCCCGTCACATCCACCGCCTGATCGCTGCCATACACAGGAATTTGCGTGATGTGATCGCCACTCTCGAAAAGAGCCATGCCGTCGCGCCCGCGAGTAACGAGAAGTGCGCGAAGCTGCATCAGAGCGAGAGTCGCATTTCCCGCGCGCTTGAGTTCCGGGAGATCCTGCCCTATAGAAACCTGGTGCATGGCCTCGAGCTCGGCTTCATTGGGCGTGGCAGACGTCATGCCCGCCTTGGCGTACGCATGCAAATTGTAGCGAGCATCCAAAGTAACGGGGACCCGGAGTTTCCGGCGCGAAAGGGATTGTTGGACCAGCTCCGGGCTTGCAACCCCAAATCCGTAATCCGAGACTGCCAGCGCGTGAGCAGAACGCAACCGCGATTGCAGGCGCTCACGAAGCTGCAAACGAACGGCTTCAGGAAGCGGCAGGCGAGGCTCGCGATCGACTCTGAGCACCTGCTGTCCGACAGTATGCGCCCAGCCGCCGAGAATTCGCGTTTTGGTCGGAGTAGTCCAGCCTTTGACGCGCAGCACGCCCGACGTATTTACGTTCTTGCTTCGAAAGTACGCAATAAGCGCATCGCCCGCGGCGTCATCGCCAACCGCGCTGATGGGATAAACACGCGCTCCGAGCGCTGCGAGATTGTTTGCAGCGTTGGCTGCGCCGCCTGGCGCAAGATGCGTCTCGCGATGGCGAAGAATTAGCACGGGAGCTTCGCGTGAGACTCGGGAAATATCGCCGAACTGATATTCGTCGGCCACAAAATCGCCGAAGAGTACCACGGTCCTTGTGGCGAAATGCTCGACGCACTCCGCAAGCGTGATCAGGTCCACCGAGGACTCCGGCGCTGGTTTCCGGATAGAACGTTTCATTTTGTTCGTCTCAAGATCCAATGAACAGCATCGCTTAGATCAGCCGCCACAAAATCGGGTTGCACGGGCCATCTTGCCGCATTCCAAAGGTATTCACCCTCTCCATAACCTGTACGCACAAGGATGCATTGCGCTCCGGCTCGGCTGCCTAGCATGACGTCAGCCTCGCGGTCTCCAACCACAATGGATCGAGACAAGTCGAGTCCATGTTCTTCTGCTGCGCGGTCCAGCATGCCCGTCTTCGGTTTGCGGCAGTCGCAAGCTTCGGAAGCCGCGTGCGGGCAATAGTAAATAGCATCAAGATGCGCACCTTCGGCGGCCAGTTGTTGAGTCATCAGCGCATGCACGGACTCGACGAGCGATTCCGGAAAGTAGCCGCGTCCAACACCGGACTGATTTGTTACGAGAATCACGGGAATCTGCGCCTCATTTAGCCGGCGTATGGCTTCGGCCGCCCGGGGCAAGATACGCAATCGGCTGATGTGATTCAAGTACCCGACCTCCTCGCAGATCGTGCCATCGCGGTCGAGAAAAACGGCGGGGCGCAGCACGCGGGGTTTAGGCAGGGCGCACCTCCGCGGACTTAATCCAGTGCAGCGCGGCAGATTCGACAGCCCCCGGCGTAATCTGGGTCATGCAGCGATGGTCCGTGGGGCAGCGGCGCAGGAAACAGGGGCTGCAGTACGGCTTTTCCTGAACAATGGTGCGGGAGGGAGTAACGGGCGCAGTGCCAAAGGGATCGGTCGGCCCAAAGATGGCCACGACAGGCAGGCCAACGGCAGCAGCGATGTGCATGGCGCCCGAATCGTTGCCAATAAAGAGTTGGCATTGGGAGAGAACGGCGGGCAGGTCGGCGATAGCAGTTTTTCCAGTCAGATCAATTGGGGGACGCCGCATGGCATTGAGAATGGCAGCGGAGACAGGCGCTTCGGCGGAGGTGCCAAACAAAATTATATCGGCGTTTCCCAAGGCGTCGAGATGATTACACAGCACAGCAAATCGTTCCGGTGGCCAGCACTTGGCCGAGCCGTACAGCGCGCCCGCGCCGACTGCAATTCTCAATTTATTCGAATGGGATCCGGCGGATTCCAGAAACGCGGCGGCTCGCCGGCGATCCTCGACTGGAACACGCAACTGGATGTGCTCTTCGCCGGCAATTTCTTCTATCCAACCGGCCCGGCGCAGCAGTTCCAAATAGTAGTACTGCTCATGCGCCGGAATTTCTCCCAGCCTGGGAGTTCGCACAGATTTTGTAAGTAGCAAGCCGCGGCCATCGCGGGCGTAGCCGATACGCTCGGAAATGCCTGCCCGCCATGCGAGCCATGCGGCGTGAAACGCATTCTGGAGGAGAAGCGCTTTGTCAAATTTCCTGGCGCGAAGTTCGCTCGCCAAATCAGCGCTCGTATCCATGTGAATGTAGTTGTCGCAGACTTCTTGATTGTTGTAAATGGCCGCGACATATGGCTTGGCAAGGATCGTGATTTCCGCGTCAGGAAAACGGCGCCGAACGGCGCGAAGCGCGGGTAATGCCATGATCGCATCGCCCACCCAGTTCGTGGAACGAATCAGCAGCTTCACGCGGTCGTCCCATTCATCGCGCCAAGCTTTCGTTCTAGCGCGGCTGTGAATTCGCATTCCGGTGAAATGGCGAAAGAAATGACGACGACGACGATCGGCAGCGAGTTCAATCTCCGCTCGGGAAAGTTGTAAGTGTCTTTCTCCGTGGTAACCAATGCAATAGCTCCTGCTGCTCGGGCGAGCTGTGCCAAGGATTCCAAGTCGCTTGCGGAGTACCGATGGTGGTCACGGAACGCCTTTTTGCCAGCCACCGGGAGATGCCACTGTTCGAGATCGTCGAAGAACGCTGGTGCGTTGCCAATTCCGCAAAATGCGAAGAAAGGCCCCACGCCAATCTCGCTCGCGCTGCGCAACGCGCCAGCTTCGCCATAATTGCGGAAACCGAGCAGCCGGGTCTGCGCATAAAAAACAGAATTCTCACAGCCATCAGCAAGTTCAAGCTCAGGCTTCTCGTGTTTGCGCGTCACAATTAAGCAGTCCGCTCGACGGCACGCGGAGATCGGCTCACGAAGCGTGCCTGCGGGCAATATCCATTGCTCGGTGAGATCCTGGGAACCATCGAGCATCAAAATATTCATGTCGCGACAAAGACGCAGATGCTGAAATCCATCGTCCAGTAGAATGATGTCGATCTTCTCTTGGCTCTCGATGCGCGCCCCCTGGCTGTAGCGGTCCTTTCCAATTCCAAACTTCACCAGCGGACCGAGCCGGCTCTTCATTAACTCCACTTCGTCGCTCGTGCCGTTTGAGCCGCGGTAGCCTCGGCTGAGTATGCCGACTCGCTTCCCTTCCGATAAAAACTTTTCCGCCAGCCAAATCACCATCGGCGTCTTGCCAGTCCCTCCAACGCTTAGGTTTCCGACGCTAATCACTCTGGCGTGAAGCCGCTTCGATGCTAGCCAGCCCTTTGCGTAAAGCCAGGCTCGCACCCTGGCGTAAAGTTCATACAGAACTGAAAACGGCCAGAGCAGCAGACGCAATCCGAGCGGAAGATTCATCCATTCTCTCGTGCTTCGTCTCGAATGTACCGGCTGATCTCCGCGATGGCGCGATCCGTCGCTCCGCGGCTTGTTTCCACAAGCGCGCGCGCAGCTTGTCCCATGCGCGCGGCACGGCCTGGATCACGCAAAAATTCGATCCATGCGCCTCCCGCATCCTCCGGGCTTTCCACTTGCACTGCCGCTCCGGCAGCGACAAAACGTTGCGCAATTTCCGCAAAATTCTCCATGGACGGGCCGAAGACCGGCACTTTACCGAAGGCGGCCGGCTCAAGAATGTTATGCCCGCCGCTCGGAACAAGCGAGCCGCCGACAAAAGCGCCGTCGGCGACTGCATACAGAGAAGCGAGTTCGCCGATGCTGTCGAGAAGAAGTACGCTGACGTCCTCAGAAATGGTTACATCGCCATGGGAGACGCCGTTGTTCGATGGGCTCGGGATCGGCAGTTCGCTCCGACGAATGAACTTGCGATGAGACTCGCTGATGTACTCGGCTGCCGCATCGAAACACTCCGGTTTACGTGGAGCGAGCACGAGCAGCGCTTTGCGATGTTCCCCCTGTAGAGTACCGAACGCAATCAGCGCAAGCGGCTCTTCGGTCGCTACGACGCTTCCGGCCACAATCACTGGAGAGCGGCCGCTGCGCCGGACTTCCGCGGCGAGCCAATTGGATATCGGAGTCGGCGTGGGAGCTTCCATATCATATTTAAGATTTCCGCTGGACTGAACGCGCTCCGGAGGCGCGCCAAGCGCGCGAATCCGCTCAGCATCTCTCTCGCTCTGCATCAAGAACCCGGACGCGTTGCCAAGCACGCTGCGGAGGAATGGGCGCGGCCAAAACCCGAGGATGCCAAGGAAACGTTGATAACGCGCGAAGGAGCGGTCGGAAATCCGGCCGCTGACAAATAGAACTGGAACTTTTGAACGCCGCATTTCGCGGAGAAAGTTGGGCCAAATTTCCGTCTCGAGTATGACCACAACCGAGGGTTTAACGGCGTGGAGCGCGCGCCGCACGCAGAACGCCCAATCCAGCGGAAAGTAAAGGATCGCGTCGGCAAACGGCATTCGCTCTCGGGCTAACGCGTGGCCAGTGAGAGTTGTTGTGGAAACGATCAGCGGCCGGTCCGGATAGGTTTGCTTCAGCCGGCGCGCCAAGGTTATCCCAGAGAGCGCTTCCCCCACAGAAACCGCGTGGATCCAAATCGCGCCCGGACGCTCGGCCGGCAGTTTATCCAAGGACGGAAATTCAAGGCCCAAACGCTCTTTGAAGTTTGAAAAATATTTTCCATGGCGCAGTCCCTGCCGAAGCCAGTATGGCGTCAGGAGCACGGCGGCCAAGCTTAGAAAAAAACTGTAAATCAAATACACGAATCGCGGCTCCGGACTGTACTCCGCGCCACCATCCACCAAACCGCGGCGCGGGCAACCTTGGACTTCCCCCAGGAATCGAAGGCGTCGAGATGAGAAAGGGATATTATAACCCGATGCGAAACCCGGCTATCATGCTTCCCTTTCTATTTGCGGCGATTTTCTTGAGTACCGGAGTTGCCGGCCCACGGCCTCAATCTACCTTGCGCGCCGCCGCGGTGGAGTCCCACGAAGGCGTCACGATATCCGCTCAGGCATTGACGGACGCCGAAGTCTACAAATCAAAGTTCGGGAAAAGATCGCCCCTGGCAGCGGGGATCGTAGCGATTGACACCGCGATTCGCAATGACACCGACGAAAGTATGAAGGTAGATCTCGATCAGATTCGGCTCGATGTTGCCTTGTCGGAAGACAACCGCCAGGCGCTTCGCTCCTTGACAGCAGATGACGTCGCGGATGTCGTGATGGATACCGGCAAGAAAGATCCAACCGCCACGCGCAGGCTTCCTTTTCCACTTCCCTCGACTGGACCCAGAGTCGGCCGCGACAAGCACTGGATGCAAGTTCAGAGAGCGGCTGCCGATGCGGCCCTGCCCGGCAGCGTAGTCGCTCCACACCAATCAATCAAAGGCCTGCTCTACTTCGATATTCGCGGGCAGTTCGATTTGCTGGATGCCGCACATCTCTATGTTCCGAGCATCCGTTCGCTCGAGAAAAATCACGCGCTTCTCTATTTCGACATTGACCTGGGCAAGTGAGCGCTCCGCACTGGAAGTAATGTTGATTTTATTTTGATTTTTATTGTTCAATCCATTCCCGTGCGGTTTGCGCGACTCCACGCACTCAGCTAACATCACAAGGCAACGAAATCCGTCTCACTGCGGGCTAATCTTGAATTTCCTCGAAGAATTGAATCCAGAACAACGGTTGGCGGCTGAATCCACGGAAGGACCCGTGCTGATCCTCGCGGGCGCCGGCACGGGCAAGACCCGCGCTATCACCTACCGAATGGCAAATCTGATCGCCAAGGGAGTGCCGGCCGAAGCCATCCTTGCGGTTACTTTCACCAACAAGGCCGCCGAAGAAATGAGGAGCCGCGTCTCGAATCTATTGATGCGGGCAGGAGTGCCTCCCGCCCAACCGTGGGTTTCCACATTTCATTCCTTATGCGCGCGGCTTCTCCGGCGCGAAGCTGCGGCTGCTGGCTTGCCGAAAGACTTCGCAATCTACGATGACGACGATCAACTCGCGGCAATCAAACTGGCCATGGGCAAGCTGTCCATTGAGGAGAGCAACCTAACGCCCCGCGGCGTCCTCAGCCAAATCAGCTCCGCAAAAAACCAGGCGAAGACGCCCGAAATGTTGCGCGGGGAGGCCATCGGACAGGACGGCCGGCGCGTCGCGGATATTTTTGCCGCTTACGAAAAGTTGCTCGCGCAAAGCAGCGCGCTTGATTTTGACGATCTTCTCCTGCGCTCAGTCCGTTTGCTGCGGGGCGCTGCGGAAGTGCGCGCGAAGTGGCAAGCCCGGTTTCAATACATTCACGTTGACGAATATCAGGACACCAATCGCGTCCAATACGACTTGCTGCGCCTGCTGACAAGCCAGGCCCAAAATATTTGCGTCGTGGGCGATGAGGATCAATCCATTTACCGTTGGCGCGGAGCCGACGTTTCCATCCTCCTGAGTTTTTCCCGTGATTTTGGCGGCGCAAAGATCGTAAAGCTCGAGCGCAACTACCGCTCAACTCAGAATATTCTCGATGCCGCCGGCGCGGTGGTCGCAAATAATCCGGAGCGGCTAGGTAAGTCGCTCAGTGCCATGAAGGGCGCTGGCCCAAATTTGCGCTATTTCGAAGCGCGCGATGCGCAGGCGGAAGCAGAATTCGTGGCTGCGGAGCTGTCCCGTACTCTGACGGATGACTCTTCCCTGCTCTGCGCCGTCGAGTACCGCACAAATGCGCAGTCGCGCGCATTCGAAGAAGCTTTGCGGCGCCAAGGTTTGCGCTACAAACTCGTGGGCGGGTTCAGCTTTTATAACCGGGCTGAAGTGAAGGACGCTCTGGCCTACGTTCGCCTGGCCATGCATCCCGAAGATGACATCTCGTTATTGCGAGTGCTCAACGTGCCGCCTCGCGGTATCGGAAAAACTACTGTGGATGCCTTGCGCGAGGCGGCTCGCGCTGACGGCTCTACCTTGTGGTCGGCCATCGAGCGCATGCTCTCCAACGCCAGCGGTGGCAGGGCGATCACTCCGCTTCGCACATTTCAGACATTGATCCTGAATTTGCAGCAGGCTCTGGCAAGCAAGGAGCCGGCTGACTTTTTGCGGTCTGTCCTGGAAGAGAGCGGCTACCTTGACATGCTGAAGGACCGCAACACTCCGGAGGACGTCGCGCGCCTCGAAAATCTCGAAGAATTGACTCGTGCCGTGGCCGAAAGCATGGAAGCAGGCGAGTCCTTTACGGATTTCCTCGATGCTGCCGCGCTGGTCAGCGACGCCGATTCCTACGAGGGCAAACCCGGCATCACTCTTATTACTTTGCACAGCACGAAGGGCCTCGAATTCGACCACGTCTTCCTGACCGGAATGGAAGAAGGCATCTGCCCTCACGGGCGTTCTCTTAACGAAGAAAAAGGCATTGAAGAAGAACGCCGCCTGGTCTATGTGGGCATGACTCGGGCGCGAGCATCATTGACTCTCACCCGCGCTGTGTACCGCCGGATCTTTGGAAACGAGCAACAGTTGCGCGCTTCCCTTCCTTCACGCTTCCTGGCTGAAATTCCTGGCGAGCTCGTTGACACGGTCCGGGGTTCGATGGCTGAGATCGGCGAATCTCGCCGATACGAACCGGATCCGGAATACTCCTACTCCCCCGAAGAGTTTCTCCGCCGAGTTCGAGGAAAGCCGGCTCCTTCACCTGTCGCAGCAAGAACAAGCCGAAGCAGCTCAGCCGTGAGCCGGCCCGCGGTGCGCCGTGGCGCCAATGCGGATCCCATGCTCGGACGGAAGGTCAGGCACCCGAGCTACGGCGTCGGAACCGTCGTTGGCGTTGAAGGTGATGAAGAGGATCGCCGGGTCTCAGTGAGCTTTCCTGGGCGCGGCACCAAGAAATTCATTGAACGCTACGCTCAATTGGAGCAGGTCTGACCCGCCACCGCCGGTGTTGCGCGGGAATTTGTCTCAAGGTAGAGTGAGGCACGGACTCGTCGCCCAAGTTCGCTTGTGCTTCCTGATGAGCCGGGCTTTCACACAGCCGGTACTCGATCGGAGAGGATGAGTGGGATCAGATCTCTTCTGCTGCAAAAGCATTGACCAGCTCCTCGCGGATGCGGAAAACCCGGAAAAGCGCCTTAAGAAAACCTTAGGCTGGATTAGCCTGACCGCCCTCGGAATCGGCGCGATCATCGGCACGGGTATTTTTGTTTTGACGGGCACGGCCGCGGCGGGCGAGGACGTGCGTTACCCCTCCATCCTGAAAGCCCCAGTCCTCGACGTGCTTTTCCATGGAATGCACGCTGCTGGAGCCAGCGGACGTCCAGGCGCTGGGCCGGCGATTGCACTTTCCTTCTTCCTGGTCGCTGTGGTTTGTGGCTTCGCTGGACTGTGCTACGCGGAACTTTCGTCCATGATTCCGATCGCCGGCAGCGCATATACCTACACGTATGCCACGCTCGGAGAACTTGTCGCCTGGATTATTGGCTGGGACTTGATCCTGGAATACGCGGTTTCCAACATGGCTGTTGCTGTTGGTTTTTCGGCTTACATTGACAGCCTTCTGCAAACGTTCGGCCTCCACTTGCCTCCTTCCCTGAGCACTCCGGCATATACGCCCGGCGGCGGCTGGGTCTTGCATTTTAATCTAGTGGGCTTTGTCATCGTCATGCTCCTGACGGTCCTCCTGGTTGTGGGCATTCGCGAATCCGCCGGCGCCAACGGCATCATGGTAGGCATCAAGCTGATTGCTATCTTTCTTTTTCTATTTTTTGCCGCGAAGTACATCAAGCCAGTGAACTGGCATCCCTTCATGCCCAACGGCTGGCAAGGCGTCCTTACCGGCGGCGCGATCGTCTTCTTCAGCTATATCGGATTTGATTCGGTCTCCACGGCAGCGGAAGAATGCAAGAACCCCAAGCGCGATTTGCCGCTCGGCATCATGGCGTCTCTCCTTGTATGCGCCACGCTGTATGTTGGAGTCGCGATCGTCCTTACTGGAATTCAGCCCTACGGAATCTTCCGTGGTGACGCGGCGCCGGTCGCTTCCGCCCTTCGAAACATCGGACTCAGCCATCTGGAACAATGGGTTACCGTCGGCGCTTTGATGGGAATGATTTCTTCCCTTCTCGTCTACCAGCTCGGCCAGGCTCGTGTGTGGTTTGCGATGTCCCGCGATGGGCTGCTCCCCGGCGCGTTCTCAAAGGTCCACAAACGTTTTCGAACGCCTCACGTTGCCACCTGGATTGCCGGTGTTTTCGTTGGAATACCAGCAGGCATTTTTGATATCGGTACGCTGGCGGATCTTTCAAACATCGGCACTCTGTTCGCCTTCATTCTGGTCGCAATCGCGGTGCTGGTTCTGAGAAAAACGCAGCCAGATCGTCCGCGCGGGTTTCATGTCCCGCTTGTTCCTTATCTGCCGATTCTCTCGATTTTGACGTGCCTGATCCTGATGGCCAGCCTGACGCTGGAAAACTGGATCCGCTTTTTTGTCTGGATGATCATTGGACTCGTGATCTATTTTCTGTATAGCAGAAAACACAGCACGCTTCGGCTTTTGAATCGGGCCTGAACTTTCTAGGGATGAACGGGAAACCATCACTCCTGTCCGCTGATCGCGCCGCACCGCTTCTGGTTGTGGCCGCGGCATTGCTCGTTTGTGCTCCGAGCGTCGGAGCCTGGGGACGCAACGGAAACAAACTCATTGTCAATCAGGCGATTGATACGCTCCCCGACGAGCTGCGCTACTTCTTTGACGCTGGCCGGGCGATTCTTCTGAAGCATGTGACGGATCCCATGGACGATCTCGCCAAGACGCCCTCGGATTCGCGCAACGATCATTTCTATCTGGACAAGTACGGCCGATTCCCATTCGACTCCATCCCGCGGGACTACAAGGCGGCCCTCGCCAAATATGGAAAATCCAAGCTCCAATCCAACGGCGTCCTGCCTTGGCAAATCGGCGTCTTTAGCCAAAAACTTACTGAAGACATGAAAGCCGGCCGCTGGGACGAAGCCCGCATTGACGCGGCTCTTCTCGCCAATTACGTCGCGGATGCCCACGATCCCTTTAGTACCACGGACAATTTCGACGGCAGGCTAACGGAACAACGCGGAGTGAATGAGCGCTTTGGCACTTCTTTGATCGATCGCTACTCTTCTTTCTTTCCGCTCCGGCCAAGTGACGCTGCGTACATCTCCGACCCTACGGTTCACGCCTTCGAAGTCTGCATCAGCTCCCACACTTGGTTGGAACCGATTCTCCTTGCTGACCGCAATGCGTACCTTGCCGGGAAATCGTACGCCTACAATGATGAATACTACGATCGCTTCTACAACCAAGCCGCGGCCATTTTGATCCGCCAACTTTCCGAAGCCTCTTCCGATGTCGGCTCGTACTGGATGACGTCGTGGGTAAACGCGGGCCGCCCGGCGTTACCTCATTGACGTCGCCGTATGAACCCGGCTTCCCTTTCGGCGCGATTCGCTTCTCTTCCTAAAGCGGAGTTGCATCTGCACCTCGAAGGATCGATTCAGCCGGCCACCGTCTGCGCGCTGACTGCCCGCCACGATATTCAGCTGACCGAGGCAGACGTCCTCGACCGCTACACTTACTCGGACTTTACCGGCTTTATCAGCGCATTCAAGTGGGTCACCTCGTTTCTGCGCGAGCCCGGCGACTACGCCTTGATCTCGCGCGATCTTTGCGAATATCTCCTCACCCAGTGCGTCGTCTACGCGGAAGTCACCCTCTCTATCGGAGTGATGCAATTGCGCGGCCAGCGCCCCGAGACAAATTTTGAGGCAATCTTGCGCGCAGTCGAACCGTTTGAAAAAAGAGGTCTGCGGTTGAACTGGATCTTCGATGCCGCGCGTCAGTTTGGTGCCGAGGCTGCTTTTAAGGTCGTCTCTGCAGCCAAAGCGTGCGCTTCGGAATCTATTGTGGCGTTCGGCATCGGAGGCGATGAACTCAGCGTACCCACGGCCGAATTTCGCCCGGTTTATGAGCAAGCCGCGAACAATGGGCTTCATCTGTTGATGCACGCCGGCGAGGTCGGCGGCCCGGAGAAAATTCGTGAAGCTATCGAACTGCTCGGCGTTGAGCGTATCGGCCACGGCATCGCGGCTGCGCTTGATCCCTCTTTGATGGACCTGCTTGCCGCCCGCAAGATTCCTCTGGAGATTTGCCCGGAAAGCAACCTCCGGACCGGCTCCCTGGGCAAGCAACTTCGCAATCCGTGTGCGGACATCTCCAAACATCCTCTGCCGCGGCTTTGGCGTCACGGAATCCCGATTGTGCTTTCGTCTGACGATCCCGCCATGTTTCATACCTCGCTAAAGAATGAATATCAGAATGCCGCACGCATGGGCTTGCACGAGGATGAGCTGATCCGGCTCGCGGGGATGAGTTTCGAACACGCATTTCTTGCCGAAGAAGTAAAAGCTGCGCTTCGCAGCACATCCCAACAGTAGGACATCACTGCAATGCATTTAGGCGATTCGTCGGGACCTCGGGTGCGGCCACGGGCAATGCTATACTACGGTCATGAAAGCACACGTTTGGGTAATGCCGAAGCGCACTGTCCTTGATCCTCAAGGACAAACCATTCAGCATGCTCTGTCCGGACTCGGCTACGATTCCGTGAGAGACGTGCGCCAGGGGAAGTTCTTTGTTCTGAACGTCGAGGGACTTACGCACGAAGAAGCCAGCAAACAAGTTGAGCGCATATCGAAGGAAGTGCTCACTAATCCCGTCATTGAAGAATCTCGATTTGAAATTGTGGACTAACGACGGCAAGCGATGAGCCCACATCGCCTCCGGGCGTGCTTGTTCACTCTGCCTAAGGCTTCCCTCGCTATCCTCGTCTGCGCCCTGCTCCTTTTCTATTCGATGATTGGATGCGCAAGTAAGGGTCATACCTCCGACTCCCGGCTGCAGAAGATAGACCAGATGCTGAGCGCCCAGCTTCAGGCCGGGACTCCTCGCGGGCGCGTTGAATTCTTTCTCAATTCCCGCGGCTATCCGATCCAGGATTCACCCAACAAATCAGACTTGGTCGCCGTCGTGAGCCGCATTGACACCAAAACGCTTGAGCCTGAAACAGCGCGCGTCACTTTTCATTTTGACCCAAATGACAAGCTCGTTTCGTTCGACCTGCGGCGCGCTCCGAATCCGCCGCTTCCACATTGACCGCATCCGCCACACTTTGCCAGGAATCCTTCGGCCCGCGACTGGTCCGTGCTAGGCTAAAAATGACGTGTACCAGGAGATTCTTTGAATGTGCGGAATAGTCGGCTACATTGGTACAAAAAAGGTTGTCCCTGTCATCATCGAGGGCCTGCGCAAGCTTGAATACCGCGGCTACGATTCCGCCGGCATTGCGGTCGTAAATCCGGCGGGGAAAATCGAAGTCCGTCGCGCCCCTGGCAAGCTGCGCAACCTCGAAGATGCGATTCACAAGTCTCCCATTGAAGGTTCGTATGGCATTGGCCACACGCGCTGGGCTACCCACGGCCGCCCTACCGAGGAAAACGCGCACCCTCACCGCGATTGCACGGGTGAAATCGTCGTCGTCCATAACGGCATCATTGAAAATTATTTGGAGTTGAAAGAAGAACTTCAGAAGCAGGGACATAAATTCGTCACGGAAACGGACACCGAAGTTGTTGCTCACCTGGTAGAGAAAAATTCTCAGAGTGGCCTCCCGCTGGAGGAGGCGGTTCGAAAATCGCTCAAAGAGCTTCGTGGAATCTATTCGCTCGTCTTTCTCTCTTCCCGCGATCCGCACAAAATTGTCGCCGCACGCATCGGTCCGCCTTCCGTCATTGGTCTGGGCGACGGCGAGTATTTTGTAGCCAGCGATATTCCCGCTCTCCTCGAACACACTCGCCAGATATTCTTTTTGGCCGATGGCGATATTGCAGTCCTCACGCAAAATGGTGTTCGCGTAATGGACCACGACGGCCGCCCCGTGGACCGGCCCTCGCATCATGTCGCCTGGGATCCCATCATGGCGGAAAAGGGCGGCTACAAGCATTTCATGCAGAAGGAGATCTTCGAGCAGCCGCGCGCCGTCCGCGATACGCTCCTCGGACGCATTTCTCAGGATTCCGGCAAGGTTTTTCTCGACGAAATGCGCATTTCCGAGCAGCAATTCCGCGAGTTTCAGCAGGTGCGCATCGTTGCATGCGGCACGAGCTGGCACGCTGGCCTCGCGGGAAAGTTCATGATCGAGCGTCTCGCTCGCTTGCAGGTCGAAGTGGATTATGGCAGCGAATTTCGTTATCGCGATCCCATTCTCGATTCCAAGACGCTCACCATTTGCATCAGCCAGTCCGGCGAAACGGCTGACACCTTGGCCGGCCAACGCGAAGCCAAGGCGAAAGGTTCGCCCACCGTTGCGATCTGCAACGTCATGGGCTCGATGATCACTCGCGAAGCCGCCGGCACGATTCTGACTCACGCTGGCCCGGAGATCGGCGTGGCTTCCACAAAAGCCTTTACCGCGCAACTGGCCGCGCTTCTCTTGCTTGCCTCCTACCTGGGACAAATTCGTGGCAAGTTGACGCCTGCGGCCGCCATCAAGCTCATGCAGGAATTCACTCGCATTCCCCACAAAATGGAAATGATTCTGCAGGCCGACGTCTCCGGGTTCTACGAAAATCTCGCCAGGCAGTTTTTCCGTCACACTGATTTTCTTTATCTCGGCCGCGGTATTCACTACCCGATCGCTTTGGAAGGCGCTTTAAAGTTGAAGGAAATCTCCTATATTCACGCCGAGGGCTATCCCGCCGGCGAAATGAAGCATGGCCCCAATGCCCTGATTGACGAGAATCTTCCCGTCGTGGTTCTTGCCACTCGCGACGATTCCGACCCCGAGTCCGTCACGCGTTATGAAAAAAGCGTTTCCAACATCAAGGAAGTGAAAGCTCGTGATGGCATTGTCATCTCTATCGCGACGGAAAACGACCGCCTCGCCCGCGAGGCTTCGGATCACGTCATTGAACTTCCGCAAGCGCCCGAAATTCTTGCGCCTCTTTTGGAAATCGTTCCGCTCCAACTCCTCGCTTATCACATTGCGGTCCGGCGCGGTTGCGATGTGGATCAACCTAGGAATCTGGCCAAATCAGTTACCGTGGAATAAAAGCGCGATCTCTTAGTCCCGCTCGCGAAGATCACGCGCCCTCCTTGCCCTGGTTCTCTCTTGGTCTCTTTCCCCGCTTTTCCGCTAGAATAAAACCATGGCTGGAAGGTTTCGCGTGCGCTGCGTTCTCATCGGAACGCTCTTTTTCGCCATTGTTCCCATCCTCTGCGCCCAAGCCCCCGCTCCTCCGACTGCCCTCCTCAGCCAAATTCGCCTTGAAGGGTTAAAAGACCTTCCCGAAGCACAGATCATCGCGCTCTCTGAACTGCATACGGGCACCCCAGTCGGAAAAGCGGATTTGCAAGCCGCAGCCGATCGGCTTTTGAAAACCGGTCTTTTTGCCAAGGTCAACTACAAATTTGATACGCGCGATGAGCAACTGACCGTCACCTTTCAACTTCAGGAAGCTCCGCTTGTCCCCGTTTATTACGACAACCTGCCCTGGTTCGCTGACAGCGAACTGAATGACGCCATTCGCGCGAAGCTCCCCTACTTCAATGGAAAGCTCCCCGAAGGTGGCGCGGCTCTGGATATTGCGGCTTCGGCCGTAAATGACTTGCTCGCCTCTCGCAACTTGAAGGTCACCGCTGACCACCAACTCATCGCCAATCCCGACGGCGATGGCGACGTGCAGGATTTTCACGTCCAGGAAGCTTCTTTCCACATCGGCACGGTGCAATTCGACGATCCCGCGTTGAACGCCTCGCACGTTCTCCAGCAGGCGCTCTCCGCTGTCCAGGGCAAGCCCTACTCTCGAATGACCATTGACATGTTTCTCGCCGAGCAGGTTCGCCCGCTCTACTTGCAACGAGGCTTTCTCCGCGTAAAACTCGGTCCGCCGGGCATTCGTTTGACAGGAGATCCAAATCAGAAGCTTCCCGATGAACTTCCCATCTTCATTCCCGTGGATGCCGGCTCCGTCTATTATTGGAAAGACCCGGCTTGGTCTGGCAATTCCCTTCTTTCTTCGATCACTCTTTCGAACGCAATCGGCTTGAAGCCTGGTGACGTCGCGGACGGCATGAAAATAGAATCCGGCTGGGATCGCGTTCGCGAAGAATACGGCCACCGCGGTTTTCTCGACGCCAAAGTAACGCCCGTCGTTTCTTATGACGACCAGGCCCACACTGTTTCCTACGCGGTTTCCGTGAGCGAAGGCGACGCTTACAATTACAACTCCATGGTTCTTACCGGCCTTTCTCTCGAGGCCCAGAAGCTTCTTCTTCAAAAATGGCCGATCCAGAAGGGCGCAGCCTTTGACAAAGCCATATACGAGAAATTTCTGATTGCCCTTGAGACTCAGCCCTCCGAAGTCTTTGGCGAATTGCCTTTGCATTACGACAAAGTTGGCCACTGGCTGCGCACCGATTCGGGAAAGCACGAGGTGGACGTCCTTCTCGATTTCCAGTAATTACTTCCTCGCTTTCGCGATTCGCGAAATTATCGTCCTCATTGCGCTATACTCTCGATGCAAATGAATTCTCTCGTGCAGATTCGCGCCACGGACCCAACCGACCTCGGCGCACTTGAAAAAGAAGCCGCACTCACCCGCGAATTGGGTAAGCTACCCTCTCTCATCGTGGCCCTTTCCGGCGGCGCTGATTCCGCGTATCTCGCCTGGGCCGCCGGCCGCGCTCTCGGCTCCCACGCCTTGTCTGTCACCGCGCTTTCTCCAAGCTATTCCGCTTACGATCTCTCGGTTCTCACTGATTTTGTCCGCCAGTTCGGGCTTCGTCACGAATTTATAGAAACGAACGAGCTCGAAAATCCGAGGTACCGCGCAAACAATGCGGATCGCTGCTACTTTTGCAAGGACGAACTCTTCACCCGCCTGGATTCTGTCGCCTCCGAGCGCGGATTCAGCGCGGTCGCTTACGGCGTCAATGCCGATGACACGCGCGATTTCCGCCCGGGCCATCGCGCCGCCTCCGAACACCGCGTCCTCGCTCCCCTTCTGGACGCAGGCCTGCACAAGTCGGAGATCCGCCTCCTCTCCAAGCGCGCTGGACTTCCCACTTGGGATCGCCCCGCTTCCGCTTGCCTCGCTTCCCGGGTTCCATACGGCACGGAAGTGACTCCCGAACGCCTGGCTCTCATCGAACGCGGCGAATCCGCTTTGCGCGAACTTGGCTTCCGCCAATTTCGCGTTCGCCTTCACGGCAACCTCGCGCGCGTCGAAATCGCCCCCGAAGAAATGTCCCGCGCGATGAATCCCGAGGCGGCTGCCGCGATGGCCTGTCACCTTAAACGTGCCGGCTTCTCGTACGTCGCTTTGGATCTTGAAGGCTACCGCCAAGGCTCCTTGAACGAGACGCTGATTCGCTAGCCGGCGCAGGCTCGGTCTCCGGAACTTATTTATCGCCGGTTGCGTATTCTCTTATAGTGGGAGTCCACGTTGCGCCCTTTGGCGCAGGAGGAATCATGACGCAATTCCGCCGGCTGAGCGTTTCCCTTACGCTCATCGCGTCTGCTGCGCTGCTGGCTGGCTGTCAGATCGGGCCTTCGGTCTCCGGCAGCTTCGATCGCTCGCTCGATGTGTCCGGTCCCATCCGCTTGGAACTATCCAACGTATCTGGTGACGTCTCCATAACCGGCAGCATCGACGGAAAAATTCACGTTCATGGCGATGTCCAGGTTTCTGGTTTTGGGTTTGGCAGCCCGAGTGGCCGCTTAAATGAAATTCTCAGCAGTCCGCCCGTGGAGCTCAAAGGCGATACGCTCCGCGTGGGCAAGTCTCTCTCTCACTTGCGCAGCGTTTCGATCTCTTACACCGTCGAGGTCCCGAAACAGACGAACGTGGACGCCTCCAGCGTCTCGGGATCGGAAACGATTCGCAACGTCGCCGGCCCCGTGCGCGCCGGCTCGGTTTCTGGTTCCCTTCGAATCCAGGATGTAAGCGGCGAGGTCCGGCTTTCCTCGACCAGTGGAAATGTGGAAGTCAACTCTTGCGGCGATGACGTTCATGCTACCAGTGTCTCAGGCACCGTGATCGTCTCCGGCGCTAAAGGCGATGTCTTCGCTCACTCGGTCTCCGGCGACGTGCGAGTCAGTGCTCCTGGCGGACGAGTGGATGCCGCTTCCTCGAGCGGGTCCATCGAAATTCGCGGCGCCAACGGCGATGTTCAAGGTCGGTCCGGCTCCGGCCACCTTAACGTTCAGGGAAATCCCAGTGGAAACAGCTTTTGGGAATTGCATACCGTTTCCGGCGGAGTGCAAATCGGTGTTCCCGCGAATGCCAACTTCCATTTCTCCGCCGGCGCTGTTTCCGGCGAGATTCGCGCCCAGGTTCCTATCATGATTGAAGAGCAGGGCAAGCATTCGCTTCGCGCGCGTATGGGCACCGGCGGCGGCCGCGTTGAGATTCACACTGTTTCCGGCGACATCGACCTCCAGGCCGCACAGCAGGGCTCGGCTAGCACAACTTCCTAGCCCGCTGCACCTTCTCTTTTGCCCGATCTCCTTGAATCGTCATAGAATCCCGTTCATGCAGTGTCTTCAGACCCGTGCCTTCGCCGTCTTCACCCTTCTACTGGCGCTCTTCGTCCTTCCGTCCGTCCAACTCTCGCTCGCCCAGCAGAAGCCCAAGGACTCTTCTCCCCCGGGCTCAGCCAAAGTTTCTCCTCCCAAGAAAGCTCCTTCCGAATCGGATGCCTTGCAACAAGCCATAGACGACGCTGGAAATGATCGCGCTGCTCTCGTCCGCAATCTCGAGGGCTTTCTCAAGGACTATCCCGAGTCTCAGCAACGTCCCCAAATTTACCGCGCTCTTGTTGAGGCCTCCATTCAATTGCAGGACACCGCGCGCGCCGCAAATTACGCGGAACGGATTGTCGCTCTCAAGCCCGAAGACATTTCCATGACCATGCTCGCGATCCAGCTACTCGAGCGCACTGGCGACGAAGCCGCCCTTCGCCGCGCCATGAACTACTGCTCTCGTGTGCTCGATTATGTCCAGCGGGATTCGATTGAAGACAAGTCGCCCAAACTTTCCAAGCAAGAATGGCAGACCGAAAACAACCGCGACGAAATGAACATTCGCAATCTTCGCGGTGGAATCGCATTCAAACTCAAGGACTACGCGCCTGCCCAAAAGGATTTCCAGGCCAGCATGGCCATCTCGCCCAGCCCCGTGGCCGGAGAAACGCTCGGCGAAATCGCCGAATTACATAAGGACTTGCCCTCCGCCATCCGCGAGTACGCTCGCGCGTTTGCGCTTTCTGGAACCTCCGATGGTGGCGCCCGTCGCCGCGAAATCCGCCAGAAGCTTGGAAACGTCTGGCGTTTGGCCCACGGTTCCGATGCAGGCCTTGGTGATTACCTTCTCCAGGCGTATGACGAATCAGCGTCTTCGCCGGATTCTGCCAGGCCGCGTAAGAATGCAAACGCGAGAGTCCCTTACGACTTTGTTTTGCGCTCGGCCCCGGACGGCCCGCCGTTTCCCCTCGCCTCACAAAAGGGAAAAATTGTTGTCCTTAGTTTTTGGGCTACTTGGTGCGGCCCTTGCCGCGCTCTCGAACCGCATTTCGAACGTCTAGCCGCCGAGTTTCAAGGTAATCCCGAGATCATTTTCCTTGCCGCAAATTGCGACGAGGACGAGTCGCTCGTCCCCGCCTATCTCCAGGAAGTAAAACCCCACGTCCCCGTAGTCTTCGCGGATGGACTGGACCGCTTGCTCGCGGTCCACGCGTTTCCAACCGTCGTTATTCTCGATCGTTCGGGGAAGATTGCCTACCGCGCGGAGGGCTTCGATCCCGATGCAGTGGATGCGGAATTGCGCGGCGCAATTCGCCGAGCCCTTGGCACCCAGTAAATCAGTCGCGTCAAAAGCGATTACGGCGCCAAATCCGGCGAGTAATTCGAAATAAATTCCTCGAAATCGTCCACTTCGTCCATGTCCTTGCCCACAAACCGGATCGTGTGCGAATCCACTCGCTGGACGATTCGCAGGTAACTGAGCACTTCCGCCGGCAGATAATTCTTAAATGTAATTTCCAAAGTAACAGGCGTCTTGATTACAAACGGCTTGAATTCCCCAAGCCGGCTCAGCGCGGACTTCACTCCACTCTGGATTCTTTCGCAAGATGCCTCCGGCGCTAGCGTCTCCGTGGAGTGAAAACTGAGCGCCGTCTTCGTCGCAACTGTTTCGATATTTCCCAATCGTGATTTGATCTCCGCAACCGCCGCGTCATCGCCCGATGCGAATATCACCGGTACGCCCTTTGCCCCCGCGTACGCCGCGTTGTATTCGCCTTCCGTCACCGCCTGCCCATTCAGCATCACTTTCGCATAATGCGCACTCGAAAATGTGTGCGCCCGGACTCCGTTCGGATTCGTTGTCGAAGCGTGGTAACCGATAAAAATCGCCGCGCTGAAGCTCGAATCCAATCCCGCCATCATCCCGCCATGCCTTGGCCAGCCGCGAACGATTCGCACCTCTTTTGGAAATTCTTCAATCAGCAGGTTTTCTCCGTTTCCGTGCGAATCGCTTACGACAATCTCCGTTGCTCCCGCTTCCTCCGCCGCTCGCACGGCCGCCAGCGTTTCATTCGTCATGAAATGCCGGAACCGCTCGTACTCAAATCCTCCCGGCACTAGTTGATCCGCGGTCACTACCCCCGCCACGCCTTCCATATCCACGGAAATGTAGACTTTCAGCGGGTTCGCCCTGGATTGTGGCTGTGCAACTACAATTCCACTGCTCAGAAATCCTGCGACTGCAACGACGGCAAGCATTTGGAAAATGCATTTCTTTCGACCGCCCCGTCGCACTCCCCTCGACCTCTTTCCATTCCACATTGTTGTTTTGCTCTCCAAACCCGCTGCTTTATCTGCCGGCCGCCGAAAGACTATCCGTGGGATACTCCGCCGCAATTTCCTTCGCCGCCACGATCGTGTTCACGTGGATTCGAACTGTGTCCTCAACCTGTCTCGCATAACCTCCCGCGAGCGCCGTCGCCACTGCGATTCCCCGCCTCCGCGCCGCCTCAAACACCTTTCGGTCCCGCTCCTTTAATCCCTGTTTAGTGAGCGACAGCCCGCCGAGCTGGTCCTCGCAGAATGGATCGGCACCGCCGATATAAAAAAGCAGCTCCGGCTGAAATTTATCCAGCGCGGACTCCACCGCCGGTAGCAGCGCTCCCAGGTATTCCTCATCTTCCACGCGATCGGCCATGTCTAAATCCACATCCGATGGCGGCTTGTACGCCGGATAATTATTTTCTTGATGGATCGAAATCGTGAACACGCTCTCGTCATTCGCAAAAATCGCCGCCGTCCCGTTTCCGTGGTGCACGTCCGTATCAACCACGATCGCTTTGCGGATCGCTCCGTCATGCTGCAATCGCCGGATCGCCACGGCCACATCGTGCACGGCGCAAAATCCTTCCCCATGTCCCGGATAGGCGTGGTGGAAGCCTCCGCCCAGGTTGCATCCAAATCCATCTTGCAGCGCGCGCTGCCCCGCCAAAATTGCTCCGCCGGCAGCGAGCCAGCACGCTTCCACGGCTTCCTTCGAATACGGTATTTCCAGCCGCATGATCTCGCTCGCGCTCAGCGTCCCGGTCTTCAGCTTGTGCACCCACTCTTTCGTGTGAACACGCAGGATATCTTCATCCCGCGCAGCCGCCGGCTTCAGAAAATCGCCCGGCTCCGCGATCCCCTCGTTCACAAGCGCCTCTGCGATTAATCTGAATTTCTGCGAGGGAAACACATGCTCGCCCAGATTCAAGTCGTACCCGCTGTGATAGATCAGCTTAAATGGCAGCATAAACTTTTAGGGGCGCAGCCTCCTGCGCCCCATCTCGACAAATTTTCCTGCGAACTCCCCGAACTGGCTCAGCTTGTCAATTCTCTCTCGCCAGAATGAAGTCGGGCAGCGTCTGCAATGCTCTCGCATATTCGGAGTCTTGGTGACCGTTCAGGCATGCCTTCGCCCGCCCCGCAAATTCGTGCGCCAGACTCCTCGCTCTCTCCAGCGCTCCGGACTCGTGCACCAGCGAAACAATCGTCTCCGGCTTCACGGAGCGAAACTCCTTCTCCTCCAGCACCTGCGCCACCAGCCCTCTCGCCTCGCGATGCCCATTCTCCATCGCATAAATCAGCGGCAGCGTGACTTTTCCCTCTTTCAAGTCGCTCAGCACCGGTTTCCCCAGCTGTTCCGTCGAAGCCGTAAAATCCAGCAGGTCATCCACCAATTGAAACGCCAGCCCCGCATACCTGCCGTAGTCCGCCAGCGCTTCCTCTTCTTCGCCTTCCAGTCCGCCGAGCACCGCTCCCAATCTCGCGCAGCCGCTGAACAAACATGCCGTCTTGTACGTTGCCAGCCGCAACGCATCCTCTTCCGTCACGTCTATCCGCCCGATCTTCGCAAGCTGAATCAATTCCCCTTCCACCATTTTTTGCGTCAGATCGATCAGAATGTCCAGAATCCGGAAATTGCGCTCCTCCAGCGCCATCTGGAACGACTGCATGTACAGCCAGTCTCCCGTCAGCACGCTGCGGTGATTTCCCCAGCGCGAATTCGCTGATGGCCGCCCGCGCCTTGTATCCGCGCTGTCAATCACGTCATCGTGAATCAACGTCGCGCTGTGCAGCAGTTCCACCACCGCCGCCAGCCGGATCGCGCCTGCGCTTCTCCGCCCCGTATACGCGTTGCACAGCAGCAGCAGCGCCGGCCTCAGCCGCTTCCCTCCTCCACCTAACAAATAGCTCGTGATTTCAGAGACCGGTTCGAACGCGTCCGCGCACTGCCGCGCAAGTTCCTCTTCAACCAGCCCCAGATCTTCGCGCACCAGCTCAAAGATCTCTCGTACTGTCAGAAGTGCGATGGACTTTCTCCCCTGCCCCGCTATCAACTCTGGGACTCCGTAGCCGCGGACGCCGCCGGCGCGGCAAGTTGAAAGAATCGTCTGAAATTTCCGGCCGTCCTCGCGGCGAATTCTTCCGGCGCTAAGTCTCTCACACTCGCAAGTATACGCGCCACTTCCGCCACGTACGCCGGTTCGTTCCGCTTACCCCGGTACGGCTGCGGCGCCAAATACGGCGAATCCGTCTCAATCAAAATATTTTCAATCGGCAAAGCTTTCGCAACGTCCCGCAAATTCTGTGCTTTCGGATAAGTCGAATTCCCTGCAAACGAAATCAGGAACCCCATCTCGATGCCCCGCCGCGCATCCTCGAGCGTGCTCGCAAAGCAGTGCAAAATCCCGCCCAATCCCGTCGGGTTCCATACCTCTTCAATCACCCGTAAGCAATCCGCCCACGCATCCCGGCAATGAATGATGATCGGCAGCTTCGCCGCCCGCGCCAATTCCATTTGTTGACGAAACACTCTCTCCTGCACATCCCGCGGTGAGTGGTCGTAAAAATAATCCAACCCGATCTCGCCCCACGCAATCACTTTCGGATGCTTCGCCAGTCGCTCCAGCTCCGCGAAATGTTCCGGCCCCGCTTCTTTCGCCTCGTGCGGATGAATCCCAACGCTCGTGTAAATCCAGTCATGCGCTTCCGCGATCGGAATCGCCGCGTCCAACTTCTCTGGCCCGGGCCCATTCCCCATCGCCAGCAGCGTCGTCACTCCCGCCGCACGCGCCCGCTCCAAAACCACTTCCCGGTCCGCATCAAACTGCGGCCCATCCACATGCGCATGCGAATCAATCAATTCCATCTCTGTAGTACAGGCGCTCTCGCCTGTGCTCTTCATCCCTCTGCGTAGCACACCCTCTCGCCCGCGCGGTGCCCTCTCCCAACGAACACTCCTACGTGCTTTTCCTTTACTTCCCTTGCCTCCTCAATTTCCTTTACTTCAATCTCGCCCCAATCTCTACATCCTCATCCGGAAATCCCGCCAGCACCGGCCTTCCCTCCGGCCCCACCGACGCCGCCACAATCATCCCGTTCGATTCCACTCCCCGCAATTTCCGCGGCGCCAGGTTCACCACCACCGCCACTTTTCTCCCAATCAACTTCTCCGGCTCGTAAAACTGCGCAATTCCCGCGCAGATCTGCCGGATCTCCGTTCCAATATCCACCGTCAGCTTCAGCAGCTTGTCCGCCCCAACAATCCGCTCCGCCGTCTTGATCTGCCCTACGCGCATCTCCACTTTCACGAAATCATCAATCGTGATCTTCTCCGCTGTCGCTGGTGCCGCCGCTGCCGCTGCGCCCGCCGGCGACCCTCCCCCCGCTTGGCTCGTTCCGCTTACCGCCGTCACCGGCGATGGTGCTTTCTGTTCCTCATGTTCCATGGCTTCCATCCTCTCCAACGCTTCTGCTTTCTCGATCCTCGGAAATAACGCTTGCGACTTCCCCATCGCGGCTCCCGCCGCAAGCTGTCCCCATCGCAATCCGTCCAACTCCACGTTTGCAGGCGTTCCCGCTTGCCCGAGCAGCGTCCACACTTTCGCTGTACTCGTCGGCAGCGCCGGATGCGCGAGCACCGTCACAATCCGCAGCACTTCGGCCGTCGTCCATAAAATCGTCGCCCGCCGCGCCTGATCGTCCTCCGATTCGCCCAACGACCACGGATGCTCGCTCGTCAAATAACGGTCCGCCGCTGCGATCAACGCCCAAATTTGTTCCAGCGCCCGCGAAAATCCCAGCTTCTCGTACTCTTCCAGCACTTCCCCGATTGCCGCCTGCGCCGTCTTCGCCAGTTCCTCATCCTGCGCAAGCCGCCCTCCGGTTTTCGGTATCTTCCCTCCGCAATTTTTCTCGATCATCGCCGCCGTACGGCTCGCCAAATTCCCGATCCCATTCGCCAGATCGCTGTTGTATCGCGTCACCAGCGCGTCATAACTGAAATTTCCGTCCTGCCCGAACACCGTCTCTCTCAGCAAGTAATACCGCAGCGCATCCATCCCCAGCACATTTACGATCGGCCGCGGCTTCACCACGTTCCCCAGCGACTTGCTCATCTTCGCGCTGTCCATCAGCAGCCAGCCATGCGCCCAAATCTGTTTCGGCAAAGGCAATCCCGCCGCCATCAGAAACGCCGGCCAGTACACCGCGTGAAACCGGATAATTTCCTTGCCCACCAAATGCACATCCGCCGGCCAATAACCGCTCTTTTCGTAATTCGGTCCGCCCACCGCGCTTAAATACGCCGTCAACGCGTCAAACCACACGTAAAACACGTGCGGCTCTTCTCCCGGCACCGGAATTCCCCACCGGATCGAAGTCCGCGTGATGCTCAAATCCCGCAACCCGCCTTCGACAAAACTCAACACTTCATTTTTTCGCGTCTCCGGCTGGATAAAATCCGGATGCTTCGCGTACCAATCCAGCAGCGGCTTTTGAAACGCCGACAATTTGAAAAAATAATTTTCTTCCGTCACCGTTTCCGTCGGCCGCCCGCAATCCGGGCAATTTTCTCCCGGCTTCACGTCCACGTACGCGTTGTCGTAAATGCAGTATTGCCCCGTGTAGTGCCCCGGATACACGAATCCATTTTCCCGGCACTGCCGGAACAGCCATTGCACCGTGTGCGCGTGCTTCAAATCCGTCGTCCGGATGAACTCGTCTCCCTGCACTCCCAGCTCATCCCACAGCGCTTTCCATTGCGCCGCCATCTTCGCCACGAACTCGGACTCCGGCACTCCCGCCTTCTTTGCCGAGCGCTCCACGTTTACGCCGTGCTCGTCCGTCCCCGTCGTCATCACCACGTCGTACCCGCGCATCCGCTTATATCTTCGAATCGTGTCGCACACGATCGTCGAATACGTGTGCCCGATGTGCGGCAAGCCGTTCGTGTAGTAGATCGGCGTCGTCAAATAATATTTTGGTTTCCCCGCCATTCGTCTCCGTCTCTTCCTCTTCTCTGCGCCCTCTGTGAACTCTGTGTTAAGAGACCCTCATCCCTGCTTGTAACTTCTCATCGCCTCCGCAATAACTCTCTGCAGCGGCACTCCTTTTTCTTCCGCCACCCTCTTGCAATCCTCGAATTCCGGCGTCACATGCAAAACGCTCCCATTCGCTCGCGACACTTTCACTCGCACTTCTCCATAGCTCGTCGCTACATTCACCCATTCCCGCGGCAGCACCCGCCGCGCCGCCCGGTACGTCCTCGCCCCAAACGTCGTCGTCTCCGCAAAAATCAATTCCATCAATCCTTGCACACTCTCCGGCTTGCTCAGCACCGTCAGCAGCACTCCCGGCCGGTTCTTTTTCATCTGCACTGCCGTCGTGTACACATCCAAGGCCCCCGCCGCCAGCGCCTTTTCCAGAAAATATCCATAAATCTGCGGGTTCATGTCGTCCAGATTCGCTTCGATCACCGCGATCTCTTCATCGAATCCCGCAATATTTCGCTCTGCCGCCTCGCCAACCATCAACCGCACCACGTTCGGCTGCCCTTCCAAATCCGCCGTTCCCGCTCCATATCCGATCGCGCTCACGCTCATCGCCGGCTGCGGCCCGAACGATTCGCAGAGCGTCGCCACAATCGCCGCTCCCGTCGGCGTCACCAACTCCTTCTGCACTCCGTTCGAATACGTCGGCTTCCCTGTCAACAACTTCGCTGTCGCTGGCGCTGGCACCGGCAGCACTCCGTGCGCCATCTTCGCCGTTCCCCCGCCCACATTCAGCGCCGAACTCGCGAATCTCTCGATCCCCAGCGCCTCAAACCCGATGCACGCCCCCACAATATCCACGATCGCGTCCACCGCTCCCACTTCATGAAAATGAATCTTTTCGATCGGCACGTCGTGAACGCTCGCCTCCGCCTCTCCCAGCTTTGTAAATATCGCCGCCGCGCGCTCTCTCACCTTCGCCGCCAGCCTCGACTTCTCCAAAATCTCCAAAATCGCGCTCAACGATCTGTGCTTTGCCTGGTCTTCCGTCTCCACGCGCACATACGTCGCCGCCATCCCATTTTTCCAAACTTTTTCCGCCGACAGCTTCCATCCCGGCACCGCCAACGCGCTCAATTCTTCCCGCAATCGCTCCACCGGGCAGCCCGCATCCACCAGCGCGCCAAGCGTCATGTCCCCGCTAATCCCTGAAAAGCAATCGAAATACGCCAGTTTCATAGCACTTCCGCCTCGGCCTTTGCTGCGTTTTCTAGCGTCGCCGGAAATATTTCATACTATCGGCGCTTCGCAGGTGTGTCAAACAACCCGCCGTCTCCCCCGCGTCACCGCCTCCTCCTCCGTTTCGCACTTGCCACGAACGCGCTACAATCCCCATCCGCCGCGCTTTCTAGGAGACGTCATGCCCACTTCTCCAATCCGCTTCCGCGCTCTAGCCGCCTGCACCCTGCTCGCCGCATCCTCCGTCGCCCTTCCTGCACAGGAGCACGCTGCTCCGCCCGTCACCGCCCTCCGCGCCGCCCGCCTCATTGACGGCAAATCAGACTCCGTCCTCAAAGACGGCGTCATCCTCATCTCCGGTGAAAAAATCACCGCCGTCGGCTCCAATCTCACCATCCCCGCCAACGCCACCGTCATTGACCTCGGCGATTCCACTCTCCTCCCCGGTCTCATTGACTCCCACACGCACCTCCTCTCCGAAATGGACGGCTCCAACCTCTCCCTCCAGGACGTCGAGATGCTCCGCATCGTCGCCACGCAAAGCACGGCCGAACGCGCCCTCCTCGGCGCCAAGCTCGGTCGCGAAGATCTGGAGTCGGGCATCACCACCGTGCGCGACCTCGGCAATTCCGGCGTCAACGGCGACGTCGCCCTTCGCCATGCCATTCAGCGCGGTTGGCTTCCCGGACCGCGCATGATCACTTCCACCCGCGCCCTCGCCGCCCAGGGTGGTCAATTCGGCCCGCTCACGCCTTCCGCACAGCGCATCATCGAAGATGAGTACGTCACCCTGCACGGCCCCGAAAGCGCTCGCCAGGCCGTTCGCCAGGCTCTCTACGACGGCGCCACCTGCATCAAGGTCATCGTCAACGGCTCCCCCGCCGATGTCACTCTCGACGAAATGAAAGCCATCGTCGAGGAAGCTCATCTCTTTAAAGTGAAAGTCGCCGCTCACGCCATCGGCAATAACGCCACCAGCGTCGCTGCCGAAGCTGGCGTGGATTCCATCGAGCACGCCTACGTCGTCTCCGACGAAGTCCTTAAAATGATGGCAGAAAAACACATCTTCCTAGTCCCCACGGACGGCACCCTCAAAACTTTTGTCGACATGAGCATCGGCACTCGCCACGCCTCCGCCTCCGAGCGCGCCGCCCTCGAACAAGAATTCGCTCCCTTCGTCAAGCGCTCGCAGGACCGCCTCCAGCGCGCCATCAAGTTCGGCGTCCCTATCGCCGCCGGCTCCGATATGTACTTGTCCATGCCGCATCTCACCCGCGGCCAAGCCAGCTTGCTCGTCTACGAAGCCTATGCCGCTGCTGGAATGAGTCCCATGGACATCATCCACGCCGCCACGCGCAACGCCGCTGAACTTCTCGGCATGCAGGACCGTATCGGCACTCTCGAACCCGGCAAATTCGCCGATATCATCGCCGTCCCCGGCAACCCGCTCAGCGACGTCCGCGCCCTCGAGCACGCATCCTTCGTCATGAAGGGCGGCTCCGTCGTCCTCCACGCCAAATAAATGCAGCTCCGCCGATCAACCTCGTTTTTCGTCTCTTAATTTTGGTGGTTGTGTGAGGCCGTCGCCCCGCCCGGTACGCGAATCAGCCCTTTATTCGGGCTTAACAGCCATGCCGCCCGTCCGGCAGCAAACCTTCACTTTACTTCTGGGAACTCGGCTTCGCCGCCGGCTGCTGCGGCCTTGGCCGGCTCGCTGGCGGAATGATTCCGTTCATCCGCAAATATTCCACCATCTGTCCGTAATGATCCATCGGGTGCCACATCCCCACGCTCGCGATCGCCAGCCGGTTTCCCAGGAACGGAAACACCGGCTTCTCCAGCGGCGTCAACTGGTTCTCCGCGTTGATCTCCGAAATCGCCTTGTGTCCCAGCGCGAACGAGTCCTTCAAGTACTGCACGATCTCCGCCTTCGTCTTCAGCTCTGCCGGCCCATTCGCATTCTGCTCGATGGACTTCGCGTCAATCTTCTCTCCCATCAGCGGCCCGAAAAACAAATGGTTCGCGAACGCGATGTGCTTCACTTCCTCCGCGAACGTCCTCACTCCTTTGAACTCTCCATTCGTCGGCGCAAAGGAATACTTGTCCTCCGGCATCGCTTCCGCCGCCGCCACGATCTCCTGCTCCTCGACTCCGTAATTCCCGTTCAACACCGACGCGATCGTCGGCGCCTTGTGTTCTGCTGTTCCCCCGCCTTGCGCGCGCACTGCCGGCACGGCCGCCATCGCCGCCATCGCCCCCATACATAGGACCAGCTTCTTCATGGATCTCTCCTTCACTTTTCGTTTTGCGGTTTTCTCCGTCCCGCCCGAGTGAGTGCCCAAATCTTACCCCTTTCCCCTCCCTCGCGCCACGCCACCCCTGCTCGCCGCACCTTCGTTACCGTTCGCTGCACCAGAAGCCCGTTCACCCTCAGTTTCAGACCATTCACCACTTTTTATTTTACTTCCTCGCCAATCCTTTGCTACCCTTCCCTATGCTCGCCCCGCCCTACTCTCTCGCCCCCTCCCGTAATCAAGCCCATTCCAGGTTCTGGCCGCTACCTGCTCTTCCCACCCCATTACCACTTAACAAAATCCTCCTACCGCTAAACTCTTTAGATGCAACACTTGTGCGACTCCCCACAACTGCACATTCTAAAGTACTTACAAAAATAGTAAGTCCTTTATCAGCAACACTTACAAAAAACCAGGGGGGCCCTCCGATTATTGTTAACCAATTCCCCTTACCTATTACCACTGAATTACCTCCCCGCCTGCCGGACCGTTCAAACTAGCTTCCCGCACAACGTCACTCCTCCACGCAGGCCCAGCGGCTCAGCTTGAATCTCTCGATTCGTAACGCCACAAGCCCGAACCCATATCGCCAGTAGCCCAGCTTGAATTTCCCGGCTCGCGACAAAACTAGTCAGAAACCCAGTCTGCAGTCGGTCAACTTGAATTTCCGGAATCGCAGCACAAGAAGTCAGAAATTCGATCGACACCAGGTCAGATTGAATTTCCTGATTCGTGACAAGTTAAGTCAGAAATTCAATCTGCCCCCTCACTCAAACTAGCCCTTTTCTTCACCGTTTCGGCCTCTCGCCCTTCTCGAACCGCAATCCCGCAATTCACCCCCGCCCGCTCTCCGCCTCGCCGCCTCGCCCCTACAATTGTGGGAATCTTCGACCCCATTCCGAACTACAAAACCCACACTTCGACCAATCACGCCACAGTCTCCAAACCGAGCGCATACAACCGAACAAGCTCACAGGTACAATCGAGCAGGCCGATATGCTGAACCGCCCCTACGACATTTCCAATTCGGCCAGCCAAACCACTTCCTGCGGAACACGCGGCACCGGAAAGGAGTGTCCAGAAATGCGCTACCTGCTCGCTGCCACACTCGCCCTTGCGTCAAGTCTTCCGCTCCAGGGCCAGGACGTTCAATCCCGCCACACCCGCTACATCGACCGGGCGGTGGCCATCACACCAGCAACTCGGCAACCGTTACTGCGGACTCACCAAGGCCTCTCGCGCAAGCTCTAATAGCTCTGGGTGAGGAGTACGGATGGGCGGTTGATTTCGAGGATCCTCCCTACTACAGCAAGTACGATCTTGTGGACGACACCGATCCAAAATGGCGGGCTTCGCACCCAAATGCAAAGGGCGTTACCGTCGCGGCCGGTGATGCCTTCCAGAGCGAATTCCAGGAAGCCTCCGGGAACGGCGCTCCCCTCGCGGACGAGCAACGCATTCTTGAAAAAGTGGTTTCGGACTACAACGGCGGAACGAATCCCGGGAAGTTCGCCGTCCGGGACGAAGGCGACGGAAGATTTGCCGTCGTGGGCGTGGCCGTCAAGAACGAAGCAAGCCAGGATCAAAGCGTAAATCCCATCTTGGACACCCCGGTTACCGTTCCCGTCGAGACGCGCGATGCGATGACCACCATTGACGTCATATTGCGCGACCTGTCCGCCGTGTCTAAGACACAGGTCGGCCCCGGAACAATGGCAATCAACGCGCTGCGGCAGTCAACAGTAACTGTCGGGGGTGATAATCTTCCGGCGAGGGATCTTTTGTCGCAGGCGCTATCGGCGGCGAAGGGTAAGCTCTACTGGCATTTGTATTACGATCCCGACGGTAAGACCTATGCCCTAAACCTCCTGCAGCTGAGGAAAGCCAGCTACGACGCAGCAGGAAACCGCACGACCTCCCTCGTTCGCAAGTGACCCACGCGGTTCATCAACCGGCCCCACCACCCGCCAATCCCTTTCTCCGTCTCCCCACCAACTCCCTCGCCGCCTCCCTCCACTTCGCAAACCGAAACTCAAATCCCCCTGCCAACAATTTCCTCGGCACCACTCTCCGGCTCTTCAAAATCAGCTCCGTCTCCGTCTGCAGCAAAACCGCTCCCGCCTCGAGCATCCACTTCCTCGCATCCAGCCCGAACTTCGCGCCCCACGCCTCTCGCAACGCCGCCATGAATTCGCGATTCGGCAGCGGCGCCGGCGACGCCACGTTTACCGGCCCGTCCATCCCCTCATGCTCGATCAAAAATTCGATCGCCCGCACAAAATCTTCGTCATGAATCCACGAAACAAATTGCCGTCCCGTTCCCGCCGCTCCTCCCAATCCGAATCGCACCAGCCGCAGCAGCATCTCGAAAACTCCGCCTCGCTCCGCGCTCATCACCATCGCGCTCCGCAGCGCCACCTTTCTCGTCGCCGGCGTGCGCGACGCGAAAAATGCTTCTTCCCAGCGCTTCGCCACGTCAATGCTGAACTTCCATTCCTCCGGCGCATCCGCCTCCTTCCCTCCCGTCTCGCCGCTCTCTTCATCCATCGCGCGGTCCAGCGCGTGCCGGTAAATCGCCGCCGTGCTCATGTTCAGCCACGCGCGCGGCGGATTCGTAAGCCCCGCAATCGCTTCGCCCAGCGCTCTCGTGCTCTTCACTCTCGATTCCAGAATCGCTCGCCGGTTCCACCGGTCGTACCGGCAATTCACGCTTCGCCCTGCCAGATTGATCAGCGTGTCCGCGCCTTCCAGCTCCCGCGTCCATTCGCCCGGATTTTCTCCGTCCCACGCCACCATCCGCCACGGCAGAAATTCCGTCGTCCGCGCCAGCACGGTCACGTCATGTCCTTGTCCATAAAAGTGCCGCGCCAGAATTCTTCCGAGGTGCCCGTTTCCGCCTGCCAGTACGATTCGCAGGGGTTTTGTTCCCGTTCCGCTCGCTTCCATCTGTGAAATGTTCTCTTCGAGAACCAGCATGGTATCCGCCTTTCGCCGCGCGTTTCGCTACATCGGCCGCGCCGCCGCTCCCGCTGCGCACGCATGCGCCGCGCAACTTCTGCTCATCGCGATCCGCTCATATCCTTCTCGCAAAATTCGCATCCCTCCGGGAAATCCCGCCATCCACGCCACCGGCCGCGCCCACCAGATTTCTCGCGCCAGCGCCACGCACGCATCCGCTCCTCCAAATTGCCTTCCATCGGAAAGCAGCAGCCGGATCTCCCGCATCAATTCCGCGCGCGAAAGTCCCAGCAGCGCGCCCACGCGCGGATCCTGCAGCGGCGCCACCGCCATTCCTCGCCTCTCCAGAATTGGTCTCACCCATCGCGCAATCCGCGTGCAGAATCCGCATTCCGCGTCAAAAAAGAGCCAGCCTCGCGCGTGCCGCCCTTTTCCGTCCGTCAACTCTCCCGCCAGCGAAATCATTGCTGTTTCTCTCTTTCACCGCTTGCGGCCGAACTCATGCGGCCTTCATTCCTTCGCTTCTCTCTCCTGCCCGGCCCATACAAACAGCATCGCCGCCGCTCCCGCTGCCGAAAACACCGAATAATCCAGCGGAGCTTTGATCCCCAGCGCCAGCGTCATCGCCAGCGCGAACAAAAGCAAGAGCAGTGCCGCCAGCGCCGCCACTTGCCGCTTCCACACTCCCACGATCAGCAGAACGCCCAGCGTGGATTCCACGATCGTCTCCAGCACGGCTAGCGCGGGCGCGATTCGATGCGGCAAAAAGAAATTCAGCAGCGCCGTGTATTTCACGAAATTGCTCCAGTCGCCCCACGCCGCTTTCGGCGATCCCGGCGGTCCCCAGTACCCGAATCGGTCCGCCACCGCCGAGAGAAATCCCGCGCCCAGCGCGACTCGCGCATACAGCGCGAGGTTATTTGTGACCCAGTCCCTTTTCGCTCCCAGTGCTCTTGCATTGCTGACGGCTTCTGTTGCTCCCATGCCACTTGTCTCCCCTGTCCGCATTCCTCTCCGCTACTCGTTCACCGCCCGCTTCCCCAGCAGCGTTACCACTTTCCCCCTCAGCTTCCCCACTCCCTTCAGCGCGCTCGTCGGCATCCGCAGCACTTCCTCGAAGAGCCCGCTCATCACCGTCAGGAATTCCAGCATGCTTTCCATCCGCTCCCGCGTGTACGGGTCCGCCTGCGCCCCGCTCTTCGCCTCCGCCACGCACTCCGTCAACACGCGCAGCGTCGGATCGATCTCTCTCCGCTTCCGCTCTTCGCTCACCACCCGGAAAATCTCCCACACGTCCTTCAGCGACTCGAAGTGGTCCCGCCGGTCCCCCAGCACGTGCACCACCCGCACGATTCCCCAGCCCTGCAGCTCCCGCAGGCAGGTGCTCACGTTTGACCGCGCCACCGCCAGCGTCGCCGAAATCTCGTCCGCCGGCATCGGCACCGGCGATAGGAACAGCAGCGCGTGCACCTGGGCCACCGTGCGGTTGATCCCCCACCGGGTGCCCATCTCTCCCCAGTGCAGAATGAATTTCTGAGCAACTGGCGTTAATGTAGGTTTTGTAGTAGCGGTCATTTCTGTTATTTCTCTCCATTCAGAACTTACAGTAATCCTCGCTGCTTGTCAAGCACTTTCTGCTCCCCCCAAAACCTGCCCTTTTTTCGTCCTTCCTTCCTATTTCCCTCCCCTCTTTTCCTTGCCACACTTGCCTAGCCGAACTTGTTCCGTCGAACTGGCCTGTTCGAGCAGGTTCGTTCTAGCAGGTTTCGGCGTTTGCATTTCTCTCATGCTTCCTCATCGCTCCATTCTTCCGCGCAAATTCTCGTTGCCCCGCACTCTGCCCTTTTTCGCTTTTCTTATTGCCATCCCCTTCGCCGTGGCTCTTTCTGCTCTTCCGGGCAACTCAATTCCCTCGAACACTTCCGCCGAAGTTTCCCTCAACGCCGCGCTCTGCCCTGTCGTTTATCCCGACGACCAAACTCCCCGCGCCCGCGGCTTCCACTACACCTTCTTCGGCAACGCCTTCTTCATCAACGATCAGGGCTATCTCCTCACCGTCGCGCACGTCCTCGAAACGTTTCGCAACGGCGGCCAGCCCTACATCCTCGTGGACCGCCTGGACGCTCCGCCGCAGTTGCTCAAAGTCACCGTCATCGCCAGCGATCTGCAGCACGACGTAGCCATCCTGCGCGCCACTCCCAATCCCTTCGCGCGCCGCTACAACGTCGCTTTTATCCCCCTCGCTTCTTCCGACGCCGCCAAGGGTGAAAGCGTCCTCGCGCTCTCGCTCCATCCCAAGCGACTCGCCGCCGCGCAAAGCTTCGAAGCAGAGCAGGAGGACAATTCGCCCGGCACTGTGCTCTCCTACGAGTCCACGCAACTGCAAGCCTCCGGCCCGCCCGCCGACGTTTTTCTGCTCAGCCACCCCGTCGTGAAAGGCCAGAGCGGCTCCCCCATCCTCGACACTAAGACCCACGCCGCCGTCGGCCTCGTCGAAGGGCTGTGGCTGCGCGGCGTCGTTCTCTCCAAATCTTCCGCCCTGCCAACCAACACTCCGGGGGCCGCCGTTCCGATCCGCTACGCCCTCGCCCTGCTCTCCCAAAATCACATCCCCTGGCACCCTCCCAAAATTTCCTCGTCACAAAAATCCCCGCAATAATTTCGCGGCTCGCGATTCCAATGCGTGATTGTGCTTTCGCGCAAAATAAATTGCGTGCAGAATTGCGGCGCGCGCTCACGCGCTACATGCGTTCAAAAAAAACGCGAGTTTGCGCATCGAACAAATTTTTGTGCGAACGGTCGCGCTACGGAATGAAGACTAGGCGGCGGGCAGAGGAGTCGGTGCGCTGCCAGGCGGATTCGACTTCGCGAAGAGGAACGGATTCGGTTTCGATTCGCAGCGTGCCGCGCGCGGCCCAATCGAAAACTTGTTTCATCCCGGAGACGAGAAGTTCCATGGGAGGAATTCCAGCGGTGCCAGAAATCGTGAGAGCGGTGCTGCGCAGAACCGCGGCGGGAAGCGAAATCGCGGCGCCGGCGCTCTCGCCGACTTGCACGAAACGCGTTTCGGTTTTTGCGACCGCAAATTCGGGACGCGTGAGCGCGGCAAACAAAAGTTCCGCCGGTTTTCCCCAAAGATAATCAATCACAACCTGGATGCCCGCTTCGCCTGCTTCGCGAGCGAATGCAATTTTCAAATCTTCGTCCGGCTGTTTGAGATTGAGAATGGAATCCGCGCCAAGCTTTTTTAATTTTTCCAAAGATTCGGGATTGCGGCCCGCGGCAATCACGCGGCCGGCGCCGAGAAGTTTCGCAATCTGCACGGCCAGTGTGCCGGTGACTCCCGTTGCGCCGAGAATCAGAATATTTTCGCCGCGAGCGAGTTTCGCGCGATGCGAAAGCGTGAGAAATGCGGAAACGCCGGGATTGGGGAGAGCGGCGGCGGTGGCGTCGTCGAGGGAGTCAGGGACGGGAAAACAAAATCCGGCGGGAGCGATGGTGCGCTCCGCCATGGTTCCGAACGGGCGGCGCGAGCCGCCAAAGAAAACGCGCGCGCCGTCGGAGGCCACGCCCACGCCATCCGTGCCGCAGACAATTGGAAATTCGCGCGGGCTGGCGAAATGCGTGCCGGCGGCGAGCTGGCGGTCTACAGCCTTGAGAGAAGCGGCGCGAACGGTGAGAACGATTTCGTTTTCACCGGCGACGGGTTCGGCAAACTCTTCGAAGCGCGGCGAAGCGCCCAGTTGATGCAAGACGGCAGCTTTCATTGGCAAAGATTCCTTTTCGATTTAGTCACGGCAACAGCGATACAATCGCGCGGGGCAGAAAATGTCAAGAGCGGCGAGAAGAAGAACCTCCAAAACCAATAAGCCGGAGAACGCCCTGGCGCTGCGGATGTTAATGGAGCGTGTTTTCGGGGAGCGATCCTGCTAAGATGACCATAGAAATATGACCATGGTGTTTGTTGTAGCGGCGGAGGTTTCGAGATGAAGACAATCGCAGCGGGCGTGTTCAAGGCCAATTGTCTGGCCATCATGGACGATGTGGAGGCGAAGCGGGAAACCGTAATCCTGACGAAGCGCGGGAAGCCAGTGGCCAAACTGGTTCCCGTTGAAGCGAAGGGCGACGATATCTTCGGATTTCTCGAGGGCAAGGGGCGAATCACGGGAGACGTGGTCTCGCCGGCGCTCGGGCCGAAAGAGTGGGGCGAACTCTATTGATTCTCGTGGACACGCACGTCGTTCTGTGGCTGGCGTTTGAACCGGCGCGACTTTCAAAACGCGCCAAAACCGCGATCAACGAGGCGCGAACGAGCGCAGAAGGATTGGCCATTTCCGATATCACTTTGCTGGAAATCACCACGCTAGCGAGGAAAGGACGACTCGCTCTTGATATCAGCCTGGAAATGTTCCTGCAGGATGTCGAAAACCGATTCAAAGTGCTGCCCATCACTGGCGGAGCGTGTGCGCGCAGCCTCTCCTTGCCCGCCGGTTACCCGAAAGACCCGGCGGACCGCATCCTCGCCGGCACGGCGCTAGTGGAAGGATTGACGTTACTCACCGCGGACCGGGAAATCCGGCGATCGAAGGTGGTGCGTACGATCTGGTGAGAAAAAAGCGCGTGCAAAGAGTGCAGCGCCTAGTGCGACGTAGAGCGAACTGTTCTGAAAACGGGGCGCTCTCCCTTTGGAGGGGCCCAACTTTGTTTCGCGATTGGCGGAATTTGCATCATACTTCGGGTCCGCGGGCGGCGAGGCGCGCGAATGGCGATACCGACTTCCGCGGAGTTGCCGTAGGTGTTCCGGTGAGGTTTTCCAATGAAATTTCATCACGCGCTAAGAAAGGGCGTTTTTGCGCTGGGGATGCTCGCGCTGGTTTTCACGGGCGCGAAAACGCTGGAAGCGCAGACGAGTACTGCGACGCTCTCGGGAAGCGTGACCGACAATGCGGGGAAAGCTGTCGCGGGCGCGAAGGTAGCGGTCGAAAATCTCTCCACGCTGGAAACCACGAATACGAAAACCGATTCGGCAGGACATTACACGGTGGCGAATCTCGCGCCGGGCGACTACGAGCTTTCCGTTTCGGCGGAAGGATTCGGAACGACGACGATGAAGTTCACGATAACGGCGGGAGAAAGCAAATCGGTGGACGCAAAAATGTCGAGCGCGCTTTCGCTGAATGATCTGGGCTTCAGCCAGACGCAAACGCAGAGCAACCCGCAGGAGCAGGCGAGACTCAACCGGCGCTCGCACATGCTGCAAGTTCATCAGCGGCTGGGGCTGATTACGACCGCACCGCTGGTGGCAACGGTGATTGCCGGCGCATTCGCGGGAGGGCACGCGACCAGCTCGACGAACCGCGATCTTCACGCCGCGCTCGGCTCGGCGACGGCCGGACTTTATTTTGCCAGCGCGTATTACGCGATTTTTGCGCCGAAGATTCCCGGAACGAAAACCGAAGGGCCCATTCGCTGGCACAAGATTCTTGCGTGGATTCATGGCCCGGGAATGATCCTCACGCCGATCCTGGGCGAGATGGCGTTCAGTCAAAAGAGCAAAGGAGAACGAATTCACGGGATCGCGCGAGCGCACGGTCCGGTGGCCATCGTCACCGCGGGCGCGTACGGCGCCGCCATTCTGACGGTCTCGATCCATTCCGGAGCCGTGAAGCGCTCGGCGAAACATGTTGCGGCGGCGCTGCACCTGGAGCATTCGGATTCGGACGGCAGCTCGAATGGCGACGACACGGATGCGAACCAATGAAGGCGGGGCGGATGGAGGAAAAAAATAGCGGAGCGATGAAGAAGGCGCTCTTGCTGGTGCTGGCTCTGGCTGTTCCTTCGCTTCTTTACGCCAACGAGCAATGGGTGCTGGTGAAGTCCACGCTGACCTATCATGTCTCGCACCCATTGCATGAAGCGGATGGAGTGAGCCACGAGGCACGAGGAAAAGGCGCGTGCGCGGCGGATCATTGTGATTTTTTGATTGGCGTGCCGGTGAAATCCTTCGAGTCCGGCGACAGCAATCGCGATCTTCACATGATCGAAGTGGTGCGCGGCGCGGAATTTCCAATGGTCGCGGTGCGCACGTCGTTACCGGCCGCGGAAATCAAGCCGGGAACGGTTCATGCGGATCTGGAAATCCAGTTTGCAGGCCAGACGGCGCAGTACAAGCAAGTCGCGTTTCAATTGTCCGAGAAAGGCGATGAGATTACATTGACGGGAACGATTCCCGCGACTGTTTCGGATTTCAAAATCGAGCCGCCGAAATTATTGATGATGCCGATCAAGAATGAGATTCCCGTGCGGGTGGAGATGACCTGGAAGGAACAGAAATGAAGCGGCGAAGTGCCCGGTGAAACAAGCTGGCGAAGTGGTGAGAAGCGAAATGGGTACGAATGCGGAGGCCTGGGAATTTGCGGAGAAGTGGATTGCGGCGTGGAACGCGCACGACCTGGAGGTAATTTTGACGCACTATGCAGAGAACGTGAGGCTAACTTCGCCGGCAGCCGCGAAACTGCTGCAATTGCCTTCGGGGACGATTGAGAGGAAGGAGAAGCTGCGCGGCTATTTCAAAAGAGGGCTGGAAGCGTACCCGAATCTCAAGTTCGATTTGCTGGACGTGTTGAGCGAAGTATCGAGCGTAGTGATTTATTTCAAGAATCAGATCGGAACGAGGACGGCGGAGTTTATGGAATTTGGCGAGGATGGAAAGGTCGCGCGGGTCGTGGCGAATTACGGCGCGTGAGGGGCGATGCGGCGCGAGAAACTGAAAGAAGGATATGTGGGATGGAAGCAAGTGGCAACGATCGGTCGAAAAATAAAAATTGGAGAGTGGCGCGCCCTAGGAGACGATTTTAGAACTTTTCTCAGCGATTTCCTGGCAGACCTGACGCAGGAAAGTTTTTCGATGGGTTGTGGCTTAAGAATGCTCGAAGTTTAGGAGGAACTCCTTCCCTCGATCTACCAGGAATTGCCCGAGCTTGCCGAGACCAGCCATTCACTTCAAAATCCACCCCGCGATTCGCAGCCAGACTTGAGTGTTTCTTACCGCTAAGGTGAAAATCTGCACGCCCAGGACCATTGCACCGCCCCAGAGCCACACAGGATGGAGTCTGCGGTTCTTGAGAGCATCGTACGCGACAGCGATGACGATGCAGGCGTCGTTCAACCCGAATAGCGTCGCTCGGCTGGCGTTGTCGATAAACTGCAGTGGCAAGCGGTCGATACCCGGCAGCAGGAGGATCAAGCAGGAAAGGATCATGAATCGCTTGTGATAATCAGGTCGCCTTCGCAGAAGAATCGCTGCGGTCACGAAAGTTCCGAAAAGGAGCAGAATACCGAGAGGAACCGGCAGAAAAATGAGCGCTGGCTCTATAGGAGTATCATTCGCGACAAAGTGCAAGTGCCCCTGACTCAAAGCGACCGGCACCCCAATTACCAAGACCACTCCCGCCAGCGCGGCCCCGATCACTCCCAACCGTCTGTGCAAGTCCGTGCGGTGCGCAGCGATGAAGCGCACCTGAACGACGAACAAAATAATCCAGGCGGTCATCACGAGCCCGTGGATGTGCAGCAGCAACCTCAGTGGGGGTGTTCCGAAAAGCGCTTTTAAATAATAGGTCTGGGCGAATCCTATGAAAATGATCAGGGCCATTCCAATCGCGACGCCGGTAGATAACCGGTGATCGGCCGTCACACGATTCACTCTTGTGCGGACTGTGGAAGTGGCAGACATATCCAGGGGCCGTATACGTGACGCGGGAGTTTCAATCCCGACATCCGTTCGTTGCGGAGTCTAACACTATCACGCCGTGCCAAAGCAACGGCGAATCCAAAGCGCGCCAGGTGGCTCTGATTTTTTCGAAGAGCGCGCGTGGCACAAACAACCGGTGTTGCTGCATACAAAGGAATCAAGGTGGCGCGCCCGGAGAGACTTGAACTCCCGACCCTCTGGTTCGAAGCCAGATGCTCTATCCAACTGAGCTACGGGCGCGAATGAGAGAAGTATAGCGCAGAAAGCGGGGGGCTAGAGAGGGCGAGGAGTTCGCAGAAAACTGCCCGGAGGAAGCGTAGAGCAAAGAGGAAGCGCCGACGAAAGGCTGCGAGGAAGCGGCGCAGCGCGCAATCAAGGCGTCGACGATCGACTGCGATGAAGCGGGGCAGAAGGCAAAAGCAGGCCGCGATCAAGTGGCGACGGGCTGAAGGGTTTGGGCCAACTCGGGAATATCAATTTTGATGAGAGTGCCTTCGCCGGAGCGGCTTTCGATGTGGAGATGAAAGTCCGCGCCGTAGAGAACGCGGAGGCGTTCGCGGACGTTGCTCAGGCCGATGCCTTCGACGTAAACGTGCGGCATTTTTTCCTCGGAGATGCCGACGCCGTTGTCTTCAATTTCGATTTGCAGGCGTCCATCGCGGCTGGTGGTGCGGAGCTGGATTTTGCCGCCTTCGAGCTTGGGAGCGAGGCCGTGCTTCAAACAATTTTCGACGATGGGCTGAAGCAGCATGCTGGGAACAAAGGCTTCGAGAGTTTCCTCGTCAATCTGCTTGATGATGTCCAGATTGTCGTGGCCGAAGCGGGCGACTTCGATGTCGAGATAATCGTCAATGAATTCGAGCTCTTCGCGAAGCGGGACGAACGTTTCATGCTTGCGCAGAAGACGGCGAAGAATATTGCTGAGCTTGAGGATGACGCCGCGAGCGCTGTCCGGGTCGAAGCGAATGAGAGCGGAAACGGTGTTGAGCGTGTTGAAAAGGAAATGGGGATTGATCTGGCGGGAGAGCGCGTCCATGCGGGCTTTGAGGAGGAGCTGCTGGTGGCGCTCGAGATTCATCTCGATGCGCGTGTTGTTCCAGATTTTGAGAGGAGCGGCGACGGACATCAGAGTGGCGATGACGGTGAGAGCGAGCCACCAATCCCATTGAATGTGAATCGCGTAAAGCCATTTCGGTTTGGTGGCTTGAACAAGACCGACGCGGCCAAGCTCGAGAAGCACGCATGTGGCGAGAGGCGCCATTTCCCAGGAAAGCTGGGCTTTTTTGACAAGGCGGACGACGGCCCTGGGGATGTTGAGAAAAGTGAAGGGGCCGAAATTCCAGATGTCTTCTTTATTGGGGATGGCCTGGCGGATGAGACCGCCGAGCAAGCCGGCGGTCGAAGCGGCGGGCATGGCGAGCCATTCATGAGAGATGAGCGCGGGGATGGTGATGATGGCGCCGCCGATGGGTCCAACAACGCGGCCGCCGAGCAAGCCCATGAGGAATGCGCCTTCGAGAGAGAGATCGGCGAAGCGATATTGGCTATTCACGAGGCGAAGCGTGACGCCGATGATCAGAGGCGGCGTCATGAAAAGCATGAGCTTGAGCTTTTGATCGGGATCGCGCTCTTCGGTGAAAAGGACGCGGCGGAACGTGTTCCAGCGGGCGAGGAGGGCGGCGATGGAAGAGGCGACTCCGACCTTGAGCAAAAGAGTGAAGAGAAGGTCGCGAACTGCGGTGGCGGATTCCATGATGGGCGATCGAGAGGCGCTCCGGAGTAACGCTAGCCAAACACGGGCGGGATGTAAAGCGCGAGTGGCGTACCTGCTATACTGCTCGTTTCCGATGATGAAGCGGGCACAGACAGATTTGAATGCGGGAAACGAAGAACCTCTCCAGATGGTAGCGAGGGCGGCGCTGCCCACGCGCTACGGGCGGTTCGCGATTTACGGGTTCAAAGGGCAAGGCGCGATGGAGGAAGCGATCGCGCTGGTGCGCGGAAAGGTGAACGGGAAGACGGCGCCGCTGGTGCGCGTGCACTCGCAATGCCTGACGGGAGACGTGCTGACATCGCAGCGCTGCGATTGCCGGGCGCAGCTCGAGTTATCGCTGAAGAAAATCGGACAAGCGAGCGCGGGCGTGCTGCTTTATTTGCCGCAAGAAGGGCGCGGCATCGGCTTGATGAACAAGCTGCGCGCGTACGAATTGCAAGACGGCGGGATGGATACAGTCGAAGCGAATGAGGCGCTGGGATTCGCCGCGGATGCGAGAGATTACGATTTCTCCGCGAGGATTCTGAAGAAGCTGGGCGCGACGAGGATTCGTTTGCTATCGAACAATCCGGAGAAAGTGCGGCAACTGGAGAAAGCGGGAATTCGCGTGACTGAGCGAGTGCCGTGCCAGCCGCGCGTTTCGAAAATTTCGCGGGCGTACTTGCAAACCAAAAAGAAGAAGATGGGACACTTGCTCGACAGAGTGTGAACCGTGGCTGCGAGCAGATTCGCAGAAATTTGAGAAGCTATCCCCCGCCGACGAACTGCACGATTTCATAGCGGTCGCCGGATTGGATAAGCGTTTCGGTCCAAGCGGAGCGCGGAAGAATTTCCAGATTGCGTTCAATAGCGACGCGGCCGGAGCTGAGGCCGAGAAGTTGAAGCAGATCGGCGACGTTCGCGCCGGACTTTGCCTCGCGAGCTTCACCATTTACAACAATGGGCAGAATTTCTTCCATGGCAGGTTCGCCTTAGCTGAGCGCAACTCTATTTTACACGTTTACGCGACTGGCACCCGCGGGCGCGCTTTCAACTGGAATTTGAGCTGGGCTTTCGCATCGGCGTGCGCGGCTTCAATGATGAGCGCGGGCTCGGCGGAAGCGAGCGGCGGCATATCGAATTCGAGTTGCGCGTGGCCCTGAGCGTTGGTGACGGCGGAAAAATCCTGCGGACGCGCGGAGCCTTCGACGCGAGCGACGACCTTTGCGCCGGCGACGGCGGCGCCGGATGGCTTGTGGCGAACGGAAATTTGCAGTTTGGCGTGTTTGCCGGCGAGCCAGGTTTTTGAGTTCAGCAGTTCGAGCGAGAGAGCAGAAGCCGACGCGGGCGACTTCGGCTCCGCGGGCGCTTCCTGAACGCTGGGCGGAGGAGCAGAGAGATGCAGAGCGCCGCTGCGAATTTCTTCGGTGACAGCGCGATGCTGTTCGGCGATGCGCTTCTTGAGAGATTCTTCATGAGCGGGTTCGAGCGGCAACAAGTCAAAATAATTATTGGTGCGGCGATGGACGACGCGCCCGCGGCAATAGACCGTGGTGTCAATCAAAGCGGTCGAGACGCCGCGGTCCTCGGTCTGAAGGTGATAAACGGTCTCGCCGATTTTCAAGTCCGTGTTGTGGCCGAAGAGCATATAATTTAAGTTCCACTTCCCCCGTGACCCGTTCGCAGAGCGGCTCACGGGCGTGCCACGAGAAATGTTTCATGCCATTTGACCGACTGGCGGTTGAATGGATATTATAACGCTTCGCCCATGACCGATTCAGGCTTACAAGCATACACTCCGCTTCTTTTACAACTCCTCATTGCAACGGCGCTGGCCGGGGCGATTACCGCGGCTTCAGTCCTGGTGGGCTGGCGGCGGCCGAACCGGGCGAAACAAGAACCCTACGAATGCGGCATGGAGCCGACGGGCGACGCGCGGGAGCCTTTCTCCGTAAAATTTTATTTAGTGGCGATGATTTTTATTCTGTTCGACGTAGAGGCCATCTTCTTGTATCCGTGGGCGTACATCTACCGGGACTTCCTGAAGATTTCGCGAAGCGCGGGATTGTACGGATTCGTGGAAATGATGGTGTACATCGCAATACTTCTCGTCGGGTATTTCTATCTCTGGAAAAAAGGCGCGCTCGACTGGCACAAGTACTAGCCTGCGTCTGAGGGATTCAAAAAGTGACAGAGAATACGAGCCAAAGTGCTAATGCTGTCGTCGAGCACCTGCGCGCATGGAACCCGAACGCCATCGAGGAAGTGATTGAGTTCCATGGCGAGACGACGCTCGTATTGCCGCGCAAGATTTTGAGGGCGGTCGCGGAGCGCTGCCGGGAAGCCGCGGAATTGCAATTCAACCTGCTCACCGACGCGACCTGCGTGGACCGCTATCCGCATGAGCCGCGCTTTGAAGTGAACTACCACCTCGTTTCAATGCAAAAGAAGTGCCGCATACGGCTGCAAGTGCGGCTGGCGAGCAGCGATCCCGTGGTGGATTCGCTCGTGCCGGTGTGGCCGGGCGCGAACTGGCTGGAGCGCGAGATTTTCGATCTATTCGGCGTGCGCTTCACCGGCCATCCCGATTTGCGGCGCATTCTGCTGCCGGAAGACTGGGAAGGCCATCCGCTGCGAAGAGATTATCCTGTCGAAGGGTACCGCGACGTGCCCATGGTTCCGGGATTTCGGAAGAGTTCTGTATGACCACAACAGTCGAAACGGCCACTGGCGCAACAAAAACAATGGTCCTGAATATGGGACCGCAGCATCCCTCGACACACGGCGTTCTGCGCGTGCTGCTCGAACTGGACGGCGAGACGGTGGTGCGCGCCGTGCCGGATCTGGGTTACCTGCATACGGGAATCGAAAAAAGCTGCGAGGACAAGACCTACTCGCAGGCGATCACGCTGACCGACAGGATGGATTATCTGAATCCGCTGGGAAACAATTTGGTGTATTGCCTGGCGGTGGAAAAACTGCTCGGGCTCGAAGTCCCCAAGCGCGCGCAGTACATCCGCGTGATGCTGGTCGAACTGCAACGCATTTCGTCGCACCTGGTTTGGCTGGGAACGCACGCGATTGACCTGGGCGCGATGTCTGTTTTTCTTTATTGCTTCCGCGAGCGGGAAGAGATTCTGAAAATTTTTGAGTTATTCGCCGGGCAACGGATGATGACCAGTTACGTGCGCATCGGCGGAGTGGCGTTGCAGCCTCCCGCAGGGTGGCGCGCGGCGGTTGAGCGATTCATCAAAATGATGCCGAGCCGGATTGACGAATACGAAGCGCTCTTGACCGGCAATCGCATCTGGATCGGGCGCACGAAAGGCGTTGGCTATATCACACCGGAAGACGCGGTGGCGCTGAGCATGACCGGCCCGACATTGCGAGCCGCCGGCCTGCCCTACGATAACCGGAAAGTTTTTCCGTACTCGAGCTACGAAGAGTTTTCGTTTGACGTGCCGACGCGCACGGATTCGGATTGCTTCGGACGGTACATGATTCGCGTGGCGGAAATGCGGGAGAGCCTGAAGATCGTGCGGCAGGCGATGGAAAAGATCACGGACGACGGCCCGATCAGGACGACTGCGCCGGGCATCATTCCTCCGCAGCGCGAAAAGATGAAGACGGAGATGGAAGCGCTGATCTACCACTTCAAGATTTTCACGGAAGGTTTTTCGCCCGCGCCGGGCGAAGCGTTCGTTGCCGTGGAATCGCCGCGCGGAGAGCTGGGCTGCTTCGTGGCGAGCGACGGTTCGCCGAAACCGCTGCGGGTGCACTTCCGTTCCCCTTCTTACATTAATTTGCAGGCGCTGCCGAAGCTGGTGACCGGGCAGCTGATTTCGGACGTAGTCGCCTGCATTGGCACGATTGACATCGTGCTCGGAGAGGTCGACCGCTAAGGGCATGGAACTTACAAAACAACTCGCGGCGAAATTCGAAAAGCTGCAGAACTCGTATCCGGTGAAGCGAAGCGCGCTGATTCCGATGCTGATGTACGCGCAGGACGAATACGGCAGCGTGAACGACGGGATGATCGCGGAGATTGCTTCGCGGCTGGGGTTGAATACGCTGCAAGTGCAAGAGACGCTGGAGTACTACTCGATGCTCCACCGCAAGCCGGTGGGCAAGTATCACGTGCAGGTGTGCACGAACGTGGCGTGCATGCTGAAGGGCGGAAACGAAATTCTGGATCGCGCGAAAAAGCGCCTGGAGATCGGCCACAAAGAAGTGACCGAGGACGGAGTGTTTTCGCTGGAGGAAGTGGAGTGCATCGGTGCATGCACGGGCGCGCCGGCGATGCAGGTGAATTACGATTTTTACGAGAACCTGAACGCGCTGAAGTTTGACCGCATCATCGAGCAACTGGACGCGGGAAAAGTCCCGCCGCCGGAGCCGGTGACCGCCGGCGCACTGCATGAACGCGCGGCGGGCGAAACGCCGCTGATCAGCAAACGCTGGGGCATCAAGGATTCGCGAAAGATCGACATTTACCTGAAGCATGACGGCTACAAAGCGCTGGAACGGGCGCTGAAGGACATGACGCCTGAAACGATCATTGACGAAGTGAAAAAATCGAGCCTGCGCGGTCGCGGCGGCGCGGGTTTTCCAACGGGAATGAAGTGGTCGTTCGTGCCCAAGGATTCGCCGAAGCCAAAATATCTGATTTGCAACGCCGATGAATCGGAGCCGGGAACCTGCAAGGACCGGCCGTTGATGGAAATGGACCCGCACCAGTTGATCGAAGGAATGGTTATCGCGGGCCGGGCGATCGGCGCGCATCTGGGATTTATTTATGTGCGCGGAGAATACCGCTACGTGCTGGATATCGTGCAAGCGGCGGTGGACGAGGCGTACGCGAACGGCTATCTCGGAAAAGATATTCTCGGCACGGGATTCGATTTCGACCTGGTGACGCATACCGGCGCGGGCGCTTACGAATGCGGCGAAGAATCGGCGCTGATGGAATCGCTCGAAGGCAAGCGCGGTTATCCGCGCATCAAGCCTCCCTTCCCTGCTGTGGTGGGGCTCTACGGCTGCCCGACGATCATTAATAATGTTGAGACGCTCAGCTCCGTGCCGGCGATTATTCTGGAAGGCGGAGAGAAATACGCGCAGCGCGGCACGCCGAAGAATGGCGGGACGCGGCTGCTGTGCGTCGCGGGCCACATCGCCAAGCCGGGAATTTACGAAATACCTCTCGGGATGAACATGAAGAAGTTCATCTACGAGATGGCCGGGGGAATCCCCGGCGGGAAGAAACTGAAGGCGGTGATCCCCGGCGGAAGCTCCTGCCCGATTTTGAGCGCGGAAGAAATTGATATCGCGATGGACTATGACACGGTGGCGAAGGCCGGCTCGATGCTGGGCTCCGGCGGCATGGTGGTGATGGATGAGACCACCTGCATGGTGGACATGGCGCGGCGAATCATGCATTTTTATGCGCACGAATCGTGCGGGTGGTGCATACCGTGCCGCGAAGGAACGTCCTGGCTGAAGAAGATGCTGGACCGCTTTCATGCGGGCTACGGCAGGCCGGAAGATATTGACCTGACGGGCGAGCTTGCGCAGAACATGCTGGGGCGGACTTTTTGCCCGCTCGGCGACGCGGCGGCATTGCCGACGATCAGCATCGTGAAGAAGTGGCGCAACGAGTTCGAGGATCATCTGAACGGCCGCTGTGCGTACAAATCCGCGGAAGCGCTGATAGGCGCGCGCTAGGATCCCATGGCAGAAACAAAGCTAGTCACGCTGAAGATCAACGACCGCGAAGTGCAGGTTCCCGCGGGGACGCTGGTGATTGAAGCGGCGCGGCGGATCGGGACGGAAGTGCCGTCCTTCTGCTACTACCCGCAGCTTTCGTTGCAGGCGGCTTGCCGGATGTGTCTGGTGGAAGTGGAAAAAATGCCGAAGCTGCAGACGGCGTGCACGCTGGTGGCGACGGACGGAATGGTGGTGCGCACGACCACGGAGCAAGTGCGCGGCGCGCGCAAGGCGATGGTCGAGTTCCTGCTGACAAATCATCCGCTGGACTGCCCCGTTTGCGACAAGGGCGGCGAATGCGAATTGCAGGACATGACGTACCGCTACGGCGCGGACACGAGCCGTTTCGTCGAGGAGAAAATTCACCGGCCGGAAGAAAAGTGGTCGGAGTTGGTGTATTACGACATGCCCCGCTGCATTCTGTGTTTCCGGTGCGTGCGCGTCTGCGATGAAGGCATGGACGTGAAAGCGCTCGGCGTGGGAATGCGCGGCGCGAACAGCGTAATCATCCCGAACGTCGAAGATCATCTGGATTGCGAAGAATGCGGAATGTGCATCGAGGTTTGCCCGGTCGGCGCGCTCACCAGCGGAACATACCGCTACAAAACGCGGCCGTGGGAAATGGCGTACGTTTCGACGGTGTGCGCGCACTGCTCGAACGGGTGCAAGGCGACGCTGAGCGTGCGCAATCACGAAATTCTGCGCGCGAACAACCGGGACCTCTCCGGCTTCAACGAAGATTTCCTGTGCGTGAAGGGCCGGTTTGGCTTCGATTTCACGCGGCACGCGGAGCGAGTGCGCCAGCCGATGGTGCGCAAAGGCGACAAGCTGTACCCGGTTTCCTGGGAAGAAGCGGCGCAGACCGCGGCGGCGAAGTTGAAGGAAGTTTACGACCGGGGCGGCAAGGACGCGATTGGGTTTATCGGGTCAAACCACACATCGAACGAAGAAAATTATTTGTTTCAGCGGCTGGCGCGCGGGACTTTTGGCACCAACAATATTGACCACCATCGCACCGCGGATTACACGGGTTTGCTGACGGCATTGGGAGAGCGCGCGAACGACGCGCAGCTCACCATGCGGCAACTGGTCGAAGCAAAATCGGTGCTCGTGATCGGCGACGATCCCACGAATCAAAATCCGCTGGTGGCTTGGCAGATTCGCAAAGGCATCCGGCTTCACGGCGCGAAGCTTTTCCTCTTGAATGCGAAGGAAATCAAGCTGAAGCGCAAAGCGGCGCAGTTCGTCAAGGTGGCCGCGGGGCAAGAAGCCGCTGCAATCCGCTGGCTGGCGCACGAAGAAGGACAACTGCCCGCGAACCTGATCGAGCAGTTGGTGCAATTGAAAGCAGCGTTGGATGCGCAGCCGGAAGTAGCGATTGTTTTTGGCGCGGAAATCACCGGCGCGGCCATCGCTCAATTAGTGGCCTTCGGCTCGAAACTGCAGGGCAAGGTACGCTACATGGCGCTGGGCGATTACGCGAACTCGCGCGGCGCGGCGGACCTGGGAATTTTGCCGGACCGGCTGCCGGGATACGCTCACGTGGACGATTCGGCGGCCCGCGAAAGTTTCGAGCGGCTGTGGGGAGGCGTGCTCCCCTCGAAGGCGGGAATGGCGGCGCCGGCAATGATTGAAGCGGCACAGAATGGAAAGCTGAAAGCGCTCTATGTGATGGGCGCGAATCCGCTCTCGCATTTTGGAACGCTGGGATTCGGACGCGGCAAGCTGGAATTGCTCATCGTCCAGGAAATGTTCCTGACCGAAACAGCGAAACTCGCGGACGTGGTTTTCCCCGCGGCCTCGGCGTACGAAAAAGATGGCAGCGTGACCAACACCTCGGGAGAACTTCAATTGCTGCACAAAGCGGCCGAAGTAATGGGCGCGCGAAGCGATTTCGATTTGCTGCGGATACTTTCGCATCAGCTTGAGAAGCTCGGGTTGGGCAAAGCATTCCATTACAAGACTTCGGCGGCGGTTCTCGAGGAAATTCAGCAGGCGGTGCCCGGCTACAAGGTGCAGGCGGCGAGCCTGGTAACCGGCGGAGCTGAGCCCACGCACCTGAACGTCCCCAGGAATGGCCACGCGCCGTACGACGTTCCAGTCAGCCTGATTCGCTCCGCGCACGACACGCTTTTCACAAGCGGCACGTTGGGCCGCTACTGCACGATGGTGAGATCACTTTCGGAGGCAGAAGCGAAACCGTGAACGCCTTCCTAACCGCGAACGCGTCCATCATCCTTGACCTCATCAAAATCGCGCTCTTGCTGTTTATCGTGCTGACGGTGAACGCGTACTTGACCTGGTTTGAGCGCAAGGTCGTGGCGCATATTCAGTCGCGTTGGGGCCCGCACCGCGTCGGCCCGCACGGCCTGCTGCAGCCGGCTGCGGACGGCTTGAAATTTTTGTTGAAAGAAGACCCGACGCCCGCGGGCGTGGATAAAGTCACGTATTTTCTGGCGCCGCTGATGGCGCTGGCGCTTTCGCTGACCGCTTTGGCGATCATTCCCTTCGGACCGGACCCGCTGCCCTGGCCGATCTGGGGACAGAAGGTCTATCTCGAAATCACGAATTTGAATATCGGCATTCTCGCGCTCTTTGCGATCACGGCACTGAGCGTATACGGTGTGGCGCTGGCGGGCTGGTCCTCGAACAGCAAATATCCGCTGCTGGGCGGGCTGCGCAGTTCGGCGCAAATGGTGAGTTACGAACTGTCGCTGACGATGTCCGTCGTCGGCGTGCTGCTGCTCGCGGGCAGCTTCAATCTGCGCGACATCATCACCGCGCAAGCGCATCATCCGGAACTCGGCATTCTGGGATGGAACATCTGGCCGCAGATTCTCGGCTTTATTTGTTTCTTCGTTGCCGCCGTGGCGGAAACGAATCGCGTTCCGTTCGATTTGCCAGAGGCGGAATCGGAGCTCGTCGCCGGGTTCCACACCGAATATGCCAGCTTCAAGTTTGCGATGTTCTTCATCGCCGAATATACGAGCATGATCACGGTATCCTGCCTCTGCGCAATCATGTTTTTCGGCGGCTGGCTCTCGCCCTTCCCCGCGAGCTGGACGTTCACACACTATCTACCGTCGGTGATCCTGATTCCCTTCGGCTTGTGGGTGATTTGGGACGGCATTCGTTACGAAACGATTTTTGGACGGCTGGTGCTTCCCGGAGTCGGCACAGTCCTGACCGCCGTCGGCGCGGTGCTGCTGGCGTTTCCGGCGCTGAACGAATTCGCGCAAGGGCCATTTTGGCTGCTGGCGAAAATATTGTTCTTTCTTTTTGTGTACGTGTGGATGCGCGGAACGCTGCCGCGGTTCCGGTATGACCAGCTGATGTCGTTCGGCTGGAAGCTGCTGCTGCCGCTATCCATCGTCAATGTGGTGATCACGGCGTTCGTCATGCTGCTGCGGAGCGGAAAGTGACGGCGGAACTCGCAATCTTTTTCGTGCTGGCCGGGCTGGCGGTGCTGGGCGCGCTGAGCCTGACGCTGCAGCGCCATCCGATTCACAGCGCGCTTTCGCTGATCGTTGTGATGATCGCGCTGGCCGGGCTTTATTTGCTGATGGGAGCGGAATTTGTGGCCGCCGTGCAAATCATCGTGTACGGCGGCGCCATCATGGTTCTTTTCGTGTTTGTGATCATGCTGTTGAACGCGGGCGCGGAAGAGCGGACGAACGTCTCGAAGCTGGCCGGCATCGCGGGCATTCCGCTGGCCGTGGTTCTGCTCGGTTTTCTCGCCGTCCAGATTGCGCGATCTCATGAGAGCGCGCAGGCCGGGTTTCAAAATTCGGCGTTAGCTTCGACAAAAGAAATCTCCACCATGCTATTCCGGGAATTTGTTTATCCTTTCGAGCTGACCTCGTTCCTGATTCTGGTCGCCATCCTCGGCGCCATCGTGCTGGCGCAGCGGGAGAAAAACTGAACATGGTCCCGACGAGCTACTACCTGATTCTCAGCGCGATCCTGTTCGGTCTCGGAGTGCTTGCGTTTGTCTTCAAGCGCAACATCATCACGATTTTCATGTCCATCGAGCTGATGCTGAACGCCGTGAATCTGGCGTTCGTGGCGTTTAGCCAGGCCAAACATCAGACCGACGGCCAGGTTTTTGTTTTGTTCGTCATCGTTGTTGCGGCGGCGGAAGCGGCGGTTGGGCTGGGCATCGTCATTTTGACGGCGCGCAACCGGCAGTCTCTGAACGTCGAACGGGTGGACTTGCTCAAACTCTAATGTTCGCGCTCAACCATCTCTGGATCATCCCGCTGCTGCCGTTGCTGGGTTCGGCGTGCAACGGCTTGTTTGGCCGCAAGTGGCCGAATAAAACGGTCAACAGCATCGCTTTGGGTTCAACCGGGCTGTCGTTTCTCTTCGCGCTCGAAACGGTCCGCGAATTCAGCCAGCTCTCGCCTCAGCAGATTCCCTGGATCCAACAATACTTCACGTGGATTACAGCGGGTCCCTTCCGCGCCGGCTTCGACCTTCAGATTGACCAGCTCACCGTCGTGATGCTCATGGTCGTCACCGGCGTCGGTTTTCTGATTCATATCTATTCGACGGGCTACATGGCCCACGAGGGCGGCTACTACCGTTTCTTCTCTTACCTAAACCTTTTCATGTTTTTCATGCTGATCCTGATCTTGGCCGCGAACTACGTGCTGCTCTTCGTGGGCTGGGAGGGCGTCGGCCTGTGCAGCTATTTGCTAATCGGATTTTATTTCTTGCGCCAGACGGCTTCGGACGCGGGCAACAAGGCGTTCATCGTCAATCGCATCGGCGATTTCGGCTTCATGCTCGGCATGTTCCTCCTCTTCCGCACTTTTCACACGCTGGATTTCAAGCCGCTCTTTGACGCCGCGTCCGGCCCTGCCTATGGACATGAAGCGTGGGGCCAGTTCGGGATATTCACGGTCGCGTGCCTGCTGCTCTTCATGGGCGCCACGGGAAAATCCGCGCAGCTTCCATTGTATGTCTGGCTGCCGGATGCGATGGAAGGTCCCACGCCGGTCAGCGCGTTGATCCACGCCGCCACGATGGTGACGGCCGGCGTTTACGTTGTCGCGCGCTCTCACGTTTTGTTTTTGCACTCGGAAACGGCCATGGTTGTCGTGGCCGTCATCGGCTGCGCCACGGCGCTCTTTGCCGCCACGATCGGCCTCGTCCAGACGGACATCAAGAAAGTTCTCGCCTATTCGACGGTCAGCCAGCTTGGCTACATGTTCCTCGCTTGCGGCGTCGGCGCGTTTTCCGCGGGAATTTTTCACTTGATGACGCACGCGTTTTTCAAGGCGCTGCTTTTTCTTGCCGCGGGTTCCGTGATTCACGCCATGGGCGGCGAGCAGGATATGCGCCACATGGGCGGCTTGAGCAGGAAAATCAAGTACACCTATGCGACGATGCTCTGCGCCACGCTGGCCATCTCGGGCGCTCCGCTCTTCGCCGGATTTTTCAGCAAAGATCAAATCCTCCTGGCGTCGTACCTGGTCCCCGGCGGCAAGCCGCTTTACGCGGTCGGACTTTTCACTGCCCTGCTCACCGCGTTCTATATGTTCCGTTTGCTCTTCCTGACCTTCCACGGCAAGCAGCGCTACGACGAGCATCACGTCCACGTGCACGAATCGCCGTGGAGCATGCTCGGCCCGCTCGTAATTCTCGCGGTACTTTCCGTGATCGGCGGATGGCTCGCGCTGCCGGAGTTCTGGGGCGGCCGCGATTACTTCTCGGAGTTTCTCGCTCCCGTTTTTGCGAACGGAGCAGTGGAAACCGGTACGGCGGAAGCAGCGGCGCATGCGCTCACTTGGCCGCTGGCAAGCATCGCCGTCCTGACCGCTCTAATCGGATTTGTGATCGCTTACTGGCTCTACCTTAGCCGGCCGGCGAAACCGGAATCGATTGCCAAGTCCCTGCGCGGGGCTTACACGACGCTGATGAACAAATATTATGTGGACGAACTTTATGGCGCCGTTGTGGTGCGGCCGCTTTTGTGGATTTCGACGAACGTGCTCTGGAAAATCGTGGACGTCGCCGGAATAGACGGCACCGTCAACGGCGTCGCCAGCACGGCAACCTCTCTCGGGGACACGCTGCGGCACACGCAGTCGGGCAACACGCGCAGTTATGCCGTTTGGGTGGTGATTGGCGCACTCGTGATTTTCGCGGTGATCTTCTTCTGGCCGGCAATTGCGCCGGCAATCGGGATGGTGCGCTGATGCCCTCCGGACCAGTGCTCACCATTTTGATCTTCCTTCCCGCTCTTGGCGCGTTCGCGCTGCTCTTCCTACGCCGCGGAGATCATGAAGGGATCCGCCGCCTGTCTCTCGCCGTTTCTCTGGCTGAATTTGTATTGTCCATCTGGTGGCTGGTGCGCGGCGTGCCTCTCGGCAGCTCCGGCTACAAGCTCGAAGAATTTCATCAATGGATTTCGCTCGGGCCGCACGGCAGCGCTCCCGAGACGTTCATCAACTACCACCTCGGCGCGGATGGGATCAGCCTATTTCTAGTGATTCTGACTACGTTCCTGACCGTCGTGTCCGTGCTGTGCTCCTGGAAGAGCGTCGAGAAGCGCGTCAAGGAATTCTTCGTCATGCTGCTTCTTCTCGAAGTCGGCGTGATTGGCGTTTTCCTCTCGCTTGACCTTTTCCTCTTCTTCCTTTTCTGGGAAGTCATGCTGATTCCGATGTATTTCCTGATCGGCATCTGGGGGCATGAGCGCCGCATCTACGCCGCGATCAAATTCGTGTTGTACACGATGGCCGGCTCGATCCTGATGCTGGTCGGCATCTTGTGGCTGTACAACGCGACTGGATCGTTTGATCTGCCCTACATCCAGCAGCAATTGCAAACTGGCGCACTGGCTTTGTCGTCTCGCGCGGATACGCTTCTGTTCCTGGCATTTTTCCTGGCCTTCGCCATCAAGGTTCCTCTTTTCCCGTTCCACACCTGGCTTCCCGATGCGCACGTGGAAGCGCCCACGGCCGGTTCCGTCATGCTGGCGGGCGTGCTTTTGAAAATGGGCACGTACGGCATGATTCGTTTCTGCCTGCCGCTGTTCCCGGAAGCAGCCAGAAAATTCGCCTCCGTCATCGCGGTCCTCGCGATCATTGGGATTATTTACGGCGCGCTCGTCGCGTTGGTGCAGCCCAACCTGAAAAAACTTGTCGCCTACTCGAGCGTCAGCCACCTGGGCTTCGTTGTGTTGGGCATCTTTGCCTTCCACATCGTTTCCATGCAGGGCGCGGTTTTCCAGATGCTCGCGCATGGCGTCTCAACGGGCGCGCTCTTCCTGCTCGTCGGCATGCTCTACGACCGGCGGCACACGTTCGAGATCAAGCAGTTTGGCGGACTCTCTACGCCGATGCCGTGGCTCGCGGCATTCTTCCTATTTGTCGCGCTCTCTTCGCTTGGCCTGCCCATGCTGAATGGGTTTGTCGGCGAATTCCTGATCCTGCTCGGCACATATCAGGTTCATTGGACCTGGGCCGCGTGGGCCGCTCTCGGCGTGATTCTCTCCGCCTGCTACCTGCTGTGGTCCTACCAGCGCGTGTTTTATGGTGATGTCACGGTCGAGAAAAATAAGTCGCTGCTGGATATTTCCGCGCGCGAGCGGACGATTCTGGTGAGCATGGCCGTCGTGATTCTGTGGATGGGCATCGGCTCGAGCTTCATCACGCGCCGCACCGCGACTGCGAGCCAGACTGTGCTCGATCAGATGGCGCGGCAGCCGCAAGCGGTCGAAGCTTGCAATCCAGCGAGACCCGCTTTGCCCGCGAATTTGCGCCCAGTGCGACCGGCGGCCCTTCTGCACAGCGCGAGCCCGGCGCAAAAACTAAACCCACTCGAAAGGCTCGGAACCCGATAAATGTCCGCGTTCCCCAGCACGCCTGACCTCCTCCGCGTATTGCCCGAGCTGATTTGGTGCGGCTTCGGCGCGCTCCTGATGCTGCTGCAGCCCTTTGTGCGCAGCCGAAACGCTCTGACGACCGTTGCGGCGATCGGCGCTCTGCTCGGAATCGTCGGGAATTTCTTCGCCGTGCACAATCCAGGCGCCGCCTTTTCGGGACTGGTTGCCGCCGACCCGTTCAGCGTTTTCTTCAGCCATCTCGTCGGCCTGATCGCCGTGCTCGTGATTCTTGCCGCCGGCCCGTATCTGGAGCGCGAGCGGCTGCCGGACGCCGAATTTTTCGCGCTCGTGCTTTTTGCCACGGCGGGCATGGGCGTGCTTGCTTCCGCGCAGGAACTGCTCACCGCCTTCATCGGCCTCGAACTCAGCTCCATCTCGAGCTACATCCTTGCCGGCTATCGCCGCGATTCACTGAAGTCCAGCGAATCCTCGATGAAATATTTTTTGCTTGGCTCATTCGCCACCGCGTTTTTCCTTTATGGCATCGCTTTGGTTTACGGCGTCACGGGCACGACCAACCTGCTCAAGATGGAATCCGCCGACCTGGGCAGCAATCTGCTGAAACTGGGACTGGCGTTGATTCTGATCGGCCTCGGCTTCAAGGTTGCCGCGGCTCCATTCCAGATCTGGACGCCGGACGTTTACGAAGGCGCTCCGACGCCCGTCACGGCGCTCTTCTCCGCCGGGCCGAAAGCCGCCGCATTCGCGTTGCTCCTGCGCATTTTTGCGGACGTGCCCGCTGCGACGCAGTTTTGGTTCTGGGCATTCTGGATTCTTGCTGCCTTCACGATGTTCGCCGGCAATCTCGGCGCTTTGTTGCAAACCAACGTCAAGCGCATGCTGGCGTACAGTTCAATCGCACACGCCGGCTATATTCTGGTGGCTTTCGCGGCGGTTACAACGCTCTCAAAAACGGAGATTGGCGCCGGGCCCGCCTACGCTGCCGTCCTTTTCTATCTGTTGACCTACGCGCTCGTGAAAGTTGGTGCGTTCACCATCGTTTCGCAATACGGCGGCGCCGGCGAAAAGCATCTTCAGTTGGATGACTTCGCGGGGCTCGGCGAGCGCCAGCCGTGGATCGCCGCCGTGCTGACGCTCTTCTTGCTCTCCTTGCTCGGCCTCCCGGTTACGGCGGGCTTTCTCGGCAAGTTTTATGTGTTTAAGGCCGCGGTGGATTCGCATCTGATCTGGCTGGCTGTGCTGATGGCCATCAATAGCATCATCGGGGCGTATTACTACATCCGGTTGATTGTTGTGATGTACATGCGGGAGCCAAGCGCGGAGCTGGCGGCGTCCGTTCCCGTACGCTTCCCCGTCTCCGTCAATGTCGTTCTGGCCGTGACCGCCTTTGCCGCCATCTATCTCGGGCTTCTGCCCACCCGGGTTCTGAACTTCCTGCTGCAATCGAACCTTTTGAACCGATAGTCCCTGCGAAGCTCCCCAGAATCTCACCAATTACGAAATACTGATGCGCTCGAGTGTCGTGCAGTCGCGCCAAGCTGCGTGAGAATCTGCTCCGTGGGCAATAAAAAGGCCCGCGGACTTGCGCCCGCGAGCCTGTGGAATCCCTTGCTTGATCTTTGTTCTTACACTTTTACGAAGACGATCAGCAGTGTGAAGAGCACCAGGGTCTCAACGAATACGAGCGCCAGGATCATTGCCGCGCGAATCACGCCCGCGGCCGCCGGATTGCGCGCAATGCCTTCGCAAGCCGCCGCTCCAACTCTTCCCTGCCCCATACCGCAGCCGAACGCCGCGATACCCATGCCGAACGCCGCGGCGATGGCCAGAAGCCCCTTGCTGCCGCCCGCTGCCGCCTGGTCCGCACCTTGCGCGAACGCCGCTGGCGCAAGCACCAGCACCGTCGCTGCGATTGTTGCCAGATACTTCAGTTTGTTCATCATCACTGCCTCCTTGGATTGCCGCCAGGAGGTGGTTCCCGGACACCGTGCAGCCGGACTCACGCTGAAGCGGCAAAGCTCGATGCGGCGGGCGCAACCGCGGCCCGCGAAATCAGTGCGATTCGGCCGTCGCCATGCCGAGATAAACCGAGGGCAAAATCGTGAACACGTAGGCCTGGACGAACGAGACGAACGTGTGCAGCCCCAGGAAGATGAGGGGCAAGGTAGCGGGCAAAATGCCCATCGCGACGCCCAACGGGTGGGAGTGCTGCCAGCCCCAAAGCGCGACCTGCGCGAACAAAAACACAAATAGCTCGTAGAGCAAGTCGCTCGCAAAAATATTGGCCCAGAGACGCACCGTGAGCGAGAGCAGGCGCGCGAACGTGCTGATGATCTCGACCGGAAAAATCAGCGGGACCAGCGTCCAATGAACGCCCCCCGTGAATGTCTTCCAGTATCCCAGCGCCCCATGCTTCCGGAAACCCCTCCAGTTGAAGTAGCAGAAAACCAGAATGGCGGCGGCGAACGGCGCGCTCTTGTCCGAGGTCGGCGGATTGACTACGGTCGGAATGACGCCAAAGAGATTGCTGATCAGGATGAAAATGGTGATGGATCCGACGAGAAAAATATATTCGTCCGCATCGTGCCCGGCGTTTTCTCTCAGAATGTCGCGAATGCCGAATCCCTGCGAATTCGTGATGAGCCATTCCGCAAGCTGCTGCGTCGCGCCCGGCTTGTCCACGGACAGCCGGAAGCGCAGGAAGAGCGCGAGCAACGTTCCGATGAGCGCTGCCACGACGCCCATCACGACTTGCTCGGGGATCGGCGTTTCCGGATGGCTCGGAGTGATGTGCATGGCGGCCAGCAGCGCCATCGCCGCATGGCCCAGGTGCAGGTTTACAAACTTCGTCAGCCAGCTGATCGTATATTCCATTCTCTATCTCAGTGGATGCAAAATTTCGTACAGACTTGCTGCCAGCGTCGCGGCTCCCAGGGCGCAGAGCCCCACAAGCATGCTTACAAGGGGAACTTTCAGATATTCAAAAATAACATAGACGCAGAGGGCTATCAAGGCGTAGCGGAAGAGCAATCGAAACCATGTTCCAAGAGGTACCCTGGGGCTCGCCGCGCCTTGTTGCGCCACTGCGGCCCTTACCAGCGCGTCCAAACCGCGCTTCAGCCAGCGAAAATTGAACCAGGCGAGCACGGCGCCAATCGCCAGGCCTTCGGCCCAAGCCCAGCGACGCGCTCCGGCGGCGGCAAGCGCCGCCACTCCGCCAAAAATTAGCGTGAGCCAGGCGATGCGCTGCTCGGTTTGCAGATAAACCGGTTGCGATTCCCCGCCGCCCGAGGCTGCCGCGCCGTGCTCAGTGTTTTCCATCGCCGTCTGTGGGCAGCCGCCGAAGCACGTCGCGTACTCCGGCAAAAAATCCAAGACCGCCGAGGATCACCATGAACAGGAATTTCGTGTGCAGCCATTTGTCGAGGAAATAGCCGAACAGTCCCCCGACGGCGATCGCGCCAAAAAGCAGGAACGGCAATTCCATCGCCAGTCCAACCTCCGTGTTGAATTGCTGGCTCGGCGTCTTTTTCGGCGGCGCTTGCTCCGTCTTTTTCGGATTTTCACTGTCCAAAGGCGTAACTCGCGATGCGCAAAAACGGTTCAGGATACACGCCCGCCGCAATCGAGACAAATACACAGGCGGTCAGCGCGATGGTCTGCGCGGTCGTAAAGGAAATGGGAGCAGCCGGAACCGCATCGCTCGCCGCTCGTTTCCACGCATGCACCGCCACGCGACCGTAATAATAAAGCGACGCCAGCGCGCTCAACGAGGCAAAAACAGCAAGCTCCTGATGCGACGATGCAAAAACCGATTTGATCAGGAGATATTTTGGAGGGAATCCCGCCGTCGGAGGAACACCGGCAAGCGCCAAGAGAAAAATGAGCAGCAAGGCTGCGGTCGCCGGGCTGCGGTGATAAAAGCCGTGCAAGTCGTCAAGCGAAACTATTGCGCTGCCGCTTTGCTCAAGCACCATCAGGACACCGAACGCGCCCGCCGTCATGAAGAGAAAAGTCCCCAGGTAATACATGATCCCCTGAAACCCGCCGGCGCTGCCCGCCACAAGTCCGAGGATGAGAAAACCCGTGTGCGCCATTGCGCCGTAAACGAGCAGCCGCTTGAGATTGCGCGCCAGCGACGCGGCGATGGTTCCCCAAAGCAGCGAAACCACGGCCGCGATGGCCCAGACATGAACCCACTTCTCGTGCCCGAATACGAAAAGAAACGAGAAGAGCCGAACAAGCAGCGCAAAGCACGCGACCTTGACCGTCGCCGCCAAGAACTCCTCAGTCGAAGTCCTTGCCTTTTCCGCAATCGGCGGTGCGAACCAGTGCAGCGGCGCCGCGTCTACGAGCAAAAGTGCGCCCGCTGCAACGAAGGCAAACGCCAGGGCTACGGGCCACGCGGTCACTCCGCCATAGACCACGCCATTATCCAGGCGCACTTCCAGCACCGTGGCGATTCGGCCAAGATTCGTTGTTCGGAACAAAGCGTACAACAGCACAAAGCCGATGGCCAAGCCGCTTGAACCGCACAGCCATAAGAGCCTGTACTTTTTCGAGGCTTCGCGCGCTTCTTCGCCCTGGGCCGCGCGTCTCGTGAGCAAGTAGCAGCTCACGCTGAGGCACTGCAGCCCCGCAAAAATCCCCAGCAGGTCAACTCCGGAAATCATCCACATCATTCCGGCGCAGCCGAACAAGTAGGGCGCAAAGCTGGGTTGGCTTTCGCTCTCGTTGTGGTTCGCGAGAGGCAAAGACAACAAGATCGCGAGCGCCGTACCTGCAAGAAGAAGCGCGGCGAAAAAAAGAAAAAAATGGTCGATCAAAAAACTCTGATGAAGTCCGAGCAAGCCCGGAGAGTCCGGGATAGTTTTTAGCAAGTCATCCAGTTTTCGGAACTGGACGTACAGAGTGAAGCCGCTGAAAGCCGTGCCCGCCAGCGCAAGCATCGCGTTCCAATATTTCTCCTGTGGTTCGAGCCAGCGGTCAAGTACTACGATTCCGCAGGCAAACAAAACAAGCTCCAGCTCCGGCATCAGCACGACGCCGTCGCCGCTCAGGAACTTTCGCAGGCCTTCGACAATTAGATGAATCATTCGGAGGATTTCTCAGTCGTTGGGCGGCTCGCTGCCGGGCAAGCTAGTGCTGGGATGTTACTTTTCAAAGAGCAACTCTCCCGCGCGCTGCGTGGCCTTCACCACCGCTTTAATCAAAGTGACGCGCAGCTTGCCCTCTTCAAGTTCCAGAATTCCGTCAATCGTGCAGCCCGCCGGAGTGGTCACGGAATCTTTCAGAAGTGCCGGGTGATCGCCCGTCTCGAGCACGACGCTCGCCGCGCCTTTCAGCGTCTGCGCCGCAAGCAAAGTGGAAATATCGCGCGGCAAGCCGACTTTCACGCCCGCTTCCGCCAGCGATTCGAGAATGATATAGGCAAACGCCGGGCCGCTGGCGGAGAGCCCGGTCACCGCGTCCATATTCTTCTCGTCCACGACAACCGTTCGGCCGGCCGCGTCAAACATGGCTCGCGCGATTTCCAGATGCTCGGGCTTCGCGTGTTTTCCGCGGCAAATGCCGGTCATGCCGCTGCCCACTCGCGAGCATGTATTTGGCATCGCCCTCACCACCGGCACTTTGTCTCCGGCGCGCTGCTCGATGTAGCTCGTCGGCACGGACGCTGCCACCGAAACCACCAAGGTGTTCTCGCTCAATTCCGGTGCGATTTCCTCGAGGACCTCGCCGACGATCTGCGGCTTCACTCCGAGCAACACGATATCCGCACCTTGCACGGCCCTCCGGTTGTCCGTAATGACTCGTACTCTCAGTTCCCTGGCCAGGGCGGCGGCCTTTTCTCCGTGCTTGACTGTCGCGGTGACGCGCTTCGCGCTGAAGAGCCCTTGTTTCAAATAAGCTCGCAACAGGATGCTTCCCAGCTTCCCGGTTCCAAGTACGGCCAATTTTTGATTGGTTAGCTTCTGTGGCATGGTCCAAACATTGTTGACGCGAACTCCCGCGCGGTCAACCCAAGATTCGCTTCTGCTAGGCTCCTGCCGGGTTTATCGCGGAAACACATTGCGGCGCCCGGCCCCGTGATGCAACAGTTTGGGTGTCAGAATAGAATGAACTCGATGCCCTTCTCTTCACCGCACCCATCTACCGCGGATTCGGCCGCCCCTGGCCGTCCAAGGGGCCTGTTTGGCGCGTTGCATGCACTGGTCTCCTTTTTTCTGGAAGAAGGGATTAATGCGTGGGTGCACTTGACGGGCAAGCGGGTACGTACGGGCCACGAACCATGGCTCTCCGCGCCGCTTGGAAATCGCGGCCGCATCGGCACGTTGATCTACGACCGCATCGCGCAGGAGGAGCATCTCGAAACACGGCTGCCTGCCGATGCCGGCTTGATTCCTGACTTTAATGTCCTCCGGGGTCCGTCGTTCGATCCAGCCGCGATTCGTCCCGAAGTCCGGTATTTCTACGAACACGCGGCGCAGTATCACCTGGACGTTTGGAGCGAAGTGTCTCTCGTCGGCCGGTTCTTTCTTTGGCTTCTCGTGGAATTCATCAGCCGCCGGATGGATCAGCTCAACTTCCCGATCTCCTCGCTCGAAGTTGCCAAGGGGATGTCCAGCAGGATTGTGCAGCTCTTTGATCCAAAAAATGGCGAGGTTCGCTATACCGGCTGGCTGCGCGGCATGAAATCGTCCGGCAGAGTGATTTACGCGGGCCTCTATTCGATCACGCGTGTTCCTGGCGAAGAAAATCCCTGCGTCAAGGTCACTTTCCCGTGCCGCGGCTCAGCGAATGTCTATCTAAGACCGGTGCAGCACGCGGACGGCTCCTTTGGCCTTGATTCGTCCGGCTCAGCGTTTGGCCGGTCCGGCTTTTATCGCATCGTCGCATCGGGTCCCGACCATCGGCGCGTTCGCTACGTCAAAACGCTCCATGAGCTATTTCGCGTTTACGTTGACGCGGAAGGCGTCCTCCGCACCGATCACGACATTTCTTTTTTGGGAATTACGATTCTTAGGCTGCACTACAAAATGACGCTGCTCCCGGCAAGAGATGCTTCGAGTTCAGCGAGCGATTCGCGCGCGGTCATTTCCGCTTGAGTTTGCTGCGTATCCGCGAATACCAAGCACAGGCCTCTGTGTTCGATCGAGCTAGTCGTGCCGCGCTCCGTGTAGCACGTGAATGGCGTGCGGCAGTAGATGCGCTACCGCTTCCAGAGATTCTGCCGCGCCTTTTGGACTTCCCGGCAAATTGAGGATCAAAGCTTTCCCGCGCACCGCCGCTCCGCTTCTCGAAAGCACGGCTGTCGGAGTTTTCTCAGCCCCCTTGCGCCGCATCTCTTCGCCAATCCCAGGAATCATCCGGTCGGCCACGCCTTGCGTCGCCTCGGGCGTATTGTCTCGCGGCCCGATTCCCGTTCCGCCAGTTGTCAAAATCAAGTCCACTCTTCCGGAATCCGCCAGCACGCGAAGTTGCTCGCGAATCGCAGCGGAATCATCGGAAACCACCAGCGCGGACGTGACTTCCCAGCCCAATCCGCGGCAAAAGGAGATTACTGCTGGACCGGAAAGATCCTCGCGCTCGTTCTTGGAGACTGTGTCGCTGATTGTGAGCACTGCGACGCGCATCAGGCCGGCTACTTGGTTTCCACGGTGTCGCGGTTTGCTTCGTCCATCAACCTCATTGCTTCCATCAGCAAGCCGGTCGTGTTGCGCGTGGTCGTGGTTTTTGTGGAATTGTTGGCCGCGTTGAAATCAATCTCAAATTCGCCGGCCGTCCAGAGCACCACGCGATACACCGCGTCGTCGCCTTCGACTTTCCCGCTTCGCGCATCCCGGCATTGCCCGTTTGAAAAGAACAGCTCGCCCTGTTCGCCGTTGTGATTCACGATCAGACGGCAGGATTTCTGCCCCATTTCAAGCGACTGCATGAGATCAATCATGCTCATCTCTTCCAGCCGGCCTTGAATCACGCCGGGCCGCGAGGCGCGTTTCTGCAATTTCTCGAGGTGCAGCCGGTCCACTACTTTTTTCGCGATGCGCACCAGGTCCTTTACGAGAAAGGGCTTCGTGACGAAGTCTTCCACGCCATCTACTAGCGGTCTCAGGCGCTCCTCGATGTCCGCGCGGCTGGCCATAAACAGAAAAGGAATGTGCCTGGTCGCCTCGCGCCCGCGCAATTTTTCGAAGAGTTGCCGTCCGTCCAATCCGGGCATTTTGTAATCGCAAAGAATTACGTCCGGAGGCGTGTCAATCACTTTCAGCAGCGCATCCGCACCGTCTGGCGCGGTCTCAATCTCGCAGTAGGGCTCCATGCCCTTAACGATCAAATCGCGCACCAGCGGATTATCGTCCGCCACTAGCATCTTGACTGTTTTGGTGCTCGCTGCGCTCATCTTTTCCAGTTCCTGCCGGTCTTCCTGCTCTTCCCCACGGCGCTTTCGTCCCGAAGATAATCCCCGCTCTTCCCGCCCGTTTTGCGGACGAGAACGATCTCGCCGATTTCCATTCCTTTATCCAGGGCTTTGCACATGTCGTAGACCGTGAGGGCCGCGGCAGTCACGGCAACCAGGGCTTCCATTTCCACCCCGGTCTGAGCGGTCGCCGTCACTTCGGAGCGAACTTCCACGCCATTTTGGCACAGCCGCGCAGTCACATCAATGTGCGTCAACGGGAGCGGATGACAAAGAGGTATCCACTCCGCCGTCCGTTTGGCCGCCGCAATCCCCGCTATCCGCGCTATTTCCAAGGGGTTGCCTTTGGGGTTTCTCAGCTTGCGCACCGCCTTCACTACGGCCGGTTTCATCCGTACAAAGCCCTGTGCCATCGCGGTACGTGTCGTCACGCCTTTGGCCGACACGTCCACCATCTTCACCTGGCCCGCGCTGCCGTAGTGCGAAAGCTTTGCCATTCTTGTGCCCCAGTCGCCTAATCTGCGGAGTTGTTGCTCTCGCTCGGGAGCGTTTCGCCGTTTACAAGACATCGCGCCGGAGCATCACTGAAACCACCGCGCCGGCTTCCAGCTTTTCGGCATCAACGGGCACGACCACGTAGCAATTCGCTCTCGCCAGTGCCGCGATATCTCCCGAACCCTGCCATTTTAAGGCTTTCACTTCGCGCTGGGATTCCGTGCCATCCATTCGTGCTGGCAAGAAATGGGTGACGCCCGACCGCTCGTTTAGGCCTTCCGCCAAACGCGCTTCGACCAGCGGCAGCTGGCGCGCATCGGCACCGCTGAGCAAATCCATTGCCGGCGTCACAAACAATTCGAAAGTCACCATCGTCGAGACAGGATTGCCTGGCAGGCCAAATACAAAAGTCTCTCCGCACTTGCCAAAAACGGCCGGCTTGCCCGGACGGATGGCGACCGCGTCAAAATAAAACTCGGCATCCATCCCCTTTAGCACTTTCTCCACCAAATCGTATTTGCCCATGGAAACGCCACCGGAAAGAACCAGCAAATCTTCCTGCAATCCGCGCCGGATTTTCGGGGATAGGTCGTCCTCGCGGTCCATTGCGTTTCCGAGCAGCACCGGCTTGCCGCCGGCAAGCCGTACCTGCGTGGCAATCGAAACGCTGTTGCTATTTCGAATTTGAAACCGCCCGGGCACGCTGTCCACCGGCACGATTTCATCACCAGTGGAAAGAATCGCGACTCGTGGCTTCGCGCCGCATTTCAATTCGGCCGCGCCAACCTGCGCCGCAAGCGCCAGCTCCGCGTAACCCAACCGCGTTCCGGGAGTGAGCAGCGTTTGTCCAGCGCGCGCCTCGCTTCCGCGCGGAACGAAATTCTGCCCCTGCACGGCGGCGCGTTCAAAGCGCACTTCGTCGCCTTCGCGCTTGGTGTGCTCGATCATCACCACGGCGTCCGCGCCGGGAGGCACGGCTGCTCCGGTCATGATTTGCACGCACGTTTCCGCCCACAATTCTTTGGTGGCGCGATCCCCCGCTTTGATTTCTCCCGTGCACTTCAGTGTGGTTCCGGGTTTTACGTCCGCGGCAAATACCGCGTAGCCATCGCGTGTGGCGCGGTTAAATGGAGGATATTCGCGGTCCGTCTTGATTTCCTGCGCCAAAACAAAGCCGAGTGCGTCACCCACGCGCACCTGTTCCGTGGTTCGCGGACCCTTCTTCTCACCAACTTTTTCTATAATTGTCTTTCGAGCATCCTGATAGCTCAACATGCGTCCTGCTCACCGGCTCACTTCGCCGCAGCTAGCTCTACTGCGTGCTCCACTTGTCCCGTTTGAAGCAAACCTCGATATGAAATCAATGCGCCGCCCGAAGTGCCGTGTGATGCCACCTAAAAGGTGCCAGCTCGCGGCACATTCATTACCTCATGCCGCATTCGATCTTCCTAAAGCCACTTTGCCAGCAGCGTTCCCTCGGGCACGATCGTCGCGTCTCGCTCCGGCCCCGTTGAAATCATCCCAATTTCCAATTGCAGAAAATCCGCAATGAATCGCAGGTACTCCATCGCGGCCTTCGGCAATTTTGCTCCGTCCTTTACTCCGTAAGTTGCCTGACACCAACCCGGCAGCGTTTTGTACGCCGGCGTTACTTTTTCATACTCTTCCGCGAGCGCCGGCATCTCCTGCAGCACTTCGCCCTTGTACTTGTATCCAACGCACACCTGAATTTCTCTCTGAGTGTCAAATACATCGAGCTTTGTAACCACTAGGGAATCGATGCCGTTGATCATTTTCGCGTACTTCAGAACCATTAAATCCAGCCAGCCGCAGCGCCGCGCGCGTCCCGTGACCGCTCCAAATTCCTTTCCGCGCTCGCGAACCTCCTTCGCTTCCAATTCCGGCATCTCGGTTGGAAATGGTCCGCCGCCCACGCGCGTCGTGTAGGCTTTCGAAATTCCAAGAACATTTTTTATTTTCGTCGGAGGCACGCCTATGCCGGTCGCCGCGCCTCCCGCAATCGCACTCGAAGAAGTGACGAACGGATAGGTGCCGTGATCGATGTCCAGCATCGTGCCTTGCGCGCCCTCAAACAAAACCGACTTCCCCGTATCCAAGGCATGATTCACAAGCTCCGCCGTGTCGCAGATATACTCGCGAATTTTCTCGCCTAATTCTAGCGTCTCCTCGACTTCGCTTGAAAAATCAATGTCTGCACCGTAAGCGCCCTTCGCCAGCCGGTTTTTTTCCTCAACGACGCGCGCCGCTTTCTTCCGAAAAAGCTCGGGCTCCAGCAAATCGCACATTCGCAAGCCGCGCCGCGCCATTTTGTCTTCGTAAGCGGGCCCGATTCCTCGCGAGGTCGTGCCGATTTTGTCGGCTCCCCGTGCGCCTTCCGCGGCTTTGTCCAACTCCCTGTGGTAAGGAAAAATCAGGTGCGCGCGATTGCTGACGTGCAGCCGCCCCTTTACCTCAATCCCCGATTTCGCCAGAGTCTCCATTTCCGCTACAAGCGCGGCCGGGTCCACCACCACTCCTGTGCCAATCACAGCGTGCTGCTTCGGCCTCAAAATTCCGCATGGAATCAACTGCAATACGTGGCGCTTCTCTCCGATGATGACCGTATGCCCGGCGTTGTGACCTCCCGCCACGCGCGCAATGTAGTCAAACGATCCCGCAAGGTAATCCACGACCTTGCCCTTGCCTTCATCTCCCCACTGCGCGCCCACCACCACGACAGATTTCATGCCCGGCCTTTCTCGATTCACACTTCCGCGCCGACTCGTTCATTCGGATTGAGCTTCTTTGGATGGCACCAAGAAACATCTATTACTTTCCTATCGTAAGCTCACGATGATTGCATGGCAAGCGCCAACGGGCGGCACTCGCGCGAGTCCACGCGTTTCGCTGCGTGAATCGATTGCCAAAGAACACTGCTGCGTTTAAGCTGAGCGCGCGAAAGGAGTTTTGCCGGATGCGAATCTATTCGCTTATGCTCCTGCTGACGGCTTTGGTGGCGCCCGTGGTCATGGCTCAGGATGCGGCGCACTCGGATCCGAAGGACGTGAAGGTTGCTTTTGAGAATGATCAGATTCGCGTTTTGCATGCCCGCTATCGCCCACACCAAAAAATTGCGGAGCACTCCCACCCCGCCCGGGTGGTCATCTGCGTAACAGCCATGCATGTGCTTACGAAGATTGCGAATGGGCAGTCGCAGGAACTGCGATGCAATCCTGGTGATGCGCGATGGTCAGAGCCGGTCACTCACTCCGTGGAGAATCTCGAAGATGCACCGTTTGAAGTCGTCGAAATCGAATTGAAAAGGGCCGCACAGCCGGCAATCAACATGGCTCCTCCGATCCCGATCGATCACTTGGTTGAGCCGGTGCCGGTGGAAAGAGAGCCGCATCACCATTTTGTCTTCCAAAACCAATATGTTCGCGTGCTTAACGTTCTCTTCCCAGTCGGAGAGATGTCGCTCTTTCACACGCACAGCAATGACAACATCAGCGTTTCGATCAGCGGCGACAAGACACAATCCCAGCCATTCGGTGGCGAATGGAGCGAAATTCAGGATGTCAGGCCCGGAGTTGTGGGCTTTCACAAAGCCCGCGGGCAGGCCTACACGCATCGCGTGCGGAGCGCCGGCAAGTTCCCCTTTCACGTCATTGATATCGAAATCTTTCCCTGAGCTGGCGCGGATTGGTCTCATGCCGTCGGAAGAACTGTCAGCTGACTTGAACGGCTATCCAGCCAGATCGCCATAGCGAAAACAGCCGACGAGATGGTCGTTCACCATCCCGGTCGCCTGCATGAACGCGTAACAAATCGTGGAGCCAACAAACCGGAAGCCGCGCTTATTCAATTCCTTGCTCATCGCGTCCGATTGCGCCGTTTTCGCAGGCACGCTCTTATGCGTCTTCCAGGCGTTCTGCCGCGGCGCGCCATCCACGAACCTCCAGATGAATGCGTCGAAAGAACCAAATTCTTCCTGAATTTTCAAGTATGCTTGGGCATTCCCAATCGTGGCGGCAATCTTCAGCTTATTCCGGATGATGCCTGCGTCCTGCAACAACTCGCGAATTTTCTCTTTGTCATAGCGCGCAATCTTCGCCACTTCAAATTCATCAAACGCCCTGCGATACGCTGCCCGCTTCTTCAATATCGTGTCCCAGCTTAATCCCGCCTGCGCGCCCTCAAGAATCAGCATCTCGAACAGTCGCTGGTCTTCGTGCAACGGCACTCCCCACTCCTCGTCGTGATAGGAAATATTCCACTCATTCTTCGCCCACGCGCAACGCACCAGCTCGCTTTGAAGCCCGACGCTCTCCTTGCTATCTTTCTTCATTCGACTGTCAGCGACACGTTAACGACGTGGTTTTGCTTGTCCGGCTTCGTCATTACGGCAACTCTTGCGTTTCGCTTTCCCTCCGCCTGAAGAGCAGGGAAAACCTCGTTCTTAAGAAATTCCCCTGCATAGGAAGAATCGAAAGTGTCTCCGGCTTTCAATCTCCAGTGTCGTTCCAGCTCTTGTATCAGCTTGGCGTCAATCCCTGCGAAAGTGAGCTGCCCCATGTGATAGATGGGACCCTCGACCACAACCACATGGTAGTGAACCAACAAATTCGGGGGATCCAGGACGGGTTGAGGAGAAATCTGTACTTCGAAATACCCGGCCTTCGAATACGCCTTTCTCACAGCGACCCACCCTTCGTTGATCATCTTCTCATTCGCAATGTCGTTTGCACGCATTCCCGTCAATTTATCCAGTGCCCCGGCATCCAGAGCGGTATTCCCGGCCCATGCCGTTGCGCCCCATTTGTAGACACTCCCCTCTTCAATCTTGTATTCCACCTGCACCGAAAATGCGCTCGAGTCGCTCGCTCGACTCAGCACAGTGACGCTGGGCGGGCTAATCGTGGCTCCGAGGTAGCCTCTTTCTCGGTAGATCGGCAGAAGTGCATCATTGCCGACCAGCACACACCGGTACTTTGAGTAAAGTCCGCCCGCGGACCTCTCTGCAATTCGCTCCAGTTCCTCCGGCTTGACGGCGTTTGTTCCGTCGAACCGGAACGACTGGATTTTCAAGTCTGGCCCCTCGGCTGAATAGAGATGGCTCCAGTTTGGGTCTCCTATCGCAGCCTCTCCAATTCTTCTCGTTACTCGAACAGTCACGCCTTTTTCCTGCGAAAGCTTTTCCAGCGCCGTTGAAATCCTGTCAAGCATTTCGCCCGTCTCCGGAGCCACTCCCGTGTAAAGCGGTATCGCTTTCTTCAGTCCTGCCTCGATTTCGTCGTCAGTCAGCCAGACAAAATTGTCGAAAATGCATGGCCGGAACTTCTCCGCTTCCGCCACCTTGAAATCGATGGACATCGATCCGGCATCTGCCGCGTAACTGTACGTCACATCGGTGAAAGCGCCACTCTTTCCTATTTTCTCCGCCGCGGCATTCAGCGCCTCGGCGTCGAAAATTTGGCCCGGTGCCAGACCAGTTGCTGAGATAATCTGCTCCGGCGTGAATCGTTTCTGGCCGGTGACTCGGATCCGTCCGATCCTTGCTTTTCCGGAAGCCTGCGGCGGCCGGCGCGAGTGCGCGTTCGCCGTGGAAGTGAATGCGATTAAGAAAAGGGCTATGACAGGAAGGAGATGTGTTCGGAAGGGGGTATTCACGAGGCGAAGTGTATATACGTGACTCAGTTGTTACAACTTTTCTTTCTCTAGCTTCCTGCATTTTGTGCCTGAAGCCGCAACCGATAATGCGGCGCGAATAGGAATCCCGATTCGAGCGGAGACCGACAAAATTATGCTGCGTACACCGGCACTTCGCTTATTGCGGCCGGGGTCTTACCGCCCCAGCTTGCGGGCGACGTAGGTGCTGATGCCGTAATTTTGACGGAGAATTTGTACGCTCTCGACGACGGGCCAAAGCATGCGGTCCAGCACAGACAAAGGCGAATAGGCGGCATAACGCAATGCGCTCCGCAATTCCTTCGGCAGGTTCCTGCTCCGTCGGAACTCTTTGCTGGTCATCGGCACGTCCTGGAACGAGTAGTGCCGGCCTAGCAGTTTCGTGCGCACCATGAACGCAAGCCAGTTGTTTGGCGCGAGCTTATAGACGTCGCGGCCGTTCCGTTCTTTTAGCAGCTCAAAGCCCGAGTCACGCAGATAACGCTCAACCGTTTCTCGCGTGAAGAAGTAAAGATGTCTTGGAACGTCTTCGCAAAAAAGATGGCGCGAAGCGGCACTCTGAAAATTCGTCACCAGGAAAACGAAAAAGCCGCCGGGCTTAAGCACGCGTGCCGCCTTGCGAAAGTACGCCATCGGGTCGTGGACGTGCTCCAATACGGCCCATGCTGTAACGGCATCGTAGTATGGCTCATTCACAGGAATTCGCTGAAATTCTTCCGTGTATACCCGGAAATCGCTGATTTCCCGAGCCGCTACCGAGACTTCCACTCCTTCCACTTCCCATCCCCGCGCGGCCATGAATCGTGGAAACTCGCCAGTCGCGCAACCCACATCCAGCAGTCTTTTCACTTTTCCGCTCGGCACAATCGTTTCCAAATACTTTGCCTCGGCTGCGAATCGCCGCTGAAAGTAACGCTCGCTATTCTTTGATGCGGAGGCTGAGAAATATTCAGGCGGGTAGTACTTCTGCATCTCGGAGACCGTTGGCCGCGGATTCACAAATCCCAGGCCGCACTCCGCGCATTCCACAACCGTGAACATCTCTGCCGCGGGAAATAGCCGGTCCGGCATCGTGTAGACCGTTGTGCAGCGCTCCGACCCGCACAGATTGCACGCAACCGTCTCCACACTCGTCCCTCTTGTGAGGCGCCCGCCTCTTTCAACTGTTTACCTGAGGATGGAATGAATGATGATCGTGTTTCCGCCCAAAAGCACGGCGTCCGAAACTAAATCTCCGGTCCAGCGATCTTCACGCCGCTTCTTTGGCGTCAACTTGGCGAGCAGGCGGATAAACGCCACGATGGGCCAATAGAGCCATTGGTTGGCTTTTTTTCGGTCGCGGTAAACGCCTTGAATTTCAAAGCCGTTTTTCTCGAGGTAGAAGCGAAGCTCGTTGTAACCGATGGGGTTTGCGTGAACGGAAATCTCGTCCCACCCAGCACAATCGTTGTGAATCTTCGTCTTAAACATTTCGGAAAGGGGCTTGAAGTGCGAGGTATAGCCGAAGAGCAGCCACTTCATGCGCTCCTCGATGTTCATGATGTTGGGCACGCTGATGATTAGGTGGCCTCCGCGTTTCAACAAGCGCCGGTATTCGCGGAATGCCTGAGGCGGAGAGTCAATGTGCTCCAGGCCGTCGAGAGAAGTGATGTAGTCAAACGATTCGGCGCAATACGGCAGGGTGCCGGACAAATCGCCCCGCTTGATCTCCACGCCATCCAGCCGGAAAAGCTCGGAGTAAAGATCGCAGCAGCGCACGTCAAAACCTTCCGCCACCAAGTCCTGCGCCAACGCACCCTCGCCCGTGGGGCAATCGAGAATCCTGCCCCGCGGAAGCGGCTTTAGAATACTCAGCACGGTTGTGTGCAAGCCCGGGCGGGAAATTGCCATCGGTCCGCGCTCACCGGCAAGAAGCGGCGGGTGATCGGCGGGTTTTACGGTTCGCGATGCCGCAACAGAGGCTTCCGGCGTAGCCAAGTTCGGCTCTCCCAACGACACTCAAATACGAAAGAAGGACATGCCGTAGTAACTGTACGACATGTCCTTTGTTTTTTCGAGACTTCGCGAAGATTGTATCGCGCGAACGTCACGCACTTACGAAACGTGCCGGTCCAGCGCCTTTGTGATCTGTTCTTTAGGCACCGCACCTACAATCTGTTCAACTACCTGTCCATTCTTGAAAACGAGTAAAGTCGGAATGCCGCTAATGTTGTAACGCCCGGCGGAATTCATCGCCTCATCCACATTTAACTTCATCACTTTCAACTTTCCCGCGTAATCGTGCGCGATCTCCGCTACTGTCGGCGCCAGCATGTGGCACGGCCGGCACCATTCCGCCCAGAAGTCCACCATGACCGGTTGCGCGCTGCTCGCCGTCAAGACTTCCGCTTCGAAGTTTCCATCGGTCACCGCTTGAATGTTTTCAGCCATGTTTTTTGTCCTGGACGGCTGGTCCCGCGACCGCCGCCTTTTTCTCCTTCGTCAAGTCAATTAGATGTAGCAGCGCCGATTTGGTTTCGGGCTGCCGGTGCTGCTCCCCGGAGGGCCAGCGCCGCGTCGTACACTCTCGCGTACTCCAGCGCCGAACCCTTCCAGGAGAAATCCTTGGCCATGCCGTTCAACTGGATACGTCTCCAGATCCGCTCATCGGTGCAGTGATGCAATGCCTGGCGAACCGCATACATCATTGCATCTCCATTGTATTCGGCAAACTTGAAGCCAGTCCCTGTGCCGTGCTCCAGATCGAACGGCTCGACGGTGTCATCGAGACCGCCCGTGGCTCTCACAATCGGGACCGTACCATACTTCAAGCTATAGATCTGATTCAAGCCGCAGGGCTCGTAGCGCGAGGGCATCAGGAACATGTCGGCGCCCGCTTCAATTTTGTGCGCGATTTCATTGTCGTACGCGATTCTCAAGCCGACTCTGCCGGGGAACGTATTCGCCAGCGCGGCAAACAACTCTTCATATTTGCGATCGCCGGAGCCCAACACAACAAGCGTGAGATCTTCCCGCATCAGCTCGAACGCCTTTTCAGCAATCAGGTCGAATCCCTTCTGGTCCGCAAAGCGCGAAACGATTCCGATCAGTGGGCGCGAAATATTCTCTGGCGCCAATCCGAAGGACTCGAGCAGCGCCTGTTTGCACACATGTTTTCCGCTCATATCCTTGGCGGAATATTTCATGGCGATGAACTTGTCTTTTTCCGGGCTCCAGACAGAGTAATCCACGCCGTTCAAAATGCCGGTAAGCCGTTCTGCGCGGCCGCGCACCACGCCGTCAAGCCCGTAGCCGAATTCGGGCGTTTGAATTTCCTGTGCGTAGCGCTTGCTTACGGTCGTCAAGTAATCTGCGTAAACGAGCCCGCCCTTCAAATAATTCACGTTGCCGAAAAACTCGATCCCCGCCGGGTGGAACACTCCAGCCGGAATGCCCGCGCGTTCGATTGCATCTTTCGAAAAAATCCCCTGGTACCCCATATTGTGAATGGTCAGGACTACCGGAATGTCTTTCACCGTGGAATCGTCGGCGTACGAAGTTCGCAGCAGAACGGGCACGAGCCCTGTCTGCCAATCGTGGCAATGGATCACGTCCGCGGGCCACACCTGCTTGACGAATTCGATGGCCGCCCGGCAAAACTCGCTGTAGCGTTCCGCGTTGTCCGGAAAATCTCCTTCGCTATCGCCATACAATCCGTCGCGGTCGAAATACGCGGGATCCTCCACAAAGAAATAGCGCACGCTCGAAACTTGCCCGCCGTCCAGAATTGCCGGAAACCGTAATTGCTTGCCCAACGGAATCGTGAGGCTCGGAACCACGGGAACCATGGCTTTGCTTCCGCGGTAGCGGGGCAAAAGGACCGCCACTTCATAGCCAAGCGCGGCAAGCACCTTGGGAAGCGCTTCGATAACGTCCGCCAGCCCGCCGGTCTTCGAGAACGGCAGGCCTTCCGATGCCACAAATAAAATTCTCACTCGTTTCTCTTTGCTGGTTTTTCTGGACGCGCTTCGCGTCCTTCTCTTCATCGGCGCATTCACGTGACTGGTCGCGCGGTGCCTTCGTATTCTACGCCAGCGGAGCAGCTTCTGCTGCTGAAGAAATCCGCGCGTTCCGGCCGAAGCGGTTCGCTTGCTGATACACTTTCGGCGCATGGCTCGGCAACGTTTAGGCCAACATTTCCTTGCTGACCCCGGCTGGCGTGAAGAAATCGCACGAGCGATCGGCGTTTCTCCGCACGCTCCGCTTTCACTTCGCGCTGCTCCCGGCACGGCACTTTGTTGGATCGAAGTTGGCGCCGGCCACGGGGAAATGACCGAGCACCTGGTCTCAACAGGCGCGCCAGTCTACGCCATCGAGTTGGATCCGCTGATGCTCTCGCATCTCCGGCGCCTCAAAAAACACCATGAGAATCTGACGATCGTTGCAGGCGACATTTTGCAAACGGATCTTGCGGCGCTAGCCGCTGGCCGCCGAATCCGTATCTACGGAAATCTCCCTTACTACATCACTTCTCCCATCCTTCATCATTTCTTTTCGTTTGCGGATCAGGTTGACGAGATTCACCTGGTCATTCAGGAGGAAGTCGCGCTTAGACTGGCGGCGAAGCCGCAGTCGCGTGACTACGGCTACTTGTCCGTGTTGACGCAACTCTATGCGCGGCCGGAGATTGTGCTGAGGATTCCTCCCGAGGCGTTTAGCCCGCCGCCGGAAGTCCGTTCAGCCCTCGTAACACTTCGCCTGCCGGGCGAGCGCGCGCAGCTTACACTGCGTGACGAAGCAAGATTCTTGGATTTCGTAAAGCTGTGCTTTTCGCAAAAACGCAAGACTCTCGTCAACAATCTCCGTTCCGTGGCAAAGCCGGAGAACGCGCGCGCGGCGTTGCTGTCAATCGGGCTGCGCTCCGATGCACGCGCCGAGCAGCTTTCGCTCCCGCAATTCGCCAAACTTCATGAAGCTGCGATGGAAGTGTAAAACTCAGGCGCTTTCTTTCTTTTGCGCGGCAAGGAGCCGGTCCGGATAGTCGCTCATAATCCCGTCCACGCCGGCTGCAATGAGCAAGCGAATATGCGCTGGCTGATTTACTGTCCAGCAGACAACCTGTAAATCGCGTTTGTGCGCCTCCGCAATCAACATTGGCGTAACCAGATCACCTCGCACCACCAACTGCCGCGCTCCGACGTTCACGGCGGCTTGCAGAGGATCGGCGAGCTGTCCATCGAACAATACTCCCGTCATCAAATTCGGCTCGATTTTTCGCAGGTTTGCCAGAATTGCCGGATCGAAGGAAATCACAATCACTCTGGCGATCTCGCCCGATTCCCGCAGCGCTCCAATTAGCGCGTGCTCGCCGCCCCACGAACCGCTCGGTTTCAGCTCCAGATAGAACACCACGTCGTGCTTCTTGCAAAACTCGAGGATCTCCTCGAGCGTGGGAATCCGCTCACCCGAAAATTCGCTGCCGAACCAGGACCCCGCATCCAGCCGCCGCAACACCGCAAGCGTCTGGTCATGAACCCTGCCCTGGCCGTTCGTGGTGCGATCAACGCTTTCGTCGTGAATCGCAACGAAACGTGCGTCCCGCGAAAGCTGAAGGTCGGTTTCAATAAAGCCGGCGCCCAAAGCGACGGCCTTCTTGAAAGCAGCGAGAGTGTTTTCCGGTGCGTGGCCCGAAGCGCCGCGGTGCCCGATGATCAGCAATTCGTGTCACTCCTCGAAGCAGTACGCCTGGATGGCTGCCCGGTTGCCATGGATCTTCTTGCGGCCCCATTCTACAGCGGCAACCCCGTCACTTTTTCCCATGCTATCACTTCAAATGCAAGGGCTGGTCATGGAGACGCGGCAACCGCGGCCTGAATCTAACCGCTTGACGACTCTGGCCGCCGTCGAGGACTTCCGCGTTTTGGCGATGCTCGCTTCGAAGATGTGGACGATTGGACCGATCTCATCAGGTAGCCATATAGCAGTCGAGCCGGGAAGGCGTGGAGCAGCTTCCCGGCTCGGTCATAGTGAATTGGATTTTATTTGAATTCTTCAGCTTAAACCGCTTGAGGATGACGTGCTGGACCCAGTTGAGTTGGAATTCATAATATTGAGGTCGTATTTCTCGCCGCTGAAAAATACCTGCGAGAGCATTTGGTTCCCGTGCTTGCCGGGCTTCAAGGCGTAGCCGTCCTGCCCGTTTGATGTGTTTTGCGCAACCACGCGGGCCGGAACGGTTGCGATTGTGTCGCCGCCCTTCATGATGTCGATTTTCACTTCAGGACCGGGCCCGCTCCATTCCACCCTATAGTTTCCGGGCGCAAGTTGCTTGCCCGCCACTGTCACGTTGTCATAGAGATGAAGGGTCTTCTTTGTGGTGTTCGCAGCGAATGCTCCCGCAGCGAGTAGTAAGGCACTTCCGACCAGCAACATGGAATACTTCACAACTTTCATACACGGCTCCCCTTTGGTCAGCTCCGGCGCAACCGCGCGAGAAGCACGGCGCACGCTGCGGAGGCATAGGATTTCATACTCCATTAACTTCGATGATGCATTTCAATAAAAAGGTTAGTCGCGCGTGCGAAAATTTCTGAAATGAATGGCGCTCTGCACCGGCCTGATTTTCATGCCCGAAAGCGGATAGCGGTAATTACCGGCTTGGATGTAAATTGAAAAACGAAATGAAACAAGCGATCAAGAAGTCCGCCGAGATTTCTTTACAAGGGCCGCAAGCATCGAACCGGCAGGACACCGCTCTCTCTTCGAACTTAGAGGCCACGGACTGGGTGGCAGTCGAGGAATCGCTCTCCGCTCGCGGTTATGCCCTCACCGAAACCATCCTCTCCGCGGAAGAGTGTTCATCGCTCATTTCCATCTACGGCGACGACAGCCGGTTTCGCAGCCGCATCCAGATGGAACGCTTTCGCTTTGGCGCCGGCGATTACAAGTATTTCGCAAATCCACTGCCGGCTGCCGTCGAGACGCTTCGAACGGCGGCCTATCCACATCTTGCTCGAATCGCAAACCACTGGGCCGAAATGTTGGGCGATTCACCCAACAAATACCCTGCGGATCACGCCTCTTTCCTGCGTGTTTGTCATGCGGCAGGCCAGATCAAGCCCACTCCCTTGCTGCTGCACTACGAGGCAGGCGGCTACAATTGCCTCCACCAGGATTTATACGGCGAAGTGAGTTTTCCCATGCAGATGGTGTTTCTGCTAGGGCAGCCGGGTCAGGACTGGGAGGGCGGCGAGTTCCTGCTGGTCGAACAACAACCGCGCGCACAATCGAAAGCGGAAGTGATTCATGCCAATCGCGGTCAGGCGATCATTTTCACCACTCGCTACCGACCGGTGAAAGGCACGCGCGGATACTACCGCGTGAACCTTCGCCATGGAGTCAGCCGCGTGCGCAGCGGCACGCGCTACACGCTGGGAATCATTTTTCACGACGCGAAATAGAACCGCCTCCCACGCGCGTTCTGCGAAGTCTCCAAGAACTCGCACCACAATTCGTTCTGAAAATTTGGCAATTGTCTCCTTCTTGTCGGACAATCATTTCGTACCCTGCCATGAGCCACTCCGGCGCGCACTCTTTCCTTTCGAACGAAGACGGAAGCACTCCGCGCGGCAAACTCATCGAGTTGCGGCTCGCGCTCCTGCGGGTTCACAAAACTTTAATGGACATGGAACGCCGCGAATACGAGCGCGTCCACGGCAAGGTTTCCGTTGGAGAGCTTTTCCGGCTGGTCATCGATCATCAGCAGTTTGGCTGGCTTCATAACATTTCCGAATTTGTCGTTCGCTTGGACGAGACTCTGTCCGGCGAAGCTTCGGTGACCGAGGATGATGTGCGCACGGCGATTTCGCTCGCGCGCAAGATGTTTGCTCCTTCCGAAGCGGGCGACGCCTTTCAGAAAAAATATTTTGACGCGATTCAGTCCGATCCCGCCGTCGTCATTGACCATGCCGAACTGGTCCGGCTGTTCCACAATGAGCCGCCCGACAGCGGCGCTAAGTGAGCCGTGGCTCCTCCCACGTTTGCGATTCGTCGAATCCGCAGGGCCGAACTGCCCTCCGGAACGCTCGAGCTTGCGCGCTATTTGATCGGCAAGGTCGTGGTGCGCGAGTTGCCAGAAGGCCGCCTCAGCGGGCGGATTGTTGAAGCCGAGGGCTACCCGCCGGGCGATCCTGCCGGACATCATTTTCGCGGCCCCACGCAGCGAAACCGTTCTCTATTCCTCCGGCATGGCCATGTCTATGTCTTTTTTAATTACGGCATGCATTTCATGCTCAATATTTCCAGCGAACGGGAAGGAATCGGCGGGGGAGTCTTGATTCGCGCGCTCGAACCGCTCGAAGGCATTGAGCTGATGAAAAAACACCGGAAGACGGAGAAGTTGCTCGAACTCACAAGAGGACCTGGACGCCTGGCCGCGGCTCTACGCATTGATCGCAGTCTGGACGGCCTGGACTTGTTTGCGCATGGCCCGCTCTGGCTGGGCGTGCTCAAGACATCCGCGCGTGCCAACGCGACGTCATCATCGCCGCATGTCCGCGAGGTTGCGTCCACAGTGCGTATCGGCATCACGCATGCCGCCGACAAACCGTTTCGCTTCTACGAGCGCGCCAATCCCTTCGTCAGCGGACCGAAGCATTTGCTTGGCGCGTCCAAGCCCACAAAAAAACTTGTCAGAAAATAAATTTCGCTTGTGCTTTGTGGCTGCCAATTCGCGGGCAACAAACTATGAAATGCGAGCAGGTTCTCAATCCCCGCAAGCGTAACCCGCTTGCGGACGAGCCGCGAGGAGTCTCCCGCTGGATTGCGCCGTTCTAGTCTTTGCCGCGTGACGCTCTTGCGAGACAAAACTTGGCCGGCGCCTCTTCTGCGTCAGCCTGTCCCTTAGGATATCGCGCAGCCTGCGGTGCGCGCGGAAAAGGCGCAATCGAACCGCCACTGCCGAGATGCCTAACCGCGCGGCTACTTCGGTGGTGGAATACTGCAAAACGTCGCGAAGCAAACAGATTTGCCGCAGCTCCGGTGCGAGCCGTGCGATGGACGCCGCGAGTAAGCCGCGCATTTCGCGCCGTGCGTAACGCTCCTCCGGGTTATCTATACAGGCGGCCAGGCGAGTCCCAAAAGTTTCCTCCGGGCTCGCTCCGGGCTCTTCCAACGAAACGTACTTGCCCTCGCGCCGCTGCCGGATCAAATCGATCGAAGCATTCGTGGTAATCCGGGAAACCCAGGCGTGCAAATCATCCTTCGCATCGTCCTGTTGGCCGGCAAATTGATTCAGCCGGGAGAACGCCTTGAGCATGGCTTCCTGGCGCGCGTCTTCCGCGTCCGCGGGATTGCCGGTCAAGCGCAAGGCTCGCCGGTAAAGACCGAGAGAATAGGGCTGCATCATTTCGGCGAACGCTTCGCCATTCCCGAGCCGCGCCTCGGCTAACTTGCTTCGTTTCCTGGCGCAGAGAGATGCGGCGCAAGCCGGCTCAAACGTGTATCCGTCGAGTGCTACGGTCGCGGTGCTCATGATGGCGAGGCAAAGCGCACCTGTAACGCCACGCAGCCCTGGTCCTAAGCTGTTGAAAATAAAGGAGCAGATTGAAACGCTGGCACGCCAATCCTGGTTTTGACCGTCCGCTTGTGGGACGTAGCGTCGCGATTCCGGTCAATCGTGAAAATCTTCGCGGAATTGGTCGAAACGTTGTTTCAGTAATCGGATTCGCAATTCGGAATTGCAGAACTGGATCAGCCGGCTCTTTCGCTGCTCAATTCGAAGCCGCCCGTTTGGCATTTGCCGCGAGATTTTCATACACCTTACCCGCTTTCATCACGAAAACGACGCGCCGCGCGGCCGTGGCGTCCGTCAGCGGATTCCCGTCCATGGCGATTATGTCGGCGTCCATGCCGGGCGCGATCGTGCCGATCCGATTCTGCAAGCCGAGCGATTCTGCGCTGATCGAGGTGGCGGACTCGATCGCCGCCATCGGGTCCTGTCCGCCTTTTTCCACGCGCGCGATGAATTCCTCGTAATTTCGGCCATGCGCTCCGGCAACCGCGTCCGTTCCATACGCGATTTTCAGGTCCGGATGCTTCAGCGCTTTCTTGAACGTTTCAAGCACGATGCCAATTCCCTTTTCCATGAACGCAAAGCCTTGCTCGTTGTAGTTGCCAATGCCAAGAAACTTTTCCTTGTTTTCCAGATAGTTCTGAAGAACGAGCCCGATGTTCGGGTCGTAGTACGTGCCGTGCTGCGCCATCAGCGAGAACACCTCGTCCGTAACATACGCTCCATGTTCGATGGACGTGCAACCGGCCAGCGTGGCCGCCCTCGCCGATTCGGCGGAGTGCGCGTGAACGAGCGTGCGCAGGCCAAGCGTTTTCGCCTCTCCGCAGGCGGCCTCAAGTTGCGCGTCCGTCATGGTTTGCGTGCCGCCCTCGCGGATGCTCTTCGAAGCAAAAAGTTTGATGAAGTCCGCACCCTGTTCCTTGCGTTCGCGGACCAATTCACGAAGTTTTTCGGGCGGGCCGCTTTTTTCATCGAGAGGCTCAAGCGAAGTCAAAATTCGCGGGCCGGGAATAATGCCGCGCGCGATCGCGTCGCGAAGAAATTTGTCCTGAGGTGAGCCCGGACTTTGGATGGTCGTAAATCCGGCATCGAGCGTAACAACGGCGTTGTCGGCGGCATGCAAAATCGCCTGCAGTGGAGGTTCCTCTCTCCCCGCCAGCCGGCCATGATCGAAATGCCAGTAGATGTGGGAGTGCGTGTCGATCCAGCCGGGTGTCACGGTCAAGCGCGTCAGATCGTAAACCACAGCATCCGCGGGAATTTCTCCGCCGAGGCGCGCGATTTTCTCGCCCTCGACCATCAGAATCGTGTTGTGCAAGACCCCGCCCTTGCCATCGATCACCGTCGAGGCCTTCAGAACAATTGGCCGCTGTTGCGCGGGCACAGGCAGAGCAGAAAAGAGGCACGCGGCGATTCCCACCGCAATTACCCAGCGAGCAAAGGTTGGCATACCGGCTCCTTTTTGTCCGATGGCGGCACATCTTACTCCCTGGAGTCTGCTTTTGCTTCGCTTAGTTTTGATTTTGGCCGGAGATGAGGGTTATTTGATCGTGTTTATTCGCTAGCAGCCGCAGAAATTCCCTGCGACGTTGTAAATTTCATTTGGTCGCAAGACGGCGCCGCTTTCACTTTACCGCTGGCGTGATCTCAATCTTGCGATACAGCACGTGCCCCTTCTCGCTGCCCTGCAAATAGATGGGCCCGGGCATCGCTTCGTGGCTATCCAGCGCTCCTCCCGTAATGCCGGGAATCTCCTGATCGTTAATCACCGTTTGACCGTCGTGCACCACCGTAATCCGCCGTCCAATCAGCGTGATGTCGTAGGTTTGCCAGACGTCCGGCGTGCGCGCAAGCTCCGGTTGGGGGGCGATGAATCCGTAGATGCTGCCAAGGCGGCGATTGGGGGGATCGCTGGCCGAGTCCGTTTCCACTTGCACTTCGTACCGTCCGCGGAGATACACCCCGCTGTTCGAATCAGGCCCGCAATTAAATTCCACGTGCAACTTGAAATCCTCGAATTTGGAGTTATTGATCAGCTCCGGGCCATTGCCCGGAGTCCTGAGATTCCCGTCAACCACGGTCCATACGGGCGATGCTCCCGGTTTGCTTTCATGCCAGCCAGTCAAATTTTTCCCGTTGAATAGCTGGATGGGCTTGCCCCACTTTGGCGTTCCGGTTCGTTTGAGCGAAGGAGCGCGCCTTCCCGTCCACTGCCAGGTTTTCCCATCGGGGCCATTGAGTGTGCCGGTAAGCATTCCATGCGCGAGTGCGCCCTCGAACACCAGGTCCGATTTGCTGCTCTCTTCTTCCTTCGGTGAAACAAATTTCAAGCGGCCATGGGAGAGTTCCGCGGTTGGCAGCGGCCGCGCATTCCCCCAGCGGCCCACCATTTCAGCCTTCAGCTGGCCATTCTCTTCGGTTAGCTCAATCCAGGAAGGATACTCGTGTGCGCCCTCTCTGAGCGTCAGGTCCCAGCGGCCGAGAAACGGCTTCGATGAATCCGCGGTTGTAGCCTGCGCGGCTGGTTTCGCGAACGATACGCCCGCGGCAACCCCCACGGTCGCAAACACTGCGATCACTAACTTTCTTGAAAGTTTCATTGGCTAGTCCCATCCCTTTCTCTCAAGAACACTATGTCTTACTACTGCAGGTTTTTGATTTGAACGAACGCGCTTTCAATCATTTTCTTCCAGATATTCCTCGGGGACATCGTCCTCGGGAACCTCCCGAGTCCGGATCCCCCGTTTCCGGTCCTCGCCGGCATCTTCAACACCTTTCACGACTCCCGCCTCGAACGCGTTTCCTTCCTCCAAAAGTTCATCCACGCTTTCCGAGTCGGCTCCGCCCCGATTCGAAAGACCTTGCAAATCCCCGGACTGCCCGCTGGAACGAGCGCCGAGTCCCGCCGGCTCGAACACAACGGAGTCCACCACCTCGGCTCTGCCTCGCCTGCCGCGACTCGCTCGTCTCGAACGGTTCTTGTCGCGAGCTCCTTTCTTAGAGCGCGGCTTGCGGGCGGCCGCCCTCTTTCTTGCAGCCTTCTTCGAGGATGCGGACTTCGCCTTTCGGCGTTTGCTGGAGTTGCCAGTGTCCTTCTTTTTCTTGCGTTTTTTCATGATGGGAGTCTAACACCGACCGGGGGGGTTGCGGCTAGCGCCGCCATGTGGCTTGCAAACCCGATTCACAACCACTAGTCTGCTTGTCCGGAACAAAGACAGGGGTCGCTCTCTTTGCCAGACTTCAATCCACAGGTGCTTGTCCTCGGGTTCATTTGGTACGTGGCGTTCCTCTTTTCGACAACTTGCCACGAAGCCGCGCATGCACTGGTCGCGAAAATCGGCGGCGACCAGACGGCCGCGCTCGGCGGCCAGGTGTCGCTGAACCCGGTCCCGCACATGCAGCGAGAACCCTGGGGCATGATCATCATCCCGCTGTTATCCTTCGTCATGATGCACACGATGTTCGGCTGGGCCAGCGCGCCCTATGATCCAGTCTGGGAGCGCCGCCATCCGCGCCGTTCCGGCTGGATGGCGCTCGCCGGACCCATCGCAAATTTCACGCTGATGTTCCTCGCCGCCGCCGGACTGTGGCTGGGAGCGTCCTTCGGGTGGCTGCACCGCGATCCGGTCACCAACCACTTGGACTTTGCGGGGACCACGCTGCTGATTTTCTTTTCTCTCAACCTTCTCTTGGGAACTTTTAATCTCCTGCCGTTTGCGCCTCTGGACGGCAGCACGGTCATCTTGTTGTTCATGGGCGAAAAAACCGCGCAACGTTACCTTGACTGGTTGCGCGGCAACAGCTTCGCCCTTGCGGGGCTGATCGTCAGCATTCTGCTGTTCCAATACATCTACGACCCCATTCAGAACTTCGTCAGCATGCTGCTGCTTCCCGGCCGCCTCTAAGCTCCAATTCGGAACAGTCCGCAGGTTCCTGTTGCCCCTGTGAACAGACGAGTGCCCCCGGCGCACAATCAAACCGCTGGTGTTAAAGGACTTAGCTGGAAAACCGTTGGCTTCCAACCTGCTTTCTCTCGCTTGGGAGGTCAGGAATGCCCTCGACAAGCCAGATTGCCGAAAGCAGGACTTTCGCCGTCGAAGTCTCCGGCTGGGATTCCTCGGACAACTTCTTTGTGGAGCGTTGCGACCTGACTTGGCATGAGCGTTCCGGCAAGCAAGTCTGTTTGAGGCAGCCTGTACGCGAAAATACCATCCTCCTCGTTCGCCTCCTCGATTCGGGCGAACGCGAGCGTTCCCACCCCATTGTCTACAAGGCCAGATTGATCGGGAAAACGGAAAGCGGCCTCCGTCAATTCTTGCTTCATGCCAGTTCCCCGCGCGCCGGCGAGCGGGAATACACAAGGGAGCGATAGCTTTCAGCCCCAGGGCGGTGACCTCGTTGCAATCAGTCAGACCTTAATGGGAAAACCGGGGTTCCGCCCCGAAACGACACAATGAACCAATTTGAAATTTTCCCAGCGGCTCTAATAGCTCCTCTCAAAGCCCGGTGACCCGACACCTCCGTTGCCGCTCCCAGGCCAACGTCCCTAGTCGATTGATTCTTGGGCAGATGTCTGCGCCGCAACTCTCCTGGTGACGGCGCCGTTCTCGCGGCGGGCGCTCGAATCGAAAATATGTAAATTGGCACACGCCTTGCCATTAGGTTCTACGTGGCACACGCACATACGAAAACCATCGAGCTTGCCGCTCCTCGCACCTGTCTCACTCCATGCATCCTGGATGACGACCACGCCCAGCTGGACATGCTGTCGGAAGTGATCCACGAGATGGGCTATGAAGCCGTCACTACCTCCGAGCCGGAAGAAGCCCTCGGCCTGGTGCGCAGTGGCCGCTGCCGGCTGGTGCTGGCGGACGTCAAGATGCCCGGAATGAATGGCTACGAATTTCTCGATCGCGCGTTGCGCCTCGATCCGGGCATTCACGTCATCGTGATGACCGGCGATTACACGCTGGAATCCGCCTTGGACGCCATTCGGCGCGGCGCCACGGATTTTCTGCCAAAGCCCGTTGACCGCAACCGCTTGAAGCGCACCCTGGACGAAGTAGCGACTGTCTACGACCAGCGCCGCCGGGTGCGTGCGCTCGAGGAGCAGTTGCTCAAGGATCTGGAATTTCACGGCATTGTCGGGAAAAGCCCCGTGATGCTCGAAGTCTTCGACTTTGCCCGCAAAGTGGCGCGGCATTACACCAACGTTCTTCTCGTCGGCGCTACCGGGACGGGCAAAGAACTCGTCGCCCGCGCCATTCACAATCTGAGCCCCGTCAGCCAGCAAAAGCTGGCCATCTGCAACTGTTCCGCGATGGTGGATACGCTTCTCGAAAGCCAGCTGTTCGGCCATGTCCGCGGCTCGTTCACTGGCGCGACGGACACCCGTTCCGGGCTCTTCGAATATGCCAACAACGGCACGGTCTTCTTGGACGAGATCGGGGAAACTTCGCTGGCCATGCAGGCCAAGCTGCTTCGCGTCATCCAGAATCGCGAAATCCAGCGTGTCGGATCGCCCGAAGTCCGCCAGGTGAATGTTCGCTTGATTGCCGCGACGAACCGCGATTTGCGCGCCGAGGTTCTCGCGGGCCGCTTCCGTGAAGATCTTTTTTATCGTTTAAGTTCCATCCAGATTCGCGTGCCCTCGCTCACCGAGCGCCTGGAAGACGTTCCTCTGCTGGTGCACTACTTCCTGAAAAAATACAACGGCATTTACGGCAAGAATATCTCCGGTTTGACGCGCCGGGCTCAGACGGTTTTGTTGCAGCATGCCTGGCCGGGAAACGTCCGCGAACTGGAAAATGTGATTGCCACCGCGGCGATCACCGCCACCGGCGATTTCATTGATCTCGCGGATCTTCCCGAACATCTCCAGAAACGCTATCCCCGCACCCCGGAGAGCGATAATTGGCGGCCTCTCTCGCTCGATGAAGTCCGGAAACTGCATATTCAGCGGGTCCTCGAGTTATGCCAGGGGAACCGCCTTCGTGCGGCGCAAATTCTCGGCATTGGCAGGACGAGTCTTTACCGTTATCTCAAGCGGGACGGGCAGGATGTCCGCCATCACGAAAGGGGCAACGGCGCGGCGGCCTGAATGGACCGTTCTCTGCACCGGGCTTGTCTTTCCCTTTCAAACCCGGCGCAACGCAACAAGCTGGGCCGCGAACGCCTGTACCCCGAAGGCACACTGTCCCGCGTTGATGCAAGCAGCCCTTTCCCGGCGAAACTCTAACCCCTGCAAAATGCAGCTCTTGCGAGCCGTTATTTTGGCACGCACGCTGCACTAAGAATTTGCGCTCGATGAAACACGGGCTCACGCGCTGCGCTTGCCGCAGCGAATTGCGATGGACGGCACACTCTACATTTTCGAGTTTAGCGCATCGGCCGCGGCAAACTCTCTCTTGCGGCCCCGCGCAAAAGTGCTCCCACCACCGGTAGTGCCTCGTAACAATCCCCGGATCACTAGCCAGAACCCCCGCGAGCGCCGCTCCTCCCTCTGTTGAGGGGAGTGCGGCGCTCCTTTCCTCCGCTCTAGGCGGCTGCAAAACTCCTGCATCTGCGGTTTGGCCGCGAAAAATCCGCAGAAACTCGCACATCCAATATCCGTATTGAGTCGGTTTGACATAACGCTCTGAACCGTATTGAATTATTCCTTCGTCCGATGCGTTTCTCCTGCGAGGGATTCTCATGCGCGTGCGTACGTTGCTGTTCCTGTTCTCGTTTCCACTCCTTCTGCTCCTTCCAGGCGCGCCCTCTCTTCCAGCCCAAGTCTCCGCCTCCATCAGCGGCGTCGTAAGCGACGCCTCCGGAGCCCGCGTTGGGAGCGCGTCCATCACCGTAAAAAACCGGGAAACCGGCTCCATTCGCACTTCGGAGACCGATGCCGATGGACACTATAGCTTCCTGGCTCTTCCGGTCGGAGACTACAGGGTCGCCGCATCCAAAGCCGGTTTCCAGGATGACGCCGCAGGCGTTCGCTTGTCGGTGGGCCAGGAAGCGCAAGTGGACTTTACCCTTCGCGTCGGCGCAGAGAAGCAGCAAGTCCTCGTGCAGGAAGATGCGCCGCTTCTCAACACGGCGACCAGCGACACGACCGGGCTGGTTGGTGAACGCCAGGTCAAGCAACTTCCTCTCAATGGCCGCAGCTTCGACCTCCTGCTGACGCTCAATCCCGGCATCGTCAACTTCACTTCACAAAAGACCGGCGGGACGGGCATTTCGAATTCAACCACGGGCAACAATTTCGCCGTCTCCGGCAATCGCCCGCAGCAAAATCTTTTCCTGCTCAACGGAGTGGAATTTTCCGGCGCGGGCGAAAACAATATGCAGCCCGGCGGCGCGAGTGGCTTATTACTGGGCGTGGATGCCGTCCGCGAGTTCAACGTCGAGCGGGACACCTATGGCGCGGAATTGGGCAAACATCCCGGCGGCCAGGTCATCATCATCACGCAATCCGGCGGCAATCAATGGCACGGTTCGGCCTACGAGTTTCTGCGGAACAACGCCCTCGACGCTCCGAACTTCTTCGACCAGGGGTCCGCTCCGCCGTTTCAGCGCAATCAGTTCGGTGCTTCCCTTGGCGGGCCGGTTCGCCGCGACGAAACGTTTGTCTTCGCGAACTACGAGGGCTTTCGCCAGCATCTTCATCAGACTTCCGCGGCATTCGTGCCCGATAACACGTCACGCGCAAACGCAGTTGCCAGTGTTCAGCCGCTATTGAGCCTTTGGCCGGTAGCGCCGGCGGGCGCGCCGGATTTCAACGGCATCGCGGAAGTTTTCAGCAGCCCGCTGCAGACCATCCGCGAGGATTTTGGCACCGCCCGCCTGGATCATCTTTTCTCGAACAAGGACACGCTCTCGAGCGTCTACACAATGGATGACGGGCGCGATGTCACGGCGACTCCCTCCGATCCCTTCAGCACCGATATTCTCGCGTTGCGCGAGCAGGTATTCAGCCTCGAGGAAACGCACATTTTTTCTCCAGCGCTTCTGCACGTTGCGCGTTTCGGCTTTACTCGCGCGGGCTATTTTTTTACGGGCGAGCCGACTCCCGGATCACCCGCGGCCGCCGTTCCTGGCTTTCTCCAGGGCAAGCCCGTGGGAGCCGTTGTGGTCGGCGGCAGCGCGGCCTCAAATCCCCAAGCGCAAGTCGGTCTGGCGGGCAGCAACAATGGAAGCAATCTCACGATCCATCGGAATCTCTACACGTTTGAAGATCGCGCCACACTCGTCCGCGGCCGCCATCAGCTCAGCTTTGGCGCGTGGCTTCAGCCGTTTCAGTCCAACGAGACTCTCGCGCTCAGCCAGTTCGGCCAGGCCAGCTTCTCCAGCCTCGCCACATTTCTGCAAGGCACCACCAGTTCCTTTCTCTTCGATCCGGCGCCCACCGAAATGAATTGGCGCTCGCTCTTCGGCGCCTGGCACGCCGAGGACGTCATTCGCCTTAGAAGCAACCTCACGATTTCCCTCGGCTACCGCCAGGAATTTTCGACCGGCTGGAACGAAGCGCATGGCCGCGCCGCGAATTACGCAATCACAAATGGAGTGATCTCGGCCCAGCCGCGCATTGCCAATTCCATCTTTACAGAGAACCGCGCTACCGTGCTTCCTCAGCCGCGCATCGGTCTTGCCTGGAGCCCCTTTAGCTCGAAGAATGTAATTCGTGCGGGATTTGGAATTTACAACGACTTGCAAGACGCTCTCGGCTACCGCACCGATCAGAACGCTCCCTTCAATCCGACCTACAGCATTCCCGCTCTGGCCGTCTCCAGCTTGCCGATCAATCCAGCGGCTCCAGTTCCGCCAGCGGCAAAACTGGTTCCCGGGGGAGTCCAGCCGGATCTTCGCACGCCCACTCTCATCTCCTGGTCTCTGCGCGCGCAGCGGGAAATTCTTCCAAAAACTCTGCTCACCGTCGGTTATGTCGGCTCGCACGGTTATCACGAGCTCGTCGGCGTGGATGCCAACGAGCCGGCTCCAGTCCTCTGCCCTGCCTCGCCCTGTCCCCCCGTCTATCCGACTTACGATCCATCGCAGCCGATTTCCGCCACGAATTCGCCGGCGATTGGCTTCCCTCTCGGCTCGCCTCTTGCTGGCGCTCCCGTTCCCGCTGGCAGCTATTACATTCCTTCGGGAACGCCAAAACCAACTCCGTCGCTCGCAACTGCGTGGACTTGGCTCTCCGAAGGCGTAAGTTCGTATCACGCGCTAGAACTGGATGTAACCCGTCAATTCAGCCAGGGATTTTCTCTTCGCGGCATTTATACCTGGTCCAAGGCGCTCGATGACGGCGACTCGCTGAATCAAACCACCGCGGGAAATGCGCCGGGACTCGTCTCGAATCCCTTCCACCTCGCCACCGACAAAGGCCTCGCCACCTTTGATGTGCGCAACATTGGCGTCATCAACGCCATTTATGAACTGCCTTTCGGCCGCGGCAAAAAATACGCGAGCGATACACAAGGATGGCGGAATGGCCTCGTTGGCGGCTGGTCCGTAGCCAGTATCGTCACGGCTCAATCCGGCTTTCCGTTCACGCCGCAACTGAGCTACAACCCCTCGAACAACGGCGATACGCGCAATCCGGTTCGTCCGTTCCTGAATCCCAGCTTCAAAGGAAACGTCATTCTCGGCAAGCCCGGCCAGTGGTTTAACCCCGCCGCTTTCATCGCTCCGCCTTCCACCAGCGGATTCTATGGCAACCTGGGACGCGACACCTACATCGGGCCCGGTCTCGCAACCTGGGATTTTTCCGTCATGAAGAACACAACTCTTCGCGAGGGACTCACTCTGCAATTCCACGCCGAGCTTTTCAACCTGCTGGACCGCGCGAATTTCAATACGCCCAGCCTCATCGTTTTCACGCCTCCCACCGCGACGAATCTGACCGGGCTTTCCGGCACCGCCGGCGCGATCAACAGCACCACGACCACGGCCAGACAAGTGCAGTTCGCTCTGAAACTTCTTTGGTAAAATCTTCCCGGCGGCAATTTCCGGCAGCGAACCTCCACCAGACTTTCTCGCGTGTTCTTTCGCCGAAGCGTGGCGAAATGGGGGGGCCGGACGGCAACGAGTGCCTCGGGCTCAACTCCGCCGCAAAAAAAGTTGCAAATCCGGCACGTACCGATTTACTCTCTCTGCCACGCATTGCAGCTTTAGCTGTTCCGTCTCAGCATGGCAGGTGCTCGAGACGAGCTTGTGCCGGGCCGTTGCCGGTTTGGTGCGGGCTTGCGCGCCAGCGTGCGCAAACGGCGGCTTCTGGCCAGCGAGTGGCCGTCCGCTAGGAAGCAGAAAGTGACTCCATGAGTCAGAAGGAAAGTCGCGCCGGTCTTCCCGCAAATCAAGAGCCCCCGCCTCCGGATCGCAACCAGCCTCTTGGCGCGGAGCGCTCGGGCAGCTTTTTTTTCGATACCCTTCTCCAGGATCTTCGCTTCGCCGTACGCGCTCTCCGCAAAAGCCCCGGCTTCACGCTCACCGCCGTCCTCACTCTCGCTCTGGGAATCGGCGCCAACACCGCAATCTTCCAGTTGCTCGATGCTGTCCGTCTGCGGAATCTCCCCGTCGCGGATCCGGCGTCCCTTGTCCGCGTCGAAGTAAAGGGCGGTATCCATGGATTCGGCTGGAGCGAAAATGACACAGCGATCAGTAGCGCGCTTTGGGACCAAATCCGCAAGCAGCGCGGCGCCTTCTCCAGCTTTTTCGCCTGGCGCAGTGGCCGCTACGCGATTGGCCGTGGCGATCAAGAGCATCTGGCGGAAGGCTTGTGGGTCACCGGCGAATTTTTCCCGGTGCTGGGCGTTGTCCCCGTTCGGGGCCGGCTTTTCACGCCTCAGGACGACCACCCGGACTGCGGCGTCTCTGGCGCGGTCATCAGCTATTCCCTTTGGCAGAGCGAATTTGGCGGCAAAGATTCCGTCATCGGAAGCGAAATCGATATTTTCGATCACCCAACACAAATTATTGGCGTGACCCCAAAAAGCTTTTTCGGCGTCGAAGTCGGCAAGCAGTTTGAAGTCGCCGTCCCTGCATGCTCTCTCACCGCGTACGTCCCAGGCGACGGCACCATCGTGCGGCGCGACGTTTTCTGGCTCCAGATCATGGGCCGCCTGAATCCCGGCGCAACGATCCAGCAAGCATCGGCCCAGCTCGAGTCCATCAGCCCTCCTCTTTTTGAAAGCACGGTTCCGACCGGTTACACCCCCGAAACTCTCGACATCTATCGCAAGTTCAGCCTCGCTGCCTATCCCGGCCGCAACGGTATGGATTCTCCCGCTGGAACCTATGACACATCGCTTTGGCTCCTGCTCGGAACCACCGGCCTTGTACTTCTTATCGCCTGCGCCAACCTGGCCAATCTGATGCTTGCCAAAGCCAGCTCGCGCGAAAAGGAGATGGCCGTTCGGCTGGCTCTCGGCGCAAGCACTGGAAGAGTCATCCGCCAATTGCTTCTCGAAGGTCTCAGCCTTGCCGGCATCGGCGCTGTGGCCGGCGTCGCGCTCGCATCCTATTTCAGCAGGACCGTTGTGAAATTCCTCAACACGGAATCGGATCCTTTCTACCTCTCTCTCGGCAACGACTGGCGCGTCATCTCTTTCACCGCTTTGCTCGCCATTGTCACCTGCCTGCTTTTTGGCCTGGCTCCAGCGCTCCACTCTTCGCGCACGGAGCCCGCCTCCGTGTTGAGATCCTCCGGCCGCGGCGTGACCATTGGCCGGCAGCGCTTCGCTTTCCAGCAGGCGCTCGTCGTTGCTCAGATTGCCTTTTCGCTTGTCCTCCTCGTCGGTGCCCTCCTCTTTGTGCGTAGCTTCTGGAATTTGGTGACGCTCAATCCAGGCTTTAGCGAAAGCGGCGTCCTGCGGCTTTATCTGAATTTTCGCCGCCTCGATCTGCCGCGGGAACGCTACGAATCCTTCAAGCATGATCTCCTCGATCAGATTCGAACGATCCCCACCGTCGAATCCGCCGCCTCCACCACCCACGTTCCCCTCGATGGCAGCAGTTGGTCGCTCGGCGTGCGCATCAACGGCCACGAGGGAAGCTCCAAATTCTCCTGGATCAGCCCGGGCTACTTCCAGACCATGCAGATCCCCTTGATCGCCGGCCGCGACTTTAACAATCACGACACTTTGCAATCTCAGCCAGTCGTCATCGTCAACGAGACATTCGTTAAACAATTTCTCGGCGGCGGCAATCCGCTTGGCCGCGTGATTCGCACAAACGCGGAGCCTCACTACCCCGAAACCCAATACCAGGTCGTCGGCGTCGTCAAGGACACCAAGTACGCCGGTCTGCGCGAGCCTATTCCGCCCACCGCATTCGTCCCCGCTGAACAATATTCGGACGAGTATTACTTCATGAACGTTTTCATCCGCTATTCGGCGAGTCCGTCGGTCGTCATCTCTTCAGCTCGCGGTAAACTCGGCGAGCTCTATCCCGGCTTGAAAATTGAATTCCACGTATTTCAAAGAGAAATCCGGAACGGCCTCGTCCGCGAACGCTTGATGGCCCTGCTCTCCGGATTCTTCGGCGCGCTCGCTGCTCTTCTCGCGATGATTGGCCTCTATGGCGTCATCTCCTACATCACCGCGTTGCGCCGGAATGAAATCGGAATCCGCATGGCTTTAGGCGCGACCCGCGACGACGTCATCAACATCGTCCTTCGCCAGACGCTCGTTCTCGTTGGATTGGGTGTTGGTATCGGCGTGCTTCTAGCCGTACTGGCTACAACCGGCGCTCGCGCTCTTCTTTTCGGCCTGCGGCCCGGCGATCCACTCAGCCTGTTCGAAGCCGCTGTCTTCCTCGCGGCCGTCGCGCTGGCGGCCAGTTATTGGCCGGCCTATCGCGCCACTCGCGTGGATCCCATGAACGCTCTCCGCTATGAATAACGGCGCCTATTCGTAACGCAACGCTTCGACAGGATCCAGTCTGGACGCTTTCACCGCCGGGTACATCCCGAAGAATAGTCCCACGCTCATCGAAACCGTCACCGCAACCGCAATCGCCCACAGCGGCACTGACGATGGCAAGCGCGGCAGGAATAAGTGAATGAGCAAGCTGATTCCCAGTCCAAGCAGTACGCCAATCACCCCGCCCGATCCTGTCAGCACCACCGCTTCCGTCAGAAATTGCCAAATCACGTCGCGCCGCCTTGCTCCGATTGCTTTCCGCACTCCAATTTCTCTCGTCCTCTGTGTCACGGACATCAGCATGATGTTCATCACGCCCACTCCGCCCACCAGCAATCCAATCGAACTCACCACCGAAATCAGCAGCGCCACCGAACCTGTGATCTGCCGGAACTGGTCGGCGATTTCCTTCGCGCTTGACACTCCAAAATTATCCGGCTTGTCATACGGCACTCTCCGCCGCCGCCGCAGCACTCCGCGAATTTCATCCTCCGCTTGCGGCATCCGTCCGGAATAAGCCACCGCCCCGATCATGTTTTCGTCGTCCATCGGCCGGTGTTTCTGATACGTCCGGTAAGGCACCAGAATCGCCTTGTCCGCTGCCTGATCCTTAACTAACTGCCCTTTTCGCGCCGCCAGCACTCCGATCACCTGGTACGAAACTCCATCCACCAGAATCGGTTTCCCGATCGGATCTCCATCGGGATAAAGCGCCTTCGCCAGATCCGGTCCAATCAGCGCCACGTCCGCGCGGTGCAAATTCTCCGCTTCCGTGATGAATCTTCCCTCTTCCGCCCGCGAATTGAACACCTCTTCGTCTTCCGGCAGGATTCCGTGATAGTCCACTCCCGCTACTTCTTTATCCAGGTATCGCGCGCTCATCAGCGGCCGTCCACCCGGTGCGCCTTCCACGATTTTCGGAATCAGCGCCACCGATACCGCTTTCACGTCCGGGCAAAGCTCCTCGATCGCTTTTGCATCTTCCAGCGTCAACGGCTTCCTCGCTCGCTCCTCCGGCGACAATCTTCCCGACGTGTGGATTCCCGGGTCGAACTTGAAAATGAAGAGCGTGTCCGTTCCAAAATCGCTCAAAAACGCGTTCACGTCGTTGTACACGCCCATCAGGATTGCCACCACGGAAAGCAGCGCCGTAATCCCGATGACGACTCCAAGCACGGTCAGAAACGACCGCATCTTGTTCTCCCGCAGCGTCGTCAGCGCCATTTGCGCATTTTCGCCAAGCGCCATCTTCATTTCTGTTCACCCACTCGTTACAGTTCCGTCCGCAGCGCTTCAATCGGCTCGAGCATCGCCGCTTTCCGCGCGGGATACACTCCGAAAAAGATTCCCACCACCGCCGATATCAGCTCCGCCATCACCACCGCTATAAGCGGCACGTGCATCGGCACCGACGTCGTCGCCAGCGCCAGCCCGCAAATCGCGTACGCCACAAGCACTCCGATCGCTCCTCCCATCGCCGCCATCACGCACGCTTCAATCAAAAACTGCAGCAGGATGTCTCCGCGGCTCGCCCCCAGCGCCTTTCGAATTCCGATTTCTCGCGTCCTCTCCGTCACCGTCGCCAGCATCACATTCATGATCACCACTCCCCCGATGACCAGGAACACGGACACCACTCCCACCATCGCAATCGCGATCACTCCCGTCAGTTGTTTCCACAAGCTCATCAACGTTTGCGAGTCAATGATCCCGAAAGAGTCCGTCTCGTTCGGCTTCAGATGCCTCCTCGCCCTCATCAGCACTCGCGCTTCATCTTGCGTTCGGTCCATCCATTCCGGGCCTCGCGCCTGCACGTTGATCCACAATCCCTGAAAAGCTCCGTAGATCCCGATGTACGTCTCGATCGGAATACATGCAAAATTGTCCTGCGACTGGCCCAGGATCGTCCCAATCGGTTTCGCCACGCCCACGACGATGAACGGCCGCCCGTCAATATCTATTTCGTGTCCCACCGGATCCAGGCTCGGGAAAAGCTTATCCGCCAGGTCCGCTCCGATCATCGCCACCATCGAATGGCTGGTTTCATCCGCTTCCGTGATGTACCGTCCGTCCGCCACTTCCTGCGCGTCAATGTCTCCCATGCTGGCGGTGACTCCGCGGATGCTTGTGTCCTCCACCGTCAGCGTTCCTTCTCTCACTTTCGCCGACGTTCTTACCTCCGCTCCCACTCGCATCGGCAGTTTCAAATCGTCCCGCAGTGCCTCGTAGTCTTCCCACGTGACGAGCTTGTTCCGCCTCGTCGCCTTCACAAGCTCTTCCATTTCCGTAATGATCGGGAATCGCATCACCGTAAATGCGTTCGAACCAAGGTTTGCCACTTTGTTCGCGATGTATTGGTTTACGCCGGAAATCAGCGCGATGACTACGATCAGCGTCGCCACCGACAAAATAATCCCCAGCAGCATCAGGAAAGACCGCAGCTTGTGCGCTGTCAGCGTTTCCAGCGCAATTCCAACCGGCTCCCGCATGTGCACTCGCCGCTTCATTCACACTACCCCTTGTTTATCCTTACGTTGGAAAGGTTGAAAAAGTATCGGCTCCGTCTTGTTAGCCGCAATCTTACTTCGAACTCCTCTCCTTAGATAGCGGCTTCTGGTCCGCCTCGCCCACCCCTCGCAGCAAGCCAAAATCGCCCACGCCCTGCCGCCTACGGAAGGGCAAGCGTAGTCAGCGCGGCGCTGCCCGCCCTGTCGGCATGCCCAATCCCTCTTCGAACGTTCTTGCTCCGTGAATCGTCCTTCTTGTGGTATGAAGGTGTGCCGCCGCGCGCGACCGCGCTCGTGTTTCTCGCGGCAAATTTATCAGACCAGCCACTATGCCAGACCACACTCCTACGCCAACGCCTTCCCGGCTCTGGCTCCAAGTCTTGACCGACACTCATTTCTGGGTTCCTCTCTTCGTCCTCCTCGCCGGCTTGGCCGTGCTCCACTCCATCCGCTGAACCCCCTCGTGCCTTCCTCACTCGCATCTGTCGAAAAAATTCCTCCCGCCGTCGAAGCGGCTCGCCTCCGCAAACTGCAACTCCTCGGCGTCCTCTGTGGCTTCGCTGCCGGAGCCTGGCTCGGCGCCGCCGAAGCTCCCACAAAACTCGTCAAACTCGGCATTTCCCCTCTCGTCGTTTCTCTTCTCATGGTTCTCGGCGTCTTTCTCGCTCGCTGGAGTCTCCCCGCCCTCCTGCGCGGCACGAGCCAGATGCGCGCCGATATCCGCAACGCCCCTCATCTCATCATCTGGGGCATTCTCGCCGGTTGCCTCTGGGCTGTCGCTAATACGCTCACCATCTTTGCCATTCGCGATATAGGGCTCAGCATTGCCTTCCCTCTCTGGAACATCAACAGTCTGCTCGGTATTTTCTGGGGCTGGCTTCTCTTCAACGAACTCCGCGGCGCTGGCAAGCTCCGCTGGCTGAGCGTTCTCGGCGGCGCTCTTCTGATGTTCGGCGGAGCCGCTCTGCTTGCTTACGCCTCCGCCGCCCAAAGCTCTGCCGGACATCCTACTCGCGGCATCCTTGCTGCTCTCGCCGCCGGTGTCCTCTGGGGCACCATGTACGTTCCCTATCGCAAGGCGTATCTCACCGGCATGAACCCGCTCTCTTTCATCGCGTTTTTCACCATCGGTGAACTCGGCATGATGCTCGCCCTAGCGCTCGGCTATGGCGGCGGCTTCGCTTCTCTCTACCATCAGCTCGCCCTAGCGCGCTCCGTTCTCTTTTGGCTTCTCCTCGGCGGCTTTGTCTGGGTGATCGGCGATCTTTTCCAGCAATACGCCGCGAAATATATCGGCATCAGCCGCGGCATCCCTCTTTCCAACACGAATCAGCTCTGGGGTCTTCTCTGGGGCATTCTCGTCTTTGGTGAGCTGCACGGCCGCGGCGCTTCCCTTCTCGCTCAAGTCATCGGCGGCTCTCTCCTCATGGCTTTCGGCGCGGGCGCTATCGCGCTTTCCAGCGTCTCTTCCGAAGAACATTCTCGCTGGCGTCAGGCCGCCGCACGCGAGTCTCTCCGCTATTCCGTGGATTCCGCCTACGTCAACGCCTCTCTTTCCGGCAGCGAAACAACTCCTTCTCCCGCCGGACCCGCATCGCGTTCCTCCCGCACTCTGCTCGATTACTTCCTCGTTCTGTCCGCCACCGCTATTTTCGCCGCACTCGCTTTTCTTGCTCGCACTCCCGATCTTGCAATCAACTGGACCGCCCTCTGCGCCCTCGTCCTTGCTTCTCTTCTTTTTCTTTTCGCTTGCGGCTTCGCTCTCTGGAAAATCACTCGCTTCAATTAATTTTGATTCACCCGCCACTCGCTTCCTCGCTCCATGCCTCCGCGCCCTCGCCCTCTTTGTCCCCGCAAGAATCCGTGTGCTAGACTTTTCCTCGCAGCCGCTTCTTTCTCGGCTGCCGGAGCGTGGAACTTCGGGCTCTGTGCAACGAGGTCCCGCGAACCCCGCCAGGCCCGGAAGGGAGCAACGGTAACGGGATTACCTCGGGTGCCGCGGATGCCCCGAAGTTCCTCGCATTGTTTAAATTCCCAGGCGCGCTGCTTGTTGCCTAACCGATGTTCAGGCTACATCTCGCGCGAACAACATGAACTATCAGGTCATCGCTCGAAAATATCGCCCGCAAACCTTCGCCGACCTTGTCGGCCAGTCCCACGTCACTTCTACCCTTGCCAACGCCATCAAGAACAATCGCGTCGCTCACGCCTACATTTTTTCCGGCGCTCGCGGCGTTGGCAAGACGACCGCCGCGCGCATCCTCGCCAAGGCCATGAACTGTGTTCACGGTCCCACGCCCGAACCATGCGGCGTTTGCGATTCCTGCAAGGAAATTGCCGCGGGAAATTCCCTCGACGTCATCGAAATTGACGCTGCTTCCAATCGCGGCATTGATCAGATTCGCGAGCTTCGCGAAATGGTTCGCTACGCCCCGGCCGCTTCCCGCAGCAAAGTCGTCATCCTCGATGAAGCCCACATGCTCACCGGCGAAGCTTCCAACGCTCTCCTCAAGACGCTCGAGGAGCCGCCCGACCGCGTCATCTTCGTCATGGCCACAACTCAGCCCGACGATCTCGTGGACACGATCCGCTCCCGCTCGCAGCATTTTCATTTTCGCGCTCTAACGTTCGCGGAGATCACCAGCCGCCTCGAGGAAATTGCCAAAAAAGAAGACTTGCTCATCGAACCCGCCGCTCTCGCCGTCGTCGCACGCATGGCCGAAGGCAGCCTCCGCGACGCGCTCTCTCTTCTCGAGCAAGCTCGCGCCTATTGCGGAAATTCCATTTCCGGCCAGCAGGTTCGCGATCTCCTCGGTGTCGTCCCCGAGGATTCGCTCGATGAACTTGTCACCGCCATCTTCGAGGGCTCCGCCGAGCGCGCTCTCGGTCTCGTTCACACTTTCCAGAAAGAAGGCCGCAACCTCCAGCATTTCTGCAAGGAAGCCATTCGCCACATCCGCAATCTCCTCATCGCTCGCGTTTGCGGCGCCGATTCGGATCTCATCGCCGCTACTTCCGATCAGCGCCCTGCTCTCGCGAAAGCCGCCGCTCAATTTTCGGAGGAAGATCTCACGCGCTTCTTCCAGATTCTCCTGCAAACCGATGACGATCTCCGTCGCAAACCCGACGCGCGCGTCCACCTCGAAATGGGTTTGCTGCGCCTCATCAATGCGCGCCGCCTCGCGCCGATGGAAGAATTGCTCGCTGAACTCCGCTCCGGCGCTCCCGTAGCCGCTTCCAGCTCTGGTTCATCTCGCAGCCAATCCGCGGCTCCGGCTGTTTCTTCAGCACCTGCTCCATCTCCAACTCCTTCTTCGCCGCGTGCGTTCTCCGCTCCTCCCCGCTCCAACTTCACCGCGCCTTCTCTCTCCGCTGCTTCTGCCTCGGCTGCCGCTCCGGCTCCAGCCCGTCAGGAACCGCCTCCTTCTCCCCCGCAGGAAATTCCTTCCGCGGCTCCGTCGCCGGTTTCTCAGGAATTCTCCGCTGAGAAATCTCCCGCTATTCAGGCTGCGGGAATTTCGCAGGAGCACATCGCTGAAATCAAAACTGCAATCCAGTCCCAACAAAAATTTCTCGGCGAAATTCTCCATCACGGCTCCCGCTGGCTTCTCGATGGCGCCGAGCTCACCATTTTTTTCCCGCCCGAAAAACGCGCTTTCGCCGAAATGATGGAAGCGCGCGACTCTCTCGATAAGTTGCGCAACTGCTCCTCCAAAGTGCTGGGCCGCCCCGTCCGCGTGTGTGCTAAAGTAGATGCAGCAGCAGGGTCTGCGCCTCGTGGCTCGTCCGGCACGGACGAACTTCGCGCGCGCTTTGAACGCGATCCGCTGGTGCGTTCCCTGTTGCAGCGCTTCGGAGGCAGAATTTCCGAAGTGAAGTGGCGGCAAGAGGAATCCTGATGGACGTCAACGCTCTTCAACAAATGCTCGCGCGTTTTCGCCAGCAATGGGAAGACGTGCAGCAACAGGTCAATTCGGTCACCGTCGAAGCTTCCGCGGGCGGCGGTATGGTCAGCGTTAAAATGAACGGCCAGAAACAGCTTGTGGAAGTCCGCATCGAACCAGATATTTTCAACGGCAAGGATCAGGAAATGCTTCAGGATTTGATTCGTGCCGCCGTCAATGAAGCTTCTCGCCGCGTGGATGATGAGCTCGCCAACCAGATGAAAAATCTTACCGGCGGCATCCCCGGCATCGCCGGTATGAAAATCCCCGGCCTCTTTTAGTTCTACTGCTCGATTCTTCTCCGCCTCTGCAGCGCTCCGCTCCCGCTCTACTTCACCAGCTTCCCGTTCCGCACCTCATACTCCACGTGAAACGGCCTCTGCTCCTTCCGGTTCTCCCAATGCTCTTCTGCAATCAGCTGGTTTACCTGCGCGAGCCGTTCCGCCGGCTCCGGATGCGACCGGAAATATCCCGTCAAACTCTGTATCGCCAGCTCCGATAACTCCTCTTCCGGACTCCGCGCGTGTATCACGTACTCGTCGCACAATTTTGAAATCCTCGTGAACATGGTCACCGCTCCGTACGGTGAATATCCCGCCGCCACCGCCAGCCGCACTCCTTCCCGGTCCGCTTCGAACTCTTCATCCTTCTCATAGCCCGTTTGCCAAAGTTGCAGTGGAATTTTCACCAGCTCTCCCACCGCTTCGAGATTCAGCTTCTTCAGTTTCGCCTCGATCTGCACTCGCCCCGCGCAATGATAATGGTCAATGTGCTCCACCTCATGCCCGAGTATCGCCGCCAGCTCGTCCTCGGTTTCCATCAAGTCCAGCATCCCTTCGCCGATATACACTGGCCCGCCCGGCAGCGAAAACGCATTGATCAAATTGTGGTCGGGAATTAAATGAAAGTTGTACGGCAAATGCCGGTGCGCGTGCGTCGCCACCGTCCCCCCGACGCGCTGCACGTACTTTTCCAGCGCCTCTTCTTCCGGCGTCTTCTTCAGCAACTGCCCCGCATATTGCGCCGCCAATTCCTGTCCAATCGCGATTTCCTGCTCGTCGGAAAGCCGCGTGAACCGCATCGGCACGCGCGTCAAATCTCTCTGCGCGTCCGCCATCATGTCCACCACTGCGTTTGCCGATACCGGCGTTTTTTTCGTCTGCCGCTCGCTCCAATAGAGCCCCGCTAGCGACGCTCCCAGTATCACGAAAAACACCGCGAGCGCCGCTCCGCGCTTCATGCCGCTTGCCTGAGCTTGTCCTGGAATTTAATGTACAGAAACGAAACCGCCGCCACCGCCACTCCAACTCCAATAAACGCGATCACTTTATGCGCCAGGTCCAGCCGCCACATGTCCATCGCCAGCACTTTCCCGATGCACAGCACCAGCAGCCCGAATCCCGCGTGCAGAAAACTCCGTTCACGGACGACCAGCGCGAACAGCACAATCAACGCGCCTTCCACTCCCCACGAAAACGTCAGCAGTCCCGCACTGGTCTTCAGCGCGAGCATCACCGTCAACAATACGATCGGCGCGAAAAATTGCAGTTGCTCCGGATGCCCTCGCAACAGCTCCGCGATTCTCCCGCTTCCCGTTCCGCGCGCCACGCCTTTTCGGAAGTTGTCGCGCAATCGGTACGCAAAGAAAAGCGTCGCGAACAGAATCGCGATCGCCACGCTCACCACGAAGTAGGGCCCTTTCCACGTACTCCCCAGGAAAAAGCTCGCTCCGAAAAGATTGTGCAGCATTCCTCGCGCGAATGTTCCCAGCGTCGCCAGAATCCCCTGCTGCAGAAAAACATCTCTCTGCAATCCCCACGCCGCGCCAAACAAAACGAATGCTACCGCCGCGTACGATGCCACCACCCACTCCGGCGCGAACTGGTAATAGAAAAGCGCCATCACGCTTCCCGTTCCCAGGTACGCCACCAGCGCGTCAAAATGCCATCTCCGGTCGCTCGCCGCGCTCTCTTCGCTTTCCGGCAATTGCGCGTACACGAAAAAGCAAATCAGCGCGAGCGGCAGCACCGTGTACAACCTCGGCCCCCAGAATTCTCCCGCCTCGCTCGCCGTCAGGTTCGCAAAGAAAATTCGCGCGAACGCCGCGCTCAGCGCCACATACGCCTGGTATCGGAACTGCCCCGTCTTTCTCAGCAGCCCATACTCAAATAGCACTAGCCCCAACACCGCCCAGCCCACCGCGATGCTCAGCGGCTTCAATTCGTGCCACATCAGCAGCCCAACCAGCACCGACCCTGCCCACGAGTACACGTGATGAAAATCCCGTTTGCGCAGCTCTTCCGGCATTCGAATCAGCCGCGACATCCCGTAGAAAATCACCGCCGTCAGCGCCACCGTCAGCAATCTCACGCTTACTCCGTGCCATTCCGTCGTGACGTACATATTCACCGTCACGCCTCGCAGCAGTGCCAATCCCGCCAACGCATGCGCCTGCCAGCGCAAATCCTCCATTTCGAATCGCCGGTCCACCAGCGTCAGCGCCAGCGCGAACACCGCCCAGAACGCCATCAGCCATCCAGTCGAAGCTTCGTACCACATCAACAGCGCCAGCAAAGAAGTTGCCGCCGTCGTGTGCAAATATGCCGTCGCTCGCCAATGCGTCGCGTCTTCCAGCGTTGCTCGCCGCGAAATGGCGTAGAGTCCCGCCGCCACCAGCGTCACTGTCAGCATCCTCACGCTGAACGGCCCGTAGTGCCCTCCTATTTGCGTGTTGTACTCCAGCGTCCGCCAGATTGCCGCAGCCGCAAAAACATGCTCCTGATACCCGAGATGCAGCACATTCCATCTCCGCCCTAGCAGCGCCAGCGCCGCCCCCGCTGCCAGGAACAACGCCGCAATCCACATCTCCGGCGCCTCATACCAGATCAACAATCCGATCAGTGCCGACCCCGCGAACGAAAAGAGCGCACGGAACACTCGTTGCCCCTCGTCCTCGCGCGCCCCCGCGAATTTCGCCGTCCCGTAGAAGAGCGCCGCCAGCAGCGGCAGCGTCTCCAGCCTCGTCGCAATGTGCGTGCGCAGCGCGTCCTCAATGTGGAAATTGAAAACAATCGCGCGGTAAAGCGTCAGCACTCCCAGCAACGCGTATTGAATTTCCACGTCCCGCGACCCGAGCCGCTGGTTCGCCCACGCCAGGCCGAACATAATCGCTGCGAACGCTACCGCCGTCCAATCGTTCGAGAAGAGCGCCCATGCCGCCGTCACCGCTGCCGCTGCGCCTAAGTACGACTGCACATTTAGCAGCCGCCGTTCGAATGTCCCCGTAAAGGATTTTTCCCATCGCTTCTGCAAATAAATTGCGTTGAGATAAAACACGGCCGCGCAAACTCCGAACAGCAGCCCGCTCTTCAGTACCACCGCCTCCGAGTGCATTCGAAAGTCGGCCAGCGTCCGGAAATTGAATCCGAAGAGATCGATTCCCACCATCAGCCCGAGCAACAATCCCACTCGCCGGAAAACCACTTCTTCGAACTGGACTCCCGCGATCAGAAACACTTCCGCGCCCACCAGCCACAAATACGCGATCGGATCGCCCGAAAAATGCGACGGCACCGCCGCGATCATCAGCGCCGCGCCCATCACGCTTAGCAGCACGAATGCCAGCCGCCGCTTCTTCAGCACAGGAAGCTGCCCGATCGTGAACTCCACCGCTCCAATCAGCAGCAGCGCGATGTACGCTAGGTCCGGCTGCACCGATTGAAATTTCATCACTCCCAGCAGCAGCAACGTATTCAGAAGCGCCGCCACCGCTGAAACCCGCTCGTCGAAATCCGTCTTGATGTTCCGCAGCACGTACGACACTCGGAACGCCACCCAGTAAAAAAGTAGAATCGCCAGGCTCGCGTGATATTCGGGGAATGCCCGCCCGTGCGCTCCTTCGATTCCCATCAGCTTGTACAGCCAATAAAAATGGTTCAGGTAGCTCGATAAAATTCCGAAAATCTCCAGTTCGAACCAACCCATCTTCAAGATGATCGTGACCAGCGCCGCCGCCAGGATCACGCCCGCGAACAATCCGTACACCGTACTGTCCGCCGCCGCGCCTGCTCCTAGCGCTCGCACTTCGCTGAAACTCAGAGCGATCGTCGTGTAGCCCAGCAAAAACGCGAAGCCCGTCACCAGTTGCGACCGGTAGCGCAGCGTGTGCGCCGTCATCGCCATCGCCACCGCCAGCATCAGCACGCAGTCCATCACTAGCGAGTCCAGAATCCGCATCGCCGCAACGTGGTGAATCGCGTACGTCGCGAAAAAGAGCAGCGCCCATCCGCCTCCGATTCCCACTCGGCCCAGCAGCCGGAACTTCTCCCTCTTCTCCAGAAAAATTCCGCCGCCCAGCAATCCAAAAGCCGCTGCATATACAACGAACGCCGTCCCTCCGGGCCCCACGTTTTGCAGCACAAGTTTTCCCAGCAGCGCAACGCCAATCACGATCATCGCCACGCCCAGCGCGGCGAACCATTTCGTTCCCAGCGCCTGCTCGATTCCTGATCCTCGCTTTTCTCTTTCCTCGACCTTCGCGTAGGCCCCCGAGCCCCGCGCAGGGGAAACCGTCGTAGGCGAAAAAATTGGCGGCCCTGCAACTGACCGCGCACTACTTGGAGCTTGCGCGGCGGGCTTCGTCGGCGCGGGCGGAACGCTCGGCGCAATCGTGATTTTCGGCGGCGCAGCAGGCGGCGCAGTGGCTCCCGACAATGCCGCAGGAATCGCTGGCGCCGTCGGCACAATAGGCCTCGCTGCTGGCGCCTTCGGCTCTGCAATTACTTCCGGTTTTTTCTCTGGAATCTTGATCGGCTCGACGGCGGGCGGCTTGCTCTCCGGCTGTGGTTCGATTTTCGGTGTCACGACCACTGTCGGCGGTATTGCCGCAGGCGGTACAGCTCGCGGTTCCGGCGCTGTTCGCGGAACATCCGCTGCCGCTGGTTTTGCTTCAGTCGCCGCTGGCGCCGCCGCGGGTGTTGCAGTAGCGAGCCGGCTCTGCAACTCCCCGACCGCTCGCTGCAGCCTCGTTATCTTCTTTTCGCTCTCTTCTTCAATCGTGCTGATTCTTCGCCGCAGTTGGCTCTGCGTCACAAACAACGAGATGATCAGAATCGGCGTAGCCAGCAGCGCCAATCCCAGCAAGACAGCCAAGAAGATGAGGGCGGGCATGGACCTTCCTCGCTTTTACCACTCGATTAGTTCTGATGGTAGAACGCTTCCCCGCCCGATTCTTGCAGTTTCTCCCGCTCCCTTCCTTGCTAGTAACCACCTTCCCCATAAACCTTCCCTGTTCAATAAGTTGCAGTGCCCCCTCGCGTCCAACAGCCGCACTCGCCCCGCGTCTCCCCCGCTCACTGTCCAGTGCTACCTCACCCTCTCCGCCTCGATCCCCCCTCCTCGTTTGCGCACCCACTCTCCCCTGTGCTACACATCTTCCATGCCCGATTTTGCCGCTCCTGTTGAACGCCTCATTGATGAACTCAAGCATCTTCCCGGTATTGGCCAGAAAACCGCCCAGCGCCTCGCCTTCTTCCTCCTTCGCGCCGCTCCCGAAGACGCCCTTGCTCTCGCCGACGCCATCCGCGACGCAAAGGAAAAAATCCACGAATGCTCGGTCTGCGGCAATATCACGGACACCGACCCCTGCCTCTACTGCGCCGGCGCCAATCGCGATAAAAAATCCATCTGCGTCGTCGAAGAAGCTCACAACATCATGGCCATCGAAAAGACCCGCACCTACAGCGGCATGTACCACGTTCTCGGCGGCTCGCTCTCTCCTCTCTCCGGCCGCGGCCCCGATCAGCTTCGCATCAAGCCGCTCATCGAACGCCTCAAGGCCGGCACCGTCGAGGAAATTATCATTGCCACAAATCCCACTGCCGAAGGCGAAGCCACCGCTGTTTATCTCTCGAAATTGCTCAAGCCGCTCGGCGTCCGCGTCACTCGCATTGGCGTCGGCATCCCCGTTGGTGCCGATCTTGAGTACGCCGACGAAATCACCATGCTCAAAGCTCTCGAAGGCCGCCGCGACCTCTAGCCCGCGCCGCCTAATTCAATTTTATTTACATTTAATATATATCTATAGTTAAGCAGATCACCCGCCTCACCCTCCTGGTTTGCCCCCAAATCCATACTTTCCTCATAGCAGTCCCATTACGTATGGTCGCCTCTAGCACACGGACCTTTTTCGGTATAGAGTCTTGTTCCCGCGGACAGGTCCCCACCGCTAGGAGTTGCGCTTTGCCCGGCTTGGCCCACTACATGGCGCAGTACGACCACGAGCATTCTTCCGTTTGGAACAAGCTTCTCCACGGCATCGGCATCCCCTTGATTTTTTTCGGCCTCATCCTTCTTTTCTGGATGAAGTGGATTTTGGGTGGCTCGCTTTTCGTCGGCGGCTGGATTCTGCTTTTTCTCGGCCACCGCATCGAAGGCAATCACCCCGCGTTTTTTCAGGGACCGATCTATTTGTTGGTTGGACCAATCTGGGTCGCTAAGGAAGTTTGGGAGTTCCTCGCTGGAACACACCGCTCGCCGGCCTCGGATGGTACGACGAAGCCGTCGTAAGCAGTCGCTCATCTCGCTTCTTCCGGAGGAGTGGCACGGTGTCCATTGATGAACAGTCCGGCAATCTTGCCGGTGAAACTACGGAAATGATGTCAGAACCCGTCACGCACCAGAACGAAGAGCTTCGCAAGCGTCGCAGCACGCGCATCATGCAGGCCGTTCCTCTTTCTGTCACGGGAGTTGACGCGCTCGGCCGCCCGTTCTCCGAACGCACTTCCACTCTCATCATCAATTGCCACGGCTGTCGCTACCAGTCCCGCCACTACGTTCTCAAAAACATGTGGGTCACTCTCGAAGTGCCTAACGCCGAAGCCAATCAGCCTCCTCGTTCCGTTCGCGGGCGCGTTGCCTGGATTCAGCGTCCTCGCACTGTCCGCCAGTTGTTTCAAGTCGCTCTTGAACTCGAGCGCCCCGGCAACACCTGGGGCATCGCCTTTCCTCCCCCCGATTGGTTCCCCGCCCAGGCCGCAGCGGACGCTTCTCCCGTTTCCGAAAGCGTTGCCTCGCCGGATTCTTCGGCCCGCCCGTCCGAACTCGCCGAAATTCATCTCCCTCTCAATGAATCCGAGCCCGATACCGCGGCGCAAGACAACCTGCGCATCTTCCCTGCTCCCGCAAACGCCACCGACGCTTCTCTCCAGCTCGCGCGTCAGATGGCCCGCCTCGTCGCCGACGCCAAGCAGCAGATTCAAGCCGCCGCTCGCGAATTCGCCGCGCAGGCCGTCTCCGCCGAACATCGCGTATCTCTCGAAGATTGGGAGCGCAAAGTCACTTCCGCCCGCGAACAGCTCTCTCAACAGATCAACGCCGCTCTCGAAACCATTCGTCTCGAAGCCGATTCTCGTTCCCGCTCCGCTCACACTGCCGCCGCCGAAGCGCTTCAGCGCGAGCTGCCCCGCTGGATCGCTCCTCAGCTTGAAGAGCTCGCCACGAGTTTGACCCGTCAGATTTCCAATAGCGCCGTCGCTGAACGCGCCGAGCACTCCCGGCTTGTTTCTTCCGCCTCCGGCTCGCTTCGCGCTCTGCTCGAACAGGTCGAACTATCTTCTTCGCAAGTCCGCTCTCAAGCAGAAGCCGCGCAAGCTCAACTCGCCTCAAAATCCGCGGAGGCCATCCGCGAAGTCGCCGAAGCTACCCGCCAATCCGATGTAGCCACTGCCGCCCATCGCGAAGCCCTGGCTTCCTCCGCCGCCGAAGCGCAAAGCCGCCTCACTGCCGCGACTTCATCTGCTCAATCTGCTTTTCAATCCCAGCTCCAAGCCGATATCGAATCCGCTCGCTCCCAGTTGCGCGAGTCCTTCGAATCCACTCTTTCATCCACTCGCGAAAATGCCGCCTCCGCTCTGGAAGAACATCTCCGCCGCGTCTCGGCTCAGCTTCATGAGGACGCCGCTCGTCACGCCGCTGCCCTCCGCGACACTGCAAGTTCCGCCGCCACAAACGCCGAGCAGCGTTTCGCCGAATCTCGCTCCGCCCTCCAGCAGGATTCCGCCCGCTACTCGGCTTCCCTGATGGATATCACCGCCGGCGCCGCAGCTCAGCTCGAGGACCGCGTCCGCGCCTATTCCATCCAAATCCAGGATGAAGCCGCTCGCCAGGTCACCGCTGCCAACGATGCCCTCGCTATCGCCGCTTCCGACGCCGAACTGCGTGCCGCCGTGCTCCGCCGCTCCATCGAACAACACTCGCAGGATCTGGACGCCGCCTCGACTCGCGCTATCCAGCTTGCCGATCGCCTCGACAATTTTTCTGCGCGCATCGAAACCGCTCAGGCCCAAGCCCTCTCCGCTTTCGTTTCCCAGGTTGGCGACGTCCTCAATCTCCATCGCAACGAACTCCATCGCCAGTCCGAATCCGCGCTCGAGGACATCAACTCCCGCATCCGCTCCACCTTTGTCGAAAATTGCCAGCTCGCTCTTTCCACCTTCGATCAACAGGTTGACGCTCTCGTTCAGCCGCACATCTCCAGAACTGAGGAAGCCATTCATCGCCTCGCCGGTGGCCGTTCTCTCCTCGACGCTGCGATGACTCTCCAGCAGGACCGCATCCGCACCTCCGCCGACGAAGCCTTCGCCGAATCACTCGCCCGCTTCCGCGAAAATCTCGGTGGCGTTGACCAGCTCCTTCAGGATGCCGCCGACTCTGTCACCTCTCGCAATCTCTCTGAATTTGAATCCCGCCTCGCCGATCTCAAGCATCACACCATTGACGACCTTATGAAGTCCGCCGAGTGGTACGAAAAGAAAGCCCACACCCAGATTCAGAACCTCACCGATAAAACCATCGAGCAGGCCGAATCGCACTTCCGCGAAAAAGCCGGTGAAGTTTCCAGCGTCTTTGCCAGCGAACTCGATCATTCCAGCCGCAGCTTCATCGGCCACACGCAATCTCAGATGGAAGAAGTCGTCCGCGAATCGTTCGAACGCGCTCGTGCCCTTTTCGCCGAAGCCGCCGATACCACCACCGCCGCCTTCACCGACGAAATCCAGCGCCAGGCTCGCACCGAACTCGATGGCTTCAATCAGGAATCTTTGCGTTCTCTCGACGAGTCCCGCTCGCTCCTCGATTCCGCTCATTCCAATTTCGCCCAGCAGCTCACCGCTGGCCAGGAAGCGTTCCTTCACAAGTTTCACGCGGCTCTTTCCGGCGCCGTGGATTCCGGCGTTGCCGATGCCCATTCCCGCGTCAAGGCCGGCCTCGCTCCTCTTCTCGAGTCCTGGAAGTCCACCGTGGATTCCCACGCTTCTCAAATGCGCGAAATCTATTCCCAGATGGGCGGCCAGGCCGTCGAGCAGCACCGCTCCCGCCTTGAAAACGTCTCCAATCAGTGGCTCCTCGCTACCGTCTCCAACCTCGATCATCAATCCCGCGAAGCCATCGCGGGCGCCGCCGCCAAAGCCGAAGAAGCTCTCCGCGAAACCTGCGCCCAGGTTTTCGCCAACGTCGGCGATTCTCTCCGCGAACGCCTCCAGCAAATCGCCTCCGGCTTCGCCCCTCGCCCACCGCAAACTCCTCCCTCCCCTCAAACTCCGTCTTCTACCGACCCATCCTCCTCCGATCCCTCGCCGTCCGGCCCTCCTCTCTCCCGCTCCACCTCCGCCGGCAGCGGGAACGGATAGCCGCCAGCGCTTTCCGCTACGGTTGCGGCTCACCTCCGACGCTCGTTTCGCGTTTCACTGCAACCGTCGGTATAATCCGCCCATGTCCAACCGCGCCTATCTCCGCATCTGGACCCGCGACTTCTCCGCCGCCACTCTCATCCCTCAATTCGCGCGCTTTCTCGCCACTGTCCCTCTTTCCGCTTCCGGCCCCGCTTTCACGCAACTCCTTATCCAGCCCATTGACTCCTCGGAAACTCCTCTCGCCGAATGGGATCTCCGCGATCAAGGCTACGGCCCCGCCGAAATCGCCGCCCTTGCCGCGCAGCACATCAATCCCGATAGCGCCTACATCGTCTCCTCCAATTGGGATCTCTGGTCCTTTGACTCCTCCTCCCTCAAGTGGACCAACAAGCCCGAGCCTCTCCAGCTCACTTGTCACGGCCCAGAGTACGACTCCGCCCTCGCAACCTCCGAAGGCCACTTTGTCGCTGACCTCGGCTTCGAGCATCTTTTCACCGGCCATGCTGGCCTTCTCGCTCCCGCCGCCGCTTCCAATCCTTTTGACTCCTCCGACCACGCCGTCGAGCGCACCTTCCGCCAGTGGATGTCCGTCCCCGATAATTTGAAGGAATATCACGCCAGGACCCGCGAAAACATCCAACTATTGTTCCGCTGGCATGAGTCGCTCGAGCTCGCTCTGCCCGTCGAACGCAGCTCGCTCACTTCGGAAGGAGAGGAAAATTTCGAAGCCCGTCTCGATGCGATTCTCGCCCGCTAACCGCTCCCGCTTTCGCGCTGCCTTGCACGTCCAGGACACTCCTTCTCTCGCAGTCCTTTCCCCGGCGGCGCTCAACGGCTAGAATCATAGGATTACAGGTTCAACGGATGCCCATTACACAAACAGATTGTGCATGTACTCCCCGGCGCGGCTTCTCCTCTCTCTTCGCCGTCGCCATCGCCCTCGTCTCTCTCTCGATTGCTCCTTTTCTCGTCTCCTGCGGCGATGAGCCTGCCTCCAAGCCCGCCGAAGTTGCTGCCAAGCCTCCCGAACCTGCCATCCCCGACGAAATTCAGGCCGCCGCCACCGGCCTTCTCGGCAAGGAAACCACCGTCCTCGTTTTCGGCGAGCTCGCCAAGAACGGCAAGCAGCAATTCCTCGCTGCCAATGTCGTCCCCAAAAATCCCAAGGAACCCATTCCCGGCACCATCGTCACGCGCGCCGTCCTCGCGGAAAAAGATGGCGACAATTGGAACGAGCTTCTCCGCTGCGATGAATATCTGAAAAACTCCAAGGGCTTCCTCGCCCTCACTCCGCTTTCTTCCGTCGCCGGTTGGCGCATTCAGTACGATCAGGATCCCGTCAAGGGCATTCAGCTTTACTTCACTCCCATCAAAGGCGCCGGCGCGTCGGACTCTCACGTCCTCCCCATCGGTGTCGCCTGGAATCCCGCCACCAAGCGTTTCCAGTCTCTCGACCGCACCTACGAGCATTTCCTGCTCGAATCTCCCTCTCTCACCACTGCCCGCTCGGTGCTTCGATGAGCGCCGCCGCCGCCACTCTCGGCGCCGCCTCCGCCGCTAAAAAGCCTCCCAAGTCCTCTTCCTTCAAGAGCCTTCTCGGCCTCATTCCCTATCTCGGCCGTTATCGCGGTCCTATCGCTCTCGGCATGCTCGCTCTCGTCACTTCCAGCATCGTCCAGAACATCATTCCACTCGCCACGGGCGTCCTCACGGACATTCTCGCCGGAAGCGCTCAACCCTTCGCGCGCGGAGCCTCTGGCCATCTTCTCGCCGGCTCCTGGCTCAGCCGCAGCATTCCCTGGTACGCTCCCAGCAGCCGCCACGCTCTCGGCATCTATTGTCTCCTCCTCATCGGCCTTGTTACCGTCCGCGCCGTCCTCTCCTTTTACACTCGTTGGATCCTCATCGGCATTTCTCGCGATATCGAATTCGATCTTCGCGGCGGTCTTTTGAATCGCCTTCTCCTCCTTGAACCCGAATTCTACGTTCGCAATCGCACCGGCGAACTCATGTCCCGCGCCACCAACGACCTCAACGCCGTCCGCATGGTTCTCGGCCCCGGCATCATGTATAGCGGCCAAACCATCATCGGCATGGCTCTCGCCGTCGCCGTCATGTCTCAGCTTTCCGGCAGGCTCACTCTCTGGATTCTTCTTCCCGTTCCGTTTGTCGCCATCGTCGTCCAGCATTTCGGCAAGGTTATCCACGAGCTCTTCGAAAAAATCCAGGCTTCGCTCGCCACTCTCTCCGCCAAAGTCCAGGAAAATCTCGCCGGCGTCCGCGTCGTTCGCGCCTACGCCCAGGAAGACGCCGAAATCCGCGGCTTTGACGAGCCCAATCGCGAGTACGTTTCTCGCAACGTCGCCTGGATTCGCACCTGGAGCATGTTTATGCCTTCTCTCCAGGCCATGATTGGCGTCACGTTTCTCATCGTTCTCTGGCAAGGCGGCCATCTCGTTCTCACCGGCAGCCTCTCCATCGGCGCTCTCATCGCCTTCTATAGTTATCTCGGCATTCTCGTCTGGCCCATGATCGCTCTCGGCTGGGTCACTAACATTTTTCAGCGCGGCGCTGCTTCCATGGGCCGCCTCAATCACATCCTCGAAGCGCAGCCCCAGATCAACGATCGCTCCGCTTCCGTCCCCGCAGACCGCGTCCCCGTTGGCGATATCGAATTCCGCAATCTCACCTTCACTTATCCCACCACCATCTCCGGCACTTCCAATAACGGCTCGAACGGCTCCGGCCCTTCTTCCGGCCCCGTTCTTCACGACATCAATCTCCGCGTCCCCGCCGGTTCCACTCTCGCCATCGTCGGTCCCACCGGCAGCGGCAAAACGACTCTTGCCTCTCTCATCGCTCGCCTCTGGGAAGCTCCCGAAAGTTCCGTCTTGATTGACGGCCGCTCCATCCGCGATTGGCCTCTCGAATCTCTTCGCCGTTCCATCGGTTACGTCCCGCAGGACACTTTTCTCTTCAGCGAAACGGTCGGCGAAAATATCGCTTTCGGCCTTCCCTCTTGCGACCCGGCTCGCGTCCGCGAAGCCGCTGAAATCGCCAGCCTCGAGGGCGATGTCGAGGGCTTCACCGAAAAATACGAAACCATGGTCGGCGAGCGCGGCATCACTCTTTCCGGCGGCCAGAAGCAGCGCACTGCTCTCGCCCGCGCCATCATTCGCGATCCTCGCATCCTCATCCTCGATGACTCGCTCTCCAGCGTGGACACCCAAACCGAGGAGCGCATTCTCTCTCGCCTCCGCGGCGTCATGCGCGGCCGCACCACCATCCTCATCGCCCATCGCACTTCCACCGTCCGCGATGCCGATCTCATCATCGTCCTTCGCGAGGGCCGCATCATCGAGCGTGGCACGCACGATGAACTCCTCGCTCTCGGCGGCTACTACGCCGATCTTTATCAGAAGCAATTGCTCGAGGAAGAGCTCGAACGCGCATGACCAACATCCACGAGGAAGAAAAACTCGGCAAAGCCTACGACGCCCCTCTTATCCGGCGCCTCTTCAAGTATCTCGGCCCCTACAAATGGCGCGTCCTGCTCGCCCTCGCGCTCGTTTGCATCGTCACTCCTCTCGAACTCGCCCCGCCTTGGCTTTTCTGGCGCGCCATTGACCGCTACTTCACTCCCGTCCTCGATCATCGCCTCGCGGAAAGTCTCGCTTGGCGCGGCATCGAGTGGATTAGCATCGCCTACCTGGCCATCCTCATTTCGGATTTCCTCGCTCAGTACGCACAAATCTCCATCATGCAGCGCGTCGGCCAGGAAACTATGTACGACCTCCGCCGCGAAATCTTCGCCCACATCCAGCGCCTGCCCATGAGCTATTTCGACCGCAACCCCGTCGGCCGCCTCGTTACCCGCGTCACCACCGACGTGGACGCCCTCAACGATCTCTTCGCGGCAGGCGTCGTCACCATGATCAATGACTTCTTCCTCCTCGTTGTCATGGCCGGTTTTCTCTTCTTCGTGGACCGCCGTCTCGCCTTTGCCGCCTTCGCCGTCCTCCCCTTCATCCTCGCCGTCACCTATTTTTTCCGCAAATTCGTGCGCGACGCCAACCGCCGCATCCGCACCGCCATCGCCCGCATCAACGCTTTCCTCCAGGAATACATTTCCGGCATGCCCGTCGTTCAGCTCTTCAATCGCGAACGTAAGGCCCGCCTTGAATTCGAAAAGCGCAATCGCGACAACATGAAAGCCTGGTACGACGCCATCCTCGCTTTCGCCCTCTTTTATCCCGCTGTCGAATTTCTCAGCGTCGCCAGCATCGCTCTCATTTACTGGGAAGGCGGCCTCCGCGTCCTTTTCGGCGGCCTCAGTCTCGGCGTCTTAGTCGCGTTCACCATGTACGCCACGCGCTTTTTCCGCCCCATTCAGGACCTCAGCGAAAAATTTAACATCCTCCAGTCCGCCATCGCCTCCTCCGAGCGCATCTTCAAGCTCCTCGATGAACCCATCAGCATTGACTCCGTTCCCGATGCCGTCCAGCTCGATTCTCCCCGCGGCGAAATCGAGTTTCGCAATGTCTGGTTCTCCTATCGCGATACTCCCAATCCTTCCGACGAGGATTGGGTCCTGCGCGACGTCTCCTTCCGCATCGCGCCCGGCGAAACGTTCGCCATCGTCGGCCACACCGGCGCCGGAAAGACCACCCTCATCTCTCTTCTTCTCCGCTTCTACGATATTCAGCGCGGCCAAATCCTTCTCGATGGCGTGGATATCCGCTCCATCAACATCCAAAGCCTCCGCCGCCAATTCGGCATCGTCCTCCAGGATTCGTTCCTCTTCACCGGCACGATTGATTCGAACGTCCGCCTCGGCTCTTCCTCTGTTTCCCGCCCCGTTGTCGAACAATCTCTCGACGAAATCGGCCTCGGCGATTTTGTTCGCACTCTCCCCCACGGCGTTGACACCCCCGTCAGCGAGCGTGGCTCCACTCTTTCCGTCGGCCAGCGCCAGCTCATCTGCTTCGCCCGCGCCCTCGCTCACAATCCCAGCTTCCTCATCCTCGATGAAGCTACTTCCAGCGTGGACACCAAGACCGAGCTCCAAATCCGTGACGCGCTCAATCGCCTCCTCTCCGGCCGCACTTCTCTCCTCATCGCCCATCGTCTCAGCACCATTCAGTACGCTTCCCGCATTCTCGTCTTCCACAAGGGCCGCCTCCGCGAACAGGGCGACCACCAGCAGCTCCTCGCACTTCGCGGCATCTACTACCGCCTCTACCAGCTTCAATACAAGGAACAGGAGCTCGGCCTCCCCGAAGAATCTCGCGACGCCTCTGGCCGCCTCCCCGAATCTCCTCGCGGCCCTCTCCCCGCTCCTCAGCCCGCCACTGACTGACAACCCTCGCCAATGCCGCCCATCCCTCTTCTCATCTCCGCCGGCGAAGCTTCCGGCGATATGTACGCCGCACGTCTCGCCTCCGCTCTTCAAAAGCGCGTACCAAACCTCTCTCTCTTCGGCATGGGCGGCCCCCAAATGCGCGCCGCCGGCGTGGACGTCGTCACCGACTACAAGGAAGTCTCCGTCGTCGGCATCACCGAAATTCTCAGCCATCTTCCTTCTCTCATCCGCGCCATGCGTCATCTCGTCTCCGAAGCCCGCCTCCGCAAACCCGCCTTCGCTGTCCTCACCGATTTTCCCGGCTTCCATCTCCGCCTCGCTCGCAAACTCCGCCCCCTCGGCGTGCAAAATCTCTATTACATCTGCCCTCAATTTTGGGCCTGGCGTCCTTGGCGCGTTCGTATAATCCGCCGCCGCTTCGCCCAGGCTTTCTGCATTTTTCCCTTTGAGGAATCTTTCTTCGCCAAAGCCGGTGTCCCCACAAAGTTCATCGGACATCCCCTCGTCGGCAATGTCAGCGCTTCGCAATCCCGCGAATCCTTTTGCCGCCAAAATAATCTCGATCCCTCAAAACCCCTCGTCGCCATTCTTCCCGGCTCGCGCCACTCCGAACTTTCTCAACACATGCCCATCCTTCGCGAAGCCTGCTCTCTCATTCGCCGCCAACTCCCCGCTCAATTCGTCCTCGCCGCTGCCGCTCATTCCAATCTCGCCGATCTTCAATCCAACTGGCCTTCCGATCTTCCCGTTCGCATCGTCGAAAATCTCACCTACGACGCCCTCGCCTCCGCCGATGCCGCCATCGTCTCCTCCGGCACCGCCACCGTCGAAACCGCTCTCCTCGACGTTCCCATGGTCGTCGTCTATCGCGTCACTCCCCTCACCGCTCTTCTCGCCAAGCCTCTCGTTCGAACCGATTTCTTCAGCATGGTCAATCTCATCGCCGGCCGCCGCGTCGTCCCCGAACTCATCCAATCCGAGTTCACTCCCGCTCGCGTCTCCTCCGAAATTCTCAACCTCCTCCAAAATCCTTCCGCCCGCGACCAGCTCCGCTCCGGCCTCGCCGAAGTCCGCTCCCTTCTCGGCCCTCCCGGCGCCGTTGACCGCGCCGCCGACGCCATCGCCTCCCTCCTCTCCCCCTAGCACGCCCACACCCCTGCCTGAACGATAAAACTCTTCGGGGAAAGTGCGCGTGCTCTTGGCTTGGGCCGGGAACGCAGTGAAGTTCGGAAAAAAGCTGCCTTGATTCCACACCTGGGTTTCGGAGAGTTGCGGCGCGATTCATGCACCGCCGCTCGCTCATGATTACGGATTTGTTACTAGGGCGCCGTTCTTGATATAGTGGGCCGCTTTTCAGTCGGCTGGCCTCTGAGCGCGGAATCCATACGGGCAAAGATTGCCATGGCGAGGAAACTCGGCTGGAGTGATGGCGAAATCCTCCGCGTGGCGCTAGCCAATGTCTACGGAGCCACCTCTCGGCGTGAATTAGTTGTAGAGTGGGGGCGCTACTTGGGGCTTGAACCTAGCGACGCTTTACAGCTAGCTCGCGCTGAGAACCTGATTCCGACTTCCGCCCCGCCCCGTTCGAGCGGTTCCGGGCAAAAGCCTCCGCGAAAAACTTAGGAAAATTCTCGCGGATGAATTTCTCGTTTTCCTTCGACTCGGAAACCAGCTCGCGAATCTTGCGTTTGCGGTCTGACGCGCTCAAGGCCGCGTACTCCTGCCGCAGGACGGTAACAAAATGATCTTCGGGCACGCTCGCCTCCTGCTAGCTTCTCAGGCTCGTAGTTTATCACATGCAAAACGCCCCTGCGTCGCCCGGCTCCCCTCCTCCCCCTGGCACGCCCACCCCTGCTCCTGCCGTTTCTCGCCTCGCACCACCCCTCCGCCCTCTCCTCGACCCTCCGCAACAAATTCACCCTCCCCGGGTTCATGCCATGGAAACTCTGAGCCACCACTATGCCCCGACCCCTTCCCATTTCCGCTCCTCCCCACTCCCTCCGCACCCCCCGCTCTTGGCAACGCTTCGCCCCGCCTCTGCTATCCTATATACGTAGAACTCAGACGGTCTCCCGCTCGGCATTTCGTTTCGACCGTAAGCCAGTGGAAAGGGCTTAATGCTCTACCGTACAAAATTCTCCCCACGCGCCTTCGCGCTTCTTCTCTCCGCCCTGGCGCTGGCCGTTTCCTCTCCTCTCCGCGCCCAGGAACCTCCCCAACGTCCTGTCGGCTTTCTCGCGGATAATTACGACGTCTCCGCCACTCTCGATTCCAATCGTCAGTCCATCTCCGCCGTCGCCAAGGTCCAATTCCGCGCCACCGAAGTCACCGCCAATCTTCGCGTCGAGCTTCATCCCAATCTCATCGTCTCCGACGTGAAACTCGCCGACGGCAAATCCATCGGCTTTGGCCGCGACTCCATGAATCCCCTCTACGTTCTCGTCACTCTTCCCACTCCTGTCGCCGCCGGCGATCACGTCACGCTCACCTTCACCTACTCCGGCCTTCTGGCCAACGCCGAAAACAGCCCCATCCCCGGCATCACTGCCGCCGCCATCAATCATGACAACGCCTATCTCCTCCTCCCCGCTCGCTGGTTCCCTCTCACCAACTATCCTTCCAACCGCTACACCGCCACATTCCATCTCAACGTCCCGGACACCTTCGCGGTCGCCGGCTCCGGCACCGCCAACGCCCCCACTCCTCTTCCCGGCGGCCGCCTTCTCTACACTTTTGACTGCAAGGATCCCGCTCCTCACGGCACTTTCGTCGCCGGCAATCTCCAGCTCAATCCCAAACAGTCCGAGGGCATGAACATCGCCGTCTATGCTCCCCGCTCCGATTCCGCCAACGCCCAGGCTTTCGCCGACGACGTCTCTCACGCCATCACTGTTTTCTCCGATATCTTTGGCGGCCTCAAGTCTCCCGATATGACCCTCATCCAGCTTCCCGACGGCACTCTCCGCGACTTCTCTGCTCCCGGCGTTCTCCTGCTCAGCCACCGCATCTGGGAACCCAAATCCGCCGAGCGCACCATCGCACGCCTCGTCGCCGGTCAGTGGTTTGGCGACTCCATTCTTCCTGCTTCTCCCGGCGATGTTTGGATCAGCGACGGCCTGGCCCGCTACTGTGAGGAACTCTACGCCGAACAAAGTGCTGGCCGCGAAGCGGGCCTCCGCGCCGTGGACGAATTTGCCGTCGGCGCTCTTATGTACGATGACGCGGCTCCTGTCTCGCAAGCCGCTCGCCTCGCGCCCTATTCCGGTGACTATCGCTCCGTCGTCATGAACAAAGGCGCCATGATCTTCCACATGCTCCGCGGCCTTATGGGTGACGTCGCCTTCCGCAATCTTCTCCACGATTTCGCCACCACCTACGCCGGTAAGACCGCCCGCATCGAGGATCTCGTCAATCTCGCCGACCGCGACGTTCAGGCCGCTGCCAAGCCCGGTCAGGTCGCCCCCAATCTCCGCCCCTTCTTTTCTCAGTGGCTCAATTCCACCGGCGTCCCCGAATTTTCCGTCGAGTATGTCGTCTACCGCACACCCAAAGGCTTCCGCATCGTCGGCAAAATCAAGCAGCCCATTGATACCTTCAGCATGCCCATTCAGATCCGCGTGGACACCGAAGGCAATCCCGAAACCAAGTGGATAGACGTCCTCGGCACCGAATCTCCTTTCACCATCGAAACGTTCGGCCGCCCCAAGCCTAATGGCATCAAAATTGACCCCAACAATCTCGTTCTCAAGGGCAGCGTCTCTCTCCGCGCTCGCGCTGCCATTGCTCGCGGTGAAGAGGTCGCCGAACAAGGCCTCTATTACGACGCCATCAAGCAGTATCAGCGCGCTCTTTCTATCCAGCCCGGTCAGCCTCTCGCCAATTTCCGCATGGGCGAAGCGTTCTTCTATCAACGCAACTATCAGGCTTCCGCCAACTCTTTCCGCGAATGCCTACAAGCCGTCCCCGATCCCTCCGAAAAATGGACCGAAGTCTGGGCCCACATCTATCTCGGTAAAATTTTTGATGTGCTGGGACAGCGCGAACGCGCCGTCAATGAATATAGCAAAGCCCGCCAGACCAACGACAACACCGGCGGCGCTCAAGCGCAAGCCCAGGCTCTTCTCAAAAAGCCCTTTTCCGAAAGCGGCGTCTCTGCTTCAACTCCAGGTGGCGCCGCCGCTCCTGCCGCCACTCCCGCTCAACCCGCTGGCGATACCCGCCCCACCCTCAAAAAGCGCACCGACCCCAACGGCAATCCCCTGCTCTAACTCCCTCGCTCCGCAGCTTCTCCGCTCCTCTGCGCTGCCATTTGTTGCGCTCGTTTTCCGTCTGACTCAATCCTCCCTTTTTTCTTTCTTTTCTAGCACCTTCCTCTTCTCCCTCTTTCCTCGATTTGTTGTATAGTCGCTCGCGCTCGCTCATGTGTGTGCGCGTCCGTACGTTCTGGGAGGACTTCTCTTATGCCGCTTTCTCGCTCCGCTCTTCTCGCCGGCTCTTTACTTTTCGCTTCCGCTCTCGCTCTTCCTTTTTCTCTCGCTGGCCAATCCGATTCTTCCGCTGGCCCTTACAAAGTTCTCAAAACCGCCAAAGTCGGCGGCGATGGCGGCTATGACTACATCTTCGCGGATTCTCACGCCCGCCGCCTGTACATCCCGCGCGGCGGCGAGCCCGGCGCTCTCACGGTCTTCAATCTCGATACTCTCGCTCCCGTTGGCTCCATCTCCGGCATCCGCGCCGGCGGCGCCACTGTTGACCCCAAATCCCATCACGGCTTCTCCACCACCAAGCCCATCACCATGTGGGACTCCCGCTCCCTCAAAGTCCTCAAAACGATTGACGTGGACGGCCGCCCCGACGGCATTCTCTTCGATCCTTTCAACGAGCGCGTCTGGATCCTCAGCCATCAGCCTCCCTACGCCACCATCATTGACGCCAAAAAAGGCGGCGTCGTCGGCACTCTGGATCTCGGCGGCGCTCCCGAACAAGCTGTCTCCGATGACCACGGCACCATCTACGTCAACATCTCCGATAAAGCCAATATCGCCGTCGTGGACGCCAAGAATCTTTCCGTCACCGCTCATTACGACATGAGCTCCAAGGGCCAGGGCGGCAGCGGCCTCGCCTACGATCCCGCCAATCACATTCTCTTCGCCTATTACCGCCGCCCCAATCCCGTCGCCGTCGTCGTCAACGCCCGCTCCGGCGATATCATCACCACTCTTCCCACCGGCCAGGGCGTGGATACCGTCACCTTCAATCCCGCCACCAACGAGTCCATCAGCGCCGAATACGCCGGCTCCATGACCTTCATCAAGGAAAATAGCCCCACCGATTTCGTCGTCGAGCAAACTCTCTCCACCATGCCCGGCGCAAAAACCATCGCTCTCGATACCAAAACCGGCCATCTCCTCACCATGGCCGCCGAATTTGGCCCTCCTCCTGCCGACGCCACACCCGGCCCCGCTGGCCGCCCTCGTCGCGGCCCCATGGTCGCCGGCTCCTTCTCCATCCTCATGGCCGGCAAACCCTAGCCTCCTTCTCCATCCTCATGGCCGACAAACCCTAGCCTCTTTCTCCATCCTCATGGCCGACAAACCCTAGCCTCTTTCTCCACCGCCGCCCCTCCAACTCCCGTCATTTCGAACCCAGCCGCTGCTGGGTGAGAAATCCCTCTTCCTCCTCGCTCCCCCTTTTGCGCATCGAACTCCCTCTCCCTCCTCATTCTTTTCTCCGTCATTTCGAACCCAGCCGCTGCTGGGTGAGAAATCCCTCTGTCTTTTCTTCTTCTCTCTTCTCTTCTTCCCCTCCACACCAACCCTATGCCAGAATCACCCGCCATGGAGACGGCATTCCACGTCTACATCCTCGCTGGAAAATCAGGCGTCCTCTACGTCGGCGTCACCAGCCATCTCGCCAAGCGCGTCTGGCAGCACAAACAGAAGTTCGCCGACGGTTTCGCACAGCGCTACAATCTCGATCGCCTGGTCTGGTTTGAGCCTCACTCGGCCGCCCGTTCAGCCATCGCCCGCGAAAAGGAAATCAAGAAGTGGCGTCGCGCCAAGAAAATCGCTCTGATTGAGGCTCTCAACCCTCAATGGCGCGACCTTACCGATCAACTTTGACTTCCCATAACTCTCACCTCCCCTATTCCGAGCAAACCGAGTAATCCCTCTCTAGCTTTACGCCTTTCTCCGTACGCCTTTCTCCGTACGCCTTTCTCCGTCATTTCGAACCCAGCCGCTGCTGGGTGAGAAATCCCTCTTCCTCCTCACTCCCCCTTTTGCGCATCGAACTCCCTCTCCCTCCTCATTCTTTTCTCCGTCATTTCGAACCCAGCGCTGCTGGGTGAGAAATCCCTCTTCCTCCTCGCACACCCTCTGAACAATGAATCCGCTCCTGATTTTTTATTGCCAAACGGAAGGGCAGCCGAATTCTACGACGTGCGCCAGGGATCGATCACCGCAACACCGCACTCCTCAAAGTCGGCGCCATCCCCTGTCGCAAGTTTGGCGCCATGCGCGCTCGCAATCGCCGCAATTTGAGCGTCTGCATGGCTGATCGGCTTCCCCATTGCCCGGCGATGCGCCGCAACTCCAGCAAAATGGCGCGCCGCCTCGCTACCGAATCCCAGCACGCGTCCCGCGAACTCTTCCGCAAACATCGCCTCCGCCGCGGCCAGCAGGCTGTCTCTGCGTTTCCCTTTGACCAGCAGCTCGATGCCGTAAAAAATTTCCGCCTCTGTGATTGCCGTCGTGAAAAGGTCCGCCCCCGCTTGTTGGGCGATCCACGCGGCCACGCGCGCGTTAGGCTCCGCCCTCATGAGTTCCGAGAGCACATTCGTATCGAGAACGATCATTCTTCGAACCGCGCGGCCTTGCGCAGTCTGTCGCGCTTAGGCAGGGTGATCTCGATTCCCCCGAAGGACGCAAACCGCCGGCGAATCCGCTCAGCCAGGTTTCCTTTGGTCAGCGTGGTCGTCGTCAATGCCGAGCGCAGAATCTCCCGCGCCTCTTCTTCCATCGAGCGCCCGTGGTGCGCCGCGCGCACCCGCAAGCGCGTCTTGGTTTTCTCGTCCAACTGCCGAATCGTCAGCGTCGCCATGCTAGCAATGATAGCATTGCTAGCAACGATTGCAAAACCCTCCCCCGCCCTCTTCCTCTCCACTTGAATTTTATTGCCGCTGTGGTATGATTGCTGTGTATCCTACTGCGCCTCGTCCCCAGCGAGGCCTTTTCTTTTTCTCCAGCTCAAACACTCCCTTCCGCATCACTCGCACTTCAGCCTTTGCTCTTCCCCAATCTCAACCCCCATCTTCAACCCGTTCCGTCCCTCCCCCTCGACCAAGCTCCCAACTGCCGCATCTCAACTACGCCGCCCAATGCCTGTTCACTCGCATGGGGGTCGCTCCTGAGTCGTGGGTTAAGGCTGAGATCGTGAGAGGAGAGAGTGTGAGTGTGTCTGCTACCTGAACCGGCAAGTGACAGTTCCAGTCGTCAGCGGTTCTCTGTCGAACGGCTTGCTGCGAAAGGGTTTGTGGGCAATTCTGTCAGTGACTCTGGTCGGTGCGCTTACTCTGCCGACGCTAGCGCTGCATATAGTTCCTGATGAAATCGCTATAGTCCTTGACGGAGCTGAGTTTTATTTGAAGTTTCGCGTCCAGCCCGTCGAGCTTGGACTTGCGAAATGAGTTTGAAAATCCCTCATAACCGATTTCGGCGCGACAACTATTGGACAGGATCTCGCACCAGCGACGAATGTCATCTACGAACCCCCTCAATTGTGAGCGAGTCAGACTGTCTGCGGTGAGTTGTCCGTGGAAGATCTTGTTTCGATAGGTCGTTGCTATGTGTAGCTGTTTAGACAATCGGTGGTACTCGCTACCGACCAACTGGCCCACGGACTGGGGGTACAAGGCGTCGAAACCGTCCTCTAGACCCTGGAAATACACCCTGTTATTGCTTCCGAGCGCTTGGCGAAGAGCCGATTTATCGGCGACTCCGAATGCGGAAGACTGGTACACGAGGTGAGTAACGAGGCGGCGCATTTGTTTCTCGGATTTGATTAGCGCAAGCGCAAACGCATCGACCCCACGAGTCTCTGCTTGAGAATTCAGAATCAGCTGGATAGTCGAGAACTCTTCCGTCAAGCTCATTTCACTCCCCCCTTCCCTGGATTGTGAATTGGGACAACGCCGTTTTGTGGAGTATCTAGAAATTGCTCCGTGAGCCCGTCCGCAGACGGCAACCCAGCCCCGGTCGAAAAGCCTGCACCCACAATTAAGGCTATTCCGTGCTTTGCCACTGTTGATTCTCCTAATGCCGTGCTCACTTTTGGATCATCACACGTAAGCCGTGTACGGCTTCATTTTTCCTCTTTCTGTGCTTTCGGAACCGGCTGTCCGAATGCAGCAGTTGCCTCCCGAAGCTTCGTCGCCGCATCGTTAACGGCGTCGATCCGCTTGTTGTATCCATCCGGGTCTGCGATGATAACAACCCCATTTTCTACGTGCACCTGACGCGAGGGCTCGGCAGCGAACCGATAGAGTTCCTCCGTCGTAGACGCAGCAGCGCGCGTGGCTTCGAAGTACGCTGCCCAACGACCACGGTACGACGGATCATCGCGCTGAAGAACCAGTGTTTCCTTTTGCCTATTCAGTTTTTCTGTGGCTTCGGCATAACGTTCAAACTCGCTCAACGCATCAGCCGCTATCTGAGGACTAGCGAAAGATTGTGGCTGGAGCAACGACTTGCCCGTGGCGCTCTCGGCAAACCGCCGATCCAGTTGAGCCTGCTCATTGTTTAATTCTCCTAGCCTGGTAGCAAGTGGTTTGCCCAGAAAGACGGCCATCAAGACGAATACGATGCCGTAGAGTGCAATCGCGGCGATCCAAGTCCTCTTCAGCGTTAGCCACCGACCCACAATGGCCTCGCTGAGCGCCCAAGCCGCTAGACCAAGTTCAAGCGATCCCTTGGTCAACTTCTCTGTTAGGCCCTCAACAAACGATGGGCTACCTTTTACGAACACAGCTGCAGCAAGGATTGCCGAGGCCAGCGCCACGCAAAGAAAAATAGCCAGCCGCGCCCATCGGGATGCTGCGGCAGTCCCCCGGCTCTCCTCGGGTATCTTGCGCACATGCAGCACCTCGGATGCCTTTATGTGAGACAGCTTTCTTTTCGTTATGGAGTTCTTGGACTTCCGATACAGGAGGTAAACAGGGATACCCAATAGCCAAAGAAGTGGGTCAAAAGCTGCACCGAACAACCCGTAGTGCCAGACATCACGCAACGCCGACAGAACTAAAACTGACAGGCCAATGATTAGCAGAGTTCTGTGTCCAGTTTGGCCTGAGGGTACCATCTCAGTTCGAGGCACCGGAGCATCCAGGCGGGCTTGTTCGGGCAATCGGTCCAACGCTGGCGCAACGTCAAGCACCGATCCTGTGGGCGCGGCGCTGATCGCGGGTGTGACCGCGACACCGCACTTTAGGCAGAACTGCGAGTCAGCCGGAATATTAGCACCGCACTTGCGACAGAACATTTCAAATCCCCCGAAATGCCTATACCGTTGCTGGCGTTGGTGGCCTTTAAGTCTAATTACCCGGCTGTGCCTTGAGCAAGGAATCCGAGTCATGGAGCCTTTCCCTCCCTTCCTCGTCTAGGTTGATGCGCCATCCAGTCATCCGCCATCCCGCCTGCCGCAGCCAGGCCTCGCGCAAGCACTCTTCAACGTTCTTCCATCTACTGACCGCTTCTTACTTTCCGTCTGTAAGCCCACAAGCTCATCGTCCGCAGGCCCTATAAATTCACGCTTTTCTTTGCACGAACCACGCTTTTGCACCACCAACTTCTCAAACAAAGGAGCATCGCCATGCCGTCTCTCAATTCTTCTGATCGTACATCTCTCTGTAGATTCTCCTTCGCCGATGGCCGCCGCTGCCGTTCTCTTCGCGTCAGCTCCAGCCCGGATTTCTGCCACTACCATTCCCAAAAGGAGGCTCGCTCTCGCGCCGCGCGCAAGCTCAGTGAGGATCTCGCCTATTTCTTCTCCGGCGACTATCTCTCCGCCAACGACCTCTCCGCCGCACTTGGCCGCATCCTTCCCGCCGTCATCAGCGGTGAACTAAAGCCTCGCACCGCCCGCACCGTCGCCTACCTCATGCAAACTCTCCAGCAAACCATCCGCCTCTCCCAGCACGAGTACATCAACGCCTTCAGCACCGATGGCTGGCGCTCCGCCATCCGTTCTTCCGTCCGCGCCAACCATAACCACCTCTATCCTCCGCCACCCGCGCCCGATCCCTCGCCTGCTGTTTCAGTCCCCTCCTCCGTCCCGCAGCCTCAAACTTCTCCCGTTACGCCGCCCTCATCACCAAATTCCAATCTCTCGCCTCATCCATCCGGGCCGTCCACTGTTGCACCGCCACCCGTTCCCCCAACTTCCCTCCATTGCACCTCCATCTCGTCCGCTCCTCCAATTGCGGCTTCCGCCGCCGAAGACCGCGCTCTCGCCATCGCCCGCTCCCTCTTCCCTCCTCGTCCCACTTCCCAACCTCCTGCCGCCAATTTCCCCGCTCCATCCAGACAAGCCCCCTCTCCATCTACTCCTCCCATTTCCTCCCCCGCTCCCGCTTCCACCAGCACCCCGGCAGCTTCTCCCGCCACACCCCTGCCGCCTCCCGCCGCCCCTCAACCTCCGGCTACCCGCCGCTCCGGCGCGCCCACCATGGAAGGCAATCGCGATCCCTACGCCATCCACTTCGACGAGACCTGCCGCCTCCGCATTGACGGCAAACTCGTCTGACCCGCGCTTCTGGCAAGCCGCGACATCCGGAAACGCGCCCTCAAGAATTAGTTTGGGCAGTGCGGCGCGTCAGGACGCACGCATCCCTCGATCAGCACAGGCGTGGTGTGCAATAGCTCGCCCGTATCCGCGGAAAAAACAGGCAGGGTGTGCCCATCCGATGAAAAAGTCTGACTTTGCTCGACCAGGCTCAACGGAACTCGTCTTGTCTGAACCTTGTTCAGCTTTCCTGGCCGCGCCCGGCGCAATTTCTCTCCCGCGTCGCCAATCCGGGCTATTTCAAAGACTCCGCCGTGGCCGAATCCAGCGATCTCAAGGAGTCCGCCGCCCCCATAAGCCCTTTATCTGCAACACTTCCAGGCCCTCCGTAACTGCTCATTTTAAAGCACTTACGCCGCCCCTAACCCCTGCATCTGCAACACTTACACGAAAGGCAGTGTGCTCTCGCACCCCTGTCCATCCACTTCCGCCGCTCTCATTTCAAGGAGGGAAAACTAGCTTACGCAGAGACTGCAGTTCGTGTGCGCTTCCATGCGCGCTCGAACACGTCCTGCGCAGCTTCGTCAAACAGCACAAAATAAATTTTATCGAGCGAAGTCTCGCCCTTCAGGTGCTTCGCCGCTTCGTCCAGCAGAATCTCCGCGCACTCCTTCATCGGAAATCCCGCGATTCCCGTGCCCACTGCCGGAAACGCGATTGTCTTCAATCCGCGCTCCGCCGCGATTCGCAAGGAATGTTGCACGGAATGGCGCAGCGTCGCCGCCGTCGTTCCTCCGCCGAAGGACATGCTCGCCGCGTGAATCACGTGCCGCGCTTTCAGCTTTCCGCCGCCGGTGATCGCCGCGTAGCCGACGGGAATGCTCCCGATTTCATCGCACTCGCGCTGAATTTCGTCTCCGCCCTTTCGGCGAATCGCTCCGGCCACGCCGCCGCCAAGTTTCAAATCGTTGTTCGCCGCGTTCACGATGGCGTCCACGTCCATGCCCGTCAGGTCGCCTTGCAGAATCACGATTTTGTCTGCCGCTCGATGGCTCATCGTTCGTCCTGTCGCTGCGCTGCATTGCTCTGGAAAAATTCCACGCGCCTCGCCACCTCGCGGCATCGTTCTACGGTTTCATCCGAAGTCCCGCGGCCGGTCGCAACTTCCACGCGCGTCGCCGCTCCGTCGCTCCGGAATCGCATTCCAACGCAGCGCTCCTGGCAAAACGTCATTTCCGCCAAATCCGAAATTGAAATCGTCTCCGTCGTGCTTGCAAGAATCGCCGCAGGCTTCGCGAACTTATCGAAAATCGTGAAAAGTTCCAGCTTCATCTCCAGCTCATCGGCGGTGCACTCGATGATCAAGTCCGCTTCGCGCGCCGCATCTTCCGCGCTACGCGCCGTCGCCAGCCGCTTCATCCATTCTTCCGTGTTCGCCTCGCCGTCGCGCGCGGCCATCGCATGCAACTTCTCTCGGATCGCTGCAACACCGCGCTCCAGCGCTTCGGGCGAAACATCTTCGAGAATCGTTCGGAATCCCGCGCCGAGCGCCAGGCTCGCCACTCTGCATCCCAGTTCGCTCGCGCCAATCACCGCGATCGTTTCGACAGCCTGGCTCATCCATCCGTTCCGCGCCGCGCGCGCCCCGCTCTCCGCTAGTAGCGCGGGATCTGCGGATCGATCTCCACCGCCCAGCGTTCGATTCCGCCGGTCAGCGATTTCGCGCCTTCCACGCCCTGCTGCCGCAGCCACACCGCCGCGTCCAGGCTGCGCCTTCCGCGGTGGCAGTAGCAAATCACTTCGTCCGCCGCCTGCAGCGCGTTCACGCTTCCCGCCAGCGCGCCCAAAGGAATGGATTTCGCTCCCGGAATTTTGCACAACTCGAACTCCCACGGCTCGCGCACGTCCACCAGCACGAGCGTTTCTCCGCGCGCGATCCGTTCGTTCACTTCTTTCACCGAAATTTGCAAATCATCCATTTGCGTTTTTCGCTCCGCTCAACAATTTGAAATTCGCGCCGCGCTATTTTCCCTCGAATTTCGGCGCGCGCTTCTCGAAGAAAGCGCGGATGCCCTCGCTGCAATCCTGCGAATGGAAACATTCCATCTGCCGCTCGACTTCGCGTTCGAGCGCCGCGGCCAGCGCTTTCTCCTCGCTTCCAAACAAAATCCTCTTCGCCGCGCGAATCGCGATCGGCGGCCCTTGCGCGATTTTCTGGGCCAGTTTCCGCACTTCCGCTTCGAGCTCCGCCGCCGGCACGACGTGATTCACGATTCCCAATCGCAGCGCCGTCTGCGCATCCACCATTTCTCCGGTGTACAACATTTCCGCGGCCACTGCTGGTCCCACGAGCTGCGGCAAAAAATAAGTTCCGCCGTAATCCGGAAAAAGCCCCACGCGCGCGAAATTTTCTCCGAACGTCGCCGTATCCGCCGCGATGCGAATATCCGCCGCCAGCGCGATATTCATCCCCGCGCCGGCCGCCGCTCCGTTCACGGCCGCGATCACGGGCTGCGGCATCGCGCGCATTTTTAAAACCAACTGCATTCCCGCGCGAAGAATGGGCTCGAGCTCCGCCGTTTCATTGCGCTCGCGGCCGCGGCCGATCGCCGCGAGATCGCCGCCGGCGCAAAACGCGCGGCCCGCTCCGGTCAAAACCACCGCGCGAATCGCATCATTCTGCGCGATGCGAGCGAGCGCGTCATTCAGCGCGGTGGAAAGTTCGCTGTTCAGCGCGTTCAGTTTATCGGGGCGATTCATCACCAGCACGGCGATGCCGCCGTGCAAGTGTTCGAGAAGAACCGGACCCGCCGCCGCGGAATGTGTTGCGTCGCTCATCAGAGTTCAGGATTGACCGCCGTGAGCTTCGCGCTCTTTCTGGATGCGCGCGACCAGTTGCGCCAGTTTGCGAAAATGCTTCAGCTTTTCTCCCTTGCCTTGCGCGTTCTGCCCGCTCGTCGAAGGCAGCACGTACACCCGCGCGCCGTACAGCGATTCCTTCTGCAAGCCGAACTTGCATTTGCGCTGCGAAAATTGTTCGTAAGTGATTTTGCCGTTGAACGCCACCACGTGCGGCGCGAACTCCTCGAGCTTTTGCGACAGCACGATGCGCCCTTCGGCGAAATCCTCGCGCGTCAATTCCTCGACGCCTTTTGTGGGGCGCTTCACCAGATCCGTCAAACCGATGTTAAATTCGATCACGCGCTTGTCGTCGTGATAATCGAACGGCTCCGGCACCACTCCGCTCTCGAACAGCATCGGCCAAAATTGGTTGCCGCGCCCCGCGTAGTAATGGCCGACGCGCACGGAAGATTCGCTCGGATTGCATCCAACGATGACCAGCTTCATGCCCTTGCGCAATTGATCGGGGAGCGTTCGCATCGTCCCTTCTTCTCCTATCTGGGTTTTGGAGTGATTGCCAAACGCCGCAGCCGAGCGCAACGGCGATTCCGCCGCGCTTGCTGCGCACACACGCCCAATGTGAACGCTACAAAACCGGGACGGGAAGGGAGAGAAGAAGGATTTGAGGGAGTTTGGTAGCCCATCATTCTTCAGGCGAATGCTACGTCAAACTGTAGACAGACGGGTACTTACTGTCAAGCCGATGGGTTGGGGGAGGCGAAGCGTTAGATAATTCACCTGATAATTCTGAATCCCACGGGTACCCTGGCTCATCGAAACTAGGTGAAGCGGCGTGTATATTCGTGCTTTGTGCTAACGTAGAGACGGAGGCGGTTGCGGCAGCGTGGTTCGCCGCTCCGCGAATTCTTTTGAGCACGCCGAACCGACATCCTCTGCCCTCGACGATTGCGCGCGAAGACGAGCATCTGCTCGTGGCCGCGGCGAAAAAGGGCGATACCGCCGCGTTCGAGGAACTCGTCAGCCGCTATGAACGAAAAATTTTCCGGCTCACGATGAACATCACCGGCAACCGCGAAGACGCCGAAGACGCGATGCAAGACGCTTTTCTGAAATCTTATTCGCACTTGGATTCTTTCCAGGGCGATTCCCGGTTTTATACCTGGCTCGTGCGCATCGCCGCGAATGAAGCGCTGATGCGCCTGCGCAAGCGCCGGCCCAATCAGGTTTCGCTCGATGAGCCTGTCGAAGGCGAGGACGACCTGATGCCCCGCGAAGTGCAGGATTGGGGGCCGGGTCCGGAACAGCGCTTCGCACAAACCGAACTGCGCGGAATTCTGAGCAGCGTGATCGAGGAGCTCGAGCCGGAATACCGCATCGTCTTTGTGCTTCGCGACATCGAGGAACTTTCCACGGAAGAGACCGCGGAGGCTATCGGGATTTCCGTTCCAGCGGTAAAATCGCGCTTGCTGCGCGCGCGGCTGAAATTGCGGGAGAAATTGGACCGCTACTTTCAACGAGGCAGGACCAATTGAATTGCCGTGGCGTAATTCACGAGCTTTCGAGCTTCCTGGACGGCGAAATGGACGCCGCGATGAAGCGCGATCTGGAACGCCATCTTTCTGAGTGCACGGAATGCCGCCTGCTGATCGTGCAAACGAAAAAAACGATCGAAGTTTTCTGCGGGGACGAGCCGATTGAATTGCCGCGCGAAGTGCGTTCCCGGCTGCACGATGCGCTGAAGAAAAAACTCGGCGGAGCGCCCTGCTAACGCTCGCTCAGCGCGATTGCGCCAGCGCTTCGCTTTGCCAGAACGGCAGTTCCCTTCCCAGCCCGCGCGCACGCGCCAGTTCATAAACTTTGATCGCTGCGGCCAGATCCCACGACGCAATTCCATTCGATTTGAACAGCGTGACTTCGGAATCGCTAGTGCGTCCGGTGGTCTTTCCGGCGACGACTTCGGAAAGTTTCTTCACTCCGGTCCAGCAGATTTCATCGCCCTGAAACGCGAGAATCAAATCGCCGGCTTCCTGGCGCGATTGTTCGATGGAATCCACGACGATGACATCGGCGCTTTTCACGGCGTCCTCATCCAGCTCGCGCTTGTGCGAATGATTCGCGCCGATGGCATTGATATGAACGCCGGGCGCGAGATCGGCGCCGCTGACGACGGGATTCGACGCAGTCGTCGCGGTGCAAAGAATATCGGCGCCGCGCACCGCTTCGCTTGAGGACGCCGCGGCTTCGATGGGAAAGCCCAGCTTCTCGCTCATTCCCTTCGCGAATCGCACGCGCCGCGGAGTGGCGCGGCCATAAACCCGCGCGGAATCGAGCTTGCGCACAAGCGCGATGGCTTCGAGCTGCGTGCGTGCTTGCCCGCCCGTGCCGATGATCGCGGCGACACGGCTATTCTGCCGCGCGAGATATTTCGTGGCGACTCCGGTGGCCGCGCCGGTGCGCAACTGGCCGAGATAATCGGCTTCAATTTGCGCGAGCAGTTCTCCCTTGCGCATTTCATAGAGCGACACGAGAAACTTCAGCGCGCCGGCAACGAACGTATACTGCTTCATGGCCACGAAGCCGGCGGAATAATCGGCGGCGGCCATGTAATGAAAAAATCCTCCGCCGGGCAGCTCGAAACGGCGGCGAGGATGCACGACCACTTCGCCGGAAGCCTGCTTGCGGGAAACCTCCTCGACGGCTTCGAGAGCCATCGGCATGGTGAATATGGATCGCACTTCCGCTTCGCTGAGATGCAACGTCATTCCGGGATCTTCCTTTCAGGGCCTCACACAAATCCGGCACGGCAATCTACAACAGATTCCGCTGCGTTGGAAACCAACTATTTTGCGGCGGGAATTGATTTGGGACGGCGCGCTGTTCGCTTATCGGCCTCGCCGGGCTGGCGAATGCGGCGGACGACGGTCTGAATCAAGCGGTAGACGCGCGGCTGCTGGCTGTCCATTTCCTTGAAGCGGAATTCCGGCTCGCCCTTATCGCTTTTTCCAATGGCGACGGGCAACTGGCCGCAAAGATCGTTTTCGATGAACGCGGTTTCGTAACGCTCGCGGCGCAGGTTCCAGGTGTAAACGCGGATGGTCGTGAAATCGCAGGGCTGGCCTTCGGGGCCGCGCGCTGCGGCAAGCAGATACTGCGGCTTTTCGCCGGAGACGGGATCGTCAATCTGGTTCAGTTGGAACCAGGCGATGGGACGAACATTCGCGGAAGATGCTTCATCGCGAATGGGATCGGGCAGATCGAGTTCGATGAAGCGGGCAATGACCCAGCCGGCGATGGGAAGGGTTTGATCGCCGGGCTGCGTGGTGGTGGTTTCACTGGCGCGGGAATTCGATTCGCCCGGGGGACGCGTGGCGACGGCGCGAACGAGAAACCAATCTTCTTTTTTCGTTTCGGGAGTGTCATTCGCCGTATCGTGCTCGTCGGAGACTTGCACCCAATCGGCGACGGCACGGCCAACCACTTCCACGGGAACGCCGCGGCCAAATTGATAGAGCCGCGCCTCTGTGCGGCCGGGAGCGACGCGCAGATTGGTGGGGACTTTGGTGCGTCCCACAGCCTGGACGGGCATCGGCGTGACTTCCTTGAGCAGCTTGACGCTGCGCTCCCATAGGGTCGGCGCGATCAGGTAGCGGCTCTCGACCCAGCCTAACTCGCCGGAAACGGTGCGAACCTTCACGTTGTCATTGCGCTTTCCGACGACGTCCACGCGATCGCCGTAGTGCAGCGTATCCAGCGGCTCGCGAACCTGCGCGACGCTGTTCCAGAGAACGGCGGTGCGTTCGCCGACGAAAGCTTCGCCAAGCGTTTCATGCTTGGGACGGAAAAACCAGGCCGTGATTCCCACGAGGCAGAGAAGCGGAACGGCAATGAGAAGTTTGCGCTTCATGCGAGCATCCAGCGATTGCGACGGCGCAGCCAGACTGCGGGACGCGGGACCGGGCGGGTAAAGCGCGGCTCGGTCAGCGAGCGCGCGGGGCAAGGGCCCGGGGCAGAATTGGAGCGGGGCTGGCTCACTTGTTTTGGCAGCAATTATTGTACCCGATTCGGAGGCGCGAAAAAGGGCGGCGCGCTTTTCTGTTAAAATGCGGCACGAGTGAGTAGTGAGTAGTGAGTAGTGAGTTGTGAGTAGTGAGTTGTGAGTAGTGAGTAGTGAGTTGTGAGTAGCGAACTCGAGAAGAAGAAGAGCAAGTGAATTCCCGCAATAAAGGACGGCGATGAAATCCCTGAATACGTTGCAGCCGCTGGCGCTGCTGGTGTTGCGCGTGGCGTTTGGCATCATTTTTATTTCGCATGGATACCCGACGCTGGCGCACCACCTCAGCCCGGTGCACACGCTTTTCCTGCAGCATGGGATTCCGGCGTATTGGGCGTATTTTTCCGGAGTGCTGGAAGTGTTCGGAGGAGGCGTGCTGCTGATCGGGTTGTTCACGCGAGGTGCGGCGCTGCTGCTGGGATTGGAAATGGTGCTGATGATGTGGCAAGTTTCGCCGCCGCACAGCTATCTGGCCGTGAATGAATATGCGTATCCGATGGTGGTGGCGGCAGGATGCTTTGTGCTGGTGACGACGGGCGCGGGAGTGTTTTCGGTGGACTGGCCGATGTTTGAGAGCCGGAGCGGGAAGGCGCGCACGGGGAAGAATGGGAAAGCGGGAAGGTAGGGACGTGCTCCGTGTCCCGTGATCCGTGTTCCGTGACCCGAGTTTCGGGAGGCGGGTCAACCGCAGTTAAGCGGGACTAAGCGGTCGTCACGCTGGAAGAAGCGGTGGGGATGACGCCGCCGGGGGCGAGCGGTAGAACGATCCAGAGAATGACGTACGCGAGAACGCCGGTGCCGGCGCAGAGGACGAGCAACAGCCAGAGCAGGCGGATGATGGTCGGGTCCGCGTCGAAATAATCGGCGAGGCCGGCACAAACGCCGCCGAGTTTCTTGTCCGTGCTGGAGCGCATGAGGCGCTTCGGCGAGCCGGTGGCGGGAGAGAGGCCGGGCGAGCCGGATTCGGGCTGCTTCGTGCCGCAGTTGTAGCAGAATTTCGAGCCGGCGGCGATGTCTTTATGGCAGTTTGAGCAGATCATGATGGACCTCCACTCGGTAATTCCCTGCTTTCTACCTAAGGATACGCCAAAAGCCTGGAAAAAGTTTCCTGGCTAGATCTAGAGCAGGCGTGGTCCTAGAGTTGCGAATTCTCGGGTGCGCCGCTCTGGCTCTGTTCGTCAACGAGCTTGGAAAATTCGTCGACGTCGAAGGGGAAACCGCTGGCTGGCTTGCCGACAGCGAGGAACTGCATCGGCACGACCGCCAGGGCCTTGAACACGGCTTCGGAAGGCTTGCTGTCGGGTAGCCAGGGCAATTGGGCGGCGCCGGTTTTGGTTATTAGTTGCACTACCCTGAACACAGAGAGGCGATACCACACGGCGTCAGCATTTGCGCCGGAGCGCAGCACCTGCTGATAAGAGCTCGCACTGACAGCAACTGACTGGCCGGGATGACGGGCTTGAAAGTCGTCTTGAAAATTCCACATGGATTGCAGATCAGCTGGATCTACCGCCGGGACCGGCCCCGGACCTGGGAAGAAATGCCCTAAAGGAGAAGCTGGGTGATCCATTATTTCTACGTTGTGCTGCAGCTACTAACTTTACAAGTTTAGCATAAAAGTTTCTCTGCCTTGACGACAATATGAAAAACGGCTCTTAGTATTCGAGGAGGGAGCGGACGGCGGAGGTGAGGTGATCGGTTTGGGGGAGGATGACGTCCTCGAGCTTGGGCTGGTAGGCGCAGAAGGTGTCCATGGCGGCGACGCGGCGGACGGGGGCATCGAGTTCATGGAAAAGATCAGTGGCGATGCGGGCGGTGATTTCGGCGCCGTAGCCCCAACTGAGCATGTCCTCGTAGGCGACGATGACGCGATGGGTTTTGCGGACGGTGGCGCAGATGGCTTCCCAATCGTAAGGCGAGAGCGAGCGAAGATCGAGAATTTCGACGGAGATGCCTTCGCGGCCGAGCTGCGCGGCGGCAACTTCGGCGCGGTGGACCAGAGCGCCGTAAGTGATGATGCTGACTTGCGAGCCTTCGGCGACGAGGCGGGCTTTGCCGAACGGAATGGTGAACTCGGGGCCGGGATATTCGGAGCGATTGTAGGGCTGGCGATAGAGATGCTTGTGCTCGAGAAACATGACGGGATCGTCGCAGCGAATGGCGGTGCGAAGAAGGCCGGCGACATCGAGGGCCGTGGAAGGCATGACGACGCGCAGGCCGGGGCAATGCGTGAAGATGGATTCGCCGCTTTGCGAGTGATAAATGGCGCCGCCGGTGAGATAGCCGCCGATGGCCACGCGCAAAACGGCGGGTGACTTGAAGGCGCCATTCGAGCGCCAGCGCATGACGCAAAGTTCATCGCGAATCTGCATCATGGCGGGCCAGATGTAATCGAAAAACTGAATTTCGGCGACGGGCTTGAGCCCGCGCTGGGCCATGCCAATGGCGCGGCCGACGATGCTGGCTTCGGCAAGCGGCGTGTTGAAGACGCGATCGTGGCCGTATTTGCGCTGCAAACCGCTGGTGGCCTTGAAGACGCCGCCCTTGCCCTTCACTTCCTTGAGATTATCCTCGCGGCTGGCGTCGGCGACGTCTTCGCCAAAAATGACGATGCGTTCGTCGCGGGCCATTTCGTCGGAGAGAGTGGCGTCCACCATTTCGACCATGGTTTTGGGAGCGCCATGAAAGCGGGGCTGCGCTTCGAAAGCGGAGGACGTGGGATCCACATCGGGCGAATAAATGTGGCTGCGGACGGAATCGATGGAAGGCGCTTCGGCGGCAAGCGCTTCATCGGCGGCCTGGCGAACTTCGACGTCCACGCCGGCTTCGAGAGCTTCAATTTCTTTTTGGTCGAGGATGCCTTCGCGAACAAGAAACAGAGCAAATTTCGAGATGGGATCGCGATGGGCTTCGGCGTCGCGTTCGCCGGGAGTTTTGTAGAGCTTTTCGTCGTCGGAAAGAGAATGGGAATAGGGGCGAGTGCAATGCGCGTGAATTAAAGCGGGACCGCGGCGTTCGCGGCAATATTGCGCGGCGGCCTTGCAAACGGAATAGCTCTCGAGGGGATCGGTGCCGTCGCATTCGGCGATGTGCAAGCCGGGAAAACCGCGGACGAGTTTCGAGATGCTGCCGCCGGCGGTCTGGACTTCGATAGGAACGGAGATGGCGTAACCGTTGTCCTCGACGAGATAGAGGAGCGGAAGTTTTTTGGCGCAGGCGACGTTGAGCGATTCCCAGAATTCGCCTTCGCTGGTGGCGCCGTCACCCGCGGAAACGAAAACAATTTCGCCAGAAGCGTGGCGGACATGCTGGCCGAGCGGCGCGTTTTTGGCTTGGGCGAGAGCTTTGGGGCGGCCGTCGTAAAAAAGCGTGGCTTCGGCGGCGCCGACGGCCTGGACGAACTGGGTGCCGGTGCAGGAGGATTTGTTGACGATATTGAAATGAGGATGGCCCCAATGCGAGGGCATCTGGCGTCCGCCGGAGCTGGGATCATCCTGCGCGCCAACGGCCTGGAAAAGCATTTCGACGGGCTTGACGCCGAGCATGAGGCAGAGAGCGCGGTCACGGTAATAGGAATAAATCCAATCGAGGCCGGGGCGAAGAACGAGGCCCGTGGCGGCGGTGACGGCTTCATGGCCGGCGCCGGAAATCTGGAAAAAGATTTTGTTCTGGCGCTTGAGCTGAATTTCGCGGTCGTCAAGGCGGCGGGAAAGATACATCGTGCGATAAAGGCGAACCAGAGAATCGCGATCGAGGCCGTGCAACTTGGGTGCGTCCAACCTGGCGAGTTTGACGCGCGTTTGTAAGGCCATTCGTTCAGCCCTCGATGTGAAGTGAGAAGCGACCTATGCGGGATTCCATTATACCCGAAGTGAAGCGGTTACCGGCGAGCGGAGCGGAAAGGTTATTCCAAAGCATCAAACTGCTCGACGAGCTCATCGAATTGCGGTTCGCCCTGATGGACGACGCGGGGAGAAGCTTCCTTGAAGGGTTCCTCGGAGGGAATGCGGTCAAGCCAGCGCTGCTCGGTGAGCTTTTCGTGGCCGGAAAAATAGAGGCGGACGAGGAGCTGGACTTTGCCGTTGGGGGGAGAATCGGGAGCAGCTTCGGCGGCCGGCTCAGGAGTCTTTGACTTGGCCTTGGACTTGGCGGCGGATTTGGATTTGGACTTGGATTTATCGGGCTTCGCAGGCTCGGCGGAGGCGGCAGCAGGCTCGGAAGCGGATTTGGCGTCCGCGTTATCTTCGGCGTCAGGACGATCGACTTTATAAAGAAGTTTTTTGTCGAGACGAAAGGCCTGCTTCCAGCCGTCGAGCTTATGGCGCGCGAGTTGAGCCTTGTCTTCGTCGGTGCCGAAGTCAAACAGGAGATAGGTTTGGGCCATCAGTCGAGTCTGCGACGCGTGTGGCGGCAAGTCAAGCTGACGGGAAGCGGAGGTTCGCAAAACGGAGGCGATTTTTAAGGCCAAATTGGCTGAAAAGCGGTTGCGAGGAAGGAGCGAATGGAGGCGGTGCGAGCGGCGTGAACGGAAAAGGCGAGAGCGGGAAGTGGCGCGCTCACGGGGAGCAAAGCGCCGCGTCTATTTGAGTTATCATGGAATGGGTGTCGTTCGAGTGAGGAAAAAAACGCAACAGCGCGCGAGGCAAGCGGCCGCCTGGATGGGACTGCTGGCGGTGGCGCTGCTGTACTCGCCGATGGCGGGAGCGGCGTGGCTGGCGCTGCGGATGAACGAGGCGGATTGTTGCGCGGGCGGGTATTGCCCGATGAAGGCGCATCACCAGCACAAGAAGAATTCCGCGCCGAAAAATTCGACGCCGATGGATTGCGGTCATGAGAAAGATAGCGGCGGAATGACGGCGTGCGCAACGACGTGCTGCAAGAAGCCGGAGCGGACGGCGGTGATGCCGAGCACGTTCGTGCTGCCGGCGCTGAATTTTGCGGCGATTTCGGACCGCGCGTCGCATGAGATTTTTACCAGGATGCGCGCGATTTTTTCATACGCGGCACAGCCACTTTCTCCCCCTCCTCGAATCACCGCCTGATTTTCTCCTGAATCCTCGCGCGAGGATTTTTTCGAACACGCTGATTGAACGAATCACCTGAGCCGCGGCGGAGTGCCGCGTGATACGCATTTCACGAGGAAAAATGAAATTCATGAAGCTGGTTTTGTATGCAGTGGCAGCGGTATGGCTGCTCGCGGGAGCGGCACATGCGACGGTGTTCGGAACGGTGCGCGGGATTGTGCACGACGCGCAACACCGGCCGATCGCAGGAAGCGAAGTGATCTTGAAAGATGAGACGTCCGATTACACGCAAAAAACGGAAAGCGACGCTGACGGCGAATTCCATTTCGACGCGGTGCCGGTGGGGACATACACGATTACGGTGACGCACGAGGGATTCGACGGCGCGATGCAAACCGTGAGCGTTTTGTCGGGCACGGCGCCGATTCTTCATTTTCCGTTGAATATCAAAACGCAAAACGAATCGGTGACGGTCTCGGCAGACGCGGCCCCGGGACAAACCGAATCCGTGACGCCGACCACGCTGGTGAACCGCGAGCAAATCGAGAACACGCCGGGAGCGGCGCGAACGAACAGCCTGGCGATGATTACGAACTACGTGCCGGGCGCATACCTGACGCACGATCAATTGCACGTGCGCGGCGGTCATCAGGTGAGCTGGCAGATTGACGGGGTGCCGATCCCAAACACGAACATCGCGAGCAACCTGGGGCCGCAAATCGACCCGGACGACGTGGACACACTGGAAACGCAGCGCGGCAGTTACGCGGCGGATTTTGGCGATCGCACGTTTGGCGTGTTTGACGCGGTGCCGCGGACGGGATTCGAGCGAAACAAAGAAGCAGAGCTCTCGATCACGGCGGGAAATTTTGAGCAGACGGACGATCAACTGAATTTTGGCGGGCACACGAACCGCTTCGCATACTACGCGAGCGTGAATGGAAACAGAACAAATCTGGGACTGGAGACGCCGACCTCGGCGGTGATTCACGATGCGGCAAACGGATTCGGGGGATTCACTTCGCTGATGTACAACGCGGGAGCGCGCGACCAATTGCGCGTGGTGGCGCAAGCGCGAAGAGATTTTTACCAGGTGCCGTTCGATCCGAACGATCCGAACACAGCAGGACAATTTTTGAAGGATGCGAACTCGGAGAACGATTCGTTCGCGGCGGTGACGTGGGTGCACACGTACGGAACGGGACTGGTGCTGACGGTTTCGCCCTTTTTCCACGCGAACAGCGCGGACTATGCGAGCAGCGCGCGGGATTTGCCAAGTTCGGCGACGCAGAACCGCTCGTCGAACTACGAAGGCGGGCAAGCCACGGTTTCGTGGGTGCAAAAAAGAAATAATCTGCGCGCGGGATTGTACGCCTTCGCGCAGCAGGACAGCCAGTTTTTCCGGCTGACCTACAACTGCCCGACGCCGCCGACGGCGCAGTGCCCGGAAACGAGCGCATCGAATTTGACGCCGACACAAGAAAATCCCTCGGGTAGCTTGACGGCAGCGTATCTCGAAGACGTGTTTCAGGTGAATTCGTGGGTGGCGCTGAGCGCGGGGCTGCGGCAAACGCATTTTTCGGGAAGCGTGGTGGAAAATGCGACGGATCCGCGGGTCGGTGCGTCAGTGCGATTGCCGTGGCTGAACTGGGTGTTTCGCGGATTTTACGGGCATTTTTATCAGGCGCCGCCGCTGCTGACGCTTTCGGGGCCGATCCTGAGCGCGGCGACGAACCAGAATCTGGGATTCGCGCCGCTGCACGGGGAGCGCGACGAGGAGCATCAATTTGGCGTGACGATTCCCTTCCGCGGATGGACGATGGATGCGGACAATTTTCTGACGCGGTCTAAGAATTATTTCGATCACAACAACTTCAACGACTCGGACTTATTTTTTCCGGTGACGATTCAAGGCGCGCGAATCAACGGTTGGGAGTTGACGTTGCGATCGCCGCGCATTCGCAATCGGGCGCAAATTTATTTGACGTACTCGAACCAACTGGCGCTCGGCTGCGGAAGCATCAACGGCGGGCTGACGAATTTTTCCTTTGGCGGCGGATGCGGTTTGCTGGACCACGACCAGCGAAGCACACTGCATGTGGGCGGGCAGTACACGCTGCCGTGGAAAGCATACGCGACGACGGATGTTTATTACGGCTCCGGATTCACGAACGGAGATGCGGCGATTGCGGGAGATCATTTGCAGCCGCACACGACGTTCGACTTGATGGCGGGAAAGAATTTTGGAGAGCGATTGACCGTGAACGTCCAGGCGATAAATGTGGCGAACCGCAGAGTGCTGCTGGACAACAGCTTCACGTTCGGCGGAACTCACTACATGAATCCGCGGGAGATTTTTGTGCAGGTCCGTTGGAAATTCCACTACTAGGCGAGCGCCTGGAAAACGGGCGGACGAGCGGTAAAAATGGGCGGAACAAATTGACATCGGAAGCGGCGAGAATTAGGCTGGCGCGCAGTGGATGAACGCCGGCGCAGCGAAATTGTAGTTCTGGCCGCGGGCAGAGGCAAAGGAGAAACCGTGCGAAGAATTTTTCTGGGAGTGGTGGCGTGCGTGGGCTTGTGCGCAGCGGCGGCAGCAGCGCCGGGGCCGAAAGTGGTGTACGTGAAATGCGGAAAATTGATTTACGACGCGGAGAAGCCGCCGATCGCACCGGCGGAAGTGGTGATCACGGACGGAAAAGTGACGGCGGTGGGCAAGGACATCGCGGAGCCCCCGGGAGCGGAGACGATCGATCTATCGAAATACACAGTGACGCCGGGATTCGTGGACGCGCACATTCACATCTGGTCCGGCCCGTTTGGCAGGACGACGTCGTATCCACTGGCGGCGCTGCGAGGAGGAAAGGCGATGAGTTACGCGCTTTCTTCAGGAGTGGTGGGCGCGCGCGTATTGGGAACGGGCGGATTCATTGACGTGGCGCTGAAAGACGCGATCGAAGAAGGAACGATACCCGGTCCCCACCTGGTTCCTGCGGCGCACGCGATTACGATTCCCGGAGGGCACGGCGACTTCAATCCTGCGCCGCCCTATTTGCCGATGGACGATTTTTATACGCCGATGAACGGCTACATCAATTCGCCGGAAGACGCGGAGAAAGCGGTGCACCTGCAGATCAAATATGGAGCGCGGGTGATCAAGGTTCTGGCGTCTGGCGGAGTGCTTTCGCCGCTGGATTCGCCGACGGCGGAGCAGGTGTCAAAAGAAGAATTGAAAGTGATCGTGGAAGAAGCTCACATGGATCACATCAAAGTAGCCGCGCACGCGGAAAACATCCGCAGCATTCGGGCCGCGTTGGAAGCGGGAGTGGATTCGATTGAGCACGGGTCTGATCTGGATCAGGCGGCGGTGGAGTACATGAAGAGCCACGGAACGGTGCTGGTGCCGACGGTGTTCGTGGTGGAAGAAGGAGTGGAGAACGGAATCAAAATGCACTATCCGGAATACGTGCTGACGAAGGTGAATGCGCTGGCGAAGATTCATTTTCCGAGCTTTCAACTGGCGCTGCATTCGGGAGTGACGATCGCGGCGGGCTCGGACCACTCCTACGCGCCGGGAACGGGAACGGTGCGCGACGAAATGATCGCGGAAGTGAAGTATGGGATGACGCCGCAGCAGGCGCTCGTTTCCGGAACGAAGACGAGCGCGGAATTGCTGGGGCTGGAGCAACTGGGAACCATCGCCGTGGGAAAAGAGGGTGACCTGGTGGCGGTGGAAGGCGATCCGCTGAGCGACATTCATGCGCTCGACAAAGTGCGCGCGGTGGTGTTTGAAGGGAGGAGCGTGGCTCCGGCGAATCGGGAAAAGTAGACGGTGAGCGCCTTGCTTCGAGGCGCGGCGAACGTTAGACTGCGAAGGAAGTGAATTCAAGGTGATGGAGTTCGCCATAACCGGGCTCGCGCGATGCGCGGGCTCTGATGACTCCTGGCAGCCATGCGGCGCCAGGAGTTTTTTGTTGCGGGCCGCGGGCGGATGCGGACTGGAGAAGACGTGCGACTGCTGCTGATCGCGGTGTTTGGAGCGCTGGGAACGCTGGCGCGGTATGGCTTGCAGGGCGTAGTGCAATTGCGGTCGGGGAGCACGTTTCCGTACGGGACGCTGCTGATCAATCTTTCGGGATGTTTTCTGCTGGGATTGATCGGACAGCTAACGCTGAACCGGCTGGTGATTTCGCCGGATTGGCGGCTGGCGATCGCAGTGGGATTTTTCGGCGGTTACACGACCTTTTCGAGCTTTGGATGGGAGACGGCGAAGATGCTGGAAAATGGCGAGTGGCTGCGCGCGACGACATACGTGGGCGCGAGCGTGGTGGTGGGGCTGGCGCTGTCGGTCGCGGGAATCCGGCTGGCGAACCGCATCTAGGAGCCGCGATGACACACGAAAAATTCGAAGGCGAGCGGACGCTGATGCGCATTCACATCGGCGAATCGGACAAGTGGCACGGCAAGCCGCTCCACGAAGCGATCGTGGAGATGCTGCGGAAGGAAGGATTTTCCGGAGCGACGGTTTTGCGAGGAGTGGGCGGATACGGCGGGTCGAGCATCTATCATACGGACAAGTTGTTGAGGCTGTCGCAGGATTTGCCGATCATCGTCGAGGTGGTGGAATATCAAGAGCGCATCGAGAAAATTCTGCCGCGGCTGGATGAGATGGTGGAAGGCGGATTGATCACGCTGGAAAAAGTGCGCGTGATTCTTTACCGTGCAGCAAAGAAATAAGCGCACGCCTCCCGCCGCGAAGCAACGCGAACGCAATGCCTGAAGATTCCAAGAAAAAACCCTGGCTGAACCGGACCGTACTGGGAGTCGGACTGACCAGTCTTTTCAGCGACTGGAGCCATGAAACGGCGACGGCAGTGCTGCCCGCGTTTTTGGCGGTCATTGGAGCGGGTCCGGCGTGGCTGGGAGCGATCGAGGGAATTGCCGACGGGCTTTCCAGCATCACGAAACTGGCGGCGGGATACTTCACCGACAGGCTGGAGAGACGGAAGCCGTTCGCGGTTTGCGGATACTTAGTGACGGCGCTGGCGACCGCGTCCTTCGCGCTGACGGCGCACGCATACGAACTTCTGATCAGCCGGGCGGTAGCGTGGTTCGGGCGGGGGGTGCGGTCGCCGGCAAGAAAAACGCTGCTGGCGGCGGAGGTTGCGCCGGAAGCGTACGGAAGAGCGTTCGGGTTCGAGCGGCTGATGGACACGGTGGGGGCGATTGTCGGGCCGCTGACGGCGCTGTGGTTGCTTCGAGCGACAGGACACAACTATCAGAAAATATTTTTGTGGACGCTGCTGCCGGGGCTGGTGGCGGTGGCGAGTTTCTGGCTGCTGGTGCGCGAACGGCCCGCGGCGCCGAGAGCGCGGCGATCGTTCGCAATGGGATTGCGCGAACTGCCGGAAAGTTTCCGGCACTTTTTGTTTGGAGTCGGCGTATTTGGAGCGGGAGATTTTTCGCACACGCTGCTGATTTTGTACGCAGCGAAAATGCTCGAGCCGAAACTTGGAGTGACGCGAGCGGCAAGCGTGGCGGTTGTGCTGTACACAGTGCACAACGTTTTTTATGCGGGCTCGGCGTACGCGAGCGGATGGCTGAGCGACCACGTGGCGCAGCGGAAGCTGGTTTTGGCAGGCGGCTACGCGCTAGCGGGTGCGACGGCGATTTTGCTGGGAACGGGAACGCATTCAATGTGGTTGATTGGCGGAATTTTTGTTCTTGGCGGATTGTATGTGGGAACGGAAGAAGCGCTGGAAGATTCGATCGCGGCGGAATTAGTGCCGAGAGAACAGCACGGAATGGCGTTTGGAACGCTGGCGGCGGTGAACGCTGTGGGCGATCTAATTTCAAGCATGGTGGTGGGAATTTTGTGGAGCGCGGTATCGGTACACGCGGCGTTCGCGGCGTCAGCGGGGCTGCTGCTTGCGGGAGCCGTGCTGATTTTGCGGCCCGGACGATAAGAGCGGCTCGCGGGCGAAGAGTTGGCCGCTCGGTTATTCGTGTGGCGGAAGATTATCGGGAAGTTGGATGACGGCGAGGCCGCCGTCGGGGCCGAGTTCGAGCGCGGGCGCGTAAAGGCCGAGATATTTGCGGCGCCACCAGTCGCCGGTCTTGCGTTTTTCCTCTCGTGTGGTGAACCAATACTGCCAAAGCACGGCGCGAACTTGCTTGGGCGGAGCATTGGGAAAGGGATTCGCGGCAAACAGCGAAAGGACATCGAGATCGTTTGCAAGAAGGTGGCGCTCAGTGCGGAGGACCATGGGATTGTCGCGCCAGTCGCCGAGCGATGCGAACCAGAGATTCCAATCGAAGCGCGGCTGGTAGGGAGCGTAAATGCTGGGAGCTTTGTTGAGGGCCTGGGGCTTGTGGGAGAAGGGATAGGGAGTCCAGTTGACGCCGTCGTTCGAGCCTTGAAATTCGATTTCGTAGCGGCCGCGGGTCATGACGGCGAAAAGGCCGTAACGATTGGCGATGCGGAACGGATCGAGAAGAGAAACGGGAGAAGTTGGGAGATCAATCGGGGCAAACATCCAAACAACCTGGACGGCGGTGGCGTAGAAAATCCAGGTGAGCATCACGGCGGCGATGGCGATGCGCAGTGGAGAGAGGGCGCGGCGGGCGGAATCGAGCCAGGAAGGTGGAGCGGCGGTTGAATGAGAAGATTTGGCGGAGGAGGATTCGGCGGCAGGAGCCGAAGAGGGAGAAAGAATTGAGAGAGAGTCGGCGGCGGGCGCGGGTCGCGTAGCGGAATTGAAGACGGGCAGAGAGGCGCACCAGCGAGCGGGAAGAAAATGAGAGAGGAAGCGATCGTCGAGGAGAAGAAAGGCGAGCATGAGGACGAGGTAATTCAGGAAGGTGTAGTTAGCGGTGAAGATGATGCCGAGTTGCCAGGGCGTGACGAGGAAGAATAGAGCGATGCGGATTTTGCGAGGAAGGAAGGCGGACCAGATGAGAAAAAGTTCGAGAGCGAGAGTGAAAAAAGCCGTGGCGGCGTGGAACCAGTGGGGAAAATGCTGGACGTACCAGCCGAGCCAGGTGGGAAGAGGGCCGTTCTGGTAGTAGTCATCGAGCGCGGTGAAATGGCGCCATTCGGGGTCGTGGCTGGCGATTTTTGCGACGCCGGATTCGAAGTAGATGCGGAACCATTCCCAAAGAAGGAGATAGAGAGCGGCGCGAGTGGGAGGGCGAGCGATGCCGAGGCGAGGGCGAAATCCTGCGGGAACGAAGAAGAGGGCGAGGAAGCCCGCTTCGAGGAGCATGCCGTCGGATTGGTAGCCGGAAAAATCTCCGGCGGCGCTGACGAAAGAGAGAAAGCAGATAAAACAGATGACGAGCATGGCGCGCGGCCAGAAATTGAAAACAAGAAGGAGCGAAGTGGCGATGCCTACCCAACAAAGCGCGAGAAGCGTGTGAGAGCCGCTGGAAATCCAAAGAACGGTGGGCGCATACCAGTAACGGGCAAGACCGACTTGTTCAGCGATATTTTTCAGATAATCGGCAGCGGGAAGAATTCCGGCGGGGCCGATGAGTCCGCGAATTTGAAAGAGGAGGGAGAAGAACGCGGAAAAATAAATGACGGCGAGCGCGCGCAGAAAAATCCAGCGAGAAAGAAAACGGTCCGAGGGGCCGCTGTGCGAATCGAAAAGCCAATGGATGACGGACTCAGGAGCCCAGTCCATAGTCGCGGGACATTATACCGGGCGAAGAGGGACGAAACGTCAAGGGCGCGGAGATTTGGGGGCCGAGGCAGGAGCATTGGCGTGGAGGGCGCAGGTGCCATCGGCGCAGAGTTCGCGATTCCAGCGATAGCGGTTGCGAGCGATCCAGCCGTAAACGCGAGCGGCAAGAAAATGAATGCCAGGGACGAGGAGCAGCCAGGCGAGAAGTTTCCAGCCAGGAAGAGAGAGGCCGATGCGAGCCCAGGCGTCAGCTCCGGAGTAGACGCGGCCGGCGGAATCCACGGCTTGCATGAGGCGCATAGCTTCTTCCTTATTGATTTGAGGAAAACGAGCGGGGACGCTGGCATCGTGGAGATCGAGGAGCTCGATGCGGGAATGCGGGTCCATGTGGCGGACGCGCGCGACGCTGGCGCGGCAAAGTGCGCAGGCGCCATCGTAGAGGACGGTAAGAGAGGCCACGAAACTCCTGGAGCGAACGCGGGCCGCGCATTGTCGAACCGAAGGTGCGGCATGCGGCTTCGCTGCAGCGCTTAGTTTAGCAAGCGGCGGGACACGGAGCGATTGAAGGCGCAAGGAAGAGCGAGAGTTGCGAGAGGCGAGGCGGAGTTGAAAACAAGAAGCAGTTCCCTGTTGCGGCGGGTGACACCGCGTGCTAGCCTTGGCGAACAAAAGGCGAATTTTCAGCCGGGGGAGGCGAACGCTATGTCGCAGTCACTTGCGGTACGAACCGCGACGGGAGGGCTGGAGGCGGCGGGATCGTCGCTGGTGCGCGTGCGCGAAGTGCTGGACACGCTGGCGGCGCGGGACGTGAATGGCGAAGTGTTGACGGCGGTGCGGTATTTTCCGGCGCGGGAAGCGCAGTGGGCGGACTTTCCGGAGTGGACGCATGCGGATTTGATTGGGGCGTACGGAGCGAAAGGAATTGAGCGGCTTTATACGCACCAGGCGACGGCGGCGCAGGCGGTGCATGACGGAAAAAATGTGGTGATTGTGACGCCGACGGCTTCGGGAAAGACGCTCTGTTACAACCTGCCGGTGCTGAACGCGGTGCTCGAAAATGCCGACACGCGGGCGCTCTATCTTTTTCCCACGAAGGCGCTGGCCCAGGATCAACTTGCAGAACTTTATGATTTGAACCAGCGGCTGGAAAATCGGTTTGGTGTGTACACCTACGACGGCGACACGCCGGCGGACGCGCGGCGAGCGATCCGGGAAAAAGGGCACGTGGTGCTGACGAATCCGGACATGCTGCACACGGGAATTCTGCCGCACCACACCAGATGGACGAGGTTGTTTGAAAATCTGCGGTACATCGTGATCGACGAGCTGCATTCTTACCGCGGCGTGTTCGGAAGCCATTTGTGCAACGTGCTGCGGCGGCTGCGGCGGATTGCGAATTTTTATGGAAGAGAGCCGCAGTTCATCTGCTGCTCGGCGACGATCGCAAATCCGGGAGAACTGGCGGAGCGGTTGCTGGAAAAAGAAATGACCGTGCTGAACGAAAACGGCGCTCCTGCGGGAGAAAAGACGTTCGTGTTTTACAATCCGCCCGCGGTGAACCGAGCGCTGGGAATCCGGCGAAGTTATATCAATGAAAGCTCGAGGGTGGCGCAGGAATTCCTGAAGCGGGATTTGCAGACGCTGGTCTTTTCCAATTCGCGGCTGCAAACGGAGATTCTGCTGACTTACTTGCAGCAGGCGAATCCGCAGGTTCCCGGAAGCGCACCGGCGATTCGAGGATATCGCGGCGGATATTTGCCGAACGAGAGGCGGGAGATCGAGAAAGGATTGCGCGACGGGCGGATTCGAGGAGTGGTGAGCACGAGCGCGCTGGAACTGGGAATTGACGTCGGCTCGCTGGATACGGTGGTGATGGCGGGATACCCGGGTTCGATTGCGGGAACGTGGCAGCGCGCGGGGCGAGCAGGCAGGCGAAAAGGAAGTTCGTGCGCGGTGATGGTGGCGTCTTCCGCGCCGCTGGATCAATTTATCGTTCGGCATCCGGATTATTTTTTTGGAAATACGCCGGAGCATGCGTACATCCAGCCGGACAATCTGGAAATCCTGGTGAATCATTTGAAATGCGCGGCGTTTGAATTGCCGATCAAGCCGGAGGAAAAATTCGGCGACGTGGAGTTAGCGGAGCTCGGCGCGCGGCTCGAGGAAGCGGGCTATCTGCACCGCGCGGGAGAACATTTTCACTGGACGCACGAAGCGTATCCCGCGGACACGATCAGTTTGCGATCGATTTCGAGCGACAACTTCGTGATTGTGGACATCACGGGCGCGGCAAACGTGATTGGCGAAGTGGATTTTCCGAGCGCGCTGGTATTTCTGCATGAAAAAGCGATTTACATCCACGGCGGGCAGCAGTATCACGTCGAACATCTGGACTTCAAGGAGCGCAAGGCGTACGTGAAGCAAGTGGACGTGGATTACTACACGGATGCGGTGCGTTACACGCAAGTGCGGATTCTGGAGTCGGCGGAGGAGCGGGCGGGAAGCGGCGAGGGAAACCTGCACGCACATGGCGACGTGCTGGTGCGGTCGCAGGTAGTGGGATTCAAGAAGATTAAATTTTTCACGAACGAAAACATTGGGGACGGCAAACTGGAACTGCCGGAGAACGAAATGCACACGACGGCGTACTGGATCACGCTGGAACGTGCGCTGCTGGAATCGCTGCCGTACAGCGTGAGCGAGCGGCAGAGCGGCATGTTCGGTTTGTTGCACGCGCTGGCTTCGGTGGCAACGCTTCTGCTGATGTGCGACGGGCGCGATTTGGGAACGGCGATTGGGGAGCGGCCGCCGGCGCCAGGCTCCGGGTTTTCCGAGGCGGAGACGGAACCTGGCACGATGGACGATGCGGAACGGAAACACGGTGAGGAATTTACGCCGACGCGCTGGAGAGACGTGGCGGGAGCAAATTTCAAGGAATTCTTCGAGCCGAATTTGTATTTATATGATGCGTATCCCGGCGGAATCGGATTTTCCGAGCCACTCTTTCGCGTACACGAGCTCTTGGTGGAAAAGACTCGGGAGCTGATCGCGGCGTGCTCGTGCGATTCGGGGTGTCCGAGCTGCGTGGGGCCGGCGGGCGATCTGGCGCCGCAGGCGAAAGAAGCGGCACTAGCGATTCTGGAAAGGCTGCGCGGGTAGATGGCGGCAACGCAGGATAAATTTTCGCGGCTTGCAGCGCTGCGGCCGGCGCGCCCGCAAGTGACGCGTCCTGGGCCGTTGCGCGCGCCAGACGAGGCGGACCAGCTTGCGCGTGTGATTGGCGCGGGAGTGGCGAGCAATCAGTTCGGCGAACACTTGCAGGTTCGAAACTGGTTTTCGACACCGGAATTTGCAGAGCCATCGGCAACGGCGCTGGAGCTCCTGTCGCGCACACGGGATGAGACGCTGACGCGGCGAACAAGGGCGGCGCTTGAAAATCCAGAGAAGTGGCTTTTCTTGGATACCGAGACGACGGGACTGGCGGGCGGAACAGGCACCTACGCGTTTCTCGTGGGCATCGGCTGGTGGGATGCGGGCGGGCTGCAAGTCGAGCAGTTCTTCATGCGCGATTTTTCGGAGGAGCACTCGTTGCTGGAAGAGCTCGCGGCGCGGCTGGCGGAGCGGCCTGTACTGGTAACGTTTAATGGAAAAACATTCGACTGGCCATTGCTGGAAAACCGCTTCGCGATGACGCGAGCGATTCCCACGCCGAAGCTGGCAGCGCATCTGGACTTGCTGCACCCGGCGAGAGCGCTTTGGAGGTTGCGCCTCGGTTCGGTGAGGCTTGTCGAGCTGGAGCGGCAAGTGCTGGATGCGGCGCGGCTTGGCTGGCACAGGGAAGAGGACGTCGCCTCCGCGATGATTCCGCAATTTTATTTTGATTTTGTGCGCGGCGGGCCGTCGGCTCCCATTGTGGGAGTTGTGCGGCACAATCAAATGGATTTGCGCGGGCTTGCGGCACTATTCGGAAAAATCGATGCGATGCTGACATCGCGCGAGGCGGAACGCGAGGGGATGGACGGAAGGGACCTTTTTGGACTGTCGAGATTCCTGGAGCGACGCGGGGAGGCAGAGCGCGCGCGTGTGGCATGCTCGGAGGCGATTGAGCGCGGCCTGCCAGCCGAAGTCCGGCCCCGCGCCTGCCGTGAGCTGGCGCAACTCGCGAAGCGACGCGGGGATCACGAATCGGCGGCGGCAATCTGGAAAGAACTGGCTGCGGATGCGGAGGACGGAGTTTTGGCGTGCGAGCAACTGGCCATCTATTATGAGCGGAAGACAAAAGAGCCGGAGCGTGCGTTGGAGTTTGCGCGACTTGGATTAGCAAAGATTAAAAGATCACGAAGCAATTCGCGCGATCACCGTGCGGCGGCGCGACTGGCACGGCAGGCGGAAACATTTGTTGCGCGAATCAACCGGCTGGAATCGAAAAACACGCTGCGGGTGCGAGCGCGCGGCGCGGGCTCGCTACTGGCTTAAGATTGCGAACGCAGAATGTGTGCGACAGGAAGAGCCGGTGCTCGCCGTGCTACGGGTTGAGCGAGTTGACGAGTCGCTGCCGGGCGCCGGCAGTGAGCACGCCAGCAGGCACGCCTGCGGAAGCAGCGGGCGCCTTGGCTGGAGCTGAGGTTGGGGCGACGGGCCAGCCAATCGCTTGCGTGAGGCCGTCGAATATTTTCTGGTCCGCGCCTTCGAGACTGATACATTCCGTTTCCGAGCATCTTAGGTACACGCCGCCATCCGGCGAATCAAAGGAAAGAAGGTTTTCGAGAGCAGACTCTTTAGTGCGAATGGGATATTTTTTCTGGAGCGCGGCGGAATATTCCTTGAAGAAACTGGCAATGTGGTCCTCGCTGTCCAGGCGCAATCGAGTCGCAAGCACAAGCTTCTTGGTCTGCTTCTGCTCGTAGAGAACATAGCGATCGCCTTCCCAGGCAGCGGCGACCGGGGCGGCGCGCTCTTCATCGAGAAACTGTTTGAGAATTTCCTTCCAACCAAATTCGCCCATGACGTTCTCATCGATCTTGGCCCAATCTTTGCCGAGTAGACCATCCAAGGGCGGAAGCGTGACGGCAACGGGCACTCGACCGGAACGATATAGTGCCGGATGCATAATTTGCTGCGTGGAAAGCGGCGGACTGGCGAAAACAGCCGAAATGCCGCTCCACTTGGATGAACGAAGAATCGCCGCAGAAAAAGAGAGACCGGCAAGATAGGGAAAGACGAGGGAGTCCTTGATAAAAGGGGGCGCTTCTTTCAGCTTGGGAGTGCCGGAAAGATCGCCGGCAAAGACCGACGGGTCAAACGTGGGCAAGTCCTCGACGGTTCGGCCGGAATCTTTCAAAACATAATCGATCATCGCGGCCATCGCACTACCTTCGAGGACGGCTTCGCGAGCCAATTCCGCGTCGTCGTTCGGGCGAGCAGCTTTCGCCCACGCTTCAATCTGGAAATGCTGATCCTGGAGGGCATGAGTCAATTCGTGAGCCATGACCATGCGCTGATCGTCGAGAGGAATCCAATCGGCGACATAAAATTCGCGGGCTTTGGGGTCGTACAGCCCAGCGATCTGTTCGGTGAGCAGGTCCACCATGAAGTGGTCCAAATCGAAACCTTTGGGAATCAGACCGAAAGCTTCCGCGCTGCGGGTTTCGCCGTAGCGTTCGGCGGGATTCTTTTCGTCATCCATCTCGTGAATTACGTAGGCGCGAATTTCGGCACGCGAGCGGAGCGTCTTTTTAAGAGGGAAAAGCTGCTTTAGGCCGGTAATTTGGCTGACTTCGCTAAGAACTTCGTCGGCAGCCGCGGCGAACTCCGCGTTGCCTACTTTGGGAGTGGCGGTAGGAGGGGCGGCGGTGTCCGCTTGCTGGGCAGAAAGCGGCGAACCGGAAAAAAGAACCAGAAGAAAGAGGGAGAGGATACAGCGCCCGTGCGCCCCCCTGCTACAAGCGATAGGCATCATTTATGCAGAATAACAGATTATGCGGATAGGGATAAAAAGGAGCGGAAGAGGCGTTTCCGGCAGGCGAAAGGAAGAGCAATAGACGTAAAAAACGAAAATTTGTGAAGAAATGCGAGTTTTTGAACGATCCGGTCAAATTCAAAAAACGAAAAAGATTTGCAGGCGGGAAAAACCGGGGAACAGCGATGCACGAACTGCGACAAAGATTAGAGCGAAGAAATCCACAGGTCCCCGTTCTGAATTCTTAACAGAATGGTAACTCTGGTATACTTAATTTTATAAGCTATCGACTTTTCCCGAGGAAAAGATGCTTCCCGGACTTCGCCTGCGGCAGGCCCGCGAACGGCTTGGCTTAACCTTTCGCGACGTGGAACGATCCAGTTACGAGCTTGCGGCCAAGCGCGGCCGCCCGGAAATGATATTGCACATCAGCCGGCTGGCGGATATCGAAAATCACGGCGTTACGCCGGGATTGTACAAAGTATATACGTTGGCAGTGGTCTATCACCTAAATCCGCTGGACATCTTTCGCTGGTATGAAGTTCCCATTGAAGATTGTTTTCCGGACGGATGCGCGTTTCACGCGCCGCAAACGCATCTGGCCGCACCTCCCGTTGCGCTGAAGACGCCGCTGCGATTTGACCCGGCGTTTGATCCGCGGCGCACGGAGCTGCTGTCGCGAATGGTGGAACAATGGGGAAGCCTGGAAGGAGTCCTGGCGAATCAGAACGCGCGGCAGCGTTATGGTTATATTGGCCTCTCTGACCGCCGGATGGGGCCGCTGCTTCGACCGGGAAGCGTTGTGCTCATTGACGTCAGCGTGCGGCGGATCGAAGACGATGAGTGGGCGAATGAGTATGCAAGGCCAATGTATTTTGTGGAAGTGAGGGACGGTTACCGGTGCGGCTGGTTCTATCAAGACGAGGAGAAACTGGTAATGCAGCCGCACCCGCTTTCCAGGTGCATGCCGGAATCGTGGCGAACGCCGGAAGAAGCCGAAGTGGTGGGGCTCGTGGTTGGAGTGGTCACTCGCCTGAACGAGCCGTGGAACATTGTTCCTGGAGAATCTCCAGCAGAGCGCGGAGATTCGAGCAGAAAAGCTCCTTGAGATAATCGGGAGCGGACTCCGGCATCAGCACGCGGTAGGCCTCCATACGGCGCCAGTGAGACACGGTGGTTTCCAGGGCTCCGGGCATGCGCTGAAGGCAATCCCGCAGATCCCTTTCCTGCCGCTCCAGCGGCGATTCCAAAACACGCTCAAAGACTTGTTCATGGCAGAGCTGCAAAGCCTGCTGAACGGCTTCGTCCGGATACATCGCGGCGAGGCCCGCATGCTCATAGCGGCCGCTCGAAAGATCGCGGAGTGAGCCGATGTAGATGAGTCTGCCATAGTCGCCGGGGATTCCCGCGAGGGTTGTCAGCGTGAAATCCTGAATGATCCGGCGATTCTGCTGGAACTGACTGAGCATCGCAACCTGCCGCGCGTTCCGCAGACAGAACGCTTTCCACTATTAACCACGGAAGATCCGGATGGACTTCATGGTCGAGCCAGGAGGGTTCATCCATGAAGAAAAGCATCCCGTGTGGTTTAGCTCTGCTTGCCAGCGCAGCGTTTATCGTACTATCCGTTAACAGTTCGGTCAAACAGTTATCCAGTAATTGGAGTTCGACGGCGACTGAGATTTCGCGGAGTGGGAATCCATTGCCCTTCCCGCCGCCCCCAGGAGCAGCAGTCGTCGCCGTGAGCGGAAACCCCCTGCCCTTCCCGCCGCCCCCAGGAGCAGCAATCCTCATCGCGAGTGGGAACCCACTGCCATTTCCGCCGCCACCGGGCGCAGCGGTCTGAGACTTGGCGAAATCGAGACTCCGCAGTTGCAGGGTGACCGAAGTGTGTGCACTGCGGAGTCTCGATGTTAAGGATTCTCTAAGAATTCCCGGCTAGTAGGATCTGGAAGTGCACTGAATCACGATTCCGAGAAATTCTGGATGGAATGTATGGGTTAAGCTGACCTCAAAACATATAGAAGAAGCAAATTTTGATTTACTGCCCAGTCAAGACCTGATAGCATACTCCGGCAATGGGCACCTTACCCCACCCCGTCGAATGGCTCTGGGGCGTCAGCGTCGTGGCGCAGATTGCCGTTCTGCTGGCGGCACTTCTGCACGAGAATTACCGCCGTCTACCTTTCTTTGTGCTCTATGCGGCGTTGAATTTGTCGCAAGCCGCTTATTTGCTGGTGCTGTATTCGCTGCCACACCTCGCCGGACCACGGGCGCTGTCTCTTGCGTGGGACTCCGAAATGGTGACGCTTTTAGCGCAAGGACTGGCGACCACGGAAGTTCTCGCTGCTGCTCTGAAGCCGTACCAGGGGATTTGGGGATTGGGGTGGCGCGCCCTGACGGCGGTCTCAACCCTCGTTATCGTCGTTGTTGTCGCCGTGAGTTATCGAGACGCACCCCGAGTATGGTGGTTCGACCTGAACCGGGGTTACCACATCACGTTTGCGGCGGCGGTGATTGCCTGCCTGCTCGTGATTCGTTACTACTCAATCCGCGTTCCGGCGGCTTTCAAGGTGATTCTGGGCGGATTTTGCCTCTACTCCTGTACGGAAATTTTAATTAATACGATTGTCCAGGCCATGTTTCATAAGCATTTTGAGACGTATGCGTCGGTATGGCATTTTTCGACGTTGTGCTCTTTCTTGATTGTTCAGTGTATGTGGGTGGCGGCACTGCGGCACCCGTTGCCTGCGCTAGCAGCGCCAGCCACGCAGACGGCCGATTCGATGTACAGGCAACTCTCCCCGGAAATTAATGCGCAGCTGCGCGAGCTGAACGAGAAGCTGCTGCGTCTATGGAAACCGGAGGCGCATCCAAATTGAGTTACACGCTATTTCTTCTTGGCGGTCTGGCAATCCTACTCCTCGGATTGCTTGGCTGGGCGCTGCGGAGTCCGCGCCTGACTGGAATTCAGCAAGGAGCATTGCCCTCACCCGAAGAGCTTACGCACCGTCACGTGGACTATCTACCGATCATCAAACAAGCGATTTCAAAGGACGATTATTTATTTCTCTCCTGGTGCGGAATGCGAGGTTTGAGCCGGAGAGTCCGGCAGGAAAGGCGCAAGATCGTACTGACTTATCTCTCTTCCCTGCGAGGCGACTTTCTGCAGTTGTGGCGAATGGCAAGGGTGATTGCCTCGATGTCGCAACAGGTCGGGACCGGGCAAGAACTCGAGCGGTTGAGCCTGGGAGTGACGTTTGTGTTGCGATATGAATTGGTGCGAGTAAAGTTCCTTCTCGGGTTTTCCCCATCGCCAGAATTGGGCTCTTTGAGCCAGGTGGTAAGCAATCTCGCGGTTCGCATGGAAACGGCTGTCAGAGAGTTGGGGGAAAGCGCAGCGCTGACGGTAAACCTCGGCTCATCGCTCGATGGGCGTAATGTGAACGCTCCCTAGCAATGCGTCAACAGCGGCAAGCAGTTCGGCTGCCTTGAAGGGCTTCTGTAGAATCTGACTTCCGTTCCGAGGCGGCTCTTCCGGATGCCGGCCGAGAGGAGCAACTCCGCGCATCCAAACACATTTCTTCGCCAGACGCGGCTTACGAGCCAGAAGCCAATCATGCAGAATATTTCTGCCCGCGGTTCCCGAGAGACCCAAATCGGCGACGATGAGGTCAAACTCGCGTTTTTCTAGCAGGGACATAGCGTCGGAGGCAGTTCTAGCGGTCTCGACCTGATGTTCCCTTTCGCGGAGAATCGCCCGAACAGCTTCGAGGATTGAGTCGTCCTGATCAATCAGAAGGATGCGGCCTTCCCGAATTTCTTCATTTTCTTGAGCGGGTTCGGCGGGCTTCGCCGGTTTCACACCCTGAACCGCTTGATGAGGAATCTCAATCGTGAACGCAGCGCCACGCGGCGGGGCGTTTCGAACGGTGATCGAGCCGCCGTGCTCTGTGATAATTCCGTAGCAAATGCTAAGGCCCAGGCCGGTGCCTTTGCCGACTGGTTTCGTCGTGTAGAACGGATCGAAAACCTTCGAAGCATCCTTCACGCCCGGCCCGCTGTCGGTGAATTGAATGAAGAGCTTGTCGCCTGTTTTCCCCGTTTTTACCCAGAGATCGCCTTCGTTGGAATTCTCGAGCATCGCGTCAACGGCGTTATTTACGAGGTTTAGAAAAACTTGCTGAAGTTGATGCGGGTCGGCGGCGGTCATCGGCAGATCGGGAGCCAGCTCAAGGTGCACGCGAATGTGGTTCATGCGGAGGTCATAGTCCCGGAGCGCCAGCGTCTCTTCGAGAATCAGATTGAGCTGGACCGCAACACGCTCCGGCTTGTGCTGGCGCGCGAAGCTGAGCAGATTCTGTACGATGCGGTGTGTGCGCTGTGCTTGTTTGTAAAGCTTCTCCGAATACTCAAGACCTTGCGGCCCGACTTGCCCGCTGGAAGTCAGAAGCTGGCTGTAGCCGAGGATGGCCGTAAGCGGGTTATTCAGCTCGTGTGCGACGCCAGAGATCAATTGGCCGACCGCAGCCATCTTCTCGCTGTGCAGGAGTTGCTCCTGGGTGCGCCGAAGATTTTCGTAGGCATGACGAGATTCTTCATAAAGTGTGGTCCGCTCAATGGCGCTGGCCAGCTGGCTTCCGACCGCGATCAACAAGTTGATATCGGCGGGAGAAAATTCCTTAGGAGTGCGGCTACCGACGGTGAGGCCGCCGATCACGCGATCCTTGGACCAGAGGACAACGATGTAAGCAGAAAGCAGCTCTTCCTTGCGCTGCGCTTCACGGAAGATAGCGGGTAAAGGCAAGCCCTGGGCGGAAAGAAATGTCGCGTGCACAGACTGGATATGCTGGAGCAGCTCGGGCTTAACCTCAACCGCCGGGAAATTCCGGGCATACTCCGATCGATGTCCGACTGCTGCGGCACGCTTGATCCGAGCGCCTTTCTCCTCAAAGAGGTAAAGAGCACAAGCGTCGAGCGCAAAGAGTTCGGAGATCTGCCGAAGCGTGCGATGGAGAGAATCGCCTAGATCCATGGACTCGGTGAGCGTCTGGCCGATGGAATTAAGGACGAGAAGCTCGCGATTGCGGCGGCGAATCTCCTGCTCGGCGCGCTTGCGCTCGGTGATATCCAAAAGAAAGCCCTGGTAGGCGGTAACATTCCCCGAGGAATCTTTTACGCTGATTGATGACTCGAGCACGGTGCGCAGCTCGCCGTCCTTCCGCCGCATTTCGAATTCGAAGTCTGCAACAGTGCCGTGTTCTTGAAGCAATTTTTTCAGCCGCTCGCGATCGGAGGGATTTGCGTACATGGATCCGGGAATATCGGCTGCGAGCAACTCCTCGCGCGTTTCGTATCCTGTCATGCGGAGCATGGCATCATTGAAATCCAGGAAGCGGCCCTGAGGAGTGGAAATAAATACACCTTCCTGGACGCTAGAAACGAGTGTCCGGTACTTCTCCTCGGCGCGTTTGCGGTCGGTGATGTCCTTGAGAACATGAACTGTGCCCAGGAAATTGCCGGAGGGGTCTGTGAACTGGGAATTGGAAGCGAGAAAATATCCCTGGAGCCACGGATCGGGGTCATCGCCTTCCCCGGCGACGCCTTCGCAGTAGGGGCAGATATCGTACGTCAGGTTTTTTCGTGCCAGTAAATCGGACACGCCCCGGCCCGGAAATGCCTGCGAATCCCGGCCGAGCAACTGCCCCAAACGCAGATTGCAGCGGAGAATTCTTCCCTGCCCGTCATGTACAAGGATGGGGTCGCCGATCGAATCAAAGGTATATGCCCATTGCTGTTGCACCGTGGCAACCTGCTCGAAGAGCCTCAGGTTTTGCAATGTAAGGCCAAGAAGATTGCTGATATTCAGCAGGTAGGAGATTTCGTCGGCCTGGAACGGCTCGTTTTTCGTGGATCCGATAGCGATGATTCCGGTTGGCCCATTCTTGCCGGGAAGCGAGAGGGTAATGATGTTGCTTAGGCCGAACTCCATAAGACGCTGGCGGACAGCCGGATCCGGTTCATCTTCCATACGAAGAAATTCGCAGTCTTTGTGGAGGACCTGTTGCAACCAGGGCGTCTTCGCAGGCAGCCGGGCGTACTTCTTCAAATGCTTTTCATCAAAACCAACTGAAGCGTGAACGACCAATTGGGCGTCGTCTCCCTCACCCTCCAAAAGCCGGACGAGGCCATGCGTGGCGCCCAAGCTCTTCACCAAATCCGCCAGGACGCGGTCCAATACTTCCTGGACAGAAAGCGTCTGCATGCTGGCGGTGGTTAGCAGCGTCAAGCGGCGCAATTTTTCGTTGAGTTCAACCGTTCGCGAGCGCGCGCCTTCGAGGACCACGACGACCATCGCGATGCCGAGTGCCACGCCGAGAAGATGGTCAAAGGCCAGACGCAGATCAAAATAGGGCTGTTGGGTCCACAAATGGCGATCTATCGAGTGCAATCCGGCGAGCAGGAAGACGCCGCCAAGCAAGCGCACGCCGTGGCCTGATTGTGAATTCGGCGAGCGCCAAAGCACGATGCCCGTCCAAAGGCAGACGGCGCTGGCAAGCAGCGCTGTACCCCAAGCGACGCTTCCGTAGCCGCGTGAAGCCTCCCGTTGAAAGTAGTAGGTTGCGAAAAGAACGACCGCCGCGAGCGGCAAGATGGGCCAACTCCGGCGCGCGGAGCCAGTGGTGAAACGTATGACCGCGGTGGCGAACAATAGGAGCGCAGCGGTTTTGCCCATGATCACCGCGAGCCACAGATTTTCGAGGCCGCGGCTCAACATGAGCACTTCGCAGAGCGAAGCTAAGGTGAAGACAGCCCAGCCGGCCACCCAAGGCCGGAAAAAGCGTTTGATATGGTCACGCTGGAAGATAAGGAAAAGGACCAGTAGGACAATGAACGCCGTCGCTTCGAAGAAAGCGATCCCGAGCAGGCCCTGATTTACCAGCACGATACGCCGCCTCCCGGCAGAAGCTTCCGTCTGTGCGTTCGAAGACTCTAAAAAGGCTCTTTCTAGGACAGCACAACGCAGTCACTCAGGCTTATTTGGACGCTAACATGCTATTTTCTGAATGGGCAAGGCTGGCCCAGATCGTGTGTGCCGTCCCGTATAATGGCGATGGGAGCAAAGATCCGTGGAGCTAGAACAAATACTGGTCGTCGACGACGAAGAGGCGATTCGGGAAGTCGTTTCCACCATGCTCGAATCGAGAGGCTACCGCTGCACGGCTGTAAGCAACGGGCGAGCGGCTCAAGAACAGGTTAAGCGGGTAACGCCCGATCTAGTCCTCAGCGACATGATCATGCCGGAGATGGATGGGATCAAGCTGCTGGACTGGATCAGGCAATACGACCCGGAAGTGCCTGTGATTATGGTCACGGCGATCCATGACATCTCCACCGCGCTCGAGGCTATCCGGCGCGGCGCGTACGATTACATCCTGAAGCCGTTTGAGAAAGAACAGCTTTTTCTAGGAGTTGGCCGAGCGCTGCAGCACCGCCGGCTGGTGGCGGAAAACCGGAGCTATCAGCTGAAACTGGAACAGCAAGTGGAGGAGCGGACGGCGCAGCTCACGGGAGCGCTCGCACAATTGGAGCAGTCCTATGACGACACGCTCGAAGCTCTGGGAAGCGCGCTGGACTTAAAGGACGCGGAGACTGAAGGCCACTGCCAGCGCGTGACGGCGTTCACGATATCGATCGCCAAGGCGACGCCGGTTCCGAATGCGTACTTGCCAGTGCTGGCGCGCGCCGCGTTTCTGCATGACATCGGCAAGATGGCTATCCCCGACGGAATTCTGCGCAAGCCCGGCCCTTTGACGGACGAAGAGAAGCAAGTGATGAGGAAGCACTGCGAGATCGGGTACAACATGCTGATCCGCATTCCGTTCCTGCGGGACGCCGCGGAAATTGTTTTGGCGCACCAGGAGTTCTACGATGGCACTGGTTACCCGCGCGGATTGAAAGGCGACCAGATTCCTCTTGGAGCCCGTATATTCACCGTTGCCGATTCCCTCGACGCAATGATTAGCGACCGGCCGTATCGCAAAGCGCTGCCTATGCCGCACGCGTGCGAAGAGATTCGCCGCTGCGCGGGAACGCAATTCGATCCAAAGGTTGTCGAGGTTTTTCTGACGATTCCCGAGCAGCATTGGATTGACCTTCGAGAGCATCTTGGATCGCCGTTCCGGTTGGCGCACTTGCGGAATTTGTAGGTCACTGGCCAGACAAGCTAGACCAGGCACCAAAGGGCTGGCGCTGGCGCACCCGCTCCGAAAGCAATGCGGGCATCCCCGTGGGAATGCCCGCCGATTACATTTCTAAAAATGAGCAGCTAGACCGTTGGAGCTAGAACTTCAGCCGCAGAGACAACTGCAGAATTCTCGGCGTCGAAGTGAGGGTAGTGCTCTGGCCGAAAGTAGTCGAGTTTATGCTCTGGGCTCCGCCCAGGCTCGGGTCGCCTGCAAAAAACACTGGGTGGTTTAAGACGTTGAAGGCTTCGGCGCGGAAGGTAAGCTTGAACCGCTCCGTGAGGTTGAAGTCCTTCGACGCGGAAGTGTCCCAATCAAAAAAGACCGGTCCGTTAAACGCGTCCAACTGTAAGTTGCCGACTTGCCCTGGCTGTGGATTGCAGAAACCACCAGTTACTGCGGGGACGCAGCTCAACTGAGGGGCCAGCGGCGCGCCTGTTCCATTTGAGGAGATCAAGCTTGGATTGACGATATCTACCGTGCCGTTCGGTTGCTCGAACACACCCAGGTCTCCGCTGATCTGGCCGTGCGTCAGAGTCGCAATGGCCGTGTTGTTCACTGAGCGGCTGCCCGTGCGATTGAAAGTCGCCAGTTGTGAGAGGATCGAGAAAGGCGCCCCGCTCTGCCAAGTAAACACGGAGCCAGTCTCCCAGCCGTCTGTCAGTAATCCGAGGACTCGGCTTCTTGAGCCGAACAGCCTATGTCCTTTGCCGATGGGCAGCTCGTACGTAAAGTTAGCTTTGAACGCGTGAGTCAAATCGAAGGGTGCGCGCTGCTTCTCCAGTTGTGGCCTGGCATTATCCTGGAAAGGCTGGAACTGGCTCTGCGAGCCTCCGAAATCTGTCATCGTCTTGCTGTAGGTGTAGTTGCCTTGGAAGTACAACCCCCGGCTGAAACGCCGCCGTACCTCAACCACTCCGGCGTTATAGGATGAGAACGAAGTATTCTTGAGCAGGTCCGCGCCCATTATGTAAGGATTCGGAAAGAAATTCACGACGTTGTTTGGCCCAGGCAATGGGTTATTGCCCTGGTCGAAACCATCAGCATGATAGAGCGATTCGAGAGCGCCAATCTGACCCGTAAGGACGTAGTTGTCCACCAGAGAGCTCTGGCCCACGAACCCTTCAAACGGCAGGAGCGGAAACACGGTTAGCGCCTGACAGCCAGAGTTTTGCGAGGTGGTACAAGTGGGGTCACCGGTGAGGAATAGATTGTTCCGTGCACGATTGAAGTCCGCAAGGAATCCATTGTTGGTGAATTGCAACTGATTCAGGTCAATAGCTCTCCAAAGCCCAACGCCATGATTCCCGATGTAGCTGACCGTCAATGAAGTGTTCCACCCGATATCCCTTTGCACGCTCAGGTTCCACTGTTCAACGTATGGCGTCCTGATGTGCGGATCGATGGAGTAACCAGCGACGCCGCCAACGAAATCGCCCAGGTTTTGCACTTCCGTCAGAAAATCTATCGGTACCTGGAAGGGCGGGGCCGCGAGTGTATCAGGGGCGCTAACTGTTGGGCCAAAGAGCCCGAATCCGGTCGGGCCGTTGTCGGTAACCGAGGGACTCAAACCGGCATTGCCTGCAGCAGCGTTGCCTACTGCGGTGAAGAATTCGTCGTTGACGTAGTTCATACTGAATCCCGCTCGGATAGCAGTCTTTCCATCTCCGAAGGGATCCCACGCAAGCCCTACATTGGGCGCAAAATCATGGAAATCCTTCGAATAAAGCGGGCGAGGGCTGGGCCCGCCGGCGAAACCTACTGTCGCATTCCCCGACAGGGTTTGCTGGACCGTCGAGCCAGCCGCAATCTGGGGGAGCAGAACCAACCCGTTCCGTTCGTCCACTGGGCTGAAATACTCATACCTGGTTCCCAGCGTTAAAGTTAGCTTTCGATTGATTCTCCAGTTGTCGCCAAGATAGAAGGACCAATCATTTTGCCTGTAGTTTCGACTGTTTGCTAAAAGAGGAACAAAACCCGAGGTCTGGTTCCTCACGTTGAAGCTTTGAGATTCCGAGCTCAAAATGCCGGCAATCCCCGCCAGGATATTTGTGGCGTTGTTAAACGCACTTACTGACACGGTGTCCTGGTTTGGGTTCGGCGTCGGAAAGTCCGATGGCGCTGGCCCGTAGGGATTCGCACTGCTGAACCCCAAAGAGTAGCTGGGATAGATCCCAGCGGAGTTCGTCTCGTAAATCGTTACTCGCTCGATCTGCGCGCCAAACTTAAGGATGTGATTCCCTTTAACCCAGTTGGCATTGTCCTGCCACTCCCAGGTATGCGTATCACGGCCCTGAGGGAGGAAGTTGGGATTTGGGTCCGTGAACGGCAGAGTGGAATCATTCAAAATGAAACCCGGCGAAAAGTTTTGGGCCGTTTTAAAATACGCTGGAGCCAAGTCAAACCCGAAGCGAACTTCATTGGTAAGATCTGCGCGCGGACTCCATCGCCACGCCGTTGAAAGGAATTTGATGGAGTCGTTGTTTTGCACAAGAGGAATTTTGTTAAATGATGTATCGATATCAGGGCGATCAACCACCTGCCGGTTCCAAGCCCATGTGCCGGTGAATGAGTTCTTGCTGTTGGCGTTATAATCGACGCGCGCGCCGTAGTTGTCCAGAGAGTTGTCACTCCGTGCGTTTAGCTGATCCCCCAATAAATTGACACCATCGCCCACGCGCGTGTTGTTGAACGTAGTGGGCATGTGCGAGAGCAGAGTCAGGATGGCCGGATCAGGAGTAAAAACCGGCGCTCCGCTAACATAATTGCCGCCGGAGAAAACCGGGTTCCCCCGAGCGTTGTTCGACATCGTGAATAGATTCACCGATTGCACAGGGCCGTCCGGAGCTCCCGTCGTCGCGTTAATAGGCTGATATGTAAACGGCAGAGTTGGAGTCGAGCCCGCCAGGGCTGCGAGGATCGTCGGACTCAAGACGGTGGTGTCGTTCGGACTCTGCGCCCGGGACCGTAACAATTCGTAATACCCGTAAACGAACAGCTTGTCTTTCTTGATCGGTCCGCCAAGATTTCCACCCGCTTGATTCTGCAGCAAGCTCGCAAGGGGGACTCCGCTGGCGTCGTTGAACCAGTTGTTTGCCGCCCAGGAATTCGACCGGTAATACCAGAATCCCTCGCCGTGGAATGCATTCGTCCCTTTCGGCGTGACAATGCTGACTTGCGACGAGCCGCCTCCGTTCTCGACGTCCGCGTTCTGGGTAATGATCGTGAACTCTTGCGCCTGGCCGTTGAACGGAAGGTTCGGAGTGAAATCCAAATCGTTGGTGCGGATAAAATTGTCTTGAATGTTCATGCCATCCAGGGTGACGTTTGAGAAGGACGAACGCTGTCCGTTGATGGTGGTCTCGACGGCGCCATTCTGGCTGACGCCCGCCTGCAAGCCCAGAAGCGCCATGGGATTGCGATTGAGTATGGGTAGATCTTCAATCTGCTGCTTTTCTACCGTTCCGCTCACCTCAGCGCTTGTCGTATTTACGAGCTCTGCGCCGGCTTCGACTACGACTGCTTCGGTCTTTGCCCCTACCTCCAGAATAATTGGCTTGACGGAATAGACGGTCGAAGCATCAAGCTTTATGTTCGTCACCTCTCCGCTCTTGAATCCGTCCTTTGTAGCGCGAACTGTATACAAGCCATAATCAATATGTTCAAACTGATAGCCGCCGGCCGATGCGGTGACCGATGTAAAGGTCGCATTCGTGCCTTGATTGATTAGGGTCACAGTGACGCCCTCGATCGGCAGTCCTTGCGTGTCGGCTACGGTGCCTGTCACGGAGCCAGTCGGCACTTGAGCAAATCCTGTTGATGCGAACAGCATCACCAACAGAACCGGCAGAAGACTCGGAAGTCCAGTCCATTTGCCAAGCCAACCGCACGCACTCCTTATAGCCGACATGTTCTCCCCCTCCGAGTAAGTCTCCATTTCTTTCCCCCAAGATTCGAATCTTAGACCGACCGTAAATCACTCAGGTGCGCTATCGCATTTTCGATCTGCTGTGCGGCCCACAATTTCGGTCTGGCAAACATTTCGAAAACTAATCAGATCCGAGCTTTGCGACCTTGAACCGGTAAGCAGCGATTGTGCCGGCCATTCGCATCAGACTGCTGCTAGAAAAATGGTTCAAATAGTTAGTCAAAATAATTGAGAAAGATACGCCGCGTAATATCACACTCCCGAGGTAATTTAGAAGCATGCAGCGTGCCAGAGACACACCCCTGTGTCTCGTGTGGAAAAGCCGTCAAAACTGCTGGCTACATTCAACTTATCAGCATTGCAGAGAAGTAAAGCAGGAGTTTTAGATTTTGTTATCTAGGATTACATAGAGCGACAGTGCGGCGTACAGATTTGTGGAGCTGGGAAAGTCAAAAGGTGGTTTTGAGCCAGAAGCGAGAGTGTGGCGGCAAATTGTTATGAGCTGGCCACCTGCTCGTGCGCTTCTCTGTGCCAAAGACGGTGCACGAAGAAAAAGAGAGGCCGCCCTGAAGGGCGCCTCTCTTTTTTGCTCGGGATTTCCTGTCTAGAACGAATACTTCAAGTAGATTTTGATCTGCCTTTGTCCCTGAACGGTTGAGACAATGTCGCCAAAGCCGCCATCTCCGGGCGTTGTCGAAGCACCGTCTGCCAAGTTTAGGTCGGGGAGGAAGCGGTTTCCGTGATTTAGGGCGTTGTAGAATTCAGCTCGCAGAGTCAGTTGCTGACTCTCCATGTGATGGAATCCGATTGGAATCACTCGCTGGATGGACGTGTCCCAGAACTGCTCGTTGGGACCAGTATAGGTATTCCTTCCTAGATTTCCAAGTGTGCCTTTGGCCGGAGTTGCGTACCGAGCAAAATCCCCCATCGGCAGGCTCGCATTTACGACGTTGGGTCGATCATTAGTACCGTTCAAATCGCCGAGCGCATCGGTGCCTGTGATGATAGTTTCTGGCTGTCCTGTTTGGAATGTTGCGAAGCCAGACATCTGCCAATGGGCCGTGAGAGCATTTAGTATGCGGTAGCCGGCATTATCGGTGCTATGCACGTAAGGAACATCCCAGATGTAGGTGAGAACCAGCCGGTGCCTTCGGTCATAAAGAGAAGGCCCCCGGTCCAATCCCTGGTTGAATGGATCTTCCGCGAAGGAACTCTGCTGCGAGATCGTGAAGACCTCGGAGGCGTCGTCAATCAGCTTCGAATAAGTATAGGCGGCACGCAGGAGCAGTCCACGGGAGAACTTGCGGTCCAGTGTAAACTGTCCCGCGTGATAGATGGAGTCGCCACCATTTGTGCGGTCCACGACTGAACCCAATGCTGGATTCATCCGAACGCTGGTATTGGACACCGGGTTGTAGATGCCCGGATTCATCTGCTGGTTAACGAACAAATGTTCGCCGCGAGTGCCAACATAGGCAGTGGTCAGAACGAAACCCGCCGGGAGCTCGCGCTCTATGTCGAAATTCCACTGTTGAGTCATCGGATTCCGGAGATTTCCGGCGATTGTATCTACCGTGGCAAGAGGATTCAGGAGTGGAGCAACCGCGTTCAGCAACCCGGTCGCGTTTGCCAGTCCTCGGCCACCATTATCTCCGACTGTACCAGTCAATGTTCCACCGACTGCGTTTGGTGAGTTTCCACCCGTGTTGTCGAGGATATTTGTGAATAGTCCATCGTAGAAGATTCCATAGCCGGCTCGAATTACCGTCTTATCTTGTCCGAAGATCCGAGGCCAGACGTGTGGCGTATAAGCGAGACCCGCTCGCGGACCAAAGTTATTTCGGTCTGCGGGTTGCTTCGCGGAGTAGATCGCCGGGAAACTGGCTCCGGCTAGTCCAATCGTAGCGGTTGGCTGAAGTGCCGGAAACTGGAGAACATTTTCGGGAGTGCCCCAATACTCGTAGCGCAATCCAAGGGTAAGAGTGAAATTGTCGCGCATGCGCCAAGTGTCCTGGAGGTAAGGCGCGTAAGTCGTCACAAAAGGCTGGAGAATCGGGCTGCCGAACACTTTGGAGATAGCACCGGAAGGTCCAGTGAAGTTGTCAATAAAATTGGCAAGTCCAGTGCAACCGGTAGCGAGGCCGCAATTGTTTGTGTCCGTTGTCGCGCCACCGAAATAGGTCGTTGTGCCTCGAGAATTGAAAGGAATAGCGTCAACGACAGATAAATGGTTGACGTCAACTCCACCCTTGAAGGTGTGACGACCGATGGTGTAACTCAATGCGTCTTGGTATTGATATGCCTTATGCGCGCGACCTTGAGGCAAGTTCGAAGGGAAACCCAGAGTCGGAAAGGGCGTCGTAGGTGCATTGCTGACACCGGATATTGAAACCGTGGGCATCTGAGCAAGAGGATTGCTTGCCGTCGCGCCTGTGGGTCCGAAGGAGAATCCGATATTTGTATAGGAGATGCGCAATTCGTTGATTGCGTTTGTGGAGATCGTATGCGTCCATCCTCCCGCGAAGCTCTGCGATGGTCCGCCTTGCTGAGAATCAAAGGGCTGCAACTGCCTTGGGAAGTTAAACAAATCAGGCGTTAAGACGCTGTCGTCGCGATAATAACGGGCCATCAATGAATCTCTGTCGGATGGCGTGAAATCCAGGCGCACATCCCACTGACGGTCGTTGTTTAATTCCGCAATGCCCGATCGCTGGACCAGTCCAAAATCAATCGAGCCGCGATCCGGACCACCTGATGTTGCGCTCCCGATCGGAATGCTCTTCTTGACGGTCGGCGCCACCAATCCCCCGAATGCCGCAACAAGGAAATTTGCGTTCGCGGAGTTAAGAGCTTGCAATTCTGTCACTCCGCTGGCTGTTGGCGCAGTGATAGTGCTTCCGTTGTTTGTGGATCGAGTTCGGTCCCACTGGGAGGAGCCAAATACGAAAAGCTTGTTGTGTTTTATAGGTCCGCCAAAAGCAAACCCAAATGTATTCTCGACACTTACGGGGTGGCAAGTGCCTGAAGCCTGACAGCCGGCAAACAAGTCTTCCTTTTTGGCGCTTGCCAATGCTGAGTTTGTGGCCAGTTCCCACGCAGAGCCGTGAAAATCATTTGTCCCGCCCTTGTAGATCACGTTGGTAACGGACCCGCCCCCGCGTCCGTACTCTGCCCCGTACGAATTGGTCAGAACAGCTACCTCACTGATGGCCTCCGTGTTCGTCGGCTGAAACGCCTGCCCGTTGATGGCGTTGTCGTTATTGTCCTGGCCGTCGATGAGAAAATTGTTCGCCCGCGGACGCGTGCCGTTCACAGAAAAATCAACGCCATTGCTGATTCCCCTGCCCATAGGATCCTGCACTCCGGCTTGTGTCAACACGAGCGCAATCGGATTGAGACCAAAGATTGGCAATTCATGCACTTCAGCGGAGGAAATGCTGGAGCTAAGTTCGCCGGACTGAGTCTGTAACTCTTGCCCTGTCGAGGCTTCGACGAGTACCGTCGCGACCTGGCCAGCAATTTCCATATTCCCGTTGAAGGTCGTAGTCAGTGAGGCCCTCACTTCCAAACCCGCCACCTTAACTTCCGCAAAGCCGTCCTTCTTGATCACCACGGTGTACTTTCCTGGGAGCAGCGATTCGATTCGATAAGAGCCCGAAGAGTCAGTCTGTACCGTTCGTGGCTCGCCCCCGCGATCCTCGCTCGTCGCCGCAACGGTCGCCCCAGGAACGGCCGCACCGGATTTGTCCAAAACAGAACCAGCAATGGTTCCATTGCTGGTTTGCGCAAATCCGGAAAGCGGTAACATTACCAACCCTGCCAAAGTAAGAATCGCCCCCATTACGTAAAACGAAAGCTGTCTAAACCTGCTCAAATTGAGACTCATCATTTACCCGAACTCCTAGAAGGAAGTGTTTTTCAGAAGTAATAAGTTATCGCGACACAACCACTTTCGCCGCTTTATGTTTGCAAGCCGGGGGCCCAATCGATTTAATTTGCTCTTATCTCAATCGGACAAGCAAGTTCTTCATTTTCAACGGACTGCTAAAGTTGTGATACAGAATACAAGATTAGCAATCCATACTTTTGTAGTTTTGAGTGCATATTCTCCCGAAAAACAGATTATGAGCGGATTTGACGTAGGTTGAATCAGTACTGCAAAAGTACTATCGGCACAGCTAGCAATCGAACTCATCTCGCCTTGTTCGCTCGGAGTCTAGATTTCGCAATTAAGTCGACGAAAATTGCGAGAGCAACAACTGAATCCCGTTGAAAAATTCCTCATTCGGGGTGAGCAGGCTCACAACCAAGTATCCTGTTGGTGGAAAGTCGTAAAAGTGCCCTGGATGGGCGTAAATCCCCTGTCCTGAGAGCAGATCAAGAACAAGATCTTCATCAGACTGCGTGGCGGCAACTCGGATTACCGCGTTCCATCCGCCCTCAACAATCAACCGAGTACAGGAATTCTGCCCCGATAGCTGGCTGTCCAGTTCGGCAAGATTCATTTTCATGCGAAGCAGCAATTGATCTTGGAATGTGTGTCGCCCACTTAAGAATTTTGGGAGCGCCAATTGCACCGGAGCATTCATCGAAAGGTAGGTGTCCGCGATGACTTCGAGGCGCTGCATTGACTGCTTCTTAGAAGGCTCGGGTCCGCTGACTGAGAGCCATGCCACTTTCATCTGTGGCAGGCCGCAAATTTTGGAAATACCGCCCAACGTAAACGTCAGGGCGCCCGAAGAACCGGCAAAAGTCGATTGCCGCGTTCCCTGTAGTGAAAAATCGAGAAACACTTCGTCAGCGACAATTGCCAGGCTGCGGGCGGCTGCAAATTGATGCAGCGCGGCTTGTTCGCGCGGCTCGCAATAGTTCCCCGTCGGATTGTTTGGGTTCACGACAATCACGGCGCGTGTGCGCGGCGTCGCGGCTTGTTCAAGCGCCTGAAATTCGATTTGCCAACCGTAATCGTAGACCAAGGGATAACGAACGAGGCGCACATCCTGGATTTCGGCGAGGAATTCGAATAGTGGATAACTGGGCTCGGGAATCAGAATTTCATCGCCGGGATCACAAAGGGTGCGAAAGATGAATGAATAGGCCTCGCTTGTACTCGTGGTCAAGAAAATATCTTCAGGAGAGACACGAGCGCCTTGCTCCGCATAATATTGGGAAACGGCGTTGCGCGCCGAAACGAGACCTCGAGGGTCAGGTTCATACTTCAGCGAAGACGGATCCTGGAGCGAACGGAGAATCGCAGCTTCGTCGTATTGAAAGCCGCATTCCGTCGGATTGGAGATCGTCAAATCAACCGGCGGCTTGCCGGCTGCACGCAAAGCGGCTAGGGCAATAGAAATCCGATTTGACTGAAGATTCCAGTTTGTCCGTTTGGAGAACATTCCAGTCGAGGATTAAGAACAAACGCCCGTGCGAGGCGAACCACTGCGATGCTCGTGAGTGACAAATTCAGTGACTGCCTCTGCGACACGAGAAATCTGTTCAGCGAGCAGTTCGGGATAGATCGGGAGAGATAGAACTTCTTTCGCCGCGTGTTCAGTATGCGGGAAATCGCCGGGCCTGTGCTCCAGCGACGCATACAAAGGTTGCAAGTGAAGAGGCACCGGATAGTATACGGCGCTTCCAATTTTCCGGGCAGCAAGCGATTGCTGAAGCTCGTCGCGACGTTCCACTCGAATCGTGTACTGGTGAAATACATGCTCGTAGTCTTGCGGAATTAGCGGCGGTGCAATTCCTGGGATGCCGAGCAACAGCGAAGTGTACGCCGCGGCATGTGCCTGGCGGGCGCGCTGCCACTCCGGCAGGTGGCGGAGTTTAACGCGAAGAATTGCCGCTTGTATTTCGTCCAGACGGCTGTTCCAGCCGGGTTCACTGCTGATGTACTTCGCGGTTTGGCCGTGGTTACGGAGCGTTCGCAAACGTGCATCGAGCTCATTTGAGTTCGTGACAATCATTCCCGCATCGCCGCACGCGCCGAGATTCTTTGTCGGATAAAAACTGAGGCAGGCGACATCACCCATCGAGCCTGTGGGGCGGCCCTTGTAACTCGAGCCGATGGACTGCGCGTTGTCCTCAATCACTTTTAATTTGTTCTCACGCGCAAAACTCAGGATCGGGTCCATATCGGCGGAGAGACCGTACAAGTGGACGGCGATAATCGCTTTTGTTTTTGAAGTGATACGGCGAGCGAGCTGGGTGTGATCCAGATTGTAGGTCTCGGGGCGGATATCGCAGAAGACCGGCCTGGCTCCGATTGCGCTAACGGCACTGCCGGTCGCAATAAAGGTGAACGGCGGAAGCAAGACTTCATCGCCTGGGTTGACGCCGCAGGCACGCAAAGCGAGAATAAGCGCGTCCGTACCGGAAGCGACTGCAATTCCGTGTGCGACGCCGCAAAGCCGCGCGACTTCTTCTTCCAAGGCCGCGCCTTCCCGGCCCAAAATAAACTGTTGTGAGGCAAGAACTCTCTCCACGGCGGCCCGGATTTCAGGGCCAATAATTTCATACTGCGCAGCAAGATCAAGCTGCGGAACGGGCGCCAGAGCAGTAGAAATTTGTTGGTGAACGCTCATCGGCGGTAAAGTCCCATTCACTTTCCAAAAAAGAGCAGGGCCAATAGGAAAATCCAAAGGCCATCCAGAAAATGCCACAAATACGACGCAACTTCCGCGGCGGCCGCGCGAGACACACGGGCGTTCTCAAATTTTCTGATGCCGACAAAGAGCAGCGCGCAGATGCCGCCGAAAAGATGCAGGCCATGCAGTCCTGTAAAGATATAGAAGAAGCTGCTGGCTTGCGTGGAGGCAACATACAGACCCTCTTGGACAAGCTCGCGCCAGGCGATGAGCTGGCCCGCCAGGAATAGCAAGCCAAGACCAGTGGCGACAAGCCACAGTTTGCGAAACTTTTGCACTTCGCCAAACGAAAGCCGGCGACGCGCAAGTTCGATGACGGCGCTGCTGCCAATCAAGACAACTGTATTGAACCAAACGATGCCCGGCAGGTGAAGCGGGATCCAAGCGTGGTTCGTGGCACGTAGAAAGATGAAGGCCGCGACCATGGCCATGAAGAACATGAAAATCGAGATCATGGCGAGGACGATGGCCGTGGCGTAGCGGCGCGACGGCGGAATATTGGGCCCGTACGGCCTTCCACCCTCCCCATCATCCTCGCCACCGGCAGGCGGAGTCACTCCCCCGCCACCACCGCCGATGTCTTCAATGATGAGTTCGACGTCTTCGACTAGATTTGTGCCCGGCATGATTGCCCTTATTAATTCTCCTTCGCATGGCTTTTGGCAGCAAGCTTTCTTCGAGCTCCGATCTCCTCGGGGGAGGATGGAACGTATTGAGGCAGGAAGTCTTCACCGGCGGCCATGACTTGAGAAACGAAATCGTACGCGCCGCGGAAGACGACTGGAGATCGAGAGCCAAAATTTCCGGCAGGCGGCGGGGATGGAACGCTCCACTCCAGCGTCGTTGCGCGCCATGGGTTGCAGTCCTCGATTGGTTCGCTGCGCCACAACGTACCAATCAAGTTGACGACGAAGAGGGCTTGCGCGGAGACGGTCAAAACCGTCGCCAAGGTGACCACAGAACGCAGCGAATGAGCTAGCGAAACTCCGGCAGGCGCAGCGCTCGCACCCGCAGAAGCTGTCAGTCCCAGCCAATGCATCGGCATAAACAATAGATACACGCCTACGAATGTCAGCCAGAAATGGGCCTTTCCGAGCGCTTCGTTCAGGCGACGTGCAAAAAGCTTTGGGAACCAGAAGAAAAACGCGGCGAGTAGCGCGAATGTTGCCGCAACACCCATGACAAGATGAAAGTGGGCGATGATCAGCTCATTGCTTACCGGGGCGGAGGAAAAACGGCTGCCCGCCAAGGACAAGCCCGAGGCGCCACCTGTGAGAAAAAGGGAGACGAAACCGAGCGTGAAGAGCATTGCGGTATTTAGCTGAAGCCGAGCCTTCCATAGCGTGCCAAACCAGGAAAGAATCAGAACACAAGCGGGCGGTCCCAGGGAAGCGGCGAGGAGAGAAAAGTCGAGGGGAGACCAGGGATTCAGGCCGCATGAAAACACATGCTCCCCCCAAATGCAGAAGCCGAATGTTCCGGTGGCGCAGAGCGCAAGGACCGAGGCACGCTCCGCCCAGACGGGCTTGCGCGAGAACGTCGACAGAAAGTGCGAGACGAACCCGAAACACGGAAGAATGGCGACGTAGACTTCAGCCTGCGCGAAGAACCAGAAAAGGCGCTGCCAGATGGAGAGCAGATTGGAAGAGGCAAGTCCGGTTGGCTGGCGAGCGATCAAATTCAGTGCGGGGAAAAAGCGGAAGTCTAAAAACCGATCGGAGAGAAGAAGCACAGACGCAACGAGAAGAATGCTGAAGATTAGCAGGCTAAGAATGGCGTTGATGAACCAGGCCCACGCGGTCAGAGGCATGCGCGGCAAAGTCATGCCTTTCGTGCGCAGATCGATCGTAGTCACTATGAAATTGATGGAGGTGAGCACGACGGAAAGACAAAAGAGCGAAACGCTGGCCGTCCACAAGGTGAAGCCAGCGGAAGGCGGGACAACGAATGCAGCAATGATACCGGCGAGCGAGAAAACCATTGTCCAGAACGAAATAAGGCTGATCAGAGGAAATGCGAGCTCGCGAGCGCCGATTTGTAGCGGAAGAAAATAGCTGCCGAAGCCGGCTTGCGGAGCGGTGGTCAGAACGAAAAAAACCATTAAGGAACCGTGAAGCAGAATCAAAGCGCCGTGACGGTCGGACGTGCTTCCAAATCCGGAGAGAAAGGAAAAAGAGGCGCCTGGCCAAACGAGATGCACCCGCATCAAAAGAGAAAGCATAACTCCGAGCAAAACGCAGCCGAGCGCAATCCAGATGTAACGAAGACCAAGTGTTTTGTGGCAGGAGTTGAAAAGTGTACGCGCAAAAAATCCCGGAACCGGAGCCGTGCCGCCTGCGCCGCCGTTTTCGCTATCGAAGGAAACCATGGAAACAGTCACTATACGCTTGCCCGGGCGAGCCGGAAAGCGTCGCGGAGCATCAAGAGGCTCGCCTAAAGCCTGGAGATTTATTGTAAACCTGAGCGCGGCGTCAAGACTCGGGCGAAGATCAGCAGACAAAAACAAAATCAGCATGGTGCGATCTTGCGAACTTTTGAAATGTAAGCGCGTTGCAACTTTGCGCGTTCAAACGATGAATTGCGTAGCCTTTGTCCGTTAACGAGGCTGAGCTGCGACCTGGCGCGCCCGCACAATGAAGCGATTCGGCGCATGCCCAATGAAGTTGAAGGGATAGCAGGTAATCAAAGTGAGTTCTCTTGGCTGAGTGGGCTGCAGCACCGAAACTTCTGTGCCCGGAACTACAAACGCGGTTTGCACCTGATATTGGAAGGTTTCACCGGGAGTCTGCAGGAGGATGATATCTCCATCGCGTATCTCCCGAAGAGGCCGGAACAGACGATCGCGGTGGCCGGCGAGCGCAACATTGCCAACTTCGCCGGGGAGCGCCGTCCTGGGAAGGTGGCCGACAGCTCGATCAAGAATATTCCGCGAATCCCCTTGCATGACCACGGCCCGGAGTCCGATTCGCGGAATCTGCAATTCCCCGAGCACTTCGCCGAAGATCGGCAAATGCGGTTCGGCAGTTGGAGCCCTGTGCTCGAAGCGATGCAGCTCGATCGCCTGGAACGCTTCGCCAGAGAGAATGACCAGCGCGGCGTACGAAACGCCAAGAACACCGGCAAACAGGAAAAAAAACGAAGCCCAACGCAAGAGAAGAAATTTTCGCCGTGGCAACGAACGCATATTGTTGAAGCCGCCCTTCATTGCGAATACCCCGCGGCGGGTGAGGACTGGGGTTTTGAAGTATTCGAAAAGTAGCCGGGGCGGGCCCGGACTCTGAGCTTTCCGGAACCCGGCGACGAAACACGGACCAAAATTCTGTGGAACGACGGGCGCTCGCTTGCAGGAGGCGCGTACCCCAAGGTGTATTGCTCGCGCAAATCGCGGGCAATCCGCTTCATGAGATTCGCTGCCTCATCGCTGCGCTTGGTGAAGAAAGCCAGGCCGCCCGTGGCGTTCGCGAGCTTCTGAAGCACGCGCGGATTTTCTTCTTCGCCGGCCTCGTCAACGAGACCGATGGAATAAATGAGCACGTGAGCCCGCTGCGCGCGTTCCAACAATTCAGAAAATCGCATGCGGCTCGCGTTATCTCCGCCGTCACTCACGATAATGATTGCCTTTTTGTCCCACTGACTGAGCTCGATGTGAATCAGTGCCTCGGCGACGGCATCGTAAAGTGAAGTCTGACCGAGAGCGGAGACGGCTGAGATTGCCTCCTGTAGCTCTCTGGCGTCGTGCGTGAAGGGCTTGCCGCGCATCAATTCAACGGAAACGCTGTCGCTGAAATCAACGACAAACATTTCATCCCGAGGATTGCTTGAATGTGCAAAGGCGTTCACGGCAAGAGTGACCGCCGGCAGTTTTGGGCCCATGCTCCGGCTGTGGTCTACAACCAGCCCGATGCCAACCGGTGTATCTTCTTCCCTAAACAGAGTGATGTTCTGCGGGCGGCCATCTTCCTGGATTTGAAAATTTTCAGCTTTGAGCCCAGGAACAAACGCGGCGTGAGAATCCATAACGTTTACCGGTACAACCACGAGCGACGTGGCAACACTAATTTTGGCCTGCGTGGATGGAGCCCGCGGAAAGAAGAAGCGATCTTCCTTGGCCCCAAGCAAAACATGTGTGCCGAAGAGATAAGTAAGAACGAAAAGAAGGGCTAGCTTTCGATGGGTTGCTCTGGTTAGCCAGTGCGGGTTCATGAACGACTCCTCCGCGCCGCGGCAGGGACAATTCTCGAACTTGCCGCGGCGCGAGGATATTCGATTATTTTATGAAAGCAGCTTGGCAAACAGTTTCAGCGAAATTCCCAGGGCTATAGCCGCAAATCCGAGCAGCCCCACCAAGGGAATTGTGCTGCCTGTCTGCGGAAGCTTCTCCGCCTTCTCCACAGGCACTTGCGCGGCCGGCTTCTGTGCTTCAGCGGTCTCCTTCGGAGGATTGGACGGAGTCAGCTGAAACGCTTCGGCAACGGGCTCCTCTTTCTTTTCTGGAGTGATGGCCACGAGTGGCACGGTGCCCAACGTGTTTTCGGTCGGAATCACGGTCTCTGCCGGCACAACTTCACGGCACATCTCCGCCAATTCCTCAGCGCGTTCCTTTGGATACGCAAATTCCTGTCCAAAATTGTCGCCGGGATAGAACCAAGCGCGGAGAGCCACCGGGCAAACGCCGGGACGCTCACTGAAATTGATCACCGTCTCGCCTGTGGGCTCCAAACGATAATTTGGAACGGCAAGAATGGTCGTGAGCAGTTGAGTCTTTTCTTCATTCCAAATCTGGACGATGTGCCGGTTGGCCATGGAGTCCAGAAGCTTGAACACATATGTTCCGGCCGGCAACGTGATGCGGCCCGGAATTTCCACTGGCTGGTTGATGGTGACAACAGTCTCTTTATTCCATTGATCCGCTCGGACTGGATTCGCGAGTGCCGCAACCAGGAGCGCGAGCGCTACAACTGCGAAAATGTATCTGGCAATTTTCATTTCATCTATCTCCTTGCGGGCCGAACTCCTTCCTCCAGTTTTGGCTACATATCGGGAGGCGATATTAAACCTTACAAGTTCATTCCAGGAGTTCCACCTCTATGGAGAATTTGTCGCGCAGTTCGCGCTGTGTAATCTGTGAGCCAAATCACCTAGTTGTGTGATGAGATCGGAAGACCGGCCAGGTCTAGGAGAATGACAACGCCCGGTGAGATGCAGTCAAACGCGGTGGATTTTACGAGGCATTCGCAAAATGGGGACTAAATCGGAAACGCGAGGCGTCGATCGGGTCGAGCGCCCGCTGCATGAAAAAGCATCAGCAAACACGGAGCGCAAATGGTTCCTTCTCATTGGGCATTGAGTAATAGAGATATTCAATCGCTCGCTCTACAACTTCTCGAGAGGTCGCGCCGTAAATTCGATGTAGCGAGCCATCCTGTACAGCGCAAAGCTGTATTCGAAATCTTTCGGGCCAGGCTTCTGGGCCGCGAATCTGTTCCTCGACCAATAGGACATGCTCAACGGGTCCGACTGATGTGACGAAGCGCTCTTGACGGATGAGCATGTCCAACATAGAGACCTCCAAGAGTGGGTTGATCTGTGTAGTTCTGGCCCTATCGCCGGCAATTTGAAATATTTAGAAGGAATAATCAGTGACAGGAAGCACATTTATTTGTGACGCGAACCGTTCGCTTTGAAATTGAAAAAGGAGGGGCCACGTCCGGTACCACAGAATGTCTATCGGCCAAGAATTGGTCGGGCAAGGTGGGCCAGCAAAGAAACAGATTCTCAGCTTTGAGCCTGACCAATCCCAGGCGTCGAAAGGGAGTGACCAGCGAGGCGCTCAAGAATCGCAATTGGAGAGCGCTGCGGTTCGACCATAGCTGCGCGAGAGATGATAAACGTCTGTTCGAGAGCGTACTGGCCCTCGAGAACCGCGTGGCTAACACAGTCGGTGAAGACCATCCAGCTGGAATTCGGCGGAAATTCCCAGCGTTGCGTCGGGCAAGATTCGCGGAAGCCTTGGTCTTCCTTCATGGCGTTGTGGCAGCGGTGCATAAACGTATCGTAGGGTGAGCGGCGTGCGCCAGGAAGACGGAGAACGCGGGCAATCGTGCGCGCTGTAGAAGCAAAAGGATTGGCGATCGACCGGCTCGGCAATCCAATCTTCTTTGCGAACTGCGGACCAATTGTTTCAAATGTTTGCGACGTGATCCAAGCGCGGTTCTGCGTGGGATTTAGATTGGTAAAGAAGCGCAGTATCCGGTCGCCGTTCGTTGGACGGGTGGGAAACGCATCGAAGTGCGGCAAATCGTTGCGCGCGTGAAGCCGGGCAGGCCGCCCCTTTTCTTCGAGGGGGCGAAAGCTGGCAAAATCGAGTCTCCATTTGCCCGCATAGGGCGCAAGAACCTCGGAGAGAAACCAAACCGCACTCTGCGAATAGCTTCTTAGGATTTCGCTCAGCCGAGCTCCCTCATGTTCTTCTGACTTGGCCAGCCCGGTGATGCGGTCCTCGGCAGGGCGATACGCGATGTTCTTGTGAAGTGCCGAGGAAGTTTGCGTACGGCCGAGGAGAAAGTCGCGGTCCACCGCAGAAATTTCGAATGGCGGCCGCGCGAAAAACAAAATGTTGCCGGCTTCTAGTTCCGCGCAAAGTTGGCGGCCGCGATTGGCAACAACTTCTGCACCCGCGCGAGGGGCCGAGTCAGGAATTTCGACGGTAACCAGCCGGCTCATGCCGGAGATCGGCTCCTCAGTTTGAAGGGGCATGGGAGCGGCCATGACAAAAGTTTCCCACGATTGAGGAGGCGAATTCCAGTCGCATCCCGGAAAGGGTCGAGCGGCTCCAACTATTGCTCTACTGGGCTTAGCTAATGAGTCGATGCGCCCGGGGACCGGTACACGACCCCTCCCTTCATCACAAACCTTACGTTTTGCGTCGCGGTGATGTCTTCCAGAGGATTTCCAGGGACCGCGATGATATCGGCAAAAGAACCTGGCTTGAGCTGGCCAATCTTGTCGGCCCAGCCAAGCAATTTTGCCCCATTGAGAAGATCGGCCCGTAGTGCGGCCAAAGGCGTCATGCCGTATTGCACCATGAGTACGAGCTCGCGGGCCTGCGTGCCGTGCGGAAAAGGTCCGACATCCGAACCGACCGCCATGGGAACTCCGGCAGCCAACTGGCGGCGAAACTGCTGAGCGTGGAAATCGAGCATCTCGTGTTCGCGCGCGGCCGCGGCCGGAGTGGCGGCATGATCGGCAAAATATTCAGCGATAGCGAATGTTGGAACGGCAAAAATCCCTTTGTCGTGCATGACGCTCATGGTTTCGTTGCTTAAGTTGTACGCGTGATCCACCGATTCGACTCCCGCTTGCGCCGCGTAAAACGTGCCAGGCTCGCCCGTGGCGTGCACGGCAACGCGTTTGCCGACCCGGGCCGCCTCCTCGACGGCGGCTCGAAGCTGCGCTTCCGTGTACTGGTAAGGCGTGACGAACTTACCGTCGCGCAGCGAGTCCGGCCCCGTCTCATAAATCTTGGTGAAATCGGCTCCTTCCTTATACTGTTGGCGCATGACGGCGATGATTTGATCGGTCGTGTTTGCGTAAGTGGCGTTGGAGAAGATGTGCTGCGCGGGATTGAAGTGGTTGGCGTCTTCGTGTCCGCCGAGAATGTCAATGGCATTGCCGCTGATCCGCAGCCGTGGACCGGGAATCTCGCCGCGATTGATTGCATTCCGAACCGCGGTATCGGCCGAGCCAGCGCCCTCCGTGCCCATGTCACGTTCGGCCGTGAAACCAGCCATGAGATCGGCACGCGCGGCGAGTGTTGCGGTGATCGTGCGTTGCGGAACGGATTCTTCGACGGTCTGTAAATCTTCCGCGCCGGGATGCAGGAAGAGATGGACGTGAACGTCAATCAGTCCCGGCATAAGCGTGGTATCGCCGAGATCAAGAATCTGTGCGCCCGCGGGATGCTCCACGGTTGCGCCAACCTCGGTAATGCGCTCTCCTTCGACGAGAATTTCTCCAGGAGAAATGACCTTGCCGGAATCTATATCGAGCAGCCGGGCTGCATGCAAAACGACGGCGTGATTCGCAGGCGCGGCCTGCGCAAACACGATGGGCAAAGGCAAAAGGAGAAGTATTGCTGCAAGAATGCTGAGCAAAACGGCAGGTTTCGTTTTCACCATGCCGGCGATGATACCACCGCCGGGGAAGCTCGGTGCTCCCCAGCGGTGCTATCGCTCAACGCGCATGATCACTAGAAGTGCTGCGGTCGCTTAGAGTTTTTGGAAAAAGTGGGCGACTTTCTTGCCCGCGGTCTCCGTGTAATACACAGTGACCTTTGCCGTTTTGTTTGCGCCGCGTCCGATCGCTTTGGCTGAAGCAGCGGTGTCGCTTCCCGCGACTTGAAAAGTGTGCGCGGTCCCGTCGGCGGCTTTTACAACTACGCTCTTGCCATCGGCGCTGACGTGCGTGACCGTGCCGGTCACGGCATGCATCCCGCCTTTGCCGACTTTATCTACTTCCGTCGCCGTCTCTTCCCCGCCGCTTGCCGTGTAGTGCGCAACGACTTCGGAGCCTTCCGTGATGCCATGAAATGAATCTTTCGCTCCGGTGGATGTGGCTTGCGCGCCTTGGACCGAAGTCGAAGCTACGAAATGTAGCGTGTGCTCCGTTCCATCCGTGGTCTTCACAACAATTGTCTTCGCCGCTGCGTCTACCTTTGTCACCGTTCCGTGAATCGCTCCGACAACCGCATCATCGGCGCGAGCTACGGATACGACAAACGCCACGAGCACCAGCAATCGCAAAATGTTCTTCAGCATAGTGAGCCTCCCATCCGTTGCTTGGGCTGGGCAGCACCATATAAAAGAATATCGTATGCAGAGGAGAGAGCCAAGCTGGCCCTTCGGCCTGAAAGGAGTCGAAGCACAAGCAACGGAAGTGGTTAACATTTCACCATATTTCTGCAAACATGGAAATATGGGATCTACAGTTGCCGCTCGAACCGCAGAAGAAATTGCCCGTTACGCCGACATGATGTCCGCAATGGGTACAGAGCCGAGGCTCCGCATTATGCAACTCCTGCTTTCGGCGCACCCGGAGGGCCTCGTCGTCGGAGACATTCAAGAGGAACTGGAAATTCCCAATTCGACGCTCTCGCACCACCTTGAAAAGCTCAAGAATGAGAATCTCGTCCTCGTCAAACGGGAGAGTACCTTCTTGCGCTACACCGCCAACACGGAGGCGCTGCAGGAGTTGATGCGGTTTTTGTGGTCGGAGTGCTGCACACGGAACAAGGCGTTGAAGCCAAAAGACATTCTCGAAGTTCAAAGATAGGAGGCCACGATGGGATCGGATCGTGCAGAGGGAGCGAACATTCGGGAGCTTGTGCGAGAGAAATACGCTGAAGCCGCGCGTCGGACTAGCACGGGCGGAAGTTCATGTTGTGGTAGCTCACCCGCAAACGGTGCCTGCGACCCAATCACTTCAAACCTTTACGATCCGAATCAAGTCAGCGAAGTGCCGGAGAATGCGCTTCACGCATCTCTCGGATGCGGCAACCCGACGGCGCTTGCGGCTTTGAACCCCGGCGAGACTGTCCTCGACTTGGGCTCGGGTGGCGGGATTGACGTCATACTTTCTGCCAGGCGTGTCGGACCAACTGGTAAAGCCTATGGCCTGGACATGACGGACGAAATGCTGGCTTTGGCGAACGAGAACAAACGCAAATCGGGAATGAATAACGTCGAATTCCTGCGCGGGGAGATCGAACATATTCCACTCCCTGACAATTCTGTGGACGTGATTATTTCGAACTGCGTGATTAATCTTTCCGCGGATAAAGATGCGGTGCTTCGCGAGGCTTACCGTGTTTTGAAGCCTGGCGGGAGATTCGCGGTGTCGGATGTCGTCACTCGGGGCGAGATCGATGCGCAAATTAGACAGAGTGTCTTGCTATGGGTTGGATGCGTGGCAGGTGCGCTGGAAGAAAACGCATACGGGGAGAAACTAGCGAGCGCAGGCTTCGAAGCGATCGAAGTGGAGCCGACGCGCGTGTATCGCGCGGAAGATGCACGCGAGTTTTTGACTGAAAGAGGAATGGATGTGGAGAAGCTAGCAGCTGAGGTGGATGGCAAGATTTTGAGCGCATTCGTGCGCGCGGTGAAGCCCGCCGGCGCCAGCGAGCGAAGAGAAAATGCGTGCTGCGGGCCAGCTTGCTGCCAGTAAAGACGCCACTCCCGTCAGCGAGAGACCGCGACTTGTGAAATGCAGGGACCGTACAACATTCTCTTCTTGTGCACCGGAAACTCAGCACGTTCGATCCTGGCTGAGGCGATTCTCAACCAGAAGGGGAAGCCAACGTTTCACGCCTATAGTGGTGGGAGTCACCCAACCGGAACGGTAAGGCCTGAGGCGTTGAAGCAGCTCGAGTTGGCGCGCGTCCCCACGGCAGGCCTGCGAAGCAAAACCTGGGACGAATTCGCGCGACCCGGGGCACCAAAGATGCACTTCGTCTTGACGGTTTGCGACAACGCGGCCAAAGAAATTTGTCCAGTGTGGCCCGGTCAGCCAATGACGGCGCACTGGGGAGTGACCGATCCCGCTCAAGCCGAAGGAGATTCTGCAGCGGTCGAAAAAGCGTTCCGGAGCGCGTATTTGATGCTCGAGCGGAGAATCGGACTATTTCTCAGCTTGCCGACCGCAAGCCTGGATCAACTGACCATTCAAAAACAAATCGAGCGAATCGGAAAAGAGTGAAATCAGAAAGTTTGGTGCGGTCGAGTGGATTCGAACCACCACGGTATTGCTACCGCCAGCCCCTCAAGCTGGTGCGTCTGCCAGTTCCGCCACGACCGCATTGGGATGTGAAAAATATTGTAACTGCCACGCGCCCGCCTCGCAAGCACGAGCAATCCACAGGCCTTGCTGAGGACATGCGATAAATCCAAACGGTTCAAAGGCCTAAGGCTTCTTCGGCTGAGCCGGAGAAGGCTGCGAGGTGGAAGGCGTCGAATTTGAAGCCGGAGGCGTCGTCTGCGACGCGGGCTTGGGAGAAACAGGCGGAGGATTAGCGGGAGCCCTCGCCGGAGCAGGCTGGGAAATCTCTTGCAGTACCGAGCCATTCTGCTCGAGCGCCTTATCCGTGCGCAGATCCATGGCAAACGCACCGATCATGAACATGACAGCGCACCAGGTCGTCGTCTTCGAAAGCGCAGAAGCAGCGCCGCGGGGTCCAAATGCCGTCTGACTGCCTGCTCCACCAAATGCCCCGGCAAGGTCCGCGGCCTTGCCGCTTTGGAGCAAAACGACGACCATTAATACCGCAGAATCAAGCACAAAAAAGAGCTTCAGCAGAGCTCCCGACCAGCGAAAACCCGCTGCGATAATGAGAAAGCCCACCAGCAATGCGAAAGTCCACTTCATCCAACTTGGCATTTCCTATCTCCCTGCGCAATCTCGAACAATATCGGCGAAAGATTTCGCGTCCAAACTGGCACCGCCGACGAGGGCGCCGTCCAGTTCTTCCTTCGCCATGAGGGCCTGAATATTGTCAGGCCGCACGCTGCCGCCGTAGAGAATCCTCAAAGCCGAAGCATCTTGAGGGGAAAACTTCTCGGCGGCGCATTGACGGATAAACCGGTGGGTCTCCGCCGCGATTTCCGGAGTAGCGGTTTTGCCCGTGCCAATCGCCCACACAGGCTCGTACGCTATCAGAATACGAGAGAATTCTTCGGCGGTCAATGAACCCGGGCCGTTGAGAAACTGCGCCCGGCAGACGTGTTCCGTCTGTCCGCTCTCACGATGCTCGATCGATTCGCCAATACAGACAATCGGAGTGAGCCCCGCGGCGAGTGCGGCGCGCGTCTTTTTGAGGACCGTGGCGTCGGTTTCTCCGAAGAATTGCCGGCGCTCGGAATGACCGATGATCACATAGGTGCAACCAGCGTCGGCCAGCATCTGTGCCGAGATTTCGCCCGTGTAGGCGCCTTCGGCTTCCCAAAAGACATCTTGAGCGGAGATCGCAATCTTTGTATCGCGGGCGGCCTCGACCGCGGTTCGAATGGCTGTAAAGGGCGGGGCGATGACGATGTCGCAGTGGTCGATTCCCTCGACGAGCATCGAAAAATTAGAAAAAAACAGCTCCGTCTCCATCTGCTTCTTGTACATCTTCCAATTCCCGGCGATAACGCGGCGGCGAGCCCCGTGAAGGACTGCGCTGGCCAGTTCATCGACCGGCTTGTCAGTAAGGGCTTCCACGCCGGGCAACTTTGCCCCTGCAAGAAACTCAAGGGACGCTCCGCCACCTGTGGATATGTGCGATATCCGAGAAGCCACACCGGCTTGATGAACCGCCGCGACAGAATCGCCTCCTCCAACGATGGAAGTGGCTCCGGAACTAGTGGCGGCAGCGACGGCCCGAGCGACCTCGAGTGTGCCATTCGCAAACGCGGGCATCTCAAATACGCCCATGGGGCCGTTCCAGACGATGGTCTTGGCGCGCGAAATTTCAGAGGCAAAAGCAGCGGCGGTTTTCGGGCCAATATCCAGCCCCATTTGATCCGCGGGAGTCGCCGCAATTTCGCAGGTGGTCGCTGGCGCATCGGCCTTGAATTCCGGCGCGATCACGTGGTCCACAGGAAGCAGCAGATTGAAATTGCGCTGCTTGGCCTCGGCAAGAATTTTCTTGGCAAGTTCCAGCTTGTCGTCTTCAACCAGCGACTTGCCGATGGGAAGACCCTGCGCCTTGAAAAATGTGTACGCCATGCCGCCGCCGATGAGCATGGCATCGGCGATCTTCATCAAGTTTTCGACGACTTCGATCTTGTCGCTCACCTTTGCCCCGCCCAGAATCGCGACGAAGGGATGAGTGGGATTCGTGAGCGCGTTCCCGAGGTAGGTAAGCTCCTTTTTCATGAGCAAGCCGGCCACGGAGCATTCGACGAAGCGGGTGATGCCTACGACCGAAGCGTGAGCGCGGTGCGCGGAACCGAACGCGTCGCAAATGAAGATGCCGTCGCACAATGAGGCGAGTTGTTTTGAAAACGCTTCGTCGTTCTTCTCTTCTTCCGGATGAAAGCGGACGTTTTCCAGAAGTAGGACGTCACCCTCGCCGAGGGTCTTGCTCTTCGATTCCGGGACCGGGCCCACACAATCGGAAGCGAAACGGACCGGCTTTTCGAGCAATTCCTCGAGTTTCTTCACGAGGGGGAAAAGCGAAAACTTTGGATCCGGCCCACCTTTGGGACGCCCGAGATGCGAAGCGAGAACCAAGCGCGCGCCTTTTTGAATGGCCAGCCTCAAGGTGGGAGCAGTTTCACGAATTCGCGTGTCATCGGTGACGACACCGTCCTTGAGCGGGACGTTGAAATCCACACGTATGAAGACGCGTCTGCCTCTTAGCTCTACGTCATCAATTGTTAGCTTGTTCATGAATAAGCACTCTTAGTTAGAACAGATTGAATTTGAGAATATAAGGGCGGAACACTTTCCGCCCCGGAAATGAATTCTGGAACCGGCTAAAACTTCGCTGCCATGAACTTGATCAGGTCGCGGCAGCGGCAGGAATAGCCCCACTCATTGTCATACCAAGCCAGGACTTTCACGCAACGGTCGCCGACGACTTTCGTATACCCGGCGTCCACGATGGAAGAATTGGGATTGCCCTTAAAATCAGCTGAAACCAGCTCCTCTTCGGTGAAGCCCAAGATCCCTTTCATGGGGCCGTTTGCCGCGGCCTTCAATGCGCCGTTGACGGATTCTTTGGTCGCAGGCTTCTCCACAAAGACGGTGAGATCAACGACGCTGACGTTCGGGGTCGGAACGCGCATCGCGTAGCCGTCCAGCTTGCCTTTCAATTCAGGAATGACCAAGTGCAGGGCTTTTGCGGCGCCCGTCGAGCTCGGAATCATGTTCAAGGCCGCGGCGCGTGCCCTGCGGAGATCCTTGTGCGGCAAATCGAGCAGGCGCTGATCGTTGGTGTAGGAGTGAATCGTTGTCATGGTGCCGCTGTGGATGCCGAATGTGTCCTGGATGACCTTGGCCACTGGCGCGAGGCAATTCGTGGTGCAGGAAGCGTTGGAAACAACGTGATGCTTCGCCGGGTCATACGTATTGTCGTTCACGCCGAGAACAAATGTGGCGTCCGGCCCATCGGAAGGGGCCGAGATGAGGACCTTCTTGACAGGGGCGCGAAGATGTTTTTTCGCATCAGGGCCTTTGGTGAAGAGCCCAGTGGATTCGATCACGATATCCGCGCCCACGCTGGCCCAGTCAATTTCTGCTGGATCTTTCACCTTGAAAACCTTGAAGGATTTGCCCTCCACCGAAATGGAATCGTCCGTGTGAGTCACGTGGTGAGGGAGATTGCCCAGGATGGAGTCGTACTTGAGCAAATGCGCGAGAGTCTTTGCGTCGGTAATATCGTTGATGGCGACGAATTGAATGTCCTTATCGTCGATCGCCGTGCGTACGATATTCCGTCCGATACGGCCGAAGCCGTTGATGCCAACCTTAATGGGCATGCTACCTCCGTGGGATTGTTTGATACGGCGGCGGACTCTCTATGGAGAAACTGCCGCAAAGCAGAACAGAAAATGCTATGGGTTGAGTCGCAAAATGTCAACGCGAAGCGAAAAGGAAAATTTCGAGTAAGGCCGAAAATATGAGGAGAATCTTAGGAAAGCGCTGGGCAGCTTTACTCCGGGTACTGCCGGATGGTAGTCACACGGTCTCCGCTGAAGCATACGAACATTGTCTTTGACGGCGGTTCGCCGTAAATCCAATCTTCAGTGTCATTTCCGGAGGCATCACGCTCCCGCACCTTGTGATCCGGCTTGCCAATTGCGGCAATCACTTCTTCGCGATCCATGCCAACCATGGGACGCCTTTCCGTGATGGCCTTTTTCACTGCTGGAGGCAAAGTATCAATCCATTGGACAGCAGGTGAGCGCTCGCCGGCAAAATCCAAAAAGGGCGAAAGAATCTTCTTTAGATCGTTGGGCGTCAGATCAGGCACCGATTGACTAAAATCCACGTAAATGGTGCTTCCGGCGCCCGGCTGCAAGCCAGGAGGACCGGTTTGCTCTTGCTCGGTCGTGCTAGTCATGGTCGGAACACCGCCGAGCTCGAAGTGCAGTTTGTCCCGCCAACTTTTGTGCCCGCGCCCGCCACCATTGAGATCCACGATAATTTGGCGGTCGTGGAAATCCAGTCGGGTGATCTGAACTTTGTCGCCATTGTTGACAGCCGCTCCGTGCGTAGCGACTGCCCGGTCCACAAGTTCCTGGTTGACCGGCTTGCCCACGTTCAGAATGATGCCTTCTTTACCCGCAGGAAGAGATTTCGTCGCTCTTGCAAATTCGCCCGAAACGTACCGGATCAGTGTCAGCTTGGACGATTCCTGAAGTGTCGCGGCGCGCGGCTGGTTAGCGGCTTGGGCTGCGTCTTTTTCGTCTGGCGCGGCAGAAATGGCTTCCGGGAATAGCGGAATGTCCACGCCTGGCGGAAATGTGGCCGGAGTGGTGTCCGGTCCGCGAAGGCTATTCACACGGGGAACGTCCGCTGGAGCGGAAAGGAGGAGGACAAGACCGAGGATGAGTCGTGTTGCCATGACAGCCGGGCGAGCCCTGGGGCTAGCCTTCCCGATGAGCAATTATCGCCCAAATTCTATGATGCAGGAAATGAGAAAAAGTGGTCCTGGGGCCCAGGCCCTCCGTCCCTGGCTTGCCAATGCCGCGTGACATCAAACCAATGACCAAGGCACGACTAACGAGATATGACTTGGACACCCTGCCGGTCAATGGTCACTGGCAAGACCTCGGCGCCGGCATCCGCAATCGCGGACTCCACGCTCGAACGAGCATCCGGCTCGATCAGCAGTACTACGCAGCCTCCGCCTCCCGCTCCGCACACCTTTCCCGCCAGCGCTCCGTTTCGGCGCGCGCCTTCAATCACTCGGTCGATTCTCGGCGTCGAAATCGTAGGCAGATTTCTTCTGCGAAAGCCCCATTCTTCCCTCATCAACCGCCCTGCCTCGTGCCAGTCCGGCTTTTCCATGGCAAACCGCATCTTCTGCGCGACCTCCGAGATGCGCTCCAAACTATTTTGAACCGACCGCTTCCCGCTAATCTGCGCCTTAAACACTTCCCAGTTGTTGATGCCGTGCTGCCGCGGCTTGCCCGTGTAACAGACCACGAGGCGCCGCTCCAGTTCATCCAGGTTCACGCGCAGCTCAACTCGATGCTCTCCGCCCGGCGGCAACTCAATCGCTGCCGCCCCTCCGAACGCGGGTGGATAGTGGTCCTGCGTTCCCGTCGGCACATTGATGACAATCGCCTCCGCGTCCCGGCTGATGTGGATCCAATCCACCTTGCTCTTCCCTGCCCCGGTAAACCGGTCCAGCGTCGCGCAAATCGCAACAGCCATCGCGCTCGATCCGCCAATCCCCGCTCCATTCGGCGCTTCCGAATCGGTCGTTAATGTGAACCCACCTTGCGGCTGAAAAAACTTCACAATTTCCGCCAGCAACGGCAAGCGGTACCGCTTCGTCTTCCGCAGCGCAGCCAGCGAAGGAAATACTTCCTGGCGCTTGATATCCCGCGACACCAACTTGATGCGCTCGTCCCACGGCGCGTTTGTTTGGATGGTGCAGGAAGCGTAGCGCGAAATCGCGGCGTTCAACGTCACCGAACCCGGATGAAACAAATAGAGCGGCCAGATGTCCAGCGTGCTTCCGGCAAAATCAACTCGAGTAGGAGCTTTGGATTCGATGATCATGAGCAGCCACGGAATTTAGCAGGATGATTTGCCGAGCCAGTTTGCTGGAATCGCGCCGGAAGCTCAAGCGCGGAAGCTCGCCGTTGCGCAGAACTCACCGGGGGATGCTTTCTAACGTCTACTTGCCCACCCCAGCAGCTCGATTGCGCAGCACGAGCGGCGCCCCGGGGTCTTTCTTCTCCTGCGCGAGCGCCGGGTTCGGCTCGAAACACCGCCGGCAGCGCGCTTCATACATCCCGCCTGCCCCCACGACGATCAGTTCTTCGCTCTCGACCAGTCTCTGCGTGTGCACCGCGGGGTTGCCGCATCGCACGCAAATCGCCAGCAGCTTCGTAATCTCTTCCGCGACGGCCAGCAATCTCGGCATCGGTTCGAACGGACGCCCGCGATAATCCGTGTCCAGCCCCGCCACGATAACTCGCTTTCCCAAATTCGCGAGCCGCGTGCAAACCTCGAGTATTTCCTCGCCCAGGAATTGCGCTTCGTCAATGCCCACCACTTCCGTCCGCGGCGACAGCTTTTCCATGATCTCCGATGCCTTTGCCACGTTATCCGACGGAATGCCCAGCCCCGAATGCGAAATGATTTCGTTGGCCGCGTACCGTTCATCAATTGCCGGCTTGAAAATTTGCACTCTCTGCCGCGCGATTTCCGCCCGTCGCAACCGCCGAATTAACTCTTCGCTCTTCCCGGAAAACATCGGGCCAACCACCACCTCGATCCAGCCCATGTTGCCTTTGACGATGTCCACGCTTCTCCCCCGCTAAGTTCGCTTCCCGCTTTCAGTTTACTTCCAGCCGTCTTTTTGCGCACCCAGCCCTGCCGCAGGCTCGCGCCAATCTTCTCGCGCTTCAGCCTGCTGCCAGCGCCGCGCCTCCGTACATTCGTGCGTTATAAAACGGCGCGAACGCAGCGATCACCGCGATTCGAAACGATTCGTCCCGCTGAATCACATCGCCCGAAAGAACGCCCCATGCGCCCTGCCCATCGCGAATACCTACTGCGCCCGCGTAGCGGTCGATGGCATCGGATAGATCAAATCCTCTTTCAATCACTTCGTGCGCCAACTCCTCGGGAACCTCGATCCCGCCCGAACGCCCGTAAAATCCGCGCCTTCCGTCGCTCACGTACGCCCACGACTCCAGGAAAACACGCCGGCTCCGGTCGTCCTGCAGCACCTCGAGCCCGCCTTCCAATCCGATCAGGTAGCTCCAGGGCTTTCGGCATCCGCGCGCGATGGCCGCCAGCGCATCGGCGCGCTGCAGTGCTCCGCGCATCATCTCCTCGCTCGACGTCGGCGTCAGGCTCACGCCGCTTTCCACCGCAATTCCCGTCACTTCGAAGTCCGCGTCTGGCGCTAGCTTGTGCGCAATCGCGTCCAAGGCGCGAGCCACGGCCTCGAGCTTCGGCCTCCGAGTGCTGCCGACGGCGACAATGATTTTCTTCATGAAACCCGCTGCGCGACGCGTTGATTCTAACGGGAACAGCATGAGCATACCATGCGCAAAAAAGGTGGGCTGAGGAAAACTTCCGGAAGAAATCCCATCCATCGAGGTAAACGCCGCGCTCGCCTGCGGTCAGCCCCAAGTATCGTACTAGTCTGATAATCTTGTGCTTTCTAAGCCCTGCTTGCCCTGCTCAATGAGCCTTGCCGCAAGAGACTTTGCAGGCACATCGCTCGCTTGCCCAGTTGCAATCGCTTCCAAAGGCTACATAATGAAGGCGTTGCGATACCAGGTCGCCTGGCCGATGGTCTGTCCACAGTGTAGCTTTGACAACCCGGAATCTTCAGTGCAATGCGTCAAGTGCACTACGCCTTTGCCGCTCAGCAACCAAACGCTCGCCACAAAAGGGGAAGGCTGGTCGGTTCCCGTAGCCGCGGGCGTTGTCGCCAGCGCCACTTCTATTCAGCTCACTCCTGGCGATTTGATCGCGAACCGTTATGAGATTGTCCGGCTCCTCGGACAAGGCGGCATGGGCGCCGTCTACCAGGCGCGTGACCGCGAATTGGATCGTCAAGTTGCCATCAAAGTCATTCGCGGTGACATGGCTGCGAATCCCGAGATTCTTAGCCGCTTCAAGCAAGAATTAATCCTCGCCCGCCAAATCACCCACAAGAACGTCATCCGCATCTTCGATTTGGGCCAGGCCGAAGGTCTCAAGTTCATCACCATGGAGTTCATCGAAGGCGAGAACTTGCAGAGCTTCCTTCGCCGCTCAAAAAGACTCCAACCCAGCGAGGCCGCAAACATCATCGCCCAGGTCTGCCGCGCTTTGGAAGCCGCTCACGCCGAAGGCGTGATTCATCGCGACCTGAAACCGCAAAACATCATGCTGGACAAGAACGGCCGCGCCTACGTCATGGACTTCGGCATCGCGCGCTCCATGGAAGCTTCCGGCATGACGCAAACTGGCGCGCTGATTGGAACGCCGGACTACATGTCGCCCGAACAGGCGAAAGGCCTGGCTCTGGACGCGCGCTCCGATCTCTTTAGCGTCGGCATCATCTTCTATGAATTGCTCAGCGGGAAAGCGCCCTTCGAAGCCGATACAACCATGGGCAAACTCTGGAAGCGCGCGAATGAACCCGCGCAGCCCCTCGCGGAGCTGGACAAATCCATTCCGCAGCCGCTCAGCGACATTGTCCGGAAATGCCTGGAAATTGACCCGCAAAAGCGTTTTGCCAACGCCGCCGAATTGCTCGAACAAATTGAACTCTGGCGAGGCCCCGCTGCCGGCACTCGAGTCGTTCAACCGCGCGCCACCGGATTCCCCGGCTACGCAAAGTGGTTGGCCGCCGCCGCTGGCATTGCGCTCCTTACGGCGGGCTTCCTTCTTCGCGGGAGATTTTCTTCCAAACCTGCGCCGCCGCACGCTCTCGTTTCAGTCCTCATCGCCGACTTTGACAATAGAACAGGCGATCCGGTTTTTGACGGCACGCTCGAGCCCATGCTTGGAATTGCGCTGGAAGGCGCGCCCTTCATCAGCTCTTTCAATCGCGGCCAGGCGAAACGGGATGCGGCGCAGCTCCAGCCTGGCGCAACTCATCTTGACACGTCTCTTGCCCAACTGGTCGCGGTTCGCGAAGGCGTAAGCACTGTGGTCAGCGGCTCGATCACATCCAACGGCGCAGGTTACACCGTCTCTGTCGCCGCCCTGGATCCCGCAACCGGCAAGCCCATTTCGCATGCGGAGCAGGATGCTTCCAACAAGCAAGACGTTCTCGCTGCTGCTGGCAAACTCGCGCAGAAAATCCGCAAAAGCCTCGGCGACACTACCCCATCCTCGGCACAACTCGCCGCTGCGGAAACGTTCAGCGCGGGCTCGCTTGAAGCCGCTCACGCCTACTCCGTCGGCCAGGAATTTCAATTGGAAGCCAAGTGGGATGACGCTCTCAAATCATTCGCGAAAGCGGTGGAGCTGGACCCTGACCTGGGCCGCGCGTATGCAGGAACTGCTGCAATTGACGCGAACCTGGGCCGCCGCGCCGAAGCCGAAAAGTTCTACGGCCTCGCCATGTCCCATATTGACCGCATGACCGAGCGCGAGCGGCTTCGCACACGCGGCGGTTATTTCCTATTCGAACGCAATCTGCCCAAGGCCCTGGAAGAATTGACCGCTCTTGTCGCCCGTTATCCCGCCGACACCGCCGGTCACGCCAATCTCGCTCTCGCTTATTTCTATAGCCGGGACATGAATAAGGCTCTTGAAGAACAGAAAGTCGAACTGGCCCTCGCGCCGCACAGCCGTCTGCAGCAGGTCAATTACGCGATGTACGCGCTCTATGCCGGAGACTTCGAGACTGCCCTTAAAGAAGCACAAGCTATCCTCAAAGACAGTCCGAAATTCGATCAGGCGCTGCGTACCGCTGCGCTCGCCGAATTGGGGCTGGGGCACACTGCGGAAGCCGAAGCGGATTACAAAAACCTCGAAGCCATCAGCACTTATGGCGCCTCCATCGCAGCAACCGGCTTGGCGGATCTCAATCTTTATGAGGGAAAACTCGCGGACGCCACCGCCATTCTTGAAAGGGCCATCGCTTCGGATAAAGCCGGAAAGGATCTCGAGTCCGCCGCCGATCGCACGGCGACCCTCGCACAAATTCAACTGTCTCTCGGAAAATCGAGCCAGGCTCTCGCTCTCGCTTCCGAAGCTGCCGCGGAAAGCAAGGACCCGGGCGTTCTTTACCGTGCCGCTCAGGTGTTCATCGCCGCAGGCGAGCAGGCCAAAGCTTTGCAGATAGTTGCCCCTCTCGCGCAGAAGCTCGAAGCTGAACCCCAAATGTACGCGAAGTTGACCGCCGGCGAGGTGTTTTTGCAGAAAGGCAGCCCGCGCGACGCTCTGAATTCATTTCGCGAGGCTCAAAAGCTCGCCGACTCCTGGCTCGGCCACTTTGATATGGGCCGCGCGTACCTCGATGCCGGTGCTTTTACGGAAGCTTCCTCTGAATTTGATGTGTGCCTGCAGAGACGAGGGGAGGCCACTTCCGTCTTTCTGGACGACGTTCCCAGTTATCACTATCTGCCCCCCGTTTATTACTATCAGGGCCGCGCTCGCGAAGGCTTGCGCAGCCCCGGTGCGGCGGAATCCTATAAACAGTTTCTCTCCATCAAAGAAAAAGGCGCCGGGGATCCGCTCGTCGCGGACGCCCAGCGCCGTTCCACACCGCACTGATCCTCTTGCGAGGGCTCAGCAAGCTTCTTCTTTCCAAGACATCACGGAAGCACAACCGACGCCACGTTCGAGTTTACGCTCTCCACGTTGCTGCTCGAAGCAACGGTCGTCACAACGTAGTAGTACGTATTTCCGCTGCCCGTGTTCGGGTCCGTGAACGTGAGAGGCGAGCTAGCCGGTATCGTTCCCACCAGTGTGAATGGCCCGGCAGCTTGATTCACCGAGCGGTAGACTCGGTAAGCCACCACGGTGCTGGAGTTGCTCGCCGACCAGAAGATCTGCGGCTGGTTTGCGGTGTTGGCTCCCGCCTGCGTAATCGTGGGCGGCGTCGGAAGAATGGTCACAGTGTAGTTCTGCGTGGCTGTAAGCGGTGGAGAGCTGTGATCCGCCACGCTTTCCGAGAACGAATACACTCCGGGAAGCGTCAACGTCCCCGCGAGAGTATCTGAAGTCGTCCCGGTCGGTGGTTGCGTGATGGTCAAGCCTGGCGGAAAGCTAGCCGTGGTCAACGAGAACGAAATCGGCGGAATCCCTCCCGATGTCGAGATCGTTGCTGTGTACGGTGTCGCATCCGTCCCATTCGGCAGGCTCGTCGTCGTAATCGTGAATTGCGGTAACACGGTGATCGTCAGCGACCCGCTCGAAGCGGTCTTGTGCGGATTGCTGCTGTCCGTAAAGCTTACGGTGAAGGTGTACACGCCAGGCACGGTCGAAGTGCCATTCAGAATCCCGCTGGGGCTCAGCGTGATGCCGGGCGGCAGCGTACCGGTGCTTTGCGTCCACGCCACCGTGCCAACCCCGCCCTGCTCCTGCAGAACGAACGCGTACGCCTTCCCTTGTATGGCGTTGGGCAGCGTCACGCTTACTGGCGATGCCAGCAAAACGTCCAAGTCTACCCAGTCGTCATTCGTCGCCGTGTATGTCAGCCAGTTAATCGGCGTGTTGGAGACAAACCCTGCGAATGTCGTTTGTCCGGCCGTTGGGAGGCTGCTCAGCGGCAGGACGAAGCCATTTGACAACGTAATGATTCCGTTGCTCGCGCCGTGGAATCCCAGCGCTCCATAATCCAATGCCACCGCATACATCGGCGCCGGCAAGGTAATCAGCAGTTGGTTCGACGCATTCGGTGGATTGTTGGCCGAATCCACAATGAAATTGCCTGTATAAGGCGTCGAGGGATAGAACGTGGGACCTGTCACGTTCACACTCGTGTGTGCATTCGGCGTCGAAAAACCGACCCCAGAAACCACCAGCGGATTGAAAGCCGCGAATCCCGCAGGTGGAACTGAAATGTTGTTGAAATTGATTACGCTGATGCCGGAGGCGGCCCCGTTGAACGCCGTCGAGTTCGAATAGGTGGTCGTCGTCGGAGACGCGATGGGGTTGTTGGTGGCAAAGAACATCGGGCCGACCGGCGCGGCGCTAAAGTATCGCTCCGCGCTCGACAGGAAATCGCTGCCGAATCCTCCGGCAACCAGGACCGTGCCGTCGTTCAACGCAATGGCCGTATCTTGCCACCGGAAGTTGATCAGGCTGCCCGTGGTGATGAACGAATTAAAGGAAGGATTGTAGATCTCCGCGCTGCCCAGGACATCGCTTTGGCACGAGGGAGACGGACAATTGAATCCGCCGGCCACCAGGACCGTTCCGTCGGGCAGCAGTGTCGCCGTATGATCCTCGCGTGCGTTCTGCATGCCCCCGTTGGTGAGCGTGAAGGTTCCTGTCGCGGGATTGTAAAGTTCCGCCGTGCTGATGCTGCCGGTATTGTTATTGCTCAACCCTCCGGCGATGAGCACCTGCCCGTTCGTCAACAGCGTCGCGCTCGCGCTTCCCCGCGCTGCGCTCAGGTTGCCCGTCAAGGAGAATGTCCGCGCGACGGGGTCGTACAGTTCGGCGGTGTTGTCCGAACCACCGGCGATCAGCACTTCCCCGTTGGTCAGAAGCGTCGCGGTGTGTTGAGAGCGTGCGTGGTTTAGCGAGCCGACCGACGTGAACGTTTGATTCGCGGGGTTGTAAATCTCCGCGCTGGTCAAGTCGAACCCTCCGCTGCTGCCTCCCGCAATCAGGACCGTCCCGTCCGCGAGCAAAGTTGCCGTGTGATCCCTGCGCGTGGCATTCGGCGAATTCGTGGTGTTCGCAAATCCCGTCCCTGGTGTGTAGATTTCCGCGGTGCTGACCATAGCCGGGATGCCGCCATTATCGCTCTGGCCTCCCACGATCAACACCGTTCCATCCCGCAACGCCGTTGCCGTGTGCCGAAAACGGGCGGTGACCAGTGTCGTCGAGCTCGTGACCTGCCCAGTCGCTGGATCGTAAATGTCCGCGGCGTTGCTTGGTGCCGTTGAGGTTTGGCCTCCGGCAATCAGCACTTGGCCGTTCTGCAGCAATGTGGATGTTGGATAGGCGCGCGCCACGCTCAGCCCGCCCGTCGGACAGAAGCCATTCACTGTAAACGGATTGGATGTCGCCGTGAATCCCTGCACGTTGGCTGTCAGCGTATATCCAATTTGCCCGCGATTCACGGAAACGTCAGTGAAGAAAGCGTTCCCGCTCGCCTGCGTCTGCTGCGTCAAGGTTCCGCTGAGCGTCGCGCTTGCGCACGGCGGCGTTCCATTGAAGGACAGCGTTACGTTCACTCCCGCAACCGCCGCGTTCGAACTGTCGGCGACGTGCACGATGATCGGTGAATTCGGATTTGGCAAGCCGCCCTGGTAGTTCGGCGGTTGATTGACAAACGTCACGTTCATTGCCGGCGCCGCAAACTGAATCGTGTAATTCGCGATCACCGTCTGGAACACAGGTATCGCCGCATCATGTACCGTCACCTGGAAACTGATGGATGTTGACTGCGGATTCGCAATAGTGATCGTCCCGTCGGCGGCAAGATTTACGCCGGCCGTTGGCGTTGGCGGACCAAATGCGTAACCCCCAATCCCGCCCGTTGCCGTCAATTGGAAGGAATACGGGGTGCCGACAGTGCCAGCGGGGAGCGTTGCCGGCACAACTTGGATTACTGCGCCAATTCCGATCGTGGCACTGGTAGAAACCGTCTCAGCCGGAGTTGCGGCGTCTGTCGCGTTGACGGTGAACGATGTGCCTCCCGGATTTGGTGTAGTTGGAATCCCAAAGATTTGGCCTGTGCTCGAGTTAATCGAAAGTCCCGGCGGCAGGCTTCCCACTACGGAGTAGACGATTGGCGCGGTCCCGCCCGTCGCAATCACCGGGAAGGCAATGTAGTTTTGTCCTACGACGCCATCCGGCGCGGGCGACGATGTTTGCACCTGCAGCGGCGTCACGCTCACGTTCAATGTGTAGCTCTGCGTCGCCACATTCGGCGGAACTGCACCGTCCGCCGCCTGAATCACGGCCGTAAAGCTTCCCGGCGATCCCGCCGTTCCAGAAACCAGGCCCGACGAGCTCAAATTGATTCCCGGAGGCAGCGCGCCGGACACGATGGTCCAGGTAACTGCGCCGGGTTTTCCGCCGGCGGATTGCAATTGTACGGAATATCCCGCATCGTTTCGGTCCGTCGCGGGCAGCGCTGCCGTCAAAATCGAAACCGGCGGATATACCGGCGGGGCCGTCAAATTCGGATTCCCGGGATTCGAAAGAACGGTAATCGTATTCACCGCCTGCGGCACCGTCACCGGAACGATCGCGGTAATCGGGTTGAATGGCGTTAGTGCCGGCGTCGGATTCACCACGCGAATCGTGATGAACGCGGTTTCTCCCGGCGCCAGCGTTACGCTCGCTTCGTCCGGTGAGGCATTGGTGATGTCCGGGTTCGTGATATTCGGATCCGCCGGGCTGAATAGTTTCGGATTCGTGATATTTGCCACCGTAACCCAGTGCGTCTGCACTCCGAGCTGGCAATTCGCTGCCACCGGCGTTTGATACAGCTTGTTAATCATCAGCTGCAGGACGATGCCTCCCGGCACAACCGCATTCGTCGCCGTCTTCACTGTGTACGAAGCCGTGGTGTTCCCGTTGTTCGTGATCGGATACGTCACGTCTTGAATCGACCCGTTCGTGATGTCCGGATTTGTGATGTTCGGGTTCGTGATATTCGGATTCGTGATGTTTGGATTCGTAATATTTGGATTCGTGATGTTCGGATTCGTGATGTTCGGATTCGTCGCGCTGGTGTTGTCGACATTTAAGTTCGTTATGTTCGGATTGGTGATATTTGGATTAAGGTAGGAATTGTTCGTGATGTCCGGATTCGTGATATTCGGATTGGTGATATTTGGATTCGTGATATTTGGATTCGTGATATTCGGATTGGTAACTTCATCATTAGTAATATTAGGATTGGTGATATTCGGGTTCGTGATGTTCGGGTTCGTGATGTTGGGATTGGTGATGTCCGGATTCAAGACGGCGGTCGAGGAAAGGCCGTTGGTTACAACCGAGCCGCCGATCGCATTGATTTGCGAAACCGTCACGGAAATGGAGGCCAGCGGATTTGTGGAAGTCGCAAAGACGCTGCGCGAGACGGAAGAATACGGCGGAATTGTGACGTCGAGCGTGGTTAGCAGAGAAAATTGCAGAAACGAAGCGGCGCCGCCGGTAGGCTGGCTGGCAATCGTGAATCGTACGAACATTGTGGAAGCTGTAGTGTTTTGCGCTTCAACGGGAAACGCGCGCTGGAACGGCACTACCTGGCCGTTGAATGTAGTCGTTCCCAGGGGCTTTGCATTTCCAGGCGCGCCGACCACCAGCCCGCCGGTAATTTGCGCAGTATAAATGTTCTGGTTGCGCATGCCTTCCTGGCCTGAAATGCACGCGGGCAGAGGCTGCCCATTCTCGACGCTCAAAGCACCGGCGACGACTGGAGCCGTGTAATTTTCCCAACTGCCGCCCGGAGGCGGAGGAACCACATCGCGATTGTCCGTCCAGGAGGCATGGAAAAGTGGATTCACGCTGGGCATGAAATTGTATCGCCACGAATTTCCACTTGGTACGAAAGCGGGGGACGGCACGATGTCAATGTAGTCTCCGAGGAACGGCTCTTGCCCTTGATCGAAGAGCGGAAGGTTCGGCACATTAAATTTGTACTGCTCGATATCCGGCGCTTCGGGGTTGACGCAGCAACCGTAGGAGTACTGCGAAACGAGAACGGATGGCCCGAGGACGACCGTGGGGAAGATTCCCAATTCGAGGACGCGGAGATCGAGAGTATGCCGCCGGACAGTCAATCCAGCGTCGTCTACATACGGAGTGAAGACCTGATTGGGAGCGGGACTTGGCGGGCCGAGCTCGCCTTCGGGTTGGAGCATCTCCGTATAGCTTCCGAGGCTCGCCGGATTTGGAGTGTAAACACCTGCGTAGTGGTCCAAACGCAAATCGTAATAGAGGAGCGTCAGCCTGCCGTTCGCAAAAGTCATCGCGGGCATGAGCTGGTGGCCGCGCCCCGATGGATTTGTCTGCGAGTTCTGCGACGGATTGTCCACCATAATCGCCGGCGTCCAATGCGTTCCATCAATCGAGCCAGCAGCAACGATGCGCGCATCGCCGCTCGAGCTAACGCCGCGGGCTGAAAAAGCAACGTAAACAAATCCGAACATGTCCGAGGTCAACGCCGGATAAGCGTTGGTGCGGAATGACGTGCCGGTCGTTCCCTGATCGAACGGTTGAAACGTGGAAATTTGTACCGGCTTGCTGAAACTCTTGCCGCCGTTCGTGGATTGCGCGATCAGAATCGCATCGGAGATGCCCGCCGAAGCGAACTGCCGCCAGGCTACATACACAGCTCCGGTGATCGGGTTAACAGCAATCGTGCTGCCCTGGCTGGTCGTCGTGCCCGTGTTGATTTGAATCGGAGTACTCCAAGTGACTCCGCAATCAGTCGACCGCGCAAACATCAAATGCGTGGGGGTAGCGTTCGATTTCGTCCCTTGCAGAAAATCCGTGTACGCCAGATAGACGTTGCCCGCTGGAAAAGATTGCCGGACTTGGAGCGATCCGCCGTTTGGCCCCACACCCGGCTCGTTCGCCGTGAAGGAGCAGGTCGCGGCACCTGCTCGAGGAATGTCCACAGCCATCGAAGGCTTATCTAGAAACTGCGCGCTGTTTCCCAGTGCCACGATATGCGTGTCAATATAGGTGATGGGGTCGAGCTGCTCGTTATTGTTCAGATCGTTGTAGCGCGCGACAAAAATCGTGCTCTTTGAACTGGCTGTGGTCGGGCTGGTGGCGCGGTCAAACGCCAGTCCAGCGAAATAGAACATGCCGTTCGTGCCGGCTCGCACGACGGGATCGGCGCCCGCCTGATATTGCCCCTGCAAGGCTCCGCTGTCTTTGCATTGGCTGACCGCATACGGGCATCCTGGCAAGAGATTGCTCTGCCAGGTATAGCCGCCATCGAAGGACTTGTAGATTCCCAGCCAGGCATCGCCAGTCTCCGCGCCGCCGCTGAGAATGGTCTCCAAATCCACGGAGCGATAGTCATTGGCGCCGGCGAAAATGTGCAGTGGATTTCGCGTGGAGACGGCCATCGAGGGCTCGTTCTGCCGTTGCAGAAATGGATCGCCATTCGGCCATTGCGTGCCGGAAACCATGTTGACGTTCTGGCCGGCGACTTGAGAGAAAGCCGCCTGCGGCCAAGTCAACGCAAGCAGCAAGGCAAGGCAAACCGGGAGAATGGAGACGCGAACGAGCACTTTCATGAGGAATCTCCTAGCTACGCAATTCGGGCCTGAAACGGTGACGGCGTCGATCGAAGTGCACCTTTGTGGACGAACCAAATAGGGTCGGAAAGCCGCCAAATACTAGAGGGATGCGTTCGGGGACAAACCGCGCACTGGCCAACCGTGGGCGAGATTTTGTGCTTGAAAATTTACAAAGTCAAGAGTTTGGGCCGCCCCAACCTGGCTTGGCACTTCACTTCGGCGATATGGGGGTTGTCAGGTGGGGAATATCACAAGTTGCCCTGCCTCATTCATATCTCAGAGCGATCAGCGGATCTACTTTCGTCGCGCGGCGGGCTGGGATGTAGCAAGCCGCGAGAGCAACAAACATTAGAACGATGGGAACCGCAATAATGGTAAGTGGGTCGGTAACGCTAACGCCGAAAAGAAAGCCCGCCAACAAGCGCATGACAGCAAAAGAGGCAGCGAGCCCAAGAGCTGCACCCAGTAGCGCGAGGCGCGCACCTTGATCCAGGATCAATTTCAGGACTTTGCCTAGTTCCGCGCCGAGCGCGAGCATGATTCCAAATTCACGCATCCGGGTCGCAACTGTGTAGGACATCACCCCGTATATGCCAATGGCAGCGAGTACCAGAGCAAGAGCAGCGAAAACTGAAACAGCTGCACCTCATAATTTGGTCAACTGAATGTCCGTATCCGAATTTTCGTGGTGTGACTCTCAACGCGTCCGCGGCTGCTCCGGACATGGTTTGAGGACACTACTCGTGGCGCTTGTGGCGCTGGCACTTTGGCCGAGGCAGTAGCGGTCTAGATCGGCTGATGCGAAGACGGGGCCAGAAAAGTAGCCCTTGACACCGCTTACGAAGGCCGCCTCGTCGGCTTTGTTCAGGGGATTGTAGTGGTACAGCAGCACCGATTTGACTTGCGCCTGCGTGGCAAGCTCTCCGACGGAATGGGAGTCAAGATGCTCGAACTGGAAGTGTGCTCGAAACTCCTTGAGCTGGTCTGGGGGCCAATGGTCCCGTGTGGCCCTCAAGTTCACAAACCGATCCAGATCCTTCGGGTCGCGACTAGACGCTTCCGCCACGAGCACGTCGGCGTCTTTCGACAGACGGATGACGGCTTCACTATTCGGTCCGGTATCGCCGGTGAAGACGACAACTCCTTGCGGGGTCTCGAAGCGATAGGAATACGATTTGAGTTGCACGCGGTCCTTAGCGGGCATGAGCGCGTAGTGTGTGTTCTCAGCGGCGATGACGCGAATCTTGTCATCCTGGAAAATCACGCCCTCCTGCTCAATTTCGTGCGCGACAAACGGATTGGCAAATTCTTTACCGACCGCGCGGTATGAGGAAGGGTTTTCTGCAGCGAAAGGTCGAACCGAAATAGAAATGTAGCGTACCGCCGCGTCTACCAGTTCTTTGGTCTGCGCTGGTCCGTAGATGTTGATCGATTTCGCGTATCGGGCCGATCCCAGGAGAAAGAAATCGTTGGCCATCACGTCTGCAAGGCCGAGATCGTGATCGGAATGAAGATGAGTGATGAAGATCGTCTTGATCTGTTCGGAGTGTATGCCGGCCTCGAGCATTCGGCGCATCGTGCCAATGCCGCAGTCGATCAAGTAGCTGCGCCCGTCCACGCTGAGCATGGTCGACGGCTCTGAGCGGTCCTTATGCAACGGCGGGCCGCCCGAAGTGCCGAGGACGAGAATCTGCGTGGCGCTCGTCGGCGATCCGGGCGCATCAGTTCTTTGCGCGAAAGCTGTACCAAGACTCAAAGCGAGCAAAATGATGCCGGCGGCGGTAGCAAGGACAAAAAGCGCGCAACGCGGCAATTTGCTGGAATTGCGGCGATCTTCTCTGTAGCGCTCGATCGAGTGCTCCTCGTTCTTCATAACGCCGCCCTCCATCGAAGTGGCTCGCACTTACGGTGTTGCTTATAAGGTCTCGCTTTTACGGAAGCTCTGGCGCTGTGCAAGCGGGTCATCAGCAAGAGCGGGCAAAACCTATCACAGTCGCGGATTCAAGTACAACGAACAGACATGCCCATCTCGCTGTGCGAAACTCGCTCTTTGTGTTTCGTGAGAAATTCCGTAGGTAAGGAATCCGAGTCTAAGTATCTTTCGTCTCTCTGGCTTGGCTACGTGGAGTGACACCCGGTCACTCCTTATTTTAGTGAGTCTGCTTCGGACAGGAACTGTCTGCAGTGCTTCTAACTGTTGCCCACACGTTTGCGGAAATTGCTGGTCGCGAATTAAGTGCGCGCCTGGAGAGCTTTTTCGTCAGAGGACAGCAACGGAGCTTCGCGCCCTCGAGCAGTGACCCGTTCGATGGCTTCGATTGCGCCGTTTCGAACAAGCAATGCGTGATCGAAGAGGTTCACGGTGGGACAGACGTGGCGCGGCAAAAGGTACAGCATGTCGCCCACGTGCGCAGTCGCTGTCTGGCCTTCCACGGCGAGCGGCAGGTGCTCCTCGCTCGGTCCAAGCGGCCGCAACTCCGGGTGGCCAAGAACTACGCAGGTCGGCACGCCCGCATCGGCCGACACCGCTTTGTGTCCTGCGTCGCAAGTAAGAATGTCCGCGCGCGGATGGCTCACGACGCGGCTCAGCACGAGCGCCGCTGGGCGAAAGCCATACTCCGCTGGCAACTGAGCCAGGCTGGTAGCATCGGAGTAGACAATCGTTCCCGGCGAAATCCGGTGGATGAAATTCGCATTTCGAAATCCGGCGTAAGAAAGCGAGCACGGGAAGGTTGGCGTTCCCGCGGTAATCACTTCGCGCACTGCCGTCCCCGCGCCGTCGAGCGCGCGGATAATCTCCGTCAGGCGATCGTAACCCGTATGCGTCGCGCGAGTTCGCTCCGGCTCTTCCGCGGCGGCGTACTGGCCGTCGTAATAATGAAGGCCGCGAAATTCCAAACCGGAAGCGGCAGCGGCGCCCACGAGCTTGAGAATTTCTTCCCTTTGCTCCTGCCCGATTCCCGTGCGATTCATTCCCGGATTGAGGTCCACAAAAATTCCCACGCGGCTCGATGCCCATTGGCTGAGCTGGCTCTCGTTCTCAATCAGAACAGAAATGTGCACGCCTCGAAACTCTTCGACGATGGCCTTGACGCGGAGCGCATTGGCTCCAATCGAGGGATAGGCGAGCAGGACGTCTCGGGCGCCGCACTCGCAAGCCGTGAGTAGCTCGAGCGTCGTCGCACACTTGAAATTCTGAATGCCCTTTTCAACGAGCATGCGCATCGTAAACGCCAGCTTTGCCGTCTTCACGTGCGGCCGCCAGCGATCCGCCCGGCCATCGAGCAATCTGAGCGTGCACTCGATATTGTGTGTGATTGCTTCCGGATAAATCGCCAGTGCAGGAGTCAGGAGTTCCGCTTCGTCCCTGACGTGATAGGCGGTGTCCCAGGCAAACTCAGAAATCATCGCTGCTTTCGCGCTCATGATGGATTGATGGTAACGCAATTGCCCGCCGGCGGCACCTCTTAGCGACGGCAGTTTACACATAGACAGTTCGCGCATTGACCCTGCCCAGAAGCAAGAGTAGGCTCGCTGAATTTCCATGAGCGGCATCAACCACGAAAACGCTTCCGCAATCTCCCCGCTCGACCTGTCTCGCGGACTCGGCTTGCGGTCCGCCGCAGCAATCGTCATTGGCGACACGATCGGCACGGGAATTTTTCTCGTCACGAGCGACATGGCTCGCACGGTTGGCTCCACGAAACTGGTCTTTGCCGCGTGGATTATTGGCGGAGTCATCGTGCTCTTCGGCGCATTCTGCTACGCCGAGCTTGGCGCTGCTTTTCCGAAGGCCGGCGGCCCTTACGTCTATCTGAGCCGCGGCCTCGGTCCCCTTTGGGGTTTTCTCTTCGGCTGGATGAGTTCGTTTCTCGAACGCCCCGTGGCGATGGCGACTCTCGCCGCCGGTTTCTTGAAATTTCTTGCGTACCTCTTTCCTATCGCGGCCACACCGCTCTTCGTGGCGCACCTCGGCCACTCCGCATTTACGGTGACCGCAGCGCAACCTCTCGCTGCATTGGTGGTGCTCGCAGTCACGGCAGTGAATCTCTTGAGCGTCCGTTTCGGCGGCAACATCCAGGTCCTGTTAACGTCGCTGAAGATCGCCACGATCCTGCTTATAGTGGCGGGCGGCCTCTTTCTCGCGAAACCTCACCACGTCGCATCCGCGGTTTCCAGCGCGACCACGCCGCCACATCTCATCGGCTGGGCCATGGTCGCAGCCGTCTTGACGGCCATGGTCCCCGCGATGTGGGCCTACAACGGCTTCAATGACCTCGGCGACGTCGGCGAAGAAATTCTTCAGCCCGAACGCAACATTCCGCGCGCGATCCTCCTGGGCTTGCTGACCGTCGCCGGTCTGTATCTCCTGGCAAACGTCGTCTACTTCCGCGTCTTGCCGTTCCACGAAGTCGCTCAATCGCAGCATGTCGCCTCGGACGTCGTGCAAGCGATTGCCGGTTCGCGCGGAGCTATCTGGCTGACCATTGCGATGGCCCTATCCGCCCTCGGCGCTCTGCATGTCGTCGTACTGACCGGCGCGCGCATTCCCTACGCGATGGCGCGCGATGGCGCCTTCTTCCGCTTCGCCGCCCGCCTTCACCCCTCATTTCATACGCCGACCGGCTCGCTGATTTTTCTCGGCTCGATTGCTGCGTTGCTCGCGCTTAGCGGAACTTACGAACAGCTCTATTCCTTATTCGTCTTCGCGGTTTGGATCTTTCTGGCGCTCAATGCCATCGCGCTGCTCCGCCTTCGCAAGAAAGAGCCGGACCTCGTACGGCCCTACCACGCCTGGGGCTTTCCTTGGACTCCCGTCATCTTCTTGCTGGCCGCAATCGCGCTCACCATGAATCTTTGGATCACGCGGCCGTTACGCTCAACGCTCGGGTTTCTCGCCATCGTTGCCGGAATTCCCTTCTATTATTATTGGCGCAACTCCTCTCCCTCTCCCATATCAGGTGATATAAACGAAGAATGACGCCAAAACGATGCCCGTACATCTTTCCTGCTCTTGGTTTTTCCCGATCTTGAATCGTGCAAACGCACCAACTCAGCTACTCGTACCGAAGTGCCACCATCGGATCAACTCGTGTGGCGCGGCGGGCGGGAATGTGGCACGCGACTAGAGCGACAACGGCCAAAAGCAGCCCAACTGAGGCAAACGTAATCGCATCGGTCTCACTGACGCCAAAGAGCTGCGCCTTAAGCAAGCGCGTGAATGCCAGCGCGAGCACTGTGCCCACAACGAGGCCTGAAAGTATGAGCCGGAATCCCTGGCCAAGAACGAGGCTGTAAATACCTCTCCTCTCCGCGCCGAGCGCCAATCGGATGCCGATTTCCCGCGTGCGTTGGCGAGTGGTGTAAGCCACGACGCCATAGATGCCGACGGCGGCGAGCAGCATGGCCAGAAGACCGAACGAGCCGGCAAACGTAACTGCGACACGCTGAAAAAGTGTGCCGAGCTGCATGGTGACGGAAAGCGGATTCACATTGAACAGCGGCAACTCCGGATTGAGCTGGTGCATGGTCTCTTCCACAGAAAAAGCCATGGTACGCGGATCGCCAGTTGTGCGGAGGTGAATGATGGTGTCCCCTGTCGGGCGAAATGCCTGGTAAATCGGCAGATAAATGACAGGCTCGGGCGGGGAGGTGAGTAAGCGGTATTTGGCGCTGCGTGCTACCCCAACAATGGTGAAGCGATCACCGCTGTCGGTTACCTGCTTGCCGATAGCGTTTTCACCCCGCCAATAGCGATCGACAAAGGCTTGGTTGACGACGGCAACGAGTCGCGAATCTCGCGTATCCCCTTCGGTGAATTCACGGCCTGAAATCACCGAGGTGCGGAGAGTGCGAAAGTAATTCGGCCCGACCATCGCTCGGCTGATCTCCATCCATTCGTGCGGTTGTGGCACGTAGCCTTCGATCTGCAGAGGGTCGGAGTGAATGCTGAAGCTCAGTGGTGAAAAATCAGCCAAGGTCACGGATTCGACCCCGGCAAGCGCCGCGAGCCTGTCGAGCACCTGCCGGTTGAACGCCATACCCGTCGCGCGCGTATAACCTGCTGGCGAGAGCTCATAAGAGGCAAGCAGCAGATGGCTTGCTTCGAAGCCCGGATCCGATTGCTGTGCTTTCTGAAGGCTGCGGGTGAAGAGTCCCGCGCAGACCAGCAGAACCAACGCGAGTGAAATCTGCGCGACCACCAGGCCGCTCAAGAGACGAGACTTGTGAGACGTGAGCGAGACGCTGCTCGCTTCCTCCTTGAGAACCGATTGTACCGGTAAGCTCGAAGACCGCAGGGCCGGAAGAATACCGAAGGTGATCGCAGCGAGGATGGAAACCGCAATCGTCGCGAAAAGCACGCGTTGATCGATGTGCGCGTCGGTTGTCAGCGGAAGAGTGCTGGGCGGAAAGAAAGCGCCGAGGCTGCGAGAGGTCCACACCGTAATCACTATGGCGGCAGTACCGCCGAGCAGGCCAAGCAGCAGGCTCTCGATCAGAAACTGGCGGATGATCTGTTTGCGTGAAGCGCCCGTCGCCAGCCGGATGGCAATCTCGCGGCGGCGTCCGACCGAACGCACCAACAGCAGACTGGCAACGTTGGCACAAGCCAGCAGGAGGAGGACCCCGGCGAGCCCCAGCAACATCGGAAGAATCTTGTAGAGATAGCCGTTGATGCCGAAGGGTGAGCGCCAAAGGGGGTCGAGAGAAATCTCGTTCGGACTATCCCGGTGATCCTCCGGGAAGCGCTCGGCGATTCCCCGCATGAGCAGGTTGAGTTCGGCCTGGGCCTGATTCTTCATCACACCCGGGCGAAGCTTTCCGAGCACGTTCAGCCAGAAAGTGTCGCGACGGGCAGGACGGTCCCCACCCCAAACATCACGATCCATCGAGAGAGGAATCCACAGCTCGGCGCGGAGGCCGGTTGCACAGCCGGTGAAATCCCGCGGGGCTACGCCGATAACGGTGTAGGGATGGCGATTGATCTGAATCTTCTTGCCGACGATTTGCGGATCGCTCGCGAAATGGTTCTGCCAGAAGGCGTAACCGATGACGACCACTGCCGCGCGGGCGGGCGGCGTTCCTTCTTCCGGAAGAAAAGCGCGGCCGAGAATCGGGCGGACGCCGAGAAGGTCAAAATAATTCGCGGTCGTCAGATTCCCGAAAATGCGCTCCGGCTTCGCGACGCCGGTGAGAGACATGTAGTCGTTGTGATAGCCGAGGAGTCCGGAAAAAGTTTGCGTGCGCTCGCTGAGGTCGCGAAGGTCGAGATAAGAAAATGGCGGAGTGGGATGATCGCTGCGATCGCCGCGCATGACGGTGACGAGGTCGCTCGTGTGAGCCGCTCCGGGAACCGGGTTCAGCAAGGTAGCGCTGATCCAACTGAGCACAGTGGTATTGGCGGCGATACCGAGCGCCAGTGTAAGAACGACGATGGCAGTGAAACCAGGATTTTTGCGGAGGCCACGCACGCTGTAGCGCAAATCCTGCCAGAGAATAT
>DATEHE010000010.1:0-324676 GCA_035279745.1 Candidatus Acidiferrum sp. | reverse complement strand
CAAATAAATCGCGTCTTTTCTTCCATTACACTGCTCGCTTTCCACGGCATAGGCGCTCCTTGCAGGAAACGCTAGCCATTAGCTCACAGTGTCAGGAATCCTCCCGGTCCATTCTGTCAGCCATCCCCCCGGTCTGTACCGATTTTTGTGGTCGAATACCCCCCTCCCCCTGTTTTTCGAAAAGATGTGAAAACAAAGGAGATAAATCGAGGGGTCTGCAAAAGATGTGAAACGAAAGGAGATGCAAGAGAGTGCAGAGTGGCTCGTGCGAAGTGGGTAGTGCGTGACCCGTGGCCCGTGTTCCGTGAACTGTGGAAGAAAGTGAGTAGTGGATAGTGAATAGTGAGTAGTGAAAAGACGGAGGAGCGACGGCGAGTGGGGTGAAATAAAGAAGTAATGAAATAATGAGGTAAAGATGGCCCCCCGGGGTTTTTGTAAGTGCGGATTCTAAAGGAGTTGCGGACGGGAATTTTGTAAGTGCGGATTCTAAAGGGGTTATAAGTCGTTTGTTTTCCGCAGATACGAGGGGGCTTGTAAGTGCAGAAAATAAATGGGTTACGGGAGGAATTGGGGAATGGTAAGTCCTTTAGAATCCGCAGATCCGAGGGGGGTGCGTAAGTACGGATTACAAAGGGGTTACGGGAGGTGTTCTTGTAAGTGCGGATAATAGAGGAGTTAGGGGCGGGGAAGACGGACGCGGCGAGCTGGGGCGCGCGATTCACGGGGCATGGTAGCACAGATTTGAATTACTGTCAAGATACAGTACTCGATGCGCACGATTCGAACGTGAGACGGGGAAGTCGAGTGGATGGAAGGGGTTGCAGAGAAAAAGGTAGTTTGGTGAGACGGAAAGGGGCAGCGAGTGGCGGCGGGCGTGTAATTGTGGGGGATTTTGAGTTTAGAGGAGGTATTCGATTTTGTGATATGTTCCGCGACATGGGCATCGGTGGAGTTGCGAGGCAGATAATCCCGGGCGTATTTGTCTCGCTGATGCTTGTCACCGCTCCATCCCTCAGGGCGCAGTACGAGCCCTCCGATCTCAGGTTGGCGGCAAAGGAGGTCGCGAAGGAGGTGGCAAAGGCTCATTTGGGCAGCATCGCCGTCACGGATTTTGTTTCATTGACTGGGGAACAATCGGTCCCCGGGCACTATATGGCTGAGGAGTTTGCATGGAGTTTAGTACAGAGCAATAAACGGCTGACGATCGTGGAGCCCTCAACCGTCACAGCCGCGCTTTCAAGCGCGCACCTTTCTCTGAAGGACCTTACAGTTGCGGATCAAACTTCACGAATCAACAGCGCGTTGCATGCCGACACCATCGTCTCGGGCACGGTTGATATCCTGGCGGAACACTACGCAGTTCACATCGAAGTGCGCAATGCGAACGACGGAAAGTTGCTCCTCTCGCGCGATCAGAAAGTGAAACGTCCGGCCTACGTGGATCTACTCATGACGCTGGATCCAAGCGGAAAAGCCGGACGGATTGCCCGAGCGGGAGAGGACGGCGTAGGCGTGCCGCAGTGTATCCACTGTCCGGGTCCGAGCCTGCCAAAAGACCTTTTTCATGCTCCGACTACAGCGGGCGTCAAGATGGAGGTAATCATCGATACTGAGGGACGGGTGGCGAGAATATTGGTCTACCGATCGGGCAACGATGCTCTCGAGGCAAGTGCAGTCTATGAAATAGAAAAGTGGAGATTTAAACCTGCTTTGGATAAGAGTGGAAGACCAGCCGCGGTGATTGTACCAGTTTTCATAACGTTCCACGTTAACGAGTGTCGAGTAGCCGACGCGTATCGCGCCGTCCCCCAATTTCTTCGGTCGTTGCTAGGCAAACGGAAAGCATTCGCCGCTGGTGCAGAGCAATGCAGGAGAATCAGCTTAGTCAGGGGTGCTGCTGGCGAGCGAGGTCGGAGCGGAAGGATTGCTCTTTTTCGGCGACGAAGCGCTTGTAGCCTTCGGGATCGAGGAAGGGATTTTGCGGAGCAGTTTTGATGCGCGCGTATTTTTCCTGCAAGCCAAAATAGCCGGCATGGGCACCGAGGAAGATGTCGCAAGGCAACCCGCGAAGGACGCGGAACATACGCTCGTAGTCAGCGGCGATTTGCGGATAAGCGGAGTTGTGGACGAGTTTATAGCCGGGATTCACGTTGGGACTGCCGACTATCACGACGTCATAAATTCTTGCGCCGTCCTGCACCTGCATGGTCCACGTGGTGCAGCCTTTGGTGTGGCCGGGAGTGAGATGGGCGACGAGGGTAGAGCCGCCGAGAATCACTTTATCGCCATCGCGAAGGACGCGATCGACTTTGGCGGGAGGATAAAGGTCGGCGGCATCGTGGCCATAGTGAAAATCGGCGCGGCCGCCGGATTCGACGACCGGGACATCGCCAGCCATGACCATGTAGCGGGCGCCGGTCAATTTTTTGATTTGGGCGCTGCCGGCATCGTGGTCCCAATGGGCGTGGCTGATGAGAAGGATTTTGGTGTCCTCAAATTTGAAGCCGAGCTTGCGAATGTTGGCCTGCAAGATCGGCACGGTGGATTCGAGGTCGCTATTGATGAGGATGTTTCCGCGGGGAGTGACGATGAGATAGGAAGCGAGGTCGGCAGTGCCGACGTAATAGAGATTGCCGGCGATGCGGAAGGGAGGGAAGGGAGCGTTTTCGCCGGAGGCAACCTCCGCGGAGGCCAGAGGCGCGGTGGCGGCGGCGAAAGAGAGGATGGTTGCAAGAATCGAGTGACGCGCGCGCATATGACACCTCCTTCGTTGACGGCTGAACAAGCCGGGCGAACCAAGCGAATGAATCGAGCGAGTACAGTCTATCCCGGAGTGGCCGAGAAGGCGGAATCCTGATGGATGGGCTATTGACAGGACGTAGGCGGGGCTGTATTGTCCGCGGCAGTACGTAACTCCGGTCGGTAACAGAGCCTATGCGCGAGAACCCTTCCGAGCGCAGTGGAGGCGGGTGCGGCCTCTTTGCGGGAAAAGTGTGCGCGCGAGCGGCGACGGAACAGTTCGCGAAGGCTTCGGCCAGAGATGTCCCGCTAAGAGAGATTCGAATCAGCGGAGAAAAAATGGGAGTTTTTCGTTGCGGGAGGTGGAGTGTGTCTATACGCCGGGTGGCCGTGCTGGTTGGGTTGATGCTGATGGTTGCGGGCGCTGCGCGTCTGCGAACCGGGCAGGCGGATGAGTGGCTGCCGATTTCGCCGGAAGAACTGAAGATGACGAGCGATCCGGCGGCTCCGGGCGCACCGGCAATTATTTTGTACCGGCAAGTGGACCGCGACGACAGCAACGCGCAGGTGCCGCACGAGTACAACTACGTGCGGGAAAAAATCTTCACGGAAGAAGGGCGAAAATACGGGGACGTGGAAATTCCATTCGTGAAAGGCGACTACGAGATCGTGAATATCCGGGCGCGGACGGTGCATCCAGATGGGACGGCGGTGCTTTTCGACGGAAAGATCTACGAGAAAGAGATCGTGAAAGCGCGCGGGTTCAAATATTTGGCGAAGACGTTCACGATGAGCGACGTGCAGCCGGGGAGCATCCTCGAGTACCACTACATGATCGACTTCAAGGAGAACTACGTTTTCAATTCGAACTGGGTGCTGAGCTCGGATTTGTTCACGAAGTCGGCGAAATTCACGCTGAAGCCGTACATGGAGTGGCCGCTGCAATGGAGCTGGCCAAACGGATTGCCGAATGGCGTGAAGCCGCCAGAGGAGCTACACGATCACAACCACAACATCCAGATGACGGCGGAGAATATACCGGCGTTTGTGGAAGAGGACAATATGCCGCCGGAAGCGGCGATGAAATTCCGCGTGGATTTTATTTACAAGGAAGACGGACTGGAGACGGACCCCGACAGGTTCTGGAAGAAGCAGGGGAAAAAGAGCAACGACTATGTGGACGGGTTCGTGAACAAGAAGAAGGCGCTGGAGCAAGCAGTCTCTGAAACCGTTTCGCCAGGAGATTCGCCGGAAGTGAAGCTGGAGAAACTGTACGTGCGGGTGGAGAAAATCCGGAACACGTCGTATGAGCTGGAAAAGACGGCGGAAGAAGAAAAGCGAGATAAGGAGAAATACGCTTCGAACGTCGAGGACGTGTTGAAGAGAGGGTATGGAACGGGCGATCAGATTACGCTGCTCTACTGGGGCCTGGCGAGAGCGGCGGGGCTGGACGCATCGGCGGTGAAGATTTCTCTGAGAGACGACCGCTTCTTCATCAAGAGCCTGATGAGAGCGGACGATCTGAGGACGTATGTGGTGCTGGTGAAAGTGAACGGCAAGGATATGTATTTCGATCCAGGGACGAAGTACACGCCGTTTGGGATGCTGCCGTGGTCGGAAACGGGAACGACCGGTTTGAAGCTGGATAAGGACGGAGGAACGTGGGTTGTCACGAGCATCCCGCAGAGCAAGGACTCCGAAATCGAACGGAAAGCGGATTTGAATTTGACGACGGACGGAAGCCTCGAGGGAAAACTGAAGGTGACGTACACAGGACTGGAGGCGCTTTATTGGAGGCTCGAGGAGCGCAATGAAGATGATACGGACAAGAAGAAGTCGCTGGAAGACGACGTGAAGTCCATGATTCCGGTGGCGGCTGAGGTGGAGTTGACGAACAAACCGGATTGGGCGAACTGGGACGGAAAATTGGAAGCGGATTTTACATTGAAGGTACAAGGGTGGGTTTCGGGAGCAGGACACCGGGCGTTGATGCCGGTGGGGCTGTTCACGGCCGGGGAAAAGCACATGTTCGAACACGAGACGCGAGTGCATCCGGTTTACTTTCATTTCGGATCGGAAAAGACGGATGACGTGACGATCGAATTGCCGCTGGGCTGGCAAGTGAGCAGCGTGCCGAAGCCGACGACGGATGATGCGAAGCTGCTGCTCTATTCGATGACGGTGGAAAACAACAAAGGGACGTTGCACGAAGCGCGAGTGATGAGAAGCGATCTGATCAGCCTGGACCCCAAGTATTACCCGGCGCTTCGAAGATTTTATCAGGTGGTGAGGACGGCCGATGAGGAGCAAATTGTTTTGGAGCCAGGACGGACGGCGGCGAGCAATTAAGAGCCGTGTCCTCGGGTGGGCGGTAGTGGTGGTGGTGTGCGCGTTGGGCGCGCGACGAGCGGAGCCGGCGAGCGAAGCGCCACAGTGGATGCACGCGCTGGTGAATGTGCCTTTGCCGCCGCACGACGAGAAAGCGGATGCGGTCCTTTTGTATGCCGAGACCATCCTGAGCGTGGACAACAATGGAAAAGTGAAGAGCACGAAGCGGCGCGCGTACAAAATTTTGAGGCCGGACGGGAGAGACCACGGATTGGTGGTGGTGAACTTCGATTCGGAAACGCGAGTGACGGGGATGCGTGGCTGGTGCATACCCGCGCAAGGCAAGGATTATGAAGTGAAAGACAAGGACGTGATTGAAACGGGGCTGGCGGGAATTCTGAACGGAGAACTGGCCAGCGATGAAAAAATAAAAATCCTGAAAATACCGGCAGCCGATCCGGGAAATATCGTGGGATACGAGGTCGAACAGGAAGAACGCTCGTACACGATGCAAGATGAATGGCAATTTCAGGACACGGACCCGGTGCGGGAGGCGAAGTACACGCTGGAATTGCCGGCGGGATGGGAATACAAAGCGACCTTCGTGAATTACCCGGAGGTCAAGCCGACATCGCCGGGGAACGGGGCTTGGCAGTGGGACGTGAGCAACGTGCCGGCAATTCGTCCGGAAGAAGACATGCCGCCGTGGGGGGCCGTCGCAGGACAAATGGTCGTCTCGTTCGTGCCGCCAGGCAGCAGGAGCGAGCGAGGAATTCAAAATTGGAATGACATGGGAATTTGGGAAGACCAACTGGCGCGCGGGAGAAGAGACGTCACGCCGGAGATCCAAAGTAAAGTTCAAGAGTTGACCGGGAACGAGACTAGCCCACTGGGAAAGATGCGGGCGCTGGGAAAGTTCGTGCAGGATGACGTGCGGTATGTGGCGATCGAGTTAGGAATCGGAGGCTGGCAGCCGCACGCCGCGGGCGACGTTTATACGCATCACTTCGGTGACTGCAAGGACAAAGCGACGCTGCTGAGCGCGATGCTGAAGGCGATCGGCGTGGATTCGTACTACGTGGCAGTAAATACGCGGCGCGGCGTGGTGAATCCGCAAACGCCGGCGGTGCGGTGGTTCAATCATGTGATTCTTGCGATCAAATTGCCGGAGAGTGTAAACGACCCATCGTTGACGGCGATTTATCAGGATAAGGCGCTGGGACGGCTGCTGATTTTCGATCCGACCGACGATTTGACTCCGCTTGGATATTTGCGAGGACCGCTGCAGGCGAATTATGGACTGCTTGTGACGGATAACGGCGGCGAGTTGATCGAACTTCCGAAACTGGCGCCAACAATGAATGGCATCCGCCGCGTTGGGACGTTGACGCTCTCCTCGAACGGGACGTTGTCAGGAGAGGTAACGGAGGTTCGAATCGGCGACCGGGGATCCGATCAGCGATACGAAATGCGAACAGTGGCCAATGACAAGGACCGCATCAAGCCGATCGAAAATCTTCTGGCCGGGTCGCTTTCGAACTACCAAATCACGAAGGCCTCGATCGACAACCTGAAGCACAGTGACCAGCCCTTTGTTTATCACTACGCGTTTTTCGCGCAGGACTACGCGAAGGCGGCGGGAAATTTGCTATTGGTGCGGCCGCGAGTTATTGGAGTGAAATCGAGCGGGGTGCTGGAGACAAAGGATGCGCGGAAGTTCCCCGTGGAATTTGAAGGGCCTTCGCTCGATTCGGATGTTTTCGAGATCACGTTGCCCGCGGGATATGTGGTGGATGACCTGCCGTCGTCCGTTAAGGTGGATGACGGATTCGCGAGCTACGAAAGCAAGACCGAGGTACAAGGAAACGTGTTGAAGTACACGCGGAAATTCGAAGTGAAGGATCCCAGCGTGCCTCTGGCGAAAACGGGACAGTTGAAACTGCTCTACCGAATTATCGCGAGCGACGAGAGAAATACAGCGGTGCTAAAACCGGCGGGAAGCTAGAACGGAGCGGAGTCGAGCTGCGGGGCTCCTGCATCACGCGACTTGCAAAGACGCCGCTTGGCACCGTCAGGCAGCCCCCTGACGACAAGAAAAAAGCCGACAAAAGGATCAGGAGAGTCGAGCGCGAACGCGGTCGCTGAGTACCTTTCCGTCAACGGTCTTGCCTTCGAGGTGCGCTTTGGCGGCCTTGATGACGGCGCCCATCTGCTTCATGGAGTTCGCGCCAGTTTCGGCAATGGCTTTGGCGATGGCGCCGTCCATTTCGGCGTCGGAGGCTCCCGCGGGTAAATACGTTTCGATCATCGTGAGTTCCCTGCTTTCTTTATCCACTAAATCCTGGCGGCCGCCTTTGGTGAATTGGTCAATCGATTCCTTGCGCTGCTTTACGAGAGTTTGCAGCAATTGGATGGATTCCGCTTCATCCAGGGGGCGTAGTTTTTCGGTTTCTTTGTACTGGATTGCGGATTTGATGCCGCGAAGGACGCTGAGGCGAAGTTCGTCCTTGGAGCGCATGGCGTCGGTAAGGTCTTTTTGAATTTTTTCGGAAAGCGTCATGCGTAGAACTATAGCAAAATAGGCGGTAACAATTAACAAGAGGAAATGCGCCTGACGGAACTCGCAAGGCGGGCACGGAAAGTTATTTGAGAGAAGAATTGACAGGGCGTAGGGGCGCTCGTTACCGTGGTTATTCTGGATTTTGGCGGTAATTCCCGCCATGCTACGGCAGTAAGACAATCCAACCGGGACGAGGACCAATGAAAGTCATAGTTGCGGACAAGATCAGCGAGCGTGGTGTCGAGTTATTGAAGAAGACGGGCTGGAACATCGTGCTGACGACCAAGGACACGCTGAGCGCGGAGATTGCGGACGCGGATGCGTTGATCGTGAGGAGCGCGACGAAGGTTACGCCGGAATTGTTGGACAAGGCGCCGCGATTGCGGGCGGTCGGACGCGCGGGCGTGGGCGTGGACAACATAGACCTTGACGCGGCGACGACTCGCGGAATCCTGGTGATGAGCACGCCGGGAGGAAACGCGGTGAGCGTGGCGGAACATACGTTTGCGCTGCTGCTGGGGCTGGCCAGGCAAGTGCCCCGCTTGGACAAGGCGATGCATGAAGGGAAATGGGAGAAGTCCTCGGCGGCGGGGACGGAAGTGCGAGGAAAGACCATCGGGTTGATCGGACTTGGGCGGATTGGAAGCGAGGTTGCGATCCGAGCGCACGCGTTTGATATGCGCGTTTTGGGTTATGACCCGTACATCAGCGAGGCGGCGGCGAAAGAAGTCCAGGTGGAGCTTGTTCCGCTGGAAAAGCTGCTTGCCGAAAGCGATTTCATCTCGCTGCACACGGCGCTGAGTCCGACGACGCAGAATCTGATCAATGCCGAATCGATCGCAAAAATGAAAAAGGGCGCGCGAGTGATCAACGCGGCGCGCGGAGGATTGATTGATGAAGGCGCACTGGCGGATGCGCTGAAAAGCGGAAAACTGGCGGGCGCGGCCCTGGATGTTTTCGTCAAAGAGCCGCCGAAGGATTCGCCGCTGCTGAGCATGGCAAACATCGTGGCCACGCCGCACGTGGCGGGCTCGACTACCGAAGCGCAGGAAGAGGTCGGCACGCAGGTCGCGGTGCAGATCAAGGACTATTTGGCGGAGGGACTGATTCGAAACGCGGTGAACCTGCCCGCGCTTTCGGCGGATCAATACCGGCGCGTGCGGCCGTACCTGGCGCTGGCGGAGCGGCTCGGTTCGCTGGTTTCTCAAGCGGTGGCGGCGAGGCCCGCGCGGATTCGAATCCGGTATGCCGGAGAAGTGGCGGAAGTTGGAACGCACCTGTTGCGCAGCGCTGTGTTGGCCGGAATGTTGAATGCCGTCCTGGATGAAAAAGTGAACGTGGTGAACGCGCCGGCAGTGGCGGCGGCGCGGGGACTCTCCGTTGAAGAAGAGACTCGACGAAGAGAACGCGGCTTTCCTCACACTCTGGAAATTGCGGCGTTGCCGGAAAAGGATGGATCGACGCAGGGGTTCACGGCGGAGGGCACGGTGTTGCACGACGGCTCGCCTCGAGTGCTGCAAATTGACGGGATTCCGCTGGAAGCGCAACTGGACGGAACGATCCTTTATCTCCGGAACCGGGATGAACCCGGCGTGATCGGGCAAGTGGGCTCGACGCTGGGGAATATGGGCGTCAACATCGCGACATTTGCGCTGGGGCGGCGCGAAGCACATAAAGGAGCGGAAGCGGTGTCGCTGGTCCGGCTGGACGGCCAAGTGTCGGACAGAATTCTGAATGCGGTTCGGGGAGTGCCAGCGATTACGGTGGCGCGGCTGCTGGTGCTGAGCTAAATCGTTGTAGAGAAGAGGTTTGGAGTGGCTTGCGCCATGGGGCTGCGAGTGGAGTCTTTTGCGCAGCCTAACGAATATCGCATCGGAAATTGAAATTCGTCCCAGCAAAATTCAGAATCAAAAGAACATTTCTTGACAGTTCGATATAAATTGTCCTAAAAGGTAAGGCAATTGGAAGTGCGGAGTGGTAGGGCAAGGTGTCCAGGGTTCCAGAATTTGTCCCTCTGGGTCAGAACCCAGTGAAGCGCGGCGCGATTAAACTCGCGGCTCGTGCGCTGCCCACTAAAGTACATCCCGAAACGAAACGCAAGCGTGTGCGAAAGGAGCAGTCTATGAAGTTGGCTACATTGGGCCGCGTTTTCCTCACTTCCCTATCCGCATTGGTTTTGGTCGTGGCATCTGCCTGGGCTCAAACAGGAACGACATCTGTCCGAGGAACGGTATTGGACAAGAGCGGCGCAGCAGTTGTGGGAGCCACAGTGACCCTTGTGAATGCAGATCAAGGGGTTCACCAGGCCTCTAAGACGAGCGATGCAGGCTCGTACGAATTCTTGGCCCTGCCTCCCGGCACGTACTCGCTGACGATCGAGATGCCCGGATTCCGGAAGTGGCAGCAGAAGAACGTGCAACTGTTGGTGAATTCGCCGACAACTCTGAATGTGTCGTTAGAGGTAGGCGCGAACACAGAAACGGTAGAGGTGTCCGCACAGGCCGTCACACTGAACACCTCCGATGCGTCGCTCGGAAACGCATTCAGCGAGCGGCAAGTGAAAGATCTGCCCCTCGAAGCGGGAAACGTCCCAGAATTGCTCTCTCTTCAGGCGGGTGTCGCTTACACGGGCAATCGTCCAGATATGAACAAAGACACCGACACTCGAAATGGCGCGGTGAACGGTGCGCGCAGCGATCAGAGCAACGTCACACTGGACGGCGTTGACGTCAACGCGGACACGAAAGGGTACGCGTTCACTTCGGTCCTGCCGATCACGCAGGATTCGGTCGAAGAGTTTCGCGTGACAACTTCCAACTACAACGCCGACGAGGGCAGGTCTTCCGGAGCTCAAGTCGCGTTGGTGACCAAGAGCGGCACCAACAATTTTCACGGAGCGGCATTTTGGTCGCATCGCAACACCGCGACAAGCGCGAACGACTATTTTGTGAAACTGGCGGAACTTCAGAGCGGAGCTCCGAATACGCCGCCGAAACTTCTACGCAACAACTTTGGCGCTGCGTTGGGTGGACCAGTAAAGAAGGACCGGTTGTTCTTCTTTGCGAACTACGAAGGGCACCGTCAACGCGAGGCTCAGAGCGTTGTGAGAGTGATCCCGAGCGCCTCCATGCAGGACGGGGTAGTTATGTATCAGTGTGCTGATCCGACAGCTTGCCCAGGTGGAACTGTTCAAGGGCTAAGCGCGTCGCATAATGTTCCGGCTGGCGATTTCGGTCTGACACCGGCGAATATCAAAGGCATGGACCCGCAAAATATTGGAGTCAGCACCAGCGTCATGATTCCATACCTGCAGTCCTTCTCGAAGTTTCCTGCGAATGATAATTCTGTGGGCGATGGGCTGAACTTTGTGGGCTACCGGTTTAAGGGTCCGGTGGCCGTTGATACAAACTGGTACATCGCGCGAGTGGATTACAAGCTGACAAGCAGCGGCAATCACGCTTTATATTGGAGAGGAGCGTTGCGTAACGACTTCAACAATGGAGCCCCCTACCTGCCGGGCGGGCCGCCGGAAGTGTCTCAGGTGGACTACAGTAAAGGATTTTCCGTTGGGTATACGGCGGTATTGCGAAGCAATCTAGTGAATAACTTCCGCTACGGTTACACGCGCCAGAGCTTTGGAGAAATCGGGAATCAAACGCAGGACCAGATCTTCTTCAGGGGATTGAATGACAATTCATCCTCAAATAACGCCAGCCTTGTCTATACAAATAATTCCAACTTTCAGGTGCCGGTGAACAACTTTGTGGATGACATTTCCTGGGTGAAGGGAAAGCACACCCTGCAGTTTGGCGCGAATATCAATATCCTGCGCAATCCGCAATCAAATAACATCAACTCTTTCACCTCGGCATCCGACAACCCTTCCTGGCTTGATACTGCGGCGATGGCAGGCACAGGGGTGGAAGGTCATTTTGACCCCTTCTGCTCCACAAGCTCAAGCTCCGTCACCGGGAAGGGTTGTTATAATCCTGATCCCACTTCTGCCACTTACAATCCCACTGAACCGCATTACCCGGCGGTTAATTCGGGATTCGGAAACAGCTATGACTACCCACTGGGCGCCTTGATAGGAATGGTCACTCAGGTCAACGCTCAGTATAATTTCACGCGAACTGGGGGAACCCTCGCGGATGGACAGCCGGTGTCCCGGCGATTCGCCACCGACACTTATGAGATGTACGCAGAGGATATTTGGAAGGCCAAGCCCAGTTTGACCCTCACCTTCGGCCTTCGCTACTCATTATTTTCACCACCGTGGGAGACTAATGGGCTCCAGGTTACTCCGGCGCGTAGCTTGAGCGATTATTTTACTGCACGCGGACAGGGTATGTTGCAGGGTAACCCGGCCTCCGCACAATGCTGCATGAGTTTCAATCTGGGTGGGCCGGCAAACAACGCCCCGGGCTTCTACAACTGGGATACCAAGGATTTTGGTCCACATGTGGCTTTTGCGTGGTCTCCACAAGCCCATTCCGGGTTATTTAAGGGTCTGCTAGGAGAGGGCGAGAAAACGGTGATTCGGGGCGGGTTCGGCCTGGTTTATGATCGTATTGGGCCGGAACTCCTCGCGACGTTTGACGCTAACGGATCGTTCGGCTTATCCACGACACTGACCAACACCGGAGGAAAGGAGACGCCCGCTATTGCGCCGCGGGCAACCGGACTGGGAGGTATCAGCAGCATTCCAACTGTGGATCTTGCCGGACATCAGTTGTTTGCTCCCGCGCCGGCAGGTACATTCCCGCAGACTTTTCCCAATGGATTGAACGGCGACACTGGGTCCTACGCCGTGTATTTTGGAATGGACAATAAACTCAAGACGCCCTACTCGTATACTCTCGATCTGTCCGTTGGCCGTGAACTCGGGCACGACTTTGCTTTGCAGGTCTCGTATGTCGGGCGGCTCTCTCATAGATTATTGTCGCAGGTAGACGTAGCCTCGCCGCTCGATTTGGTCGATCCAAAGACAAAAATTGATTACTTCACAGCGGTCACTGCACTCGCCAAATTGTACAGGACACAACCCTATGGGAGTACCGTGACACCGGCCCAGGTAGGCCCGACAGCCCAATATTGGTACGACATTCTTCAGAAGCTTCCGGCATCGAATCCAGGCCAGAAGGCGCCTCCATCGTTTTCAGCTCCGGCTTTCTGTGGATTGGGCGGTACGACGGATGCCTTGCAAGCAGCTTACGATCTATTTTCTTGCTTCCAAAACAACGAGACAACCGGCATTCAAGCTCTCGACCAGGGCTGGGGCCTTACTGATCCCAACTCTCTTGATGCCTTTGGAAACCCAACGGTGAGTTACTACGCGAGCACTGGCCCATATACTTTTGTGGATCCGCAATTTGCATCTCTTTACGCGTGGAGATCCATCGGAGCCGCAGCTTACAACTCTCTGCAGGTGAACGTTCAGAAGCATATGAGTCACGGACTTCAATTTGACTTCAACTACACCTACTCGAAGTCCATGGATATTTCATCGGATGCGAATCGAATCGGTGACGAAGGCGGACTCGGCGGTCAAGTAATTGATCCCTGGCATACGAAAGCTCTTCGCGCCGTGTCAGACTTTGATTTGACGCATCAATTTAATGCCAATTGGATCGCGGAACTGCCATTTGGACGCGGGAGATGGCTCGGCTCCGAGTCGCATGGGGTCGAGGAAGCACTCATCGGAGGTTGGCAACTCTCCGGCCTTGCACGGTGGACGAGCGGATTTCCGATCGGAGTAGGGAATGGCGCCCAGTGGCCGACAAACTGGGAACTGTCCGGGTTTGGGCAGCAGATGGCTCCGGTGAAAACTCGCGGAGCGGTTAAGAATCCGGACGGCACGGTCAGCATTTTTGGTGATGTGTCGGCGGCAACAGCTGCCTTCAACGCCTTTTCTCCTGACCTTCCAGGCCAAGTCGGAAATCGGAACAGTCTTCGCGGTGATGGATTCGCCGGCTTGGACCTTGGACTGATGAAGCGCTGGAAAGTCACAGAATCCAACACCCTGCTATTCCGTTGGGATGTTTTCAATGCATTGAACCTGACAAGGTTTGATGTGCAGAGCTTGAGTCTGTCTCTGACAAACGAGAGCAACTTCGGGAATTATACCGGGCTGCTCACTAATCCACGCGTAATGCAATTCACATTGCGCTACGAATTCTGATTCGCGAGAATTTGTAGTCATCCACTTCCGAAACGCCCGAAAGCAGACGCTTTCGGGCGTTTCGGTTTTGTACGGAAAGAGATGCGAGTCTCTCGTGGCAATTCCCGTGAACGGTTGCAAGCTGCAACTATCCCGCGTAAACTTATTTCACCCGTTTTTATTGAAGATTCGGGGCGTAGCGCAGCCTGGCTAGCGCGCCTGGTTCGGGACCAGGAGGTCGAAGGTTCAAATCCTTTCGCCCCGACCACTCTAATCCCGCCGATTCAACAATTTACCTACGCACTAGGTTGTGTAGCGTTCTCAATTTGAGTCCGATTGAGTCCAAATACGAGCGCTTCGACGCCCGCCACGGCCCGGCGCTGATCTTCCGGTATGGCGTGCAAGTAGACTTCGCGAGTGATGTCGGATGTTGAGTGGCCGAGCAGCGCCTGCACGGTGCCAAGTGGCGCTCCTGCTGCGTCCAGCAACGTTGCGTGTGAGTGCCGAAGACAATGCCAAGTGATTCCTGACAAGCTCAGCTTCTCACACGCTGGCCGTAGCTGGCGTCGCAGCAGATTGTGGCGATCGAGCACCGTGCCGGCCTCGCTCTGGAAAACAAGAGTGTCTGGCCGGACATTTACTGGTCGCTGTGCCGCAAGCACAGCGCGTGCTTCCGGGCCAAGCGGAATGATCCTTGCGCTTCGCTGGGACTTCGGCGTGTCGAAGTGCCCGTCGTAGACAGTCTCCACGACACGCAGAGTACCGCCTTCCAAATCCACCGATTTCCAACGGAGAGCCAGCAGCTCTCCGATTCGAAGTCCCGTGAGGACCAGCAATGTCGCAACCGAACGAGCAGGTTCCTGGAGCCTGTTTCTCAGCTGCACAAATTGTGCAGGCGTGAGTATCGCCTTTCCGGTTTGCCTGATCGGGCGTCGCGGAAGCTTGGTTTTCAGAGCCGGATTGTGAATGATGTATCCCCAGTCCTCGGCGCTCGACAATGTTCGTCCCAAAACGCCGCGAATGTGCTTAACAGTCTTCCATCCGAGTCCTGCTGCGAGTTTCACTGCAAGAAAAGACTGAATCCATTCGCGGTTGATGTCGGTGAGACGAGCCTTGCCGAACGCGGGCACGAGGTGAACATCGAGGATGTAGTTGTAATGCTTCTGGGTTGCGTACTTCAAAGTGGGCAGCACCACAGGCGCCCAATCGTGCGCGATGTAATCAGCGTAGCATCGCGTGGATTGGGGCCGATGGTTGCCGCTGTTGATTGTGTTAAGCCGTCTCGACAGAACATCCATTGCGCGGGAGCGCGAGCCGATCTGGGCGATTGTGCCTAAGACCTCTCCTCGCCTACTGCGTCCAATGGTGCCGTCAGGCTTGATGACATCCTCCCACCAGCGAGCAACCCAAACTTTATGGCGGGTTCCTCGCTTGAATAACGAGCCTTGCTGAAAGCGTCTGCGAGCCATCCTGATTCCTCCATAAATGGCCCGCTTAGCTTGTTCTGCGTCAGCTATTAGTGTAGCTCCTGCGTCAAGACCCATGCCGGCCTCCGGCTTGACGCTCCACCCACGCGGAAATTTCGTTTTCTCTAAAGCGCCAGTATTTGCCGAGGCGGTAGGCGGGCAATCGTTCGAGGGATCTTTTACGCATGCGGCCATAGACCCAAGAAACTGGCACATGCAGCAAGTTAGCTACTTCTTCGACGGTGAGTAGCCGGCTTGCGGCTTGCGGTCCCTCCCCTGTGGTCCCGGTAGGGGCATGCCCGGGTGGCAGGTCGAATGTTTGGTGCATTCGAGCTGCGTTGCCCGGCGGTCTTTCATCTGCACTTTGAAGTTCTTTCTGCTGTGCATTCGACAGTGTACTGACCGCGGTGCGCAAGCCATGTACTCGTGGCGAGTCTGGGTTCTTGCGCAGATCGAATTGGAGATCGCGAGGGGTCATGCAAGTTTGAAAGTGTCGACCAGGGACTCTTCTCCTTTAATTTCCACATGGTGGTTGGGGTCGGTGTGTTGGCCTGCCCAGCGCTTGAACTCTTCATCGCGTTTGAAGAGTAGCTTGAGCGCTTCGGCCACGACGTAGGACGGTGTGGATTGGATGAATTCGGCATATGCGGTGAGCTTGTGCCGAACTTCTTCATCAATCCGCAGCTGCAAGGTTGCGGTCTTGCCTTTCTTGGGTGATGGTTTAACGAGCGACAACGCTGTCCTCCTTTTGTCATGCAGTCTTGCCGACAAAGCTGTATGCGGCGCCGCATGCAACTCTGTCTGCGGAAACGCTTCACGCGGCCAAAACACGAGCTGCGGTTTGGAGCAGCAAGAGGCGGGAGCGATCCCCGTAGCCCGCAGGGACCGGGCCGCGAGTTGGCGGCACGGTGGGGTCGCTCCCGCCTCTGATCGTGTTTTGCCCGCGTTGTTTCACCTTGCCTCCGTTTTTGCATTTGCTTTCTTCTCTACCGCTTACGTTTCCGCCTGGGTGACTGGGTCGGTGAAATCTCCCGGGAAATCTGGCTTGCCGGCACTTTTCCAAGGAGTTTTCACCAAAGAGTTGGGATGCCGCTCGAAGAGAGCGATCTGACCATTCACCGGACTGAACGTGAACGAGACGCTTTGCGGTCTGCGCAGCCGATAGTATTCGTCGCGTACCTGCTGGAAGTGGCGCTCGCCGGAGCGCCACTTCTGATAGAGGGTCTCGATCTCCAGCTGGTTGAATCTAGCCTTTGCTGCGCCCAACGCAGCGAAATCGGCGGACGACAGCTTGTGAAGTTCGGTGCTTTCAGCCTGTTTGCGCAGGCAGAAGTAGTCAACGATTCCGCCCGGACTGTCAGGATTCCAATGGCGTTCGAACAAGTCCATAAAGAGCCTGCGCGCGCGATTTTGGTGAGCTTCGTGGGTGGCGACGTAGTGGAGATTCAGCTCGCGGAGTTGGAGAAAGAGCGGCGTATAAGCGTCCAGATGCGTTTTGAAACTGTCGATGCTTTCCAGTCCTGCGTCGACAAAAGAAAAAGAGACCACAGGTGGGAGAGAGGAAGTTGAGCGCACATACATTGGGAATTTGTCCACGAAATAGCGGTCGGTGAAGCCCTCCAGGATTGCTCCCTGATAGCGTTTGACCGGCAGACATTTCTTGTCGATGCCCAGCTGCTCGGTGAAGATGCGCACCTTTTCGTCCTCCGTTTCGAGAAAACGGAAGTTGAGTCTGCCGAGGATAAAATCGAAAGCCGCGAGGCGAATGCGGATATATTCGGGAGAGTGTTTACGGCGGAAGCGGACGTTGTCTTTGCCGATGGCTTCGTACAGGTTCCGGGCGAACAAGTGATAGAGCTTACCGTTTCTGAGGCACGGGCGTGCGGTGGCATGGCCCTTTTCGAGCATCTTGCGAACGAAAGAAAGAGTGCGTTTGCCGGACTTACCACCAATGAACCGTACGAACTGCTGGCAGGTGAAGTACCCAGAATGGGTGGCAACCAGGTAGAGGAAATTGGCTTCGGCTTCGGTGTAGCCGAAGGCCTCGAGGGCGATGGTGTACATGCGCGGGATGCTCATAAGGCAAAAATCCTCGCGGTGATCTCCTGCTGATCCATTACTCGGCGCAAGCGATCGACATCTTGATGTCGGGCATAGAGGTGGAATCCGGCTCGTGCTTTTGCGGCGAGCCCCTCCGACCGGTATTCGCGCGTTGCCAGTTCGAGGTCAATTCGCTCGATTTCCTTGGCATCGTTTTCGTACTCGATTCGCAGGTCGGGAATGGGGATGCGGCCGCCTACGACCTTCAAACCATGTTTCGCGGCGACTTGGGATTGCTGCTGTTGTGGGTCTTTTGAGGAGGGCTGGTTCAGGTCGTGATAAAGCTGCTTCTTCAATTCGTAATCCAAAATGACGCGACGAACCCTGCCGCCGTTCATCTCGATTTCCGTGGCGATTCGCTGACCGAGGCGGTACAGCTCGGCGTCGTGAGCTAGCTCCTTCGGCTTACGGAAGCCGTCGTACAGGGCCTGGTCTCTTAGCACAAAATTGTTGTACCTCAAACACTGCTTGCCTTCTTTCGTCAGAGCGAACACGCGAGAACTGGCCCTGTCCGTGGTCTCGATTTGGCGGTCTGAAATGAGGCCTTGATTGTTAAGGTGCTGGAGGTCCTGCTCCAGACGGGCTCGGTTTTCGTCGTAGCCAAAGCGGCGCAAATCTTCGAGCGAAATAACCCGGAATTTGCCCAGCTCTTTGAGCGTGAAAATTTCCGACTCCCGGAGGTTGTAATTTCGTGTGCGATCTGGATAGGTTTTTCGATAGCGATTTGCGAGCCGTTCTTGAATGACCTCCTCGCGGTCGGGCCGCGCCTCGTTGCGAGAGCGCCCGGTGCTCCAGCGGCTGCGTCCGAGGGGACGGTAATCGGCAGTCTTCTCCAGAAAACGAGAGAAATCAGAGACATCGTAAGAACGCGACATGACCAGCAACCTCCAGAATCGGAAGCGCGGCAACTCGTCTGTGTTGCGGCTTTGGGATTTTTCCCGCGGGTGATGAGGACTCACCCGTTCTTACTTAAACGCCGTCTCCACGAAAAAAGTTGCTCCAAAAACCAAGAAACCCCAAAAATATCTGAGCAATTTCTCTGCTCTTACACGTCCTTGCATCTCTTTGCAGGGCTTTCGCTGGTTCCGCACGATTTTGGTTGTTGTTCGGCAAAAAGCGAGTTGCTCTCGACTCAGCGAGCAAAAGAGCGACTCGGTGTTCATGAGGAACCTCCTATCTATACAGAGGCCCTGTTTTGGGCAAAACCTCACCTGGGACGACAAAAACCTTCCGGCGAAACTGCTTCCCGACAGCGTTCCGCCACAATACGAGCAATTCCCACCATAGCTGCGGTGGGATCTGCTGAGTTCCAACGCCTCCCGCAGACTCGACCGCCACCGGCACAGTCGCAGTCGTCGAGGGCTCCACTTCTCAGAGCGGCAACCTTCTCCTCCGGCATCTTGGCGGCGCTCGGCGAAATTAAGAAGAGCAGTAAGTGATCGGTGCGAAAACCGGGGTCGAGCGTTTCGAGCGTAACGAGAGTGCGGAGGAAAAGCCCAGCGCCAATGACAAGAATAAGGGCAAGCGCCATTTCGAGAGTGACCAGCGCGCGGCCTAAACGGCTTCTTGTCTGCGAAGGCGAGGAATGCCTTTAGAGTTGCGCCCGGGGTTACTCGCGTGCTCGTAAGTGCTGGAACCAGCCCAAAGAGAATCGCGGCAACGACCGCGACCGCTGCGGAAAAGCCGAACACAAGATAATCAGGCCGTATCGATACAAGGAGCGCGGCGGGATTCCGCGCAAAGAGAACGTAAACCAAGCCCCGGCTGGCCCAATAAGAAACCACCAACGCCGTCGCGCAGCCAAGAGAGGCCAGCAATAAACTCTCTGCGAGCAATTGGGATACGAGGCGAACGCGGCTCGCTCCCAGGGCCAGCCGCGCCGCGATTTCCGTGCGTCGCGTCGCTGCCCGCGCCAGCAACAAGTTCGCGATATTCGCGCACGCGATAAGAAGCACTAAACCGGCCGCGGCCATCAAAACAAACAGTTGCGTCGAGTACCGGTTGCGCAAGGATGCCAGTCCGCGCTCAGCGCTGGTAAAGATGAGGGCGATATCTGTGTCGAAGCCCTTCTTCTTCGGTTGCTCTTGGTCCTGCTTCGAAGGAGACGCCTTCTGCGGCGGCTTCGCTCGCCAGCGACGGCGAAACGTCACTTCTGTTTCGGCTCGGGCTCGCTCCGCAGGAACGCTGGGTTCCGACGAGATAGAGCCACACGGAGTTCGCCTCAAAGTTGGGATATTTTGTTAGGCGAAATTGCTCGAGCGTGTGAAGGGGAACCCACAAATTGGCACGTGTACCTGGCCTGATGCCGAAGAATTCCAGCGGCGTCACTCCTCGCAATCGTGAAGGGAATTTTGTCGAATAGCCCCACGACCTTAGGATCGGCATTCAACTCGTTCTGCCAATAATTGAAGTCCAAAACGACGACTAGCAAAGCGCCTGGCAAGTCATCTGCAGGAGTAAAGACGCGTCCATAGGTTGGGCGAACTTGCAAAACAGAAAAAAAGTTGCCAGTCACATACTGGCCAAATGCGCGTGTGGCTTTCCCGTTCCGGTCCACCTGTACCCGTAGGCCCCCACCGTGAGCGGCGATTCCCTGGAAAGTCGCAGTCGCCATACGAGCTACTGTGACTGCAGAGATGGGGACCGTGCGTGTGCGCGGTCCAGCGGAACAAAACAAGCTGTTCGGGATGACCAACCGGCAGGTGAGCGAGCATCACCGTGTTGAGAATCGTGAAGATGGATGTGTTGGCGCCAATTCCGAGGGCGAGCGTGAGTACCGCGACAGCAGTGAAACCGAACGACTTCCGCAGTGTCCGGAGGCCGAAGCGCAAATCCTGCCACGAGGTCTGCACGATGAATTCCCGGCCGCCAGCGCGCACGGTTTCCTTTGCAACCTCCAGGTTCCCTCGCTCCAGGCGCACGGTGACAACCGAATTCTCATAGTCATAGTACTTTATTTTACTTGACAGCATTATTCACGAGGAGCGATATTTCCAGAGTTATTTCCGGCGGAGTTACCCATGTCTCCCTCTCCCCTCGGGCGAATTTCCCCTTACTGGACGCTCTACTTTGGAGTCGGGGCGTAGGCACCGTTGGATATGGCTTATAACCTAGCGGCGCTGCACGAAGCAGTTATCAAGCGGCTCGAATCACATCCAACCGCAACCCTACTCGATTTATCAGCCGAGTTTCACGCAGGAGCCAGGACGATCGAGAAAGCCGTTGTGCTGGCAACCGGGATGCCATTCCACCAACTCCGGAGCAACCTTCTGTTGTGGAAGGCTTGCGACCTGCTGGATGAACCCGGTCGATCCGTAAAAGAGGTCTCATTTCTTTTAGGGTTCTCGTCCCAAAAATCTTTTGCGAGGTTCATAAAGCGCACTTCCGGGAGAACCGCGACCGACGTTCGTCGCGCACTCGGTAAGTCACCTATGTCGAACGACTAGTCCGAGCCATCGTGAAATTGGGACACGATCCAATCGCGGCGGCAATTTAGAATAAACGCCAAAATGTGACCCCGAACTTCCAAAATAGTGACTCGATCTCTGTTGCTCTGCCCGTAGCCCACGATTAACGTGGCACATTCCCAGTCAGACTTTTTCATTTACGACTAGGAGGAGCTACATGAAGCGAATGTCTAGGAAGGTGATCTACGTGTGTTCTCTGGGGCTACCTGTGGCGGCGGTGGCGATTTTCTTTTTATTTGGTCCCGTTCAGTCAGCATCGGCGGACGGCTGCTACTATGGCGGCCAGCTTTACTCAAACGGGGCGCAGATCGCAGATAATTGCGCATCGGGTAATTCCCAACAATGTCAGGGAAGCTCATGGAGCAAATGTATACCTTCGCAATAATAAGGCTTAGGAAGGTCGATTGACGTGGAGAACAGAATAGCGTCCACATCTGAGGGGGTTCGATCCGCTACTTTTCAGGATGCGCGAGCGGCACTTGTGCTCATTTTGGTTCTGACCGGATCCCTTGCGCTCAATGTGAGGCTCGGCTGGAAGGTGAATAAGCTGGAAGGTCTGTTAGCCGGATCATCTCTGGTGAGTAGGCTGGCCTTGGGTGCGGCAGTACCATCAATCCGCGCCACTGACCTCGAAGGCAACCAAACGATCATCACGTATAGTGGGCACCCACCTACAGTCCTCTACGTGTTTGTCCCGCCATGTGGGTGGTGTGCCCGGAACCAAGCAAACATTCGGGCGTTAGTGCGGACGCGTGGAAAGGTCTACCGCTTTGTTGGTCTGTCGCTAAGCGACGAGCACCTAAAGGAGTACGTTGCGAAAAGCGGCATCGAGTTCCCGGTTTATTCGCACTTGGCCCCGGAGGCTGTCAGCGAGCTCGGGCTCGGCAGTACGCCTCAAACGCTGGTAGTTTCCTCCGAGGGAAAGCTCTTGGGCAATTGGACCGGGGCATACGGCGACGACCTCCGACCGGAAATCGAGAAGTACTTTGGTGTGGACCTGCCTGGCCTAACGAAGTAGCGTCGTCACGGCCAAGCGAACAGTTTCGAACAGGGCATCCCATGAAAGCACTTGGTACGCTCAATTGGGTCATTGGCTTGGCGGGATTGCTCATCGTCTGTTTCACGTTCTATCTAAGCCGTAGAGATCCGACCCCACCCACATACAACTCATTTTGCGTTGATGAACAGGGCCGGTTGTACTCGCTTGGCGGCCACCACAAACCCGACCCCAAGGGAGTACTGCAGGAATGCACCACCGGAGGATGGGCGGCCGCATCCGCGACCGCGTGCGACGAAGCGAATGCCGCCTCTCCCACCGCGTCGCAAGCCGCTCTGAGTGAATGACGACCTGAATTAAACGGACCACTGCCTGAAAAAGGCATCTGAGGGGAGCGAGTGTATTAGAATCAAGTGATGAGTCGAGTTGTGGTGCGTCGGTCTGCTGTGTTACTAAGCCAATTCGTCCGTGATCTTGTGCATTGTTGGAGGACAAATCTAAGGAATCCGAGACATTCTATAATCTTTGTCGCGCTCCTCGCTGTCGGGCTCGCCCCATCCTTTACGATGTTCACAGTCCTCGACCGGGCTCTATTTCGCCCCGTCCAGCTCCCACAGTTGAATCAGTTGGTCTTCATTCGCGCAATCCCCACACCGCCTGGCGACGACACGCTTGCTTGGTGGGGCCAAGCTCGCACACTGGCCGCCATGGCTAGCTATTCGACGGGCGGCGCGAATTTCAATGCCTCACACCAATTGGAGAGGATTCGCGCTGCGGTCGTCTCACCCAGTTTTTTCCGCGTTGCAGACGTTCCGCCGGCTTTCGGTCGAACATTTCTCGAAGACGAGCAGGCTCCGGGCCTCGAACACGAAGCGGTCCTGAGCTATGCCTTCGCCACCGCGCACTTTGGGGCACCGCGTTCCGCTCTCGGCCAGGCCATCAAGCTTAACAGCATCGGGTACAGCGTAATCGGAGTAATGCCCCCAAGTTTTGAATTTCCAGCGAGGACCAACGTCTGGGTCCCCCGCCCTCGCCGCCGAGCTTCGGCTTCGTCAACTCTCGAGCCAGATTCGGAAGTTGCCTCCTTCGATCAAGCGTTCATCGGTCGGCTCCGCGCAGGCGCCACACTCGGCGAAACGCGTACGGAGTTGAAGCTGATGCATCAGCGTCTCCAGGATACCTACAGGAAGTCCGGTGTTGGCTTCGGCATTGGTCCCTCCGCAATACCTCTAAAAGAAGCGCTCGCCCGGGAGAGTCGGCCGGCTCTGCTCTCGCTTTTCGGTGCGGTGCTTTTCGTTTTGCTCCTTACATGCGCAAACGTCGCAAGCCTGCTTTTGGCGCGCGCCGCGACTCGCCAGAAGGAGCTAGCCATCTTTGCATGCCTTGGGGCGACTCGCGGTCGCCTGTTTCGCCAGTTGCTGGCGGAAAGCGTGCTCCTTGCGACGGAAGGCGGGGCCCTGGGGCTTCTGCTTGCTGTTCTAGGGATTAACCTCTTTCGCGCCTACGCATCGGTCGACCTCCCAGGCCTGGCGGAACTTGCAATTGACGCAAGGGCCTGTACTTTCGCTCTGGCCGTTTCGCTTCTTACAGGGTTCGCGGCTGGCTTGGCTCCTGCGCTCCAAACATTCACGCCCGACATCGCACAGACTCTGAAAGAGCACGGCGAAAGGTCGAGAGGGCCAAGCGCACTAAATCTTCGCCGGGCCCTAGTCATCGCTGAGGTTGTGCTCGCTTTGGCATTGACGACCGGTGCGGGACTCATGGTCGAGAGCCTGCGAGACCTTGTCCGAATAGAACCCGGCTTCGACCCACGAAACGCACTGACGGCAGAAGTCGCTCTTCCCAGAGCCAGATATGCTCCCTCTGCACCCTTGAAACCTGACCTCCCATCCGTTCCTACGCCGTCTGGCTCGCCGACAGTTGCCGCGCAACCTGACCCTGCAAGAATTGGGGCCTTTCAACAAAGCCTCTTTGGGAACATCCGAAGGCTCCCCGGCGTTACGGCTGTGGGTGCTGCGAGTGACCTTCCTTTGGCCGGCACGGGCGGCGGATATCTGGCTTTCGACGTCGGGGGTATCCCTCAGCTCTACACGGCTGTGACGTTTAGCGTGGCGGGCGACTACTTCCGCGCAATGTCCATCCCTTTGCGGGCCGGCCGCTTCTTTTCTGATTCCGACGGCGAGAATGCATCGCGCGTCGTGATAATTAACGACACGCTGGCTCGGCGCTGTTGGCCAGGAAAAAACCCCATCGGGGACAGCCTCCTGCTGGAAAGTGAAGCTGCGGCGCGGCAGGTCGTCGGCGTTGTCGGCGACGTGAAGGTTGAAAGTCTCGGCGAGGTCTCCGGTCCGCAGGCCTATTTGCCGTGGCTTCAGCCCTTCAGTCCACAGGGGGCCAACGGAACTGACGTTGCAAGCCCAAAGCTGAAGATGACCCTGGTTGTCCGCGGTGCCTCAGACCCCGGAGGGCTAGCGCCGCTCATTCGTAACGCTGTGGCGTCGCTTGACAGCGAGGTTCCCCTCTTCAGCGTGGAGCCTCTGGAACATGTCCTCTCTAATTCTGCCGAATCCCTGCGGCTGCGGGCAGTTGTCCTGTCGTTCTTTGCGATTGTCGCATTCGGGCTAGCCGGGGCGGGAGTCTACGGGGTCGTGTCGTACTCAGTCTCGTGCCGCGCGCGCGAATTCGGCGTGCGCTTCGCGTTAGGGGCGCGAAGACGAGACGTTTTGGTGCTGGTCGTCCGCGAAGGCGTAGCTCTGGGCTTTCTTGGCACGTCACTTGGTATTCTTTTCTCCCTCGAAGTTGGGAGACTAATTTCAAGCCTTCTTTTTGGGGTGGCGCCGGCCGATCCGGCGACTCTCGCGGCGGCTTCAGGTTCGCTATTCGCTCTCATCCTGGCTGCCAGCGCTCTTCCGGCGTTTCGGGCCGCGAACGTTGACCCCGCGACTTCCATCAGATACGAGTGAGATACGACACCCTGCACTGCGTCTCTCCCTCCGCAAAGTATTGACTCATAATCCTGAATTCCGAAGTTGAAGGCAGTTTCATAGGGATTTATTGGCCGATCTTGGGCTCAGGCGGGGTTGAGGATTGAATGGAGTGAACCCTTGAAGTGACACACAGAATTGGGCGCAGTTTCCGGGAAAGGAAGCACCGTGAAGAGAAAGAGATGCTCCCGGAAATTTCAACGAATGGCCGTGGAGCGGATGAGGACGTGCGAAAGCGTTGACAAGTTGGCGCGAGAACTGGGGGTAAGACCAGGATGCCTTTACAAGTGGCGCGCGAAACTTGAAGCGCTTGAGCTAGGGGAGGAAGCGGCACGTCCAAGTACCCACGCGGCTGCCAACCGAAAAGAAAACCTACGGCTGAAGCGCCTGCTGGCCGAGAAGACCCTGGAATTGGATTTTTTCAGAGGTGCCTTGCAAAAAGTCGAGGCTCGACGCCAGAAGAGCGGCGAAACTGGCGAGACGGGATCTTCGAGCAGATCCGAGAAGTAATGCTTTTGCAAGGCCGCCTGAGTATCGAGCGCATGTGCCAGCTGGTTCCAGTCAGTCGGAGAAGTTTTTATCGCTCGCTGAAAGAGCAGCGACCTGCCGAAGAAGAAACCGACGTGCGATCGGTCATCCAACAGATTGCCCTGGAGCATCGTCGTCGTTACGCGTATCGACGAATCGCCAAGGAGCTCCACCGCCGAGGAATGCAGGTGAACGACAAACGCGTGGTACGGATCATGCGTAAAGACAACCTGCTGGCGCTACAACCGAAGCGCTTCAAGGTCACCACGGACTCGAACCACAAGTTCGAGGTTTATTTAAACTTAGCGGCTCGGATGAAACTGACCGGGATCAATCAGCTGTGGGTAGCGGATATAACCTACGTCCGGCTGAAGACGCAATTTGTCTACTTAGCGGTGATCCTCGATGCCTTCTCTCGCAAGGTGGTGGGCTGGGCGCTGGATCGTACCCTCGCGATACGGCTCACCGTCGGAGCGCTGGAGCAAGCCATCGAGCGCCGACAACCGAAACCCGGCCTCGTGCATCATTCGGATCGAGGGCTGCAATACGCTCGCGGAGAATATATCGCCCTCCTCGAGAAACACCACATGATTCCGAGCATGAGTCGGCCGGCGAACCCTTACGACAATGCGAGCTGCGAAAGCTTCATGAAGACCCTGAAGCGGGAAGAAATCTATGCCAACAAATACGACGACCTAGATCAGCTACGAACGAACATCGAAGAGTTCATCGACGAGTATTACAATCGGCTGCGCTTGCACTCTGCGCTGGGTTATTGCCCCCCGGAAGAATTCGAGCGCAAGGCCGAATGCCAGACCGAAAATCGAGGCGCAACGATCGAGGTTTTTGTGAACAACGACAACGACGAAAAGATTTCGAAAGGGCTGCTGGGGACGGGGACTCAAATGCCGTCCCCTTCCCCAGACCCCTTCTCCTGCTAGAACATGCAAGGCCACTCTTACAAAAACGGAAGCTGTGCCCTAAAAATTTGTGCCACCGAAGGGGTTCACCCCAGAAGTTGGGTCCGATTTGGGGCCATTTGCCGCCAAATAACAGGTAAAATCAGCTTGTTCGACGCAGAACAAAGCTAGACGGGCCAATAAGATAGTGTTTCTACTGCTTGTTCGGGACCAGGAGGTCGAAGGTTCAAATCCTTTCGCCCCGACCACTTTCCCTAATTTTGTTTCAGGTCGCTCCAAACTACTGCGCACACTTTGTTATCGGTTTGGCTTGAGCTCCAGCCGCGCAGCTTCCTTGCTCAACGGCACAACGTAGGCGTCGCGTTCTTTCGTGGTGGGCATGGCCGGGCTGTATTCCGCGATCCCGGGTAACTTGGCCGGCTGGCTGATCCGAAGCAGGGTTTTGTGCAGAAAATCGGTTTCTGGCGCAAGAGCAACGCGAACAGTGCCGGTCTTCGGGTTGAAGGCGATGCGCTGAAACTCGCCGCAATCGAGCGTGAGCCACAAACCAAGCGGGGCGATGTACACGCGAGAGCGCGCGGAATCGAGTGGCTCGACTTCGATAGTTCCCTTCCTGACTCTCAGATTCCCGCCAAAAGCCACCCAGCCAAAATCCGGATGATGGACGATATAAGTCGCGGTATTGAGGGCATGGCCGAAGAAACTGGGACCATTGTCGCCGGAGAGCGCGTCGGGCTTCAGCATGTCTGGAAAGCCGTGAAACGCGGGCGCGAGGAATCCTTCCTGGTCAATGTTGGAGAGCATGCCCATGGTCCCGCCGTAACCCACGCGCAGCAGATAAAAGTCGTCCGGATGCTCGCGATATTCGGCAAGCAGCGGAATGGCATTCAAGCTCGAGCCGTAATGATGAAGCTGCCGCTCGAGCCTTCGGTACTTTCCTGCAAAAATGAAATCCCAGTAGCGCCGCGCGCTGCCGTTGTATCCCCAGTGCGGGATGGCGGGGTCATAGCCGAGGATCGCGTCCAAAGTGACTTCCGCTTTTTCCTCGTATCCAAAATATTTCATCCACGCGTAAACTTCTTCCTGCCCCGTCGAATCCCAAGGCATTTCGCTGCCGAATGGATACGCTTCCGACTTCCAGCGGTCCGCGCGAGTCCGCATCACCGCTTCCAAATTCTCCGCCTGCGAATTCATTCCTTCATGGCGGAGATCCGCCAGGACTTTTAGAAAAATGTCGCCTTCCATCTGGCCAAAGACCGCGTACCCCGGAGCGAGCTTCACCATCGCGACGGACGTTTCATAGGCGTTGTTCAGATACCACTGCCACGGATGATTGGTCACGAATCCATCGTAATTTCGAGCCAGCCGATACAAGACCCAGTAAGCCGCGACAACGTGAAGATAGTTGAATGAGCGGTCCACGTGTTCCGCCTGGTCTTTGTTCCAGCTTGTCCAGGATCGCCAGTTGAGGTCCGGAGAATAGTATCCGGCGGGCATTTGATCCGGTTGATAGTAGAAAAGGCTTTTCCTGACGCCGAATTTCTTGTCGCCTTCGTTGTATTGCAGGTGGCCCCAGAGAACGCCGTCCACGAACTGCTGGAACTTGGCGAGTTCGTCTTTATCGGGCTGCACAGACTGTTTCATGATGGTGGCCAGCCAGGAACCGCTGCCGCCTTCATCGCTCAGACCTGCAATCCACACACGGCTGTCCTGCGTGACAATTTTGTTCGTATCGCGGTCATAGCTCATCACCGAGGGCGCGCGGTGAAACGGATCCGTCGTGTCGGTGAACCACTGCTTCGTCGTCAAGAAGTGGCCCATGTCCGCGACGGCTTGCGTCTCCGGTTTGGTCACGAAGTATTGAATGGTCTGCACCAGGCCATCCGCATAGGTCACTGTCACGCGCGCCCGGCCCCATGTCTTTCCCCGCAAAGTGTAGTGCTTCCACTTGGTGGGCGTTGCGGGCTCAGCGTGGAATTCGATTGCCTGCGCTGGCTCGGTGGAAATGCTTTTGACCGGCTTCGCGTACTTCAGGAAAAGTTGCGCATCCATATCCATCGGCAGGATGTAGCCCGGAATCCCCACCGCCACGGGCCGGCCGCTTGCTGCCAGCGTCTTCTCGATATCTCGAATCGAATCCGCCAGAACAAAACGCACGCCGTAAGTTTTCGATTCGCCTGGCGCGAGCGTCAATTCCGTCGGCGGATTCCAGGGCGTCGCGGACTTCCACTCATTTTCTGCGTAGGCTTTGCTGTGCACCATCCAATCGTAAAAACCTTCAAAAGTAATCCCTCGCGGCGTGGGGTCGTGAAAGAGCGTGTCCGCGCTGTTGCGCCGCGGGTTCAGGATTGGATTGTATGCTTCGAGGGGAGTCTGTCCGTCGGGAATCACCAGTAGGGCGGGACCGTGTCCATTCAAGCGGGTGACTTGCAGATAGCCTGCGTCCTCGCCGATGTATGGATCATAGAAAGAGCAAATGGCGTGCGCCTGTTCCAGTGAACGGTCCGTAAGTATGTTATTGAAGATCATCGGAATTCCCAGGGATCCGATTTCGACGCTCTGCTTCGTTCGATTTTGCAGCGTGAATTGCAGGGCGAGCTTGCCGTCTTGCAACTCCCAAGTGCGCGTGATCTTCAGAGGAATGTCCTGGGGAAGCGTGGGATTCAAATCCGCTGCGGCCAACACACTGCCATTCGTAGGGAGTGAGGTAACCGGCTTGCGCGAGAGCGCGGTCGAGTAGCCGCTCCAATCGGACATACCTTTTTCCCTCAACCGTAAGTCGAGATCCCCTAGGTGGTAGTAGCCATCCTGAGATCGCTCGGTGAGAAGGTCAGCCGGCGTGAAGTCGAAATCGCCAGCGCCCTTCGGTTTCAAAGCAGCCACCGTTTGCGAGGAGCGAACCAGTTTTAGCGAAAAGGCCGGCGTGTCCAGATCCAAATAGCCGTCCTGAAGCATGGGACCGGGAGTTGGAGCCGGTTTCTTGCGCTGTTCTTGTGCGTGGCCGGTCCATAGTGCAACCCCTAGCAGGAGAAATAGAAGGCCGATTCCTGAAGCCGCGTACTTCTTTAGGAAGTGAGTCACGATTGCTCTCCTGATCTTGTCCGCATGAGGTTGGCTCTAGGCGGGTTCTTGGCCCGCTGCCCGAGGACTGAATAATATCCACGCGGCGCTACAATGCAAGCGCTTGCAGAACATGCCTTGTCGAACCGAAAAGAGCGAAGGAAGTCTCACACAATGCTCGTGCGGACCAACCCGACTGTCAAGGAATCACGGAACCGGGTGCAATCACCTGGAGCTTCTCAACTCGAAGAGGCTGCGATCGGGGTCCGCCTGTGGATTCGCGCACAACGAGGTCGGGGTCAATCAAGATTTCCTGGCCGCCCAAACGATCGGAAGATTTCTCGGGAACTAGAATCTCAAAAATCTGTTGGCCGATTCTCTCGCGAGGAATGTTGACGGTGGTGAGAGCCGGCGAACAGAACTCAGAAAGCCGGATGTTATCGAATCCGGTCACAGAAATTTCTTCCGGCACCCGAATGCCTTCATCCCGCAATTGCCGCAGGACTCCCACGGCCATGAAGTCGTTCACGCAAATGATGGCTGTTGGATCGAATCCCGAGGCGAGCAGTTCGCGCGCCGCCTGCCGGCCGCCCTCCAATCCGTCCGCGCCTCCAGCAATGTGGACCTGAGCGTTTGGCGAGATGCGATTCACCGTTTCGAGAAAAGTCTTTTTCCGTTCGCTGATCGGTCCGAGCGTTGAGTGGTGGCCAAGGAAAGCCATTCGCTTGTGTCCCAGCGAATGTAGATACTCCACGATCTTCTTCATTCCTTTGCGGTAGTCCAGTCGAATATTGGTCACATTTTCTTGCGGTGTTCCCACATCGTAGAAAACGATGGGAATCCTGCTATCCGTGATCATCTGGATTAAGTGGGAGTCCATTTCCGATACCAAGGCGGCGAGCCCGGCGACTCGCCAACCGAGCATCAGGCGCACGCTGGCCACAAGTTGCTCCGACCGGTAATCGGTGTTGGCCAGCACCACCTCATACCCGCGCGAATGAGCGGCCAATTCGAGAGCATGGTAGATATCGAAGAAGAAAGGGTTCTCCATGTTGGAAACGAGAATTCCCAGTGTGCGGTTCTTCCCACGGGCTAGCGAGCGGGCATGAAGATTCGGGTGATAGCGGAGTTCTTCCGCGGCCTTCAAGACGCGCGTCCGCGTGGAACCCCTCACAACATTCAAATTGTTCAGAACGCGGGAGGCAGTGGACGTCGAGACTCCAGCGCGCTTGGCGACGGCGTCGAGACTCAATGGTCGAAAAGGCTTGCCGGTCATGCCGGACTCCGTTATGCAGCTTGATTCTAACGGGAGCGAATCGCCTACTCAAGCTCCGTATGCTAGCTCCTGTAAGCGCTGAAGCGCGATCGACTGGAGCAAGCGGATGCGAGCTACGGACGCCGTCATTTTCGGCAGGCCACTAGTTTGCTCGACACCTGAACTCGCAACGGCAGGCGCCCATGAGCTGCGCAGTCTACGTGCAAGAGAAGCTCGCTATCGTGTATATTAAATCGCGATGCCTTGTTGAAGTTTGGGGGATGACGGGATTCTTTCTCGAAGAGAGTGACCCGATGACGACAATTCCCGCCCACTCCAGTGTTCGCGCCTGTAAAGAAGGGTTCAATTTGCTCGATTCAGATTCATTAGGACGACCTTTAAGCGTGAACCGCACCGCAGTCCCCAGAGCGTGGCCATGGTGAGCAAAGGCTCAAACAACAATATCAGCGATTCTACATTTCGCCGCCTGCGGGAATTGATCGTGCACGGAAAGCTCGCGCCCGGCAGCCGCGTTATCGAAGCCGACTTGGCCGACCGCCTGCGCGTCAGCCGCACACCCATCCGAGCCGCGCGGCACCGCCTCCAGCAGGAAGGCTACATTGTCGTAACATCGATTGCCGGCAATAAAGAGCGGCTTTCCGTCGCCCCGCTCACCAAAGAGGACGCGCGCGAACTGTATTGGATTGTCGGTCAATTGGAAGGTTCTGCCGCACGCCTATGCTGCCGGCTTGACGCGAAAAAGCGAGCCGCCCTGGTCGCTGAGCTGAATCAGCTAAACGATGAACTTAACGCCTGCGCGACCGCGGAGCAGGGCGACCCGAATCGCGTGTTCGTGCTGGACATCAGTTTTCACCAGGCCATCGTGGACGCAGGCGCCGGACCGCGCCTTCGCGCAATTCATGCCGGCGTGAAGCCCCAGACCGAGCGGTACTGGCGGCTGTACGCGAGCGCGATCATTGACCGGTTAGAGGTTTCAGTGAACGAGCACCGTGACATTATCAACGCCATCGAACGGGACGATAGCCTAACCGCGGAGAGAGCCATTCAACTGAACTGGGAAAATGGCGCGGAACGTCTTTGCAAGGTGATTGAAAGCCTGGGAGAACGCGGCAGTTGGTGAAATCCCGCCAGAGCAAAGAAGTAGACGATGCAATTAGGCGTGGAAAAGGAAGGCAGGTTCTGGTAGGTTCTTCTGAGTACAGTATGGTACACAAAAGTGGATACCACAGCGCCGCCTCCAGGGCTCCCTCCCACGCGCCCAATCGCCATCTGCTCTGCCACTGGCATACCTCTACCACAGCATTGTTATTTGTTTCTCGGGAGGCATGCCTGAGACTTTTGTCGCTGGCGGTTCGTCTTCGGGTTAGTGAGGAACGACCGTGGGCATGATGCGCAACGTCTTTCTGGTCTGTTCAGAAAGCGCGTGGATGCGCCAGCGTGCTACTCGCTACCGCTTTGTCCAACGGGCCGTCTCGCGGTTCATGCCAGGGGAAACTGCCGAAGCGGCACTGAGCTGCGCGGGCGAGCTCAAGCAACAATCCCTCGGTACTGTCTTCACCCTACTCGGAGAGAACGTAAAGGATCTCTCGGAAGCCGGCAAGGTCACCGAGCACTACTTGAACCTTCTGAATCAGGTGCGCACACTCGGTCTTGAGAGCGAAGTCTCGGTGAAGCTCACTCAGCTCGGATTGGATCTCGGACCTGAACTCTGTCAAGCAAATTTGCGGCGAATCATCGAGTGCGCGGGATCTCACAGCACTGTGTGGATTGACATGGAGTCGAGTCCCTACGTCGATCGTACCTTGGAGATCTATCGCTGCGCGCGCAAGGAGTTCAACAACGTCGGCGTTTGCCTGCAGGCCTATTTGCACCGAACCGCCGCCGACGTCAAGAATTTGATTCCGCTCGGCGCGAGCATCCGCCTGGTCAAGGGAGCCTACAAGGAGCCAGCCGAAGTTGCCCTGCCAAAGAAAGAGCAGGTGGACGAAAACTACTTCAATATCACCTGCCAACTGCTCAGTGACGAAGCGGCAGCGGCGCATGTTCGCGCGGCTATCGCCACGCACGATCTGAAACTCATTCGCCGGATCATCGATTACGCTCAATCCAAAAATCTGGGCAAGGAGCGCTTCGAATTCCAAATGTTGTATGGAATCCAGCGGCACGAGCAATTGCGGCTCGCCCGCGAAGGCTGGAAATCCATCGTTCTTGTGGCCTACGGCAGCTATTGGTTTCCCTGGTACATGAGGCGGCTCGCGGAGCGGCCGGCGAACGTTTTCTTCGTTCTGCGAAATCTGGTGACTTGAGTATTTTCAGCAACTGCCACGAATCCAGGAAATTTTCGCAACTCTCATTGTGGGCGAGGTCTGTATGAAAAGGAAAAAAGGCTTTATGACTCGCAGGCAGTTCGTTTCCGTGGCCGCCGGAACGGCCGGAGCCGCCTTGCTTCCGCCGATACGCGCGGCCGCCTTCCCCGCCCAGGACCCTTCCGTGGCTGCGCTGGCGACCAAGGGCGAATCAAAAAAACGCGAGCGTGTTCCATGGCGCGTTGAACCGTTTCCACTGAGCCAGGTGCGGCTGCTGGATGGCCCGTTCAAAAAGCAGATGGATATCAACAACCAGTGGATGGTTGCGCTCCCGCCAGACCGCCTGCTCCATACGTTTCGAATCAACGCGGGGCTCGCCTCCACGGCCGAACCGCTTGGCGGATGGGAGAAACCGGATTGCGAACTTCGCGGCCATCTCGTCGGCGGTCACTATCTCTCCGCTTGTGCATTGGCCTACGCCGCGACGGGCGACGCCGCCTACAAGCAGCGCGGAGATGAGATGGTGGCGGAACTGGCCAAGTGCCAGGACAAGCTAGGCAACGGTTACCTCAGCGCATTTCCAGAAACTTTTTTCGATCGCCTGCGCGAAGGAATTCCGGTCTGGGCTCCCTATTACACGCTCCACAAGATTTTGGCCGGGCACCTGGACATGTATGCGCACTGCGGAAACCAGCAAGCACTGGAATCGGCGCAAAAAATGGGGAATTGGGTGGGCCACTGGTGCCAGGGACTTTCCGACGCTCACATGCAGCGCGCTCTGAACGTCGAGCATGGCGGAATGCTCGAATCGCTCTACAACTTGTACGCGCTGACGGGCAAGGGCGAGTACCGTTACATCGGTGACCGCTTTACGCACCACGACGTGTTGGATCCTCTGGCCGAACATCGCGACGAACTGAAGGGCCTGCACGCAAATACGAATATCCCGAAGATTATCGGCGTCGCGAGGCGTTACGAGCTCAGCGGAGATACCCGCGACCGCGAGATCGCGCAATATTTCTGGGACGAAGTAACTTCCGAGCGCTGTTATGTGACCGGCGGGACGAGCAATGGCGAGCACTGGGGGAACGATCCCGGAAAGCTCTCCGAGCACCTCGGCGAATACACCGAGGAGTGCTGCTGCGGCTACAACATGCTCAAACTCTCGCGCCACGTCTTCGGCTGGACCGGGGACCCGCGCGCGATGGACTACTACGAACGTACGCTCTGGAACAGCAGGCTCGGCACTCAGGACGACCAGGGCCGCAAGGGCTATTTCCTCCCTCTGGGCGCGGGATTGTGGAAATACTACAACTCGCAATGGGATTCTTTCTGGTGCTGCACGGGAACGGGCATCGAAGAGTTCGCAAAATTCGCGGACACCATCTACGCGCGCGACGATCAAGGAATCTGGGTGAACCAGTTCATCGCTTCCGAGGTGAACTGGCCGGAAAAGGGGATCCGTCTGCGCCAGGAAACCACTTTTCCCGAAGAAGCGCGCACGACTCTGACGGTGCACACGGACAAGCCGGCAGAACTGGCCATCAACGTTCGCGTCCCCTACTGGGTTGCGCGCGGCGGAAGCGTCAAGCTCAATGGCGACGCGCTTCCGGTCTTTTCTTCTCCTTCAAGCTACCTGACCCTCAACCGCGTTTGGAAAGACGGCGACAAGATCCAGGTAGACCTGCCGATGAATCTGCATATCGAGACTATGCCCGACGATCACACCATTCAGGCAGCGATGTACGGGCCATTAGTCTTGGGCGGCCGGCTGGGGAGCGATGGCGTGACCAATCAGACGATGTATCCGGCTTATGACACGGCGCCGCGCGAAACTCCTTCGCCTTTGCCGGAGATTGATAACCGCTCGGCGGATCCCGCAGCGTGGATCGAGCAAGTGCAAGGGACCCCGCTGACGTTCCGGACCGCGGGACAATCTGCGAGCACAAACTTGATTCCCTTCCACAAAATTGCCGGCGAAAAATATGCCGTGTATTGGAAAGTGAAATCGCCGGGCCGTCGGCCGCGGCAATCTTAGCGCTGCCGCGACACTTCACAACTGAAAAGTGATCGTCAATAAGTAATGCCGACCCGCATGTCCGGCGTCATTTTTGTCACGAGTATCTTCGTATCTGCCGGGTCATCCCTGGAATTGGACAACCCCTTCTTTACCGTCGAATGCCAGCGGTCTTGCTTTCGCTGCGCCGGCAAGTTGCACTTCAAATTTGCGCCGGACGGCAAGTGGCACCCCGGCGGAATGGCTGAGCGTAAATTTCTTCTGGGCATCGTTCCAGGAGGCTCGCAATAGCGTGAAAGTGCCCTTCTTGTAGCCAAAGCTCGTGCCATCGTCTTCGTAAAGGTCGAATTGACCGTCAACTCCCGGGTAAACGTGGAACACGAGAGGTCCACTGGTTTTTTCGGTCGTGTATTGCTTCACTGGACCCATGGGCAGAATCGCTCCCGCTCGGATATAAAGCGGCAAAGTGCCGAGATCAATCGCGCGATTCAAAGTTGTCGAGCCCGTAATTTTTTCGCCGCTCCAGAAATCGTACCAGGTGTCCGGAGGGAGATAGACGCGCTTGTGCGTAGCAGCTTTTTCCGTCACGGGAGCGACCAGAATATCCCGGCCCCAGAGATACTGGTTGCTGCACTCGATGGAGCTTGTGTCATCGGGATAATGCAGCCAAAGCGCGCGCTGGATGGGCATGCCCGTTTCCGAGGCTTCTTTGACGACGCTGTAAAGATAGGGGAGCAGTTGATAGCGCAGGTTGAGATATTTCCGGCAAATGGGTTCAACTTCCGCGTTGTGAAGTTCGCTTTTTGCCGGGAGCCCCGCGTCGCCGTGATAGCCGTTCATTTCTTCGGGGCCGTATTCGCCGGTATCCCATCCCCACGGTAGACGGAGCTTCCAGGTGCGGCCGTGGGAACGGAAGAGCGGACAGAATGAACTGAACTGGAACCAGCGAACGTAAAGTTCGCCGGTAAGTTCGGGAGTGGTGACGAAGCCGCCGGTGTCAGTTCCCCAAAACGGCTGCCCACTTAGGCCCGTATTGATCCCTACGGGAATTTGCGCCGCGAGCGTCCGCCAGGTGGATTCGACGTCGCCGGACCACAGCCAACCGTACCGCTGCATTCCCGCGTAACCGTTGCGGTTCAAGGCGTAAGGCCGCACGTCGGGACGCGAGGAAATCGGCCCGTCCCAGTACATGCGGTTGCGGAGGAGGCGCTCCTCCGGCGGAAGCCAATCGCCTTCGTCGGGCCACCAGCCGTCGGTCCCCATCTCAAATACTTTGAGGTGCGTGGCCCAGTAAGCGGCGATGTCCTCTGGGTCCTGAGCGGCGGCGCCTGTATCCGAAATTTCGCCGTGCAAGTGTCGTGCTTTCAGGACCACGTGCGGAATGAATCGGAAATTTTCTTTGTGCAGGTCGCGGATCATAGCTTCCGGATCTGGAAAGACCTTGTCGTTGAATGTGAACGAGCCGTGGCCGGTGTTCCATCCAGAGGGACAAAAGCCGGTCCCGAGATAAATAAGCGCGTCGCACGGAAGCTTCTTTTCGCGGAATGTTTTCGCTTCGGTGAGAATTTCTTCGCGGCTGCTGAGCGTGCGATGCGACTGCTGATAGCCGAGGCTCCAGATCGGCGGAAGATGAGGGAATCCAGTGAGCTGCGCGTATTCCTTAAAAATGTCCGCGGGGTCCTCGGATGTAACGAGAAAGAAATCCAGCGGAAGCGCGGATTCGGATGCAGATGGAACGAAGCGGCCCTCGCGGCTTCGCAAATCAAAAGTGCCGTAGGGTTGTCGGGAAAAAAGGCCCCAGCCGGGTGCTCCCACAACCCAGGGAATGGCCATGCGTGCTCCCCAAATATCGAGTCCGGCCACGCCCTCGCCGTTGCGCATGGGGTACTCTTCGCCGCCACGGTCAAACTGCGGCCCGCCTTCGCCCAGTGCGTAGATGGGAGCGATCCCGCGATCGAAACTGACCGAGCCATCTTCCAGATCAAACCGCAAGCGCGGAATGATCCTTCCGCGGCGGCCTTGCACAAAAACCGTGAGAGGCTCGGGGAAAATGCGGACTTGCAGCTCGCCCCACGGGACGCTTTGGGGCCGAAATTGGGTGCGGCCCTGAGGCCGGGCGAGAGCCCGAATCTTGAGCGCAGGCTCGGGCCAATTTCGTTCTAGGAGAACCGGGTCCGGCTTTAGCACTGGCACGCTGCCATCGCTCTGTACGGGAAATGCGGTGATGCGAAGCGTGTAGGGAGTCACGATGGTGATGTGGAGTTCTGCGCGCTGGCCTGCAATGAGGATCGGTGCTCCACCTTCCTGCTGCGGAGCGCCTTCTGAGATAGGGGAGCCCCAAGGCGTGAACAAAGTGGCGGCACCGGCCGCTCCGAGCAAAGCAATGGCATTGCGGCGAGAGAAATTAGCTGGTGACTTGTCGTTTTTACTGCTCATTTTTGAGATTCCCCGGTTCTAAAATCCTGAGGCCTGTGGGCTACAAGCCCCTTCTATACTACGGATACGAAGTCGTATACAATCTTTTCGTCGCTCTTCACTCAATAAATGCCATGTCTGGACTTATCGTGCATCCATTTTTAGCTCGAATTTCGCGCCAATCCTCCGCATTTGAGTTTGCCCTCCTCTGTCTTGCCTGTTGCTTGGGGACAGCGACTTGCAGCGCACAGACTCATGGCGAAATGCCAATTCGCAAAGGAGTTTCGGCAGCCACAATCGAGCACGGGATCGATCTAGCCTCGACGGGACATTGCGCGGAGGCTCTGGCTATCTTGAAGCATGCGACGTCGCAGCTTTCGGATAAGGAGCTGCGCTACCGGGCGGAGATGGCGGCGGCGCAATGCGGGATGAGCACCGACGACGAAGATGCGGTGGTCCAATCCATGCAATGGCTCAATCGCGCCTTTCCCAGTGATTCCAAAGTGCTTTACCTGACGACGCGCTACTATTCGGAATTGGCGAACCGCGCGGCTCAGCGGTTGCTCTCCCGCGCTGGAGATTCCGCCGAAGCAGAGGAACTTCTTGCCGAGTCCTATCAAGCTCGAGGCGAATACGATAACGCCACCGCGAAGTACAAAAAGATTTTGGAGCATTATCCGAATCAACCTGGAGTGCATTACCAGCTTGGGCGCCTCATCCTCGCGAAGCCGATGACGCCGCAGTCGGCGCACGAGGCGCGCGAAGAATTTGAGGCGGAGCTGAAGGTGAATCCGGACTCGCCCGCGGCTGAATTCATGTTAGGGGATCTTGCCTGGCGGCAGCAGAATGCCGACGAAGCCATCAAGCATTTTACCCGCGCCACCCAACTTGACGTGACGCTGGCGCAACCTTACCTCGGTCTTGGAATCGCGCTGAATGCCTCCCAGAAATATCCGGATGCGATTACTTCGCTGAAAAAATATGTGCAGCTTGAACCCGGGGATCCAGCCGGTTACTACCAGCTCTCCATCGCCTACGCGCGCACCGGGAACAAGCTGGAAGCACAGCGCCAGCACGATTTGCAGCTTGAGGCGGAGAAGAAGTGGAATCAGGGGCCGGGGAGCACCACGGATTTATTGCAACCGCATTAAACTTAGCTCGCTCAGAGCGCTAATTGCCTTTTCCTTCTCTCATGACCCCGGACATTCGGCATTTCTGAACTTGCGAGTCTCAGCAAACTCACGCCTCATTGCAACAGCAACGCCCCAGCGAATATTCGGACTACTCCCACTTGGCGTTGCCCTCGGTCACTGTGATGTAGCGATCGATGGGCAAATCCTTTAAGCGCTGAACAAGCCCGCTGGGCTGCGGCCACTTGATTTCTACCCAATCGATTTTCGTGCGCTGCCCAAGGCCGAGCACCAAGCGCGGATCGTGGTAGGAAAGATAGCTTCCACCGCCAACTTTGAACTGGTGCCGTTCGAGATCGCCTGCTCGGTACGTAACCTTCGCGCCGATCGCGTCGCGGTTGCATTTTTTTCCGATGAGACGAAGACCGAGCCAGTGATTGCGGCGGCCCGCGTTGTTGCGAAGAAGAATCGGAGCGCCATCGTTGACGGAGGCGAGTGCGTCAACGGCGCCGTCGTTATTGAAATCGCCGATGGCCAGGCCGCGTCCGGCAATCAATTTTGAAAAAATCGGACCGCTTCGCTTGCTCACCTCTTCAAATCCGTGGCCGGTATTGCGGTACAGCATCATGGGTTCGGCGTACGTGACGCCGGGAACCATTTTTGCGACATTAAGCTCGGGGTGGCCGTTGCAGAGCAGCAAGTCCATGTTCCCATCGTTGTCGTAATCAAAAAATTTCATCCCCATGCCGCTGAACATCATCGTGGCGGAAGCGATGCCGAATCCCGGTGCAACATCAATGAAAGTTTCGTCGTGGTTGTTGCGATAGAGCGAAAACATTTCGTGATCAATATTGGCAACAAAGAGGTCGATCCAGCCGTCTTGATCGAAATCGCAGGCGTCAACTCCCATCCCGGAGCGCGCGAGCCCGAAAGGATTGTATCCGACACCCGCGATCGCGCCGATTTCTTCGAATTTCCCTTTGCCGCGGTTCGCGAAAAGAAAATTGGGAACGGTGTCGTTGCCGACGAAGAGGTCCATCCACCCATCGTTGTTGATGTCCGCGGCAACGACGCCCCAGCCCTTCCCCGGCGAGCGCGCAATCCCCGATTCGCGGCTGACGTCGGTGAAAGTCCCGTCTCCGTTATTGTGAAAAAGCCAGTTCGGCATCGGCTTGTACACGCTCGGCCGGCAATACCAGCGCTCTCCGGTCAGTTTGTTTCCGCACCAAATGGATTTATCGAGTTCCGCGAATTGCAAAACAAAAAGATCCAGGCGCCCGTCGTTGTCGTAGTCAAACCAAACCGCCGAAGTGCTCCACCCCGGAGTGGCCACTCCCGCTTTCTTCGTGACGTCCGTAAAAGTGCCGTCCCCGTTGTTGTGGTAAAGAATTCCTTGCTCATATTGTGTGACGTAAAAATCCGGCCACCCATCATTATCGTAATCGCCGACGGCGACGCCCATTCCGTAGGCATCGCCGGGGACGCCGGCAATTTGCGTGACGTCGGTGAAGGTGCCGTCGCGATTGTTGCGGTAGAGAGCATTTCGCAGCGGATGAGAAGGTGTATAAAAGTCACACTTACCACTATTGATAAGATAAATGTCCATCCAGCCGTCGTTGTCATAGTCGAGGAAAGCGCAACCGGCGCCGTCCGTTTCGGGCAAGTACATTGAGGTAGAAAGGCCGGCAGTGTGAACCCACGAAATTCCGCTCGAAGAAGCTGGAATTTCCTCAAAGTCGGGCAGACTCTGCGCGGAATCCTGCGTCGGCAAGAGAAGCGAAGACCAGCCCGCGGAAGCGCCGTATGCCGTTCCTGCTCCGAGCATTTTGAGTAGGTGCCGCCGGGAAATAGATGGCGGCAAAATATTTGTGGATCGCGGCATTATCCGTTCCGATCGAAATTTTCTGCAATTTTTGAATCATAACAGCGCGTTTCGACGATGCAAGGTGAATCCTGCGTGTCACCGCTCTCAGGAAATGAGTTGTAATTCCTTTACGCGTGCCGCACTGCGTGCTATACGGTAAAAGCTTCTTTTTTCATCCTATTGGCCTCTAATTTTGCGGTGGAGATGCGCGGAAATCTATCCCGTCGGAATTTGCTGAAAATGATGGGAGCCGCAGTTGTTGCAGGCGCGCCTTCCCGATTTTCTATTCCAAACTCCAATCCGGTTAGGTTTGTGGATGTCACGCAGAAGGCTGGAATCACCTTCCGCCACGTCAATGCTGCCTCGGAGCAAAAATATCTGATCGAAACCATGGGCTCTGGGTGCGGGTGGATTGACTACGATCAGAACGGACTGTTCGATCTTTATCTTGTGAATGGCGCGGCGACAAAAGCGTTTCAGCCGGAAACTCCATTGCGAAGCGCTCTCTACCGTAACAACGGAGACGGAACTTTCACGGATGTCACCGCCAAAGCCGGTGTGGGAGCGGAAGGCTTATTCGGGATGGGCATTGCCGTCGGCGATTATGATAACGACGGGTTCCCTGATCTCTTAGTTCTGGGCTACGGGAGATGCATCCTGTACCACAACAATGGAGACGGAACTTTCACGGATGTGACGACGCGGGCCGGAGTGGAAAACACGGGGCGATGGGGATCGAGCGCGGCGTGGTTTGACTATGACCGGGACGGCAAACTGGATTTGATCATCGCAAATTACGTTGCCTGGACGCCGGAGAAGAACTTCTGGTGCGGCGATCATGCGCCCGGCATGCGAAGCTACTGCCATCCGGACGATTTTGACGCCGTGGCTCCCACACTTTTTCACAACAACGGCGATGGCACGTTTAGCGATGTCAGCAAAATATCGGGAATCGGCGCTAAGCCTTCGAATGGGCTCGGCGTGGTCACGTTCGACTACGACGGCGATGGCTGGCAGGACATTTTCATTGCAAATGATTCGTTGCCGAACCAACTCTTTCACAACAACCACGATGGCACATTCACCGAAACCGCTTACTTGGCCGGGGTGGCTGTGAGTATGGATGGCCAACCAGAAGCAGGCATGGGCGTTGACGCAGGCGACGCCACAGGCGGCGGACGCCTGGACCTGGTGGTGACACATCTCGACTCGCAACTGGCGCGCCTATATCAGAACACGGGCAGCGGAATATTTGATGACTTCACGTTGCAATCCAAGATCGGGTACGCGACCTATCACATGAGCGAATTCGGCACTCGCTTTATGGACTATGACAATGACGGCTCACTGGATCTGTTCATGGCATGCGGGCATGTGCTTGACAACGTGGGACGGTACAAGAGCGAGGTGAGCTACGCGGAACCGAAGCTGATGTTTCGGAACACCGGACGCGGGATTTTCGAAAATGTCAGCGGAAAACTGGGACCGGATTTCGCTGCGCCAAAAGTGAGCCGCGGAGTTGCGGTGGGCGATTATGACAATGACGGCGACTTGGACATCCTGGTGAGCAACAATGGCCAAGCCCCTCAACTCTTACGCAATGACGGCGGCAATAGGAACCACTGGCTGGAGATTTTCCTGATCGGATCGAAATCGAATCGCGACGGAGTCGGCGCGCGAGTCAAAGTCACGGCCGGGGATCTGGTATTGCAAGATGAGCGGAAGGGTGGAATGAGCTACCAGTCTGCGCAAGACCCACGGCTGCACTTTGGCCTTGGTGGGCAATCCCAGGTTGAGCGGATCGAGGTGAGTTGGCCGAGCGGAGAACAAACAAAGCTCGCAAACGTCAACAGCAATCAGATTGTGGCGATTCAGGAAGGTCGAGGATTGGTAGAACGCCCCTTTCCGCGGGTCGGCTGAACCAGGTTTCGCCGGATGGCGGAAGAGGGTGCCCGGGCCCGGCGGGGCAGCATGCTAGAGGGCGCGAAAGGGAACCCCAAAGAGAATTCGATAAAGTTGTTGACAGGGTCCAGGGGCTATGTTAGCGTCCGCGCATTAAAGGGTACGATATCGTATACCAAAAGGGTCTCTGAGAAGAACTCAGTACGGTATCTCAGATTTCTGGTTATGCGATATCGGTAGTTAGTGGGGTGCTCTAAGGAAGTGTGTTCCGACTCTTAATCTATTAGGGGTGAGGCTCGGTCCACATTGCAAGCGCTTGCAGAAATTCCCATTCTGCTGCTGTTTCTTGGAGAGGCACGCTGACACACCTGGGAAGGTACAAAAAACAAGGAGGAAATATGATGAGGAGTCTGGCTAAACCTCTTCTCCGAGGCGTTTCGGTCCTCGCTCTCACGGTTTTCGGGCTGTGCCTGCCCCAAGCGAAGGGGCAAATCACCGGCCAGGGAACCATCGCAGTCAGAGTGCTGGACGCAAGCGGGGCATCCGTTCCGGATGCAAACCTGACGTTGGTTGACCTCGCATCGAACCGAACGCGTACCGGAGTTACAGAAGCATCAGGGAATTATACGTTCGTTGCTCTGCCCATCGGGACCTACAAGCTAACAGTCACCAAGAACGGCTTCCAGACACGGACGTTCGAAGCCGTGCTTGTGCAGGCCACGCGCACAACGGATATTTCGGTGGCCCTCAACGTCGGATCGCAAGCGGAGCAAGTGACCGTGAATGAACAGGCACCGGTCGTGGAGAAAACCTCGAATGCGATCACCGGAAACGTTGATTTGAAGCAGATCGAGCAACTCCCGCTCGGCGGACGCGACATCTCGCAGATGTCGCGAATCGTGCCGGGCGCGGTCACAAACGCTGCCCAGGGCCAGACAACCTGGAACGGCATGCCTCTGGCGGCGACCGGAAACAACATTGACGGCGTTGTGGCCACAACCAGCCGAATGAAGTTCGATGGAGCTTCCCAGCCACTGGTGCAGGCGCGCGTCGAGGATATGGAAGAAATGACGGTGCAGACCGACCAGTTGAACCTGAACACCGGGTACGGCCAGTCCGACTTTCAAGTGAACTTTGTAACGCGCCGTGGAACGAACAGCTTTCACGGGCGGCTCTATGAAGATCACCGGAATTCGGCGCTGAACGCCAACAGTTGGGTGAATGACGCACGTGGCCTGAAGAAGACTTCCTTCCACCTCAACGATTTCGGTGCCAGCGTGGGAGGTCCGATATTCAGGGATAAGCTGATGTTTTTCGGCAGCTTCGCAATGTCCAAGCAGCCGGGGGCCTTCGCCACCAGTCCGACAAATTTTCCGGACCAGCAAGCACAGGCGGGGAATTTTACGTGGTCCGATACTGCAGGAACTCACACGATCAATCTATTCAATCAGATTGCCACTCCGAACGGCTTGCCCGCAACGGTCAACGCAGTGACGCAAGGCTTGTTCTCGAAAATCAACGGGTCTCTGAGCAGAGGCACCGTCGCACCCACCACACTGCCTTACATCGATTCCATCAATTATCTGAACGAGTCGCCGACCACGAGATACTTTCCCACGGTTCGGCTCGATTACAACGTTCGGGATAACCTAAGGCTGTTTTTCGCGTGGAACATGACGAAATACAATCAGCCTAACGCGGTTGCGCCTCCGTTCCCGGGGACTGGCTTTACCGATTATGCCGCGTCCAATCGAAGCCAGTATTTTACGGCCTCTCTGGGGGCCGATTGGACAATAACGCCTACTCTGGTGAACCAATTCCGCGGAGGGTATCTCTACAATCGAGTTCTGACTGGGTTCGGGGCGAAGCCGCTGTGGGTGACCTCACCGGAGATCGACTGGCCGGGTTCAGTGGGAAGTTCCGGCCAAGTCTACAACGACCTGCCCATCTCCACGTTTTATCCGCTGTTCAATTTCGCGGACAACGTATCCTGGCTGAAGGGCAAGCACACGTTTAACTTCGGCTTTTCCTACTATCGCGAGCAAGACCACTACAACAACGCGCCGGCTGGCTTCCCTTTCTTCGATATCGGCTTGGTCGCGGATGATCCGGCCACGACGGCGATCGAGAATTACTTCGCCACAAACTTTCCGACTGCTTCGAGCACCGACCGATCCGACGCCGAAGACCTCTATGCGGTGCTGACGGGGAGAATCAGCGGCGTAAATCCGGGCGGCTCGGGCTTTCCGCTGAACATCAAGACGGGGCAATACGCTACGTCCATTAGCGGGTACAACCTGAACGAGATGCAGTCTGCCTGGGGCCTGTTTTTCCAGGACGCCTGGCGATGGAAACCGGAGCTGACCATCAACTACGGAATGCGCTGGGACTTCACCGGCGACGATCACGACCTGACGGGCGCCTACCATAGTGCGGATCCAGTGGGGATTTGGGGTCCTTCCGGCGTGAACAATCTTTTTAAGCCCGGAACTCTGACCACCGATCCGAATGGGTTGAACCCAACTTACAATGCGCGAGTCCATGTTTATAACCCGTGGAACGTTAGCCCGCAGCCTTCCATTGGCATTGCATGGAACCCGACCCACTACGACGGCTGGAAGGGCAAGATGCTCGGCCAAGGGAAAACCGTCGTACGCGCCGGTTTTGCGCTGCGGCGCTTCACCGAGCCTTACCAGTTCTTTTGGAACTCGGCTTCTAACGCCGGTTATGCCTTCTACCAGGCGTTCAATCTCAACCCCGTCACTCCCGGTGGAACGCTGCCAGCGTCAGGCGGATACTATGCAGGAAGCTACGCGCTGGGAGATGCGCAACCAGCGCCCTACCTGCTGAGTCCACCTTCCTATCAAAAGGTGATACCCGAATCCAACGAAACGTTCTTCGGCTACTGGACCGGCGTGAACGGCATCAACCCGAACATCCGCCAGCCCTACGTGGAATCCTGGAACCTGGGAATTCAGCGGCAGATTGGCCAGAACAACGTGATCGAAGTGCGCTACATGGGCAACCGCAGCGTACACCAGTGGGTGAAGCTGAATCCGAACGAAGTAAACATCTTCGAAAACGGATTCCTCAGCGAATTCAAGCTTGCCAAGCAGAACTTGACCATCAACCGCGCGAACGGCATGGGCAATACATTTGCCGACAATGGCTTGCCGGGACAATCGCCGTTACCAATTCTCACCGCAGCTTTCACGGATCCGGGCGGGCTCGTATCGTCCCGATTCTCGAACGGTACGTTCGTCAACTACCTGGATAACGGACGCGCCGGAGATTTCGCCAATATTTTGGCGGGCTCCTCGACCTATCTGTGCAACATGATCGGTGGAACGAACTTCTCCCCCTGCGGTACAAATCCTGGACATGGATATCCCATGAATTTCTTCCAGTCCAACCCTTATAACGCGGGCAAGGCAACGGGTGACCTGACGGATGCCGGCTACGGCGACTACCACGCGCTGCAAGTGGATTGGCGGCAACATCCGTGGCACGGGATGCAGTTCGACGTGAACTACGCCTGGAGCCATACGCTGGGGGTACAACCAGGCAACACGTGGACCGGAGCGTTCCGGTTATTCACCATGCGCGACCTGCGGCTCAGCTACGGGCCGACGCTGTTTGACATCCGGCACACTATCCATGCCAGCGGGACTTATGACTTGCCATTCGGAAAGGGCAAGGCGCTGGCGGACCGTGGCGGGGCGATCGACAAGATTCTGGGGCATTGGAACATTGGCACGATCGCGACCTACCAAACTGGCCTGCCCGGCCAGTTGACGAGCGGTTACGGAACCTTTACCACTTCCGTCGGAACACCATTCGGAGACGCCCTCGGAGATGGTGGCGTGCTTTTTTCGAGCACGACACTTTCTCAGCTGCAGAGTTCCGTGGGGGTTTACCATGTGGCTGGCCAATCATATTCGAACGTGCTTAATCCTAGCCTGAAAGCTGGCTTGGCGCCCAACACAACTCCCGGTGTCATGGCCGGAAATCCTTGGATTTACAGCCCACACCAGTTCTACCAAGACATGGCACTCACGAAATCCATTCCGATCACCGAGAGATTGCGATTCAGCTTCCAGACGGAATTCCTGAATGTGTGGAACCACCCCGTTTGGGGAGCTCCGAACCTGAACGTCCTTAGCTCAAGTTTTGGACACGCAAGCGTGATCCGGAACACAGGCCTGGGAGTCCAGGAAAGGCAGATCGAGTTCCGGGCGAACCTCGAATTCTGAGGCCGCTTAAACTGCAACTTTAACTGGAGTTTGACTGCTCCCACACCCCGATCAGTCAAGCGATCGCTGGCTCGGCAACGAGCCAGCGATTGTCTTTTTAGGGCGAACGCAGGAGCTTCGCTGCAATCCGGTAGATGTCCCAGCTCACAGCTCGAGCGACGGGAAGATTCTTACTCTCGCAGAGCACGGGTGAGTTCAAAGCAGGGCTTCACTGGACTTCCCTTCTGGCTGCTGTTTCCTGCTGGCCGTATAATTGCCGCGTATGTTTCCGCAGGACACGCTTCGCAAGCCGGGCTGCAGCCTTCGCGGTTCGCTTCTAGCGTTGCGGACGCTGGCTGCGGTGTCGATTCTCTTCGTCAGCTTCGGCGTCAACCACGGCGTTTCTCTCGGTTCGCAACCCTCAAATAAGCAGAATGCGCGTCCAAATAGCCTCGATACGAACACCGAGCTGCAGACAGGCATAGCGCTTACGCGTGAGGGGCATTTCGCCGATGCCATTCCCCATTTGTTGGCGGCGCGAGGCTCTCTCGAGGATCCATTTGCCGCGGATTTCAACCTGGCGCTTTGTTACGTGGCGACGGGGCAAAATCAAGCGGCGATTCCGATCCTTCAATCGCTGACAAAGGGACGCCACGCGACGGCGAGCGTCTACAACCTACTGACACAAGCGCTGCTTGGCGCTTCGCGGCTGGAAGATGCTGCGGCAGCTTTTGACCGCGCCGCAGCACTGGATGGAAAAAACGAAAAGCTTTACCTGCTGGTGGCCGATTCAAGCATGGATCATGAGTCGTACGATTTCGGTTTGAAGGTCGTCTCGAAAGGCTTGCAGAACTTGCCAAATTCCGCGCGGCTGCACTACGAGCGAGGGATTCTGCTTTCGTGCGTGGACCGGCCCGACGATGCACGAAAGGACTTGCAAGCGGCCCGCAAGCTGGCGCCGGGCACCACGATCGGCTTTCTTGCGGAGGCACAGGAAGGGCTGCTCAACGCGGATATGGCGCAAGCAATCCGCGCGGCGCGGGAAGGCGAGCACAAAGAGCGGGGGAATTATGTCCTATTGACAATTCTCGGGCAGGCGCTGATCCGGCAGGGAGCGAGTCCGGGCCAGAAAGAGTTTGCCGAAGCGCGCAACTCGCTGGAAAAAGCCGTGGAGGAGCGGCCGGAATATTCGGTTTCGCAACTCACGCTCGGTCAGCTTGAATTGATGGCGGGCGAGATTGATAAGGCGATCGAACACCTCAGCAAAGCGCGGCAACTCGCACCGGATAATCCGGCGGTGTATTCCGAGCTCGCTGCGGCTTACCGGAGGGAGGGAAAAATGGCGGAGGCGGAGAATGCGTTAGCCACTTTGACGGGGCTGAACCGGCAACAAGCTGCGAAATACAAGCTCGATCCGCCGGACCACAAAGGAAGTTACATCGGCTCGTCCAAGCAAATAAACTAAAAAGGAGCGCGGTGATTTTCAGCACGCTCCACCAGCGGGCCTAAGTTCGCTCAGTGTATTCCGCAACGATCTCGAAGTTTTTGGCGCCGCGCGTCTTTACTGCGACGGTGTCCGAATGAGGTCCCGAGAAAGCGTCGGGTTTACCGTTGACCGAAACGGAGGCCAGGCTGAGATTTTGGGGCACGCGGAACTTCACCTGAATTTCGGCGGGCGATGCTGCCTTGGCTAGAGCGACGCGAGCCGTGATGGCTCTCTTCGAGGGCGCTGCTTGCATGGTGAAGTCCACGCGGCCCCAGCGCGTCGGAGCGTGCTGGATGTTGATTAGCTTGCCGGAGGCGACCCAGTCGCGCGGCAGCGCCTTGCCGAAATAGAGTTTGTCGTCGTCGGAATCTTCCAGCACAAGCATCCAGCGCACGAGCAAAGGAATTGTCTGTTGGGCTGGGATGCAGAAGATCGCGGTGCCTCCCGTGATGCCGGAAACTTCGCCGGCAATCCAACTGCCGCGCGTGTGATCGTGGAAGCGATGCGCGTAAAGGAAAAGCAGATATTCCTCGACGCGATCGAGACGCAAGAGCATCTGCGCGTAGCCGTAGGAGATGAAGCCGAGGATGTCACGGCCGGTGGGGTGGGGGCGCTCGACGTTGGCGACAATGCCCATGGTCGTGGCGCCGTAGGCGCGCATGCAATCGATCACTAGGTTTGCCAGGTCGGGAGGGAGCACATCCGCCTGGAGTAACTCCGCGTAGGCCCGGTGAGTCCACTGTTGTGGGCTCGGACGTTCTTTCTCGAGGGACTCCCAAAAAGTTAGTTTGGCGCCGGGAAATATCCCAAGATACGGAGGATTCATGTCGCGGCGAATGTTCTTTTCCATGCTGGCGACGAGGGAATCCTGGAGGGTCTTGCTCCGCTTGCGCCACTCTTCGGCCAGGTGCTGGGAGCCGGGAGCGGAGCCGGCGCCGTAAATCGACGGCCAAACTTCGGCAATATCTTTCAGACCGCGCGCTGCGAATGCATTGTTGGCGAAATAGGGAAGCCACCAGGTTGCGGGCGCGGGCGCCAGGCACGAATCGGACTCGCTCCAGCCATGGATCACGCCGTGCCCGGGATTGTCCACAGGCAACTTCAGACTTTCGTCGTGAAGCTGAGTGAGAATTGCCGCGGTGGCCTCAATTTTCGAACGATGCTTGAGAAATAAGGAAACGTCCCGCGTGTAATGGAAATAGCGCGCGAGCAGGGAGAGCGTCATGCCGAACTGTGCGGTCTCCGGTCCGCGCATATTGTTCACGCCTTTGGCGTCCACAAAGTCCGTGAAGTAATTGTCAATGATTTGGCGGACGGGTTCGAACCGCCCCCATTCGAGATTGGCGTACGTGGACATAGTAAAAATGTCCTGGAAGCCGTCGTACTCCGGGCCGTAGTAATCGCGGTCTACTGCACCGTATTTCGGATAAACGCCGCCGGGCCGCACCACGAGCTCTTTGGCGAACGCGTGCTTGGACATATCTGTCCAGACGTCGTACGGCAGTGAAGTGGATGAAAAATCAGCAAGCAGTTTTTCCCAATACTCCGCGAAAACCAGGAGCGCGCGGTAGAACGCCTCAGGTGCGGGATCTTCACGCGCGGGAGGATAGGCGGGGTAGCTGTAGCCGTAAACAGCTTTCGTGACTTTGCCGTCCTCGATGAGGGAGGTGCGATGCCAGGTCTGCACGATGAACTTGTCGTGCGCTTCGACATCGCCGAAAACGAGCACTTCGTAATAAGCTGTATCGGACTTCTGGAAGACCTTTCTAACCGCGGGCAACCATCCGCCCAGAAGGCCGTCGTACCGCTTCATGTTCATCGCCCCATTCAGTTCGGGGAAATACTGGCCGGGGTGATAGGTTCGCGTGCTGCCGGGAGGATAGACCGGCATAGTATCAAGGCATTCTTTCGTGCCAACGATGGCATCCCAGCGATAGCGGCGAAACTGATTATTGGTTTCTCTTGGGGAGCCCTGCGGCGGGGCGGCGAGCTTTACCGTCTCGGGATCGGGATCTCCCTTCTCGAGCAACTTGTCCGCAAGAAGGTCGCGAGCGGTTGTGCCAATTTCTTCAAGCTTCAAGCCGAGATACGGAGTTGTGGCCTCGTCAAAAGAAGCTTCCGCGCTCTTGGCGAAAACCTTCGTGGCGCCTTGCGCGGATTTATAGACTAGAGCGCCATCTCGCGTCCTCAAATCTTCATAAACCTTCCATTTCGTCGAGCCTCTTTCGAACTCCGCAACCTGGGCGTACCCATTGGTGTCCACCATAGCAACTTCCCCCGATGGGTCCGCTGTAAGCTCGGCAGGCGGAATCGAGAGATTCGAAGCGTCCTCGCTGTGCAGCACTTCCTTCAGTGCCGCAGTGGTGACCGCAAGATTCTGCAAAAATGTGCGTCGGTCCATTCTCTCCTCCTGCATTAGACGAAAAGCTCTTGCGGCGCAGCCAGGATGGCAGCGGGCGAAGCCCACTCCTTGGCGCGGCCAAACCTAATTGCCGTTAGAATCTTCAGACGGGGCGGATTCGATTTTGAAATTTTTCGGCGGGGTGACTCCCAGAAGGTTCTGGACGAAATAATCCCAGCGCCGGCGAACCAGATACAGATTCCGCCCCTCGCCGTGATACATGTTGGGCACGAGGAGCATGTCAAAATTCTTGTTGGCCTTAATGAGAGCGTCGACAAGGCGCATGGTTTCAACCGGATTTACGTTGTTGTCCACGTCACCATGAACGAGCAGCAGATGTCCCTGTAACTGACCGGCTAAAGTGACGTTTGATTGTTCTGCGTAATCCTTGCCCACCGGATATCCCTGATAAAGTTCATTCCACCACGCCTTGTCCAGCCGGGCGTCGTGGTCTCCGGAAATCGAAACGCACACTTTGTAAAACTCGGGGTGCACGAGAATCGCGTGCGCCGATCCATAGCCGCCCGCTGAAGTGCCGTAAATGCCGACGCGGTCCAGGTCCATGTAGGGGTACTTTGCCCCCATCTGCTTGATGAGAGCTACGTGGTCATCGAATACTCCGCCAAGATTGTGATAGGAGTATTCGTGGAATGCGCGCGATCTTCCGGTAGTCCCTCGCCCGTCCACCATAACGACGATGAAGCCCAGTTCGGCCATGGACTGCAAACCGCGTCTCCCGGCATTGGCCGCGCCGAACGTCTTGGGTACAAAGAAGCCCTGGGGGCCGGTATAAATCTGCTCGATGATCGGGTACTTCTTCGACGGATCAAAGTTGCTGGGGCGCCAGATGAGGCCATAGATATCGGTCTTACCGTCTGCCGCCACTCCTTGGAACGGTTCGGGTAATTTCCAGCCGGTCTTCAGAAGCGCGCTCGCGTCAGCCTTATCCAGAACGCGAACCTCGGAACCGTCGGACGTCCGGCGGAGTGTGGAATCGCCGGGCAAATCCGCGCGCGAGGAATTGTCCACAAAAAACTTGCTATCAGGCGAAACGCTGACGGTATGGTTGGTCCCTCCAGGCGTCAACGACTGCATTCCAGAGCCGTCAAAGTTCACCCTATATAGCTGAGTCAGGTACGGATCCACGCCTTTTTCTCTGCCGCCAGCCAGAAAATAGATTTGCCGGTTTTTCTCATCAACGTGGACGATATTGCGCACAGGCCACGGCCCCTTAGTAACCTGGTTCTCCAGGGCTCCTGTCTTGCCGTTATAAAGGTAAATGTGATTCCAGCCATCGCGCTCGGACGTCAGCAGCAGTTCCGCGCCATCGTTTACAAGCTCGATCCGAGATTCGCCGGGGTCGATGTAGGTTTTTGCATCCTCTTCAAGAATCGAATGCTGGCTGCCCGTGCTCGCATTGACTTCGCGAAATTCAAGACTCTTGTACCCGCGCGCGTGGAACGTGTAGTGGATGCGTTCGCTGTCCTGGTACCAGGAAAAAAATGGGCCGCCTTGAAAATAAATTTCGATAGGGGCGGTTTGTATCTCGGTTCGCTTCAGCGAGTGCACATCAAATATGATCGGTTCGGCAGTTGGCATCACCTCGCCGGGCAGAGGATAGACATACGTAAAAGCTTTTGGCCGGAGCTGGGCCGGCGGCACAAATTGAATCGTGGTGAAGCGGCCGGCGTTGCGCGAATCCAGCCGGTAGGTGACCAGCTTGTTCGAATCCGGCGACCAGAACACAGCCGGAGGTTCCTTGGCGTCTTCGCTTCCTTCCCGCACCAGTAGATCCGAAGAGGGGAGGGGTGTTGCGTAGTCGAAGGATTTGACGCCGTCGGTGGTTAACTGGGAGACCGCGCCAGTCGAAAGATTTCGTAGATACAGGTTATAGTCCTTCGTGAAAGCCGCCCAATTTCCATCGGGCGAAACGCTTTCGTACACACTTGGCAATTTTTCCTTGGTGCACCTATAACTCGAAAGCTCGCAAGTCCAGCGCTGGTCTTCCGCCACGAATCGGATCGCCTCATTCTTTTGCACAAACTCAAACGTGCGGAAGGGCAGATGGTTTGCGCGTATGGACCTCCCCATTTGCTTTGAGAGATCTTCCGCGAGCTTCGTCTGGTCGAAGGCCGGCGACACGGTATTCTTCTCCGCATCCACCGTCACAAACTCAGTGTCCCGGCCCGGCTTCAAATACCAAAAATTGTCGGTGCCTTCGATCCAGCTCGGCCGGATATCCGCGGGCTGAACCATACGCTCCAAATCGCCGGTAAGATAACGCGCGGCCCGCTGGTAATCAACGAGTGTGCCTTGTCCCTTGGCGGGAATGGAACAAGCGAACAGAGGAATAAGAACGATGAATCGCGCGAGCTGAGTTGTAGTTTTCATTCCGCTAGCACCCTGAGGAATCAAGAATCCGCATCGGTTTGTCACCTACAAGACAGAACGCGCGCTAAGGCTTCACTTTTACGAGCACAACTCCATGCCGGGGCACCTGAGCCGTATAGCTATCCTTGAAAGTTCCAAGGTCTTTGTGATTCCACAAGTCCCTCACCGAAGCGCTGGCAGAGATTCCTAGTTCGGCCCAAGTGACCGTCACAGGATTCGGCGATTCGCCCCGATTGAAAAGCCCGACCGCCGTTGAACCGTCAGAAAGTGGCTTCGCCCACACTTCCAGAGGTCCCTCCTCGGCAATTCTGTGGCCTTGCACGCCGTTCCGGTCCTGATCGAGCGAAATCACCTCGGCGTTTGTGAGAATTCCAAGCGTGTAGGGAGTCATCTTGGACAAGTCGTTACCGGCGATGAGCGGCGCGGACAACAAACACCAGAGACTCATGTGCGTGAGGTTTTCATCGAAGTTCAAGCGCCCATTTCCCACTTCCAACATGTCCGGATCGTTCCAGTGTCCCGGGCCGGCAAACTTTTCCAGGCCGTTTTGCGCAAAGCCAATCACCGAGACGCGATCATAGTCGGGGGCGATGTCTTCCGTTGTTCTCCAGAGGTTTCCACCCACTGACGCTCCCCAAGTCCAGACCCTGTATAGTCCGTACTGACAGAGACTGAAAACTATGGGACGGCCGGTGCTGAGCAGCGCATCGTGCATCTTCTTGTAGATATCCTGCATTTGTTCAGGGGCGTACACCCGGCCGGCGCTGCACCAGTCGTATTTCAGGTAGTCAAATCCCCAAGCCGCATACTGTTGCGCATCCTGTTCTTCGTGCTTGTAACTCCCTTCAAAACCAGCGCAGGTTTTCGGGCCGGGCGAGGAGTAGATTCCAGCTTTAAGTCCTTTCGAGTGGATGTAGTCCACCAGCGCCTTCATGTCCCCAAACTTGTCGTTGGGCTGAATCCGGCCATCGGCATCCCGCTGCCCTTGCCAGCAATCGTCAATGTTCACGTAGACATATCCGGCGTCCTTCATGCCGTTGCTGGCGATCGCATCGGCTGCGGAGCGCACGTCTTGTGCGGTAACCCGGCAGCCAAAGTGGTTCCAACTATTCCAGCCCATTGGAGGGGTCTGGGCGGTAGTGGTCTGCTGAGCGTTGACCGATGGGGATGCGAGTAAGGCAAGAACGAGCAAGAAAAGGAGAAATGGCGTGCGAAGTCGACTCATCTTCATTTGGAAGCACCGATCCTCTCAAAGAACACAACATTGTATACGCAGGCGTATACTATATTTTGCCCCTCGTTTCTACTCTATTTTTAGCTCTCCACCCGCCGACACCTTGGACAACCACTTTTCCTTGCCTCGCCCTTTACACTTCTACCTTGGCCAAGAATGCGGCTCGATGCTCCGCGCCTGGCCAAGTGAAAAAAGACATTCTGGAAATCCCTTCCAGCCATAATCATCATTCTTCAGAACTCGCCTTCTCTCACTCTGCCTTGGAAAAGTCGGCCAAGCCTACCCGCACCACAGTCCTGGATCGTGGCGGGCGCCCCGGACGCGGCGATTCTGAAGCAGCACCCTCCTGGAGCGGCACCGCCTCGGTCCACACGCCATAAACTTTTCCTTTATAGGCCGTAAGCCAGGTGTAATCGCCGAGAAAGGCGTTGAAAGATTCGAACGGCGAATCCGACCATTCGTAATTTACGAACGACTTGCCGCCATCCGTCGAGCGCGCCAGCGTGAAACCAGTCTTGCGGTTAGCAGGATCGTCGCGACGATCGTAGAACTGCACGTAAACGTCGCCGGTAATCGGGTCAACCGCCATCCACTGGAAAAATTGATCTATGCCGTCGTGAATCGGGTCGCTGTTCACGCGAACAGCTTTGGACCACGTTTTCCCGCGGTCTTTGGAAGAAACACAAAACACGTCCACATCGCCGTTTCGATAATCGCTCCAACTTAGATAGAGAACGCCGCCGTGCCCACGCCGCGAGTCAACGCCAATCTGCGGAAAGCCCATCACGCGGGAAACGCCCGGGATGCCACCCGCTCCGCCGAAGTACGGCGGCGCTACATCAATGGCCACGCGTGAAGGTTCGAACGATTTGCCGCCATCATGCGACTGAGTGACAGTGATGGTGCTGCCATCGTTCCAGCTCGCATAAATTGTGCCGTCCGACCCCACGACTCCGACGAAGCCGACCAATCCGCCATTATCGTCGCGCGGTAGGCCGGCATGCGTGCTAATGCGCATGGGCTGCGAAAAGCTTTTGCCGGAATCGGTCGAGCGCGCAAACAATATGATGGACTTATCCAACTGCCATTCGATCCAGCCGACGTACACGTTGCCCGCATCCGGACTCTTCGGCTGGGAATCAGCGAAGACTCGCGGCATGTCCTCCCACTGAATGTCGAGTTCGTTGCCTTGAAACGCCTTGACGGTCGTGGCGTCTTTTTCCCAAGTTTTTCCGCCGTCGGTTGACCGGCGAACAAAGATGCCATTGCGGCCCCCGCCGTGAGCCCAATAGGACTCGCTGCCAAGCTTGTCGAAATGCAGCGTGCCAAGATACGCGTGCCCCTTGTTATCGAAAGTCACAGACACGTCCCCGCCCCCGCGCCAGCCCTCCACCGGGGGAAGATCCGCTGTCGTAAACGTGTTGCCGCCATCCGTTGAGTAAGCGATGGTCGCGGGCTGGTACGCGGCCACCACGTGCAAGGGATTGTTCGGATCCACCGCGATGGATGGCTCATTGCCCCTGCGGTCCGCAGTGGAGATGGTTACGATGTGGCGCCCTGGCGCGGGCGGGAGTGGGGTTTGAGCAGAACCAGTGCTGCAAAGGAGGATGCCAACGGTGCTTGTGCAAAGAAACTTCAGTCGCATGCCAATGCTCCGAGGAATGGCCTAATCCGGATCGTGCGGGCGAGAATCGCCGGTTGCAAGGGCATGGTGGAGAACTGTAACGGAAAACGCGCAAAATGCAAGCGCTTGCATTTTGCGCCACCTCGCTTACAATGTTCCCCGCTTCGCGCTGGCTGCACGTCCCGCGTATCCACTCACTCTCAAGGTGCGCCATGTTTTGGCCAAGTCTCGGGGATGACTCCTCACGCCGCGATTTCCTAAGGTCCTTGAGCGCATTCCCTCTGCTCTCTCTGCTCGGCGCCAAATTCCGTTCCGCCGGTCCACTCGCCTCTTCGCCCGGCGCACAAGCACTCGCAACAGCGCCTCAATCTTTGGCGGGCAAGAAGTTCGTCGCCATTCAAATCGGCGCCCGATCCTTCGTGGACGAAGGCGTCGAACACGTGCTCGACACTCTTCAAGAGAACGCCGGCGTGAACGTCCTGATGCCCGCGGTTTTTACCTACGGCCGCGGACTTGCCGGACGTCAAATTCCCGGCCAGCCGCTCCCAGATCACGGCGTGCTCGAGTATGACGAAATCCACGGCGGCAGCTACACGGCGCTTCACTCCGAGTTTCGTGCCAAATCTCCGCTTCAGGACGTCCGTGCGCCGGATCTTGGCAAATTCGATGTCCTCGCGGACGTGATTCCCAGCGCCAAAAAGCGCGGTCTGCAAACCTATTGCTTGTTTGAGGAAGCCTACAATCCGCGCCTGATGCCTGGGTTTGAAAAAATTGCCGAGGTTGATCTCAACGGAGAAATGGGTGGCAGCACTTGCCTGAACAATCCTGCTGCTCCGGATTTTCTGGCAGCGCTGGTGGAAGATTGGTTCCGCCACAACGATCTGGACGGAATGATGTGGGAATCCGAGCGGCAGGGCCCCTTCAACAACACCATTGGCGCTCACTTTGGAAGGTTCACCGGCGAAAGCCGCATCTTCTGCTTTTGCAAATATTGCGAAGCAAAAGCAACCGGGCAAGGCATTGACGTGGCCCGCGCTCGCCAGGGATATGCCTCTCTCGCCCATTGGGTAAAGCAAACGCTCGCTCTGCCTGACGAGAGATCCCGCACTGGTTCGTTTGTCTCACTCTGGCGCCTGCTCACCGAATTTCCGGAAATTATCGCCTGGGAGAGGTCTTGGTTTCACAGCCAAGTAGAGGTCTATGCGCTCTTGTACCAGACCGCCAAGTCGATCAGCCCAAAGGCGCGAGTTGGCTGGCACATCATGCACCTCGTGACGATGAGCCCGTTCTACCAGGCAGAACAGGATTACGCCCGCCTGGCCAAGAACGCGGATTTTATCAAGCCGTGTCCGTACAACAATTGTGCGGGGCCGCGCTTCGCTCGCTATATCAGAAATATCCAGTCGAGCGTGTTTCGAGACTTTACGCCCGAAGAAGTTCTCCAGCTTCATTACCATCTCTTGCGTTATGAGGGAGAGGCGTCGCTCGATCAGCTTCCGACCGCTGGAATGTCCGCGGCGTACGTCGGGCACGAAACGCTTCGGGCGCTCCAGGAAGTGAACGGCGCCGCGGCGATTTATCCCGGCATTGACATCGATATTCCCACCGGGCTGAACGAAAAGCGCACGCAACCATCCGACGTGAAGGCCGCGGTGCTGGCGGCTTTCCAGGCAGGCGCTCCCGGAGTTGTGCTCTCGCGAAAGTATGCGGAGATGAAGCTCAGCAATCTCTCCGGCGCCGGCGAAGCTTTGGGCGAGCTGGCCAAAGCTTCGGCGCAAGCAGCTGGATAGGACTGTTTTGAAAGTGCTCGCTTCGCACTCGCTTCAGAGGAGGATCGCTTGAAAAAGAGACCCATAGCTTGTGTGCCCTTTCTGGTCCTGGCCGCCGGCCTAACCTGCATGACGCAATCTCCTCTGCGCGCGCAGGTTCGCGAAGAGCAAGGCAAATCCATCGGAAAAGTCTCCACAGTCGGAAATCTGATTCTCGTCGAAATGAACGAAGGGGCGCTCGGCGCCGAGAACCTCTTCGATTTGAATGCGCGTACCTTGCGGTTCACTCCCAGCAACCCGGGATACCGCATCGAGAATTTTCCTCTCCAGTGGGATTCCGACTTTGGCCAGGAGATAACGGGCAGCGACGTCACGCTGAAGAAATTGAAGTTTCCATTTTCCGGTAAGACGTGGGATGCGTTTTCGGTTGGAGGGAACGGCTCGATTCGCTTTGGTGGGACAGCGGCGGATGCCGGCGCGGGGCTTGGCGCATCGGACCGCGCTCGCGGAGCTGCCGCGGAGCGTCTCGGCGGTGTGCAGATCGGACGTTTTGATCAGCTCGGCGAGGCGGCTTCCGCACTGGTCAACACAGTCCCTGCGATTTGCGTTTTTATGAAGCCGAGGCTCTACGGCGCGCGATACGTAAAAGAGCTGGACGATCGCGCGGTGATCACGTGGGACGTAACAGAACCCTGGGGCAACATTCAGGATTTCACTCGGACCAAGACGATTAACCGCTTCCAGGCCGTGCTGCATAGCGACGGCAAGATCGAAATGTCCTACGACCAGCTCGCCGCCAAAGATGCCATCGTCGGCTTGTACCCCATCGTTTCCACAGGCGCGGAGAAGAGCCTGGAAACAATTCGTGGAACCGAAAAATCTGCTTTGCCCGCGCACCTGAATTTGCGCGAGGCCAAGCTTACGGCAGTGGATGGGATTTTCCTCCGCGTCACCTTTGAAATGCGCGGTCCTTTGCCGCAGGAAGCCAGTCCTGGAAATTCGGGAATCGCGTACCGCGTTCGATTCGATTCGCAAGGGCCTGCGTCTGTGTCGGGCGTCAATAAGGAACCACTTGTCTGGACAATCCGCGCCTTTGCCCCGCGCAACCGTGGAGGGGAGGCCGGTCTGCGGTACTTCGCGTTTGGCGCGGGCGTTTCGCGAGAAGTCAAATTGAGCGGCAACACACTATCCATGCAGGGCATTCTCCCTGCTAATTTCGAAAAACCCGGCCAGCTAACAGCTTCTGTCGAGATCGTCGGCCCGGGATCAGCTGGCACTGTAGACAAAGCCGTATCACGCGCGTTCCGGTTCTCGGGGCTGCGGAATCCTGAAGTGGATCTATCAGCCGCAAAGCCGCAGGATGGCCCGCTGCCTGTAGTGTACGAATCGTTTCACTACTACCCGTTGCCCAATTCGCGGGACCTGGCGTGCACGGTTATCCAAGCGCTTGGCGATAAGTTCGATTTTCTCGCGTATTACTCCGACTTTCGCATAGACAACCAGGAAGCGGGCACCCCGAGCTACGGGCCGTTAGGGAGCACAGGCGAAGCGGTAACCGGAATCGGCGCAACGCAGCGAGGTCTCGCAAATTTCTGCAGCGCGGGCCGGTTTCAATGGGCTTTTGTCCAGCCCGTGTATGTGGGCGCAAATCAAATGCAGGAGCGTCCGCCCGACGATGCGCCCGTGGGCACCGAGCGCGATATCACCTGGTACAAACAACAACTCGGCGAAATCTCGCAGGACGGAAAGCTACCCCCGTACATGTATGCAATGTCGCAGATCGCGCACGAGATGGGGCATCGCTGGGGAGCGTTTGTTTCGGCCAAGGTAAATGGCGAGACCATTCCACTTGGACCAACGCACTGGGCACGCGGTTTGCAAGCGCCTGTCGCTTTTCCGTATGTGCGGCCCACGGAAGCTTCCATCATGGGCGGCGGAGTGTGGCGGGACAACTTCGATGGAACCTTTACGCAGCTGGATGACGACTACTATGTCCCTGCTACCGGCTGGTCCTATTTGGATTTGTATCTCATGGGCCTTGTGAAGCCCGAAGAGGTGCCGGACTTTTTCATTCTCAGAAATTTGAAGCAGGTCGGCAAAGATTCGAATGGACATCCTATCTTCAAGGCGGACCGGACCAAAATCACGATTCAGGACGTGATTGCGGCAGAAGGTCCACGAGTGCCCGGTGTAGACAAATCACAGCGGCAGTTCAACACCGGTATGGTAGTAATCGTCGAGCACGGCAAGAATCCCAGCCCCGAGTTGATCGAGCGCACTGAAGGAATCCGCAAGCAGTGGCTCGCCTATTGGCCCATCACTACGGGGCATCGCGCGGATATGACCGCAACTCCACAGTGATGCCCGAACAGATCGGAGTTTTGATTTACTAGCTTTAGACTATGTGCCTGCCTTTCGACGCCAATAAGGGGCAAGGAGAGCATTTTCTTGATGCTCTTCGCCAGCTCAAGCAGTTCGGCCCTCCGCAGCCGAGCACCGGAATCGCATCCGATCGTAAGGGCTCCGCTCTCAACGTTAGGAATCACCAAACCGCTATGCGCGACCTCGCCTCCTCACTCGGAAACGCGATTGCGCCCAACGCACAGAGACCGCTTGCCTTTTTCGCTGAATTCTTCTTATCCTTCCTTCTCGTGAAGTTGGTCGGCGCTCTTGAGTAATCGTTTTCTCTTGCGCCGGGCTTGGCTTTTCTCGTTGCTCCGAATTCGTGCTTAGGAAAGGTACCGATGCCCATCGTCGCCGGCGTTGACTTCGGCACTCTCAGCGTCCGCGTCACCATCGTGGACACAGCTCGTGGCCGGCTCGGCTCCGGCATCGCCGAGTTCCCGCTACACCGAAAAAAAGACGATCCGGATTACGCCACGCAAAGCCACGCCGATCACATGCAGGCGCTCGCAACTGCCATGCAAAAAGCCGTCACCTCGGCTGGCGTTGCGGGCAATGACGTTGCCGCGCTTGCGATTGACACGACCGGCTCGAGCGTCATTCCGGTTGGCGAGAATCTCGAACCTCTCAACGAATATTATCTTTGGTGCGACCATCGTGCCTCTCGCGAAGCCGCGCTCATTACCGACACCGCCCGCCGCATGAAACTCGAAGTAATCGAATGGTGCGGCGGCGTATATTCCTCCGAATGGGGCTTCTCGAAACTTCTTCATTGGCTGCGCAACAATCCAGATAAACGCTCTCGCTTCGTCACCGCCTTCGAGCACTGCGATATGGCCACTGCCGTCCTCTGCGGCATCGGCGATGCAGCCGAAGCGCCTCGCTCGATTTGTGCGATGGGCCACAAATGGATGTGGAACGCTGCGCTCGGCGGCCTGCCTCCCGAAGAATTCCTTGTCTCGGTTGATCCTCTATTAAAAGGTTTGCGCGCGAAATTGTCCGGCCGCTATGCCACCAGCGACCAGGTTGCCGGCCATCTTGCTCCCGATTGGGCCGCGAAACTGGGGCTCCGCGCCGGCATTCCGCTTCCTGTCGGAGCGTTCGACGCGCATTGGGACGCCATCGGCGCCGGCGCCCGCACCGGCGACGTCGTCAACGTCGTCGGCACGTCCACGTGCATCATCGCCATGAGCGACGCCACTAGTTTGATCCCGGGGGTCTGTGGCGTCGTTCCCGGCTCCGTCCATCCGAAGAAAACCGGTGTGGAAGCAGGCCTTTCCGCCACCGGCGACATTTTTGAAGCCGTCGCGCGTCGCGCGAGTTCCACCGTTTCCGCGCTCTCTGCGGGGCTCGAGCGTTACAAGCCAGGCCAGACCGGCCTCTTACGAATGACTTGGGACAACGGCGACCGCACCGTGCTCGTTAATTCCGAACTCGGCGGCATGACTCTGGGCTGGAATCTCACGCATGCGCCGCAGGACGAACTTTTTGCCGCGATCGAAGGCACCGCGTTTCATACCCGAGTCATCTTCGAGCGTATGGAAAAACACGGCGTCCCCATCGAGCGCGTGATCAATGGGGGTGGCATCCCGCAAAAAAACGACGTGCTCAATCAGGTCTACGCCAACGTGCTCAACAAGCCTGTGCTCATTCCCAAGTCCGAGGTCACGAGCCTCGGCTCCGCAATTTTCGCGTCTCTCGCCGCTGGCGCCTTCCCTTCCCTCGAAGCGGCGCAGAAGGCGCTCTGCCCTGAGCATCGCATCGTTGAACCGGATCCATCCGCAGCTCGCGTCTACGAAGAACTCTACGGCCTTTATCGCGACCTTTATTTTGGATTTGGCAAGCCGGATTCTTCTCCCGTCTCCGTTGGTCGGGTACTTCCCGCTCTCCGCCGCATAGCCGCTTCCGTCCGAGGCGCCGCATGATCCTGAAACAACTTCGTGAAGAAGTTCTCGACGCGAATCTCGAACTCGTTCGCCGCGGCCTCGTTCTCTACACTTTTGGAAACGCCAGCGGCATCTCTCGTGAAGAGGGCCTTGTCGTCATCAAGCCAAGCGGCGTGCCGTACGAAACCATGAAGCCGGAAGACCTCGTCGTCGTGGATTTGACCGGGGAAATTGTGGAAGGCTCTCTGCGTCCCTCATCTGATTTGCCGACGCATCTGATTCTTTACCGCGCGTTCGCCGCGATCGGCGGCGTGGCTCACACGCACTCCTCCGCCGCTACCGCCTGGGCGCAGGCACAAAAAGAAATTCCCTGTTTTGGTACCACGCACGCCGACTACATTCACGGCCCCGTCCCCGTCACAAAGCCGCTGACGCCCGCCGAGATTCGTTCCGAGTACGAAGCCAACACGGGCCACGCCATTGTCCGCCGCTTCAAGCGTCTCGATCCGCTCTCCTTTCCTGCTGTGCTTGTCGCCGGCCACGCTCCGTTTTGCTGGGGAAAATCGCCCGCCGAAGCGGCGCACATCGCTGTCGTTCTCGAGCAGATTGCCTCCATGGCTTCGCAAACTCTCGCCGCCAATCCCAGGGCCCGCGCCATTTCGAAGCCGCTGCACGACAAACACTTTCTTCGCAAGCATGGGAACACGGCGTACTACGGCCAAAAAAAATAGTCGGCACGCAGTCCCGCCGCTCGCGTACTCAAATCAATTATTTTTTTAGAGAGTTTGAGGAAATTTGAAGGGTCGCAGCCTCCGAAGCGATTTGATCCGCTTTGCTTCTCACTGCCGCCGCTTCGCGCCCTACGCGAGCTTCGCTCGCCTTCCGCGCTTGCTCAACCACATCCAGTTCTTTCCCAGCCGTTTTCTGTAGCAAACTCTCCGCGTGCAACAAACACGCAAACACGTAGCGCTCCGGCTGCCGCTCGTGCGCCAAGAATTCCGCGTAATTGAACCAGTCCGAAGCCGCGCTGCTCCCGTCTCCGGTTCCCGCATCCAATTGCAGCGCCTTCTGGTACGAATTTCCCGCTCCTTCGGCGTCTCCCTGTTTTTCCTGCAAGTCCGCCAGGTGCGCAAGCGCCAGGCTTTCCAGCGTTTTTGCGCCGGCCTTTTCCGCGAATCCCGCTGCGGACACATACCCCTTTTTCGCGTCCGCCGTCTTCCCGATTGCCGCGTCCGCGTCGCCGATTCGAATCAGCGCTCCAAGCAGCGGAGCTGTGTCCTTTGGGTCTCTTTGGTGCCGCGCAGCCAGAATTTCTACATACGCGCTGTAGTGCCGCGCCGCTGCCTGCAGCTGGCCCTGCTGGTCAAGCGCTTGCGCCAGATAGAGCTGCGCGTTCGGCTGGCCCGGCGCCGTGTCCACGGCACGCTGCCAATCTTCAATCGCTGCTTCGTCGCGGCCGGCGCGGTGCTCGAGCATTCCCAAATCCACAAGGGCGTCCGCATTCTTGGGCCAGCGCGATAATATCCGTTCGAACTGTGCTTGGGCTCCGTCGTAATCTCCAGCCTGGATCAAACTTCGCGCGTACTCTTCCTGCAATGCCAGGCTGCCTGGATTCACCGCGGCAGCCCGATGCATCGCTTCAACCGCTTCGGTGCTTTCGCCCGCGGATTGCTCGGCATTCGCCAGCCGAACCTGCACCGCGCTATCTGCGGGATCCATCGCCGCCGCCTTTTGCAGCGCCGAGACGCTGCTCGTCTCGCTGGACCACCAGAAATGCAACTGGTCCATTCCTGCCCACACCAACAGCACCGCGACAACGCCGATGCGCAAAGCGCGCGCCCCCGGCGCTGGCCCCGCGATCCAGCCCGCCGCCGCTGACAGCTTGCCCCTCTTGCCCGCGCTCGTTTGCCCCGGTTTTTGCTGTCCATCCAGCAGCACGGAGGCGATTCGCGAGTCGCGCAATTTCCAGATCGCGCCATCCAAAATGAAATGATGAATATTCACCAGCGCCGTAAACGTCAAAAAGCTCGCCGCGAAGTCCGCATGAAACACACGGCTCACGATCCACGGTCCCGGAATGAAGAGAGCAATTCCTCCCGCGATCAGTGTCACAAGGTAGCCGGTGTAAGACCAGCCCGTTTTCCCCGCCGCGCGCGCTTCCTTTTTCTGGTAGTAACTGGTAATCCAAAGATATTGTGTCGAATGCAGGACGGCGAGCAATCCACTGCTGTAGCGCGTCTGCGGAATTTCCCTGCCGCTGAAGAGCTCAATCATCGCCGGCAGCAAAAACCAAAGGAACTGCGTCGCTGCCAGCGTCGCCACCGGAATCATCGTCCAGAGGCTGCTCCGGCGCGCCAGCGAAATCAGGGCCCATCCGCTCGCTGCCATAAAGAAGATTACCAGAGCCACTCGCGCCGGCAGGGTCAGCGTGGCCGGCAAGCCTAGCGAAAGAATCAGCGTGTCTCCCGATGGGCCAGTATGGAAGCTCAGCATCAATAATATGTAGGAGGCGATGAACGAAAGCCGCAGCGCAGCGCGTTCCCTTTCCGTCGGTGTTACGCCCGCTCTCCGCGCGAACATCATCAAGAGTCCGAAATTCTGGCCCGTGTAGTGCCACGGGCTCCAGCAAATGTAGAGCGTGAAAACCCACGGCAGCATTGCGTACCAAAGATGCGTCAGGACTCCCGCTGCCGCGAGCAGCAGCGCGACATGCACCGTGTACGTGCGATATTTCTGAAATTCGTCGCGCGTGTGGTACGCGCGGTACACCGTGGCCATGAAGTGCGGATAGTTTGAAAGCAGCGCCAGAAAATAAAACGCGAGCGTCCACGCGCGCCCATAGGAATTCGCAAAATAAAATCCCAAGAGCAGGAGTGGCGCGGACCATGCTCCGCATCCCACCGTAAGATCAATCCACGGCTTGTAGATCCATGGACTGCTCGCTTCTCCCAGCGCGCCTTGAGGCGATGCGCCTCGCTCCGGCGGCGCTGCTGTGATGGCTACCATACAATTCGAGGGTAACCCAGAGACACCAAGCCCACGGTTGGGCCGCAATTTTCTATGTGGTATAAGTTACTTGGACTTGCGGCCCATCTTAGTTGACGGCGAGAACGCGCAGCAGCAGCCCTGCGAGCGCCCCGCCCACGAGCGGGCCAATCACAGGAACGGGCGCATAACTCCAGTCCGACCCGCCTTTTCCTTCAATCGGCAGAATCGCGTGCACCAACCGTGGGCCCAGATCGCGCGCCGGATTGATGGCATACCCCGTCGTTCCTCCTAGCGAAAGCCCTATCCCCCAAATCAAGCTTCCCACCAGATACGCACCTAACCCCGCTGCGGGGCCTGTCTCCGCAACGCGCTTCGAAAATATCGCTCCCACCACGAACACCAGCACGAACGTCCCGATAATCTCGCTGATCAAATTTCCCGCGAGGTGCCGGATCGCCGGCGCGGTGCAAAAGCACGCCAACTTGCGCGTCGGGTCAGGCGTCTCTTTCCAGTGAGGAAAGTAGTGCAGCCAGACCAGCGCGGCACCCACGACAGCGCCGAGCATCTGCGCCACCAGGTACGGCAGAAACTTTCCAAAGCTCGCGTCGCGCACGGCGAAGCCTAGCGTCACTGCTGGATTCAAGTGCGCGTCGTTACTGCCGCAAGCGATCGCCACGAAAACGCCTGCCATCACTGCAAGCGCCCACCCCGTCGCGATCACCATCCATCCGCTGGCCTCTGCCTTCGAACGTTTCAGCAACACGCCTGCGACCACGCCGTCTCCGAGCAAAATCAGAATCAACGTTCCCAGAAACTCCCCCATCACGGGTGAAGTCATCGATCCTCCTCCTCTAATTTGAACTAACTTCGCCCTGCGCCCGCTTTTACGCCTCGGCCCAATCCAAAGATCGCGTCACCGCTTTCTTCCACTCCGCGTACATCTTCTCGCGCTCTTGCTCCGCGAGCCGCGGCGTCCACCGCCGATCTACGGCCCAATTCGATCGCAATTCGTACAGCCCGGAAAAGAATCCGACAGCCAGTCCCGCTGCGTACGCTGCGCCCAGTGCCGTCGTCTCTTGAATCACTGGCCGCACCACTTCCCGGTTCAATATGTCGGCTTGGAATTGCATCAGCAATTCATTCACAACCATCCCGCCATCCACTCGCAGCGACGAAAGCCCAATCCCCGAATCTTTTTCCATCGCTTCGACGACTTCGCGCGTTTGAAACGCCGTCGCTTCCAGCACGGCTCTCGCTAGATGCCCTTTGTTTACGTACCGCGTCAACCCGGCAATCACGCCGCGCGCTGTTTCTTTCCAGTGCGGCGCATATAAACCGGAAAATGCCGGCACAAAATAAACACCGCCGTTGTCGTTCACCGTTTGTGCCAGCGCCTCGATATCAGCGCTCTTTTCGATCAATCCGAGGTTGTCCCGCACCCACTGCACGAGCGCCCCAGAAATCGCCACGCTTCCTTCCAGCGCATAACATGCGGGCGCGTTCCCAAATTTGTACGCCACCGTGGTCAATAATCCAAAATTCGATGGCACCGCCCGCTCGCCCGTATTCATCAGCAGGAAGCATCCAGTCCCGTACGTATTCTTCACTTCGCCCGGCTGAAAACACGCTTGGCCTGCAAGCGCTGCTTGCTGGTCTCCAAGAATTCCCGCGATGGGCGCTCCCGCTATCGCCGCCAGTTTCGCTTCGCCGTAAATCTCGCTGCTCGAACCCACCCGCGGCAGCATGGCTCGCGGAATCTCAAACGCTTCGAGCAACTTTTCATCCCAATCCAGTGTTTTTAAATTCAGGAGTTGCGTTCGGCTTGCGTTGGTCACGTCCGTCACGTGCACGCCGCCGTTTGGCCCGCCGGTCAGGTTCCAGGCGAGAAAGGTGTCCACATTTCCGAAGAGCACATCACCGGTTTCCGCTTTCTGCCTCGCTTCGGGAACATTGCGCAGGATCCAGCGCAGCTTCAGTCCGCTGAAGTACGTGCTCAGCGGAAGTCCCGTCTCCTCGCGAAACCTGTCTTTGCCTCCTTCCGCCGCAAACCGCCCAACTTCTTCCGAAACGCGCGTGTCCTGCCAGACGATGGCGTTGGCGATTGGCTGACCAGTTTTGCGGTCCCACACTACAGTGGTTTCCCGCTGGTTCGTAATGCCGATCGCCGCCAGATCAGACGGCTTCAAGCTTTTTTGATTCAGCGCCTCCGCGATCACTTCCTCCGTACGCCGCAGAATCTCCCGCGCGTCGTGTTCTACCCAGCCGGGCCGCGGATAAATTTGTTCATGTTCCTTCTGCGCCACCGCCACGATCCGCGCTGCCTTGTCGAACACCATGAATCGTGTGCTCGTCGTTCCCTGGTCGATTGCTCCGATGTAGCTCTTCACGGATTCCGCCCCCTTGGCCGCCGTGCATTCTACGACGGAACGCCCCGCTCCTCGGACAAGGATATGCACACTCTTTACGGAAAACGCATCTAATTAAATTGGGTGACAGAAAGGGAGTACGCTCATGACTAACAATCTCAACCGACAGGGGCCCCTCTTACTCGCAGTTTTCGCCGTAGCCGCGCTTCTGCCTTTTGCTCCGCGCGCCGCGGCCACTGATCCTCCCGCCGTGATCTTCACCGTCACTGCGGTCGATAACCATGACACCACGCCGCCCGCGTTGAAAAGAGACGACGTTCATCTCTATCGCGGCAAGGAACAAGTTCAGATCGCGGACTGGAAGCGCAGCGAAGATTTGAACCTCGCCATCTTGATTGATGACTCGCTCGAAAACTCCGTCGCCAATCAGTGGTCCGATCTGCGCGCTTTCATCATGGCTCAACCGGCCACAACCCGCATCGCTGTCGCCTATGGCCGAAATGGCGCCGCTATGATCGCTCAAGACTTCACCACCGATCATGCCCTCGCCGCCAAAGCTCTCCGCATCCCTCTCGGCGATTCCGGCGCGTTCACCAGTCCTTACCTTGAATTGCAGGACTGGATCAAGCGCTGGCCCGAATCGCACGGCCGCAACTCCATCATGCTGTTCTCTTCCGGTGTTGACTATTTCCGCGGCGGCTTCGAACCAGTCGATCCCGATCTCGACACCACCGTCGAGCACGCCCAGAAAAAGAACATCAACATTTGGTCCATTTACATTCCCGACGCCGGCCACATGGGTCGCCGTCCTTTCCGCGCTTTCACGGCGCAATCCAATCTCAGCCAGTTGTCCGAGGAATCCGGCGGCGAAGCTTATTATCTCGGCTTCAACATGCCGGTCACTTTGAAGCCTTACTTCGACGAAATTCAGCGCCACCTCAACAACCAATACTTGCTCTCCTTCGTCGGCAATGGCGGACCCAAGGGCAAAATGGAGAGGGTGCGCTCGGCCACCGAAGTGCCCAACGTTCAGATCATGACTCCGTCGCAGGTTTTCATTCCTGCTGGCGATTAAATCTCCGCATCCATCTTCATACGCCGAGTTCAGGCGCGAGCCCCTCGCTCGCGCCTTTTTCTCGTTGGGATTGTTCTTGTCTCTCCTCTTCCCCTCACGCTACACTAGCGCCCGGTTGCGCCGGGCCTAACACTCGCGATTCCTTCTATTGAATCGTTTTAAACCCTGCACTCCACCCGGCCCGGCCTCGGGAGCGTCTCATGATTGCGAAGCGAAGCAGGCGCGGTTTTTTCTCTGCGTTTTCTGGCCCGGCGTGCAACTTCACGCAACTTCTCGTCGCCTCCGGTTTGAGCCTCGCTCTTCTCGCCATTTTCCTCGCGGCCGCGCCCGCTGCTCGCGCTGATGGCGACATCACCCTACGCGAAGGCTGGCGTGTCCAATCCTCCGCGAAAGTCAGCAGCGATGGCGCCGCCGTCTCAACCACTTCTTTCGACGCTTCCTCTTGGTACAAAACTTCTGTTCCAAACACCGTCTTCGCTGTCCTCGTCGAAAATGGCGTCTACAAAAATCCTTACTTCGGCATGAATCTCCGCTCCGTTCCCGGCGTCTCTTACAAAATCGGCTCCGAATTCGCCAATCAGGAAATGCCGCCCGATAGTCCTTTCGCTGTTCCCTGGTGGTATCGCAAGGAATTTGAAATCCCCGCCGCTTACAAAGGCAAAACTGTCTGGCTCGCGTTCCGCGCCATCAACTACCGCGCGGACATTTGGATCAACGGCAAAAAACTCGCCGGCTCCGGCCAGGTCGTCGGCGCGTTTCGCCGCTACGAATTTGACGTCACAAAATTCGTAAAGCCCGGCACCGAAAATGTCGTTGCTGTCGAAGTCTCCGCTCCTCACGCCAATGAACTCGGCATCACCTGGGTGGACTGGAACCCCACTCCGCCCGACAAGGACATGGGCCTTTGGCAGGAAGTTGTGCTCTCTTCCAGCGGCCCGGTTGCCGTTCGCCACTCGGACGTCGAAACCAAACTCGATCTTCCTTCGCTCGACAAAGCTGCTCTCACCGTTCGCGCCGAGCTCGAAAATTCTTCCGATGCTCCCGTAAGAGGCACGCTGCGCGGAAAAATTCTCGGCGCCGCTTCGCCCATTGATTTTTCACAAAGCGTCGAGCTCAACCCCGGCGAACATCGCGCCGTCGCCATCACTCCGGACGATGCGCCCGCCCTGAACGTCTCGCATCCCCGCCTCTGGTGGCCTTATCAGATGGGCGAGCCTTATCTTCATAAACTCGAGCTTGAATTTGTCCCTGATAAAAGTTCCGTCTCCGACAAGCAGACCATCGAGTTCGGCATTGTCCAAACCGATTCGGAGCTCACCCCCGAGGGCTATCGCCTCTTCAAGGTCAACGGCAAGAACGTCCTCGTTCGCGGCGGTGGCTGGGCTCCGGACATGATGCTTCGCTTCAATCAATCGCGCCGCGAAGCCGAATTCGGCTACGTCAAATCCATGGGCCTCAACACCGTTCGCCTCGAAGGCAAGCTCGAGGACGAAACTTTCTTCGATCGCGCCGACCGCGACGGCATCCTCGTCATGGCTGGCTGGTGCTGCTGCGATGCCTGGGAAAAATGGGGCAAGTGGGGCGAGGAAAACAAACACGTTTCCGTTGACTCCCTGCGCGATCAGATTCTCCGCCTCCGCAATCATCCGAGCGTTCTCGTCTGGCTCAACGGCAGCGACAATCCTCCGCCGCCCGACCGCGAAAACGCTTATCTCCAGGTCGAAAAGGATGAGTTTTGGAATAAGCCCATCCTTTCTTCCGCCACCGCCAAAAAAACGGAGCCCACCGGCGACAGCGGCGTGAAAATGGATGGCCCGTACGAATACGTCTCGCCAAACTACTGGCTCCTCGACACCAAGCACGGCGGCGCGTACGGCTTCGCTACGGAAATCAGCCCCGGCCCCGCCATTCCTCCCGTCGAGGAACTCAAGTCCATGTTCCCGCCGGACAAGCTCTGGCCCATCAATGAATTTTGGGATTACCACGCCGGCGGCGGCGAGTTCAAGAACGTCAAGGTCTTCACGCACGCCATCGAAGAGCGCTACGGCCCCATCAAGGATCTTTCCGACCTGGCCTGGAAATCTCAGGCGATGACCTATGAAGGCGAGCGCGCCATGTTCGAAGGCTATGGCCGCAATAAATATAAATCCACCGGCGTCATCCAGTGGATGTTGAATAACGCCTGGCCCAGCCTCATCTGGCATCTCTACGATTACAGCCTGCACCCCGCCGGCGGTTTTTTTGGCACCAAAAAAGCCACCGAACTCGTTCATGTCCAATATTCCTACGACGACCGCAGCGTTGCCGTCGTCAACGGCACTCAGGAGCCTCTCAAGGAATTGAAAGTCGTCGCCAAGGTTTACGACACTTCCATGAAAGAGCGCTTCTCACAAGAAGCCCTCACCGACGTGGACGCCGATGGCGTCGTTCGGACCTTTGACATTCCCGAGCCCGCTGGCATTTCTTCTGTCTATTTCGTCAACCTCCAGCTTTTCTCTGCTTCCGGCAAACTTCTCAGCCGCAATTTTTATTGGCTCTCCACTCACCCGGATGTGTCCGATTTTCCGAAGTCCGAGTGGTATTACACTCCGCTTTCCCAATTCGCGGATTTCACCGCGCTGCAAAATCTGCCTAAAGCCACTGTGAAAGCTACCATGGAGTTTTCCGCATCCGGTTCCGAGCCCACCGCTCGCGTCACTCTCGAAAACTCCGGCTCTGGCCTCGCTTTCCTCACTCGCCTTCGCCTTCTCAAGGGCAAGAACGGCCAGGAAATTCTTCCCGTCTTTTGGGACGACAACTACATTTCCTTGCTTCCCGGCGAAAAGCGCGAAGTCACCGTTCACGTTCGCAAGCACGATCTTGGCGATGCCAAACCCGTTCTCGCCGTGGACGGCTTCAACGTCTCCCCCGTCCAGGTTGAATGACCTCGTCACCTTCCAATTGAAACGAGCGTCTTGCGCCGTTCGTCTCAGTTTGGTGTAGACTTTTTGCCGGGCTCGCCCGCCGTTCGTCCGCTCGCGCCCCCGTCCGCAACATAAGGAGTCCTCATGAATCGTCGCGATATGCTTCGTGCCAGCGTTCTCACCACCGCGGCCGCCGCGCTTTCGCCCAAGCTTGCGCCCGCTGCCCAAACGCCGGAGCCCGCGCCTCCCTCCTCCGAGCTCACCCCTGCGCAACGTGGCGTGGATGCCTCCAACGAATTCAGCGTCCCCAACTGGAAGCCGCTTTTCCTCGACGAGCATCAGAACGAAACCCTGATCATCCTCAGCGATCTCATCATTCCCGCCACGGACACTCCCGGCGCAAAGGAAGCTCTCGCCAATCGCTACATCGATTTAGTACTCTCCGCCGAAACACCTGAAAATCAGCGCAATTTTCTGAACTCCCTCGCCTACATGGACGGCGAAAGCATTCGCCGCTTCGGCTCCGCTTTTCGTTATCTCTCGCGCGAGGATCAGGACGATCTTCTCCACGGCCTGGCTTACCCCACTTCCGGCAGTCGCTGGACCGGCGAAGCCGACGCCAAGCCCGACCCGGGCCACGGCCATTTCCAGGCGCTCAAGGGCCACATCATGACCGCTTACTACTCCTCGCAAATCGGCGAAAAGGAACTCGGTTGGGACGGTGCGTTTGCCCACGGTCCTTACCAGGGCTGTGAACATCAACAGGGGGAGCACAAGTAGCCATGGCGCACGCATCGCAGGATCCGCTTCAACAAACGTATGACGCCGTCGTCGTCGGTTCTGGCGCCACGGGCGGCTGGGCCGCTAAAAAACTTTCCGAGGCTGGCCTCAAAGTCGCTCTCCTCGAAGCTGGCCGCGCCATCACTCCCAAGGAATTCACCGAGCACATGCCCGCGTACAAGCTTAAGTTTCGCGACCATGACCCGGAGATCGCCCGCACTCGCCCTGTCCAGAAGCAGTGCTATGCCTGCATGGAATACAACTACGAATGGTTCGTGAACGATCTCGAAAATCCTTACAGCACACCTCACGACAAGCCATTCACTTGGCAGCGTCTCCGCATTCTCGGCGGACGCTCTCTCGTTTGGGGCCGTCAAAGCTATCGCTACAGCGACAACGATCTAAAAGCCGCTAGCCGCGACGGCTATGGCGACGATTGGCCCATCGCCTACGCTGATCTCGCTCCCTATTACGACATCGTCGAAAAATACGTCGGCATCACCGGCGCCGCCGAAGGCAACGAAATGCTTCCCGACGGCCAGTTCCTTCCTCCCATGAAAATGAGTTGCGGCGAAATCCAGATCCGCGAACGCGTTCAGGCAAAATTCGGCCACACCGTCACGATCGGCCGTGCCGCTATACTCACGCAAAATCACAATGGCCGCCTCCAGTGCCATTATTGCGGCCCCTGCGAACGCGGCTGCAGCACCTTCTCCTACTTCAGCAGTCCTTTCACCACCGTCAAGGACGCTCTCGCTTCCGGCAACTGCACCCTCATCACCAACGCCGTCGTCGCTCACGTCAATATGGACGACGCCTCAAATAAAGCTGCCGGCGTCACTTTCATTGACCGCGAGTCTCGCCAGGTCAAGGAAATTCGCGCCAAGTCCGTTATTCTTTGCGCGCAAGCTCTCGAGTCCACTCGCATCCTCCTCAATTCCTCCACGCGCGAATACCCCCATGGCCTCGCCAATTCCAGCGGCGCTCTCGGTCACTACCTGATGGACCATGTCGTTGGCGGCGGCGCTTCCGGCCGTCTCACCAATTTCAATATTCTTCCCAGCGCCAATGAACCGCACCGCCCCAACGGCATCTACGTTCCTCGCTTCCGCAATACGCCGAAGAGCGGTAAGCATGGAAAGTTCATTCGCGGCTACGGCTATCAGGGCGGCGCTGGTCCCAACTTCAATTTCAGCGCCGAAGGTTATGGAGCTTCGCTAAAGCAATCTGTGAAGGAAGGCGTTTACTTTGCTGGTCTCGGCGCGTTCGGTGAGTCGCTCGCTCGTTGGGACAATTTCATCCAGATTGATCCCAATCTCAAAGACGCCTGGGGCATTCCCGCCCTGCACATCAACATGAGCCACGGCGATAACGAAGCCGCCCTCATGGAAGATGCCGGAGCTGCGGCCGCGGAAATGCTCGAAGCCGCCGGCGCAAAAGATATCCACGTTCGCGCTCGCGTCGAGATGCCGGGCATGGCCATTCACGAGCTCGGCACCGCTCGCATGGGCCTCGATCCCAAAAAATCCGTTCTGACTCCCTTCAACCAGACCCATGATGTCAAAAATCTTTTCGTTATGGATGGCGCGAGCTTTGTTTCCTCCGCCTGCCAGAATCCCACGCTCACCATGATGGCCGTCGCTGTCCGCGCCTGCGACCATCTCATTGACCGCTTCCACAAGAACGAAGTCTGACGCTCTGCTTCGGCTGAATCGGCTCTACTATCGCGGATTTGTGGCTGCTTTCTTCTAGAATGCCAGCGCGGCGCTTTTGTTCTGCGTGGCTTTTCTCTACTTCTGCGGGAAGGGCCGCGTCTGGCTCGCGCTCGCTCGCTTCAGAATCATCATAGTCTCTCCGCCGTCGAGGCTCAGGCTGGCGTCATCCCGGTCTTTCCATTCCACGACGCCTTCTTCCGCCTTCCCATCCGGAAACGTCAATCGTAGCGTCCATTTCGCCGGCTCTTTCCGTTCAATCGTATATTTCCCCGAATATTCCAGGTGACCGAGCACGCCCTTTTCGAATTTCGTTTCGCCGAAATGGATTTCTTGGGGATATGCGCTTATCGGCGTCTCGCCAGCAGCTTCTCCTTCTTCCACAATTTCCCACGACCCCTTCAATCCTGTTGCTGCAATTTCGGATGCGATCTCGGCCGCCGCCGCCCGGTCGAGTTCTTCTTCCCTCGCCAATGTCGCTGCACGCTGCGTCTCTTCTTCTCCGTCCCCGAAAATTGAGAGTCCCAGCGGCGCAGCAAGCGTCAGGCAATGCACTGCGCCTTGCGACTTTGCCGCCGCCGTTACCTCCACGGATTCAATCTCCGCTTTCGGCCCAAACGCTTCCCGGATTTTCTGGATCGCCGCTGCCTGTACGTCTTTCTCGTACCCTTTATACGCCGGAACTAGCACCTCGCTCGGTCCATCCCCGCCTTCGCGCACCAGCGCATTCACCACGCTCGGATAATACGTGTGCCCATTCTCTGGAACTCGTGGAAAGGGCGAACTCACTCGTACGACTTCATATCCGAGTTTCTTCAACTCCTCCGCATCCTGATCCATCGCCAGCGCCGCTTCCGTCGCCAGCTCGCGCTCAGCGTCGCTCAGTTTGCTCCAGTATTCTTTCGCGAACCTCGCGCCAAGGTCGTAGGACGCCAGCAGGATTTTCTTCCCTCCCGCTGGCAACAAAAACATATCTGCGTGCTCCGTCACCGGCCCCGGCATCGGCTCCAGATAAGTCACTCCCTTGCATCCGCCAAGCTTTTCCAGCTCCTCATCAACATTCACGTTCTGGTCTTTGTTTCGCTCGAGCAGCACTCGCGTCGTTAAACATCGCCCATCATCAAGCCGTATCAGGTTGCCGCCGTCCAGCGCCAGCGGCGATTTCTGATAGGCAAAATCCGGCTTCGCCAGCACTGCGTCCGCGATGTCGTACGCGGAATTCTCGTCGTTCGTTCTTTGCGGAGATGTCTCGCTCAGCAGTTGCGAAAATTCCCGTAGCACATAAAGTTTGTCCTGAATCGCTGCATCCGCCGCGCGCCGCGCATCCGCCGTCGTTTCCTTGCTCAGCGTCTCTGGCTGACCTTCTTCCTGTTTCGCTTTCAATAGCGCAAGTCGCGCCGTTTCCAATTCCTCGAGCTTCTCCCGCTTCGCCTCTTCCGTTCTAATGTCGAAGTATCGCCAGTGCACGACTTCCGCCGCATCTCCCTTCTCCTCGATCTGCGGCCCGAAATCCCGAATCCACACTCCGTCATGCGCCGCCACCTTGATCCGCACCTCATCGCTCTTCAGCAGTTCGCAAATTCCAAATTCCTCGCACCGCTTCCTCACCTCGTTCTTCGTCGTCTCATCCGGCGCAATCAGCAGGACAGGCCCGAACTTCGCCGTCTTCCGCACAATCTCCATTTGAATCCCGAGTAATTCTTTCTCTTGAGCTTGCTCTGTTTCGGACTCTCCCACGATTCCTTTGCTCACTTCGTTCTTCAGCTCCGCGCGCGGATTCAACGGCTGCAACGCCAGCATCACCACGTCGCTGGCCTTCTCTCGCCCCGCTTTCCCCGCCATTTGTGCATCGCACCGCGCGCCAGGCAAGAATGAAAGCGCACACAAACAAATTCCCGCGCGCCACGGCTTCCAGCTCCTCTCCGCCGGCGCGCAAGCACTCCCAAACTTTCTCGCTTTGTGCCTTGAATTCACTTCCGGACCCTTTTCCTTTTCCCCGCGGTCAGCCTGCCGCATTCGCGCTGCATTCCCAGTTTCGCGCCACGTCTTTGGACTCTTGCCCACTCGGCTTCCGTTGCCCCTATCCTCTTATTGCTCGCAGCCGCTGGCAAGGTTCCCCCACACAGATTCTCCGCGTCGGACCTAGTCTAATCTTTGACGACACTTTTCCATTGACATTAACTTCACAAGTGTTACAACTTCTCCAGGTAGTGTTGCGACTTTTCCGGCGGCGGATATTCGCCGCTTCTTCTGTTTTTAGAGCCTCGGTCCCCAGAGTTCCCCCGCCGTACCAGCTCGCGTCCTGTTTGCAATTCGACGTGCCCCCCGGATTCGCTCGCGATCACAAAGTTCTGTAAGTCCTTTATCTGCAACACTTGCAAGCAGCTTGAACCCTGTTCTCCCCGAAAACCTGCTAAAAAGGTCCCTAACCTCTTTATCTGCAACACTTACAAGTATCTCGCATCCGTGGTCCCAAAACCCTCTGAGGAGGTCGCTAAGCCCTTTATCTGCAACACTTACGAGACGCGCCTACCTCCGCATGCTAACGTCTCGGATTCCGGCTAAGTCTTTTATCTGCAACACTTACGAGATGCCCGTAACTGCTGATTCTAAACAACTTACAGAGACGCTAAGTCTTTTATCTGCAACACTTACGAAATGCCCGTAACTGCTGATTCTAAACAACTTACAGAGACGCTAAGTCTTTTACCTGCAACACTTACAAAATCCGCAGGGTCCCCTCCCTCCCGCATCTCCGACCCCACCTGCCCCTCAGTCATTCGCTCCCCCCTGCGGCACTGCCCGTGTCGAATCCCGAATCACCAGTTCGGGATACATCTTCTGCTGCACCGCGTTCCACTCGCGCTTCTCGATTCCTGCTTTGATTCCTTCCATCACTACGTTTACCGCATGCGTCCCCATGGCTTCGAGCGGCTGCCTCACCGTCGTCAAAGAGGGGGCCCCCAGCGCCGCGAGCGGCACATCGTCAAACCCCGTCACGGAGCAATGCTCAGGAACTTTCACGCCGGCCTTCGTCAAAGCACGAATTGCGCCCATCGCCGTCAAGTCGTCGAAGGCCATCAGCGCCGTGAACTTCTTCTTTTTTTGCAGAAGTTCCTCGGTAAGGCGGTGCCCGCCCTCGAATCCGGAATTCGGATCGAAGGAATCCGGCAATTGCAGCACGAGCGACGGGTCGATTTCGATTCCCGCGGCGTGGGCGAATTTCTGCACACCGCGCCAGCGCGGCGCGCTGTCTATGATCATTTTCGGGCCGCGAATGAACGCAATTTTGCGGTGCCCCAGTTGATGTAAATGTTCGAGCGCCATCCGCGCTCCCATTTCGTTGTCCACCATCACGGAACTCACCGCGTCTCCCGGCAGCTCCCACCCAATGAGCGCCGCCGGAATATTTCGTTTGCTCAAATCGCCGAGCAAAAGAATATCCACGACCAGCCAGTTAGCCACCACGATCAACCCTTCCACGTGGTGCTCCAGCAGCATTTCCAGATAGCGCTCGAAACGGTTTCTCTGGTTATGCGCATCCGCGAAAATAGGCACGTAGGACGATTGGTACAGCGCGTTTTCGATCCCGCGCAGCACCGGCGTGCAAAAGGGATCCGTGATGTCGAAGAACATCAGACCGACGGTGTGACTCCGCTTGCTGCGCAGAAAGCGCGCCATCGCGTTCGGCCGGTAGCCCAGCTTTTTCGCCACTTCTTCGATTTTTCGTTTTGTGGCGGGCGCGATGTAGCGAGCCAGCGGCGCATTATTCAAGACGATGGAAACGGTGGCCGGCGAAAAGCCGCTATCTTCCGCGACATCACGCATCGTCACCGCACGGCTTTTGCCGCTCGCGCGCTTCACGTGAATTCCTCCGGGTTCCATGATCTTGCCAGACATCCCTCGAGCAGGCCACGCGGCGGTCCGCTTTGCCGTTATCTATTCGGCCGGGGCGTCAAATGAAAGAGGCATGCGGAACCAGTTCGTTTTCCAGATGCCGTAAGCGATCCCCGCCGCCATCCACACTGTCCCCAAAATTTTCGCCGGCGCGCTCAAGTGCCACCAGAGCCACGCACAAATTACGAATCCCACCAAAGGAATGATGAAGCTGCCGAACGTCCGCTCCGAACCTCTCCAGAAATAATGCACGAAGGAAGATGCATTCACGCCGACGAATGCCAGCAGCGCGCCGTAATTCAGCAGCTCGATGCCGCGTCCGAAGGTCAGAAAGAAGGAACCAATCAGAACAATCGCGCCGATGAACAACACATTATTTCGGGGAATGCCGTGCCGCTCGTCAACCTTTCCGAAAAATGATTTCGGCAGCGCATTGCTTTTGCCCATTCCATAGAGCAATCGCGCCGCTCCGATTTGCGCGCCCATTCCCGAACCAAAATTCGCCACGAGCAGCGTCGCGCCGACAATCTGGAAAAGCGGTCCCCATGCGCGCGCCGCGGCATAGACATAGCCCAAATCCTCGTTTGGAAACGGCTGCGACGCCGGCCACACGAGTTGAGCGACGTACACTTCGGCCGCGGAAAGAATTCCAACGGCCAGGCACGTCATCACCGTTGCCAGCATGATGTTGCGGCGCGGATTTTCCGTCTCTTCGGACAGCGTCGAGATGCCGTCGAATCCTATGTACGTCAAAACGGCGAGCGAGGTGCACCCAAATAAATTGTCGAGGGAAAATGTCTGCGGGTCGTAGAAGGGCCGCGTGAAAAATCCGGGATCGCTATGGGGATGCCCGAAGATGTAGCGGATCGTGGCCACGAATACCACGACCACCACCGCGCTCATTCCTGCGGCGAGGCCTGCGTTGACGCGCGCCGAAGTCTTGATGCCTTGCAAGTTGAGCAGGGTGAAAACCACGGCAAAGAAAATCTTCCAGCCCCAATCTGGAATGGTGGGCGCGAACTCGTGAGCCTGCCCCGCGCACCAGATCGTACATATCAGCGGGTTCACGATGTAATCCATCACCATGCTCCAGCCGGTCACATATCCGGCTGCCGGATGGATTTCGCGCGCAACATAGGTGAATGCCGAGCCCGCGCTAGGATAGACGCGAGCCATTTTTCCATAGCTGACGGCGGTGGCCAGCATCGCGACCATGGCGATGAGAATCGCCGTGATCACGTGGCCGCGCCCGCGATCGCTGAGCGCTCCAAACGCCGACATAGGCGCTACCGGCTGGAGTACGATGACGCCGTAGAGAATCAGATCCCAAAGCGTCAGCGTTCGCCGCAGCCCCGGGATGCCGTTTGCTCCCGCTTCGCTGCTCACCCGCTTCTCCTGCGGCTGGTTGCGCTGCCACCCTCATCGAGCACGACGGCTCGAGTCAAGTTCCTGGGCACATCCGGATCCAATCCCTTGCGCACTCCAGCCGCCAATCCAAGCAGTTGCGCGGGAATCGCAGTCAATGCCAGTCGCGCGGATTCCGGGCCGTCGTGGCTCAATTCGAGAACGAGATCATGCTTTTTATGTAGCTCCGGGGCCACGCGATTCGCCACCAGCAGTGTAGTGGCCCCCAATCGCTTTACTTCCTCGGCCAGTTCCAATTCCTCGGTCGCCGCAATCTCCGAGACCAGGAAGGCAATCAGCGTCTTCGGGCTGGCGATGCTCTTTGGCCCGTGCCGGAATTCGAGCGACGGATAGGCCTGCGCGTACGAGGAAGACATTTCCGTCATTTTCAGCGCACCTTCCTGCGCCAGCCAGCCGTGCGCGCCTTGTCCGAGAAAGACGTAATCCGCATAACTCCGCCTCGCGCCAAAGGCCCGCATCTTATCAGCATTTTCCGCAAGCCAGCGCTCTGTCTTCTCCGGCAAGCTCTCCAGCGCGGATTCCAATCGCTTATCGCCTGTGAAGCGCGCGCCGAGCCGCTGAAAGAGCAAGAGAATGGAGGTGAACGACCGCGTCATCACCATGCTTTTTTCATCCGCCCACGGCAGTTTCAGAGTGTGCGTGCAGAGTCTTTCCAACCCGCTCTGCTGATTGCAGGTGACTCCAAGAGTTCTCAGGCCCGCTCTTTGTTGCAGCAATTCGGCCGCGCGAAGGACCTCCGTCGTCTTCCCGGAGCGCGAGATTAACACGACCTGCTTGGCGCCTGCGCGGAGCAACGTTTCTTCCGGAGCGAAGAGCAATTCCGACGCGGGCACAGCGGTGCACGGCGAACCAAAGAGACGCGTCCACTGCGCCGCGATCGTCTGCGACAAGTAGTAGCTGGAGCCGCACGCGGTGAACAGCCAGGGCTGCGTGTTGGAAAAATTCTTGAATACTTCAGCCGTAGCCGCCTGCGGTTCAAACCGGCGCGTCGTTTCGATCCAGGTTTCCGGCTGCGACAGGATTTCGTGGAGCGTGTGCCGCCCGGAGGGATTAAGGCGAGAACCGGAGCGAGGGGAACCGGATGAGTGAGTCTTGGAAGTTTTTCGCATGGTTTCTTTGTAAATGCTGCCGGATTCCCTTCACGAGAGCGACCGCGCCGAAGCGGTGAGTCTTGCCCGGGGGGAACTCGCGCTGCGGGTCTAGATTACGGTTTCGGATTGAATCGTTTCAATACAGGCATTTTCTAAAATTGATGCAGTGCGCGCAAGTCCAAACTGTTCTGCATCTGCGTCGGAATCGCCGGCCATCTCTCTCGTTCTTCCGCTGCCAAGATTCGTTACGCCTGTCCTTTCGTACAGTAAGAAAAAATTTCCACGACTCTTGCTTCTTCGTTAAAAACCCCTCATTTTCCAGCAACGTCTGCGAACGGAACGTAGTCTAATGGAGTAGCTCCTCGTCCCAGTCGAGGAAAACTCCTCGATGGACGACATGACTCGTATGAGCACCCGCAGTCCCACGAAGGTCCTGGCCTGGCATGTCTTTGGCTTCCTGCTGATAGCTCTTCTTGCCTACTGGGTGCGCCCATTCTCCCTCGCGCCTGATCCGGTGCTCCAGGGCTATCTGCAGGTGATCGCCGCGCTGCTGGCTTTTGTTTTCTCGGCGCTGGCGTTCGTGCGCTTTCAGGGTACGCAGGATCGCATCTCGTTGATCCTGGGCGGCGGCTTCCTGCTTTCCGGCGCGGTGCTCTGCGCCTCCAGCGTGCTCTTCTTCCAGTTTCCCATTGGGCTGCCGGTGCGCGCCACCTGGGCTCCCGTTGCCTGGTGGCTCAGCCGGATCGTCCTGGCTCTTCTGCTTCTCGTGGCCTTGCTTGTCGAGCGCTTCATTCCGCGTTCGCGCCACACCAAAACGGAAATTGCCGGAGCGCTGCTGACCATCGTTGCGCTCACGTATTTCATCACGGTTTCTCTGCATCATCTTCCGCCGGAAGTGTCTCGCCATCCGGTGGCGTTGATTCCCAATCCGCAGCAGCTCTTGCCCGGCGTCATTTTTCTGGCAGCCGTCATCTGGTACCGAAAACGATTGCAATCGGAGGATTCCGCATTCGATCGAACGATCTATGCGGCCGCGTGGATGAACTTCGCGGCGCAGCTCGCGGCGTGCCAATCAGAACGGTTGCTCGACGCGCCGTTCGTCTTCGGGCAGGTCCTCACCGTTGGCAGTTACGCGCTGGCACTTGGCGGAGCGCTGTTTGACAACGCTAGACTTTTCGAACAGGTTCGCCACCTCGCAGTCAGCGATCCGCTCACCGGCTTGGCGAATTACCGCCGCCTGCTGGACGTTCTCGAAAGCGAGACCGAGCGGACGAACCGCACCGGCCGGCCGTTCGCTCTCCTGCTGCTCGATCTCGATGGGCTGAAGAAAATTAACGATCGCTTCGGCCACCTGGTGGGCAGCCGCTCGCTTTGCCGTCTCGCCGCCATCCTGCGAATCCATTGCCGGGCGATTGATACAGCCGCACGATACGGCGGCGACGAATTCGCGCTGGTCCTGCCGGAAACGCAGGAAATGGAGGCGCAGCGGGTGGCGAACCGAATCCGGACCGTCCTCGCGGAAGACGACGAAGAACCGCGCCTTTCCGCGAGCATTGGCGTTTCCATTTATCGCGGCGAGGGCGAGCGCATCGAAAAGCTACTTTCCGACGCCGACCAGGATCTGTACGCGGAGAAGGCCCGGCGAGTGAAACGAGGCATAGCCGCGTTTCATGCGCGCCGCCGCGCTCAAAAGGAATAGCGCTTCAGGCAACTGGCGATGGCTTCGTTCAGTAAACGGAACGCCGCTGAATGGTTTGTTTTGTGGCTATCGAGAACCGCGGCTCCGGCTGCGCCCCATCCAAAATTTGCCGGGACAAATATTCGCCGACAGCGGGCCCATGCTTGAATCCATGGCCTGAACCGCCTCCCGCAAACCAGACGTTTTCGAAAGCCGGATGGCGGTCAATCAGAAAATCACCGTTGGAAGTGTTTTCGTATTGGCAGACGCGCGTTTCGACGACGGGCGCGTTGCGCAATCCAGGAAACCGGTTCGCTACATAGTTGCGCACTACTTCCGCTTCCGCCGCGGTGGCCATTCGCGATTGTGTATCGGGGTCAACAGGCTCTCCGTGACGATCGAGCGCAATCTTTAGCCCGCGTCCTTCAAGGTCGGGCATTCCGTAATACTCATCTTCCTGGAACAGCCACGTGGGCAAAGCTGGAGGCGCGAAGCGCGAGTTTCCGGGCGGGACGCCAAAGAAAAACACTTCCTGCCGCGTCGGAAAGATGAGCGGACCGAGAATTTCCGGAAACAGTTTGCCGAGCCAGGAACCACAGGCGAACACGAACTGGTCCGCGACGATCGTCGCGCCACTTCCGCACTCTAGTTGCGCCACGGGGCGCGCCCCGCGCGGTTTTTCGACATGCTCGATCCGAAATTCGACTCCATGCCGGATCGCATCTTCCACCACCGCCGCGACCGCGCGGCGCGCCATCAGCACACCGCTATGCGGTTCGAGAAATCCGCGCGTGACGCGATCAAAAGAGATTTGCGGATAGCGGCGCTGTAAAGTGTCGTGCGCCATTTCTTCGTATGGAACGCCACAGCGCTTCAAAGTGCTCATCGAGTCGCGTACGCGAGAGTCATCTTCGCCCGCGAGCCAGAGCACTCCTGTTTCGCGAAACAGCGGCTGACCGGTGGCCGCAAAGAGATTCTTCCATTGTTCGAGAGAGCGTTGCGAGAAGCGTGTATAGATTTCGTCTGTTCCGTAGCCCATTCGGATGATGCGAGACTCTCCGCCGGAGCTCGCCCTGGCGTTTCCCGGCCCATAGGCATCCACGAGCAGAACACGCTTCCCGCGCCGCGCCAGATGCCACGCCGTCCACGCACCGAACACACCGGCGCCGACGACAGCGATTTCGTAGCTTCGTGCAGCACTCATCCCGCTGGCATCGTATCGTATTCAGGCGCGCGTTCAAAAAGGATGCAAGTAGCCATGCCCTACAGGAATTCGATGGCAATTCCAGCGGGAAAGCATGAATTGAGTTAGGCGGGAAGCGAATTATTGGGAAACTTCCGCTCCGTGATACGATGCAGCGATTTGCTGCGGTCTTCCGGAGGATTTTGTGAAAGCGCTTCGCCAGCCATTGGTAGTCTTGTTCGCCGTTTGCACACTCATCGTTGCCGGCGCATTTGCCGTGCACGCACAGCAACCCGATACAAAAACTTACGACGGGATGAAATGGAGATTGATCGGTCCGTTTCGCGGAGGCCGCGTGCTGACCGTGGCCGGCGTGCCGAGCCAGCCGAACACCTATTATTTTGGCGCGGTCGGCGGCGGCGTCTGGAAAACGACGGACGGCGGAAATTCGTGGGACCCGCTTTTTGACAAGGAACCAATCTCCTCGATTGGCGCAGTGGCGGTGGCCGACTCCGATCCAAACGTGATTTACGTGGGAACGGGCGAGGCGTGCATTCGCGGGAATATTTCGTACGGCGACGGCGTGTACAAATCCACAGACGCGGGAAAAACGTGGACGAATGTGGGGCTGAAAGACACGCGGCATATCGGCGCGGTGATTATTCATCCGACGAATCCGGACATTGTTTTTGTGGCCGCGCTGGGGCACGCGTATGGACCGAATACGGAGCGCGGCATTTTTCGCACGCGCGACGGCGGAAAAACGTGGGAAAAAGTTTTGTACTTGGACGATCGTACCGGCGGGATCGAAGTGGTCTTCGATCCGCACAATCCGCACGTGTTGTTCGCGGCGATGTGGGAAGGCTGGCGCACGCCGTGGATGCTGAACAGCGGCGGCGCAAAGGACGGGCTGTACCGTTCGAACGACGATGGGACAACCTGGAAGCGAATCGAAGGGCACGGTATGCCCGAAGGCACGCTCGGGCGAATCAGCGTGGCGGTTTCGGGAGCTGATTCGAACGTGGTCTATGCGCTGATTGAGGCGAAAAAAGGCGGGCTCTATAAAAGCGAGGACGGCGGGGAAAACTGGACGTTCGTGACGGACGATCACCGGTTCACGCAGCGGGCGTGGTACTTCACGCACCTTTGGGCGGATCCAAAAAATTCCGAAGGCCTCTACATCGCGAACACGGGATTGTATGAATCCACGGACGGCGGCAAGTCATTCGAACGGCTCAACGCGCCGCATGGGGATCATCACGCTCTCTGGATCGATCCCAATAATCCGAATCGGATGATCAACGGGAACGATGGCGGCGCAACGATCAGCGTGGATGGCGGGAAAAACTGGACGACGCAGAATAATCAGCCGACGGCGCAGTTTTATCACGTCGCCGCCGACAACGATTTTCAGTTTCGCGTGTACGGTTCGCAGCAAGACAATTCCTCGATCGGCATCCGCACGCGGAGCGATCACGGCGCAATCCAGGAGGGCGATTGGGACGCGGTAGGCGGCGGCGAGAGCGGTTACATCGTGCCGGATCCGCGCGATTCGAACATTGTGTACGCAGATGACGAGGGGCCGGTCTTCACGCGCTTCGACCGGCGCACAGGTCAGGCGCAAAGCATCGAGGAATGGCCCGAGGATCCGAATGGGCATCCAGCTTCTGAGCAGAAATACCGCTACACGTGGACGATGCCGATCCTGATTTCGTCGCATAACCCGGACGTGATTTATCACGCGGCGCAATGCGTGTTTCGCTCGACGGACGCGGGCCGCAATTGGACGGAGATCAGCAAGGACCTGACGCGCAACGACAGAACGAAGCAACAGGACTCAGGCGGGCCGCTGACGAAGGATCAGTACACGGTCGAGTATTACGACGTGGTGTTCAGCCTGGCGGAATCGCCGAAGAATGAGGGCGAGCTTTGGGCGGGAACAGATGACGGGCTCGTGCAACTGACGCGAGACGGCGGAAAAAATTGGAGCAACGTCACGCCAAAAGAAATGCCGGAGTGGGCGATGGTGAGCCTGATCGAAGCGTCACGGTTCGATGACGGCACGGCGTACATCGCCGTGGATGCTCACAAGCTGGATAATTTTAAGCCGTACATTTTCAAGACGAGCGATTTCGGAAAGTCGTGGACGAAAATTGTGAATGGGTTGCCGGGCGATTCCTATGTGCACGCGGTGCGCGAAGATCCGGTGCGCAAAGGCCTGCTTTACGCCGGGACGGAAACGGGTATTTGGGTTTCCTTCAATGACGGCGGAAACTGGCAGCCGCTGCAGCTGAATCTGCCGACAACTCCAATTCATGATTTGATCGTGCACGACGACGATCTAATTGTGGCGACGCATGGGCGCTCATTCTGGGTGCTGGACAGTCTGGCACCGCTGCGGCAAGCAAGCGCCGCGATTTCTTCGGAGGACGCGCACCTCTTTACGCCGGATACGGCGTTCCGCACGCGCGAAGGGCACACCAATCCGCGGCGCTACCCGATTGGGGAGAACCCGCCGTCGGGCGCGATCCTCTATTACTACTTAAAGAGCGAGCCGAAAGAAGCGGCGAAACTCGAAATTCTGGACAGCGCGGGAAAAGTGATTCGCTCGTTCACGAGCGCGGAGAAGAAGACCGACACTGGACCGGACGAAGGAGAGCGCGACGTTCCTGTCGAGAGCATTCCCGCTAAGGCTGGGCTGAACCGGTTTGTGTGGGATCTGCGCTACCAGCCGCCGACAAAGGTGCCCGGCGTGATTTATGACGCGGGCGAGCCGGTGGGCGCGCTGGCGCTTGCGGGAAAATATCAGCTGCGTCTCACGGTGGCGGGGAAATCGCAAACTGCCGAGGTAGAAGTGAAGATGGATCCGCGAGTGAAGACTTCGCCCGAGGATTTGCGCAAGCAATTCGACCTGATGCTGCGCATGAGCCAGCGGCAGGATGTGATGAACAAGACCGTGATTGCGATTCGCGATCTGCGGACGCAGCTCATGGCGCTTGAAAAGCGGCTCGGCTCGGGCGACGCGACGAAACTTCTCGTCGCCGAATCCGAAGCGTTGCGCAAGAAAATTAGCGCGATCGAGGAGCAGTTGGTCCAAGTGAAATCGAAGGCCAGCGAGGACCAGGCCAATTACCCGACGATGCTGAACAGCAAATTTGGCCTTTTGCAGAATCTCGTGGACAGCGCGGACGCGGCGCCGACCAAGGCCGAGGAAGATGTTTTCGCCGAGTTGGATCAGCGGTTGGAAGTTCAATTGACGGCATGGCGCGAGGTGCTGGCGAAAGACTTGCCGGAACTGAACGATGCCATGCGAAAGGACAAGGTTCCTTTAGTCGCGCCAGCAGCAAAGGAATCGCGCTAAAGAGGAATTGTGGTGGCGAAGGCGCCTTCCAGCGATTTCGCCCAATGCGAGAGATGGTTGAGGGACGCCGTGTGCGTGGCGTCGAGATGGAGAGGCGTCACGGAAGCAACTCCATCAAAAATGGCGGCATAATCGGTGTCGGGCTCGACATCTTTATCCAGGCGCTGCTCATACAACCAGAAATACCTTCGTCCGCGAGGATCTTTTCCTTCCCAAAGCTGGTTGCGCGTGATCTTTTTGGATTGACGCGTGAATTTCACTCCGCCGTTCCACGGGTGCGGGACGTTTACGTTGAGAAGCACCTGATCGGGAAGCCCTTCCTTGAAAATCAGTTCAGCGGCTAATCGCGCGAGGCGAGCAGCCGGTTCAAAGCTGGCTTCCGGTTCCTTCGAACAGAGGGAGAGAGCCACGGCTGGAATGTGGTGAAGCGCAGCTTCGCGAGCGGCACCGACGGTACCGGAGTAGTAGGCGTTCTCGCCGAGGTTCGCGCCGTGATTGATGCCGGAGATGACGAGGTCAACTTTTTCCGTAAGAAGTTTGTGGAGCGCGACAATGACGCAATCCGCAGGAGTACCATCAATGGCCCATTGACGCTCGCCGGCAACGTTGCAAACGATGGGCTGACGGAGAGTGAGGGATTGCGCGGTGCCGCTCTGTTCGCGGCTGGGCGCAACAATGCTCACGGTCGCGAGATCGGAGACGGCTTTGGCGAGTGTCTTGAGGCCATCCGCCTGAATTCCATCGTCGTTTGTTATAAGTATGTGTTTCATAAAAATTGAAGCCGCGACAACGGATTCCAAGCGCCTTTACACTTAGCCGCACATCCACGCTGGCGCCGGCCGTTATGAGCCCATTGGGTGCAGCACGCGCAGGCCCAAGCTCTGCTCGAAGACGTCAAAATCGCGGTCCCGATGAAGAAGCGTGTGCCCACCGATTAAGCAAAAAGTAGCGATCCAACAGTCAATCATCTTGCGAACGGTTCTGCCGTTTTCGCGAAGGCTCCTGAAATTCTTTGCCGCGGCTACGGCAAGCTCCAGACCACCAGCCTGAAACAGTTCAAATTTCAGAAGTTCGTGCCGGGTGAGCGCGAATTCACGCTCTGATTTTACGCCTTGCAGCACCTCGCAGAGAATTAAATCGGTGAGCCCGATTCGAGTCAGGTGGGCTTCGCGGTCGAGCCAGTCCGTTTCAGAGTTACGGATACCGCGGAAGTAATCCACCCAAACCGTGGTGTCTACAATGACCACTCCTACGCTTCCGTTCGGCCACGGCGAAGTTCGCCGAGATCGCCATCCCAGCGAATTCTACCGCGCAACCGCCGAATGCCGGCCTGGCTACGCACCTTGACGAGCAGGCGCAACGCTTCTTCAACCGTGGCGCGTTTGGTCCGTTCGCCGCTGCTGCGCATGGCATCCCGCATGAGGCGGTCGTCAATCTCGATGTTGGTTCTCACGTAAATCGGCCTCTATGTGTAAATATCGCAGAAATGTGTGTATTGGTCAACGACAAGGTAGAGGGTTATTCCGCGTATTCGACGGTGTCTCTTCATGATTTCAATGCGCTATGTAAGGGCGGACAAAAATGGTCGGGACGACTGGATTCGAACCAGCGATCTCACCCACCCCAAGGGTGCGCGATACCAGGCTTCGCTACGTCCCGACAAATGCGACCGCAGCTCCCGGCGGAGAGAAACGGCAAGCCGAAGAGAGCGAGGGTAATTCCAAGGCTATCACCGGCGTTCGAGCAGCGTCAAGAATGCGCGGAGAGAATCGCGCAAATCGAGCAGCATCTTGCGGCTGAGGAGCTGCGCGGCTCCGCCGGAATCTGCGGAGGTTCCGTTCGAGGCGGCCTCGGTTTCCGGTGCGCCGTTCTGCTCGCGCAAATGGCGGCGAGCACCGGCGATGGTGAACCCTTCGTCATAGAGCAGGCGCTTGATGCGGAGGACCATGTCCACATCCTGCTGGCGGTAGAGGCGATGACCACTGGGACTCTTCACCGGCTCGAGCATGGGAAATTCGGTTTCCCAGTAGCGCAGCACGAATGGCTTGAGTTCCGTAATGCGGCTGACTTCGCCAATGCGATAAGAGTCCTTTGCGGCTTCGGTCAGCGTGGCTGCGGCGATGGTCGGCATAGAGCCAGAATCCTGTCGGGAGGGGACGCCGCTATCGTAGCAGTTTCCCAGTCATTCCAATAGTGGCGGAGCAAGCCGCTGGGCTAACAGCCAAGCAGAAAGGATTTATTTTTCTTCGCGGCGCGCAGACCGCTCGCGCTTGCGCAGTCGTTGCACAAAGCGAACCGGCGTGCCCGCAAATTCAAATTTCGCGCGAAGCTGATTTTCAAGGAAGCGCTCGAAGCTGAAGTGCAGCGGCTGCTTTTGATTCGTGAAAAGGAGAAACGTCGGCGGAGCAGTCTTGGCCTGCGTGATGTAGTAAATGCGGACTGGCCGGGCTTTGGGGGTCGTGCCGCGCTGCAAGTCCACATCTTCTTTCAGCCAGCGATTCAATTCGGGAGTGGGAATATGCTTGCGGCGAGCAGCAGCGACATGATCGATCAGCGGATAGAGCTTAGGGGCGCGTTCGCCGGTTTTGGCGGAAAGGAAAACGATCGGCGCGTAACTGAGAAATTTCAATTTGCCGCGGATCAATTTTTCGTAATCGTAGATCATGCGGCCGGCATCGAAGAATTTTTCCTGGGCCCGCTCGTCCGGTTGTTTCCCTTTGTTTCCTTTCTTGTATTGCCGATCCTTTTCCCGAGGCTCCCGTTCGGCGGCGCGCTTCGCCGCTTCGATGGCGAGATCCCATTTGTTCATCACAATAATCACGGAGCGGCCGGATTGTTCGGCATAATTCGCAATCTGCGCGTCGCCTTGCGTGACGCCCTGCTCGCCATCCACAACGAGCAAGGCCACGTCACAGCGCTCAAGACCACGCCGCGCCATCACAACACTCAATTTTTCGGCGACAAGCTTTGTCTTTCCTTTGCGGCGGATCCCGGCGGTGTCCACAAAGCGGTAGGTCCGGCCATCGCGGCGAACCTCGGTATCCACGTTGTCCATGGTCGTGCCGGGAATCGGGGAAACGATGGAGCGCTCCTCTCCTGCGAGACGATTCAGCAAAGTGGATTTGCCCACGTTGGGGCGCCCGATGATGGCGACTTCAACGAGGGATTCGTCTCTGGTCTCCGCTTCGCCGACCGCCGCGCCTTCGACCTCCGCGAGAGCGGCGTCGAGAAGTTCGTCCACGCCGGTGCCGTGCTCGGCCGTGATCGCAAAGACGGGCGCACCCAGTTCGTGAAACGCAGCAGCATTGATTTCTTGCGCCGCCGAATCAATCTTGTTGACGGCCACGACGAATGGCTTTCCTGTTGCGCGCAGCCGGCGCGTCAATTCCTGATCCAACGGGGTGACACCGGCCTGGCTATCCACAACTAGAACGAGCAAATCAGCTTTTTCGATCGCGACTCGGGCCTGGCGAAAAATCTCTTGCGGAATGAGAGCTTTGTCGTCCGGAACAATTCCGCCGGTATCCACGATTTCGAGCGCTTTCCCTCGCCACTCCGCGCGGCCGTAAATCCGGTCGCGAGTGATTCCCGGCTCGTCCGTAACAATCGAACGGCGGGTTCCCGTGAGCCGGTTGAAGAGCGTGGATTTGCCCACATTGGGGCGCCCGAGAATCACGAGCGATGGAAGTTTTTGCGGCATGGAAGATGGGCTGCGACCGCCAGTCGAGAATCGGACCAGGATTGCAATCCTCCACTTTACCGCATCAGGCGAGATTCTGCTCTTGAGACTGAAGTGCCGCAGCTGCGAGGTCCCCCGAGCCTTGAAATCCGAAGAGTCCACTGCCACGTAAGCCATTGAATATGAAAGTGTTACTTGAGATTTGCCGCAGAGTGCCGATCTACCGGATTGCCGTGCATCCTGAGGTCAAAGACACGCCAGAGTTCAGAGATTCGTGTGGGAAAGATCGGGATCGCAAAGAATCGCAAAGAAACGATGGGACTGGACGACTCTGCAATATTGCTGGATTTGGGTGAGTCCGAACTGGTTTCTGGTAGAGTGCTGAGCAGAGAAGAGATAGCTCCGCGCCCCAATATTGCTATTTGTTAAGATTGCGTAAGTTTTTGGGGTTCTTTTGCGTACTAGATTATGGAACCGCTGAGACCAGGCCGGATGAATGCACCCGGAACGACGGAGAGCCCCGAGGCGGTTGCCCGAGCAAGATCGGGGGATGCGGAAGCCTGGGGAGAGCTCTACCGGTCTTTCGCGCCCGTCATCTTTCGATTTTGCCGGCGGGCGTTGCCGACCCGTGAGGATGCCGAAGACGCAACAATGGATATCTTCATCAAGCTGCAAAAAAATTTGAGCCAGTACGATGAGACGCGGTCTTTCACGGCGTGGCTCTACAAGGTGGCCGCCAACCACTGCTGGGATATTCTGCGGCGGCGCAAAGTGCGGCAGGACAAAGAAACCGAGGACGTGGAAAACGTGCCGCTGGAGCATCCGGACCCTAACCAACTTGAGAAATTAATCGAGCAGAAGACGAGCGAAGAGGTGCGTCACGCGCTGCAGGAGCTCGGACCGCGCGCCCGAATGGCGCTGGTCTTGCGCTACTACTCCGATATGAGTTATGACGAAATCGCCGATGCGCTGGGAGTGCGGCGCGCCTTCGTGGGCGTGGTGCTGCTGCGCGCGCGACATGAACTGCGGCAGGCACTCGAGGGGAAAAGCGCGCTTGCGGCGGGAGGGACCACGTGAGCGAACCTGAAAACCCCGAATTGCGGAATGAGTCTGGCGGACCAATGGAGCATCTAGATGAAATGACCTGTCTGCTCTACGCGGAGCGCTTATTGGACCGCGGGCGGGCCCAAGCCGTATCGGCACATGCGGAGGATTGCGCCGCATGCCGGACCTTGCTTCGTGCATTGGAGCGCGAGTCCCGGCTGCTGACCCGGGCCATGCTGGAAGAAAACGAGCCCTTGCCCGCGCGGCTCACGGAGTTTCAGGAACGCGCGCGGCGTACATTCCATTGGATTTCCGGATTGATTTTCGCGCTGGCGGCGACGGGAGTCTACGCGCTCTACACCGGATTCGTGGAACCCTGGGAGTTGCGGCTGGAACAAGCGGGCTTCGGCGGAACGAGCCTGCTGAGTCTATTAATCTTTCAAGGCGCCTTCTGGAAGGGATGGCAGTCCATGCTCACACTTTTCGAAGTATTGGCGATGTTTACGCTGGCAGGATTCGCGGCCGTGATCTTCCGGCGAAGATTGCGGCGAGGCTCGGCGCTGGCGGTTGTGTTCGCAGGACTGTGCGCGGCGGTCTTGATGCCGTCGCCTGCGAGCGCGATGGAGTTCCACAAGAATGTGACCTACGACCTGAATAAGGAGGAGACGGTCAAGAGCGACGTGTTCATTACCGGGCCGCGCGCGCGAATCGATGGCACAGTGGAGGGGGACGTATATTTTTTCGGCCAATCGATTGACATCGGCGGGCATATCGAAGGCGACGCGATCGTGTTTGCTCAGTCGGTTCGAGTTAGCGGGCAAATTGATGGGAACATCCGGTGCTTTACGAACAATCTGACGATTAGCGGGACTGTGAAGCGAAATGTGCTGTCGTTCAATGAGGCCGCGCTAATCGATTCTGCCGGGCACGTGGATGGCAGCATGACGTCCTTCGCGCAAACCGTGACCGTGGACGGCCACCTGGGGCGCGACCTGCTTGCCATGGACGATGAAACCATCCTTTCGGGTGCCGTCGGCGGCGAGGTGCGAACGAAGGGGCGCTCGATGTCCATTGCTTCCAGCGCGCAAGTGGGTGGCCCCATCCACTTTGAGGGCGATAATCCGGCAAGTGTGGCGAGCGGCGCCAAGTTGGCTTCTCCCGTTGAGTTCACAAAAATGAAGCACGAATCGCAATATCGGGAGGGACACTACTACGTCTGGCGCGTCATTTGGACGGCGGCGTTCATTCTTTTTGGATTGGTGCTCTTTCTGTTGCTCCCGGGTTTTGCGGGGGAAACAGTCCGGGCAGGTGAGCGAGTGGGAGCGCCGCTGGGGCTGGGCATCCTAGTCTTTTTTGGCGTACCGATCGCGGCGGTGATCGCTTGCATTACGGTGGTAGGAATACCCTTGGGGGTGCTTACGCTGGGGCTATGGATGTTGGGAGTTTGCACAGCGGAAATTATAGTCGGGACTGTCGTAGGCAACTGGATTCTCGGCAAGCCCGCCGATACCTGGGCCTTGATTGGAAGGATGGCGCTTGGATTTGTAATAGTGCGGATTGTCTACACGCCGTTGGCACAAGTGCATATTATCGGCGCGCTTGTCGGACTGGGCATCTGGATGTGGGGCATGGGTGCAATCGCACTGGCGATTTATAATCGCGTGCAACCCAAGGGTCCTGCAACGATTGCATCCTCGCCGCTGCCAACCATGCCGCTGCCGGCGCACACCACTGTGGGAGGGGTTTAGGCGTCGCGCGTCCGGTTTTTCCAGCAGCAAAAAAAAAGAACGGGCCGCCGAATCATCAGGATTCTGCGGCCCGTTGCCTTTGCGGAGGCGGATAAACTTTGAATCGTTAGTGCTGCCGAATCTTGGCCACGAAAAAGGCCGGCAGTGCCGAATTGCTTGCGTTTTCGATGAACAACGCGCGGACCGCGACGGGCTTGGTTGTGAGCATGGAAGCTGCGCTGGTGACTCCATCAATATTCGTGATGTTTTGCGTTGTCAGGGGTCCCGGAAAAACTTGCGCTTCGGCAGAGCCGGAAGCTAGGAAGTAAGAAGGGAAGCCGGAAATATTGAACGTCGCACTCGTAAACGGCTGGATCGGCGTGGCTGTGAAACGCGACCAGCGCAACGTGACCGTGTCCGTGCCGATCACAGCCGGAGAGCCAGCGCTGAAACTTGTCACGTGTACCGCGACAGTCTGGCCGGGACGCAGCGGAGTCGTGTCCGTCATCCCCACGAAATTCGCGAGCGTGCCCGGAGCAACAGTGGCGACCGGAAGGCCCTTGGTGTCCACCAGGAATGGATTGGGGTTCACGCCAATATTCACGGTCAGCGGATCCGCGATGTGGACGGTTCCGATGCGGGAGTTCGTTGCTGCTGGAATAAAGTCAGAAACTATCATCGCGAACTGCGTGGAACTGTTGATGGAAACGACGGTACCTTCAACGGTGTCTTGCAGAGTACTCAGCAACGGCTCAATTTCTTGAACAGCCAAAGTGCCGTCGCTCTTCAGCAAGACATCCATGCTCGCAGCTTGATTGCTTGAGACGCAGGATGACACGCTCCCTGGAGTTGGATTCGCGCAAAGAGTTCCCGAAGGATCCGCGTTCAGGATCATCGCAGAGCTGGTGGAGGCCGTGACGGGGACGCGCCCGGTGGCCGTTGCCGGCGTAATGGTTACGGAGTTTGTTCCAAGGCTCACAACACCGGTAATATCCTCGAGCACCTCGACAGTTTGGGCAGGGAAATTAGCTCCTCCGGCGCGGGGAAGTGCGAAAGCGGAAAGGGTGCTCGCATTATTGAAAGCGACGTCTAGGTTTCCCGCGCTAAGGGCAACAATGTTGTTGAGATTAAGATCCAGCTCGACGCCTACACCTCCGCTGCTTGGCACGGTGTAACCAACCGACGCTTGCTCGCTGGCAGTCGTTGCGACGTTCATTATGCAAATGGATGCACTCGGACACGTCGGCGTGATGGCAACGTTGTTCACCTTGGTAATCGCGGAACCCGAATCGTTCATGATTGTAATTTGCGATGGAAGCCCGACAACAGCGGTAATGCTGGAATATTGACCTGCTGCAAGTCCAGAAAACGCGCCGACGAGAGCAGTGTCAGACTCAACCCGAGCCAAATCAACGACTACGGGCGGATTCAGGTTGACTGACGTCGCTGTCCCCGAAGTTGGGGTAAAGACCAAAGACGAAATAGTCACCGGAAACGAAATGATGGATGGATGTGCCGGCAGCGTGTCCGCGATAACGGTCACTTTTACGCTTCCCGTCTGATTGTTGCCGCCTCCACCGCCGCCTCCGCCGCCATTCCCTTTCGGCACACCGCTACAAGAAGCCAGCGCAAACGCGACGGCAATCGAGAGAGACAGCGACAGGACAATACGCTTCATGGAACACCCCACGTCAAATGAAAGTACATCCCCACGCCAGTGCGGCTGCAGAAAAACCCGCAAACTTCAATGTAGCGCCCTCAGAGGTGGCATTGCACCCGCAAAGCAGAGTGCTTGCCCAAGTGCTAAACCCGGTGTTTGCGAGGGTTAGAATCTGGTTCAGAAAGTGTGCAGAGGGATGGGTTGGAACGAGCGTTACGGAGGTTTCGAGTGTGCAGAACGACGCGCAGCCGCCATCATTCGTGTGGGAAAAGTGCGGCTCGGAGGATTGTGTTATCGTTACGAATTTGGATAAGTGAAGTGCGCGCAAGGCAGTAAGTAGTAGAGATACGCAGAAGGACGAGCAGGAGAGCCGGTGAAGCGGAGGAACAAGCCGGGTAAAGCTGGCATGGCTGGCGGAACCGAGGGAGCACGGCTGCGGCCGGAACGCGAATATGTGTCCTTCGACGAGGAGCCGGGAATCGAGGGCATGACGGCCCACGTTCGCGAACCGATGGAAGCGGACAGCGTGCGAGCCGGCGGGGAGGAAGCGAAACCCACGATGCGGGAAGTGTTCGGGCCGGGAGGATTCCTCGAACGCTGCATGATGGGCGGATACGAACACCGGCGCGGACAATTGGAAATGGCCGAAGCGGTGCACGACGCGTTCGAGAAGCATCATCACGCGATCGTGGAAGCGGGAACAGGTACAGGGAAAACGCTGGCGTACCTGGTGCCGGCAATTTGCAGCGGACGGCGCGTGGTGATTTCGACGGCCACCAAATCCCTCCAGGAGCAGCTCTTTCAAAAAGACGTTCCATTTCTCCAAAAACACTTTGCACCCAACCTGAAAGCGGCGGTGATGAAAGGCCGTTCGAACTTTTTGTGCATTTCGAAACTTAACCAGATGGCGGATCAAGCATTGCTGAAAGGCATGGAGGAATTGGACGCGTTTCAGCAAATCAAACAGTGGTCCAAATTGACTGAGACGGGGGACCGGGCGGAACTCACTTTCTTACCCGATGATTCGGACCTCTGGATGCGCCTGGATGCGCGGAGGGATGCCTGCACAGGCCAAAAATGTCCTTCGTTCAATCCCTGTTTTGTGACCGGCATGCATCAGCGGGCGAAAGAAGCCGATTTGATCATCGTGAACCACCATCTTTTCTTCGCAGACCTCGCGCTAAAGCAGGACGATTTTGGCAGCATCCTGCCGGAGTATTCGGCGGTCGTCTTCGACGAGGCACACGAAATTGAAGATACGGCTAGCGATTACTTTGGACGCCAAATTTCGAATTTTCGGTTGGAAGAACTGGCCAGGGACGCGGATCAGACGCTCCGCCTGCTGAATCAAGGAACGCCGGCATTGCTTCGCCGCACCCAACGGATCCGGGAAAAAAGCCGTGCGTTTTTCGAACTTTTTCCACCGCGGGACGGCCGCTATCCCTTTTCGCGGAACGAGCGCTCGGCGTTTCTGGAACAAAATCGCGAGGCCTATGACGCGCTTGGGACAGCGCTAAAAAGTTTTGAGACCGAGTGCGCGGCTCTGGCGCAGAAGCCGGAAGAGATTCTGCGAATCGCTAGAAGAAGTTTCGAACTGCGGCAGGAGTTGTGCTTCTTGCTCGATTCGAATGAAAAGAACTTTGTCTACTGGTACGAGCGGCGGAACAAAGGAGTATTTCTCGCCGCGACTCCTATTGATGTGAGCCAGATTCTGCGGGAAAAACTCTTCGAGAAGTTTGACACAGTGGTGCTGACATCGGCCACGCTGACGGTTGGCGGAAGGTTCAGCTTCATCCGGCAGCGCCTGGGTCTCGATCATGTCAAGGAGCGCGGCCTTCCGCCGGAATTCCACTACGAGGAGCAGGCACTGCTTTATATCCCGAAGGCCATGCCGGACGTGAGAAATTCGGCTTTTCCGTCCCGGGCCGCGGATGAAATCGTAAATCTTCTCGAGACGAGCCAGGGCCGGGCCTTTTGCCTGTTCACCAGCTACACGCAGATGAACGAGTTGTATGAGCGCGTAAGGACGCGCGTGCCGTTCCCGCTCCTTCTCCAAGGGACTGCGCCCAAGCCCGCCCTGCTCGAGCGGTTTAAAAATACGCCGGGAGCGGTTCTTTTCGCGACAGCGAGCTTCTGGCAAGGAGTAGACGTTCCCGGCGAACAGCTTTCCTGCGTGATTGTGGACCGGCTTCCCTTCGCCGTACCGAGCGATCCGATTGTGGCTGCGCGGGTTGCTGCGCTTCAGGAAGAAGGGCGAAACGCGTTTTCGGAATTTCAGGTTCCCGAGGCTGTATTGGCGTTGAAACAAGGCTTCGGACGGCTGATTCGAACGAAGACCGATCGGGGCGTGCTAGCGCTCCTCGATAGCCGCATCGAGCGGATGCCCTATGGTAAAATTTTTCTTAGCTCCCTGCCCAAGTACCGTATGACGCAGGATTTGGCGGAAGTATCGAGATTCCTGAGCCGCGGGAGTCGAGCGAACGCAATGGGATGAGTGCCTGGTTCGACTGTACGAACCCGGAACGGCGGGGAACTAAAGGATGACGGGCGCGGGTTTCTGGCCCGGAAATACATGTTTCAAGTCAGCGTGGAAGAGACATTTTCGGCGGGGCATGCCCTGCGCGGATACAAGGGTAAGTGCGAAAACGTGCATGGGCATAACTACCGTGTGCGCGTTACGCTCGAGGGCCCACAACTCGATTCGATCGGGCTGCTCGTGGATTTCACGCTGCTGAAGAAAATCATTCGTCAGATCATGGGGCGGCTCGATCACCAGTTCGTGAACGACCTAGAGCCCTTCACGAAGGTGAACCCTTCGGCGGAAAACATAGCCAAGTATTTCTATGAGGAAGTTTCTCGAGAGTTGAAGGAATTGCCGCCCGGAGCCCGGATTACGGAGGTCGTTCTCTGGGAGACAGATACGAGCCGGGCGCAATACCGGCCAGGCAACTGAAGGCCTTGCAGGCGGACTTGGCGAAGCGATGAACCGGGCCTTTGCCATCGTTTTGATCCCGGTAGTTCTTGTGGCTATCGGGTATCTCCTGGTCTTCCAGGCCGCGGGAGGATCGACAGGGTACGGAAAACTTGCAGGAATCGCCGGAGTTCTTGGCGCAGGCATGTTGTGGCTTTGGCACAAGCTACGTGGCGGGCGGGATCGCGAGTGAGTTGAAATACAACCGAAAGCCCGGGCAAATCGCTCCAGGCATAACGGGCATCTTTTATATTATGTTCATCACGGAAATCTTCAAGTCGATCCAGGGCGAGGGGACGCGAGCGGGCTTGCCTTGCATATTTGTACGGCTGACAGGCTGCAATTTGCGGTGCACCTGGTGCGATACGGCCTATGCATTCCACGGCGGCAGCAAGATGAGCATCGAGCAAGTGCTAGCGCGAGTGAACGAGTTGGCCGGTGGGAATTCCGGTTCGGTCGGACAAAGAACAAATGCCCCGCTTGTGGAGCTAACTGGCGGCGAACCGTTGCTCCAAGAGGAGATTTATCCACTCGCGGAAAAATTGATCTCGGCTGGGTACACCGTGCTGATCGAAACGAGCGGAGAAAAGTATGCCGGCCGGCTTCCGCAGGAAGTAATCAAGATCATGGATGTAAAATGTCCGGACTCCGGAGAGCCGGACACTTTTGAAATGAAAAATCTTGAGGTTCTGGGCTCCAGTGATGAAGTGAAGTTCGTGCTGTCCACCCGCCGGGACTATGAGTTTGCGCGGCAATTTACGCGAGAACACCAATTGGCGGAACGCGTGAAGCAGGTGCTGTTTTCGCCGGTATTCGATGACCCGGAGGGTAAGTGGCAAGGGCTGGAGCCAAAAAAACTCGTTGAGTGGATTCTCGAGGACAATCTGCCCGTCCGCCTGGGATTGCAACTGCACAAGTTTGTGTGGGATCCCGCGACGAAGGGAGTCTGAGCAAGTTCGGCAAACAGCGCGACGCGACGAACGAGTGAAGAGTTAATGGAAACGCAAACCGGAAAAGCGGTGGTGCTTTTGAGCGGAGGGATGGATTCCTGCGTTTGCGCGGCGATTGCCCGCGAGCGGCATGGCGCCGAAAGGGTTGCGCTGCTGCATGCCGGGTACGGGCAAAGGACGCAAGCCCGCGAGCGGAGAGCCTTCGAGGAGATCGCGAATTACTACGGCGTGAGGCAGCGGCTCGTCGTGCAACTCGACCATTTCCGCGCCATTGGCGGATCGGCGCTGACGGATAAGAACATCGCTGTGCCAGAGCACGAGCTCGGTGCTACGGGCGCGCACGGGAGCGCAATTCCAGTGACGTATGTGCCGTTTCGCAATGCGCATTTTCTTTCGGTCGCGGTGAGTTGGGCGGAAGCGATCGGAGCGAACGCCGTATACATTGGCGCGGTCGCCGAGGATAGCTCGGGTTACCCGGATTGCCGCGCGGAATACTACAAAGTGTTTCAGGAACTGGTGCAAGTGGGAACCCGCCCGGAAACAAAGATCGAAATCGTGACCCCAGTTATCGCTATGAAGAAAAATGAGATAATTCGGCGCGGGCTCGAACTCAAGGCGCCCCTTCATCTTTCCTGGTCGTGCTACCAGGGCGAAGAAAAAGCCTGTGGCGCGTGCGATAGTTGCTTGTTGCGATTGCAGGCGTTTGCGGAAGCTGGTGTGCCGGACCCCATTCCCTACCGGATGGCGGTGAGCGCGCACTCCTAGCACTTGGAAAAGAGTTAAGATTAAGGATAATAGGGCCATCCCGCCAGCCAGACCGGGTTGGGCGACTCGGCAAAAGGAGAATGGAGTATGAAGAGACTATGGAAGACAGGAGCATGGGCCGCGGCGATTGCGGCGACGCTCTTTTTCTGGGCCGCACCGGGTGCCTGGGCGCAAGGAGGCGGTTCCATCACGGGGACAATTTACGATGTGGTGGGCAAGCCCTGGTACAACGTGCCGATGCAGTGCGTCAGCGATCAAGGCCAGAAGCAGGAGACGAAAACGGCTGCGGACGGAACCTATTCGTTTCGGAACCTGCGGCCAGGGATCTATCACGTCTACATCGTTTTGCCTGCGCCGAATAAGCCCTACGACCTGCAAGTCCAGGTGGGCAGCGATAGCGAGTCCAAAGCGGACCTTAACTTCAAAGACGTCGTAGCCAAACAGGGTGCCGCCGCGCAGGAGGAAGTGAAGAAACAGGCGGAAGACAAAGCAAAGTTCGAAAGCATGAAGCAGCACTTCGATGCGGGGAATCAGCTTCTTGCCGAGGAGCGCAAAGTCAAAGATCAGTTGGGGAAGTCCCCTACCGACCAAAGGGATGCACTGAAGCAAAATTTGAAAGACCTCTCAGACAAAGCCGTTGCCGAATTTCAGGAAGCGCAAAAAGCGGAGCCGGAGAAGGATTCCAACCGGCACCTGCTGTGGGCGACGCTGGGAGAAGCGTACGATGTCGCGGGCCGGAATGATGAGGCAGCCGAAGCATACCAACAGGCAATCAAGGCGAAGCCGGACGACCCTGGCTACTACAACAATTTGGGCAATGTGCTGGCGCGGGCCGGAAAAATTGATGATGCGCGCGCAGCCTACACGAAGAGCGCGGAACTCGATCCGACGAAGGCCGCTGTCGCCTGGAGAAATTTCGGAATCAGCCTGTATAACGCAAACCGTCTGAGCGACGCGGTCGAGCCGTTGCAAAAAGCAGTTCAACTGGATCCCAAAAACGCGCAGTCGTGGTACCTGTTGGGCGCATCGCTGGTCAGCCAGATGACGACCAAGAAGGTGGGCGATAAGGAGGAAGTACAGTTTGCGCCGGGAACTGTCGAAGCTTACCAGAAGGCGCTCGATCTCGACCCCAATGGGCCATACGGACAGCAGGCCAAGGAAGGTCTGGCGATGCTGCAACAACTGGCCCCGGGTATCGAGACGAAAGTCAACGTCAGGAAGAAAAAGTCCTAAACGAAAATCTTCATACAACTTCTGGGCCGGTCCATCGCGATGGACCGGCTCATTTTGTTTTACGATCAGTAGAATCCAAAGAGCTGACCATTTTCGCGCAGGGATTGCGGTGCGCCTAAATTGTTATCTATGCATGAGCGTGCCGGTGGTTTTTGTACGGCGGAGACACCAGGCAAAGACCAACATCGAAAGAGGCAAGAGGATCGCCGCGAAGAGCAGCAGGACGAGGAGCGGACGCCAAACGGGCTCGAAGCCTGCCCCGTGCAAAAGGGCCGCGCGCATGGCTTGAAGCGCGTAGGTGACCGGGTTTAGACGGGCGATCACTTGAAGCCAGTCTGGGAGAATGGTGATCGGAAATAACATCCCTCCGACAACGCTGGAGAGTCCAAGAAAGAACCACTTCGCGGGATTGCCTCGCTTAAAGAGCAGAAGATAACTCGCGGAAAGTATCCCTAAACCCGAGAACGCAAGTAAGGTTGCAAGAAGCACCGCAGCAACCGCGAGCCAATTTGCTGCTTCGAGCGGGAAATGAAACAAGATCGCTCCCCAGCCAAGATAGATGGCAATCCGCAACGTGGCTGCCGCGAACGGATAAAGAGCCGACCCAGCCAAGATTCCCGAAAGCGATGTCTGTGTAACCAGGAGGTGCTCGAGAGTTCCGGAATCGCGCGCTTCCATCAGGCTGCGGTCAAACGCATCCATGCCCGCATTCAGGTAATCCAGAAAGACAAAGCCAATCAGGGAAAATGCAAAATAACTCTCGGACGTGGGCAATGCCCCTCTCAACTGCGGGCTATCCACGAACTTCGCGACGTAATAGAGCAGCGCGACTCCAAACAGCGCTTCGACCGCCTCGAACAAAAAGACGGTTCGGTACGTCCGCGCGATCGCGAAGTCGCGCCGCAAAAAAGCCCAGAGCGCGCCGATTACTCTCTTCATTCCTGGCGCTCCTGGGACAAGAGTTCGTGGCTGTGGCCGGTCAGCGAGAAAAATGCTTTCTCCAGGGAATCCGTCTCCGTCCGCCGCTTTAATTCGCTTAGCGACCCGATTGCCACTACTTGCCCTCTGTCTAGCACCGCTATGCGATCGGCTATTTGTTCTATCTCTGATAGCGCATGAGACGCGAACAGGACGGACGTCTCGCCACGTCGCAATACCTCCGTTTTCAAGTAGCGCCGGAATTCCACGGCACCGATTGCGTCCAAGCTGCGGGTCGGCTCATCCAGCAGCAATACATGTGGCTGGTGAAGAAGTGCGCGGGCGAGACTGAGGCGCTGCACTGTGCCGGAGGAAAGCGTTCGAACCTGCCGGTTCATCGCTTCCTCAAGCTGAAACTGGATTGCGAGTTCGCCAATTCGCTTGGCTGTGCCGGCTGAGGCCAGCTGGTTCAATGCGCCAAAAAAGCACAAATTCTCGTAAGCGGTGAGGCGCGCGTAAAATCCTAACTCGTTTCCCGAGTGGTATCCAAGTTCCCGCCGCACGTCGCGCGGATGCTGTAAGACGTCGCTCCCAACGACTTGCGCGCGGCCCTTCGTCGGCAGCACCAGCGTGGCAAGAATGCGCAATAACGTGGACTTTCCCGCCCCATTCGCACCTAGCAGCGCGACAGCCTCCCCGGGTAGTACCTCGAAAGAAATCCCGGCCAATGCGCGGACCACGGGCCTTTCAAATGGTTGCAGGAATGCGCCCCACCCGCTGCGCGCCGGAGGAAAAGACTTTTCAAGGTCAACTATGCTGATCGCGGCTTTAGGCACGAGAATCCTTATAGCGTTTCCAGCGCACTTAGACAATCAAGCGACAAGCCCGCTCGCACCACTGCTCCCCGAGCATTCATTGTTTCAGCTTGGAACAATCTCGGAATCTATGGCAGGCCGAACAAATTCTCTATAAAATAGAGGAACCCAGAACCAAGCCGTAGCTGCTCCACGGAGAAGCTACTTTAGGACGGAGCAAGCGCAGTAGCGGGCTGTGCGTGTGCTTGTTGACCCCCAAATAGATCAAGCCACGTGCTTGCCAGGCATGCGTGAGAACAATATTGGAACGCGGATGCCACAAGATTGGCGTAAATTGAAACACAAATGTGCAGGATAATGTTCACATTGGAACAAAACCGTGCTAACTTTTGAACGGGTCCTTTCATCTGCTCTTTTTCGATGCGAGCGAGGTTCGATATGAAGCTCCTCTCAAGCTCATCTTCTCGCAAGCTGAATTGGTGCGAGCACACCAATAGAAAATACCTGCAACATTCCGCCGAATTTTCCTGTTTTTCTTTGCAATCGATTTTTATGCTCGATTTTCTGAGCGGGCTAAGCAGAACTACGCTCGATGCAATATTGGATTGGAACACCACTAGAGTCGGCAGGGGCTAGCAAAATGAACGCGACACGATCGAAAACTGGGTTGTGGGCAGGGGCGGCTGTTACCGTCGCTGTGATTGGTTTAGCGATAGCGTTTGCCGCGCAAGGGCCCAAAACGCTTGCGCAGAATCATGAACGAATCTCCATGACCCACGACTGGAGTAACCGGCACATGGTCTACTCCGCTCCTGCTTCGATGCGCCAGGCTTGGCGTCTCCAGGCGGAGCCGCGCTACCTGCATCAGTGGATTCGACACCACGCCGAGGTATTGCGGCGTGAAAGAGCGCCCAGAGTCCCTCGGCCTCATACGGCTCCGCGGACAGACTGGGGCTATCCCATGCTCGGCGGCGGATACAGTGGTGTGGCTCAGTTCCCTGCCAAATTTACATTTGATGTGACTGCCACGCCCGATTGCACCAACGATTTTGTCGTCTTCAACCAAGCCGGGCTCACGGGGGCTGCGCCCGCTGCGGCTTCGGTGCAAACCTTTACCTTTACAAATCCGGGCACGCCTGCTCCGTCGGGCACTGTTACGCTCGCAAGTCCGGAAGTCTCGTTGGTGCTGACAGCAAGCACGACCGTCAATACTGGCCTTAATTTCCAAGTCGTCGCCGGAAACACCACGACGGATGCAACGAATTTGGCCGCGGCAATTACAAGAAACGGCGCAGCGGTTGGTGTAAGTGCCACTTCCTCAACCAACATTGTGACGATCAGGGCGTTGAACAAGGGAGCGGAAGGAAACCTCATCCTCCTAACCAAGTCACTTACCGGCTCCACCATTCCCCTAGGTAGGTTGAATGGCGGGTCTGGACGCGGCAATGTCGTGGCCTTCAACAATCTCTATTCCACTCAGGGCAGCGTTGGTGGCCTTTGCAACCAGAACGGTCCGTCTCCCTATTGGTCCTACTTCACTGGCACCGGCCACGCGCAAACTTCGGTGGTTCTCTCTACAGACGGAAGCAAGGTAGCGTTTGTGGAGTCTTCTGGGACAGGCGCTATCCTGCGCATTCTCAAATGGAAAGCTGGCGAAGGAGCGGGCGCGGGTTATCCAGTCGCTCCAGACCTTACTGTTGCCGCGGGACACACCTGGACGCAGGACTGCCTTCCAGGAAATTCCTGTCTGAGTAGCATCGCCTTCAGCGGCGGCGCGAACGACACCAATTCCTCACCATTCTACGATTACGCCAGCGACACGATTTACGTCGGCGATGATAGCGGTGTTCTGCACAAATTCACCGGCATCTTCAATGACACTTCAGCGCCGGCGGAGGTGACGACCGGCTGGCCAATTTCGGTGGATGCGGGTTTTGTGCTGACCAGTCCTGTTTTTGACTCGATTTCGCGCAACATCTACGTCGGCGACAGTTCGGGGCTGCTCAGTTTTGTCCGAGAAGTCGGAAGCGGTATTGGAGTCTGCACCCCGCAGCCGTGCGCGGATCCGACCACGGTTCCAGTTGGAACTGGCGGCTCAATCGTGGACTCGCCTGTAGTGGACGGCACAAACGGAATGGTCTTTGCCATCAACGGCCAGGACACGACGAGCAATGGCACGATCGTTCAGGCCACCACAGATCTTTCGACGTCCGTTGTCTCCTTCCCCATCGGAGGAACTGCGAATCCCGGTTCCCCAATTTATTCGGGCATTTTCGACAACGCGTACTACAACAGCTCAGTCCCGAGCATCGCTGGTCATATGTACGTGTGTGGCAAGGATCCGGGAAACGCGGACCGTCCTGCAATCTATCAACTTAGTTTCGATCCAGCGTCCGCCACCCTGACCGGGGTGGGCACACCTCTTACTGGCCTCGCCTCAGCGGATACCGTGGCTTGCTCTCCCGTAACGGAATTCGACAATCCGAATGGAGGCGGCGCCGGGGTTGAGCAGGATTGGATCTTCCTAAGTTTTGGAAATCATGCTAGCCCGGCCGCGCCAATTGTTGGCCCTTGTGCGAGCGCTCCTACGGGCTGCTTGCTTTCCCTCAACATCCTGAATGCCACGACGTGGCCTCCCGCAAGCGTAACCGCTACCGCGTCCTTGCCCCCGGACGCGATTGGCGCAGCCAGTGGAATTGTCGTTGACAATATTTCCACGTCCGAACAGGCTTCCAGCATCTATTTCACGTTAAGAACCAACTCCACCGGATTTGGCCCCGGTTTACCGAGCTGCAACACCAGGCCAGGAACAGGGTGCGCGGTGAAATTGACTCAGTCTCAACTGCAGTGACAAAACGATCGGGGACAAGGCGAAATGGCTGACAAAACAAAGAGTGAAGCGCTAAAGAAGACGGAAGGGGAAAAGCACAAGAAGCCCTACCAGCCGCCGTCGTACCGAAGCGAACATGTGTTTGAAGTCTCGGCCCTGGCTTGCGGAAAAGTCAACGCGACGCAGTTGACGTGCCGGACAAACCGGAAAACTTCTTGAGCGTGGCTTGATGCGCTTCGATAACGCTTCCTGCTCTCGCCGCAGAATTCGGTATCGGCTCAAAAACCGTTAGATCGTTCAACATAGGCGCGAGGGAGTTACAAATCGCCGGCGAAATGAGATCGAATTTAGTTGCAAATTTTCCCAAGCCCCGGGGTTGCGTAATATGAAGAATGTCAGCCAAGTCTGCAGCAGAGATACCCTGCCCCTGCTTGCTGAAGCTCTAGGCCTCAACGGGTCTATTCGTTTGCCAGCCACCGGCACGAGCATGGTGCCGGCCATTCATCCAGGCGACACCCTCACGATTCATCCCGTAAAAGAGTGCGAGGTCGCTGTCGGAGACCTTGTCGTCTTTGCAGCCGAGGAAGCGCTTGTGGTTCATCGTGTTGTTCGAATTTCAAAGCAAACCGGCGAGAGACAACTTGTGACACGAGGAGACCGCCTGTTGCGCGACGACGCGCCAACGCCTTGGAACAACGTGCTGGGCCGCGTTGTCCAGATCAAACGGCGGAATCATACCGTAAGACCCGCCGACGCTCCTGCTCCGACCCGTGGACACCGCGCACTTTGCCAGGTTTTGCAGCGTTCGGACCATGCCACCAGCCTATTCTTGCGGGCAACTGCGTTGTGGAACGAACTCGGTTCCAAAGGAAATATGAGGCGGGCTTGATTTCAGCAACTACTCAAACGAATGTTGTGATTGATATCGGCGGATTGCCAATCCGATTGTGCTCGGAAGATGCCTCCTTCCTGGAAATGCTTCAGGAAAGATACTCTGGATTTCTCACCTCAAATGGCCGGGCACATCTTCAATTCAACGTGGAACTGCAGCCCCCCGATGCGATGATCGGGCATGGAGACGTCACTGTCCTCCGGGAACCGGAGCGCTGGTCCATCGGACGCGGCGATTTTGAGGCTCAGTGGTCGCCTCGCATGGCGCGCGGCGTTCTCCGGCAAAGCGTCAACCCGTATTCTCTGAATACGGCTCTCCGCATCATTCATAGTCTCCTATTGGTGGACCGCGGCGGCTTTCTTCTCCATGCATCCAGCGCGGTGCGCAATGGGCGCGCTTTTCTCTTCGCGGGCGTTTCCGGCGCGGGGAAAACCACAATGGCCAGGCTCGCTCCTCCGGATGTCACTCTGTTGACGGACGAAATTTCCTATGTCAGCCCCGGCCCGTGCGGCTATCAGGCTCACGGGACGCCCTTCGCCGGCGATTTGGGACGCAACGGAGAAAATGTCCGCGCCCCTCTTGCTGCCGTGTATCTGCTTGCAAAAGGGCCGAAAAATAAGGTGGAACCAGTGGGAGCCGCTGCCGCCGCCCGCGCGTTGCTCGAAAATGTTCTGTTCTTTTCGCGCGACTCGGAACTGGTCAACTCGGTCTTTGATGTGATTTGCAATTTTGTGGGCCGTGTACCCATTCACCGGCTCACGTTTGCGCCCGATGCCCGCGTTTGGGAGATGATTCAATGAGTGAGAAATGTTACGTGGCACGAGCCTCGAAGATTGCCGCGCGTATGCTCGGCGACGAAATGATGGTTATGGTGGCGCCTGATTCAACCCTCTTTTCGCTGAATGAAGTGGCCGCGCTAATATTCAACGCCGCGGACGGAGCCACGCCCCTGGATCAGATTGTCGAACAGCGTATCTGCGTCGAATTCGATGTAAACCCGGATGTGGCTTTACGGGATGCCCAGGAACTCGTCAAGGAGTTGGCGTCTCACGGTGTCCTGATCACTTCACAGGAGCCTATCCCCCTCCCGCGAGCCTTCGCACAGGCGGCCCGATGAACCATCTGATCGAGGAGATGAGTGCCAAGGCGCTGCAGCTGGGCATCCCGCTCAGCGTGCAACTCGACCTCACCTATCGCTGCAATGAGCGCTGCATCCACTGCTATCTCGATCACGATGACCATGGTGAAATGACCACCGCCGAGATCAAGAAATTGCTCGACCAACTCGCCGAAGCAGGCGTTTTTTTCCTCACGCTGAGCGGCGGTGAAATCCTGATGCGCCGGGATTTCTTTGAGATTCTCGAATACGCCCGTTCCCTCAGTTTCTGCGTGAAATTAAAAACAAACGCAGTTCTGATCCGCGAACCGGAGGCGCGGCGGATTCGCGATCTCGGCGTGGAATCTATCCAAGTCAGCATCTATTCGCACCGCGAAGAAGTTCACGATGCCGTCACCAAGATGCCCGGATCGCTGCGGCGATCCCTTCGCGCGATTCGTTTCTTGAAGGCGCAGGGCTTGCGCGTGATGATCGCCAACGTTCTCATGATGAGCAACATCGGCGATTACCCCGGCGTCAAAGCGTTGGCTGCCGAGCTTGGCGTCACATTTACGATCGATCCTACAATCACTCCAAAAATGGATGGCAATCGCTCCATCCTGAACTTGAATATCGATCCTTCGGCTTTGAAGAATGTTTTCAGGGAAGAAGGTGTTCTTCTTGAGGGCGCGGAGTCTTGCGCGATACCCAGCGGTCAGGATGATGATTACCTGGATTCATTGCCGTGCAGCGCGGGACACAGCGCCTGCTACGTTTCTCCGTACGGAGACGTTTATCCTTGTGTTCAGTTTCCGCTTCCGAGCGGAAACGTGCGTCACCAGAAGTTTCTAGATATCTGGCGATATTCGCCTCAGCTTGAAGAAGTGCGTTCCATCACGCTTCGCGAACTGACCGGGTGTTCCAGTTGCAATAATCTGAAAACTTGCACGCGCTGCCCCGGACTTGCATTTATGGAAGGTAACATGCGCGGGCCTTCCGTGCAGGACTGCGAGAAGTCTTTCGCGCGAACCGGCATCGCCTCGGTGAATTTGCATTCGAAAAAGTCCCCCGTTGGACACTTGGTGCAAATTCAAACCGCGCCTGCGCTGGCAATTCCAGCGGATACCATTCCTGCTGCGGTCTGATTCGCTCCTCCTGCTACAACGGAACTTGCCCACAACTGCGAATTGCCATGTATTCTTTCTCTATCGATGCTTGATTCGCGGGAGAAGCCACTGTCGCAAAGTCAGAAAAGTTCAGCAGCAACACCAACAGCAGAGTGGCTTATGCTCCTCGAGTGTGCCCGGCCGCGACCGGATTGCGCTCGGTTGAAAAGCCTTCTTGCCCACGCTCTGGATTGGCGGGCGCTCTGCTCTCTCGCGGAAGAACACTGCTTCCTTGGCTTGGTGGGCCAGCGACTGCAAGCGTGCCTGAAAGAATGCACTGGAACGGACTTGCCAGTCGAAATTCTCGCGGAGTGGAACGAGCGACGGCGCGCACAATCGCTTTCGTCACTTCGGTTAACTGCCGAACTGTCCCGCTTGTTCGATGCTTTTTCTTCCGCGAACCTCGAAGCGCTCGTAACCAAAGGTCCCGTTCTCTCGCAGCGCTGCTATGGCGATCCTGGAGCACGCCAGTACAGCGATCTCGACCTCATCGTGAGAGATCGCGACATACTTCGCGTCACTCAACTCATGCTCGGCCTCGGCTATACGCCAAGGATCTCGGAGACCGACGTACAGGCCAAAAAGGCAGCCGGCGAATATGCATTCCGTCAGCCGGGCACAAAGCTGCTCGTGGAATTTCACACGGAGCGCACGTTTCGCTATCATCCGCGACCCCTTCCTGTCGAGAATCTCTTCGCTCGCCGCGCGGGTTTGAATCTGGATGGACGAGAAATTCCCGCGCTTGCGCCGGAAGATGAGCTCATTCTGATCTGTATTCATGCCGCGAAGCATTACTGGGAAAGGCTCAGCCACATAGCTGACGTAGCTGCTTTCCTCTCGAATCAGCCCCTCGATTGGGACCGCGTTCAAGCCGCCGCTGCGGAAGTCGATGCTGAACGCATGCTCTATGTCGGGATCAGACTAGCCAAGGACTTGCTCGATGCGCCGATTCCAGAAGCTATGAACGCGGTGGCGCTCAGAAGCGCGTCCGTAGAGCGGCTTGTACGGCGGATTTCTCAATGGCTTCCCACCATGCCTTCCGGCGCGCCCAGCCTGTTCGAGCGCGCGTTGTTCCGTATGCGCATGCGCGGGGGAATTGTGTTGGGGCCCGCTTATCTTCTGAGAATTGCTTTATCGCCGACGGAAGAAGATTGGTCGCCGGAAGCAGAAAGTAGGCGAGGCGGGTTTCTGCACATCCTTAGCCGCCCTTTCCGCCTCGCACGGAAATACAGTCGCGCCGAGGCATCTTATCCCGCGGAATCTTCGATGAACGCAAATGACGGTTCTGCTTCTAAAAAATGAAGGAGCCCGGAAAATTCTTCCGGGCTCCGAGAGTTCGAAAAGGTCTGGTTAAATTTCGGTCCGGTGAGACAGCACGTGCTCCGGTTTTGGCGGAGCAGGCAACTCGACGGTGATCGAAATTTCGCTTTTGTTGCGCAAAACCTCGAGCTTCACGCTCTTGCCGTCTTTTTTGTCCGCAAGCTTCTCGCGCAAATCGCCGAGCGAGTGGATCCGCTCCCCATCGAGCGAAGTAATCACATCGCCGCTCTTTAGCCCTGCCTTTTCGGCGCCGGATCCCGGGTTCACGTCGCGAACAAGTACTCCCTCTCCGTCCGGTGCTCCAAAATATTCTCCAAGTTGACCGTTCAAATCTTCTGCGTCAATTCCCAGCCGCGGCCGCGGGCCGCCCAACATTCCGTAGCCCCATTCCATTTCGGGCATCGGTCGAACCTTGGGAATTTCCACTCGAGGCAACTCGAAATTGAATACGCGTGGCGCGCTGCGGTACCACACGTTTCCCCGGTCTTCCGATTTTCCAAGCGTTACGCTGATCGTTTGTGCTCGTCCGTCGCGCCACACCGTGAACTGCGCTGCGCGCCCCGCCGGAATCTCGTGGATCATGCGCCGAAATTCCGTGGTCCCTTCGACTCTCTGGCCGTTCACCTCGGTAATCACATCATTTTCTTTTAGTCCCGCTTTCGCCGCCGGGCTGTCCGGCACGACACTCCCAAGCACCACTCCGCGCTCTGCCGGAAGTTTATCTTTCTGGACAGTTTCCGTGTTCACCTCTTTCAACTCGACGCCCAGCCAGCTCCCGCCTTCGTCTCCAAACAACACAACCGGCCCGTCTCCATCCGGCAATTGTGTCGGCTCCGTTAATCTCTCCTGTTCCTGCTCTTGCCGGTACGCCGCCTGCATTGCCGCGCGCATTTCGCGGTCCTGTGCCAACTCCGCAAGCCTTTCCTGTGCCGCTGCAAGCCGGTCCGCAGCCTGCTGCTGCATGGCGGCAAGTTTCTCCTGCATCTGCGCCAACTTCGCTTGCTCGCTCTCCTGAGACCTTGCGGGCACGCTGGGCAACGCAATCAGCGCCAATCCCAGCACCATCGCTCCGCCAACCATATACAAATTTCTCTTTTCCATAATCTTCCGAACCTCCTGCTTACTTTAGACGCAGCTCCCGTCAAACCGTCGGGCGCAAAATCATGAGCTGGATTCCGCCGTTTACCGTATTCAATCGGATCGGCGCTCCGCCCTTACCCAGCTTTCCTCGCGTCTGTCTCGGCAGCATGCTCGCTTCTCTCGCAAACGGCAGCTCCGAAAAAAAACTCCCGTTCAACGACCGCGCTTCCAAGTCCGCTTGCGTATCCTGAGGCACCGCCAAAAGTACTGAGCCATTCGTCGTCTCCGCGCTTGTGCCCTTGTCTCCCAAAATCCGCGATAGTTCCAAATGCACATCTCCGTTTGTCGTGCGCGCATGCAAGTTTCCGCCGCCCTCGTACACCTCGATGTTTCCATTCACCGTGTGCAAATCTTCGATTCGGTCGACGCTCGCAATCTTCAAAGTTCCGTTGACCGTGCCCACATGTTCCACGCGCGCTCCTCGCGGCACTCGCACCCGGTATTGCACCGCCACCTCGACGCCCTCGTCCTGCGGATAGCGCGTAATCACCGAGACATCATCCGGCCTCGCGCTCACCTCGATCGTCACGCGGTCCAGGTCCGCTTCTTTCTCCCGGCCCACTTTGATCGCGTCAATCTCAATCGTGTCGCGGTCCCATCCTTGTACTTCCACCGGCCCGTTCACGTTCTGCAATTCGAACGATCCTCCTCGCTGCAGCGGATAGACCTGGTGGAAGTCCTTCGTGCCGGCGCAACACGGTGTTACCGCAATCGCCGCCGCAATTAGAACGGGAAATAACATCCAGCTCGAGTTCGAACGAATTCTCATCTTCCCTCCTTCGAGGAGCTTCACGATCCGGTCTTCCAAGTCCTCCAACCTGCTTGCAACGCAAACTCGTTCGACTCGTCCATCGCCCGCGCCGCCCGCGTGTTCCGCTCACTAGCGCAGCGTAAAATTGAATGTAATCGTCGAAATCGTTTCCACCTTTGTCCCGTTGATGGATATCGGCCTCGCCCGCCACCTTCGCACTGCATCCATCGCCGCATCCGCCAGAACCGGTTCTCCCTCCAGGACTTTCAGCACTTCAAATGTCCCGTCCGCCTTCACTCTCACTTGCAGCCGCACGATGCCATCAATCCCTGCCCGCCTCGCCAGGTCTGGATAAACCGGCTTCGGCGACGCTTTCAATCTCTTGAAGAGATCGCTCGGGTCCTCTCGCAAACCGCCTAGGAACGCGATCTCCAGCTTGTCCATCCACCCTTCCAGCCAATCGCTCTTTTCATCGAACACTGGCATCTCGTCCGCCGGCGGCCCAAGCGTGCTCACCGAAAGCAGATCGGCTTCGTGCCACTGATTGATCCGCTCGCGCTGTTCGCGAATCAACGACTCGCGCAGCGCTTTGTCCGCGTCCAGATACCGCAGCCGGATTTTTCCCACCGTAGTCCGCAGCTTCAGCACTTCCCCGCCGCCGTTCAGCGACGCGATCGCTCTGACCGGCCCTCCGTTTCGATTGCTCACCTGCTGAACGTTCAGAGAGAGCGAAGGATCGCTCTCAATCTTTCCGATCGCTCCGTTCTCTACCAGCGCGTCTATCGTCACCGCCAGGTTTCTCGGCAAAAAGACCACGATATCTCCCGAGCCGGCGGAAAGTTGCGATGCACCCGGCAAACTCACCGTCCCTCCGGATTCCGAAGCATCCGGATTGATCCACGCCTGAATATTTCCGCCTCCCGTGGCCGCCTGCACTGTTCCCGCCACTCGCGTCAAACATATGCTTCCGCCATTCGATTCCACTTCCATCGGGCCAGACACCGTGATGACGCGAATTCCACCTCCGCCCGTTTGTGCTCTCACCGATCCGCGCACTTCCCCAAAATCAATCTGCCCTCCGCCCGTCCTCACGCTCACGAAACTTCCCGCTTGCTTCAGCGTGATATTCCCGCCGTCTGTCTCAAGCCGCGCGCGTCCGCCGATCTGCCCAGCGCGAATGTGGCCGCCGCCGCTTCGCAGCACCGCGTCACCGGAAATATTTCCCGCCACGATGTGCCCTCCGGCGGTAAACGCGTCCACATCCCCGGCCACGTCCTGAAACTGGATGTGCCCGCCTTCGGTGTAGAGGTGCGCGGCGGGATGCCCTTGCGGCCCGTTTCTCCATCCGATATATCCAATTCGCCCTGTTCGAATGTTTCCGCCTTGGGTGACGAGGTTCGCGATTCCTCCGATATCCTGAGTTACGATGTCTCCCACGCCTGTGTTCACGTCCACGCTATACAGCGCCGGAACGCTCACCTCGAACTGCACGTAGAACTGTGCGTTCGATCCGCCGCGCCCGGCCTGCGCCGGTGAATTACCTGTAATCTCCACTCCAGAAGGCGTCTCTCGCGCGGTCAGCGCATACTTCGCTAACAATTTCTCCGCAACCGGCTGCCGCGCGTCCGTCTCGATGTGCACCGAGTACCGCACCACCGGCGGCGCTCCCGGCTCCAGAGCTGTGATATGGACGGAACCCAAGTCTGTCGTGAGGTGCAGCCTTTGCCCGTCCTGCGTCCTCACCTCTCCCGTGCGGTCTACCGACGCGCGCGGGCTCGGCTCGCTTGGTGCTGCTGGTGGAGTTATGGAATCCGCGCTGGACGCGGCAAGAGTAATTCCAGTGAGAAGCGCAACCAGCAGAATCGCTTGTAGCCTTCGCATCGCGCGCCGCGCCGATGCCGAATTTTTGCACTCGGATTGCGTTTTCAAACTCATTGCAAACTGGAATCTCGCTGTTTCTTACTGCACTTCCCGCTGCACTTCCTGTGGTCCGAGTTGACGCAGCGCCGCAGCACTGCGCAGGCGCACATAGCGGTTCGGATCTCTTCGCTGGAGCTCTTCCAGTGTATGAATCACGTCCGCCATCGCCGGATTCAGCGCGTGGTCCAGGCCTTCCGGCGCAAGCAATGCTGGTGGAGCTTCCGGTGTCGCTGCCGCGCTCTGTTCCAGCGAACGGACCAGCAGGTTCACCGCTTCCACTCGCACACCCGGATTCGCATCGTGCTGCAGCGCGTCCACCAGCGTCTCGCGCACGGCTTTGTCTGAAACCGCATCGCTCAGTGATTCCAATGCTTTCATCCGCACTGCGGGATTCTGATCCCGCCGCGCCGCAATCATCAGCGCCCGCCTCACATCCGCGTCGCTCGCTCTTCCACGCAACGCTTCCAGGCAATCCAGCCGCACTCCCGGATCCGTTTGCTCTCCGTTAGCGACTACGTACGTCAGCACCCGCCGCAAATCCGGATCGTCCACGCTGCCGGACAGCACCATCGGTTGTTCCGTCCGCACGTGCAATTGCACGGTCCCGGGCGCTCCGCCGGGCGCGGGCGCCACATTGATCCCCGCCACGGCCATGCTGGCAAGCTGCGCGTCAGAAAGCCTCGCTGCGGGCAATACCGTCACCGTCTGTACGTCACTCGGAGTCGCAAGCAGCGCGGTGATTCTGGGAAGCACCTGCGTCCCCAGCACTGCCCCCAACACAAGCAAGGCCGAGCCCGCCAGCGCTGGGTGCACCACGATCCACCGCGTCAGCCAGCGGAACGGCCGCCAGCGTTCCTTTGCTACCGGCGCCGCAATATCGTCCAGCGTTTCCGCCAGTTCGCTACGGCATTGCGAAAGCAAAATCCCGCCTGGATCTGTCTGTTCCGAAGCTTGCAATGCTTCCATCAGCGCTTCGTGCAGGCTGCGCTCTTCGGCCAGTTGCGCTTTGCAGCCGGCGCATGCGGCAAGATGCGCTTCAATCTGTGCCGTCTCCCGTTCGCTTGTTTCGCCGCAAGCATAAAAGACCAGCAATCCGCCGGCTTCCTTGCAGCTGAGTTGCCGCGCCGCGCTCACCTCAGACCTCCCAGCTGGCTCCTCAGCTTGCGCGTCGCTCGAAACAGGGAATTTTTCACCGTCTCTTCTGTCGTTCCCAACGCATCTCCAATCGCTCGCAGCTTAAGTCCCTGGTAATGCTTCAATTCGAATACCACGCGCTCCCGCGGGGAAAGCCGCTCCATCGCACTCGCAATTCGTGCCTGAATTTCTTTCCCGATATATTGCCGCTCTGGATCAAGCGCTGGCCGGTGTTCTCTCTGCCGCTCGAAGAAGTCCGTCATCCCGTCGTCCGCGTGCGACGAATTTGACTCCGGAGCCTGATCTTCCGGCCGCGCCTGCCGCCTTCGCAGGTGATCCAGGCACACGTTCGTCACGATTCGGTAGAGCCAGGTGTAGAAGCTGCATTCGAACCGGAATCGGTGCAGGTTGCGGTAGACCTTCAAAAACGCTTCCTGGTAGACATCTCGCGCATCTTCCGGCCGCTTCATCAGGTTCAGTGCCAGCCGCAGCACGTCCCGGTCATACCGGCGCACCAGTTCCTCAAAAGCCGCTCGGTTGCCGGCTTGCGCTTCCGCCACCAGGGTGCGCTCATTCAGGTTGGGCAAAGAGTCCACCGTGTTCAGGATGGCGCCGGCGCCACCCGTCAGGCCTGTGTTATTTGCCACTGCTAGAGCCCATCTTGGAAGCGGCATATTTCGCTTTCTTTTCGCGTACGATGGCGTTCTTGCTTCTTTTTCAAGAGCTTAGACTGAACCCGACAACCTCGCCCTTCGCCGAACGTTTTGCGACCACCCAATTTGGACGTGTGCCCATACCTTGGGTGAGCATCCGCTTCCCTCTTAGGAAACGAACCTCAACCACGTCTTGTTTCGGATTTCGATACAAACAGAGGGGTTGCCTGAGGCAGTTCCCTGCATGCCAAGCGGGTCAGACTCCCGGCTAGTTCTTCGTCGCCGTCCTCAGCCGCCACACCGTCAGCGGCCACCCAAGTAACAGCAATAGCAGCACAATCGCTACATACCCGTTTTCTCGGTAAAACAAGTTCGGCTGTGGCAGGAGAGCAGCCGCGGCGCCCGTCAGCACCAGACACGCCACGATTAGCAAATATCCCAGCACATTGAATCGAATGATTCGCCGAACGAAAATAATGATCACGGCCAGCAGGATCGCGCCGGCCAAAAGCTCTTTCCCGAAGTCCGCCCCGTTCCCCCAATCACTCCCGGCTAGTGCTAAGGCGCCAAGCAAATAGAGCAGCAGCCTCAGCCAGCGCTTCTGCACTACGCTCGCGACAAATGCGGCAAGAAAGGCAATCAAGCCGGTCAAATATAAACTCCGGATGAGGGCGCTTCCAAATGCCGCGGCGCTTGGCAGCACCGCGTCAAAATATTGCCCGAACTGCGCCGGAAAGCTGCGGTGCAGCGTCGGCCAAAGCGCCGCCAGAGACTCCATTCCGTGCCGGAAACCGAGGAATCCCACTGCGCCGCAAATTCCGATCCAAAATGCGTCCCGGTAATATTCCCCAGGCAAACTGGCTCCGATGGGAAGCCGCTCCTCACCAAACACGCGATTGCTGAAATACGATGCCACTCCATACAGGAGCAGGACGCCCCCCGTGTAAAACAACGCACCCAGCAATATGGCAATCGTCACTCCGCCCATCATCGTCTTGAATGGAATCGCCGTTTGATACGCGCTCAGGAAAAATTGAATGCGATTCCCCAGCCCTACGATGACCGCGTAACCAATCAGTGCCCACGCGGCCCACGATAGGAGCCGCTTCCATGGCACTGCGCGCATGGCCTCCGAGCGCATGTTCTTGAAAAAATAAATCAGGGCCGCGGTTCCCAGCGCGCAGAAAAGCAGGATGGGTAGTGCGGCCCCATAAAGTGTGCGCGAAAGTGTTTGCTCGCTCTGTGCTCTGCGCCATTCGTCCGGAATCTTGATGTACGTTCGAAAGTCCGCTGGCTGGTCTCCAAGGATATGCAGGTCGATTCGCGCATAGGCATAGTCGGTGGAACTTGCCGCCGAAGAATCTCCACCATCCAGCGGCGCTTTCTCTTGCCAGGTCAGCGAATGATCGGTTCGGTGTGGATGCTTCTCTGAATTTGACTCGACCAGCGCCCAATGGCTCAAATCAATTTTCTTCTCATCCCTCAAAAACTTCTCTGCCAGCGCTACCGCCTCATCCTTGGTCAGTGACGCTCCGGCGGCATTCTCGGCGAGTATGTGATGCACCGCGTGCAACGTCCCGTCCGGCTTTAATACCACGGTGTATTCTTCCGGCTGGCTGTCTTTGAAATACCGCACGCTCCAGAGCTCTCCAGGCACCTCCTTCGCGTAGATGGCATTTAGTCCCGCAACACCGATCCGCCTTCGCAAATATTCATTCGTGACCGGATCGGTGGTATCCACCAGAATCGTCGCGTGCCGGTATGCGTTCGGGTCGAGCCCGCGCTGTTTCATCACTTCATCCGCGCGCGCTCGCGCCTCTTTTGCGTTCACCGAAAGCCGCAGATAGTCTCCCAGCGTGGGAGTCTTCAACTTCCAAACCGCCACCCCTCCGAGCGCCAGGCATGCCGCCAAGATAATCATCGCTGCTGGCGAAAGCGCTTCATACTTTCGCGCTGCGGGCACTCCTTCGGCTTCCGCTGCTTCCGAAGCGAAGCTGATCTCTCCCGGCGGTTCCGCCGCATTGCGCAAGTCTTCGTCCGCTTCGAATTTGCCGCGCGCAAGATAAGAAACACCCGCGAACAACAGCGGCGCCAGCGCCGCTGCTCCCACGATTACTCCGGAAATCTTGAAGTACATGCTGTTCGAACGCACCAGCAGCAGTCCCACCAGCGACGCGTCCACCGTGTAATGCCAGACTAGCGTCGTCAGAATTCCCCACCGCAGCATTACGAGTCCCGCAACGATCCCGATCAGTCCCACTTCCAGACCGCGAATGTACGGCGGCTCGTTGGGGTAGGCCGAATGCAGGAAGCTCCAGCAGAATGCTGGCACGATTACCGCGATCGCCGTCGAGCCTGTTAGCCGTTTCAGAAATGGAATTGCGAATAAGCGAAACAGGAATTCTTCGCTCGCTGCCGCCAGCATTCCAATCGCAACCCCGGAGATCCACGGGAACATCGTGTTCACCGAGTTCTCGTAATTCACATCTTGCGGCGCCCACGCTCCGAAGTGACTGGCCACTATATAAAAAGCCACGATGAATCCGATATGGGCAGCGGCCATTGAAAGCCCGATCGTCGCCGAATTGAAAAATTCCTTCGAGCGCAACCCACGCAGCGTCAGCGCCTTCGTCAGCCGCAGCCGGTCCGGCTGCATTGCTCGATAGAGCGGCTCTGCCCCCGGAAGGACTAGTGAAATCGTCAGCGCCGACCCGATTCCGAAAAGTAGCGCTTTCGCAAGCTCGCCAAGCGCGAACGTGCTGTACGCCGAATTCGTGTCGTAACCCATCCGGTCCAGCGGCCAGTTGTTCAGTTGCATGAACGTCAGCAGGATCGCCACGACGATTCCCAGCTTGATCGCCGGCCCCCAGCTCGTTTGCCCGCGCTTCGTCAGCAGAATTCCCAGCCAGATCACCGAGCCCATCAGCAGCAAATACGGCAGAATCGCTATCTGGTTGTAAAAAATATTTGTCGACCGCAGATGCTCGTAGCTGCGCTGCCACGTTTCTGGAACGTGCAAAAATTCTTGCGAGCTTCCGGGCCGGTCTCCTTCCAAAGTTACGCGCAACCGGTACGGCGCATCCTTCGCCTTGAAGCCGTGTTTTTCCCACGTAAACGACCAGTCCATGCGGTTGGGCTTTTTGCTCGAGTTCGCCTCCTCGCTCAAAAAATCCCATTCACCCAGATTCACGCCCATCTTGCTGCGTAGAAAATTTTCCGCATCCGTTTGCGCTGCCGCCCGTTCCAGTGTTGCGCCCGCCTGCGCCTCCGGCACCTTGTGCTGGTAACCCACGATCTGCCCGCCCGGGCTCACCCGCACGTAGAATTCTTCCTCCTGTCCGGGCCGGAAAAATCGCGCGTCCCAATACCAGATGTTCAGTTGGCTGGACATCAGCCGGTTCGCTTGCTGCAATCCCACTTCTCGTTCGAGGTACGTCTTCGCGTCGTCGTCCACGTCGAAAACGATTGCGGATTGATAGCCGCTCAAATTTTCGCCAAGCCCGCTGACAAAATTCCGCGCGCGCTCCAGCGCCTCGCTCCGCGATACTTTGAAGTCCACCGATGCTTCCGGAAACGCACGGAAAAAATATTTGTGCGCAAACAGCGCTCCCACCACGCCGAGCAAAATCCAGAGCAATAGCGTGCGTTTATCCGAACCCGTCAGCCGCTCATTCGCCACATCGCCTCCCTGAAAACTCAGCTATCCCTGGTGTCCCTCGTCGAGCGCGAACACTTATACTACGCACCGCGCCCCGCGCAACCCTCATCCACATGCTCCAGCCTGCACCCTAACCGCAAACTAAAGTCCAACCCCACAGTGAACTTAAGTCCTTTATCTGCAACACTTACACGATCCCCGGTAAGTGCTGATTCTAAAAGACTTACAATTCCGCTAAATCCTTTATCTGCAACACTTACAAAATTCGCGGGTGTCCCTGAGCCTCATCTATCCTTCATTCTTCCCCTCCCCGCCCCCGCTTGGGCTCCCTGCCAATGGTATAAAGGACGCGGGATGGCACTTTCTCTATCCACCGAAGTGCGCATGATAAAGGGGGTCGGCCCGCAACGCGCCGAGCTCCTCGCCAAACGCGGCATTTACACGTTCGAGGATCTCCTCACGTATCTTCCGTTTCGCTACGAAGACCGCATCCATTTCTCCGCCGTCAAGGATATTCAACCCGGGGGGGGGTACACCATCCGCGCGCGCGTGATGAGCGGCCAGGCCATTCCGAACAAGCATGCGTACAACGCGATTTATCATTTGCTGGTGCAGGATTCGGCGGGCGGATTATTGCCGTGCCGTTTTTTTCATTCCGGTTATCTCGAGGACCGGCTGAAGCCGGGCCAGCAGCTTGTCCTGCACGGAAAAGTGGAAGTGGACAAGCTGCGCCCGGCGCGCATGGAAATGATCAATCCGCAGATCGAGCTGCTTAGCAACGACGAAAACGATTCCACGGAAGTAGGCCGCATCGTCCCGATCTACGAAGCCATCGGCGCGTTCGGCTCGCGGCAGATTCGCCGCGCGATGTATGCCGCCGTGCAATCGCTGGCGGAAAATCAGGGCGTGCCGGAAATTCTTCCGGAAACCTTGCGCTCGCGATTCCATTTTCCTTCGCGGCGTGACGCGCTCATTCACGTTCATTTTCCGGAGCCGGGCGAATCGCTCGACGCGCTGAATGCATTCGCCAGCCCCGCGCAGCAGCGGCTGATCTTCGAGGAATTCTTCTTGTACCAGTTGAGCCTTGCGCTGGACCGCCGCGCTGCGCGCAGGGAGAATGCGATTCCCTTTCGCGTGCGCGAAGAAAAGATCCGCGAAGCTTTGAAGCGCGTCCTTCCGTTCAAGCCCACCGCCGCGCAAAAAAGAGTGCTTGCGGAAATCGCCGCCGACATCGAAAAGCCCGCGCCGATGAACCGCTTGCTGCAAGGCGACGTCGGCAGCGGAAAAACGATCGTCGCATTACAAGCGGCCGTCATCGCCATGGAGAACGGCTGCCAGGCCGCGCTGATGGCGCCGACCGAAATTCTCGCGGTGCAGCACTTTCTTTCCGCGCGGCGCATTCTCGCCTCCGGTAATTACAAAGTCGAGCTACTCATTTCCGGATTGAAGCACGCCGAGAAAACTGCGGCGCTGGAACGCATCCGCAGCGGCGACGCGCAGCTCATCGTCGGCACGCACGCGCTGATCGAAGATCGCGTGGAATTCGCGCGGCTCGGCTTCGTGGCGATTGATGAGCAGCATCGCTTCGGCGTGCTACAGCGCAAGCGTTTGATGGACAAAGCCACGGCGCACGGCCACGCGCCGCATGTGCTCGTGCTTACTGCGACACCCATCCCGCGCACGCTTTCGCTCACGCTTTACGGCGACCTCGATGTTTCCATCCTCGATGAACTGCCGCCCGGCCGTACACCGATTCAGACGCGCCTCACGTTCGAGCCTCATCTGAAAGGTGTCTGGGATTTTGTGGGGCGCGAAGTCGCCGCCGGCCATCAGGCATACATCGTTTATCCGGTCATCGAGGAATCGAAACTGGAACTAAAAGCCGCGATCGAAGAATACGAGCGCCTTTCAAAACAAGCTTTTCCCAAACTCACGCTTGGCCTGTTGCATGGCCGTCTTTCGAGCGAGGAAAAAGACGACGTAATGCAGCGCTTCCGCAAGAACGAAACTCAGATTCTCGTTTCTACTACCGTCATCGAAGTCGGCGTGGACGTGCCCAATGCCACGGTGATGGTCATCGAACACGCGGAGCGTTTCGGCCTTGCGCAACTGCATCAGCTTCGCGGCCGCATCGGCCGCGGCGCTGCGAAGTCGCATTGCATTCTGGTCGGCCCAACGCGAATGACGGACGATGCCCGCGCGCGACTTGGCGCCATGGTGGATACGAGCGATGGCTTCAAAATCGCCGAAACTGATCTCGAACTGCGCGGCCCCGGCGAATTTTTCGGCACGCGCCAATCCGGCGATCTTGGGTTTCACATCGCGAATCCTCTGCGCGATAAGGAAATTCTCGAACTCGCACGCCGCGAGGCCTTTTCGCTTGTCGAAAATGGCGGTGAATCGGAGGAATTGCAACGCACGCTTTCTCAGCTTCCGCGTGAATGGCAGCGCCGCTATCACCTCGCTCGAATTGGCTGACCATGCGTATCATTGCTGGAAAATACCGGAGCCGGATCCTGAAGAGCCTGAGAGGCGAGGCGCTGCGGCCGACGAGCGATCGTCTACGCGAAACGCTGTTCGATGTCCTTGGCGCAGCGGTGGACGGCTCGTATTTTCTGGACGTTTACGCGGGCACCGGCGCGATTGGAATCGAGGCGCTGAGCCGCGGCGCGGCGGGAGCAATTTTCATCGAGAAGCACGCGCCCGCGACGAAATTGATTCGAGCGAATCTCGATTCACTCGATATCACAAGCGGCGCGATTATTTTCACGTCTGATGCGATTCGCGCACTCGAAAAACTAGCGGCGCGTCAGTCTGCCGAAACTCCGCTGGTGGATTTCGTATTTGTGGATCCGCCGTACGCCGCGCAGGAAGAGTACAAGCGCATATTCGAGTTTCTCGGATCACCCTCCGCTACATTCCTTGCGGCGAATGCTCTTGTCATCTTTGAGCATCACCACAAGTTTTCTCTTTCCGAAAGCTCCGGCCGCCTCGCGCGCACGCGCGTGTTAAAACAAGGCGACGCGGCGCTGTCGTTCTATCGGATAACTGGATGAACACAAGCAGCGGCTGGGCTAGCCAAATCAAGCTTGACGCAGAATGTCTATATATGTAGACTTCTGACATGAAAGTGCCGCGACTTTCGCCGCAAACTCTGCTGATCCTGGAATGTTTTCTCGCCAAACCGACGGCGTGGCGCTACGGCTACGACCTGAGCCGCGAGACATCGCTGAAATCGGGCACGCTCTATCCCATCCTGATGCGGCTGGCGAAATACGGATTGCTGGAAACGAAATGGGTAACGACGGAAGACGGCGTACCGCCGCGGCACACGTATCGCTTGACGAGCAAGGGAATGGAACTGGCGCGCGCACAACGATCCACAGGTCGATCGCCGCAGCAGAATGCGACGCGAGCGCGACGGCCGGCTTTTAGCGGCGGGAAAGCATGATCCCGGCAGGATTTCCGCGCCGGCTGGCGGTGCTGCTGCTCGAAGCGGCGGTGCGCATTACACCGGAGCACGCGACAGACTGGGGCCAAGCGATGCTCGGCGAGTTGCGCCACGTGGAGGGCGACTGGTCCGCGCTCGTCTGGTCTTTCGGTAGCGCGGGCGTTCTCGCCAAGCACGCTCTCATCGCCATGATTTTTCCGGGGGCAAATCGCTCGCCAGTTTCTTCAGGGGGAAGTCTTTTCTCAAAGGAGGGTCTTATGCGAAAAGCCACGCTCTACGCGACCGCTCTATGCCTTCTTGCGACGCTGCTCTTATTTGTCGCACCAGTTTTTCGCCAGGCGTTCCAAGTTTCGCTCGCGCAGTGGTACGACATTTTTCATATTTCTCAGCGTTGGACCGGCCAACGGTTGGTACCGGAGTTGAACGAGCTTGCGAAGAAGGCCGAGGCTCAACATGACGCGGAAGGTATTGCGTTCGTCGCGGTGCGCTACCCCGACGCGGGAGAAAGCGTGCGCTTGGCGGAGGAAGCCGTTCGCCTGAATCATCGTCTGATTTGGGTGCAAGCCATCGTTGGGGTGACGCACGGCAATCCGGAAGTTCAACGGTGGATTTCCGAATTGAAGGAATGGGATCCGCAAAACGCGCTTCCCCACCTCATGGACGCAGAGGAGATTGACGTTGCCGCAGGGTTGGCGGGGAGCGCCGCCATTCGAGCGGAGGAAAAGACGACGCCGTGGCAGAACGCGATGGAAGCAGCGTTCCGATCGACGAAACTCGACACCTACACAGATCGGCTGGCAGAGCTTGATCGAGGCGTGATTCTCCGCTATCAGATTCGCGATCCATTCCTGGCATCAAGCGACGGCTGGGGCGATGGGCTTCCGAGCTATGCCAACTGGGATTCCTGGCGGTATGCCAAGTCGCTTCTGGAGTCGGGAAAGAGGCTCGAAGCGAGCGGGGACTCAGCCGGCGCAGCTCAGCTCTATTTGGAGATTGCAAGATTTGGACAGATGACGGAGCCGGGAGGGCGAAGTTTCTTCCTCGGCCGAGAAACCGCGGAAGCCTGCCGGCGGCTGGCGGCACAGAGCCAGCGCAAAGGGGATACGGCAGAAGCCGGGTTCTACAATTCAGTTGCGGAGCAAATGGAGCGGGCCAATGCGCGCGAGCTGGCGCAGATTCGGAGCATGTATTTCGGGAACGAGCCGTCGCGGTGGAGCGCGCTCATCGCGCGTGCTTCGGGACTGATTTTGCTTTTGTGTGGACTGATTTTATTGACGTGCGCGGCTGGGGCACTGGTGCGAAGCAGAACCGGGAACGCGGGCTCGTATAAGGCGAGCGCAGTAACGCTGGGTGTGGCGCTGGGCAGCGCAATCGGAGCGTTGCTTTCCAGCGCGATGCTTTACGTGAGTTACCGGCCCTATTCGCAGATTCTGGGGCGATTCGCCGAATCGGGCGACAAAGGGCAATTGCCCGCGCTGATGCAGTATCTGGAATTAATGCAGCAACCTCTGGGGGCGCGCAGGTATATCGGCTCATCGGAAGCAGCCTTTCAATTCTGGTGCGCGGTGGCGATTCTGTGCGCACTCGCGGCGGTGATCGCGGTGGTGCGGCACTTGCAAACCCGGTCGCGCGTCGCAGCAGCCTGATTTTTGCAGGCACGGCGAAAGTTTCCTGACTTTCTTTCCCATGAAAGATTGGCGATTTAGGCAAACCGTGTAATTTCGATCAGTTGGGATTGGCACGAGTGCGTGTGCTACGCGGCAGGCATCCCGGCCGGGCGCAGGCGAATCCATGCTTCTTGGGTATCCCGGCCCACGCTATAATTGGGCACTTCATGTCTCTCGGCCAGGTCAATCGTGGGCTGAATATCCTGGGACAAGGCGGCGCGGCCACGGCAGCGCGGATGGCGCCTATTCCCGAGGAAGCACCTGCCTCTGCGCCGACACACGCCGCGGGAAACGCCGGGCTTGCGGTCGAGCCCAAGCTCGCCATTCCGTGGAATGGTTTTCATCAGGGGTTCTGGAGCAGCCTGGGGGCGCTATTTTCCGGGCCGTTTGGCGTGCGGAAATTCCTGGGCGGCGACTATTTCCGCGATTGCTGGATCGAAGGGCGCATGCCGATGCGAGCCGTGATTGCCGCCGCGCTCTGGCATGTAGTGTTTTTCGTCTCGCCCTTCTCGCTTTTCAACACTGTATTACCGCATAACTCCGCTTTCGATAACACGCAGCTTACGTGGTCCGGTCCGATTGAGGATTTTCCGAATCTGGAGATTGCGGCGGCAAAGCCGAAGCCGGTATTGCGCACGGACACGGCCAAGAAGCTGCCAGTGCAAGGCGCGGACGCCTTTCATCCCCGGCAGCGCATCCTGACGGATCCGGTGCATCCCAATCATCCGCGGCAAACGCTGCTGAATCCCAAAGCGCCCCAGATTGCTCCCAAGCTGCTGCCTGAGTTGCCCAACATCGTGCAGGTGCAAGCCGCCGCGCCTCCACGGCCGCACGTTGAAATCAACGCGGCCGACCTTGCCAAGCTGCACCCGATCGAGAGGCGGCGCGTGGCGACCGCCGCGGTCGCGCCGTTGCCGGATATGACGGCGGCTGAGCCGAAGCCGGCGGACGTTTCGCTTGTGAATTCGCCGAACGGGCCCGCGCGGCCGAAGCTGGACCTGAACGCGAGCGCTGCGCCGCGCATGACGGAGCGCGCGCAAGCCAGCGGCGCGGTTGCGGCGCCGCAATTGAACGCAGCGCAACCGGGCGGCACGAGTTCATCCACGCTGGTCGCGCTTTCTTCCGATCCCGCGCCTCCGAAGCCGGAAATGCAGCCACCTGCGGGTAATCTGGCGGCGCGCGTTTCGATTTCGCCAGAGGGGAAAAAGCCCGGCGGATCGCCGGTCGAGGGAGCAAACAGCGGCGGGACGAGCCCGGTGGGCATTCGCATCAGCGGCGGAAATCCGAAGCCCAATGGAGGAGTTCCGGGACTTGGAGGCGCGCCTACTAAATTGAATTTGCCTTCCTCGCGCGCGCTCGATCTGCGGCCGAATGCGAATAACAGGATTGAAGAAGCGCCGGCGCGGAGCGGCCCGCCGAATTTTTCGCTCTTGCCACCGGGCGCGAAGCCCGAGCAGGTTTTCGCGGATAAGCGTGTGTATACGTTGAACGTGCAGATGGCGAATCTGAACAGCGCGAGCGGCAGCTGGATTCTGCATTTTTCCGAGCTGGGCGGCACCTACCGAGAGCCAGAGAGCGCGGCGACGGAGCTGACTGGGCTCGCGCCGATTCATAAAGTGGACCCGAAATATCCACCGGACTTGATCGAGCAAAATGTGGAAGGCGACGTCGTGCTTTACGCGGTGATTCGCAAGGACGGCTCGGTGGATTCGATTCAAGTGGTGCGAAGCGTGGACCCGCAACTCGATGCAAACGCGAAATACGCGCTCGGCCAGTGGAAATTCCGGCCGGCGATGAAGAATGGAGTGCCGGTGGAGCTCGAAGCGATCGTGCACGTTCCGTTCAAGCTTCCCGACAATCGCTGAGTTTCTCTCTAACGCTGCATTTATTTTGGCTCGAGCGGCTGGATCGTGGCGTTAATCATGTATTGATTGGCGAAATCCGTGCGATCTCCGGCGGCCTTGCCCGAGACCGGCAGCAAGCGCGCGGAAAGCGGTTTGCTCCACTTCACGGCGAGGCTGGCCATATCCCCAATGATGAGCGAAAGCTGCTCGGCGCTGATATCGCCGGGGAGAGGAATGGTGTCGAGGCCAGTGCCGCAAACCGCGCTGTAACTCAGCAGCGAATCGATGGAAACGCGGCCTTCGCTCCAGCGCTGGGCAAGACGCGAATCTTCAAGGATGGGAAGCATCAAGCCGGAATAGCCGGTTTGCTTGACCTGAATGCTTTTGATCGCGGAAGTAATGGTAGCGGCCGCGGTCAGGGTGCCGCTCGAGCCAAAAGGAAGCGTGGTCAAGTCCTCGATGGCGGCGCCAATGGAATCGTCGCCCATCGGAGCGGGCGAAAGATCGATGCCCATGTAGGTCCAGCCAGTGTCCATGTCAACGCGGCCGGCCTGCGCTTGCGCATCGAAAGCGACCTGGCCGAGCTGATCGATGAGGCGCTGGCGCGCGGTGGCGAGATCTGGCGCGTTACGGAACGCATTGGCGACGATGCCCGCGGATTCAAACGCGATGGCGAATTGATGGCCGTAGCCGGTGTGATACGCGGCGGGAAAAAATGGAGTGAGCGGCGGGACCATGGCGATGGCAGCAAGCCGGAAATTGCCCTGGCTATGATCGGTGTCCTCGAGGCGCTTCATCTGGCGGGCAGCGGCGCCGACGGCAGGCCAGCGGACGCCATCGGGTCCACCGACCACGATGCTGCCATTGAGATTTTTGGTGTTGAGCAAAATGTCGCCGAGGAGATCAGCCTGCGCGGGGCTATCCGTGGCGTTCAGCATCGCGGGACCGATGGAGGCGGCGAAACCGTCTTTTTGGGCGAGGGCGTCGTAATTTTTGAAGAACGCAAGGGCTTGCTCATTGGAGAGACCTTCGGTGTACTCGGGAAAAGGCTGCGTGGCGATGCGGATGGTTTGCACGTCGAAGCCGCGCGATTCGAAAACGGTGCGCGCGTACTTGAGCATTTTCACGGCATCGGCAATCTGGACGACGTACTGCGTGCGATCGAGGTTAACGAAGGCGGTGATGGCGCGAATTTTCGGGCGCGGCGGTGCGGTGGACTTATTTTGGCGCGCCTGCGCGAAAGCGGAAAATGATCCGAGGAGCAGAGCGCAGAGTGCGATGCGAAGAGTGCAAGAACGAGCGGCGGAAAACGCGGAAGCGATCATGGAGCGGTCTCCTCGACGGGCACGGGGTGCCGGGCACCTACAGCATACAAGATTCCGTGCAGGCTGGAATGGGTTGGCTGAACGGCGGGAATGATGAAAAAAAAACTCCCGCGAGATTAGACGAACGCCGAGATGCCGGTGACTTTTTCTCCGATGACGAGCTTGTGGATGTCGTTCGTGCCTTCGTAGGTGTAGACGCTTTCGAGGTTGTTCATGTGACGCATGATGCAGTAGTCGTCGACGATGCCGTTGGCGCCGAGGATGTCGCGCGCTTTGCGAGCCGTCTCGAGCGCGATGGCGACGTTATTCATTTTGAGCATAGAGATGTGGGCGTGGTCGACTTTGTTTTTGTCCTTGAGGCGGCCGACGTGGAGCGCGAGCAACTGGCCTTTGACAATTTCGGTGATCATCCACGCGAGCTTTTCCTGGACGAGTTGATGCGAGGCGATGGGCTTGTTGGCGAATTGCTTGCGCGTTTTCGCGTATTGGAGAGCCGTGTCGTAGCAAGCCATGGCCGCGCCGAGAGCGCCCCAGCCGATGCCGTAGCGCGCCTGGTTCAGGCAGCCGAGCGGACCGCGCAGGCCGGAAACATTCGGAAGCAAATTACTTTCGAGAATTTCGCAATCGGTGAATGCGAGGCCTGAAGTCACCGAGGCGCGCAGTGACCATTTGCCGTGAACGTCCCAAGCTTTGAAGCCCGGCGCGCCCTTTTCGACGAGAAAACCGCGAACCTTTTCGTCTTCGCACTTTGCCCAAACCACGGCGACGTCGGCGATGGAACCGTTGGTGATCCACATTTTTTCGCCGTTCAGGACGTACTTGCTGCCCTTCTTCACGGCGCGCGTGAGCATTCCGCCGGGATTGGAGCCGAATTGGGGCTCGGTCAATCCAAAGCAGCCAATCGCTTTGCCCTGCTGGAGAAGAGGAAGCCACTTGTTCTTCTGCTCGTCGTTGCCGTACGCATAGATCGGATACATCACGAGCGCGCTTTGCACGGAAACAAAGCTGCGCAAACCGGAATCGCCGCGTTCGAGTTCCTGCGTGACCAAACCGTACGCGACGTTGGACATGCCGGCGCAGCCATAGCCCTGGAGATTCGCGCCGAAGAAACCGAGTTCGCCAAGCACGGGCACGAGGTGTTTGGGAAAAGTTCCCTCGCGGCTGTGCTTTTCGATGATGGGGATGACTTCGTTCTCGACGAATTGGCGAGCCGTTTGACGGACGAGTTTTTCCTCGTCGTTCAATTGCGAATCAACATCAATAAAATCCACGCCAGCAAATCCAGCCATGCGTTTCCCTCGTTTCGCGGCTGCCAAAGCAACCAGAGCGCCCACGCGCGGGACATGCCACTCAGCCTTAGCAATTAGGCAATCGGCGTGAAGAATCTTCGGGAGTCTTCTTCGATGCGAGGCCACCGCAAGGTGGCTGTGGCGAACTCATTCTAGCAGGGCGGTTCTGCGGGGAGCAACGTGTAGGGGAGCTGGTCAAGTCTGCACCAATCTGGGACATGGAATGAAGAAAGAATCATTCCAGGAATTGCTTTGGGTTACGGCCAGAACCAACCTACTGATAATAAAAGGCTTGGCACAGAGATGTCTTCGAACTTCGGTAATAGGTGTGCATCGTTCGTTGCCGGAGGATACCGTGTGTTCAACCTCTAGTGCGCTCAGAAAATGGACGGGAGGGTATACGCGCGCTGCGATAGCGGTTTTACTTTGTTCGCTAGGGAATGGTCTAGCGCAATCGCAAGCCCTTGGATTACCTCAAGGATCGAGTCAGGCCTCCAGCCGCAGCGAGACTCAAGAGACGCCGAAAAATCCAAAAGATTTGACAAGCGCAAGCATCGAGGACCTGATGGACGTGGAGGTGAGCGTCGCCTCGAAAAAGGATCAGAAGCTGTCCCGCACGGCAGCCGCAGTTTACGTCATTAATGAAGAGGATATCCGGCGTTCGGGATTGACCTCTGTGGCCGAGCTATTGCGAATGGTGCCCGGGATGGAAGTCGCGCAAATCAACGCGAACAACTGGGCCATAACGTCGCGGGGCTTCAATGAACGCTTTGCGGATACGATACTCGTTCTGATCGATGGGCGGAGCCTTTATTCTCCGAATTTCGCAGGTATATTCTGGCAAATCGAGCAGGTTCCAGTTGACCAAATCGAGCGCATCGAGGTCATCCGTGGTCCCGGCGCCGCCGTGTGGGGAGCAAACGCCGTTACGGGTGTCATAAACATTGTGACGAAAAAAGCGAGGGACACTCAGGGAGGCGTGTTGTCTGGCGGCGGTGGGATGCAGGAGAGGGACGCAGCCGAGATCGAATATGGCGCGATGCGTGGCGCCAGACTCGCATATCGAGTGTACGGAAGCTACTTCGATCGAAGCGACTTTGAAACCTCAAGCGGGCAAAAAGCGGGGGATTACTGGCAGGGCGCGCGAGGCGGGTTTCGTGCGGACCTGCAGCCGACCGAGCGTGACGAGGTGACGCTGGAGGGTGACGTCAATGACGTGTCCACCCGAGGACAAACGAATGTAGCGCTGTTTGGCCCGCCGTTCGCAGCGACGCCTTTTACGACGAGTTCGTATATCGGGGGAGATTTTCTGGGACGCTGGACACGCACCTATTCGAGCACGTCGGAAATGTCCTTGAAGGTCTCATACGAGGAACTCTCGCGTGACGATATTCTCACAGACACTGTAGAAAACATCGCTGACGCCGCGTTTCAGGACCGCTTTGGACTCGGTAGCAGGCAAGAGCTTGTTTGGGGGGCGGAATATCGATTCACGTCTTGCCCAACAACTAGCAGTCCTTTTGTATCCTTTCGCCCTAGTAACCTTGCAACGCATCTAGGGAGCTTCTTCGTACAGGATGAGATCGCGTTAGTCCCTAATCTTCTTTGGTTCACGCCGGGGCTAGAAATTGAACACAGCCCGTTCACTGGACTCAGCATCGAACCGAGCGGCCGGCTCCTTTGGCAAGCCAGCAAGACGCAGACCCTTTGGATATCGGTAGCCCAAGCGACGCGCACCCCGCAAAGATCTGAGCGAGGACTGAACGACGTCGTCGCCGTTTTTCCTGGAGCCGGGGGCGCGCTTACGTCGATTGAGCTTTTCGGTAGTCCGGCGGCAAGCGATGAAACTTATCTGGATTTCGAATTGGGATACCGGGCAAAGCTGAGCAGTGCGATTTCTGCCGATGTCTCAACACTTTATGACCACTACGGCGATCTACAAACACAGGAACCGGGCGCGCCCTTCCAGTCGACCTCGCCGGTCCCGCACACCGTGGATCCCCTTTTCTTTGAAAATAGGATGCATGGGAAGGGCTATGGTGGAGAGCTCTTTCTGAGTTGGAAGCCATTTACCCGTTGGAAGCTGCAAGGTGGTTATTCGTTTCTGAAGCAAGTCCTCAAACTGAATCCAGGAAGCTTATCCCCCGTTTCCACAGCCCAAGCAGGCGATAATCCGGTCAATCAATTCCAGATCCACTCGCAACTCGACTTTCCGCATCGAATCGAATTCGACACAGCCGCCTACTTCGTCGGAAAGTTAGCTAACGAAGATATTCCGAGGTATACGCGTTTGGACCAGCGGGTGTCCTGGCGGCCATACGATGCGCTGGAGGTCGAGCTAATTGGGCAAAATCTCCTCCAGCCTCGCCATCTTGAGTTCCTGAGCAATACGGGACTCGTCCCAACTTACAGCAGCCGGCGCGCATTCGTGCGTCTGACTTGGCGGTTTGCGCGTTGAATGTTGGCCGGCAGTATCCGCGATGATGAAACTCAAGAAATCTTGTCTGGGATCCACAAAGTTATTCTGCTATTTCCTGGCGTGCCAGCTTCTCTTCTCTCTAGACATGGGCCCTATGGAAGCGAAATTGGCTACGACTCCGGGCGAGTATCCAGTCAAAGCAGCGTTTCTGTTTCACTTTGCTCAGTTCGTCGAATGGCCATCTTCTGCTTTCTCAGCCGAAGACGCAGCGCTGCTGTATTGCATAGTCGGCGATGACCCCTTCAACGGAGCGTTGGAGACAGCACTGGACGGGAAATTCATCGGGAGGCATCCCTTGCGCGTCGAGCATTTTCAACAGGTTCAGGAAGCGCGGGGATGCCAGGTGATGTTCATAAGCTCCTCGAAGAAACCCGTCCCGGAATTACTCAGCGCGCTGAATGGAAGCCCGGTGCTCACCGTTGGAGACTCCGAAGAATTCGCCGAGCAAGGGGGGATGATCGGCTTTCTGCTGGAAGAGAAGAAAGTGCGGTTCGTGATTAATGTGGCAGCGGCCGAGCACGCAAAACTGAAGATCAGCTCCCGGTTACTGGCGCTGGCAAAGACGGTGATTGGGGGTCCAAAAGGCAAGTGAGATGAAATTTTTCCGTAAGGCCTCAATCCAGAGCAAATTGACATTCGTCATCGTTTGCACGAGCGTAGCAGGGTTGAGCCTCGCCTGCCTGAGTTTCGATCTTTACGAACGAAGCAACTTCCGCTCATCGATGACGAGCGAAATCGCCACGCTTGCCGAGACTCTCGGCGCAAATGCGGCCGCAGCGTTGACGTTTGCGGACCGGAAATCCGCGGAGGATACGCTCGGAGGGCTGCACGCCGAACCGCACATCGTGGGTTCGCGGCTCTACGACAGCCACGGCAGTTTATTCGCGGAGTACCGCCGCAAGGATCTCGGCGCGGATTATTCGATGCCTTCGCTGCGTGTCGAAGGAGAGCGCTTCGAAGGAGACAACCTGATTCTCGACCGTTCCATCGTCCTAGGCAATGAAGTACTTGGCAGAATTGAGATCGTGTCTGACCTCGACGCCTACCGCGCCAGAATCCGGCAATACACCGGGGTATCCATCGTGGTCATGCTGCTCTCCATCCTGACCACGTACTTTGTGTGTTCCCGCTTGCTGGGTATGATCCTCGAGCCTATCTTACACCTCTCGCACATCGCTTCCAGAGTTACTCAAAAAGAGGATTACTCGGTTCGGGCGATTTCGCGCGGCGACGATGAAGTTGGAGCCTTGATTGATTCGTTCAACAAGATGCTTCAGCGCATTCAGGAACGGGACGCGGCGCTGCACGATGCCAAGGATGATCTCGAGATTCGTGTCCAGGCGAGAACGGAAGAACTGCGCTTGGAAATCAAGGAAAGAGAGCGGGCCGAGGAAACTCTTTCCGGCGAACGCCAGGTATTGAGAGCGCTGATTGATAACGTTCCGGATTTCATGTATGTGAAGGACACGAATTGCCGATTCCTTTTAGCGAATGTGGCCGTCTCGAGACAAATGGGAGCGAAGTCTCCCGAAGATTTGCTTGGCAAGTCCGACTACGATTTTTACCCACGCGAATTGGCGCAAACCTTTGTCGACGCGGAGCAGCAAGTGCTGCGATCCGGGCAAGCGGAAGTCAACCGTGAAGAGAAGGGCGTGGATGCGGAAGGGCACGAAAGCGAAGTTCTGACTACGCAGGTTCCTCTCCGCGACAGAAACGGCCGCGTCACCGGCCTGGCAGGAATCGGGCGGGACATTACGCACATCAAGCAGGCCCAAGAAGAGATGAGAAAGGCGCGCGAGGCGGCCGAGGCGGCGAATCGCGCAAAGAGCGAGTTTCTTGCGAACATGAGCCACGAGATTCGAACGCCACTCAACGGCGTCATGGGCATGACCGACCTCGCACTGGAAACGGATCTGACTGCGGAACAACGGGAATACCTCGAAACCGTCAAGACTTCGGGAGATTCGCTGCTCACAGTGATCAACGACATCCTGGATTTTTCGAAAATTGAGGCGGGCAAGATCGACCTCGAGGCTATCGAATTCAACGTTCGGGACATGATTGAATCAACATTGAAGACTCTCGCGCTGCGCGCGGATGAAAAAGGGCTCGAGCTACTGTGTGAAGTAGCGCCGGAGGTTCCTGACGTCCTGCGAGGCGATCCAGCGCGGCTGAGGCAGATCATCGTGAACCTGGTGGGCAACGCCATAAAATTCACGGAAAGCGGCGAAGTTGCGTTGAAAGTCCAACTGGAGAATAGAAACGGGACGGAGTGCGTTTGTCACTTCACGATTTCCGATACCGGCATTGGCATTCCCAAAGAAAAAGTAGCGGTGATTTTTGAGCCGTTTTCGCAGGCGGATAGCTCCACGACTAGAAAGTACGGAGGAACCGGCCTGGGGCTGACCATCACGATGCGGCTTGTGCAAATGATGGGCGGAAGAATCTGGGTGGAAAGCGAATTCGGGCACGGCAGCAAGTTTAACTTTACAATTTGTCTGAACGCCGCTGACACGCGTATCGCAAAAATAGGCACCATTGCGCCTCCAGAGCTCTTTCAAGGAGTCAAGGTGCTTGTGGTGGACGACAACAGCACAAACAGGAGAATCCTGGAAGGAATGCTCTCTCGCTGGCGAATGAGAACGATATCTGTCGGCGGGGGCCATGCCGCGCTCGAGCAGTTGTCATCGGCTCGGGAGGCCGGGGACGCTTTCCGGCTAATCTTGGCGGACATGAACATGCCGGACATGGATGGTTTCGAACTCGTGGAAGCCATTCGCAAACGACCGGAATTGGCGACGGCCACGATCATGATGCTGACCTCCTCCGGGCACCGAGGCGACGCGGCGCGTTGTCAGGAGTTGGGAGTAGCCGCGTACTTGCTCAAACCTATCCGGCAATCCGAATTGCGCGAAGCAATCGCAAGAGTGCTGGGAGCGCGCGAGCAAGATGGAGCGATACCGCTCATTACGCGTTTTTCGCTGCATGATGCGAGAGAGCCCGGCAACTCGCTGCGCGTCTTGCTCGCGGAAGACAACCTCGTGAATCAGCGACTCGCGGTGAGATTGCTGGAAAAGCGTGGGCATCAGGTAGTCGTCGCGGCAAACGGCCTGGAAGCGCTGACGGCTCTGGAAAGGCAAAGATTTGATCTGGTGCTTATGGACGTGCAGATGCCCGAGATGGATGGGTTCGAAGCGACCGAAATCATCCGTAAAAATGAAAAAGGCGGAGAGCATCACCAGCCGATTGTCGCGCTGACGGCGCACGCCATGAAAGGCGATCGCGAGAGGTGCCTGGAGGCGGGGATGGATGGCTACTTGACCAAACCGATTCGTCCGCAAGAACTCGATCAGATGCTGGAACGCTACATGAGACATCCGGGCGAAGGGCGAGACTTGAAAGAGACCGTGCCGCCGGAAAAATAAAAGTCAGCGGCCAACCATTTCGTTTACTTTCCAAAATTGAATACCGCGTAGCGTTCGCAAAGACTGAAGTTGCCTTCGCTTGCAGCTGGCTTCCGTCGGCGGCCGCTCGCGTTGACGGTGAGCCCTAAAGCGGCGAAACTGCTAATGTTGCACGGTTGCTATGGGATTCAGCCGACTTTCCTCCGGCGCGCCCCGAGCTAATGTAACCCGCAGGCCAAACAAACCAGGGAGAAGACGCTTTGTCCCGGAGCCGAAAGACTCTATCCGTTTCGCCTCAAGTACTGATCTTCGATGTGGATGGCGTGCTTGTGGACGTGCGCCGCTCCTACTGGCTTTCCGGCCTCGAGACTATGCGGTTTATCACCGGGAAGAGAGTTACGTGGTCCGAGCTTCATCGCTGGAAAAGCAAGCCGGGCAATAACGACGATTGGAGCATGGTTTCGAGTTGGGCGACGGCGCTTGGATACCCCACGACGTACGAAGAAGCGCGCGCCGCGTTTCAACAGTTTTATTGGGGCAGTAACGGGCGCCCTGGAAATGTGCGGCACGAGAAGTTGCTGGTTACGCCGCGCCAAATCAAGAGTTGGGCAAAACGGTTCGAACTAGATCTCTTCACGGGGCGAACGCGCCAGGAATTTTCCTACAGCTTCAAGAGTTGGCCGGCCACGATGTGCTTTCGGACGGTCGTCACGATGGACGATGTGAAACGCAAGAAACCATATCCGGAAGGACTATTTAAGATTCTAGGGCGACGCGACGCGAAGACCGCGCTCTACATCGGCGACAACGTGGACGATGGGTTGGCCGCGCGCGACGCGAGGGTGCCCTTTGCAGCCATATTGCCTCCGGGTTCGTTCGAATACCGCAAACGCGCCGACCGCTTTCGAGAACTCGGGGCACTCGCCATCCTGCCGCGAATCTCCGAACTCAACAACTGGCTCCCCCTCCGGTAGAGGTGCATTCCCCGCGATCCACGCATTCTTGTAAAAAGAGAGTATTCGCGACGTATACGCACTACGTTTTTTTACAATTCATCATATTGCAGGGAACTGAAGTATTCTGAGATACGTTCGCCGGATGGAACACACATTTCCCGGTCACGTTGACGTGCCGCGCCGCGGGATGTTATAAAATACAGTTCGCACAGGCAGCGTCAGGCCCACCGTAAGCCCCTTCCTGGATAGAGGGGCGCGGCGCGGCTGCCAATCTGGTGGCCGTTCCGAGGCCCCAAAAGCGAGTGTTAGGCTACTCAATTACATGCAAGATTTGCTTCGCCAACTGGGAGACCTGGTCCTTCAGGCTGCGCCTACAGTCCTGATTATCCTCATTTTCTACTTCATTATGCGGGCGATTTTCTTCAAGCCCTTGCTCAAAACCATGGCGGAACGCGATTCGCGAACCGTGGGAGCTCAAAAATCCGCCGAAGCTGCGCAAGCCGCCGCGTCCGAAAAAGAGAAGCAGTATCAAGACGCCCTTAAGCATGCGCGGGCAAAGATTTACGCGGAACAGGAAGTGGCGCGCAAAAAGCTTTTGGATGCACGGACAGAACAACTCAAACAAGCTCGCGCCGAGGCGGGCGCCAAGATCTCCAAAGCCAAAGACCGCATCGCAGGTGAGTTTGCTGCTGCTCGCCGCGATGTCGAATCAACCGTCGCCCAGCTGTCCGCTGAAATCGCCGGCCGTATCCTCCCTTCGCAACCTCGCCGTCCCGGCGGTAGCGCAAGAGAGGCGCAATGACAAAGCGCCTTGTCACGAGGGAGCGGCTTCGGGTGTGTGGTGGCGCTCTTTTGCTCTTCTTCGGAATTGCCCTGACAGCACATGCGCAGGAAGGCGGCGGAAGTCCAGCCGCGCAAGCTGCGGACCAACTTTTCCGCTGGGTGAACTTCGTTATTATCATTGGCATCGTCGTCTGGCTGTGCGTGAAGAAGGTCCCCTCATGGTCCCACGCGAATGCCGGGAGAATCAGGTCTGCAATTACCAAAGCGACGTCTGCAAGGGAAGAAGCGGAACGCAAGGTCAAAGAAGCGGAAGCGAAGCTTGCCCACTTGCAGCAGGAAATCGGTGCTCTCGAATCTGTCGCGCGCCAGGAAGCCACCGCCGAAAGCGAGCACGTCCGCGCGCTGACCCAGAGCGATTTGAAAAAAGTAGCAATTGCAGCCGAAGCGGAAATTGAAGCCGCCGAACATGCCGCGCGCATCGAGTTGAAGGCGCTCGCGGCCTCACTCGCCGTGGACGGCGCGGAATCCCTGCTCGTAAAGCAACTCACGCCCGCAGCACAAGAAGTGCTTGTGGATAGTTTCGTGAAAAGCCTCGAGGGGAGGCCCAATTGAAATCCGCGAGCCTCCAGTATGCGAACGCTCTAGCCGACGTGGCTATGGCCCAGGGAGCGGCTGATGCCACTCTGAAACAGCTATCCGATTTTGGCGAGGCGTTTGCCTCGTCCGCCGAGTTGCGAAATTCCCTTGCCAGCCCTGGCGTGCGGCGCAGTGCGAAGCACGGCGTCATCGAAAAAATCATGGCGCGCATCGGAGCGGGAAAGATCCTTCGCAATTTTCTTTTCATCATCGCGGATCAGCAGCGCACCCACATCCTGCCTTTGATCATCGCGAATTTTCAGGAAATCGTCCGGCAGCGCCAGGGAATCGCAGAAGCGGACATTTGTTCCGCAGTCGAGCTGAGTGCAGCGCAAAAGAAGAAATTCACCCAAACGCTTGAGCGGCTTACCGGCAAAAAGATCCAAGCGAAATATACTTTGGACCCGGCGCTGCTTGGCGGTGCGGTTGTTCGCGTGGGGGATACGGTTTATGACGGTTCGGTGCGCAACAGTCTGAACGAATTGCGGGCGCGCCTCGCGTCGGAATAGTGGAACTCAGGAGCAAGCATGGCCAATATCAAGGCAGATGAAATCAGCAAGATTCTGCGCGAGCAGATCGAGAATTACGAACAGAGCGTCTCCGTTGATGAAGTCGGCGCGGTCATCAGCGTGGGCGACGGCATAGCGCGCATCCACGGCCTGGAAAAAGTGATGGCCGGAGAAATGCTCGCCTTCCCGCATAACATTTTCGGCATCGCGCTCAACCTGGAAGAGGAAGAAGTCGGCGCGGTCCTGCTTGGCGAGTCGGCGGAGTTGAAGGAAGGCGACGTCGTCAAGCGCACCAACACAATCATGTCTGTGCCGGTCGGGGACGCTCTTGTGGGGCGCGTCGTCAATCCGCTCGGCGAACCGCTCGACGGCAAAGGGCCCATCGTTTCGAAGCAGCGCAATCCCCTTGAACGGATTGCTCCCGGCGTGCTTGACCGCCAGCCGGTTCGCGAGCCGCTGCAAACGGGTATCAAGGCCATTGACTCCATGATTCCGATTGGCCGCGGACAGCGCGAGCTCATCATTGGCGATCGCCAAACGGGCAAGACCGCCGTAATCCTCGACACCATCATCAATCAAAAGGGCGGCGACATTATCTGCATCTATTGCGGAATCGGCCAGAAGCGCTCGACGATCGCCCAGGTCGTCAAGACGCTGACCGACGCCGGCGCGATGGATTACACGATTATTGTGGCGTCCAGCGCGGCCGAGCCCGCTTCCCAGCAGTACATCGCGCCCTACGCCGCCTGCGCCATGGGCGAATTTTTCCGCGATAACAAGCGCCACGCGGTCACGTTCTACGACGATCTTTCCAAGCACGCTCAGGCCTACCGCGAGATTTCTCTTCTCTTGCGCCGCCCGCCGGGCCGCGAAGCTTTTCCGGGCGACGTTTTCTATCTGCACTCTCGCCTGCTGGAACGCGCCGCCAAGCTGAACGACAAACTCGGAGGCGGCTCTCTCACTTCTCTGCCAGTGATTGAAACTCAGGCCGGTGACGTATCCGCGTACATTCCCACGAACGTCATCTCCATCACCGATGGGCAGATTTATCTCGAAGCGGACCTTTTTAACGGTGGCATACGTCCCGCGATCAACGTCGGCATCAGCGTGAGCCGCGTTGGCGGCAACGCACAGATTAAGGCCATGCGTCAGGTGGCGGGCACGCTTCGCCTCGACATGGCTCAATATCGCGAACTGGCCGCATTTGCGCAGTTCGGCTCCGATCAGCTCGACAAGGTCACGCAGGCGCAACTCGCGCGAGGCCAGCGGCTCACGGAAATTCTCAAGCAGGATCAGTACGTTCCTCTGCCGGTTGAAAAGCAGGTGCTCAGTATCTTCGTAGCGACCAGCGGCGCGATGGATTCGATTGCTGTACCGGATGTTCGCCGATTCGAACGCGAATTCCTTCTATTCGCCGAAAACAATCATCCCAGCTTGCTGAAAAATATCGCTGCCAAAAAGGCGTTGGACGATTCGATCAAGGCGGAAATCAAGACGGCTGTGGATGCCTTCAAGGAGCGCTTTGCGGCCGCCGTGGGGGCCGCAGCCAACTGAGGCCGCCCTTCGCGACTGACGCCCCATGCCTACACTCCTCGATTTCCGGCGCCGCATCCGCTCGGTGAAGAACACCCAGCAGATTACTCGCGCGATGAAGTTTGTCGCCGCGGCCCGGCTTCGGCGTGCCCAGGATGCGGCTCTCTCGGCGCGTCCATTCGCGAAGGAACTTGCACGGGTTCTCCGCTCGATCATGTCGCGCATCGAACAGCCTGAGCATCCCCTGCTTGCAGCACGCCCGGAGGAAAAGGTGCTCGTGGTTGTGCTGAGCGGCGAGCGCGGGCTGGCGGGCGCTTTCAATTCGAACATCTTGCGAAAAGCCAATGAATTGATCCGATCGAAACGCGGCAAAAAGATTTCCGTGATTCCCGTCGGCAAAAAGGGCCGCGACACGTTGAAAAAGGCAGGATTTACGCTTCCGGCCGAATACATCAACGTTCTGGCTAAAGTAAATTTTGGAACGGCGCGGGACATCGCGTCTGTCGTCACCGAGCAGTACACGAAAGAAGAAGTGGACTCGGTCTATATCGTCTTCAGCGAATTCAAGACGGTCATGTCCTCGGAACTCGTTGTTGCGAAACTGCTGCCGGTCGAAGCGCTCGCCCCGGCGGAAGAAACCGCCGCGGAGAAAGCCGCTTCGCAAGTGGACTATATTTACGAACAACCCAAGGACGTCATTCTGAGAGCGCTGCTGCCCAGGTATATTGAGACACACATTCTGCGCGCGATGCTGGAATCTTCAGCCGCCGAATACGCGGCGCGCATGACGGCGATGGAATCGGCCACAAAAAATGCCGGAGACGTGATCGAGGCGTTGACCTTGCACATGAACAAAGTGCGGCAGGCGGCCATCACCAAGGAAATTATTGAAATTGTGAGCGGTGCATCATCCACCGCGTAGGAGAAGGAATGCCAGACAAATACGCAGCCGTCGGACACATCGTGCAGGTCATCGGACCGGTGCTCGACGTGCAGTTTGAGGAAGGCCACCTGCCTGCGATTTACAACGCGGTGCAGATCACCAGCGAAGGGTTCAATGTTCCCGAGCCGATTGACGTCACCGCCGAAGTGCAGCAGCACCTCGGCGAAGGCCGCGTTCGCGCAGTGGCGATGGAGCCGACGGAAGGGCTCGTGCGCGGAATGAAAGCATTCGATCGCGGGACGGGCATCACCGTTCCCGTCGGGCGTCCCACACTTGGCCGCGTGATGAACGTGCTGGGCAAACCGGTGGATCAGCTTGGACCGCTGTCCAGCAAGACCAATTATCCGATTCATCGTCCGGCGCCTTTGCTTTCGGATCAGTCCACAACTCTTGAAATGTTCGAAACGGGCATCAAGGTGATTGACTTGATCCAGCCGTTCCTGAAGGGCGGAAAAATCGGCCTGTTCGGCGGCGCGGGCGTGGGCAAGACCGTTTTGATTCAGGAGCTGATCAACAACGTGGCTATGCAGCACGGCGGCGTATCCGTGTTTGCGGGCGTTGGCGAGCGCACTCGCGAAGGTAATGATCTTTGGCTGGAATTTCAGGAAGCCGGCGTGGTCGTCCCAGGAAATTCGGAGAAGTCTCGCGCCGCTCTCATCTACGGCCAAATGACCGAGCCGCCGGGAGCACGCTTGCGCGTTGGCCTCACCGGCTTGACCGTCGCGGAGTACTTCCGCGATGAAGAGCATCTCGACGTGCTCCTCTTTATTGACAACATTTTCCGCTTTGTTCAAGCAGGCTCGGAGGTATCTGCGCTTCTTGGCCGCATGCCTTCCGCCGTGGGATATCAGCCGAATTTGAACACCGAAATCGGTGAATTGCAGGAGCGCATCACTTCAACTAAATCCGGATCGATTACTTCTGTCCAAGCGATTTACGTTCCCGCGGACGACTACACGGATCCCGCACCGGCGGCAACGTTTACGCACTTGGACGCCACGACGAACCTCAGCCGCCAAATCGTCGAACGCGGCATCTATCCGGCCGTCGATCCACTCGCCAGCTACTCGCGCATTCTCGATCCGCGAATTGTCGGCGCGGAGCACTATGCCGTGGCGCGCGGCGTGAAATCGATTCTTCAGCGCTATAAGGACCTGCAAGACATCATCGCCATTCTCGGAATCGAGGAACTGTCCGATGAAGACAAGCGGACCGTCGCGCGCGCAAGGAAAATCGAAAAGTTCCTGTCGCAGCCGATGTTCGTGGCGGCGCAGTTCACCGGGCTGGAAGGCAAATACGTGAAAATCGCGGACACTGTGCGCAGCTTCAAGGAAATCGTGGAAGGCAAGTACGACGATGTTCCCGAGCAGGCCTTCTACATGGTCGGCACGATTGAAGACGCTCTAGCGAAAGCCGAAAAGATGAAGGCGACTGGCTAAAGGAAGACGATGCTGCCAGATTCCATCGAGCTGATCATCGTCACGCCGGAAAAACAGTTTCTGCGTGAGAGCGTCGTCGAAGCCGTTCTCCCCGGCGAGGAAGGTTCGCTCGGCGTCTTGCCGGGCCACGCGCCGCTGATGACGGAACTTGGGATCGGCGAGCTGACCTATCGTGGAGCGGGCACGAATCCGAGCGGTTCACTCGCGATTATCGAAGGTTTTGCGGAAGTGCTGGGCGACCGTGTCACGGTGCTTGCGGAAACCGCAGAGCGTGCCGCGGAGATTGATTTGGCCCGCGCGGAAGCAGCAAAGGCTCGCGCGGAAAAGCGGCTCTCCGCCAACGATCCAAATATTGACTGGGATCGCGCTTCGATCGCACTGCAGCGCGCGCTGCTCCGCATCCAGGTGGCCCGCAAGTATCGCGGCGAGCCGAAAAACGCATAACCCGCCTCGCAGGGAGTCCGGCGAAACTTGAAATTCCTCTCACAGTACAACCCCCACGGCCGCTGGAGACAAAGATGAGTGCGGTGACAATGTACACGACGCGCTGGTGCCCCGATTGTTGGCGGGCCAAATCCTTTCTTAAAGAACGAGGAGTTACGTTCCGCGAAGTGAGCATAGAAGGCGATCCAGCGGCGGAGCAAATCGTCCTTAGCGCGAATAACGGCAAGCGGAAGGTACCCACTCTCGAAGTTGATGGCAGGTTCTTTGCCTGTAGTCCGTTCGACGCGGAAGAACTTGCCGAGAATCTCCAGATTCCCTTGAACCCCTGACTTCCCGCTAATTTCGAGCTTCGATAATTCTTCCCCCCAGCCGAGCTTGGCATCGCCTGCGAATGATATAAGCTGTGCTGTCCCGGGAGGCGAACCATGGGGGAATTTCGTACGCGCATCGTTCGAACCATTGCAATTGCCGCGGTGTGTCTCAGCGCGACTTGCGCGTGCGCGCGCGTTAAACGTGTCGAGGTTCTCTCCCGTACAGTGATCGAGGACGGGCACCCTTTCGGATTGGCTGGGCCCTATGAAGCGATCGTGGGACGCGTCTATTTTGCCGTCGATCCGGCCAACATTCATAACAGGCAAGTCGTTGATCTTGACAAAGCTCCGCGAAACGCCGCGGGAGAAGTGGAATTTTCCTCCGATATGTATCTCTTGAGACCAACGGAGTTGGACAAGGGCAACGGCGCCGTTTTATTTGAGGTTTCGAATCGCGGGGGAAAAGGGATTCTGCGGATCGTCAATGGTGTGACTTCACGCGACCCAAAGGAAGAGTTCGGCGACGGATTTTTGATGCGCAAGGGATACACAATCGCGTGGGTGGGCTGGGAAGCGGATCTTCCCGAAGGAGGCGACCGGCTGCGCATGACGGCGCCCATCGCGTATGGGCCGGGAGGAAAAACTCTTCGCGGGCTAGTGCGTTCGGACTTTACGCCCGCCGAAACAATTGAAGACATGCCCTTGGGGCATTTCCTGCTCGGGCTCACAGGCGGAAAGAGTTATGCGGTAGACAACCCCGAAAACGCAAAGAATATTTTGACGGTCAGAGAGACTCCGGACGGCGTGCGCAAAATTGTCGAGCGCAGCCAATGGAGTTTCGCGCATGCGGTTGACGGAAAGCTGGTTGCCGACCCGCACTACATCCATTTGAACGGCGGATTTCAACCCGGCAAGATCTATGAAGTCGTTTATGAAGCGAAAGACCCCGTAGTCGCAGGACTTGGCCTGGCCGCAGTGCGCGATTTTCTGACCTACTTGAAACACGATCCAAAGGCCGTAGCACCGGTTCAACGCGTGTACGCGGTCGGAATCTCCCAAAGCGGAAGATTTCTGCGGCACTTTCTCTATCAGGACTTCAACGCCGACGAGCAAGGCCGCCAGGTGATGGACGGCGTAATCGCGCACGTCGCGGGAGCCGGCCGTGGCAGCTTCAATCACCGTTTCGCGCAACCCTCCCGCGACGCCCAGCCTCTCTCCAGTATTTTCTTTCCCACGGATCTATTTCCGTTTACGGATGAGCCTGAGACGGATACCGAAACCGGAGAAACCGCTGGCTTGTTGAATCTCTCGAACAAGTCCCATACCGTCCCGAAGATATTTTTTACAAACACTTCTTATGAATATTGGGGACGCTCCGCTTCGCTCATCCATACTTCGCCAGACGGAACGAGCGACGCCAGGATCGGTAATAACGTGCGGATCTATATGCTGGCCGGATTGCAGCACTTTTCCGCTGCATTTCCGCCGCGCAAATCGTCGCCCAATTCGCACGATTCCGATGCGCAACAGCTCTACAATCCGAACCCGGTGCAGTGGTATTGGCGCGCCCTCATTACCGACATGGATGAGTGGGTGAGGAGTGGCATGGAACCTCCCCCCAGCGAGTACCCCAAGGTTGCGGACGGAACTCTTGTCCCAATCTCAAAATGGAATTTCCCGAAAATCCCCGGGGTGAGTAAACCTCACGAAGCAAGCCTGGCGTACCGCTTGAACTTCGGTGCGCGTTGGAAAGAAGGCATCGTGGATTTTGTTCCGCCGAAAGTTGGACGGCCGTTTGCAGTGTTGGTGCCACAATCAGATTCGAACGGAAACGATGAAGGTGGAGTCAACCTTCCCGAGCTCCAAGTTCCGCTGGCTACTTATACCGGATGGAATTTACGTGCGGCGAATATCGGAGCTTCGGATCTGCGCTTGAGCTTTTATGGCTCATTCATTCCCTTTGCGCGAACCGAGGTAGAGGGCAAACAATCGGGCGATCCAAGGCCCTCGATAGCAGAGCGCTATGCTTCGCGCGACGAATACTTGGGAAAGTTCACCGAAGCGGCTGCGAAACTGGTGAAAGAACGCTTCCTCTTGCCGGAGGACTTGCCGGCAATGATTGAGCGCGGCGAGCGCGAATGGGATTATGTGACGGCCAAAAATTAAAACCGGGGCCTCACTGGGGAATCCGAGCGCCACCCGTGGCGGAAGAGTGATCGCAAGTTGTATACGGCAGACTGAGCCACAAGAAACGGAGGAAAAATGAAAACGAATCGGCGTGACGCGTTGAAGAGCGGCAGCCTTGCGCTGCTTAGCGGTGGATTTTTCAAACGAATGGACAAGATTGACGGGATGCAATCGAACTCGAGCGGAGGTTCGCTCGCAGAAATCGTGAAAGGCCGTGGCACCGGTAACAGCGAAAAACTATTGCTGGGCCCCGCGGAAAGCGAAGACCGAGCCCCGGAACCAGCCAAGGAAGACAGACTGCCCCTCGAGTGGAATAAGCGAACGGTAGCGCGCTTCAAGGAAGAACTTGCGAAGAAAGAAATTCACGCATTCCTTGTGCGCGACCAGCTGAACATCATTTATTTGACGGGCTATTGGCACACGCACACGGAACGGCCGCAGAGCGTATTTATGAATCACGACGATGCCGACCCCTGGTATTTCTACCCAGCTCTGGATCGCGATCTAGTGAAGGGCTGGTGGTTTGGAGGCGGGTTGGAATATTTCGACACCAAGCACGCGGACGGGGGATTCCCGGAGCAAGGGAAAGTCGTGCAGGGCAAGACCGTGGATCTTTTCGAGATGCTGCTCGGAGGCCTGAAGGCGAAAGGCGTGCAAGGAAGAAAGATTGGGATAGACGGAAAGCTCTACGCGGACGAATTGGCGAAAGCGAGGAAAATTCTTCCGAAAGTGCAGTGGGTGGACGTCAGCCAGATGCTTTTGGATATGCGGGAGATAAAGGGGCCGGAGGAGCTTGCGCTAATCCGGCGTGCGTACACGTACTTCGATCGAGCGCACGCGTATGCGCGAGACTACATATTGACGTATGGAACTGACGTCACGGATTTTGAGGTGGCAACGGCGGCGACTTTCTGGATCAGCAACATTCTCTACTCGGATCTGGATTTGGCGAACGGAGCGCCGCACCACGGCGTATCGTCTCGAGTGGAAATCGATTGCCGGGTAGGACCGCTCTGCGCTTACCCGCATCCAAATCAGCCGCGCTTCAACCGCATCCAACGAAACATGCCGTTACAAGTGGATGGCGATGCGTATATCGGCGGGCACGGCGGCGAGAACTACCGAATGTACATTCTCGCGGATGACGCTGGGAAATTTGACGAGCATATGCAAATGATGTGGGAAGTGAGCGAGCACACCTGCGATATGCAGGTAGAACTGCAGAAAGAAGGCTCGACTTGTTCGAGCGTGGCATACGCGATTCACAAATACCAGGTGGAACAGGGTATGCAAGATTTCATCTACCACCGCCCAGCGCACGGCGAAGGGTCCGAAGGACATCAGCCGCCCTACATGTCGCTTGGCGATTACACGGTGCTCAAGAAAGGAATGTGTTTTTCCGAGGAACCTGGGTTGTATGACCCCAGGAGCGGCGTGGGATTCAATTGGAGCGATCAGGTCGTCACCGGAGTGAAATCGGGCTACCGGATGAGCCGAGTGCCCTATTCGAAAGAATGGTGCTGGCTCAAGATTTAGGGCGACGGTGAAAAGTAGAGACATCGAATTCCCAGCGGGCAAAAAGCCCGGATTCGAAGCGATTCTTGAAACAAGCAGACACGCACAGGGAGCCCATTCGCGTGACGGAGCCCAAGGACGAATACCAACAGCGACTTAATCACTTCGAAGGTGAGATCAAGCGTAAAGAAGACAAGCACACGAAGCTGGGCTGGCTGAAGCTGAGTGTAGTTGCGGCGGGCCTCGTGTTGGCGTGGTGTATTTTCGCGCGGCACTGGATCGCGGTGGAGTGGTTGCTCGCGCCAGTAATCGCATACGGGCTGCTCGCAATGATGCACGGGCTTGTGTTGCGTTCGAAACGCGAGGCGCAAACGGCTGCGGACTTCTATCAAAAAGGGATCGCCCGGATCGAGGACCGGTGGATCGGGAACGGCCAGACCGGCGAACGGTTTCGCGATGCAAAGCACGTCTATGCAGAAGATTTGGATCTCTTCGGTCGCGGATGCCTGTTTGAACTGCTTTCGACGGCGCGATTGCCGATGGGGGAAAACCGGTTGGCGAGTTGGTTGCGCGAAGGATCCGGGATCGAGGAGATTCTCGCGCGACAAAGATTCGTCCAGGAACTGCGAGAGAAGCTGGACTTGAGAGAAGACCTGGCGGTGACCGGAGAAGCGCTGCGAGCACGTCTCAATCCGGAGTCTCTGGTGGAATGGGCGGAAGCGAAAGCAGTACTGCCTTGCGGAAACGGCATTCGCACGGTGATGGCGCTGCTCGCTCTAGCGGCGGGAGTCGCGCTCGTCAATTTCGTATATATCGCTTATACGTTCGACAGGATTGAAATCTGGCCGCTCATGAGTGTGCTGGCGGTGGAATCGGCGGTTCTCGCGAAGGTTTGGAGAAGAGCGCACGCGGTGATGGAGGCGGTGGACAGCAATGCAGAAGGATTGCTGCTTTATTCGAAGATTCTGGAGAGGCTGGAACGCGAGCAGTCTTGCGGAGGGAGATTGGGTGAGCTCGCGGCTGAGTTGAAGAAGGAAGCGGTACCAGCGTCGCGCGCGGTGAGGAAATTCGCACGAATCGCATATTGGATCGATGCTGGCGATAGCCTTGTCGCCAAGGTTTCCGAGCTGCCGTTTCTCTATAGCGTGCAAGTCGGAATGGCAGCGGAGGCGTGGCGGAAGAGGTGGGGACCGAAGATGCGGCGCTGGGCCGAGCTGACGGGAGAAATGGAAGCGCTGCTATCTCTCGCGGGGTATTCGTACGAGCATCCGGAAGATACATTTCCTGAATTCGTGAAAGCGGGCGACGGACCGGGCACATTTGAAGGAGAAGAATTGGGACATCCGCTGATTGCGGCCGCAAAGTGCGTTCGAAACAGTGTAAAGCTCGATCCCATCACTCGAGTTTTGTTGGTAAGCGGTTCGAATATGTCGGGGAAGAGCACGTTTCTCCGGGTCGTGGGGATTAATGCGGTGATGGCGATGGCCGGAGGACCGATACGAGGAAAGCGATTGCGGCTCACGCCACTGAAAATAGGCACGAGGATTCGGAGCAGCGATTCGTTACAGGAAGGAAGATCAAATTTTTTCACCGAGATTCTACACATCCGGCAAGTGTTCGCTGACGCGGATGGGGACATTTCGCTTGTCTTTCTGTTTGACGAGCTGCTGGAAGGCACGAATTCGAAGGACAGGCGAATCGGCGCGGAAGGATTGCTGAACGCCCTGCTAAAACGAAGAGCCATCGGCATCGTGACAACCCACGACCTCGCATTGACGGAGATTTCCACGACGCTCGGGAACTCATTGCGAAATGTGCATTTCGAGGACCAAGTCGTGGACGGCAAAATGCGGTTCGATTACCGGCTCCGCGACGGAGTCGTGCAGAGAAGCAACGCGCTCGAATTAATGAGACTGATCGGACTCGAGACATAGCGCGTTCGCATCACACGCCGCCATAGGCCCGCGCTGACTGAGATTTCAGTCGGGACTCTTCAGGCCGCGGCGATGCGGCGCATGATATCTTCCTGCTCCGCAATGCTTTCCGCGCCGATTGTGAACGCATCGAGAAGTCCGAGACCGAGGGCAAAATTCAACGCCTCGTCCTGCCGGTTGCGCATATCGCCTTGACCGAGGATCTTCATTCCCACAATGCCCTTCCCCGCAGAGCGCATATCCTTAATCACACTGACAACGGTAGATGGATCGGAGTCCATAAACGAGCCGATGGGATTAATGCGGACGAGATGGACTTCCACCCAAGATGACTTGGTGGCCTCGCGGAGCGCGTCAATGGAATGGCAGGAACACCCGTGCGAGCGGATTATGCCTTTTCCCTTGGCTTCCGAGAGGACGTCCATCACCGGACGAAATTGAGTCGTCCAATTCGGTTCAGTGATGCAATGCATCAGGAAGACGTCAAGATAATCTGTGTGAAGCTCGCGGCGGAAACGGTCGAGGTCAGCCCGCATCGTGGCTGCATCGCGCGCCCAGGACTTTGTGAGCACGGTGACTTTGTCTCGAGGGACATGCTTTAACGCCTCCGCCACGTGTGGGTGGCTGCCGTAGCTGTCTGCGGAGTCGAAGAATCGCAGGCCTTGATCGTAGCCGTTGAGGAGAAGATCGGAGAGGCCCTTAACGCCCAAAGCCGTCTGGTGCGAGTGGTGGCCGGAACCGACGGTCCCCGTGCCCATTGCCAAGCGGCTTGTTTGAATCCCTGTCTTGCCCAGAGTGACGACATCCGATGCGCTGAACTTGCGCGGGAGAGGCTGGAGAGCAGCCGCCGAGGCGCGGGGAGGAAAAAGCGAGTGAAGCAGTGCGGCTCCAGCGGTGCAAGCGGTCCGATGGAGGAATTCGCGGCGTTTCATGGAACCTCCTCAGAGGAGTGCGTTGGAGCGATAGTACACCTTGACTCCGACGCGGGGTAATTCCGAAGGGTTATCAAGCAAAACGAGCTATTGGAAGGGAGAGACAGCGGGACCCGGCTCTGCTTGCGGAATCCTGGCTTCAAGCGAAAGATTCGATCGGATGAGCGACTCAACCCGGTTCCAGACCGCGGGGTCACACTCGATCTGAATATGAGGCTTCATGAAGGCACGGTCCCACCATGGATACTGGCCGCAGGTCAAAGGTTTTGATCTGTAGTCCGAACGGAAATTCCCGAGGATGTGAGTGCGGGAAGGATCGGCGGCGCGGATGCTGGACTCGCCGTGAAGGAGCCCGTCCAATTGATAAAAATTGATGGCTTGCTCGACGTTGCCGGGGATCAAGGAATCGTTTTCGCCCAGTTTATGCACGCTATCCACTTGGATGGTGAGTAGTACAGGAATATTGCGCTTTCCAAGTTCACGAGCGAGTTCGACAGCCTCCGACGCGCCCCAACTGTGGCCAAAGATAATGACATGAGCGCTCTGACGCTCTTTGGATGACAGCGCGCCGTCACGATCAGTGTCCAGAAGGCGGAGCACTTGCCGCAATGCTTCCTTGCCACGATGATTCTCGAATGTCTGGACATAGACGCTTGAATCGTATTCCTCGCGAAGTCGGTTAACGAGCTGCACTTCGGTGTGAACGCGATCATCATGTCGAACGAAACCGCCGACGAATCCGATCACGATTGCGCGTGGAGCAGGAACAATAGCCGGAGAAGAGTGAGACGCGGCGGGTAGAATTCCAGCAGGAAGCAGAAGCGATGCGAAAAGTAGTGATGTGACCCGGACCGAGGGAAGCATGTGCCGCACCGTGGCGCGAAAGCTACATCAAGAGAGATGATGCAGACAAGTACAAAGTTGCGAAAAAAAGACTTGGAAGGAATAGTACGCTGAGGTGTTTGAAGTGGAGCTATTCCACCAGTACTCACAGAACCTATAATTCAAAAAAACTACGGCTCCTGCACGGCAGTGACACTGCTTGGGCGAGCGACAGTGGGAGGAACAAGTGAGGTGTTCGTCGCGGTGGCGATGATGCCCGTGGACAGTGCGCCCTTGCGGCTCGCTTCCAGCATCGTCCAATCCGTGCTGAATTGCGGCATGACTTCGCGGCTGTGCTTGGGAATCTTCAAATAATACGCCGCGCGAGCGAGCATAAGAGCATAGGACCATTGAGAATCGCTGCCTGCTGCCAGCAAATTATCGGCGCTGAGTCCAATTCGTGCCGGCTTGCCACCCGACTTTAGTTCGATCCAAACCGAGCCATCCGCGTCTATGGAAGGCGTTCCGTTGCGATCTAGGAACTTGAACAGGCGGCCAAGAAAATTGGCGTCGGGTATGAATTCTCGGGCTACCGCTTCTTTAGTCAGAGATTCGACCTCTTCCCGGTATTCTTTCCATTCCCGCGCGGTCCCGACCAATGCGGCGCTCTCTCGATTGACGTCCAATTCGAGCCGCTGCTCCCGAGCTACATCGTTTTTTCTTCGGGCCTCGTGCAGCTCCTCTTGGAGCTCAGAAGCCTCGGGGCTGGGGTGCCGTTCGAGTTCGTGCTCCGGACTGAAGCGGGCGGTCAGGAGATAGGTTGCAGCCATGAAAGGCAGTTCATGGTCGGCGAAGATCAGCATGGGCACAAGCAGCTTCTTCGATCGATAGAACTGCTCAGTTCCATTGCGGCACTCGCTGCTGCGCTTGAAGGTCCCGGGCATCTGAGCAAAGTGGGCAACGTGGAATTGAGCCTCGGGGTGATGCTCACCGTAATGCGCGAAGGATCGCGCGATCGCCTTGGGAGTAATCAAGCCAAAATCGTTGAGGTAATCCGGTTTGGTCGAATGCGGAAAATAAAGATTGAGAACGCGGCGGGTAAATTCCGCGCAATTGCGTGTTATGCCGTTGAAGTGATTCCGGTTGGGAAGTCCGTTGAATTCGGCGATGAATGCGCGATCCTGCTCGACGGTGGTCGCGAGAATGAAAGCGTACATGCTGCGCTCGAACGTAGCGCCAACCATTTCACGCCATTCCGCTTTCATGCTGGTGCGACATTCGGACGAAGCGCAGTAGGGCCCAAGATAGTTCTCGCGGTAACGCTCTTCGAGAAGACGTTTGATCTTTTCCGTGCCAAGTAGCGGTCGATTGCGCGGATCCTCGACGCCGTAAAGGTAAATGGAAAGCGGCACGATGTTCCACTCATACGGCTGGTCTTCTCCAAGCGTGGTGTAATTGCTCATGACAGAGCCCTCTTCGCCTGGGCGGCAAAGGCGGAGCCTGATAGGAGTTTCCGGACAAATTCGAGAGAAGTAGACTGCGCTATGGCCGGAACCAGTGATACGGGCAAGGCTGGTGTCCAGGGACTCGTTCAGCAGAACGCCAACGTCCGCGCAGGTTCGGCTCGGAGCCAACGCGAGCAGAAGCAGTACCAGGACCCCCGCAAGCCAGACGGAACGGCCTAAGCGCCCGGACTCAGTCCGGAGGACCGGGGACAACAAGGGTAGCGATGGAACTAGCGGCAGCAACGTGAGCATTACCCCTTCTGCGAAGGTTTCGAACTTCTATTTTAAAGGGCCGAGGGAAATGGGTGCGGACCCTGTAGGGGCTGGACTAATAGTGCTTTGGGCAACTCGGAACCCGCTCTAACGAACAGGTAGACTATCCGTAAATCATTGATACAGAAAGACCTACCTGATAATTCAGATGCGAGTGCAAAAGAGAAGGTTGCGCCCGGTCTTTGGGGTGTTTACCTGAAAACAGCTCTAATTGAGCCGAGGGCGGTGGCTACGCAGGTCGTGAATCCCTTTGGTTTAACCCCAGAGACGCGGAAGAGTCGTCCTCGCACGCCTTCGCTGAATCGAAAGCAAGTTCTTTAAGCAAAATTGGGGTTCACTGCGGCGGTGGGATAGGCGCTATCCCGAGTGCACAATGGCCAGAATCGAGGTTGACATCGCCGCGCGTGGCTCTTGTAATGAAATGACCGAATCCCATGCGTCAGGCGCGCCTAAACCAATCGTGACAACCTCTCAACCTCTGGAAGCGACGCGCGGCGGAGCCAGGCACCATGCAGTCCTTGTCGCGGCGGGAATTCTACTGAGCCGCATAGCAGGGTTGATACGCGAGCGGGTCTTTGCCCACTATTTTGGCAATTCAGACGCCGCAGACGCGTTCAAGGCGGCATTTCGCATTCCTAATTTCTTACAAAATATGTTCGGTGAAGGGGTTCTGTCGGCGTCGTTCATTCCGGTGTACGCCAATCTGTTGGCGCGCAAGGATGACGAAGAGGCACGACGCACGGCGGGAGCAGTCGCAGCACTCCTCGCACTGACCACCTCGGTGATCGTTCTCGTCGGCGTGATTACGACGCCGTACCTCATTGACGCAATTGCGGGGGGATTTAGCGGGGAAAAACGCGAACTAACCATCCGCCTCGTGCGCATTTTGTTTCCCAGCGCCGGGCTGCTGGTTTTTTCTGCGTGGTGCCTCGGAGTGTTGAATAGCCACAAGCGTTTCTTCTTGTCTTATGTTGCGCCGGTGGTTTGGAACGCGGCGCTGATTGGCGCTATGTGGGGATGGGGAGGCCGATACGCGCAATACCCTTTGGCGCAGATCCTGGCGTGGGGATCGGTCGTAGGCAGCGCGCTCCAGGTACTTGTGCAACTTCCTGTCGTCATGCGCCTGCTGAAGACAATTCGGCTGTCGTTGAATTACAAAACGGAAAACGTAAGTACGGTCATCAGCAATTTTATTCCGGTATTTGTGGGCCGGGGAGTGGTGCAGATCAGCGCGTATGTAGATACCCTTCTGGCCAGCTGGTTGCCCATGGGAGCTGTTGCCGGTTTATCGTACGCACAGATCCTTTACCTTCTGCCGGTCAGTCTATTTGGGATGTCGATTTCCGCGTCGGAACTCCCTCACATGTCCGGCACCCTGGGAAACGAAGAAGAAATTGCGACGGTGCTGCGCAGGCGTCTGAACTCCGGGCTGCGGCAAATTGCGATGTTCGTGGTGCCATCGGTGGCAGCCTTTCTTGTGCTGGGCAACGTGATTGTGGCGGCCATTTATCGCACCGGGCAGTTCGGTCAACGCGACGTAATCTATGTCTGGGGAATCCTCGCCGGCGCAACAGTTGGATTGCTGGCATCTACACTCGGCCGACTTTACTCGTCGACGTACTACGCGCTGCGGGACACGCGCACCCCTCTTCGTTACGCAATCGTCCGCGTGATTCTTACCACGATCCTTGGCCTGATTTGCGCTTTCCCGCTGCCTCACCTGCTCGGAATCGAAGCACGATGGGGCGCGGCTGGTCTCACGGTGTCGGCGGGTATTTCGTCCTGGGTCGAATTCCTCCTCCTGAGGTACTCACTGAACCGCAGGATCGGTGCGACGGGACTTTCGGCTGGCTATCTCTCCAAGCTGTGGGCCGGTGCGGGGCTGGCAGCGGGAGTAGGTTGGGTAACCCATCATTTCGCCGGCCACCATTCTCCAATCCTGATTGCCGTATTGGTTGTCGTCCCGTTTGGCGTTCTCTATTTTGGCGCACTGCTGGCAATGAACATTGACGAGGCCACCGGCTTCCTGCGGGGGATGTCGAAGATACTCGGCACTCGCTAGTGCATTCGCACTCGTAGCTCACACCTGCGGGAATCAAGCTGATGCTCCCGAGCCGACAGTAACATTGCCATTCGTGGAATTCGCTAAGTTACCCGGATTCGTTGACAAAGGAAAGCATGCCGGGCAAAATGAAAAAGCTTCATTTGATCCGAGTTTCTGCGGCAAATGAGGCTCTTACCGCGCATGTGCCCGAGTGGCGGAACTGGCAGACGCGCTAGCTTCAGGAGCTAGTGGCCTCACGGTCGTGGAGGTTCGAGTCCTCTCTCGGGCACCATCATTCTTCAACACGTATTTCGTTTCAGGAATTCCGCTTCCCCGGAAAAATCACCAACTCGCCTTGAAACTTGCTTTATCTCGGAAGTGTTGACCGCTGGATAGAGCCCTGATCTATCGGGCAGAATCGGGAGTTGAAAAATCGAACGAATACACCGCTCACTACGTATTAAGATCCAGATTTCGGGCCTGCCCCTAACCAGGTGTCGTGACTGGTTTGGCGCGAACCTGGTACCCCGGTAGTTCGGCTCACCCGTACGCATTTGCGTTGAAAGGAGAATTGGGTACGCAATGACGAACGTCAGCTCCGCGCCAACTTCGCCCCGCCGAATATTTGCTTATTGGATCACCACGGCTCTCGTTGTACTCGAACTTGTCTGGGGAGGTGTGTGGGATATCTTGCGAGTGCCACAGGTCCGCGTGCTCATCGAGCACCTGGGCTACCCCGCTTATTTCCTAGTCATCCTTGGGATTTGGAAATTGCTTGGCGCGGCTGCCTTGGTCATTCCGAAGTTCCCCCGATTGAAAGAATGGGCGTATGCGGGTGTAATCTTTGATTTGACGGGTGCCGTTGCATCGCTCTTTGTCTCGGGGTTGGCTACTGTAAATACCGCAGCCTACCCGATGCTCATGGTAGCTGTTGCATTTGCATCTTGGGCGTTCCGTCCAGCATCTCGCCGTCTCTCATAATCGGGAAACCTCCGGTTTCGCCCGCCACGCTGGTGCGGATTGGGCCGGTTGCCGTGCATTTCGGTTTTGGGCTGCATTTTCCGGTTTTTCCCGCCAGTGCCATGGCCCTCATCAGTCCGCACCACAAAGAAGTGAATCCCGTTCAGCAATAGCAGCCCTTTTTCTTTTCCTCAACTAAAACCTAATTGAAGCGGAACGCCTCAGACTACTGACTAGCCAGCGGCGAGCAGATTCCGCACGGCTTGGCTAAGGCTTGCCAAATCATAGGGCTTTTGAAGAAGGACCGAGCCATTTTCGAGATGAGAAAGAAGGATAGCCCCTCCTTGCGTGAAGCCCGTTGTAAAGACGCCTTTGATTCCCGGTCTCAACGCTTCCATCCTTGCAAATGCCTCGGGACCATTCAGGCGCGGCATCACTACGTCTAGAATCACCAGGTCAATCGCTTGGGGATCTTGCTGAAAGAGATCAAGCGCCTCTTGGCCGTCGCGTGCAGGGACGGTCTGGTAACCCAAGGACTGCAACATCTCGGCACCAGAATCACGAAGCGCTGTGTGATCATCGGCGATGAGGACGGTTCCTGTGCCTCGCAACGCCTGCCCTGAGAAGAATGAGTCTCGCCGCTCATGGGAGCCCACCGCTGCTTGAAGGTAAACCCGAAAACAACTACCTTTGCCAATTTCGCTAAAAGCTTGAACGAAACCGCCATGCTGTTTGACAATCCCGTAGACCGTCGCGAGGCCCAACCCGGTTCCCCGGCCCATTTCTTTGGTAGTGAAAAATGGTTCGAAAACTTGCTCGAGTGTCGAAGCGTCCATTCCAGTGCCAGTGTCAGCGACCGAGAGCAAGACATAGCTTCCGGGATGCGCCTCGGGGTGCATACGGCAATATTCGTCTTCGATCTGGACATTGCGTGTCTCGATGAGCAGGCGGCCGCCATCCGGCATCGCATCCCGCGCGTTGAGGCAAAGATTCATCAACACCTGTTCTATTTGTGAGGGATCCGCAAGCGTCGTGCTCAGGTTGTCTCCCCCGGAGATTTTGATTTCGATGTTGGCGCCGATCACCTTGGATAGAAAACTCATTTCCTCGTCAACGATTACATTCAGATTGATGCGCTGTCTCTGCAGGATTTGCCTTCGGCCAAAGGCAAGCAACTGGGCGGTTAGTTTTGCTGCTCGTTGTGATTGAACAAAGATTTTTTCAAAGCGCTCCCGCGAAAGGCTTCCCAGTTCGGCGTCACCGCGCCCCAGTTCAGCCCATCCCATGATGGCGCCGATCATGTTGTTGAAGTCATGCGCTACACCTCCTGCAAGTCTTCCGATGGCTTCAAATTTCTGGAGTTGGCGCACATGGACTTCGAGTTGCTTGCGGGCCTTCCGTTCTGCGGCATCCTGAAGCTCTCGCTGAACGGCCGGAACAAGGCGCGCCAGATGATCCTTCATTAGGTAGTCTTGCGCACCGTTTCGCATAGCCAGAACGGCTGTCTCCTCACCGATGGTGCCGGACACAAAGATGAACGGGACGTCTGCTTGCTTCTTTCTCAAGATGGCCAGTGCGTCGACTCCGGTAAAGCGGGGCATTGAGTAGTCGGAGACAATCAGATCCCAGTCGCCGGATTCCAGAGCCTCTTCGAAGTCCTCGGCTGTGTCCACGCGGCGAAACGTAATTTCGTATCCACCACGCCGCAACTCGCGAATCAGCAAATCGCAGTCGTCTTCCGAATCCTCGGCGATTAACAATCGAATTGGTACACCCATCTATGTCCTTCCAATCGGAGGGGGTTCGTTGAGGTCGAGCCAGTAAACACTGAGCTGACGAATTGCTTCTTTGAACTGCTCGAAGTCCACCGGCTTTCGGACGTAACTATTTGCTCCGAGGCCATAACCATTGAACCGGTCTTGCTCTTCGTTTGAAGAAGTGAGAAGGACAACCGGGAGCAGCCTCGTGCGAGAGTCCGCACGGAGGCGCCGAAGCACGCCCAGCCCGTCTAGCTTGGGAAGTTTCAAATCGAGAAGAATCACCTGCGGCGAATCATTCGGATCACGAAGCGCATAGGGCCCTTCGGCAAAGAGATAGTTGAGCGCCTCGATCCCATCTCTGACAACCGCGATTTCACTTGAAATATTATTCTTCTTGAGCGCCCGAACGGCGAGTGCTTCGTCGTCTGGATTGTCTTCCACAAGCAGGATCATCTTTCCTCTCATGCCACTCCCCTAGGAATTCGTCCCGGCAAGCGTGAAGTAGAAAATAGCGCCCTTGCCGGCTGAACTTTCCGCCCAAATGCGACCTCCATGGCGGTGAACAATTCGCTGCACGGTAGCCAGGCCAACTCCAGTCCCGGGAAATTCGCTGGCGGCATGCAGTCTCTGAAATGCTCCGAACAGCCGGTCCGCATACTCTGGGTCAAAGCCCGCCCCGTTGTCGCGAACATAGAAGGCCGAGTTTCCATTGTTTGCCGTTTGGCCCAATTCAATGCGCGCTGAAGAACGTTTGGAGGAGAATTTAACGGCGTTGCCAATCAGATTTTCGAGGACAATTCGGAGCAAATGCGCATCCCCAAAAACTTCCAGGCCAGGTTCGATGTGGATTTCGACCTCGCGTCTGGTTTGCGATTTTGGTAAGTCATTGAAAACCTCAGCTGCCATGGCGCTGAGATCGATTTTTTCAAGATGAATCGCGGCGCGCGTGACGCGCGAAAGATTCAGCAGATCATCGATAAGTGCTCCCATCCTTTGCGTAGCCGTGCGAATGCGCTGCAGATGCTTTTTCCCCTCAGCGTCGAGCTTGTCGGAGCAGTCTTCGAGAAGTGCCAGGCTGAAGCCATCAATGCTTCGCAGCGGGGCTCGCAAGTCGTGCGAAACGGAGTAGCTGAAAGCTTCCAACTCCCTATTTGCCGCCGTCATTTCGGCATTTGCACGCGCGAGTTCGTTGCGCTGAGCCCGTAACGCCTCCTCTGCCTCTTTGCGGCTGCTGATGTCTCGGATCGCGCTCATCACCAGAATCCCGTCTTCGGTTTCGAGGGGGCTCAAACTGACCTCAACCGGAAACTCTGTCCCATCCTTCTTGAGCGCGTATAGCTCAAGTCCGGCTCCCATCTGGCGGTTTTTCGGGCTCTGAAAAAACCCTACCCTGTGTCCTTCATGCCTGTGGCGAAATCTTTCCGGAAGCAATAATTCAACCGGTTTACCTACGATTTCTTCCTTGGAATATCCAAATACGGATGTCATCTGCGTGTTCGCCAATTCGATGAAGCCATCTTTGTTCAGGATAATCATCGCGTCCGGAGTAGCCTCAAGCAGATCGCGGAACTTTTTTTGCGCGCGAACTCGCTGCGTTATATCGCGGTTGCTTTCGAGGATCGCGACGGGCTTGTCTCCTTCTCGCTTTACCACCCAGCGGCTGAAATCCACGACTTGGCTTCCATCACGCCGGGTATGAAGCAATTCGCCTTCCCAACTGCCAGCCGAAAACAATTCGGCTTCAATTTCCTTGAGCGGCTTTGGGAATACTGTTTGGAGAAGGTCATGGGAAGTATTGCTTTGGAGTTCGTCTTTTCGCCAACCATACCGTCGTTCTGCGGACTGGTTCCAAAAGACGATTTTGTCGGTGATATCCCTTACGAAGATTGCGTCAGCGGTGAGATTGAGAAACGCCGCCTCTTCGCGATAATTCACTTCGCTCTTGCGAAGTTCGGCTTCGAGGCTCTCGCGCCTTTGAATTTCCTGCTCGAGTGCGGCGTTCGCTTGAATCCACCGGGACGAACTGGGGATCGTCAGAGCTTCGGGCACAATGCGAAACAGAAACCATGCGGTTGGCACTGAAGCCGCCGCAGTGACCGCTTTGAGCGCGCCGGAAAGCCAATATTGCGCGTGCCAGAGATTCCAAACTTCCATTAAGTGCGTCATGCCGCACGCCACAATGAAAACTCCAAAGCAAACAAACATCCAGCTGAACGGCAGGTCGGTGCGCTTCCGTACAAAGCGAATCAATACGATCGGTATCGCGAAATAAGAAAGAGCAATCAATAGATCCGAAGTGACGTGCAACGCGACCAGTCCCGAATTCCATTGATAGCAGAAACCATGCGGCTGGAAGCCCCCCGATGAGAAGATCGTCTTCCAAAATTCCATGGACTATCCCCTGTGATGCCGCACCAGACGATCGCAAAATTCTCCGGTGGGCCACGTCGTGAGAATGGAGGAGAGGACTCTTCTCAAGAACCGCACACAATTCAAAGCTGAGCGCGAATCAATTTCGAACGGATGAATCTGGAAGGGACCTCTATTCTTCCGCAACGGGCTGTTGTCGGCAAGCGAATTTTCAGGATGAATCGCAGCGGCTGGAGGCTGGACTTGTCCAGCGGTGGCTCCCCACGCTCTGGCCGAGGCCTGGTTTACGGTGTGCGGATAACGCTCTAGCTGCGACCCAACTAAGATCCGGAATGCAAGATTCTCAGGCGTGACTACCTTCCCGCTGGGGCGCTACAGCTTCCGGTTCAAGGCGGGCTAATTGGTTGATTTTTAGATGGTTAGTGCTATACTCCGCCTCAGCACGCGGTCTCTCGCCCAAAAGTCCTCGCAAATCCGGTAGATCGCGCTCCGATTCCTACGGGAGGTCACCATGGAAAGCCTTACGGGATCGATCCTTTACGTCTTGATTGCCTGGGGAGTAGTCACTGCAGTCTTCATGCTGTTGCTGATCCGTCGCAGCGTGCTTGCCAGCCATGAAGATGATCAAATTTTCCTGGACGGTGCTCAGGATCACATGGCGCGTGAGCAACGAGAAATCGTCGCGAAAATCAACATGCTCTCACGCCCGCTTCTAACAAGCGGGATCGCATCCGGCGTGCTCTTGCTGCTTCTTGCTGGGATGTGGCTTTACAATGGTCTAAAGAATTTTTAGGCCATTCTCTGTAGCGCATTCCAGTGGCTCCGCGAATCAGTGCCCCGCAGCACCATTGCCGGGTGGCTGTATGATTTGCGGTGTGTTTCTTGGCGGAACCCCTTCCGCGGCCTGAGCAACCGAAGTATGGTTGTGCACGATGAGCCAGTGGTTGTCCCTCTTCTCAAATATTAGCGTAGTTTGCCCCCTGGCTTCCGCAGGCTGGCCATCTACCAGCGCAGAAAAGTCCCACTGGTAGCACGCCCAAGCAAATTTTCCTTCAAAGAATTTGATGTAGGTGTTAGACCTATCCATTCGAATCTGTTTCATCCTTGCATGCTGCTGCTGGTAGGCCGACAGATAGTTCTGCCACCCCATGACCGGCGGAGCCCAAATTCCGTTCACAACCATCACGTCGTCGGCGTAGTCCTTGTGCATTCTGTCCGTATCACCAATTTGCCAGGCCCCAAGCATCTCGGAGATGACGTAGTCAATCTGCTGCTCGTCGCCCATTGGCAGGACGAGCTTGTCATCCGACTGCGGTGTTTGATTCTTCTTTTTCTTCTGTGCGGCTCCCGGCACGGCGCAAACGAGACAAAGCGCAGCACCGAGCACGATCGAAAAGCTTGAATGAATCATCCGGCTGGCAAAATAAGAGCGAAAAGATTTCTTCATTCCTCTTCAACCCCCCGGAACAGAGCATAGCACGCGGAATTCAGCCCGAGAGGAGTTTGTCCAGATGTCTTGCGCGTGTTGTTCAGATCACAATCCCGCTTCAAACGGGTTTCTGTCGGTGAAATCTCAGTCCGGATGAGTTGCGGAGATAAGATTCACGAACAGACGGTACGCTCCCGGAACACCGTCTGGAATCTGGCGGAAGAAGGCAATCCCGGTGTAAATGTACATCCCTTTTCCATATTTCGTGTACACGAGCCCTCCGTTCAAGTCCGGCTCACCTGGATCGTGCATGGCAAGCAGGGACGTGTATCTTGAATCGAATTGGGTCCAGTAATAGAGCCCGCGCTCTTGCACCCAGCCCTTGAAATCGTCCTCAGTAATCTTGTTTGGGCGATTCAATAGCGGGTCATCCGGTTTAAGAAATTTTACCGCTGCGGTTTCATCGGTAATGCGGGGCAAGTGTCCCTGTTCGGTGAGAATTTTCGCTGGATACGGAGCGAATTGCGCTTTGTTCCAGGCGAAGTCGCGATTGTACTGCACGACAAGCGTTCCGCCGTTCGAGACATAATCGAGAAGCCTCTGATTCGCGCCGGGAAGTTCCGGCCTTAACTCGTATGCCCGTACGCCAACCACTATCGCGTCATACTTGGAGAGATTCCCGAAAGCCAGCTCTTGCGCATCCAAGGGAACCACCTGGATTCCCAGCATTTGAAGAGCTTGTGGAATCGGCTCGCCCTCGGCTGTGATGTAGCCGACGCGCAGGTGCTCTGGCACCTGAATTGTCAATGCGCGAACAACGCATTCCGACTTTTCGCTCCAAAACTGTATCGGCAGCGAAGGCAGCGGCTCCAACGACATTGAAAATTTTTCGTCTCCGCGTTTCGCGTACGCGACAATTGGATAATTTCCTGAAGCGAGGTTACCGGGGCCAGTGACCGTCAATTTCGCGTAGGCGTCGCTTGAACCTTCAATGGAAATTTCCTGCGGCGCGCTCGCCGAAAACCCGCGAGGCAAATCCAATCCCACCAAAAGTTTGGCGGGCTCCGTGGCGTAAGAATGCACGCGAAGCAAGACGTCAAACGGCTTACGTTCTTTACCGAGCACGAGCATTGCTTGCTTGGGATCGACCGTCAAGGTGTAAGCCGGCACAATTCGCAGCGGCACTCGATCAAGACGAGTCGAATTGGCGAAGAGATGCGTGACTGGAATCCGCACTTTGTACGCGTAGCCGTCAACATTCGCGTCTTGCAGCGCGTAGAGAAGTGGAGGAGGCACTGGAAGCAATTTTTCCCACGCGCTCAAGGGTGGCGCTGGCGCGGCAACATCAACTGTGAGATCGAGGCCCTTATCAAGGCTTCCCGCGCGCTTCGTTTCCTTAAATACTGGTGAAGCACTGAGCTCCAACCGGCCTAGCTCACAACCATCTTCTTTTCGGCAGTGCGACTCGACATGCAGGTCGAAATTTTCACCGACAACCAGGTTGCTGCGGTCGGCTTCGGCTTTGACTTCAATGCCGGAAGTGAGAGTTAAAGCGCGGTCAAGCCGTTCTTGGATTTCGCTCAGATCGAGAAGTTCATCCGCAGTCAGATGCGAATACCCCTCCTGGTGAGAAGCCGAAGCAAGCAGGTTGCCAGCCTCAGCCAACTGGCTCATGGCGGTTTTCCAATCCAGATTCAGAGCCGCCTTTCGAGCGGCTTCCATCTTCGCATGCAGCTCCTCATTCGTAAGGAATCGGCAATCCTGAAGCTTCCCCGGGGCGCACATGCGTCGCGAAGCAGTCCGCGCCCATCGCTCGAGGTTGACATCGAGAAGCGATGCATCGAACTTGCCGCCATTCTCGCGAATCAGGACGACGGGGCGGCGCAAAAATGGCGATCCAATGAAATTTGTTACTCCCTGAGAACGGTGATTTGCGAATGCGTCAAGCCCGATTTCTCTCCAAGTCATTCCCCAAAGCGACGAAATCTCATCCACCGGGAGTGTTACGCCCTCGCCAGCGCTGACTCCGCCTCGTTCAGTGTCTAGCAGTTCTACAGGATTCTCCCGCCCTCCCCAAGGCCGCAAGCCTTCCTTCAGTTGATCGGGAAACTCGTTTGGATCGGCTGCCATCTCGACAGCCTTAGGTGTCCACAGCCCGGAGGTCTGATGGTGACCATGCCCGCCGTGAACTCCTCCCCATCCATTGATCACAATATTGGGCCGGAAAGTCCGGATTACGCGCACCATTTCACCGAGCACGGGCTTCCCCCAAATTCGTTCAGTTTCCTCCGGAGTTTTGGAAAAACCAAAATCGGGAGCGTTGGCGAAAAAGAGCTTCACGCCATATCCGCGCGTCGCCGCAAGAAGCTCCTGTGTGCGGATTAACCCCAACTGCGGGGCTTGCTCCGGCCCGAGATCGTTCTGGCCACCCTCGCCACGCGTCAAAGTAAGCAGGGCAACGTCGGAATGGAGCCCCCGCGCGAGATAGGTCAAGAGTGTCGAAGATTCGTCATCAGGATGCGCAGTGATGTAAAGAATACGCGTGGTGACGTCAGCGCTTTCGATCGCCTCGATGGTGTCGGGCAGACTCGGGCCAGTCCCGGGCGTAGGGGCAATCTGCGCCGGTGTAGAAAGTCCTCCCAAGAACGCGCATACAGAGCTAACGATGCAGATCTTAATGGCTTGCCCGAGACGGTAATTCACGCGGCCTCCGGTTCAGTTACTTTTGTAAACGGCCATTGTCGCATTTCGCGCGCCCGAATGAAAAACGCAAGTGCGCCGAGGGCGATTTCGGCTAAGCCCCATTTTCGTGCCGGGCCCGTCTGCCAGAAAAGCCAGGCCCAGCCGACCATTGTCAAAACCGCAGGCCAAGGGTAGAGCCACATGCGAAAAGGGAGCTTTTCTTTTCCCCATTTTTTGCGCAACAGGATTACTCCTACTGCCTGCCCGATGAACTGCACCAACAAACGCATGGCCAAAATTCCCGCGATCGCCGTTTCCAGCTTCAAGGTCACGCTGAAGATGAATGCCAGGCTTCCGAGGGCCAGCAGCGATATATGGGGAAACCGCTTTTTCGGGTGCAATCGTCCGAAAATCGGGAAGAAATTTCCGTCTAGCGCGGCGGAGTACGGCACGCGCGAATATCCCAGGAGCACCGAGAAAACGGAGGCCAACGCAATCCACAGCACCATCCAGGTGGCCGCTTGCGCCGCATGATGGCCATAGAGCCTTTCCACGAAGGTGCTTACGATGAACTTCGAATTTTGCGCTTCGCGCCAGGGCACGACCCCAAGAATGCTCATCTGCATCGCGAGGTAAAGCGCGGTGATTCCCAGGATCGAAAGAAATATCCCCCGTGGAATGTTCTTCTCCGGGCTACGAATTTCGCCACCGAGATTGCAAACGTTGTAGTACCCCCAGTAGCTGTAAACCGTATTGACCATGGCTGATCCAAGTCCGGCGAACCACACCCAGGAAAAGGAGAATGCCCCTTTCGGAAAATCGAAAGCCATTTTCGCGTTGAAGTGCGTCACCCCTCCCCATATCAACCACAGGAGGGTACCGACAACACCAGCCCAGAGAAGGACAGAAATTTTTCCGATCGTTCCAATCCTGCGGTACAGCAAAACGACCAGCAGCGCTACCAACCCACCCGAGATCATCTTGCCCTCGAGAGTCGTCAGTGGATGCAAAAATGAGGCGTACCGCGCAAAACCAATTGAAGCGGAAGCGATTGAGAGAGGGGCTTGCACGAACGTCTGCCACACAAACAGGAAGGACATCAGCCGGCCCCAACGGCCGGGTCCAAAAGCCTCACGCAAAAAAACGTATGTGCCTCCGGCGCGTGGCATTGCCGCTCCGAGTTCCGACCATACGAACGCATCCAGTGTGGCCAGAACCGCGCCGGCAACCCACGCGATCAGCGCTTGAGGCCCTCCCATCGCCTTGATCACGAGAGAAGTCACCACAAACGGCCCGATCCCCACGATCTCAATCATGTTCAGAGCGACGGCCTCTTTCAGGCCCAGGCCGCGTTCCAATTCCGGCGGGTTCGCTCCGGAAGTCTCCTCGTTCATTCCTGTGGGTGAGTCGCTGGAGGGGTTAGGCACGCTGCCGAGGATAGCAAATGCTCTCCGCACCGGGAACGCGCAATTTGGGCGCTGCTTTTGACCAAATCGTTTTTACCCGCGCGTTCCCGTTTCCAACTTCCGCCTGACGGCTTACACTCTTTCCGCGCGGAACTTTTTCTCATCTGGGATTGGCCTGGTTATCGATGACTGCTTGCAGTGACATTGTGAAGCTTGAAAAGAACTTGGTCCGGCGTGCCATTGCATGGGGCTCGCTCGTTTTGGCCTTGATTTTCACTCCCTCGCTCGGCCGCGCTCAGGGATTGACACTTCCTCCCGGCGCTTCCGCCGCCCTGGAAAAGATCTATTCGTTTGACCTCGATGCTGGAGCAGCCGACGCGCAGCGACTCCAAATGGCCTCGCCGGATCACCCTTTGGGGTACCTGTTGGAGGCCGATGCGCTTTGGTGGAATATCTGGTGCTCCTCCGCCGAATACAAGTATGGAATGACGGACGCGCGCCGCCGCCCGAAGCTCGCCTCCGATCAACGCTATCTGGACCTTGTCGCTCGCGCCTCCGCCATCGCGCGTTCTCGCCTGAAGGAGAGTGATAGCGCTGAGATGCATTTCTACGCCGGCCTTGCAGACGCGTTCGCTGCGCGGCTCTACGGCCTTCGCGGCGAAAACCGCGCGACCGCTCGCGCGGGCGTTCGTGCTCGCGCCCAATTCCTGCTTGCTCTTGAAGCAGATCCCAAGTTGGTCGACGCGGATTTTGGCCTCGGACTCTACAACTACTATGCGGATACGCTGAGTGCAGTTGCTAAGATCCTTGGCTTCTTCATGGGAATCCCCGGCGGCGACAAGCAAGTGGGAATCCAGCAGTTGCACGATGATATTGCCGGCGGTGTCTTGACCCCAGATGCGGCGCGCTTCTATCTGGCGCTCGATCTCCACCGCTATGACCAGAAATACGAAGATGCACTCGCTCTAATTTCTCCCCTAGTGGCGCATTATCCTTCGAACCCAATCTTTCAATTGGCGCGCGGTGACCTCTTCGGAAAACTAGGGCGCAAAGAGCAGGCAATAGCGTGCTACCGGGCGGCTGCCGCCATTCCCGTGCAAGATTTGCAATGTCGCGAACACATACAGAAGCTAGTCCAAACGTCTCTGAGCGCCCAAGGTGCCACCGCTCATCCATCAGCGCCCTAATCAACTTGACACTGGGAACAGGCAGGTCTACACTACGGAGTTTTTAGGTGCCCCCGGAGACGGACTGTGGGGCGGGACAAATATGGACAAGAAAAGGCTGGATTACTACAAGAAAAAACTTGTGGCACGGCGCGAGGAGTTGATGAAAACGATCGCGCGAACTCAGGAAGAAGGGCGGACTGCGGACGACGATCCGACGGTCGACCTTGCCGACAAGGCGGCGAATTCCTACACCAAGGAATTCCTGTTTGGCATGACCAATTCGGACCGCACGATCCTGAACATGATTGACGCGGCTTTGAAGCGGATCCAAACCGAGGAATTTGGCGTGTGCGTAAACTGCCAAGAGGAGATGCAGCAGAAGCGTCTCGAAGCAGTGCCCTGGGCAAAGCATTGCGTGTCTTGTCAGGAAAAAATGGAGCAAGGGCTGCTATAAGAAAGGCTCGCTCTTGTCTTTGCCAGCATCTGGGCGTTACTGAAAGTCGCCAGGCAGTTCGAACATTCAGTCGGCCTGTCTTTATAACCGATAAACATTAACAAGTATTTCTCTTTAATTAAACACTTGTCGAGCGTAGAGTACCTAGGGCTCGATGGAAAAAGCACTCCCGTACAAGCGCTTGGAAGGCTCCCGCAGGGCTCTCAAGAGCCTGTTCGGAGGTGCGAGCGACGCTCTCCTCAGCGTCTTCTTTCCTGCCGGCTGCAGGATTTGCTCAAAATTGCTTACACGAGCCAGCCGCATCCCGATTTGTCAGGACTGTCTGGATTCATTCGAATCACCTCTCCAAAAGCACTGCGAGATTTGCGGGGTACCCGTGTCCTGGGCTCACGCTGATGGGGAGCCAATTCTCTGCCGAGCCTGCGAGCAGCATACCTACGCATTTGAACGGGCCCGCAGCTTCGGAATTTATGAGGGGCCGCTGGCTGAAGCCATCTTGCTGTTGAAATGGGAAAGGATGGAGCCCCTGGGGGCCTGGTTTGCTGCTCGTTTGAAGGAAATCGTCGTGCGGGAGCGAGATTTTCTGCAAGCGGACCTGGTCGTACCAGTGCCGCTCCATCGCGATCGCGAACGCCATAGGGGCTATAACCAGGCTGCGCTTCTGTCCAACCCTCTCGCCAAGCAGCTAAGGCTGCCCCATCGGGCGCTTCTTTTGATGCGAACGCGGCCCAGGCCAAACAAGCAAGTTCTGAGTCTGGCGGAACGGTGGAAGTCCGTTCGTGGGGCTTTTGCCACACGTCCGGGCAGCCAAGTTGACAATCAGCGCGTCTTACTGGTAGATGATGTAATGACGACTGGAGCCACACTGGACGCCTGTGCGCGGACGCTCCTCGAGTCTGGGGCGAAGTCAGTTGTGGGACTCACAGTCGCCCGTGCAGCAAGAAATCCCCTACTGGCCTTGGGGAATGGTAATCTATAAGGCTAGGTAGCGCGATGAGCGCCAACCGGGTAAAGTCGGCTGATTTCCGGGGGCCGCATGTCCCCGAAGTGAGCGGCGCCACTGTGCCTGGCGGCGTGGACCCCACTGGCAGTAGAACCCACAGTCCGATTCTTCCCCGGCGTGCATCGCTGATGCAAGAGCCAGTCCTGGTCCTGAACGCGACCTACGAGCCGATTAACGTAACGGCAGTGCGGCGCGCCATGGTGTTGATGCTGAAGGGTGTGGCACAGGCGGAAGAAATGCACAACGCTGAAGTGCATTCCGCGGCCCATTCTCATAAAGTGCCCTCCGTCATTCGCCTGCTAGCGTATCGTCATATTCCGCAACAGAGCCGGGCTCTTTCGCGCAAGAATATCCTGCTGCGTGATCGAAACACGTGCCAGTTCTGCGGCAGGATTTTTCCGAGCTCGGAATTGACTCTGGACCACGTTGTGCCCCGATCGCGGGGCGGCCGCTCTTCCTGGGAGAATCTCGTGGCCTGCTGCTACCGCTGTAATAACAGTAAGGGCGACCGGACTCCGGAGGAGGCTGGGTTAAAGCTAGCGCGGCGGCCCAGGCCATTCACTCTGCATACTTCCAGGCAATTGATGAGACTGATCGGTCACCGCGATGAGCGGTGGCGTAAGTATCTGTTTTATTAGCAGCTTTCCGCAAAAATCGCCGATCGACAATTTCTTCGGAACTCAAGAAACCTTTTCTGTCGGGGTGCATCTAAATTTGTAACTAACCACTTCGAGGACACACCCCGGGAAGCAGCTAAGGCTCAACGCCTTAGCTGCTTCTCTCCTTTTGGGGATCAGATTTTCCCTTAGAATATCGATTAACTAGGGTTTCTTGCTGATCGCATCGGGATTGGACCCCGGAAAGCTTTCTAGGGCAGCTACCTCGTCAGGGCATTCGGGAATCACCTGATACAATTGCGTAATCTTCAGAACCTCTTCAACGTTGCGAGATAAACCGACAACTCTGATCTCGCCACCCCTTTTTAGGGCCGTGACGTAGATGCGCGCCAACTCGCCGATCCCGGAGCTATCGAGATATTGCAGTGCGCTCATGTTGAGCACGATATGTTTGCGGCCATCGGAGAGAAGCCGGCTGATATTTTCGCGCAAGACTCCAACTTCAAGAAACGTCAGGCGGCCGTGAAGATCAATTAACGAGGCATTTGGCGTGTGACGAATCGTGGCCGAAAAACTCAATCGGTCCTCCTGAGGGTGGCACGAAAAATTCTACTGTGCCGGAGGACTTCGGCACAGGAAATTTTGCGGCAGAGAAATATTGTCAAAAGGATGTGAAAAAGCAAGTGCCCCAGCCGCCGGGCTGAGAATCCCAGCGCAGCTTCGATTACTGCCTCAGAACGACGCGAACTCCTCGGCGCCAGCCCTCAGCAAGGCCGATTCGCGTGCACTCCAATTCTCTCGACAAGAATGGCAGGAGGAGGTCGGTGCAAGGATGAAAGCGCAGGGCTGGCGCGACCAGATAGACGAGCGGGGGTGCATTTTGCAATTCGATCCCCGGGAAATAGCCATTGCGGGAGAAATCTTCTTGTTCGAGATGCCGCCAGATCCGCAGCCAATAGCCAGCTGCTTGCAGCGGGAGATGAATATGTTCATTTGCCTTCAGCTCGAGGATTGCAAGCCTCCCAGACCGTGTGACAGTGAGCAAATCGAGGATTCCGTGCTCGCTTCCGGCTTGGGCAAAAACCTGGGAATAGACAAACCGTGCGTCGAGAGCAGCGTCAACACGCGTCACGTCTTCGCGGACGAGGGACTCGAGCCAACGTTCCGGTTGCGCGCGATACATTGCGTGGCGTGATTCGGTGGCCAGAGGGTGCCGGTAGTTTTCCAGTTGTGCGACAAGCTTTTTCAAAGCCGGCAAGGTCGTGGGAGTCAGTTCTTCGCCAGCTTCAGGACAGCCGAAAAATATACGACCGTCGTCCCAACGAGCAAACGCGAGCCCTCGAAACCGAAGCAGGACTTCGCGGGGCTTTGCTACCGGATGGACCGTGATTGCACGCGGAGAAAGCGCGACCAACGGCTCAAGAATTGCGCGGGTGCGATCCAAAAGTCCTTGAGATTCATAATGCGGAACGAGCCATGAGTCGAAATTTCCCTCCAGCTTTGGTTCGATCTTCTCCAGTGTATTTCGCACTGGATCGCGCTCGAACAGTTCGATGGGCAGGGTCGACCTGAGCGCGCGGATCCGGTAAAGAACATGCCGAGAACCATCCTTCGGGAAAATAATCCGAAGTCCTTCCACAGCACCGCGGCGACACAAATCGCGCGAGCGGGCGAGCCAAATCAGCGCAAAAGTCAGTGCGGCTTCAGCGGTGTCCGCAGATTCGCCGTCGGGTACAGCCAAAAGCGCAATCTGGGAGGAGCCACGCCGGAGGAGGCCGTGAACGTAATTTCCTGAGATGGAGTGCTCGAGGTCGGTCGCGACACTGAGAGACTCAACAGTATCGTCAGGAAACTTCTCTGCCAGCAGCGAGCGCAGAAAACTGCAGAATGACTCACGAGACAGAATGCGCTCTGCGCGCTCGAATTCGAGGCGGATGAATTCGAGCCGGTCGGGTTTCGTGCGGCCAAAACGTTCTACGGCGAGCGCAAGCCGCTCGTCGGAATGGTCCGTGATCGCGAGGATGCGCCGTGTGAGATTGTAGTTTTCGGACCAGAGATGAAGCAGAGGCTTGGCCGAAGCGCCGCGCACCTCCCAGGCCAGCCCGTCGAAGGGAACAGCTCGCCCTCCACTTTCGCGAACCTCGATTACGCCGTCCGCCGTAAATTCCTTAAGGCACGCTTGTAGTTCAGCCGAGAGGTCCACGGCATGAATTATAGAAGAAATACGTGGCTTTTGAACTATTCTTTTGCCGAATTAAACAATATGCCAGTCACGCGCACAGTCGGCTGCTGGATGTTCCACGAAGGCGGGATATGTTCGAACGATACTTCAAAATCGCGAGTTTGGCCCGGGGCGAGTTGTGCCTCGCGAGGGGCGAAAGCGGGCCGCGACTCGCGCAGAATTATCTGCCCAAGTTCATCCGAAAATTCCACTGTCAGCTCCACGTTGGAAAGAGACGATTTTCCATTGTTGTTCAATCGCCCCGATAGAATCGTGACTTCCTGATTCAGGAAATTCTCCGCCCTGCTGAGCTTAAGGCTGTCAATCTGTATGTGTGTTACGTAGGCCTGTTCCGCCAAGCCGAACGGAAAATGGGCTTCTCGAAACCGTGAACTGCTGGAACTCCGCTCGCCCGGCCACATGACTACAGCTAGCACGATTGCAACCGTGGCCAGGCCCATCCACAAAATCAGAGGACGGCCGCGCGGTGGCTGCGGCGCTTCGTCGCCTTTGATCGGTTTCGCTTCAAGCATGGGAGGAACTCTGAAGACGATGCTGACTCGGTTGCGGTTTGTCGTCAAGACCCGGGGCAAACCATTGAATCGAGAAGTGAGCAACCATTGGATGAGCAGGGAAATTAGCGGCCGACAACGAGGCGATGAATCAATGGCTCGGGCAGTCGCGCAGTTCGCATGCGCGCTTGTACCGCCTCAATATCGTACGGCACCCGCCAGAATTCGACTGTGTTGTGCTCCAGATCCGCGATCGCAAATCCGGATCGCGGATCGCCGTCGCGAGGTTGGCCGATTGATCCGGGATTGAGCAAGTAACGCCGCATTTGCTCGACGCGGAGCGCAGCAAACGATTCCGTGGGCCGGGGCCGGATTTGCAGAACTTCAAGATTGGATTCGTAATAAGTAAATCCGCCTTGGTGGTGAGTATGTCCAAAAAATGTGACAGCGGCGGTCGAATCCAAAAGGCCGTCGAGCGCTTGAGCCGGTGTGAAGACGTATTCGTCTTCATCTTGAAACGCGCCGTGTACCATCACGATGCCGCCGGTTGCCATCGGCCCTTGCGGCAGCGCGGTTAGCCAGGCGAGATCTTCTTCGTTCAGTTGCGAGCGCGTCCAGTCAACAGCGGCTTTGGCCACCGGATTGAAATCCGAAGTATCCATAATTCCGGAAACCGCTTTGTCGTGATTGCCCCGAATCGTTTGTGTGCCAAGTTCGCGCAGGCGTGCAACGACTTCGTGCGGATCCGGTCCATAACCCACAACATCGCCGAGGCACACAGACACATCCCAATGCCCCGCGGCCGCATCCAGCGCGGCAGCGAACGCTGTGGCGTTGGCGTGGAGATCGCTCAAAACCAAAATGCGCATTCCCACCGTCCGCAAAGTCAATGAGTATAGATGAAGAGGAGAAACGATGCACCCTGCACGAACGGACTGTGCATGAAACCACATCGCGACGGATGCAGCCTCGAATCGTTTTCCGAAACATTAAATGAATTATCAAAATTTCCGACAAAATATTCCATAATGTGAGGAAGAATATCGAAGCAAATCAAAAAAGTGTACAAATGAATATAAAAACTCAATGATGAGCGAAACATTCGCGAGAGCGGGCTCGTCTATACGCTTGCAGCCGGATGCGCTGCTAAAGTGAGAGAGAGAATCAGAATGAAAAAACCCCGCGGTGGCAGCCGCGGGGCGATGACACGCAGTCTTTCCGGCCGTTAGTCCAGGAAGAACGGGGTGTCTTTCGGGCGAGACTACTCGCCCACGGTACCCGTGTCAACTCTGTTCCCAGCTCTCGCGGCGGTCTCCCGGCTGACTCGATCGCACGGAAAGGAAGTTGACACGTATGAAATTCCAGACCATTCTCCGCAGCTTTGCACTCGGAGCGGCTATCGCTGCGGCCGTACCACTTTTGGCAAAACCCGTCGCCAAGACCATCAACATTGCCCAATCCGCAAAAATCGGTAAAGTTCAGCTACAGGCCGGTGAATACAGATTGCTGATTGATGGCAACAAAGCCACCGTCCAGAAAGGCCGCGAGATACTGGCGGAAAGCGACGGCCGATGGGAAGATCGATCTACCAAAGCCCGGAGCGATTCCGTGCTCGTGGGGGAATACGGTCAAGTGCTGGAAGTGCGGTTCGCCGGCAAGAATCGCGTGTTCGTTTTTAGCGAGTAAGGCGGTATACCGTTTCTCTTTTTCGTAAAGAGGGGGCAGCGCTCGGCGCATGCCCCTTTTTTCTATGTTGTGGAATGACGGGAAACTCTTCACCCTTCGGCGCAATGATCGAACTCCTCATGTTTGTTTCGTTACCCGACACCTAAACCTTCTTCTCTGATCTTCGGCTTCCATCCCTTTCATCGAATCAACATACAGTCGCCGTAGCTATAAAAGCGGTAACGCGCTTCAACAGCGTGGCAGTAGGCGGCCAAAATATTTTCCCTTCCGGCAAATGCAGCAACAAGTGCAAGCAAGGTCGAGCGAGGCAAATGAAAATTAGTAAGTAGGGAATCCACGATTCGAAACTGGAAACCCGGATAGATGAAGAGACGTGCCGCTGCTTTCCCAGGCAAGAGTACATCCGAACCGTCGGCTTCAACTGCTCGAAGCGCTGCAGCTTCCAGGGCACGGACAACGGTGGTTCCAACAGCAAGTATTGGCCGCCGTGACTTACGCGCCCGCCGAACTTTGGCTGCGGTCTCTTCCGGAATCTCGTAAGCCTCCTCGTGCATGACGTGGTCTTCCAAGACCTCTGCATGAACCGGCTGAAAAGTCCCCAAGCCCACATCAAGTGTTAACTCGCAGATTTCTACGCCGCGTGCACGGATCCTCTCCAGGATTTCTCCTGTGAAATGCAATCCCGCGGTAGGGGCCGCAATGGCTCCGGGTTTGGCAGCATAAATCGTCTGATAACGCTCACGGTCCGCTTTCTCGTCCTCCCGTTGAATGTAGGGAGGCAATGGCACGTGACCTAGCCTTTCAAACTGGTCGGAAACGGAGCGCGTGTCACGTGAAACAAATTGCAGAGTCCGGAGCCCCAAATCCCCTCGAGAAACGACCTCGGCCTCCAGCTCTCCGTCCCCAAATAGGACACGTTCCCCAACCTGCATTTTTCGCCCCGGCCGGACCAGCGCTTCCCAGATATTCGGTCGTACCAGCTTGGTGATGAAGACCTCCACTCTTCCTGAAAGGCGCTCGCTCTGTGCTGATCCTGCGGGAGTCTGGGCGTGGACGCCTACACGTCGACCGAAAAGCCGAGCAGGGATTACCCGCGCATTATTCACGATCAGGAGTTCGTCACCTCGCAGAATTGCAGGAAGATCCGCAAATAAGCGGTCTTCCCAATTTCCTGGGATACGCGGAAGCAGCAGCATCCGAGATGAGTCCCGCCGCTCCAAGGGGCGCTGGGCGATCAGTTCTGGCGGTAAGCCGTAATCGAAATCGGCGAGGTTCACGGGAAACTAGTCTAACCCAAAGTGAAGTCTCGGCTTTCGGGGTGGTCCGCAAGTGCATGTCAAAGTCCTGGAAGCCTTCGGAAGAAGCATAGCGTGAGCACCTCTTCATAACTCATTGTAAACGCACATTATAACAAAAAACTGGCATCCAAAAACTTATACTTGACATTGCTGGACTCATATTTTATTATGTCATCGTAGTTAAATATGAAACTGCAGGAGATCGAATCATGAGAGCTACAATTAATCGCTGGGAACCTTTTCGGGGTGCCACGACCTTACAGGAACACGTAAATCGCCTCTTTGACTCAGTGCTGGACCGTTCCGCCGAAAGCTCAAATCTAACTTTCTGGGCGCCTGCGGTCGACATATACGAGACGGAGCAGGAACTGGTCGTCAAAGCGGATCTTCCGGATGTGGACCCGAAGGACCTCGACATTCGCGTGGAGAACAACATCCTGACACTTCGTGGTGAGCGGAAGTTCGAGAAGAAAGTGGACGAGGATAACTACCTGCGCGTTGAACGGACGTACGGCTCATTCAGCCGAAGCTTTTCGCTCGCGAATACAGTGAACGCGGAAGCGATCAAGGCCGATTACCAGAATGGGGTCTTAACGTTGACAGTTCCGAAGCGCGAAGAAGCGAAGCCCAAGCAGATCAGAGTAAGCGTCGCGACTCCGGCAGTGGCAGCAGCAGCCGTGGCGAAGTAACCGGACTCCGGAGTGATTGCAGTCCAAGAGGGGGCTGCACGAAAAGCAGCCCCCGGTTTCACCGCACTTGCAAGAGAGGCAAAAAATGTTGCGATTCGACAAAATGACGGTCAAAGCTCAGGAGGCGCTGCAGCAAGCCAACGACGTGGCGGCGCGCCATGAAAATCAGCAGATTGAACCCTTACATCTGCTTGAGGCTTTGATTTCACAAACGGATGGAGTCGTTCCTCCCTTAATCCAGCGCCTGGGGATTCGCGTCGAAGGATTGTCGAACGAGATTGAACGTGAGATCGGACGATTGCCCAAAGTGCAGGGCTTCGCGCAACAGCACATGGGCAGGGCGCTGAATGACGCACTGGAGCGCGCGTTTGAAGAAGCGGATCGATTTAAGGACGAGTACGTTTCCACTGAACATCTCTTCCTTGCGCTCGCCGCCAGTGATCGCGACCCCGCCGGTCAATTGCTAAAGCGTCAGGGCGCCACTCACGAAGCCATTCTGCAGGCTTTGTCGGGCGTGCGCGGCAGCCAGCGGGTCACGTCTCAGAATCCCGAAGCTACTTACGCTTCCCTGGAGAAATACGCGCGCGACCTGACGGATCTGGCGCGGCGTGGAAAGCTCGATCCCGTCATCGGGCGGGACGAAGAGATCCGGCGTGTTATGCAGATTCTCGCGCGGCGTACAAAGAACAATCCCGTTCTGATCGGCGAACCGGGCGTGGGAAAAACCGCAATTGTCGAGGGGCTTGCTCAACGCATCATTTCCGGCGATGTGCCGGATGTACTGAAAACAAAACGCCTCGTGGCTCTCGATTTGGCCGCGCTTGTGGCCGGCGCCAAGTTTCGGGGCGAATTTGAAGAGCGCCTGAAGGCGGTCCTAAAAGAAATCACCGAGGCAGAAGGCCAGATCATCCTGTTCATAGACGAGTTGCACACGCTGGTTGGTGCAGGCGCTGCGGAAGGCTCGATGGACGCTTCGAACATCCTGAAGCCGACTCTAGCGCGGGGTGAACTGCGCGCGATCGGCGCAACGACACTAAACGAATACAAGAAGCATATCGAGAAAGATCCCGCCCTGGAGCGGCGCTTTCAGCCTGTTTTGGTTACGGAGCCTTCTGTTGAAGACACGATCGCCATTCTCCGCGGCCTGAAAGAGCGTTACGAGGTGCATCATGGAGTTCGCATTAAGGATGCCGCCATCCTCGCCGCCGCTACCCTTTCCAACCGCTACATCTCCGACCGTTTTCTTCCGGACAAAGCTATTGACCTGATTGACGAAGCGGCTGCCAGCTTGCGCATGCAGATTGATTCCCTGCCCGTGGAAATTGATGAGATCGAACGCCGTATTCTCCAGTTAGAAATTGAGCGCCAATCGCTGCTGAAAGAAACTGACGCCCACTCAAAAGAACGACGCAACCAGATCGAAAAGGATCTGGCCAAGCTGAAGGAAGATTCAACTGCGAGAAAATCCCGCTGGCAAGCCGAAAAGGAGGCGATCGGAAAGATTCGCGGCCTGAAAGGTCAGATTGAGCAATTAAAAAGCGAAGAACAACGCTACGAACGGACCGGCGAGCTCGCCAAAGTCGCAGAAATCCGCTACGGCAAAATCGCCGCGACAGAACAGCAGTTGAAGAAAGCAGAAGAGCAATTTGCTTCAGTACAAAAAAACGCACCGATGCTGAAGGAAGAGGTGGATGAAGAAGACATCGCCAAACTCGTCAGCAAGTGGACAGGGATTCCCGCGGGGCGCTTGCTTGAGGGGGAAGCGCAAAAATTGGTTCACATGGAAGAGCGTCTGCGTCAACGCGTGATCGGTCAGAATGATGCTTTGGCGCGGGTTGCCAATGCCGTTCGCCGGAGCCGTGCCGGCCTGTCCGACGCAAAGCGGCCTATCGGCTCGTTCATCTTTCTGGGGCCTACTGGCGTAGGCAAGACGGAACTTGCCCGCGCACTGGCGGAATTTCTCTTCGACGACGAAAAACTCATGATCCGTATTGACATGAGCGAATACATGGAAAAGCACAGTGTCTCGCGGCTGATCGGCGCGCCCCCTGGATATGTGGGTTACGAGGAGGGTGGACAGCTCACTGAACAGGTGCGCAGGCATCCGTACTCCGTGATCCTTTTTGACGAAATTGAAAAAGCCCATCCAGACGTCTTCAATATCCTTTTGCAGATTCTGGAGGATGGCCGGTTGACGGATGGCAAAGGCCGCACCGTGGACTTTCGCAACACGGTGCTGGTGATGACCAGCAACGTCGGGTCTGCGGCGATTTTCGAACTTTCGCACAAGGATCCCGAGCTCGCGAGAAAAGAAGCTATGGATGCATTGCGCGCCGCCTTCCGGCCGGAATTCATCAACCGCATTGATGAGATTGTGATATTCAACCCGCTCGGGAAGGAGCAGCTGGCAAGCATCGTCGGACTGCTTCTGAAAAACGTGGAAAAGCTCCTCTCGGAGCGGCAAATCAGCTTACAACTGACCGCTGCGGCCGAAGACCTGTTGCTCCGCGAAGGTTACGATCCAGCTTATGGCGCAAGACCGTTGCGGCGGACGATTCAACGCCTCGTGCAGGATCCGTTGGCTCTGCAGATCCTGGAAGGCAAGATTCTACCCGGTGATCATGTGGTTGTGGACCGCGAACGCTCGAACGACGTCATGCATTTCGAACGCTCCAAGACCAAACAACCGGCCGCTGCGGCTAGAATCTAATTAACTCATGGGGCCGTGGCGGCTGGCCCCCCTGCATTTGCCACGTTTTGTTCCGAGATGAGAGGCTAAAGAAAGGCAAAGGGCGTAAAATGAGAGTCTTTCGAACAACCTTCATTCTTGCAGCGCTCACTCTGTTCCTGATGTTCGTGGGCTCCCTTATAGCCGGCCGGAATGGGATGACCGTCGCGCTCCTCATTGCTATCGGCACAAATGCCATGGCGTACTTTTTCTCCGACAAGATCGCGCTGATGTCCAGCGGCGCTAAGCCCGTGACCCGTGAGCAGTTGCCTCGCCTCTATCAAGTCATGGAGCGCCTTGCCGCCAAAGCCAACCTCCCGGTTCCTAAGCTATATGTCGTTCCGGAGCAAGCACCGAACGCGTTCGCAACCGGAAGAAATCCACGTCACGCATCCGTGGCTGTCACGCAGGGCCTTCTTGAGTTGATGAACGATGACGAGCTGGAGGGAGTGATTGCTCACGAATTGTCCCATGTTCGCAATTACGACATCCTGATCAGTTCCGTGGCCGCTACTCTCGCTGGAGCCATCACGTGGATTGCGCATTGGGGAATGTTTCTCGGCGGTGGCGAAGACGAGCGCGACGGTGGGGGAGTACTCGTGGATCTCGCTTTAATGATCCTTGCCCCTGTGGCGGCCATGCTTCTACAGCTCGCACTTTCTCGTCAACGCGAATACGCAGCGGACGCCACTGGAGCGCGCATGGTTGGAAATCAGTACGGATTAATGAGCGCCCTACAAAAGTTGGGCGCCTACAACAATCGAATCCCCACCACCGCGATTTCACCTTCCACTTCATCTCTGTGCATCGTAAAACCGCGACTTGGCCGAGGATCCATTTCTTCGTTCTTCAGTACTCACCCTCCCCTCGAGGACCGTATCGAGACGCTCCGCCAAATGACCATCGTCCCAAGTAGATAGAAGGCTCGAGCGGTCAATAGGGTAAATCACTGCGTAATCTTTCCCTGCCTTAGAACAATGGAGATTCCGGGCGTCCGTCGAAAGGTCCGTAAGCCATAGACAATTCAGCGCTTAAAAATCTTGAGTTGGAGTTCGCATTTGGCGCGCGAAGTGCACTGCTCAAGGCCTAGGCCAACAGCCGGCCTAGGGCTACGGGGGAACCGCTTTCATGAGCTGTCGCGACACCATCCATTTGATTTGCTGGTACTTAGAGGGCAGACTTTCGCCATCTGTTGCGGTGGAGATCAAGCGCCACTTAGATTCTTGTCCTGACTGCCACATGGTCCTGGCGGCGGCAGTCAGCACTCTGGACCGCTATTTCACGCCCGCGAAGAGTGTCGGCGAAGAACCAACTCCTCAAGCTGCTTAATCCCTTCCTCTTAAAGCTCCTTGTTTCAGTTGCTTAGGTGTATACGTGCCATGCGGCACTCTCGCTGCTTCCATCTGCAGCCCCTCGGAGTGTTCAAATTCTTCGGCAGCCGTTCGCAGAAAAATTTACAGAGGAAAAACCAATCCTGTAATCTTTACTGGTACTAGTACTTATTAAACTCACCCCTCCCGCCGCCCTATACACCTTCAACTCATTCTAGCGCCATGGCTTAGTCGCAATCCGCCCTCTATTTTGCCTTTGGCGGATGGGATGCACCTTTAGAGCGCACAGGGGGAAAACCCCAAAGGAGAGGAAGTATATGAGCGAGTTTCAGGAACCGTTCAACCACACCACAACCGGAACACCCCGGTGGGTGGGCTTGGCGATTGCTGTGTTAGGCGGAGTATCTCTACTCGGCTTAGGAGTTGGGTGGAGTGCTTTGAATCATGCATCCAGCGTTGAGCAGTCAACGCAAGCGTCATTGAAGCAGGCAAACGAAGCCTTGAGCCAGCGTCTCGCCAAAGAAGAAGAAATCAACCAGGCATTGCAAAGCGATCTTCACGTCGTCGCTGACAAGTTAAATCTTACGCAAGGCGAATTGTCCAGCGCGCGCAAGCAGAACAAGGCAGCGACCAACGCCGTGGATGCGAAAGTCACCGGCCTCGCGAATTCTGTCAAAGCCGACTTGGCCACTAAAGCGAACGTTGATGACGTGAACAAGCTGAATGGCGACGTGACGGGTGTGAAGGGAGATCTGGACGCGACCAAAAACAATCTCCAGATGGCTCGCAGCGAGATGGGAACGTTGATTGCGCGCAATCACGACGAGATTGATCAGCTCCGACGGATGGGACAGCGCGATTACATCGAATTCACCGTGACCCGAAAGGGCGGCGCGCAGAAGGTCGGTGGCATCCAGCTTCAATTGAAGGACACCAACACGCGCAAGAACCAATTCACCATCAACGTGCTAGCCGATGACCAGAACTTCGAGAAGAAGAACCGCTCGGTGAATGAGCCCATCTTTTTCTACACCGGCGGCAACCGCGCGGCTCTCGAACTTGTAGTGAATAAGGTCACCAAGACCACCGCGACCGGGTACTTGAGCGCTCCGAAGGCGCAGGACACAACGGCGGCTTCCAGCACCTCGGGAGCAGCTCGCTGAAGTCCTTTTCTCGAGCTACCTAGTTCTTCTTCTTGAGAGTCGCAGGGGAAGGAGGGTTCCAGAGAGCCCTCCTTCTTTTTATTTTGCACGGCGTCGCAAGTCTTCCGGCATTTTGAATCAATCCAGGATTTCGATACGATACGGGCCTGACCATGGCTTCCATTTTGCTGCATGCCGGACGTGCACTGACACCCACATCTGAAATTCAGGACGCCGGTATTTTCATTTGCGATGGTGTGATTAAGTCGATCGGCCCGCGTGAAGGTTTGACGCTCCCTTCTGGAGCCGTCGAGATTGTTGCCAAGGATAAGACGGCGATTCCTGGTTTTCTGGACGTCCACATCCACGGAGCCGGCGGGCGTGACGTCATGGAAGGTAGCGCTGAGGCTCTGACGGGCGTCACCAAGACCGTCGCGCGCCACGGGACAACTTCGATCCTGGCCACCACAGTGACAGCAAGCCCCGAAGACACGTTACGCGGCGTTGAAGGAATCGCCCGCTACATCTCGGAGCAGCACGAGGCTGGTGACCCACGCGCTGAAGTGCTTGGCATCCACTTTGAGGGCCCCTTTCTAAGCCCCGTCAGACGCGGTGTCCATCCCCCCGAATGGTTAAGACTCCCTTCGGCGGAATATCTGGAGAAGCTTCTGCGCGCGGCTGCGGGGAATGCACAACTCATAACTCTCGCTCCAGAACTGCTGGGTGCGATGCCCTGCATAGATGCCGCGCGAAAGGCCGGTCTGGTCGTCGGGATCGGCCACACCGACGCCACCTACGAACAGACCCGTGCGGCGATCGCTCATGGCGCCCATCACGCCGTCCATGTGTACAACGCGATGCGCCCATTTTCGCACCGCGACAGTGGGGTCATTGGAGCTGTGTTGACCTCCCAAGAAGTCACTGCGGAACTGATCGCCGATGGTGTACACGTCGAAGAGACTGCGATGAAGGTCCTGCTTCAAGCAAAAGGTCCGGAACGTATGATTTTGATCAGCGACGGCATTTCAGCCACTGGGATGCGTGATGGAAACTACATCCTTGGCAAAATGGAAGTAACGGTAAGCGGCGGTGTTTGCCGCAATGCGGAAGGCAAGCTGGCGGGAAGCACACTCACATTGGACCGGGCGTTGCGAAACGTGGTTTCGCTGGGGATTCCATTTTTCGACGCAGTCGGCATGCTGACCGTAAACCCTGCCAAACTGCTGGGGATCGAATTCAAGAAAGGTGTTCTCCGCACGGGCGCGGATGCGGATATCGTGTTGCTCGACGAGGGGCTCCAGGTCACCCAGGTCTGGACTAGAGGACGCGCCGTAGAATAATTGATTTCTTCAAGACTCTAGGCTATTTGCTGCGAGATCCCAAAACAACAAACACCAAACCGGAAACGAGCAGAGCAACCGTGACTGCCACTGGAATCTGCTGCGTCTCTTGCTTGTCCACCGTGGCCTTAATGGGGCCGATTCTCGCGATTTCTTCGTGCTTCTGGTAGTCAAAATTCGGATGGATCAACGCGCCAATGCCTAAGAGGAACAAAATGATCCCAAGTATCAGGAGAATTCGCTTCATTGCAGTGACTCTATCACAGGCGCTTTAATTTTCGCTCGATCCACGATTTTGAAATGGCAAGCGGCGAGCATTAGCGGACCTTCAATAAAAAAACCCCTTCGCGGGAGCGAAGGGGCTTCAGCCATCCAAAGCGCGCAGTGAAGTGATGTTAGGAACGTGCGGCGGCGGCAGCAGCCGCTTTCTTGGCGGCTTTCGCGGCAGTGGAAGCTCGGCGACGGCGCTTGGTCTTGGGCGGAGTTGCCGGCGCCTCACCAATCAATTCAGCCGTCATCATGCTGGTCACGAAGAGCTTTGGGCCATGATCATCAAAATCGATGGTAGTGCGCTCCTGATCGGATGAGGTAACAATCCCGAGACCATACGTCTCGTGCTTGATGGTTTGACCTTCTTGCATTACTTGCACATCGTCCTCCTTGATCGCGCTTAACTTCGTTGGAAACTCGTTCGAATCGCCGGATGAGCGGTGCCCCCGAACTGGACGAGGGCACCCAAACGCACAGGCTAAAGGCTCGTAACGTTCTCCGCCTGAAGCCCCTTGGGGCCTTTCTTCACCTCAAACTCAACTGCCTGACCCTCGTTGAGCGATTTGTACCCGTCCATCATAATCGCGGAAAAATGTACGAAAACATCTTCCCCCGTTTGCCTCTGGATGAATCCATACCCCTTCGAAGCGTTAAACCACTTAACTGTTCCTTGTTCCTTCACCGCCACTACCTCGCCTGCGCTGCCCCTTCTGGCTGGGACTGCGACGTTGAAATTGCTTTGCTTCTCTTGGTCCGTGTCCTGGTTGGCGACGGGCGAGCCAACACCCGCTATCTCCCAAGTGCCGAGACAGCCTCTCGCCCGCAAAAAAAGGCCGCAAGCTTTGTCCTTGCAGCCTCTCGAACGAGTCAAAAGGTATTACAAGAGCAACAAATGCTCAGCAAAGAGTACCACAAATGCAGGATTTTGTCCATGCCGACCCAAAAGGAAGGCACGGCTGAAACTCCCTTAAATTGTTGAGGTTATGAGACTTACGCGATTTTCCAGAGTTGAATCGGGCTTAAGACCTGGTTTAATCCAAAGAATCCGGTTGTATACTCAGGCCCTCTTGTCCGGACGCCTTCTTCTCCCAGTACTTCTTAACCCATGCCTCCCAGCTCTTGCCGGCCGCGGTGTCGCGGCCTGAGAAAGTGAGAGCCGCGATTTCAGCATACGAGACTTTCACCCGCGGACCGGAGTCCTTAGGGAGAATGCGCACAAAAGACTGCGCGAGCGACGGGCCCGAATTACGATCGAAAATGTAGCCTTCCAGCTTCTTGCCGTCTTTGGTGATTAGCGTGATATCTCCGCGATAATCGAAAGCCTTTTCAAGAGCCTCGCGCAAGTCTGCTTCCGAAGCGAGTGTCGGAACCCAGCCCTCAACGGCTTCCCGTGTGCGACCCGGCGCGATTTCGAGCACGTCAGCTTGGAGAGGCGAAACTTCGGAGTGGGGAGGACGGTCGGCGTGGCGTGGTCCGGTCAAGCGCGGGACTCCTCAAGCTGCGATTTGTCCCCATCGATCTGCACGAGTGGGTTGAATGCGTGGACGGGCTTGACTGGTTCATTCAGGAGAGCCAACGCATCAGCGTCTGCATAAGTGGTTGAGAAGGTGGCCTTTGCTGTCTCCCACAAACCGCGCAGACCACTAAACGTGTGATCTACCGCGGAAGCTTCGTACCCGCTATGAACCATGCAGTTTGCACACTTTGGGTTTCCCGATTCGGTCCCGTAGTTTTGCCACTCGGTGGCGTCCAGAAGCTCCTGAAAAGTATCTACATAGCCGTCTTGCAGCAGATAACAAGGCTTTTGCCATCCGAAAATGTTGTACGTGGGCATGCCCCATGGCGTGCAGGCATAGTTCCGCTTGCCCATCAAGAATTCCAAAAAGAGCATCGATTGGTTGAATTGCCAAGATTTCTTGCGATTGGAAAGTATCGCCCGGAAAAGCCTCCGCGTGCGCGCTCGACCCAGAAAATGCTTCTGGTCCGGCGCTTTTTCATAGGAATAGCCGGGCGAAAGCATCATCCCCTCGACGCCAAGCTCCATCATCTCGTCAAAAAACGCTCGGACGGAATTCGGGTCTGCCCCGTCGAACAGCGTCGTATTGGTTGTCACGCGGAAGCCGCGCTTGACCGCTTCCTTGATACCTGCGACTGCCAGATCGTATCCGCCCTCCCGGCAAACGGAAAAATCGTGGTGTTCTTTCTGACCATCCATATGCACGGAAAATGTCAGAAATTTGCTGGGTTTGAAAAGATCCAGCTTTTCTTTCAGGAGCAGCGCGTTTGTGCAGAGATAAATGTATTTCTTTCGGGCGACCAGGCCCTCGACGATCTTCTCGATTTGCGAGTGCATCAGCGGCTCGCCCCCGGGAATCGAGACCATCGGCGTGCCGCACTCGTCCACCGCTTTGAAGCATTCTTCGGGCGAAAGTTCTGTCTTCAGGATGTGCGCCGGATACTGGATCTTGCCGCAGCCCGCGCAGGCCAAATTGCAACGGAAGAGCGGCTCAAGCATCAGCACAAACGGATAGCGCTTTCGCCCTGCAAGTTTCTGCTTGGCGACATACGTCGCCACCGTCCACATCTGTGAAATTGGTACAGGCATCTTCCCCGCTTGATTCTAACTTTGCCTTGGTACTGAAACTACCCGATTATCCCTCGAACGTTCTATTGTAACGGACTCTCCACATTTCTGCTTGGGTCCTTTTCGACCGCAGTCCTAAGACCTCACCCAAAGGCAATACCCGAGAGTCTCCAATTAGGAGAGGCGGGAGCGCACAACATTTGCCCTAAATCGCAGCTCGTGGTTATGCTTCGGAATTCTCAGAAAACACAGCTCTTCCTGGATCACCAGAAATACGCAAGATCCCTAATCTTATCCGCCCAAATTGGACGCTTCTTCGCACCGTTGCACTGCTCTTAGTGCACGCAGGCGGTCTAGCCTTCATTTACGCTTTGATTCGTGGAGGCCGCCTGGGTTATTGCCGCGCAATAGGTCAGCCGTCCTGCGTCGAATCTTGCGGCGACGATACGCATTATCAATCAATGCTTCTTCTATGGCTTTGTGGCCGCTGCAATCTTCTCTTTGGGAGTGTTGATTTTCAGAATCGTGGAGCTAATTCAGCGCTGGCGTTCGCACGGGCAAACTCCTCGCGTTGATGCAGCGGCGAAGGAAGGACATTGAGGCGAGGTGCGCTCATGCTTCATACATTTTTCTCTTTATTTTATTTTATAACCAACGGGCAAACAGTTCCGGGCCCGGTTCAAAGCAGCCTCCCGTTGGGTATCCTCAACTCAGGCTTGGTTTGTATTGCGCTACTCTCTATAGCGATGCGGCGTCAGATTCGTACTCGGACAGCCAGCCGCAGGATGCATGGCAGTCTCGGCAGCCTCGCATAGAAATAGGCAGTCAGATCATGCGGTCGCCGCTGCTCCGACTCCGCGTTTGCCTTGGCATGAAACATGCTCCTCACATTTCCATCGCTGATTGCTGACTTCCCCAACCAATCGGGTGATTCGCATCCCTCGCGGGCGCTCGAGACACTTCCCGGGGCGTAAGATGGAGTGAAACGGCAGTCGAGCGAAGGTCCGGAGCATGCCCCGAGAAAGTCTATTGTCTCTCTTCCATGAATTTCCTAGCTTCGGCAAGAGTGTCGCTGTCATCCAAAGGCGAGGTTACCGTCGCGAAAAGGTGACATATGCCGAGCTCCATGCCCGCTCGATTTCCCTCGCGCAGATTCTAAGCAAGCACGGCATACAAGCAGGCGACCGCATTCTGCTGTGGGGCGCAAATTCGGCGGAGTGGATCGCTGCGTTCTGGGCCATTCTGCTGCGCGGCGCTATCGCAGTTCCGATGGACCCTGCCGCTTCGCAGGATTTCGTCCGGAAGGTCGTCTCGGATGCCAGCGTTCATTTTGTTTTTTGTGATAGAAAGCTGGCTCGATTTCTCGAGCTGCTTCCGTCTCTCGCGCTCGACGATTTCACAAACTCTGCAGCCTCGCCGTTGTCGGCCGAAAACGAAGCCCGCTCAGCTACTTTCGTTCCAAAACGATCCGAAGTCGTCGAGATACTTTATACATCTGGCACGACCTCAGAACCGCGCGGTGTCGTACTGACCCACGGAAATTTCCTCGCGAATCTGGACCCGTTGGAACAAGGAATCCTGCCTTACAGGAAGTACGAGAAATGGTTTCATCCTCTGCGTTTTGTAACTCTTGTTCCGCTCAGCCATGTGTTTGGGCAATTCATGGCGCTCTTCGTTCCCCCGCTTCTCGCTGCAACGATTGTGTTTGAGTCATCCGCGAACCCCTCGGAAATGATTCGCACCGTGAAGCAGGAGCGCGCCACCGTCATGATTGCCGTTCCGCGAATGCTGGACGCTTTGCATGCTGGGATCCTCCGCGGTTTTGAAGCGCGTGGAGAAACTCGGTGGCTAAACAACAAATTTGCAGCTGCGGCAGGCCGTAAATTTCTCGCGCGCGCATGGCGCTTCCGCAACATCCATCGCCGCTTCGGCTGGAAATTCTGGGCCTTCATCTCCGGCGGAGCCGCCCTCTCTCGGGACACTGAGGAGTTTTTTAAACGCATCGGTTACGCCGTTGTGCAGGGCTATGGCATGACGGAGAGCGCGTCGCTGATCACTCTGAACCACCCGTTTCGTGCGGCCGAGGGAACGATTGGAAAAGCCCTGGCGGGATGCGAGTGCAAACTGGCCGAGGATGGCGAAATTCTCGTTCGCGGAGAGAACGTGGCGAGCGGCTACTGGAGAAATGGAGCGCTTCGCCAAGAAATCGGCGACGCAGAGCACTGGTTGCATACCGGCGATCTTGGTGAACTCGATGCCCAGGGCAACTTGCGATTCAAGGGTCGAAAGAAAGGCGTCATCGTCACCCCGGCGGGCTTAAATGTTCATCCAGAAGATGTGGAAGCGGCAATCCGCAAACAATTCGGTGTGCGCGATTGTGTCGTGCTCTCGCGCAATCATGAGGGCAACGCCGAGCCTTTTGCTGTGCTCCTCATGGAGGGCGAATCATCCGGACAGCAGGAAGCGGCGCGAACGGCGCTTGCCTTCGCGAACGCCACCCTCGCGGAATTTCAGCGGCCGCGCCAATGGTTCGTATGGCCCGACGCCGACTTTCCTCGCACTCCTGCCGGCAAGCCGCGGCTCGCGCTGATTGCAGAACGCTCCGCAGGACTAAACGGCGCAGCGCGTCCTGGTGGACCGGGCGGGGACCTTCGCGCACTCTTAGCCGGTTTTTCTCATAGTGTCGCTGGTTCGCAAGAGCTCGAAAGTGATTTGAACTTGTCTTCCCTGGATCGCGTCGAGTTAATGAGTGCCCTCGAAGAGCGCTACCAGGTTGAACTCAACGAAACTGCTTTTGCCGAAGCCAAGTCCCTTGCGGATGTGCAGCGGCTCTTGCAGCGGCCGGCAGCTCGCCGTACCGAATACGTTTACCCTCGCTGGACGCAGCACTTTTTCTCCCGTCTCTTACGTCTCGGCGTGTATTACTCCCTGGTCTGGCCGGCCACTCAATTTCTGGGGCATCCGCGAATTGTCGGCCGCGAAAATCTCCGCTCTCTTCGCGGACCCGCGCTCTTCGTTTCCAACCACATCACACGGCGAGCCGACATCGGCCTGATCCTGGCAGCGTTGCCGATCCGCTTTCGACACAGGCTGGCCACCGTGATGGGTGGCGAGTCACTCGAGCGAATGCGTCGCCCGCCCGGGGAATGGTTTTTCGCCAGGCGATGGGCGTACCAGGTCGGATATGGGCTTGTGATTTTGTTGTTCAACGTATTTCCCCTGCCCCAGCACTCTGGTTTCCGGGAAAGCTTCCGCTTCGCCGGTGAATCGGTCGACCGTGGTTTCAGCATTCTCGCTTTTCCGGAAGGCGAAGTGAACAATTCCGTAGACGGCCGCATGGCCCCATTCCAAAACGGCGTTGGAATTCTGGCGGAAAACTTGCACTTGCCAATCGTTCCGTTTCGGCTCGATGGCGTTTGGCAAATGAAGCGTCAGCATCGGCGTCTCGCCCGCTTTGGCGAGCTCACCGTTCGGATTGGCACCCCCGTGTCTTTCGCTCCACAAACGCCGCCGGAGGAAATTGCGCGCGAGCTGCAGAGACTTGTCCTTGCCCTGTAAGCGTTGACCTTTTTTGTTTTGAAGAACTTCCTCTCGCTAGGAAACAAACCGGTTCGACAACCATCGGCTTACTGCGTTCAAACCGGCTTGTATGAGGTCTCCGGACCGGGCGTCTTCCCACCACTGCGGATCGTGCTCTTGAAACAGCGCCGAGGTTTGTTCCTTTGCCAGCACGAGCTTCATCGGAAGGGTGGGATCCACTGGCTTTGGTGCAGCGGCTTCTTTCAGCTCGGCGAGCATTTGCTGTTGCTGTTTTAAATCCAAAATGGAGATTGGGGCATGGCAGTAAGGACACTCCGAACTGTTTCGGAGATCCACGGCGGCGCCGCAGCTTGCGCACTTCACCGTTTGAACGCTCTCGCGCAGATGCTGGATTTCCACCGGCGAAAGGGGACGTATGAAATTCTTTTCCTTGAGAAATTCAATGAACGCAATTAAATGCCCGTGTTCGCTTGCGCAATGCCAGTAAACAAAGTGCACATTCCGCGTCATGTTGTGCGCGAGCGTCATCTGGGCTCCGCACACCGGGCACGGAAGCACCTGGGCGAAGGCCGGTTTGCGCGCCGAAGAATGTTCGCCGATGTACTTCATCAGCTCCAGAGTCGAACCTGGAGAGAGTTGCAGGTCTTTGTGCTGGTCAAACCAGAACGCCTGGCACGCCGCGCACACATCAATCGTCAGCTGAGTTCCTAATCGGCCACTCAACGTCCAGTCCGTCATCGCGGCCGCGCAATTTGGGCACTTCATGGCCGAAGATTGTAATTGCCTCCCCGTTCGAATGCCATAGGTCTCGCTCCGAACCGCGAATCCTTTCCCTCGCAGCAGTGAGACACGCACGCCGGCCGCCGCGCATCCTGGAGGTCTCCCTGCACACACCAGATCCCTTGCTTGGAAACGTCCAAATTGAATCTGTGGCAAAATAGAGTGTTGTCTGGGATGAGTCATGGCAGACCGTACGGTTGTGGCGCTAGAGCGCCCTCCAAAACCTTCTAAAGGCTCCAGGAAAAATTCAGGAATTGACGAGCAGCGCGAGCGCATCTTTGACGCATTTCGTCGCTGGGGCTACTACGAATCCACTCTCGACCCGCTGGGCATCTTTCAACCTCTCAAGCATCCTGATTTAGGTCTCGACGGCGAGTCTGCCCAGGCCGCCCGCCAAATCTATTGCCGCAGCATCGGCGCGGAATTCATGCATATGCCCGAGCCGGAACGTCGGCGCTGGATTACGGAGCGCCTCGAGGGTCCCCAGGACGGCGTTGACCAAAGAAAAATTCTGGAGAGGTTGGTTCGCGCTGATCTCTTCGAACAGGTGTTGCAAGCCAGATATCTTGGCACGAAACGCTTCTCGCTCGAAGGCGTTACTACTCTCATCCCGCTTCTCGATTCCATCCTGGACACCGCGGGCGAGAGCGGTGCCCTGGATTGCGTGATGGCGATGAGCCACCGCGGCAGACTGAATGTGATGGTCCACGCGGCCTGCAAAACACCTCATGAAGTGGTCGCTGGTTTTGAAGACGTCGACCCTCGCAGCGTTTTGGGCGCAGGAGACGTTAAGTATCACGTCGGCGCAACCGGTACATACACGACGACGACCGGCAAGACCATCAACATGCATCTAGTCTCGAATCCAAGCCACCTGGAAGCCGTGGATCCCGTCGCCATGGGCCGCGCCCGCGCCAAACAAACTCGTCGCGGAGCGGATGGGCCTGTGATCGATCGCTCTCCCAAGGTTCTCAATCAAGTCTGGCCCATTGTCATGCATGGAGACGCCGCCTTTGCGGGGCAAGGCATCTGGGCGGAAACGCTGAATCTTGCGGACCTGAAAGCCTATACGGTCGGCGGCACCGTGCATATCATCGTCAACAACCTCATCGGATTCACCACGCAACCTTCGCAGGAACATTCCGCCCGTTTCGCTTCGGACATCGCGAAGCGTCAGAGCGTTCCAATATTTCACGTCAATGCGGAAGATCCTGACGCGGTTGTACGGATCGGCAGGCTGGCCGCCGAATACCGCGCCCGGTTTGGCAGCGATGTCGTCGTGGATATCATCGGCTATCGTCGTCACGGTCACAGCGAAGTTGACGACCCAACCATCACGCAGCCGGTTCTCTACGAGCGCATCAAGAACCATCCTCCTCTCTGGAAAATCTACGCACAGCAAATTGGCGTAGATGCCTCGGAAATTGTCGAGCGCGTCAAACTTGAATATGAAGAGGAGCAACAGGAAGCCGGCCGCCTCAAGAAAATCCCTCATCTGCGAAGGCTTCCGGACTACTGGTCGCCTTACAAACACGGAAAGTACGACCCGGCCTATGAAGTGGACACCGGACTGTCACGCGAAAATCTCGGAGAGCTCACGGATGGGCTGGTTCGTGCGCCGGCGGGCTTCCACCTTCATGCAAAAATAGCGAAATTGCTAGAGCAGCGGTCGGAAATGGGCCACGGCAAGCGTCCGGTGGATTATGGATTTGCGGAAGCTCTCGCTTTGGGCTCGCTCGTGCGCGAGGGCAACCCTGTTCGCCTCACCGGCCAGGATACCCAGCGCGGCACGTTCAACCAGCGGCACGCTGTGTTGATCGACACGGAAACTGAGCACAACTATTTGACTCTCTCGCATCTTTCTCGCGAGCAGGCTTTTTGCGAAATCTATAATTCATCGCTTTCGGAAGCTGCTTGTCTCGGTTTCGAGTATGGCTTCAGCCGCGACTATCCCGAAGCTCTCGTCCTCTGGGAAGCGCAATTCGGAGATTTCGCCAATGGCGCCCAGGTCATCATTGACCAGTTTGTGAGCGCCACCGAAGATAAGTGGAACTTGCCCAGCGGTCTTGTGATGCTGCTTCCCCACGGGTATGAAGGCCAGGGCCCCGAACATTCCAGTGCCCGCATCGAGCGCTACATGCAACTCGCGGCCGAAGATAACTTGCAAATTTGCCAGCCATCTTCAGCCGCTCAGTATTTCCATATGCTGCGCCGCCAGGCTCTTCGCGCTTGGCGCAAGCCGCTCATCGTCTTCACCCCGAAGAGCATGCTCAGGCATCCCGATGCAAGTTCCCGCATCGAAGAATTCTCTCGCCCTCGTTTTCTTCCGCTCGTTCCGGACCGCGACGTTCAAGACGCCAAGCGCATCCTGATTGCCAGCGGCAAAGTGGGCCACGAACTTCGAGCCGAACGCCGTCGCCGCAAAGACGCCACCACCGCCATTTTCTTCCTCGACCAGCTCTACCCGCTTCCCAGGCCAGAAATCTCGGCCGCTCTCGCGGAGCATCCCAACGCTCGAGAAATTGTCTGGGTCCAGGAGGAACCCGCAAATATGGGCGCGCTTTTCTACGTTTTGCCCCGACTGGAGCGGATTGCCCAAGCCAGAGACATCCAGGTGCGCTCCGTCAAGCGCTCCGCCAGCGCAAGTCCCGCAACCGGCTCTGCAAAAGCGCACGAGATGGAACAAAAGACTCTGCTTGCCCTGGCCTTCACTACTTTCGGCCGGGATTGAATTTCGCCAGCCGCATTCACACGCCATTCACATTCGTGTTATCTGGGCGTTACAACCCTATGCGAGCATTGGCCGTGTTCCGACAAGCACCCAGTGCGCCGAAAACCTCCAGCTCCTACCGCATTCCTCCGGCCTACGATACACTGCCGCCAAGCCGGCGAGCGGAACGTGGCAAGCCTATGAAACGCGTCTTAATCATCGAGGACGACAAGGACATCGTCGAACTCGTTCGATATAACCTCGCCAACGAGGGCTTTCAGGTTAGCGCTGCCTTTGACGGCAGCTCCGGCTTGGCTGCTCTCAAAAAAGTGTCTCCCGATTTGCTGATTCTCGATCTCATGCTGCCGAAACTTTCCGGCCTCGATATCTGCCGGGAAATCCGGCGCGACGAAGCTTTGAATCGTCTCCCCATCCTCATGCTCACTGCGCGCGGCGATGAAGCCGATCGCGTCGTGGGTCTCGAAATGGGCGCCGATGACTACGTCACGAAGCCTTTCAGTCCGCGAGAGCTTCTCGCTCGCGTCAAGGCGCTCCTTCGCCGTGCGGAGCCCCCGGCTGATTCGCCCCGCGTCTTGGAAATCGGCAGGTTGGCGATCGATCCGGCGTCTTATCGAGTCAGCACTTCAGGCAAACCCGTTCCGCTTAGCACGCTCGAATTCCGGCTGCTCTATTATCTGGCTTCGCGCCCCAATCGCGTCTTCACGCGCGATCAGCTTCTCGATGCTGTCTGGGGAACGGATCGCTTCGTGACTCCTCGCAGCGTGGATGTTTACGTCCGCCGCCTTCGCGAGAAGATCGAATCCGATCCGGAAAACCCCATTCACTTGAAAACCGTGCGCGGCGCTGGATACTTGTTCGAAACTCGTGCGGCTTAATCTTTTCTGGAAATTTGTGCTGTCTTTTCTGGCGCTGCTCATCAGCGTCTTGCTCGCCGTTGACTTCTTCGCGGAGCGTGCTCTCCGCGTGGATTACGAGCGGGCCGGTTTCGACAAACTTTCCGCGCTTGCTCGTATCGCCGCTGCCCACCCGCCTCAATTGTCCCCCGCCACTTCTGGCTCCAACTCCGCTGACTCCTCTTTGCGCGCTTGGACATCCCAATTCGCCGCTAGCGGCGCTCACATCAAGGTCATCTCTTCCGCTGGCGTCGTCCTCGCAGATTCAGAGCCCGATTCCCGCGCCGTTGAAAATATCTCTAGCCTCCCCGAAGTTCAGGCCGCGCTCGCGTCGGGAGAAGGCCGAGCTTTGCGCCGCGGCGGCCTGTTTCATGACGAACTACTTTATTACGCGATTCGCATGGAGGCTTCATCTTCCCCTTTGGTCGTTCAGTTCTCGATTGCTCCCGAAACTGCCACGGATATCCTCTGGTCTTTCCGCCGCAAGCTTTGGCTCGCTTCGTTTCTCATCCTTCTCATCTCCAGCGGTATTGCCATGCTCCTGTCCCGGGGCCTCACGAATCGCGTCGAGCGCCTCAAGGAATTTTCCCGGCGTGTCGCCGATGGCGATTTCCGCCCTTTGCCCCGCGATGGTTCCGGCGACGCCCTCGAGGCGCTCGGCATTTCGTTGAACCGGACCGCTGCCCGCCTTGATCGCACTATCCAAACGCTCACCGAAGAGCGCAATCTTTCCGGCGCTATCCTCGGCAGTATGGTCGAGGGCGTCGCTGTCGTGAACAACTCCGAGCGTCTGCTCTTCGCCAATTCCGGTTTCGCCGAAATTTTGGGACTCGATGTCCCGCCCAAGCCCGGCAGCGCTCTCGTTGAGGTCGTCCGCCAGACCGAGCTTCTCGAGTCCGTCCGTAAAGTGCTGGCCGGCGAACCTCGCGTTCAGTCCGAAATTGTTACCGGTACGCTTCGCCAGCATTTCTTTGCCATCACCGTCGCTTCCGTTCGCGCGGGAGATACTTCCGGCGCCGTCGTCGTGCTTCACGACATCACTGAGCTTCGCCGCCTCGAACGTGTCCGCCGCGATTTTGTCGCCAATGTCTCCCACGAGTTCCGGACCCCTCTCACCGCGATTCAGGGTTTCGCCGAGACTCTTCTTGGTGGTGCCCTCGAAGATCCGCTAAATCGCACGCGCTTTCTTCAGATCATCCTCGAACACTCCCGCCGTTTGGCTCGTCTTACTGAAGATCTCCTCATTCTTTCGAAGATGGACGCCGAGCGCCTCCAACTCGAAGTTCAAAGGCTCCACATCTCGCAGTTCGTCGAAAGCTGCTTGGAAACGGTTCAGCACCGCGCCGCGGACCGCGATTTGCGGCTTTTGGTCAGCTTGCCTCCACAGTTGCCAGACGTCGCCGGCGATCGCCGCCGTCTTGCCGAAGTCCTCCAAAATCTGCTCGACAATGCCATACAATACACTTTGGCCGGCGGCCAGATCGTCCTAAGCGCGGAAGCTCGCGGTGGCGAAGTTGTGATCACCGTTTCAGACACCGGCATCGGTATCCCCAAAGCAGATCAGCCACGCATCTTCGAACGTTTTTACCGCGTGGATGTCGCTCGTTCCCGCGAAGCCGGCGGCACCGGCCTCGGCCTTTCCATCGCCAAACATCTCGTCGAAGCACACGGTGGCCGTCTCTGGGTCGAAAGCGAAGTGGGCCGGGGCTCGCAATTCCACTTTTCCGTCCCAATCTGTGCTTCGGAGCACGCGTCTCAGCCTGTCGATTCAAATAATAAGAACTCCCCCGGAACTCCGGAAGATTCCGAGGCCTGATTTCTTCCGAAGACTCTCCCTCAAGCTTGGCGCTCGCTTCCCTGTTTCCTCTGCTGCGCTCTTGCTTCCTTTTATCGCAATGTTTATCCGGTTGTGAAACACCTGTAACCCACTCCTAGCCACAATCTCGACTACGTGCAGAGGTCTAATTTCAGACCTCCTGCTCGGAAAGGCAAAGCATGGCGAACGCAGCCAGTCTCACGGAAACGGTTCTCTACGATACCTTGCTGAATTATCTTGTCTCGATGGCTCGCACCGTCGAAAGTGCCATGAACCGTGCTCTCGAAGCGATAGTTGGTTTGAACGAACAACACTCCTGGGCTCTCCCGGGTGAAGTTTTTCTCCTCGAGCCTCGCGTCAACGAAATGGAAATCGTGATTGACGAACACGCCATCCGGTTGCTCCGCCGCGGCTCCTTCTCCGACGATGAAGTCCGCTTGATCGTCGCTTCTCTAAAAATCACCAATGACCTCGAACGCATTGGCGATCTGGCCGTCAACCTCGCGCAGTGCGTCATCTCTCTGCGTGAAATGCCCACAGCGCAGCTGCCGGAAGAATTGGCTCCCATGGCTTCCACGGTTCGCGCCATGGTTAGCAAGAGCCTCGGCGCTCTCATCTACCGCAATGTCGAAATGGCTGCCCAAGTTCTCCAAAGCGACGATGTCGTGGATCAGTATCGCGATCGCATTTTCGATCAGCTCTTGCAAGCGATGAATCAGCAAGCAGCATTGGTTAGCCCCGGCATGCAATTCATTCTCGCTACTCGGCATCTCGAACGCATCGCCGATCACGCCACGAACATTGCCGAAGACATCATCTTCTGGGTCCGCGGCCTGGATGTGCGTCATGGCCGCTGTCTTTCTTTGCAGCCGGATCCCTCCGCGCAGGAATCTGCCTCCAGTCCGGACGTCATTGAGAATTCACAGGCGCTTCATTCCCGTGTAATTCCGGGCAGCGAATCTCAGCTTGTTTGATCTTCGTACCACCTCCTACCATGGGGACCGAAGCACCCCTGGCTCCGGTCCCCTTCTCCCCCTCTTCTCCTTGTGTAGTACTCTCCTCGAGGCATCCCCTTGACCCCACGCCGCACTCCTACTATCGTGGTTAGAATGTCGGGGAACCACAGCCACAACGAGATTCTCTCCTCCGAGGGGGTGTCCTTTCGGCGAATCTTCGTGTGTTTGCTCCTCACGCTGCTCCTGCTTTACAACCCATTTCTCCGCGCGCTTGGTTCCGGTAATGGCCTGAATCTCCGTCATCCTGCCAGTCACAGGGCAACGGTAGGTTCTTCCGAATTGCAGGAATGTGCCCCCGCGGCGGATCAGGATTTATTCGCAATCGTGGATTCCGCTTTGACTCAGGCGCCTTTCCTGCTTCCGGTGCTCCCGGAACAGACGCTGCGCATTGTTTCTTCCGACGTTGTTCCTTCTCAGTTGTTCTTGTGTGCGGACCTTTGGTTCCGGCCTCCGCCTGCTTCCTGATCGCTCCCATACTTTCTTCCTGGGTTTAGGAATAGTTCCGCCCCTTTGCGCGGAATAGGAGGCAGGCATTGAATAACGTGCTCGCTCCCGAGCTATTAGAATCGCTTCGCCGTCTCAGCTCTTGCGCGGTATCCAACGCCATCGAGTTGTTCGACGTCCGTCTGCGCAACTCTGGCTTTGCTGACTCCAGCATCCGGTGCATGTTCCCGGAATTTCCGCCGACCGTCGGATATGCCGCCACGGCCCGGGTCCGCACTTCCGTGCCTCCCATGCGCGGCCACAACTATTTCAACCGCACGGACTGGTGGAACGCCATTCTGAAAATCCCCGCTCCTCGCGTCGTAGTCGTGGAAGACGTCGAGAAACCCGCCGGCTTGGGCTCGTTTGTTGGCGAACTCCATGCCAATATTCTCAGCGCGTTGGGTTGCGTCGCCGTCGTTACCAATGGCGCGGTACGCGACCTTCCACCCGTTCGCAGCATTGGCTTTCAGTTTTTTGCTGGCCACGTCGCCGTTTCCCACGCCTACGCTCACATCTTCCAGTTCGGCACTCCAGTCGAGATTGCCGGCCTTAAAATTGAGCCCGGCGATCTTTTGCACGCGGATCAACACGGACTCCTAAAAATTCCTCCGGAGATTGCGCCAAAAATTCCTCTTGCCGCTCGTGAGCTTCAGGAAAAAGAGGAACGCGTGATTGCCATGTGTCGCTCCACCGATTTTTCGCTGGATAAGGTGCGCGGCTTGCTCGATGGCTTGGATATGAAAACTACGGCAGCCGATGCTGCCCGCACTAAGAAATAAGGCGGTGTACTTCTATGGGTAACGCAGCATGTCAACTTCGAAGCGGCCCGGGAATCGCTCTCGCGATAGCCGTCTCTCTCGGCGCTCCGCTTGCTTTCGTTTCTTGCTCCTCGAATGCCGCAAAGGACGCGGATACCGGCGCGACAACCGTCGTGGCTGCTGCCAAAGCGCAGCGCGCCGATTTGACGCGTGCCTTGGTCATCAGTGCTGAGTTCCGCCCCTTTCAGGATATTGATGTCCATGCCAAAGTCGCCGGTTATGTGAAGCACATTTACGTTGATGTGGGCGACCACGTAAAACAAGGCGAACTCCTTGCCGTTCTGGAAATCCCCGAACTCCAGGACGAAGTTCAGACCGCCGATGCATCCGTTAGCAAGAGCGAGGAGGAAATCCGCCGTGCGCAAGCCGACCTGGAACAATCCAAGTCCGCTCACCAGGTCGCCCATCTTGCCTATACCCGCCTCGTGGATGTCTCCAAGACTCGTCCCGGCCTTGTCGCTCAACAGGAATTGGACGACGCATCCGGCCGCGATCAGGTGACTCAGGCCCAGGTCGCTACTTCCAGCGCCGCTCTCTCCGCCGCCAACCAGGAGCTTCGGGTAGCTCAGGCAAATCGCGAACGGATTCGCACTCTGTTTGCCTACTCTCAGATCAAAGCGCCTTTCGCCGGCGTCATCACCAAGCGTTATGCCGACACCGGCTCCATGATTCAAACCGGCATTTCTTCCCAAACTCAGTCCATGCCGCTCGTCACACTTGCTCAGGAAAATCTTCTCCGCCTCGTCCTCCCGGTCCCGGAATCCGCTGTTCCTAGAATTCGCTTGGGAAGCCCCGTGGAAGTCACCGTTTCTAGCATCGGCAAGACGTTCGAGGGCAAAGTCGCGCGGTTTGCCGATCAGGTGGATTTAACCACTCGGACCATGCACACCGAAGTGGATATCCCCAATCCAAAAGGAATTTTGGTTCCCGGCATGTATGCCACCGCTTCCGTGATTCTCAGTGATGAGAAGAACGCGCTCGCCGTTCCCGTCCAGGCTCTCGATCGTACGGAAAACCATGTCTCCGTTCTGACGATAAACAGCCAGAACAAGTTGGAAGAGCGCGACGTCAAGGTCGGCGTCGAAACTCCGAATCAGGTCGAGATCCTTTCCGGGCTTAACGAGGGCGACCTCGTTGTCATCGGAAATCGCAGTCAGCTTCAGCCCGGTATGCCGGTTAAACCTAGAATTGTCGCCCTCGCGCAAACCGCTGGAGGAAGCTGATGCCAGGATTTTCGATTCGCAATCCTTATTTCATCCTCGTCGTTTGTCTGATTATCACCGTCGTCGGAGTCACGAGTCTCGTTCGCATGCCCGTGGATTTGTTTCCAAACATCAACATCCCCGAAGTTGTCGTTGCAACCTTCTATTCCGGCATGCCTCCGGAAGAAATCGAGACAGAAATTACCGGCCGTTTCGAGCGCTTCTTCACTCTAGGCAGCGGCATTGAACACATGGAGTCCCGCTCGCTTCCCGGTGTCAGCATCATCAAAGTTTATTTTCAGCCGGGCACGGACAGCGATTCGGACGTAAACGAAATCTCGAATCTTGCCATGGCCGACCTTCGTCGTTTGCCTCCCGGAACTCTTCCCCCAGTCGTCGAAAAATTCGACGCCTCCAGCCTTCCGGTCTGTCTCATCACTCTCAAGGGGAAAGGTCTGTCCGAAACGCAGTTGCGCGACCTCGGACAATTTCAGGTGCGCAATCAGCTTGCAACCGTTCCCGGCGCTTCCGTTCCTCCTCCCTTTGGCGGCAAATACCGCCAAATCATGGTTTACGTTGACCCCAATAAACTCCAGGCTTATCAACTCAGTCCGATGGATGTTGTCCGCGCCGTGGACAACGCCAACCTGATTCTTCCAGCTGGCGACGCCAAAATCGGCCCGTACGACTACAACATTTATTCCAACAGCCAGTTCCGCAACGTCAGCGGCATCAACACACTCCCTCTGAAAACGGTTGGGCAGTCAGTCGTCACCGTCGCCGACGTTGGCCATGCGGAAGATGGCCATCAGATTCAGACCAACATCGTCCGCGTGGATGGCCAGCACTCTGTCTACCTGCCGATCCTGAAACAAGGCGGCGACACCAACACGATCGCTGTAGTGGACGGTATTCGAAAGGCCCTTTCTCGTTTGACGGACATCCCCAAGGAATTGACGCCGCGCCTCGTCTTTGACCAATCTTTATTCGTGAAAAAGGCGATCGACACTCTCTTGCACGAAGGTGGCGTCGGTCTTCTCTTGACGGGCTTGATGGTTCTCGTCTTCCTGGGCAGCCTCCGCGCAACCGTCGCGGTCTTTCTCTCGATTCCGCTTTCCGCTTTGGCCGCCATCATCGCCCTCTATTTCGGCGGCAGTTCCATCAATTCCATGATCCTCGCCGGCCTCGCTTTGGTCTTCTCTCGCTTGATTGATAACGCGGTCATCGTGCTTGAAAATATTTTTCGGCATCTCGAACTCGGCGAAAAACCCGAGGTAGCCGCCGAGAAAGGCGGCCAGGAAGTTGCCATGGCCGTTTTGGCCGCCACTCTGACCAGCTCCGTCGTCTTTTTCCCGGTTACTTTTCTCTATGGCGTCAGCCGCTTTCTATTTTCTGCTCTCGCTCTCGCTGTGGTCCTTGCCTTGTTTGCCTCCTATGTCATCGCCATGACTGTCGTCCCCTTGTTCTGCGCCCGCTACATCAAGTCTGCTTCGCATGGGCACAGCACTGCGCCGTCTGCGGAAACGAGTGCCGTCATCCAGGATGGAGCCCGCAAGGAAACTTGGGGAGATCGCTTCAACGACTGGTTCACCAGCCATTTCAATCGTCTCTTGGATTTCTACGAGCTAAACGTTCGCAATTCTCTTTCGAGGCCCAAGGCCATTGGCGGTGGCATTCTTGTCGCGTGCGTTCTGAGCCTGCTTCTTTTCCCTCTCATGGGTGAAGCCTTTTTCCCCCGCACTGATGCCGGCCAGTTCATCATTGACGTCAAGACACCTTCGGGAACCCGCGTCGAACTCACCGACCAGGAAGTTGGGCGCGTCGAAAATCTCATCCGGCAGGTTGTTCCTCCCAGGGATTTGCACCTCATCGTCTCCAACGTCGGTGTGATCCCTGGTTTCTCTTCCATCTACACAAGCAATGCTGGTCCGCATACGGCCACCATCCAGGTCGCTCTAAACGATGGCCACAAAGTCAGCAGCTTTGAGTATATGGACGAAGTCCGCAAAAAAATTCAGTCGGATATGCCGGAGTTGACAGCTTACTTTCACTCCGGCGGCATTGTGGACGCCGTCCTCAATCAGGGATTGCCCGCACCAATCGATGTGCAGGTCAGCGGCTCAAACCTGGAAGCCGCCTATCAAACTGCCACCTCGCTCGCCTCCAAAATCCGGAGTTCGCCCGGCGTCAGCGAAGTCTATATTCCCCAGGACCTGGACTACCCCTCGCTTCACCTTGACGTGAATCGCCTTCGCGCCTCCGAACTTGGCCTGAACCAGAAGGAAGTCGTGGACAACGTCATCACCGCTCTCACTTCCAACAGCATGATTGCTCCAAGCTATTGGATTGATCCCAAGACGGGAAATGACTACATGCTCACAGTTCAATATCCCGAGCAGAGCATCCACAGCCTTGCGGATCTCCGCGAAATTCCTTTGCGTTCCGCCCAGGCAAAGTCGCCGTCCTTCTTGGAAGCCATGAGCAGCGTCACGCGCTTCAACGCTCCCACCGAGATTGATCACTATCAGATTCAGCGTGTGTTTGACGTTTACGTCAGCCCATCAACCGAGGATTTGGGCCGCGTCGCCGATTCCGTTCGCTCTCTTGTCGCCGCGACAAAACTCCCCGACGGAATTCGCGTTAACATCCGCGGCATGGTCGAAGGCATGCAAGCCTCCTTCCGCAGCTTTGGCTTGGGACTTATCCTCTCCCTGGTTCTCCTCTACCTCATCCTTGTCGCGCAGTTTCGTTCTTTCCTCGACCCCGTCCTCATCCTCCTCGCTGTTCCCACCGGTGTCATGGGCGTTCTTCTCACCTTAATTCTTACCGGCACAACTTTGAACGTCATGTCTCTGATGGGCGTGATCATGATGGTCGGAATCGTCGTCTCCAACAGCATCCTCATCGTCGAGTTCGCTCACCGCCTCGAAGAAGACGGCATGTCCGTTCGCCAGTCCATCATTTCTTCTTGCCGCATTCGCTTGCGGCCCATCCTCATGACTTCCCTCGCCACCATCATCGGCCTTCTTCCCATGGCCTTTAAGCTGGGCACCGGCAGCGAACAATACGCTCCTTTGGCTCGCTCCATCATCGGCGGTTTGACCGTTTCCGTCGTCCTCACCATTTTCCTGGTCCCGGCCGCCTATCTTCTCTTCTATGAACGCAAGCCCCGCTCGCCGCAGGAGGTGGTCGCTTGATTCGAATCGCGCTTCGCGGTGCATTTATTTCTGCTTTGACGGCCATCTGCGCTTGCGCGCAATCCCAACCTGCGCCGCAGCCGCTCACTCTCTCGCAAGCCGAAGCCATCGCCATCAAGAATAATCCCCAAATTACCGTCGGCAGGCTCACCGCCCTCGCCGCGCAGCAATACGTCCGCGAAGTCCGCTCTGACCTCCTTCCCACCGCCAATCTCAGTCTCACCGCCGTCGATTCGAACCCCGGCAGCCGCATGACTGCCGGCTTTCTCAACAACCCCACTCTCTTTCCCCGTGCCGCCGCTGGCGTCAGCGTCAATCAGCTCGTCACCGATTTCGGCCGCACCACTAATCTCCTCTCCAGCTCCGAATTCGGCGCCAAAGCCGAAGACCAAAATGCAGCCGCCACTCGCGCCGACATTCTCCTCGTCGTCGACCAATCCTTTTACAATTCTCTAGACACGCAAGCTCTCGTCGTCGTCGCCAACGAAACCGTTCAGGCTCGCCAAACCTTGGTTGATAAAGTCCAGGCGCTCACCAAGGCAAAATTGAAATCCGAACTCGATCTCAGCTTCGCCAAAGTCGAGCTTGCTCGCGCCCAGCTTCTCCAGCTCGCCGCCAAGAACAATTATCAAATTGCTTTGGCCGCCCTATCCGCCATTCTCGGTTACCCCGACCAGCAGAATTTTCAGCTTGTCGAAGAAAACCAAAGCGCTCCGCTCAATCCTCCTCCCTCCGATGTCGCTCCACTCATTCAGCAAGCTCTGAAGCAACGCCCCGAAATTCAAGCCCTTCAGTATCAGGTTCAGTCGGCTCAGAAATTCGGCTCCGCTGAGCACGACCTCTGGATGCCTTCCGTCCGCGCTCTCGGGGTCGTCGGCCAGGCGCCGGTGCGCGACGACCACATCCCAAGCTGGTATGGCGCTGTCGGCGTTGACGTCAACATCCCCCTCTTCAACGGCTTCCTCTACAACGCCCGCGCCAAATCAGCCGACTTGCAAACCGAAATCCAGCGCCAGAAACTCCTCGATACGCGCAACAACGTCGCTCGCGACGTCCGCGACGCCTGGGAGGACTCGCGCCGCGCCTTTCAGCGCCTTTCCGTCACGGAACAGATGCGCGAGCAGGCCGCCCTCGCTCTCGATCTCGCTCAGGCCCGTTACAATTTGGGACTTGGTTCTATCGTGGAATTTACCCAGGCCGAGCTTCAAAAAACCGAGGCCGACATCGCGGATACTGACGCTCGCTACCAGTATCGAATGTCTGAAATCATCCTCGACTACTCCATGGCCGTCTCCCACTAGCTTTTCTTTTTGCCTGGCTATTCTCGCCATCGCAGGCGCGGCCGAATCAGCTCGACTCAAGCCCAGCTCCAATTGTGAATAATTGTCTACTCGATCCGTAAACACGCGCTAAAAGCGACCTGTCCCACAAAAATCCTGCTCTTCCAACTTTCTCTATCCTCCTGAAAATAATCGTTTTATTTGCGCTTCCGTCATGTTGTTACAGGATATTCACATTTGGTTGACGTAGCCGTAAGACTTCCAATCTACCTTCTCCGCCGGGGTGGAACGAATCCTCCGTTTGTACGCTGTTGAATTTTTGTTCCAAAAAGAGAGAGGAAATGAAAAAAACCGTAGCACTCGCTTTAGCGCTGTTCCTGTCCTATGGAATAGCTCTCGCTGATTCACCGAAGGATGCCGACGCTAAGCCCGCTCAGCCCGCCAAGCCCGCTACTCCGGCCAAACCAAAGGCTGCCAAAGCTGCGGACAAGTCGGACTCGGCCATCGCCGCGGAAATCGAAGAGCTCCGCCAGGCCGTTCAGGCCCAGCAGGAGCAGCTTCAATTGCTGAAAGAAGAGCTTGCCAAGCGCGATCATCAGATTGACGAAGCGCGCGAAGCCGCCGCTGCCGCCAACGCGCGCGCTTCCGATGCGAGTTCCAAGGCAGTGGAAGCCGTCAACACCACCGCCGAGGTCAAGAGCACTGCCGACACCCTCAACACGAAGGTCGCGGATCTCTCCGCAAGCAATGCCGCCCTCAAAACCGAAGTCGCGGCCGCCGCGAATGAATCCGGCGCGGGCCAGTCTGGCGAAAACGCCCCCGCTTCCATTCGTTTCAAGGGCATCACGATCACTCCGGGCGGCTTCATAGCGGCTGAAACGGTTTTCCGTAGGCGGGGAACTGGTTCTGACGTCAATACTCCGTTCAATAGCATTCCGTTTCCGAACAACAGCCTCAGCCAGGTTTCCGAGTTCAACGCTGGCGGACGCCAGTCGCGACTCTCCGTGCTCTTTGAGGGCAAGGCTGACAATACGAAACTCAGCGGCTACTACGAGATGGACTGGTTGGGTGCTTGCGTCACCTCAAACAATCGTCAAAGCAACAGCTATTGTCTGCGGCAACGGCAACTCTGGGGTCAAGCGGCTCTCTCCAGCGGCTGGATCTTCACTGGCGGCCAGATGTGGAGCCTCGCCACCGAGACCAAGAAGGGCCTCGACAACCGCACAGAAAATTTGCCCATGACCATTGACTCCCAGTACCACGTTGGTTTCACCTGGGAACGTCAGTACGGCTTCCGTGTCACCAAAAACATCGGCGACAAGACCTGGGTAGGATTCGCTGCCGAGGAACCTCAGTCGACCGTCACCGCCTCAGGTCAGCCTACTTCCTTCATACTCGGTTCTGCTGGCAATGCCGGGGGCTTGTACAATTCAGTGGATGGCACAGGCTATGCTCTCAACAAAACTCCGGACTTTATCGTCAAAGCCGCCTTTGAACCCGGTTTTGGCCACTACGAAATCTTCGGGATCATCAGCGATTATCGTGATCGAGTTTTCCCATGCAGCCCCTCCGCGACGACCATTCTTCTGCCCGCGGTCTGCAACGGTGTTGGCAGCTCGGCCGCAAGTGCCTTTAATGACAGCCGCGTTGGAGGCGGCATCGGCGTCAACCTTCGCATGCCAGTCGTAGCCAATAAGGTGGATTTTGGCATTCATTTTATAGGTGGCGACGGCATTGGCCGTTACAGTTCGGCCCAGTTGCCCGATGTCACTGTTCGCCCGAATGGCACCCTTGCCCCGATTCGGGGTGGAGGCGGTCTTGGCACCCTCGAGCTTCATCCAAATTCCAAGCTCGATATTTATTTCAATTACGGCGTCGAGTATGCCTACCGCACCGACTTCACTTACACGACCAATCCAGCTACCGGCACGCCAGCTACCGTGGCTGTTGGTTATGGTTCTCCCTACTTCAACAACTCGGGCTGCGAACTCTCGCCCGCATTGCCGGCAGGACCCTTTACGGCTAGCAACAACGGTACCTGCAGCGGCAACACGCGCAACATCCAGGAAGCTACCATTGGCTTCTGGCACAAAATCTACAATGGACCGAAAGGTGGCCTCCGCTGGGGACTGCAGTATTCCTACTTCAACAAGAACTCCTGGTCCGGCAACAACAGCGCCGGGAACATCAGTACGACCCTCCCTGGCATCAATGGCAAGGCCGTCGACAATATGTTCTGGACCTCTTTCCGCTATTACGTCCCCTGATCCGGGATTTCTGGCGCTTCTGTCCTTCTTCACACCCCGGGACGGAAAAAGGGGCAGCTCTTCCTCGAGCTGCCCCTTTCTTTTTCTCATCTCGCGCTCGTTTCGTCTCTTCAATCGATCTTTTCATTAATTCCTATCCGACTGAAATCAAGCACTTTAATCACGATTTAACAAACTCTGAATTGATTGTAACAATCCCGTAACACACCTGCGGGACACTCCTAGTCCTCGGTCATTCAAACTTCCTCTTTCTGGAGAGTACGGATGAAAAAAATCGTTGGCACTCTTCTGGCTTGTCTCGCTCTCGCCTCCGTCGTTTGGGCCCAGGGCGCTATTTCCGTCACTGGCGCTGGCGCGACGTTTCCTTATCCGGTTTATTCCAAGTGGTTCGATGAGTACCACAAGCTCCACGGCAACATGCAGATCAATTACCAGGCGATCGGCTCCGGCGGCGGCATTCGTCAGGTCACCGAAAACACAGTGGATTTTGGCGCTTCCGACGGTCCTATGACCGACGAGCAGCTAAAGACCTACCAGGACAAGCACGGCTTTCCCGTTCTCCACTTTCCCACCGTTCTCGGCGGCGTCGTTCCCACATACAACATCCCCGGCGTCACTGCCGAATTGAAATTCACTCCCGCGGCCCTCGCCGGAATTTATCTCCACAACATCACAAAATGGAATGATCCCGCGATCACGGGCCCGAATCCCGGCGTCAATCTTCCCAGCGACGACATCGTCGTCATCCACCGTTCCGACGGCAGCGGCACGACCTACATCTGGACCGACTATCTCTCCAAAGTCAGCCCCGAATGGAAAAGCAAAGTCGGCACTTCCACTGCGGTCCGCTGGCCTACTGGCCTCGGCGGCAGCGGCAATCCGGGCGTCGCCGGTCTCGTTAAGGAAACTCCCGACTCCATCGGTTACGTCGAGCTCATTTACGCCATACAGAATCACATGTCCTATGGAACCGTTCAGAACACCGCTGGTGCCTTCGTAAAAGCCTCGCTCGAAAGCGTCACCGCCGCTGCTGCCGGCGCCGCAAAAACGATGCCTGCGGATTTCCGCGTTTCCATCACGGACGCTCCCGGCAAGGAAGCCTATCCGATCTCCAGCTTTACTTGGCTCCTCATCCCGTCCAAAATCTCTGACGCGGGAAAACGCGACGCCATCAAGGGCTTCATCCGCTGGATGCTCGGCGATGGCCAGAATTATTGCGAAGCTTTGGCTTACGCCAAGCTTCCGAAGAATGTTGTCGCGCAAGAATTGAAAGCTCTCAATAAAGTGGAGTGATCGCCCTTTCGGGGCGCTAAGCCTGAATTATGTCCACCACCACCATCGTTCCGGGCGCGAGTCCTGTTGCGGGCTCGCGCTCCTTTTTCTCCCGCCTCCGCGACGGCGACGAGATTGCCCGTCTCGTCACTTTTGTTTTCGCCGCCTCCGTTGTTCTCATCACTGCCTTGCTCGTCTTCGATCTGTGGCAAAGTTCCGCGCTTCCTCGCCATCAGTTTGGACTCTCCTTCTTTGTCACGCGCGTCTGGGATCCCGTGTTCGGCGATTTTGGTGCTCTCCCATTTATCTACGGCACTGTCGTCACTTCCGCCATCGCTTTGCTCATCGCCGTTCCTCTCGGCATTGGCGCCTCCATATTTCTCGCCGAGCTCGCTCCTGTCCGTCTTTCGGATACGCTCGAATTTTTTATTGATCTCCTGGCCGCCGTCCCCAGCGTGATTTTCGGTGTCCTCGGAATCTTTATTGTCGTCCCTCTCATGCGGCAGTACATCGAACCCGCTCTCAAGTCCTCCCTCGGCTTCCTGCCTTTGTTCTCCGGCCCCTCTTACGGCATCGGATTCCTAACAGCGGGCATCGTCCTCGCCATCATGGTCATTCCTTACATCATCTCAGTTTCTCGCGAAGTCCTTCTCTCCGTACCTCGCGATCAACGGGAAGCCGCTCTCGCTCTCGGCGCTACCCGGTGGGAATCCACCTGGAAAGTGGTCGTCCCTTTCGCGCGCACCGGCATTATGGGCTCGATCTTTCTCGCTCTCGCTCGCGCTCTCGGAGAGACCATGGCCGTCACCATGGTGATCGGCAATGCTCCCACCATCAGCGCCTCGCTCCTCTCTCCCGGCAACTCCATTGCTTCAGTCATCGCTGCTCAATTCACGGAGGCCACCGGCGATCTTTATACGCAAGCCCTCATCGAACTTGGCCTCGTTCTCTTCCTTCTCACATTCGTGCTGAACGGCCTCGCCCGCGTCCTCATTGTCATCACATCCCAGCGCGGCAGCGGAACGGCGAACGCATGAACTCTCGTCTTCGTTGGCGCAAGTTTGTCAGCAATTTCATGCTCACCTTGACCGGCCTGTGCGCTCTGTTCTCCGTCTCGATCCTCTTCTTGATTTTGGGCTACCTCGCCTTTCACGGCGGCGCCTCCGTCAATTGGAACTTCTTCACCAAGCTTCCCGTCCCCGTCGGAGAAACGGGCGGCGGAATGGCTAACGCCATTGTCGGCAGCGCCAAACTTCTCTTTCTCGCTACAATTTTCGGCGTTCCCGTGGGCTTCCTGGGCGCCGTTTATCTTGCGGAATTCAGCGGTAACCGCATGGCCTTCGTCGTCCGCTATGCTGCGGACCTGCTCAATGGCGCTCCCTCGATCATCATCGGCATCTTCGCCTACAGCCTCGTCGTTCACCCCTTGGGCCATTTCTCAACTCTGGCTGGCGGCGTCGCTCTCGCCGTTATGATGGTCCCCATCACCTTGCGCAGCACGGAGGATTTTCTCCGTGGCGTTCCTCGTAACCTCCGCGAAGGCGCCATGGCTCTCGGCGCAAGCAAATGGAAAACAATCGTAACGGTGATCGTTCCGGCGGCTTATCGCGGGATTCTGACCGCCATCCTCCTGGCCTTTGCTCGCGTTGCCGGAGAAACCGCCCCTTTGCTCTTCACCGCGCTTGGCAACGACTTCTGGAGTCATGGCTTTAGCGAACCGACCGCTTCTCTTCCGGTTATGATATATCGCTATGCGCTTTCGCCTTATGAGGATTGGCACCGCCAGGCGTGGGCGGCGGGTCTTGTTTTATTGGCCTTGATTCTGATCATCAATATTGTCGCGCGTGCGATTTTGTCTCGTGGCATCTCGATATCGAGGTCCTAATCCATGCAAGCTTCTGTGAGGCAAGCAGTGTCCGTAAACATCAATCCGCCCATCACTCCTTCCGCGAGCCGCGAAACTTCGGCTCCTCCGGAAATGCGCATGACCGTTTCCAAGGTCAATTTCTGGTATGGAAGCAAGCAAACTCTTTTCGATATCAACCTCGGCATTGCCACCAGCAAAGTCACCGCTCTGATCGGCCCTTCCGGTTGCGGCAAATCAACTCTCATCCGCACGCTTGACCGCATGCACGAAACCGTGCGCAACTCCCGCCTCGAGGGCGAAATCCTTCTCGACGGCAAGAACATTTTCTCCCAGGACGTCACTGCTCTCCGCCGCCGCGTCGGCATGGTCTTTCAACGCCCCAATCCTTTCCCCAAATCCATTTTCGATAATGTCGCTTACGGTCTCCGCATCAACGGCTCCAAGCTCCCCATTGCCGAAGCCGTGGAAAAGAGCCTTCGCCACGCCGCTCTTTGGGATGAAGTGAAGGACCATCTTCACAAGTCCGCTTACGAGCTCTCCGGCGGCCAGCAGCAGCGTCTCTGTATCGCTCGCGCTCTCGCCGTCGAACCCGAAGTTCTTCTTCTCGATGAGCCCTGCTCGGCTCTCGATCCCATCAGCACCGCCAAAATTGAAGAGCTTCTCGTTCAACTCAAGGATCTCTGTACCATCGTCACCGTCACTCACAACATGCAGCAGGCCGCCCGCGTCAGCGATTACACTGCCTTCCTCCTCAACGGCCAGCTCATCGAGTTCAGTCCCACTCCTTTCCTCTTCACCACTCCAGCCGATCCACGCACCGAAGCTTATATTACCGGCCGTTTCGGTTGATCCGCCGCGGCCCGGGAGGCGTTGTATTATGTCCGCACAATTTGGGCAGGCAGAGGGCACTGAATATATGGAACGACATTTTGAAAAAGATTTGAACGAATTGAAGGAGCGTCTGCTCTGGATGGGCAGTCTCGCCGAGCGCGCCGTCCACCAGTCCGTCCACTCCGTTCTCGAAGCCGATGAGACTCTCGCTAAGCGCGTCCTCGAGGAAGAAGACGCCATCAATGAACTCCAGATGGAAGTTGATGATCGCGTCGTCCGCCTCCTCGCGCTCCATCAACTAATGGCCATTGATCTCCGCTTCGTTCTCGCCGTCTCCCGCATCAACAACGATCTCGAGCGCATCGGCGATCAGGCCGTCAACATCGCGCAGTCCGCCACTCGCATTCTTCGTCATCCGCGCGTCAAGCCGTACGTGGACCTTCCTCGAATGAGCGAGCTCGCCGAAGAAATGGTGCGCAATGCCCTTAACGCCGTCGTCCGCCGCGATGTCGAGCTGGCCCAAAAAGTTCTCGCCACCGACGATCAAGTGGATCATTACCGCGATCAGATTTTCCGCGAACTTCTCACCTACATGATGGGAGATTCCAGCGTCGTCTTCCCCGCGTTCGAATTGATTCTCGTCGCCAAGAACCTCGAGCGCATCGGCGACCACGCCACCAATATCGCCGAGGACGTCATCTACATCGTCCAGGGCCAGGACGTCCGCCACCCCACCGTGGACCGCCGCTAATCTCTCGACGGGTCGTCCTGCACTCGAATTCTTGCCACCGAGCCAATAAGTTCTTTAACTGCAACACTTACGCGGCTTCGGTCCGCATCGTGAGCCCTAATCTCGCTCAATCGAACGTAAGTCTTTTATCTGCAACACTTACACGGTTTTCAGGACGAGTGCGTTTGTTGGGCAGCCCCGTCTCCTAAGTCCTTTAACTGCAACACTTACAAGGCTCCCGTATCTACTGATTTGGCAGCACTTACAGTGAGCCTAAGTCCTTTATCAGCAACACTTACAAAATTCGCGGGGGCCCTTCACTCCGTTTCCCTCCTTCGCCCCACCCACCACCCCGCCAGCAGGCTGCACAAGCTCAGTGCACCCCCCAGTGTCCGGTCCCACGTTCGCCGGAATTTCACGACGACGTGCGATTCGCCGGGACGCAGCTCGACCAGCATCTGGTTGTAGTCTTCTCCGCTCAGCGGTTTCACCACCGCGCCATTGACGCGAACTTCCCACGCCGGATAATTCAGCAGTCGCAATCCAAGCGCAAACGGATCTTTCGTCCGCACGGTCACTTCTTTGTATTCGGGTTTCCACTGGTCCACGTGCACGGTAGGGGGATTGTCCGGACCCGGCGTGGAGTCCGTGTCCATCACCTGCGCTGGCGCCGCTTTCGCGATGGGCACGTTGGTGTGATCGTCTCCGAGTGGATCGTATTCGTCCGTGCCTTCGTAACCCAATCCGCCGGCAATCGCATTTCTCAAAACGGGGATATCGTTTTTGTACCACCAAGCGCGATGCGCGAGCCCCACGCCGATTCCGCAAAGCAGCGTCAGAGAAACTATTCCCCAGAGCCAGCCCCAGCGTTTTCGCGCGATGGCGTTTCCCAAAAAAATAGCAAAGGGAACCGCAAGAATCGCGAGCCAGCGCCAGGGAAATTGCACAAATTTCAGCTTCGGCAAAATATTCCAGAGGATCGTCGTGAAACGAAGCATCAGCACGCTCGAGAGTGTGGCAAGCAACAACAACACTTGCCAGACGCGGTCCTCGAGAGGCAGTTCGTGATTTTTTCCAGCACGGTGTGCGTTCACTGCGGCGAGGCCGGCAACGACCATCAAGAACACCGCTGCGCCGGATACGATCCAGTTGAAGAGTGTGTGCTCGGGATCGTTGATCACGGTGAACAAGAAATTTTCCGAAGGCAGCAGCCCCGGAGCGAGCGCCTGCGCGATGTTTACCCAGCGCTGCTCGAACGCCGCGGGCAGCAGATAAAATCCCGTGAATCCCAAGCCGAGAGCAAGTCCCGTTGCGCCGGTAATCAGCGGCTTCCAGGATTTGCGTGCGAACGCCGCGTAACCAAAAGTCGCCGCGCAGCTATAGCAGGCCATCACTCCTGCAGGTGCGTTGGAAAGCCAAATTGCAGCAAGCACGGCGGAGAACGCGACAATCACCCGGCCGGAAGCAGGCTTGGCCGCTCCGCTTTCGTCTCCGATCCAGCCGCACATTCGCAGCGCTGCGAGAAAGAGGAGCGGGAAGAAAGCGTTGGCGAGAAGCTCCGCGAAATCGCTTCGCAAGTAAATAATGATCAGCGCGTAAGGGTTTGCGGCAAAACACGCGGCGCAGAAGTACGCCGCCTTCCTGGACATAACCCGGCGGCCCAAAGCGAACGCGCTCGTCCCCGCGAACGCTTGCGTAAGCACAATAAAGATTGCCGGCGCGGCGTTCCAGGAAATCAGCAGCCCAAGCGCGGCACCAAGCATCCAGGAAAGCGGCGGGTAAAAAATAAAGCGCGGCTCGCCAAAACCATAATTGGCCCATTCGGTCCAGCGCGGATAGAGAATTCCCTGCTTCCATTGCGTAGCCGCGTCCAGCCAGCAGGAAGCGTGAAACAGGAAGTCGTGGCCGGTGGCGCTGCCCAAGCGGAAAAACGGCGAAATAATGGCAAGGGAAATCAGGAAGGAAATTAAAATCGCGAGTCCCCAGCCGTGAAGAGGTGCGTTCTTGCGCGCCGGATTCTGAGGATCAGCTTGGGACGTCATCAGGTGTTCATGTCATTGTAACCGCGAAATAAATGAGGTTGCGAGCGCTATCCTGCTGTCTCGCGCGCCGCGAGTTGAGAGATAATACACGCGCTCATGAGCACAGCCAGCACAGCGCCCGCGCCGATCATAGAAGGCCGAAGGCTGGAAAAGTTTTATGGCCAACCTGATGGCAGCCGCATCCAGGTGATTGCCGCCACCGATCTCGCCATTTATCCCAGCCAGATCATCGCGTTGCTCGGTCCTTCCGGTTGCGGCAAATCTACGTTGCTCCGGATTCTGACTGGTCTATCGCCCGCAAGCGCGGGATCCGTTCTGTGGCACGGCGAACCAGTCGGGGGCCGCTCGCCAAACGTGTCGATCGTCTTTCAAAGTTTCGCGCTGTTTCCCTGGCTCACCGTACTCGAGAACGTGGAAGCTCCGCTTGAAGCGCGCGGCATGGCTGCGATCGAACGGCACAAGCGTGCGCTGCGCATCATTGACGCCGTAGGTTTGGATGGATTTGAGTCTGCCTATCCGAAGGAACTTTCCGGCGGAATGAAACAGCGCGTCGGCGTCGCGCGCGCACTGGTCGTTGAACCGGAAGTCCTGTTCATGGATGAACCATTTTCCGCTCTCGACGTACTCACCGCCGAAACGCTGCGCGGCGAACTGCTCGAGCTCTGGCTCGATCACAAAATTCCGACGCGGGCCATTTTCATCGTCACGCACAACATCGAGGAAGCCGTCGTGCTGGCCGACCGCATCATTGTGCTGGGCCGCAATCCGGCGCATATTCACGCGGATTTTCCCGTGGTGATGCCGCATCCCCGCGACCGCAAATCTTCAGACTTCATCGAGTTGGTTGACGAAATCTATCGCGTCCTCACTCGCCCCGACCACGAACTGGAAGCAGCTCCGCCGAAATCCATCATTCCCGGGAAGCAGGTTCCTCACAAAGCCATCATGCTTCCGCACACCCGACCCGGGGGGATGGCTGGGTTACTGGAAATTCTCGTGGACCAGGGCGGCCGCGCGGATTTACACAAACTCGCGGACGAACTCAGCCTGGAAGTGGACGCGTTGCTTCCGACGGTGGATACGGCCGCACTACTCGGAATGCTGCGCATCGAGGAAGGCGACGCCATTATCACTCCCGAGGGGCAAGGGTTCGCGCAAGCCGACATCCAAAGCCGCAAAGCGATGTTTCGCAAAGCAGCGCTCGCGAATATCCCGTTGCTCGCGCAAATGCAAGGCGCGCTGAAGGCAAAATCCAATCGCACCCTCTCCGATGAATTCTTCCGCGATATTCTCGACGAGCACTTCAGCGAAGACGAATCGCGGCGACAACTGGAAACCGCCATCCAGTGGGGCCGCTACGCCGAGCTTTTCGATTACGACGCCGCCACGGGCAAGTTGACTTTGACCGAGGCTTGAACTTCCCGTGCCCGCGCCCACCGCTGCCGCTCAACACACGGCTCCAATCCCGCCAGCGATTCGCCGGCCGGCGGGCTCGCACTGGAGCTGGGCATTCCTGATTGATATCGCCGTATTTCTCTTCGTGCTGGCGGCAATCTACGGAGTGTATGCACTGGGCCGGACGTGGCTCGCACCGGTTCGCCCGCAAGCACAAATTTCGCAAGATCCGCGCGCCTTGCCGCTCTATGCCTTCTATTCGCTGGTGCGGCTCGCTATCGCGTACGTGCTGAGCCTCGTCTTTGCGTTGTCCTATGGATACGTGGCCGCGCGTTCGAGGGTTGCGGAAGTCATTCTTGTTCCGCTGCTGGATATTCTGCAGTCCATTCCGGTGCTCAGCTTTCTTCCCGGCGTCATGCTCGCGATGGTGGCACTGTTTCCGCACAGCCAGGTGGGCATCGAGCTTGGCGCGATTGTGCTGATTTTCACGGGCCAGGTTTGGAACATCGCGTTCAGCTTTTATTCCTCGCTGAAAAGCATTCCGCGTGAATTGCGCGAGGCGGCAATCATTTACCGCTTCGGGCGCTGGCAGCGTTTTGTCGAGCTCGATCTTCCGTTTTCCACGATCGGACTGGTGTGGAATTCGATGATGTCCGTAGCGGGCGGGTGGTTTTTTCTGATGGCCTGCGAAATGTTCGTGCTCGGCAAACGAGACTTCCGTTTGCCGGGGCTCGGTTCCTACTTGCAAATTGCCGCCGGGAACGGCAACACGCGCGCCATTCTGTGGGGCCTGGCGGCGATGGTCGCCGTGATCGTTGTTGTGGATCAGCTGATTTGGCGGCCGGTGATAGCATGGGCTGACAAATTCAAATTCGAGCAGGTGGAATCCGGGCAAGTCACAGCGCACAGCTTGCTTACATTTCTCGGCCGGGCTTCGCTTGTCATCCGGATTTTCCGCGTCGCGGTACGACCGGCGATGGACTGGATTACGGTGAATCTCGCGGCCGGGGCGCGACGCGCGGCCGAAAGTTTTACGGTGCCGAAGCGAGAAAGCACCCGGCGAACTCTCCTGATCCTCCTCGCCGCCGCAATCCTGGTTGGACTCGGGTTCGCGGTATTCCATGGAGCGCGGGAGTTATCGGACCTGCGGCGCGCGGACTATTTTTCGCTGATGCGCAGCGCCGTCTACACTCTACTTCGAGTCAATGGCGCACTCTTGATTGGCGCGCTGTGGTGCGTTCCGGCAGGCGTGGCCATCGGCTTCAATCCGCGGCTTGCGCGAATTGCGCAGCCGCTCGCGCAGATCGCCGCTTCCATTCCGGCAACCGCACTCTTCCCCGTGATCCTGCTTTTCGTGCTGAAATTTCCCGGCGGCCTCGAACTTGCCGCGATGCTGGTGATGCTGCTGGCGACGCAATGGTACATCCTCTTCAACGTCATTGCCGGAGCGATGGCGATCCCAACGGACCTGAAAGAAGCAGCGAGGGTCTTTCGATTTGGCTCGTGGGACCGGTGGCGACACCTGATTCTTCCCGGCATTTTTCCCTATCTTGTTACGGGGCTCGTAACAGCCTCCGGAAATGCGTGGAACGCCAGCATCATCGCGGAGTATTTTCACTTTCAGGGAAGAATCGTTTCGACGATTGGGCTTGGGAGCGCGATCAGCCGCGCGAGCGATTCCGGCCGCCTGGATGTGCTGCTGGCTTCGACGCTGGTGATGGCCGCGATCGTCGTGCTCATCAACCGCCTGGTCTGGCGGCGGCTCTACCGGCTTTCGGCAACGCGCTTCAAATTGGAAACGTAGCAGGAGACGCGGAACCGCGCGGCGCTTTCAGTTATTTTCCGGCTTTGTGGAAGGCTCCGTCTTCGCTGGAGCTTCGGGCTTCGGCTCTTCGCCCCAGATATATTTGGCGAACCAATCCTCATTTTCCTGCATGACGGCGCGCTGTTGTTTTGGCTTCGTGATTCCGTGACCGAAGCCTTTAAAGACCACCATTTTCACGGGCACGCCGCGATCCTCGAGCGCCTGGCGCAATTCGTAGCCATTCGGAATGGGCACGCGGCGGTCGTTTGCTCCCTGTTGAATGAGCGTCGGCGTGCGGGCGTGCGCGATGTACGTGATTGGGGATGTCTTGCGGTAGATTTCCGGATCGTCCCACGGCGTGGCATGCAGATACTGCCGCGTGAAGGGAGTGATGTCCGTGTTCACGTAGTAGGTCAGCCAGTCGGAAATGCCGGCGCCCACAGAAACAGCTTTGAAACGATCGCTCGAAGCAGTGATGAACGCGGAAATATAGCCCCCTTCGCTCCAGCCCATGGAGCCGACGCGGTCGCGATCGACGAAACCCTTGGCGATAAGCGAGTCAACGCCGGAGATTACGTCCGCATAATCGCCGATTCCCAAATTGCGCACATTCAGCGAGCGGAATTTTTCGCCGTAGCCGGAAGAGCCGCGGTAATTCGGGCGAAGAATCAGCGCTCCTTTGGCGACAAAGCGCTCGAGCGGATAGTAGCGGTCCGGAAAAACGACCGGCTCATCCACGCCGGTTGGCCCGCCATGAATCACGACAAGCAAAGGGTATTTTTTGTGCGGATCGAAGTCTGGAGGTTTCAGCAGCACGCCTTCGATAAGCGTGCCATCGCTGGAATGCCAGGAAACAACTTCTCGAGTCGCAGTCCTGAAGCCCTTCAACTGATCGCCAAGGCTGGTGAGCTTCCTCGGCTGCCACGGCGCGACGCTTCCGGCGTAGACCTCAGCGTACTGATTTTCAAGAGCCGCGCGGTACGCGACGTTTTTGTAATCCTTCGAGAAAGAAAACGTAAACGCACTGAGATGCTGCGGCGAGCTGAGCTGCGTGACGGCTTTCGTTTCCGGATTCAAGCGAAACGCATGAGCGTAGGCTTTTTGCTGGGCTGCGAAATAGATTCCATCGGGACCCCAGCCGATCAGTCCGGCATCTTCGTCAAATGCATCGGTTAGGACACGAGGCGCTCCGCCATCGGCTGGGACGACAGCGATTTTCACGTTAGTGTAGTAATAATACTTTGAGCCATCGGCTGTTTCGTACGCGATTTGAGCGCCGTCGGGCGACCACTTCGGGTTGCGGTCCGGCCCCGGAGTACTGACAATCTTCTTCACTTCCTTTGTGCTCACATTCACGACGTAGATATCCTCGGTGCCAGCGGAAATCAAATCTGGATCGCGCTGAGCAGTGAATGCGATGCGCGTTCCATCCGGCGACCAGGAAAATTCACCGATGGTGAAGGAGGAACCTTCCGTGAGGCGCTTCGGCTCGGGAGCGGAGGAAGCTTCGTCAGCCGCAAGGTCGACGGTCCACAAATGCGACATGGTGTAATCGCCGTGGACAACGTCATAGTCGCCGTACTTTTCCTTGCGTTCCTTCATCGCCTTGGATTCAGGATCCTCGGCGGTGAAGGCCAGGCGTTTGGAATTGGGCGCCCAGGCAAAAATATTTACTCCGGTTTCGATTTTGGTGAGCTGCCGCGCTTCGCCACCGTCCGCGGAAATGACGTAAATCTGTTTCTTTCCCTCCGGAGTTCCAGTAATTTGGCCGGGACGATCGGAGAGAAAGGCGATCCAATTGCCATCCGGCGACCAGGCGGCATTCGTGCTGGATTTTTTTGACGCAGTAAGCTGGTGAGGCTCTCCAGTGGCCACATCCGCAATCCACAAATCGCGCTCGAAATCGTTGTCCTCCCAATTCGTGCGGGTCAGTTCGTAAACGACGCGCTTGCCATCGGGAGACATCTTGGGGTTGAACGCGCTTTTCATTTCGAGGGACTGATCAATCGTCAGCGCGGCTGATGGAGGAGAAGCCGCCGCTTGTCCCGATGCGAGAGGCGCGCCCGCGATACTGCACGCTGCCAGAAGGATTGCCGGCCAAATGCATTTTGCCATCACTTTTTCTCCTTGGAGCAGATCGGCCCGCGCAACTTCGCTACCTGCGTGACCGAAGGAAGAAGCCAATTGCCAGCGCGGCTCCGATCAGGGCGAGCGCCACATAGACGTGCCAGCCGTGCAAACCAAGCGCGGAGACCACCGCGGCCAAGCCGGAAAGCAAGATGAGGAAGGTAGCTTTTGTTTTGGACATTTCGTGCTTGTCCACGCTAGCTCCCGGCTTGCCGCCTAAACTGCGCGAATTTCCGGCGGCGTTCAAGACGCGGCCGCGCGCGGCGCGCCATCCTGTGCGAATTCCTTGGCCAGAAAAACAAGTTGTCCGACGTGATGATACGCGTGGCCGGCGCAGCGCAGAAAAATCATGAAGCGTTCCGTGGCTTCGGGTTCGATATCGGCAGAATACGGTTTCAACCAATCCTGCGGCGATTGCGCGCGAGCGGCGCGAGCCACCATCGCGATTGTCTCGTCAAAAGCTTGCATCACCTTCGACTTGTCCAGCTTTTGCGATTCGGTGAATTCGCGGTCGCGGTTGCGAACGTAGTCGGTTCCGGCGACGCGCGCGCCGATGTAATAGTTCAAATTGCCCGTGAGATGAAGAATCAGATGACCAGCGCTGTTTCCGTAGCCGTATGGATTGCGCCAGAATTGTTCCTGAGTGAGCGAATCCACCCATTTGTGAACGTGCGCGCCGATATATTCGTAGTAGGCCGCCAAGTCCGATGCGACGGTTGCCGCAAGATCAGTCATGGAATCACCTCATGAGGAGGATTGGGCCCGCCGGCTTCTCGTTTGCCAAAAAGAGCTGCAATCCCCAAAACCAATAAGATGCCACCCGCCATTCCGGCGAGGAATGATCGTGTCCCAGTCGCGTGAAGCGCGTAGAGGATGGCCAGGCAAGCGACTAGAAGCACCAGCACACCCAGCCTTCTAATTGTTTTGTTGCTCTTCACGCCCTGCATGGAATCCTCCGCGATAGCGCGGTTGCGATGTTACGCGCGATCGGCGCTTCACGCCGACAACCCGAACGGCGACAATAGCCTGCTATGAGGAAAAGTCAAGTGGTGGGCCGGATGGGGCAGGCTGCAGCTACATTTTCTGAAGCGAGCGGTAACTGCCGAATGCTTTGGGTCCGCACGCTTCGTAGCCCGAGTTCTGCATCTCTGTTAGACTAGTTTCGTTGGTTCAAACACACTTTCAGGCAGACTCTACTCCGGAACTCTCCCCAGCCGTTGGGCTTCATTGGCGTGACTCAGCCGCGAGCAGTCTAGTAATCGTGCTTAGGATTTTGGAGCAATCAGGGGTGAAATCGCGGAGAGCACCCTATTCGCTCATTGGGGAACCACAACTTCAGGGAGCTAAGAGTGTTGAGTCTTCCGACGGATGCAAAACGCTGGAACAAGGTTTAAACCATGTTTGCTAAACGATCCCGGCACCGGTCCCTGTTTTCGCTTCCCCGGGATTTCGCGCACCGGCGACGCTTCCGGCGCAAGTTGATTAATTTCATCGGAATTCCGCTGCTGAGCCTGTTTGTCGCGTACGTTCTCACGCGGCCGACGGGAGGAGCCGGCGTCGCGCTGCCCCGCAAATTGGAGGCGGAAGGAAGAATTGCTGCCAAGGGACCGGCGTCAGCAAAGGATGGAGCAAATTTGGCATCGGGGGCGTCAGTCGCGAACGGAGTGTCCACTTCCGACGGGTTAAAGGCGATCGCTGAACCGCCGATGATGAACGGCGCATATATGCTGGACATCGGGCCGGAAGCCGTCACGCAAGTGCCCGATGTGATGCTGCACGATGCGCGGCGGAACACAGATGTCCACGTCAAAATCTTTTATCCCGAGGAGCAGGGAGTTTATCCCGTAATTGTGATCTCTCCTGGCGGGAGCAGTTCGGAAACTTGTTGCGATACGTTAACGCGGCATTGGGCAAGCTATGGCTATATCACGCTACAGGCCTCCTCGGACGAGAGCGCTGCGGAAAACGGCGAGGCTCAGCCTGCAAATCCAAGAGCGCAGAAGAAAATATCTACAGCCGCCCAGGATCCAAGCCAAGTTTTGGATCGCGCGAAAGACATTTCGTTTGTTCTGGATTCGCTGGGACTCTTGGCGAAGCGCGTTCCTGCTTTGCAAGGGCAACTGGATGTTGAAAATATGGGAGTTGGGGGAGTAGGAAGTGGCGCGGGTGCGGCACAGGCTCTTGCGGGCGCATTCCTGGATTTGCCGAACAAGCCGCACGCCAGTCTGGCGGATCCGCGGGTCAGAGCGGTTCTGCTGCTTTCGCCACCGGGGCCGGGGGAATTCGGATTCGGCGCACACTCCTGGGATCGAGTTACTCTGCCCGTGCTGAGCGTGACAGGTTCGCTAGATCTCGGCGCGCAGAAGCAATCGCCGGATTGGCGGGAAATTCCGTATCAAAAAAGCCTGCCTGGCAATAAATTCCAGCTTTTTGTGCAAGGGGCCGACTCCGCATCGCTGTACTCGGGGAAATCACCTGCCACTGGCCACCCGGGTTCTGGGGCGGCGATCCTCGGATTCACGGATTCGGCGTCGCTTGCCTTTTGGGACGCGTATTTGAAAACAGATCCAAGAGCGAAACTGTATTTGCTATCGGACGGGTTGCCGGACTTCAGCCAGGGGAGAGTTCAGCTACTGCGGCGCTAAGCCGCGAGACGAGCGGCTTCCTCAGCTTTTCCACAAATTTCGAGGGGGAGTCCTTCCGTACCATTGACGCTGTTACCGAGCGCTTTAGAAACTTCTCTTATAATGGCCCGTTACTCCGCCTTCCTTGGGCGCAGGGTTGAGGTGCAATACCGCGCCGGAGACATTCTCTTGCCCGCATCCGGCACGTTTGTGGCTGATTCGGGACGCTCGATTTTTCTGGAGCAGAGCTACGAACAGCGCGGCTTGCAAAGAAATTTTCGTTGGGAAATCCCTTACCAGTACATTGTTCGCCTGCAGGAAAAAGCGAACCCTAGTGAAGGCGCCGATGGCAATGGCCTCGGCCCGGCCGCAAAAGTCCAATCCGCCGCCACGACCTCACACGCGGTATCCGACGTCCACGCTGCGAATAATGAAAAGAACGAGACGAACGGCGGTGCTGCCGGTATGTTGCCGTTGCAAAACCGTCCTAAGACCGCATAAAGTCTAGATTTACCGCAGCTTTGAACCCCATATTGGCGAGGTTCGGTTACAATCGAACCGCTCAAAATCCAAATTAGCCGCGACGGCTTGGTTTAAGGCCTTGCCGTGTGCTGGAGGCGTCCCGTGAAACCCAGACAAAGCCGGAAGACCAAGATTGCCCCGGACGTGAAGATTGGGCCAGGCGCAAAGATAGAGGGCGGCCGGAAACTTGGTCCCGGATCCAAGGTGGGATTGATTGGTCTTGGGTTAATGGGAAAGCCGATGGGGATGAACCTGTTGAAGGCAGGCTTTTCACTTACGGTGTGGAACCGAACAGCCTCGCGGGCAGCAGAACTGGTGGCCGCCGGGGCGAAGCTGGCTAGTTCTCCTAAGGAAGTTGCCGCCGCTTCGGATGTCCTGATAACCATCGTGAGCGATCCCCCCGCTTTGGAGGAAGTTCTGTGGGGAGGGCCAGGCGGAGGAGCGCTTGCAGCGCTACAACCTGGGAGCCTGTACATTGACTCGAGCACGGTCTCGCCCGTCCTAGCCCGCAAGATTGCCACAGCATGCTCGAAGCGGCAGGTTGACTTCCTGGACGCACCGGTAACGGGAGGCACCTGGGGAGCCCAGAAGGGCGAATTGGTTTTTATGGTAGGTGGAGATGCGCGCGTGTTGAAGGACGCTGAGCCAGTTATCGGCGTGATGGGGAAGAAGTGGTTCCTTCTGGGCCCGAACAGCGCGGGACAGACCATCAAGTTGGCCATGAATCTCATACTAGCCCTCGAAGTGGACGCGTTGGCGGAGGGTTTGGCGCTGGTGACGGCGGCGGGATTGCCCGGGGAGAAGCTGGTTGAAGTCTTGCAATCCAGCATGGGGCGGGCGGCCGTTCTAGACGTGAAAGCCCAGCCGATGTTGAAGGGGGAGTATGTACCTAGCTTTCCGCTGCGGCTGATGCACAAAGATGTGGGTCTGGCGTTGGATCTCGCCAAGCAGGTGGGCATCACGCTGCCTGCTGGAGCCGCTGCTTTCTCGACGTATTCGGCGGTCAAGAACGCCGCCAAAGAAGACTTGGACTATGCGGCGGTGATGAAGTACTGGCGGAAGTAAACTGCGCAACAGGAAATGGCCCTGCGAGCCCGGCGGGCTGCTGCGCTTCTCTTCTATAAGCTGTTTTGTTTCAATAAGATACAAGAGAGGAAAGGAGAGGGAAATTTCTACGAGCCGGGGGTGCTTGTCTGCTAGATCGAGCGAAATGCCGCTTGCCGATCCAGATCCAAGGCGAGGTTCTGATCGAGCACAACGGCCACGTAACGCGAACACGTCTTCATCTCGGAGGCAGCCCACGAGGCAAGACCGGGCTGGAAGGACATCGAGAGTTTCTGCAAACCAGCCACAATCGCGTAGTAGCCGCGGAGTTCGCGCAGCCAAGGCGTGGCCTTTTGAATCCGCGGAGAGAGTTCGTCGCACAGCCCAAGCAAGCGGCCGAAGTCGTTTGGCCCGATGGTTTCTGCCTCAATTCCGGTGGCGGCGTGAAGAGCTTCGGAGAGCGGCTGATTCGCCGTGCTGAGCCAGATCATGCGCCATTGGCTCAGGGCGAATTGCGCCAGGGCCACGAGCGAAAACGCGAGAATGAGTGCGGCAGTCACGTTCGTACTCTCAAGATGCAGATTGCCATCTGAGGTTGTTTGAGCCAATGGGCCAGCCGTACCAGCGGAACCAAACTAGAGGAGTCTCCCCGGCAAGGGCCGCCCCGCCAGCGACTTGCGGGCGAACGGACGACCGCGCTGCCCCTTCTTCAACTGTTAACCCCTGAGTGACTACCTTGCCGCACTGAACATCAAGCTTCTTGACCAAAGGTTGAGGACACTTTAGCGTGGATTCAGCTACAAACCTTGTAGTGATCCCTCTCATGCCCCATCCGAACAACCAGCGACAGCCGGCAAACGACACTTCCAACAATCGGGAGATCGTCGAAAACCTGAGCAAAATTGAACGGCGAGACTGGTGGATTTGGGCCAACGCAATCTTTGTGATGCTGCTCTTGACCGGGGCTTTGCTCTCTTTCGCACTGCCCTCTTTGTATCGCGGCGTGCCGCCGCAGCGCTTCGCACCGCTGTTTCGAATGCGCGTGGACGAAGCGATCATCAGCCTGGTGGCTTTGATCCTCCTTTTCAACGTCTACACCGTTTACCAGCAGGTGTTGATCAAGCGCCTCCGCCGTCAACTGGCGGAAAAACAACATCATTCCCTGCTGCTTCGCGAGCTGGCCATGATCGACGCGCTGACGGGACTGTACAATCGCAGGTTCGGAGAACAGCGACTGGTCGGCGAAGTTGCCCGCTCCGCGCGCAAAGGGCATCCCCTGACCGTAGTGTTACTGGATCTGGATGAGTTCAAACACATCAACGACAGCTACGGGCATGCAGCTGGGGATCTGGTGCTCCAGGAATTTGCCGCGTCGCTGAATCGGGCCACACGCAGCGGTGATATAGCTGTGCGAATGGGCGGCGACGAATTTCTGCTGATTCTTCCCGAATGCAATCGCGCGCAATTGGAGCTCGTTCTGGACCGGCTCGGCTCTCTGGAAGCTACGTGGGACGGCAAGCGATTCCCGATCAGGTATTCCGTCGGCTGGAAAGAGTACGCTCCTGGGGATGAGCCGGAAACCATGCTGGCAGCGGCCGATCAAGCGTTGTATGAGAAGAAGCGAGCCTCGCGGGCGAGCCCGGTACGGGAGAACGTTCGCGTTTGAACTTCACCTTTCGAATGAACTGCCTCCCCTTGATCCTGCGGACCTAAGTCATTTACCGCGCAACCTTGCCTGCCGCGCTTTGAAGTACTGAGATAGAATGCCCTCGGTTCGAAACAGCCGCATGAGGATGCTTCGCAGGTTGTTTTGCCGCCCCGGCGCGGGAATGGCGGAAAAGTTTGCGGTGGTCAGGAGGCTCCCAATGCCAGACAGAAGGCACGCACAAATTATTCTTGGTGTGGTCATCCTTGCGAGCGCTTGCGCTCTCGCGCTTTGTGCCGCTCAGACCAAGCCTCTTGGAATCTTCACGAACGAAGGCAGCGTTGGAGTCACACCACCCGGCTGCAAAGCGGAGTACGATGCCGCAAAAGGCGAGTACACCATTACCGGCGGCGGCGCGAATATGTGGGCAGCCACTGACGCATTCTATTTCGTCTGGAAGCAAGTCTCCGGCGACGTATCCCTGTCAGCGGACATCAAGTGGGTTGGAACCAGCGCCGCGGAACATCGCAAAGCCGTGCTGATGATTCGCCAGAGCCTCGATTCTGGTTCAGCGTACGCCGATGCTGTCTCGCACGGGAATGGTTTGACTTCGCTGCAGTTCCGGGGCGCCGCGAACGAACAGACCTATCAAGTTGTTGCCGCCGAAGACGGACCTTCCCGGCTCCGCATCGTGAAGAAGGGCAGCCGCGTGACGATGTATTTCGCAAAGCCGGGCGAAGACTGGAAGACGGCCGGACCTGTCGAGTTCATCTCGCTGAAAGATCCGGTCTATGTTGGATTGGGGGTTTGCTCGCACGTCGCGACGACACTTGAGACCGCGATCTTCTCGAACGTAAAGCTCGACGAAACCGCGGCAGCGAAATAGCGGGGGCCGTGTCGGCCGGAGCTAATTCTTCGGCCGCATCATCTAAGAGAGCTTGCGATTTAGTAGCGTCGAAACGCGGCAATCCCAGTCAGACTGGATCATTCCTCGCGGAGCGCTCGCATCGGGTCGGTCCGAACCGCGCGCCAGGCAGGCAGGAAACATGCGGCCAGCGCCGCAACGAACATCACCAGGCATGCAGAGCCAAAAGCCAGAGGGTCGCGCGGACTCACGCGAAACAGATAGCTGCCCAGCAACCGCGTCAATCCCAATGCGGCCACGACGCCCAAAGCTACGCCGCCGAGCGCGAGCATCATCCCCTGCGACAAGACCAGCCGCATCAGGTCTCCGGCGCGTGCGCCGAGCGCCATACGAAGCCCCAACTCGCGCGTGCTTTGCGAGACGGAGCAGGACATCACGCCGTACAGCCCGATGCCTGCGAGCAGCAAGGCCAAGCCGCCAAGAGCAGTGAGCAATGTGACCGCGACGCGTTGCGGCGACGTCGAGCGGTCCACTTGTTCTTGAAGCGTGATCACCTCGTTCAACGCAAGGTTCGCATCGAGCCCCTGGATGGCGCGGGCCAGGGCATTTGCCATGGCGTGCGCGCCCAACGGCGTGCGAATGTTCAAACTGGCATTCGGGGAAAAATTCTGCCGCCGCGAAACGTAGAAAAAAGGCCGTGGCAATTCGCGCAGACTTTCGTACTTCGAGTCCTTCGCCACTCCAATCACTTGCATCCAGCGGCCTTTCACTTGCAGACGTTGCCCGATGGGGCTCTGGCTTTTCCAGAATTGCGCGGCCATCGTTTCGTTGACGACAGCCACCAACTGGTGAGCATCGTCGTCGGATCGCAAGAACTCTCGCCCGGAGATGAGAGGAATTCCCATCGTGCCAAAATACCCGGGTCCGACTTCGTTGTATTCCACCGTGGGCTCTTCTTCAGGAGGAACGTTGTAGCCGTCCACCGCAATGGGGCTCGAGGAGTACGTGGCGAAACCAAGCGGAGTCACGCGGGCAAAGGCGGCGGACTCGACACCGGGCAATTCCACAGCCCGGTCGAGGAGCTCATCCTGGAATGTTTTCGCTTGTGGCGGGGTATATCCGGCAGAGATCAGATCAACCGAGGTGCTGAGCACGCGGTGCGTCGAGAAGCCGGGGCTGGTAGTGCGGATTTTCTGAAGGCTTTGTACGAGCAGCCCTGTGCCAACCAGCAAAATGAAACTCAACGAAACTTGCACAACGACAAGCCCGGAGCGGACCCACGATTTTCCGTGGCCACCAACAACTCCGCCCATCTCCGATTTCAGGGCCGCGGCCAAATCAATCTTGCTGGCTTGAATCGCCGGAACCAGACCAAGAATGAGGGTTGCGAGCAAGCAGACTCCGGCGGTGAGCGCGAGCACGCGCCAGTCAAGATCGCCCGGCAAATACACCGAAATGCCGGAACGCGAAGGGAACAGCAACACAAGTAGATGGCGGGACCAGTGGGCAACCAGCAACCCGCCTGCGGCCGCGAAGAACGAGAGAATGAGCCCTTCCGTAAGCAATTGCTTGAGCAAGCGTCCGCGGCCGGCGCCAATCGCTGCGCGCACCGTCATTTCATGACGCCGCGCGAAGGATCGTACAAGAAGCAGATTGCCAACATTCGCGCAGGCGATGAGCAGAACGCACGCAACGACTACGAGCATGATTCCTAAAATCGGGAGCAACATGCTTGCGCCATTGAACGGTGTCTCCCACAGCGCCCATAGACGCACGTTGCGGCCGCGGTTAGTCAGCGGATAATCCGTCTCAAGGCGGCTGGCAACCGAGGAAATTTCCTGCTGCGCTTGCTCGCGAGTAACACCGGGTTTGAGCCGGGCGTAGCTCTCAATCCAGCGCGCGCCGCGGTCCTCGAGCTTGTAGCCGCCATTCTCGAAAATTTCCTCCATGGAAGCGGGAACCCAGAACTGCATGGCCCACCCAACGAATGTTCCACGGAAATCTTCAGGCGCCACACCGACGATGGTGTGAACAACACCATTGAGGCGCTGCGTTTTTCCAATAATGTTGGGATCGCCGTGGAAGCGGCTCTGCCAAAGTTGGTAGCTGATCACCGTGACAGGATGCGCGGCGCTTCCGGTGTCCTCGCCCGGAAGAAATCCCCGGCCCAAAATCGGATGCACGCCGAGAGCGTCGAAATAGTTTGCGGAAACGATGCTGCCGGGCTCGCGTTCAGCGCGATCGCCAATGCTGAGCGTTGTGCCCATGATTTTGCTTACAAAGAATGAGTCGAAGAGCTTGCAGTTTTTTTGAAGATCCTGAAAGTCGCGCCACGAAAGTGCGGTGGGCTCATTGTCGCCGCGGGTTGTGCCCGCCAGGGCCATCAAGCGTTCCTGGTGCGCGACGGCGGGATAAGGACGAAATAAGATGCCCTCGACCCAACTGAAGACGGCGGCGTTGGCACCGATGCCAAGTGTGAGGCACACGATGGCAAGGAGCGAAAAGCCGGGACTTCGCCGCAGCATGCGGAAGCCGACGCGGAGGTCTTGCAGAAAATCTTCCAGACGGACAATTCGCCAGGCCTGGCGTGAATCCTCGCGAGCGAGCTGGAGCGAGCCAAACTCCTGGCGGGCGCGCTGCATAGCTTCCTGAGGTGCAAGGCCGGATTCCTGGAGCTCCGCGGAGCGCGCTTCAATGTGAAATTGCAATTCGTCCGACATCTCGCGGTCAAACTGACGGCGATCGGCGAGGAAACGCAGGCGATTGAGCCATTCACGAATCGTGGACATGGCGGCCTCCTCGAGTGCTTTAGACGGCGCGCATGACAAGTTGAATGCTTTTAATGAGCTTTTCGAATTCTCTGGTTTCGGCAGAAAGCTGTTTACGGCCCGCAGGGGTGAGCTTGTAGAAGCGCGCTTTGCGATTGTTTTCTGAAATGCCCCATTCGGCCTGCACCCAGCCCTTGACGAGCAAGCGGTTGAGCGCGGGGTAAAGCGAGCCATCCTCGATTTCGAGGCCGTTCGCGGAAGCACTCTTAATGCGCTTTGCGATGGCGTAGCCGTGCAGAGGGCCGCGGACGAGCGCTTTCAGGATGAGCAAGAAGAGCGTGCCGGGGAGAAGCTGGGATGGATCTTGATGGTTCAAGTGGTCCTCCGAGGCAAGTACGGGCGCGATGCACTTCCCTAGTCCAGACTGGGTATAGCTTGGAAAGGGAAGGATGTCAAGGGCCGGAGGTGCGCTAAGGCGTGCTCGACCTGACGAACCTACACAACTTATGGCGGGGACGACTGGAAAGGCGTCGAATGTTATGCTTCCTCCCAACGCACTCGCAAGATTGCTACGCTTCGCGTTTTCCCTTCCCGGGAAGCTAAAACTTCCTGGACCGGCCCGCGGGGAAACTCGCTGCCAAACTTGGCCATTACGGAGGAATTTCTCATGCCCGCAACTCTCAGCGTTGATTCGATCATGGCTCAGCTCAAGAAAAAAGGCTCAGAGAAAACGCGCAAAATCTATTCTCGTCACGGCATGACCACGGACAACATGTACGGTGTGAGCGTCGCGGACTTGAAGGTGATCGCAAAGAAAATCAAAGGGCAACAGTCGCTTGCGTTGCAACTCTACGACACTGGCAACGTGGATGCCATGTATCTCGCCGGAATGGTTGCTGACGGTGCGCAAATGACTCCGAAACAATTGAGCGCCTGGGCCGACGCCGCGGTCAATCGCCAGATGATTTCCGAATACACGGTGCCGTGGGTGGCCGTCGAGCATTCGAATGGCCGTGAGCTTGCGCTCGAGTGGATGAAGTCAAGCAAAGAGCATGTTGCAGCTGCCGGTTGGTGCACATACTCAGGTTTGCTGGCCACAAAACCGGACGAGGAATTATCCATTTCGGAAATAAAGAGCCTTCTTCAAACCGTTGTTAAGGATGTTGCGCGGGCCAAAAATCGCGTGCGGTATGCGATGAATGGGTTTGTCATTTCCGTTGGTGCGTACATCAAACCTCTTTTGAAGGAAGCAAAAGCAGCAGCGAGGGAAATTGGCGATGTGTCCGTGGATGTTGGCGAAACGGCCTGCAGCGTCCCGGTCGCGATCGAGTACATCTCAAAGATTGAAAAGCTTGGGCGAATCGGCAAGAAAAGAAAAACCATGCGCTGCTAGGTGGATCGGGTAACGCAGCAGAAACTACCCTAAGGAAGCTCGTTCGGGCTATTCTCCCGGATGGTATTCGCGCTCTGTGTGGCCTTTCAGTTGTTCGGGATAGAAATATACTTCACGCAGATTTCCAGTCGCGTAGCGCTCGGCCTCGTCATTGAAGTGCGGCGAAGAAGGATTGCCGCTTTCACCTCCGGCAGTTACGGCTCGCGCTCGCACCTTATCTCCAAATTCGACGACCGCCACAAAACTGTTGCCGCTCGTCCCGTACCATTTCTTGGTTCCCGGGTAGGGTCGCGCACCAAACGAAGCGAGCGATCCCCAGAGGGAGGAAGTAAATCCCACCGGGATGCTGGGACCGGCATCGTCGAAATGAGGAAGGATGTCGTCGTTCAATCGTTGAAAACGGTTGATCTCTCCCCAAAGCGTTTTCCAGGTTCCGAAGTCGGATGTTAGACGGGCAGACGCATCCGAAAGCGCCTGCAGCAATTGTTCCGGGGATTCATTGGTGCAGACGTAATCGCCGACGTTGATCCCTTCCAGTCTTGCCTGCGCTCCGGCTCGTTTGCGGACCTCCTGTCCCCAGAACACGGCAAGCGAAGTGGGAATGGAGTTTCCGCCCCAACGCAAATCCCACGCGCGTAGCGCGGCAATCTGTTCGCTAAGTTTCTCTTTCAGAGGATTGTCCGCCGCCGCGTTGTCCCACGCTTTTAACAAGCACGGAATGGGCTTTTCAAACCAGGTCAGGTAGCTGTCGTATGCGGCGGCGATCAGCGAATCCACGGTGAAGTCCTTTTTGTTTTCCAGGACGCGGATCGCGTGCAAACCGCGCGCGGTTTCGCCGCCCGTCTCAACATAAGGGGGATAATCATCTTTCTTGGGGCTGCTCGGTCCGGCGGCGGACCATGGCCAATTGTTCGAATTGTAGAGCCAACCGCTTTTCGGATTCAGCAGGTGAGGCGTTTCGTCTATCGAGAGCAGCCCATGCCATTCCGTTGCGGGAGTGCTGCCGTCCACGGGTTTGGTCCAGTCAAAATGCGGATCGCGACGTGGAATAAAATTGGCGTGAAAGTACGCAATATTTCCCTCGGAGTCGGCGAATATCGTGTTATTCGAGGAGTTCGTGTGTAGTTCCATTATCCGGCGGAAAGTCTTGTAATCGGTCGCTTTCGTCCTGGTGTACGACTGCGTCAGCGCCTTGACGTGTTCCCGCATCAGGCGGATCGTTTCCCACTTCCCGCCGATAACCGCGATGACCGGACCGTGCTGCGTGTAATACGCCGTGAATTTCTTTTCAGACATGCCGCCAGAGGTCTTGTACGGCACCACGATTTCTTTCGTCTTCACCGGCCGCTCTTCTTTTCCGTACTTGTAAAAATACTTTCCGTTCTTTTTCTCCACCGTTTCGAGATACCAACTGATGGCGCTCGCCCCGCTGGATGTGTGCATCCATCCGGCTTTCGGGTTGAATCCCTGATAGACGAAAAATTGGCCCCAGGTTACGGCGCCGTAGGCATCCAGCCCTTCATCGCTCGCCATCTGCAATTCGGAACGGAAATAAAACGAAGTATGCGGATTGATCAACAAGAGCGCGTGATGATCTTTCGTGTTGGATGGCGCGATGGCCATCCCATTCGAACCACTGGGTTCTTCGAGCTCTTCCTCCTCGGCGGCCGGTGAATCCGCGTTTGCCGGAGTCTTTCCATAGAAAGACTCGAGCTGCCCAAGGTTCACGCGCTCGATGTCTCCTCCAATGCTGCCCTCCGAGAAGCTAAGCGCCATCCATGGTTCGAAACGCGATATAACGCGCGGCTTCACGTCGAGGTGTTTGAACAGGTAGTAGTTCAATCCATCCGCCCAGGCATCCATCAGTTTCTTGAGCCAGAGCGGGCTTGCCGCATACTCCTTTTTCAATTCGGCCGGATCGATGAAAAGTTTCATACGCAAGTCTTGATAGATTTTGCTCTCGCCCTCGGTTTCTGCCAGCCGGCCCATCGCGTTGAGGTAATTCGTCTCCACGCGATTGAAATCATCTTCCGCTTGCGCGTAAATCATTCCAAATACGGCGTCTGCGTCGGTCTTGCCGTGAACGTGTGCGATGCCCCAATCGTCTCGGGTAATGATCACCGCCGCGGCTTCGCGAGCCCAACGCGCCTGTTCCGCGCTTTCCGGCGCGTTCGGAGCGGTTGCTGCCGCGCCGCCGCTTCGCGCTGCAGCCGCTGACAGACACGGCAGACAGGCCGCGCATGCAAGAACCAAGAGCAGAACAAATTTTTTCATATAGTCCCCTGAGGAATGAAACGCTCATTGACGCTTATTGGAGTGAGCAAGCCCGCGTGCGTTCGCTAGCGTGACCGCGTAGCATCATACTCTCCCCGGCTAGCCCCGGCTCGGACTTCCTGGAAAAAATGGGAGTACCCATGGCTCCTGCCATCATGTACATTTCTTCCGCCCATGCGCAAACTTCTTGCTTTTGTCCTACTCTTCTGCGGCGGAAATCTTTTTGCCGCCACGCCGCCCGCCGGCATTCCGCGCGAGCTCGCGCGGCAGCGAGCCACACAACTCTCGGGAATTAGGTATCACCTCCATTTCACCCTTGTCCCGCACGCCGCATCTGCGCTCGCGCATGAGGATCTGAGCTTCCAATCGAAATCAGCTAGCTCGGTGTTGCTCGATTTTCGCGAAGGCAGCATTAGTTCCCTGCACCTCAATGGAACCGCAGTCCAGCCCATCCTCGAGAACGGACACATTGAACTGCCCGCAGGAAGTGTCCGCGCCGGTGAGAACACGGTCAGCGTGGACTTTGCCGCTCCCGTTGCCCCTGCTAACAAAGCCATCACTCGTTTCGAAGACAAAGACGACAACACGGAATATCTCTATACGCTTTTCGTGCCCATGGATGCGGAGATGGGTTTTCCCTGCTTTGACCAGCCGGACCTGAAGGCTCGATTTCAACTGGAACTCGATGCTCCTGACAGGTGGACCGTTATTTCCAATTCGCCAGTCGTATCGCAAGCCGACGTCTCGGCCGACCAGCGGCACACGGTCTTCAGCGAGACGGAACCCATCAGCACGTACCTTTTCGCATTTGCCGCAGGTCCGTTCCGCGAAATCCAAGGCGCGCATGGGCAACCGAATCTCTACGTTCGCCAATCGCAGTTCAAAAAAGCTGAAGCGGAAGCTCCGGAAGTCCAGCGCGTGACCGGACAGGGCATAGCGTATCTCGCGAATTATTTCGCGCAGCCATTTCCCTTTCCGAAATACGATCTCATCCTGATTCCGGGATTTGCGTATGGCGGCATGGAACATGCCGGCGCAACTTTTCTGCGCGAGGAATCCGTCCTTTTCCGCACGGCCCCCACGCACAGCGACCACCTCAATCGCGACATTCTGCTGCTCCACGAACTCACCCATCAATGGTTCGGCGACTTCACCACCATGCGCTGGTTCGACGACCTCTGGCTCAAGGAAGGTTTCGCGCAGTACATGGCCTATCAGGCGCTCGCTGCACTCCAGCCCGGAGACAACATTTGGAAGCGTTTCTCTCTGTCCATCAAGCCCGCCGCGTATTCCATCGATTCGACGAAGGGCACGACTCCGATTTATCAGGACATTGGCAATCTGAAGGATGCCAAGTCCGCGTACGGCGCGATCGTCTACTCGAAGGCTCCAGGCGTGCTCAAGCAACTCGCCTTTGTTTTGGGCGAGGAAAATTTCCGCGATGGCCTGCGGCTCTATCTCAAGGATCACCCGTACGGCAACGCGGAATGGAGCGATCTCGTCGCCGCGTTCGAACGCGTTTCCGGAATGCACTTACAGCACTGGGCTGAGATGTGGATTCGCCACCGTGGAATGCCCCAGCTGGACGTTGATTGGACTTGCAACGGGGCAGGCCGCCTCGCGAGTTTCCGGCTCACTCAGCGCGACGTCCTGGGAGAAGGCGGAGTATGGCCCATCGCGATGCAAGTGCTTCTAGCGTATGCCGACGGCCCGCCGATCCGCCTCCGCGCGCAACTCGACTCTCCGAATGAAAATCTGACGGCCGCGGAAAACAAGCCGTGCCCCGCATACGTTTTTCTGAACGATCAGGATTACGCGTACGGCCGGTTTCTGCTGGACTCCCGCAGCCGGCAGGCGGTGATTTCTCGGCTTGGGCAAGTTCACGATGTGTTCGAACGCTCGCTGCTCTGGGGCTCGCTCTGGGATTCCGTGCGCGAAGCGGAGATGGCGCCGCGCGATTTTCTTGACCTGGAATTGCGTTTGCTGCCTGAAGAGACCGATGAACAGCTCGCGCAAAGCCTCGCCGGACACCTGACCACGGGCCTCCACCGCTACGTCAGCGACTCCGTGCGGGCAGAATTCTCGCAACGCGCGGAGATGCTGGCGACGGATCGGATGCTGCACTCCGAAAGCCAGGATTTCCGGATCATCTGGTTTCGGACACTTCGGGCAATTGCGGAAAGTTCTTACGGGCGCGCACAGCTAAAAGAACTTCTCTCCGGGCAACTTACAATTCCCGGCGTGGCACTGCGCCCGCTGGATCGCTGGACCATGGTTACTGCGCTCGTGGCGCTTCACGACGAAGATGCCGATTCCGTTTTATCCGTGGAGGAAGCTCACGACCACTCCGGCGATGGACTTAAATATGACTTTGTGGCGAAAGCCGCGCGGCCAGACGCTGCAACCAAGCAACACTATTTCAATCAGTTTCTCCACGACTCGAATCTTCCCGAAGACTGGATCTCGCAAAGCCTCGGGGCTTTCAATTACTGGAACCAATCGCGGCTGACGCTGCCTTATTTGAAGCTGGCTCTAGACGCTTTGCCGCAGGTCAAGCGAGATCGCAAAATCTTCTTCCTGCTTGGCTGGCTCAACGCCTTTATCGGCGGCCAGCAATCCCCGGCAGCCCAAGCTCAAGTGCAGGAATTTCTGTCAGACACTTCTCTCGATCCCGACCTGCGCCTGAAAATACTGGAAGTTTCAGACGAACTGGACCGTACGGTCAAAATCAGAAAACAATTTCCTTAGTGGAGCCGGCTGCGGGAGCAAGTCGAAAGCGCCGTGCTCAGGGCTTAGGTTTGTCAAGCCGCACCATTTTTTCCCAATAGCCATTTCACAGAATCGCCGGCTTCGCCTATTCTTGAATCACGTCTGGCAGTTCAAGTGGTATGCTCTACAACGGCTCTGCCACGGAATCAGACGGCAGTCCGCCAGGGCTAGGGCCCAAGGCAAAGCGGCGCGGGCCTCGGTTGGGAAATGTGCGACGAAGCTGCGGGTGCTGGCTTCCGACTCCTCCGAATCCGTCATGCAGGATCTAGCAGTCCGTTACTCGAACTCTTGGAGGCTTCATGCGAACTAGGTTTACCGTGCTGGGGTTGTCGTTGCTCTTCGTCGCCTTGGTGTATGGAGTTTCGGCGAGCTGGTCAAAACCCAAACCAGTGACCCCCGATAAGGCCCAAATCGAACGCGGCCGCTACATCGTGGAAGACGTGGCAATGTGCGGCGAGTGCCACTCGCCGCGGGACGCCAATGGAGAGCTCGACCAGCACGCGTGGCTGCAGGGCGCTCCGATCTGGATTATGCCCGTCAAGCCAGATCCGAACTGGGCAATGCGCGCTCCTGCCCTGGCCGGATTCCCTAGCTTCACGGAAGAGCAAGGCGAGCGCATTCTCGAGCGCGGAATTGGCCCACAAGGCGAGACGATTCGCCGGCCAATGCACATTTACCATATGAGCCATGAAGATGCGAAAGCGGTGATCGCCTACCTGAAATCGCTCCCGGCCGGGAATCGCTGAGAGGGCGGAAGCGTCCAAACCAACGCAAGTTGAATCCGCGCAGGGCATCAGCGGTTGCTGCGTAGTCGCGTAAATATCCACTTCAAGATGAATCGCGAGCCTAGCGGCAAGCGATACCCTCACAGCCTCATGATCTTGTTGATTTCTAGACGCGGAGACACGCGCTCTTGCCACGCCCCGGCACCCCCGGGCCTCGCCCTCATTTTTAAATGACTTATTTTCATGGCGATAGAGGACTGGGCCTAAGGTAGACGGCTGGCAAACTGGATGCATCCCATAGAGTGCGTATGGATTCGCACCGAGGAAAACGAGGGCTGCCGCCATGTCAGCCAAATCAAGTACGCGAAAGCAGTCTCATGCTTCCCTAACCATCCTCTTTGCCGCGCTGGCGGTGTCTCTCTGGGCTGCCGGCAGCTTACGGCCCCAGCACATGGTCATCACGACAGCGCCCTCCTCCCCGGCTCCGGAATATCAGAATGGACATCTGATCATCCCATTTTCAAACCGGGTGGCCAGTGCGGAACTTGCCACCTTCGATGACCAATTGGAAGCCTTTCTGCGATTTGACTACTTGCGCGGCCGCGACCCCAAGGACGCTGCGAACCTCCTTCTAACGTCGAGCCAGAACGGAAATCGCATCCGCTACAAGATCTTCTTGTGGGTGGAAAACGACCAGCTTACGGCGCTTCCTCAGCTGGATGCCCTGGAACTGCGGGGACTCATCAGTCACTACGACGTCGCCGCCTGGTCACCCAAAGATTTGGCATTCGCTGAACAGGAAACGCAGACGCTGATGGCCGCGTATAACATGCCACCGCGGCAAAAGCTGGAGAATGTCCCGACTTTCCAATTGCTGCCCGCACTCGCTGATTTTCTGGCGTTCAAATCGCAAACCGACTGGCGCGTTGTCGGCCAAATCGCGGCCGCGCCGCAGCCGCTCACTCGCCGCCAGGCGCTGAGGCTGGCTTCGGACATCCTGGATGTGGCGCACTTTTACAGCCTCCCGCTCGATTACTTCCTTGGCGTCGGCGCGATGGAGAACAATTACATGAATGTAGATGGAGACCTGCAACACGCTGTATGGAAAAAGCGCGCCCAAAGGGGCGACATCATCCTCGAGAGGCGCCGGCGGCAGGTTCTCGTGAGCGACTATTCGATTGGGACCTGGCAAATCTCGCGCGAAACGCTTCGCGCCGCGCATCAGCTCTATCTGAAGGACCATCGCAACTATGACGAGCTTCCGCCGCGCCTCCGGCCGCCGCGCCAATTGGATCTAAAAACGGTGGACAGCGATGTGCTGACTACTTACGCGGGGATTCTGCTCCGAGGATTGCTAGACCGATTTGGCGGCGACGTGGACCAGGCGATTGGGGCGTACAATGGCGGAGCGCGCAATCCGAATCCGGCGTACGCCGCGGGAGTGCGGAATGTAGCCCTTTACGCTCGACGCGTGCTCGAGCACGCGCCGCTCTCGCCGGCAAAACCGGCGGCGGCGTCCGCGCGAAATGGAACCGCGCTGTAGCAATTCGCTCTAATCTCGCCTTGTTGGGCGCATTACTCGGCCTTGCCGGCTACTATCGACGGCCCCTGCCCAAGAGTTCAGTTTCTTGAACGGAACGGGCCTGTACCATTTCCCTGTTGCCTCCTCGCGCTCGAACCACCAACATTGAGTTCTGCGGTTTTTTCAATTTCAAAATGAAATCAGCTGTAGAGACATCCCGACCCAAGCCGAAGGTTTCGCCCCTAGCGGGCAGCGGCCCTTTCCGTGTAGTCCCGGCCGGAGCCAGCCTCCAGGAAATTTCCCGAACGGAGTGGTGGCTCTGGCTGTCGGCGCTACTGGTCACCGTTTTGTCGGCAATCGCCTTCCTGCTCTCTTCAATTCATTCGTTCTTTCGCCATGCCGACTACTTCTATGAAATTCGATCCGATCAGGCTCGCTGGGCGACACTCTGTCTGGTCTTGCTGTTCAATGGGTGGCTAGTCTACCGGCAATGGTCGCTTCGGCGCTTGCGGAAGCAAACCGCAGGACAACCGCTCGACGCCCAAGGCTCTACCGCGCCAGCCACCGATGCCGCCGGTCTCGACCCTGTAACCGGACTTTGCACGCGAGCCGCGCTCGAAGTACATCTGGGCAAGGAAGTGGCCCGCGCGCGCCGGCAGAATTCCGCGCTGTGTCTCGCCACCGTCCACGTGGATGAATATTCCAAACTAGTTGCCCGCTGCGGCGGCTCAGCTGTGGATAATGGCCTGCGAGAGCTTGCGCGCCGGCTAAAAAAAGCAAGCCGGGGATCCGACATCGCCGCCCGAATAAACGACGACGATTTTCTGCTCCTGCTTCCAGAATGTGGCGTGAATGAAGTCAAGCAGGTCCTAAACCGCCTGTGCACGGTGGATATCTCCTCGTCCGGCGAGCGCATACCGCTCGAGTTTACGACGGGGTGGGTGGATTATCAGTCCGGCGAACTTCCCGCCAATTTTCTGAAGCGGGCCTCGGACTTGCTGCATCTTTACGACATACCCGACCTGGCGAATATTTCGACTTCACTTTCTGTCCGCTAAGAAGTTCCTCCCGCTGCTCCTCTCGTTCGGAGCTTTCCGCTTCTGCTGTTAACACTCTCGCATGCGGCCGCGTCTTGGCTGGCAGTAATCCGTAAGGGGAGGTTCTCGATGAAACGGTGCCCCAGAGACCTGATTGGAGTATTTCTTTTTCTTTCTATTTTCGTGACACTCTTTTGCGCTTCCCGAGCGCGAGCAGCTTGGCCCTTCCGGCCAGGACTCGTCACCGAGATTTCCTCGATGCACATCGCCCGGGCTTCTCAGACCGCGACTCTGCTGCCTAATGGCAAAGTTCTGATTGCCGGTGGATTCTCGGGCAGTGGTGGTGAGTCTAATCCGTACCGCTCGACAGAATTTTATGACCCGAGTACGGGACAATTCGAGGCCGGACCCGAGATGACGATTGGCCGATCTGGCCATACCGCTACACTGCTTGAAAACGGAAAGGTCCTGATCGTTGGCGGCTGGACTGGGCATTACGGAGTGCGGCGTTCCGCGGAGCTCTATGATCCTGCTACGAAGACGTTCACTCCCACTGGCAATCTCATCGTTGAGCGCGCGGGAAGCACAGCCACTCTGCTTCGTGACGGCCGGGTTCTCGTTGCGGGCGGAGAAGGCCGGAGAGAAGAAGCGCTGAATACCGCTGAGCTGTATGACCCCGCGACAGGCAAGTTTTGTATGACTGGAAGCATGGCGTTTCCGCGCGACGCACACACCGCCACGTTGCTCGCCGACGGCAAGGTGCTAATCGTGGGCGGCGGGTCGGGCCACTACCCTTCGCAAACTATTTATCGCGAAGCCGAACTATTCGATCCAGCGACGGCCAAGTTTTCGCTTACTAGCCAGTCTGTGGTTCCCCGGCATAAGCATGCTGCGATTCTTCTCCACAGCGGCAAGGTGCTGATCGTGGGCGGTTCCGATAGCCGCGACTGGCGAGGCGAATACTCGAGCGCCGAACTTTACGACCCCGCCACAGGCAGTTTCACTGCGACCGGTTCCATGCATGGCCCTCGTTTCAAATTGCCCGCTGCTGCAACACTTCTCCCCAATGGCCGGGTCCTTGTAGCTGGCGGCGGTGCCTATGCTGAGCTCTACGATGAATCCAGGGGAATGTTTATTCAGGTGCCGGGTTCGCTCGGCGCGGCACGATACTTCGCCTCGGTTACGCTCTTGCCGGAGGGAAGCGTGCTCATCGCAGGCGGTTACGCCCAGGCCGGCTCTGGCTTGCCCGCATCGGCTGGGGCGTGGCTTTACCGGGGCAGCGAGCCACATGCTGCGAACTAATCGGGTGAGTGTGGAGATGCAAAAATGAGTCACGGCCCAGAGTCACGATGCTCTGGGCCGTGGCATGGTTAAGTTGACTTCACGAAAATGTAGCTCGCCTCGTCGCACGCACCGCTGTCGGGAAGCCAAGACTGGTCGGGAACACGTTTGAAGAAACATGATCGCGATCGCCATGATCGTCGTCGCGGTCGTTCGCGGGTTCGTCGAGCCATGGCTTGATTCGAACGCGATCGCCGCTTGCGCTCGAGCATCCCTTTCCGCCGGGCCCTGCGGCGCATCCCCAATAATCCTGAGTGGCGTCAACTGAGCCGGTGCAATTCGGCGTGGCGGAGTTTGACGTGAAATCAAACGCACAAACGTTTGCAACGCCTATTTTGCCTCCGAGCAGGTCGTTTAAGTGGATGTCCACCTCGGCATTCGTGTTCACGGCAATGTCCACGTCTTCGTCACGAATAACATTCTGCGAGATAACCGTGCCAGTTACGGGTGTGCCTCCGAGCCCGCTGTTGATGTTGATTCCCACGCGGCCGGGCGTTGCGGTGTCGAACGAATCCGCACTGTTTCCGGCAATGTAGTTGCCGATGATCTGGTTGCCATTCATATTGTCGGTGGGAGCACCAAAATTCGGGCCAACGTGGGTGTGCAGTGCGACGCCGCCGAGCCCGTTGCCAATCAGCTTGTTTCGAATGATCACGTTGTTGGCGACTTGGCCTGGACCGTTCCCATCCGAGAACAAACCTACTCCCGCTCCTCCAATCTGTACACCGTTGCCTATCGATTCGTTCTCCGCAACCGTGTTGTGGTTAACGCCGTAGTGCGGGGAGCCAATGGAGCCGACAGGAGGATGCGAGGCAAGCACGATGCCGCACTCGAGCGGGTTATCTTTGATTGTGTTGTGGATCAGCAAATTGTCCCGGCTCGTTCCAGTTTCGTCGCTGACGAGAATGCCGTCCGCGTTGCCGGTGATTACGTTGCCGGAAACGATCGAGCGGACCGTGCCGATCAAATGAAGCGCGCCGCCGCAATCGCCGCTTTCGTCCGTTTCATAATTCGCCTGGCCGGGACATCCGTTGGGTGCACCAGTGAAAAAAAGGCCGGGCGATTTGTCGTTCTCGGCGATGCGGTTGTCCCGGATGATGACGTCTATTGAGCTGACCACGAGGACGCCTTCAAACTGAGCATTTTCGATGGTGAAGCCAGCGATGGTCACGTTGCGGAGCCCGGGATTGCTGTAACCATCCACGAGAATTCCGTTGGGAAGTCCTGTTGCATCGATCACCGAGGTGCCTGCGCCAGCTCCGATCAATGAAAGTGGAATATTGATGGTGACATTTTCGTGATAGGTGCCTGCGGCCACGTCAATGATGTCGTTGATCGACGCGTGTGTAACTGCAGCCTGAATTGTGGAAAAACAACCGTTCGCTCCTTTTGGATTCACGCACAACGTTGCGGCGTGGGCCGATTGAGCCAGGGCCGCCGCCATAAATCCGCAGGCAAGGATCGGCAAAAGACGAATTCGGGAGTAGGGCATGGGGTTTCTCCTTCATTCCTGAAATCACGGCCATCCGAAGAGTCAGAAAGAGATTGGGATCAGCTATGCTTGGTCCGGCTCACTGCCTTTTCTCCAGGAAGGTCGCTTCGCGGGTGGGGACACGCCAGTCGCGAATGCCCATTGCTTATTCGGGCTCGCGAATCATACCTCTCTCCCCCGCGGCGGGCAACTGAAGTGAGCTTGGCATGCCTAATGATGCTTACAGGACTCTTGCGACACGACTTGCTTTTGCGCTCACGACAAATTAGTTTTGCTTCGAGGTCCGCCGGCCATAGAATTCCGAAGCGGCCGGGCCAGTCGCGGGTCGCAGTTCCGGTGCGGGAGCCGCTATGAAAAAAATGGGAAACAAGAAATCGCCGCGAGTCCTCGTGATTGACGTGGGAGGCACGCATGTAAAAATGCTCGCCACCGGGCAGAAAGAGCCGCGCAAATTTGAGTCCGGCCCGACGCTGAATCCGCGCAAAATGGTCGCCCTGGTCAAGAAAGCGGTGGCTGATTGGGACTACGATTGCATCTCGCTCGGCTACCCCGGCCCGATCATCAACGGCCATCCGCTGCGCGAACCGCACAATCTTGCAAAAGGCTGGGTCGGTTTTGATTATCGAAAAGCGTTTGGATGCCCGATCAGGCTCATCAATGATGCTGCGATGCAAGCGATCGGAAGTTACGACGGAGGCCGGATGTTGTTCCTCGGTCTCGGGACGGGACTCGGCTCGGCCATGGTTGTGGATGGCGTGCTGCAACCCATGGAGTTGGCCCATCTAGCATACAAGAATGGAAAGTCCTACGAGGACTATCTCGGATTGCGCGGACTCGAGCGAATGGGCAAAAAGAAGTGGCGAAGACAGGTTGAGAAGGTGACCGGAAGCCTCAAGGAGGCGCTCGACGCGGATTACGTCGTGCTTGGCGGGGGAAACTCCAAAAAATTAAAAGAGCTGCCCGCCGGAGCGCGCCTTGGAGACAACGCGAATGCATTCATTGGCGGGTTCCGCATTTGGCAGAAAAATGGAGTGGTTCACCTTTGCTGAAATTCTTGCGTGGCGTTTTGGCCGCATGCGACCGAATTTCGGCTGCGATCCGGCTCGAACTTCCAATCTGATTCCCCGCCCTGTATATTCCCCTCCGCACACTAAGGAGTATTCGCATGGAACTCTGGTCTCGCCGTAAGTTTTTTGTCAGTTCGATTGCGGGGAGCGTGGCCGCAGGCGCAAGTGATCTGCTCGCCCAGCCGCTCGCTTCGAATCTGGCGCACCCTGCTGCTAGCGCCGCGCCGGGCACGCGGCCCATCATTATTTCGAGCGCCAACGGCCTGCACGCTCTCGATAAAGGCATGGACATACTGAAAAAAGGCGGCGACACGCTGGATGCGGTGATCGCTGCGGTCACGGTCGTCGAGGACGATCCTAACGATGATTCCGTGGGCTACGGCGGTCTGCCGAACGAGGACGGCGAGGTCGAGCTAGACGCTTCCGTCATGCACGGGCCGACTCACCGCGCGGGAGCTGTTGCCGCGCTGCGGCGCATCAAGAATGCGGCAAGGCTTGCGCAAACGGTCATGGAAAAAACAAATCACGTCATGATCGTCGGCGAGGGCGCGCACAAATTTGGCGTGGACGAAGGGTTCGAGGACATGAGCTTGCTCACCGAGCACTCCCGCCAGCTCTGGCTGGCGTGGAAAGCCTCATCGTCCGTCAACTGGCGCCCAGGAATAGACAGTCCCGAATGGAAAGACCAGATGACCAGCATTTTTGGCGATGATCATGCCGCCATCGCTTACGCCGAGCGCGTCATTGCACATCCGCCCACCGGTACGATCCCTTGCATGGCCGTAAACGAAAAAGGCGACATCAGCGCCACGACTACTACGGCCGGCCTTGCCTGGAAAATCCCCGGCCGCGTTGGCGATTCGCCGATCATTGGGGCAGGCTGTTTCGTGGACAACGAAGTGGGCGCGGCGGGTTCGACCGGAAAAGGCGAGGAAAATATCAAAATCGCCGGCGGGCACACCGTCGTTGAAATGATGCGCCGCGGCAAATCGCCCGAGGACGCCTGCCTGGAAGCCCTCGCGCGCATCGCCCACAATTACAATGGTGACAAGAAAAAGCTCGCCACGTTTCACATCTTTTTCTACGCCTTGAACAAAGACGGCCAGCATGGCGCCGCTTCCCTCTGGCGGAATCATTACGAAGAGCGCAAGAACGCCGTCTACGCCGTGCACGACGGCACTCAGGCACAGCTGGCCGAATGCAAACCATTTTTCGATGAAACGAATATCCACGGGTAAGTTGCACAGCTAAAATCAAATCATGGATCAGGCCAACATCCTCATCATTGGCGGCGGCGTAGTTGGGTGTGCCATTGCCCGCGCCGTCTCCGCAAAATGGCAGGACGTCTTCCTCGTCGAACAAAATCCCAAACTTGGAATGGCCACGAGTTCCCGCAACAGCGGCGTCGTTCACTCTGGCATCTATTATCCGAAGAATTCGCTCAAGGCGCGCCACTGCGTCGAAGGCAATCGCCTGACATACGAATTTTGCAAGAAACACAACGTTCCCTTCCGCCACACGGGAAAGCTCGTCGTCGCCGCCCACGAAAATGAAATTCCACAACTCGAGGCGTTGATCCAAAACGGCGAGGGAAACGGTGTAGAAGGTCTCCGCCTCGTCGGCCCCGCGGACATTCGCAAACGCGAGCCGCACATCGCCGGCGCTGCGGCCATCGAAGTGCCTTCCACGGGCATCGTCTCCGCCGAAGAGCTTGTGCACGCCTACGCGCGCGTCGCCCAAAGCCAGGGCGCCAACATCGTGACTCGCGCCAAGGTCATTTCGCTTGAACCTTCCAAGAGCGCAATTCGCGTTGGACTTCGCATCGGCGATGACGATGACTCTCAACACGAAACCATCGAAGCGCGTTGCGTAATCAACGTCGCGGGACTTTATTCCGATGAAATTGCCGCGCTGCTGGGAAATCACTCCTGGAAAATCTATCCCGTGCGCGGTGAGTACTGCGAGATTCGCGGACCTCGCGCCTCGCTCATCAATGATCTTGTCTACCCTTTGCCTCACTCTCACGGCTTGAGCCTCGGCGTGCACTTCACGAAAACGCTCTGGGGAACCGTGCTTCTCGGTCCGACGGCGACGTATGTGGAGGGCAAGGACAATTACGAAAAGAATCGTTTGCCCATCGCGGATTTCGCGCACAGTGCGAAGACACTCTTGCCCGAGGTCGAAGAAAAAGATTTGCAACTCGGCTATTCCGGGCTGCGCCCGAAGCTCGTTCCCCCGGAAGGCTCCGGCATTGCCGATTTTGTTATCACGCGCGATCCTGGCGTTCCGCAAGCCATTCAGCTTGTCGGGATCGAGTCGCCCGGCCTCACCGCGGCGCCGGCAATTGGGAAGTTTGTGGCCCAAATAGCAGCACAAGTCCTCGAATGACCCGGCCTTCCTGCTGCTTCTGTTGTCATCTTTTTGGCAGGCCGCTATTTAGCTTCGCCAATAACCAGAACGAAAGGAGGTTTCTTGTTGCCAACCTTAAGCACGTAAGTCACGGGAACTGAAAGATCGACCCTGCTTCCCGGGTCGGATATCGTTTCCTCGTTTACGTCGAACCCGCGACCTTTCATCAAACGTTCGGCTGCGGCCACTGATTCGATTTCCCCGAGTCCGGCCAAGATTTTTGTCCACTTTTCCTTCCCACCAGAAGCGATGGACAGCTGGCGAGAATGAACGATGTCGTCCTTTTTCTCGTAAACAAAGAAAAATCCGTCCAATGCACGCTTGATTTGAACTTCCCTCATCTTTGTTGGTAGCTTTCGCTGGCTCACAACCCGGGACCACTCATCTGCTTCGCTAATACCTGTCTCTTGGCCGTAAAAGCTGCTCACGACTTCGGCGGCCAGCGCTTTTTTCGCGATGATCGCAGGCATCGTGCCGGCCTCCACTTGTTGTTTAATCTCAGCAATCTTGGAAGTGGAGAAATCCGTTAGAAGGTCGTAGTAGGACCACATCAGAAAGTCAGATATCGACATAATTTTTCGAAACATCAGCGACGGTGCTTCTGTGATGCCGACGTAGTTGGCGAGGCTTTTCGACATTTTGCGCTGGCCGTCCAGCCCGACCAGAATCGGCATCGTCACCGCGACCTCTCCTTCAAGGCCATACTCACGCTGGATGTCGCGATGAATCAGCAAATTGAATTTCTGCTCGGTGGCGCCCAATTCGACATCGGACTTCAGTTGCACTGCATCCACCGCGGTGAGCAGCGGGTAGAGCAGTTCATGAACGGAAATCGGCTGGTTCTTCTCGAGCCGCGAGCGAAAATCCTCCCGTTCGAGCATCCGCGCCAAGCGGTAATGCCCGCAGAGGCGCACGATTTCGTAGCTGGACATCTTGTCGAGCCACTCGCTGTTGTAGCGTACTTCGGTCTTTTCCTTGTCGAGCAGCTTGAACACTTGCTCGAGATAGGTCTTTGCGTTAGCGTCCACTTCCTCGCGGGAAAGCGGCGGACGCGTCTCCGACCGGCCTGTGGGGTCGCCGATCATTGCGGAAAAATCCCCGATCAAGAAGATCGCCGTGTGCCCGAGATCCTGAAAATGCTTCAATTTTCGTAGCACCACCGTATGGCCAAGATGAATGTCTGGCGCCGTGGGATCCACGCCAAGATAAACTCGCAGCGGCGTCCCGGTACGAAATGATTTTTCAAGCTTCGCTTTCAGCTCTGGCTCGGGCACGATTTCTGCCACACCTTTTTTCAGGTAGGCGAGCTGTTCTTCGACGGGTTTGAATTTTGTTCCAGGCATATTCAGTTGGTTCGAATCACGCGGCGGCCTTCGATCTTGTAGCGGCCTTCCAACACCAGGCGCACTGCTTCGGAATAAATTCTATGTTCTTCCTGCAAGATTCGGGCGGAGAGCGATTCTTCGGTATCTTCGTCTTTGACGGGCACCACCGCCTGCAAAACAATCGGCCCGGCATCCAGATTTTCGTCCACGAAATGCACCGTGCAGCCGGCAAATTTGACGCCGTATTCGAGCGCCTGCCGCTGGGATTCCAGCCCCGGAAACGAAGGCAGGAGCGATGGGTGAATATTCAAAATGCGGTTCGGAAACGCCGAAACGAAATAGGGCGAGAGCAAGCGCATGTAGCCCGCCAGGCAAACCAGATCTACCCGCTGCTCGTTCAGTACCGCGACAACCTGGCAATCATACGCTTCCCGCTCCAGCCCTTTTGAAGGAAGCACGCGCGCCGCGATGCCTCTAGCCCTCGCGCGCTCGATGCCCGGCGCGCCTTCTCGATTGCTGATGACGACGGCGATCTCCGCGTTGGGAACCCGCCCCACAGCCACGCTTTCCGCCAGCGCTTCGAAATTAGAGCCGCGGCCGCTCAACAGCACGCCAATTCGTTTCTTCATAAACAAAAAACGTTAACATATTCGCGGACACCGGCAAAACTTGACGGCATGATGGCAGGCGTAACCGGGAACCGCGCATTTGCGTCGCAATGGTAGGCGTGGGGCGGTAGAATGCCGTGCGGTCGACGGACAAAATCACGCGAACAAAGGGAACCATGAATTCTTCGACGATTGGCAAACCGGCCGGCCTGTGCCGCGCTTTACTTATTGCTTTGCTCGGCGGCGCCTTTGCGCTCAACGTGACGGGGCAAACAAAAACTCCTGTAAACCACGAGAATGGCTGGCGCGATCCCGCGGAGCCGCTGGCGGGGCGACCGCATTCGAAAATCCTGCCACGGCCCACTGGCGCCCTCCCTCGCGCGGCAGTCAATGAAAAGACGATGCGCGCCATCGTGCAGGAGCAGGTTAGTTGCGGCACGCGGCTGACTCTTTCCTCCTGGACCGATCCCAAGCGCGGCATCGGCTGCGGCCGCGACTTTATCGTTACGCGCTTCGATGCGATTGCAAAAAATAGCGGCGGAAAGCTACAGATCGTCGTGGATAAATTCGAAATGACTGCGGACCGCACGGGCGGAAAACCCGTCCATCTCGAAAATGTCTACGGAATTTTGCCAGGCACGGACGAGCAATTGGCAAAGACGGTTTTTATTGTGGACGGAGATTTTGACTCGCGGCCTTCGAAAGTCATGGATGCCGAAGCGGATGCGCCGGGCGCAGACGATGATTCGTCCGGCGTAGCCGTCATGCTCGAATCGGCAAGGCTTCTGACCAAGCGAGCGACCGAAGGCCATGGCGGCCGCGCCACCGTGATTTTTGCCGCGCTCTCCGGGGAAGAACAGGGACTGCTCGGAAGCACGCGCTTGCTCGAATGGGTGAAGGAAAAGGGCTACACCGTGGGCGGAATGATGGACAACGATATCGTCGGAGCCGACCCCGCGCCCGGCGGGCCACACCGTGTGCGCGTTTTCTCAGGAAATGGGAGCATCGAGGATAGCGATTCTTCTTCGCGCGAACTTGCACGGGCGATTGAGGAGATTGACGGGCGCTCTGCGATCCGCATGATCTTCCGGGTGGATCGCTACGGACGCGGCGGAGATCATTATGTATTTTATAAGGCCGGGTTTCCCGCCGTCCGCTTTACCGAGCCGCTCGAAAATTATGACCATCAGCACCAGACTCCGCGGACGGAAGACGGAATCGAATACGGCGACCTCGAGAAATATTTGAATTTTACGTTCATGGGGAACGTGGCGCGCGACAACGCCGAAGCCCTGCGTCAATTGGCTTTGGCGCCCGCTCCTCCAACCGATGTGAAATTGACGGGAGCGGTCACCCCCGACGCTAAAGTGAGCTGGTCGGCGCCGGAGGATCCCGAGCGTGCGGGATTTGAGATTCTTTGGCGGGAAACGACGGAGGCGCGCTGGAGCGTTTATGATTTTGCCGAAGCGCCCGGAAAGACGGTCCTGAAAGGCGTTTCGACCGACAACCACTTTTTCGCCGTTCGCTCCGTCGGCAAAAATGGCGCGCGCTCGATTGCCGTCATCGCCGAGGCAGAACGTCGCGCTCCTCCATTGCCAACCAACGCTCCCAAAAAGGAATAGGCCCGAGACGGACTGGGCATCTCATTTCTGTGCTGCAGCTACTGCTTGCGCAAAGGTAATGAAGTGTCCGGCCGGGTCGGCCACCGCGAATTCGCGCATGCCGTAGAACGCTGTGCGCTCCGCCATGACGTGTGGGACTCCGCGCATGGCGGCGAGAACCGCGTTCAGATCGTCCACTTCCATGTACAGATACGTCGGTCCTTTGCGGGCCTGCGCGGCCATCGCTGGCGGCGCATCGCCTTCCACGCTGGCGTAGGTTTGATACATGACTTCGGCCGGGCCTTTTTGAAAGGCGGCGAATCCGAGCTTTCCTTCATGCGGAACCTCGATGGTCTTCGTGAAACCCAAGCGGTCGATCCAGAACGGAAGCTGCGGCTCGATTTCTGGGACGAGAAGAACTGGCGTAATGCGTTTTACATTCATGATTTGGCCTCCTTGATGAGTCGTGGGGTCGCGTTTCGTCTTGCTTATTTCACTAGTCTTATTTAGACTAGATGAATCTACAGGCTGAAACGATCCACGTCAAGGAGGACTATTATGAGGCAGGAACGACGCGCCTTACAGGATCTGGTTTCGGTTGGACCGGCCATGGTGAGGGACTTTGAAATGCTGGGAATTCACACCGTCGCGCAGCTCGCGCGGCGATCGCCCGCGCAGATGTACCACAAGCTCGAGCGCCTGACGGGAGCCCGTCAGGATCCCTGCGTCCTGGACACATTCTGCGCCGCCGTGGCCCAGGCCCGGAATGGGCGCCTGCCGGCGGAACAGTGCCAGTGGTGGTGGTGGAGCAGAAAGCGGAAATCGGGAAACGCGCGGACAACGAAGCGATCCATGCGATAGCCACTGAGACTTTCCTGGAGAAAGACAATTGCGCGCGAGACTCGGCAGACGATCGAAAGCAGAAATTTTGACAACACCCGATCTCGTGCTTCTGAGCTTGTTGGCGGAGCGGCCCATGCACGGCTACCAGGCAAACGCCGAGCTCGAGCGCCGGGAGATTCGCGACTGGGCCGGAATTTCTCGGCCGCAAGTTTATTATTCACTGGAAAAGCTTGCGCGAGCTGGATTGATACGCGCGACTAGAACGACTCAGCCCGCCGCTGGGCCCGAGCGCACGAGCTTTGCCACTTCGGCGGAAGGACGCACTGCTTTGGCGAGTGCGCTGGAGGCCGAAGAGTGGGCAACGCAGCGGGAACGGCCGGTCTTTCTGACCTGGCTGGCGCTTTCCTGGCAAGCGCGGCCTTCCGCAGTCCGCGCGCAATTGCGGCGGCGCGAAGAATTCTTAGCGAAAGAGCTCGCTCGGGAAAAGGAAGCTCTCGCTTCCGTCTTGAAGGAAGTTGGGCACCGCTATCACGAAGCCGTCTGGATGATTGAACTGATGATTCGCCAATTTGAAGTGGAACTACGCTGGCTGAGGCAAGTGGATCGGCAGTTAAATCGCCGCGGCAAAGCGAAACATCCGGATTACTCCCGGGGGTAAGACCTTAGAAGTTGAAGGATCCCGAATGGGCGACGCGGGGTTTGCCGGAATCGCCGCGCTCGATTCGTCCAATTCGGAAGAATTTCTCGCGCCGCCGTTTCAGGTCGGCTTCCACGGATTTAATATGCGCCGAGGCTACCACGAGGATCATGCCGATTCCCATGTTGAAGGATTGCAGCAATTCGTTGGTCTCGATCTTTCCAACCTCAGCCAGAAATTTGAAAAGGCGCGGCACGGGCCACGACGAGAGATCAATCTGCGCCTTTACACCGGAGGGAAGAACTCGCGGCAAATTGCCCGGAATGCCGCCTCCCGTGATGTGCGCGAGGGCGGAAACCCAGCCACGAGCGACGATGTTCTTCAGCGCTGGGGCATAACAAAGATGCGGCTTAAGAAGCTCAGCGCCAATTTTGTTTCCCACTTCTGCCACATAGGTATCGGGTTTCAGCCTTGCAACCTCGAATACCAGCTTGCGCGCGAGCGAATACCCGTTTGTATGCAGTCCTGCCGAGGGAAGCCCGATCAACGTGTCCCCAGGCTTGACGGCTTTGCCCGTGATTATTTTCTTGCGCTCGACGGCCCCGACAATGAAACCCGCCAGATCGTATTCTCCCGGCGGATAAAATCCCGGCATCTCAGCAGTTTCTCCACCAATCAGCGCGCAACCCGCTTTGCGGCACGCCCGGCCCATTCCCTCGACGAGTTGCTCCACCACGGAAGGCTCCAGCTTGCCCATTGCCAGATAATCGAGGAAAAAAAGCGGCGTCGCCCCCTGCACGAAAATGTCGTTCACGCAGTGATTGACGAGGTCCGCTCCCACGGTCGAATGCACGCCCATCGCCATCGCGACCTTAAGCTTCGTCCCGACGCCATCCGCGCTCGAAACCAAAACCGGTTCCTTGAACTTTTTCGTATCGAGCGCGAAGAGCGCTCCGAAATTGCCGATCCCCCCGAGAACTCCCGATGTGAACGTCCGATTCGCATGATGCCGAATGCGCTGCTTAACTTCGTCAGCGAGGGCGATATTCACACCGGCGTCGGCGTATTTCATCGGCGATATTTTCGCTTTCGTTTCCTTGAGGGCCAGACGCGCGCCCGTCGTTAATTGTTGGAATTAAACGTTTCCTGCCGCGGGGGCGTACGGCAGGTATTTCAACTGGTGCGCGTTCAAATTGTACTGCGGAAGGGTGCGTATGGCACGCCGTTCAGAAAATGTGGAACAGGCGATGCCATCGCACTGTGCTCGGATGAATGATGGCGTCCGCGTACGCGAGAAACCGCTCGCGAAGATTCCCCGGCTCCCACGCATCGCCCGGCGCTCTTAGCGACATGTAAATCATCACCGGCGTGCCGATGATGGCTTTGCGCGGTACGCAACCCCAGAAGCGGCTGTCCAGCGAATCGCCGCGATTGTCTCCCAACGCGAGATAACAATGCGGCGGAACCTTGTAAGGAAAATGAAGCACGATCGCGTTCGGGTAGGGAGACACGTAGTCTGGCGGTGCGGGGTCCGTCGGTCCCGTGGTGTAATTTTCCGCTAACTTTTGCCCGTTGATCCAGACGGATCCATCGCGAATGTCAACCATATCGCCGGGCAGGCCTATCACGCGTTTCACATAGTCCGGCTGATCAGGCGCGAACGGCGGCTTGAAAATGATGATTTCCTGCCGTTTGGGATTGCGCCATAGCGAAACGTGCAGGCCCGTGAACGGAATGCCGGCATCGTAGCCGAGGCGACTCATGATCAGGTGATCGCCGATCAAAAGTGTGTTCTCCATCGAGCCGGATGGAATGACGCGCGCCTGTCCGATCGTGCCGTTGATCAAGAGAAAGATTAGCCCGACCCAGAACCATGCGAGGACTTCGCGCTGGACGCGTTTTCCCATCGGCAGTTGAGATTCGTCCGGCGTTTTTACTGGTTGTTTGTCAGAATCTTTCGTGTTTGTCTTTTTCATAATCTCAACTCTCGTGTTCGATCGTCACCGGCTTATCCAGAAGCGCGTGCTCCGCCGACTCACCATTCGTCCTATCGATCATAGTGGCGCCGTTTCCACGAACCTCGAGCTGAACGAGGTCCGTTGGATAAATTCCCGTATAACAGGACGTACAGAATTTACCCTCGGTGTCGCCCACAGCCTGGCGAAGCGCGGGAAGCGAAACGTAACCGAGGGAATCGGCGCCGAGGAATCTGCAAATTTCATCCGGGGAATTGGAAGAGGCGATCAACTCCTCGCGCGTAGGAGTGTCCACGCCGTAGTAGCAAGGAGAAATGGTCGGCGGGCAGCTGATTCGAACGTGGACTTCCCGGGCGCCGGCCTCGCGCACCATGCGGACTATTTTTCGGCTCGTGGTACCGCGAACGATGGAATCGTCCACAAGTACGATGCGTTTGCCCTCAATCAGGCGGCGAACCGGATTCAATTTTAGTTTCACGCCGAAATTGCGAATTGCCTGGGAGGGCTCGATGAAAGTGCGCCCGATGTAATGATTCCGGATCAAGCCCATGCGAAATGGAATTCCGGATTCTAGAGCGTAACCAACTGCGGCAGGCACACCAGAATCAGGAACGGGAACGACGATATCAGCTTGGACAGGATGCTCGCGGGCCAGCAGCCGGCCGAGGGTCTCGCGGCTTTCATTTACTGAGCGGCCAAAGATAATGCTGTCTGGCCGGGAAAAATAAACGTGCTCGAAGATACATTGCTGGACGGGCTTTTCCGGGGCGAAACGAATCGATTCGATGCCCGATTTCGAAATACGCACCATTTCACCAGGCTCAATTTCGCGAACGTATCGCGCGTTCAATAGATCGAAGGCGCAAGTTTCGGACGCGACGACCCAGGTTTCCGTGAGCGTGGCACCGGCATTCACTCCTGCATTTGCGGAAGCCGACACGACCAATTTCCCGAGCACGAGCGGTCGGAAGCCGCGCGGGTCGCGGACAGCATAAAGTTCATCCTGGGTCAAAACGAGAAGGGAATAAGCGCCCTCGACCTGATTGAGGGCGTCGCCCAGCGCTCCGGAAAAATTCCGCGCCTGCGAACGCGCGAGAAGATGGACGATGACTTCCGTGTCGCTGTTGGTCTGAAAGATCGAACCTCGATGTTCCAGCTTGCGACGCCATTCCGCGGCGTTGGTCAGATTGCCGTTGTGGCCGAGAGCGATTTTCCCTTTGTTGCAATCGATGTTGATCGGCTGCGCGTTCAGGAGGGCTTTTTCGCCGGCGGTAGAATAGCGCGTGTGGCCGATGGCCAGGCTTCCAGGGAGTTTCGCAAGGACGCTGGGCTGAAAGATCTCCTCGACTTCGCCCATGGCGCGGTGAACATGAAGTTCCGACCCATCGCTGGACACAATGCCGGCGGATTCCTGGCCGCGATGTTGGAGTGCGTACAAACCGAGATAGGTGAGGTTGGCAGCTTCCGGATGGCCGAAGACACCAAATACACCACATTCGTCATGGAAGTGATCGTCGGCGAAGATTAGATTTGGCATTTGCATCATTGCGGAGCAAGCAGACGTTCAAGAGAATAAGTCCAAGCTTCGCGCAGCGAATCCAGGGGGGAATCGATCACTGCGGCCCCCTTATATTCGATGCTGAGCGTGGGAGCAAGCTGTACATTGCCGATTTCGCTCGCCCCTACCCCATATTGTCGCGCAGTTGCAAGAACTGCGGCAACCCGTTCGGGCGAAACGGAAACTACCGCGCGTGCGCCCCGTTCAGAGAACAAGAGGTACTCAGGTGGACCAAGGTCTTCCGTGAGACTCACAAATGCGCCGAGCTGTGGAGCTGTCTGCCGCGACGCAGCCTCAGCGGAGGCGAAGCAAGATTCGGCAAGTGCGACCGCGAGACCGCCGTCCGAAATGTCGTGCGCGGATTGAACGGCGCCTGCATTGGCGAGCGCTACGAGGCATTCGATAAGACGCTTTTCGGCAGCTAGGTCAATCTCGGGCGGCTCGCCGGAAACAATGCCAGCGACAGTTTTGGAATATTCGGAAGAGGAAAATTCCTGAGCCGACGAGGAAGTGGCAAGCCCAGAGCGCTGACTCGAAAGATCAGTGGAACCGTCTAAGAGGACAATGACGTCGCCGTGATTGCGGAAGGCGATTTTAAGAACGCGGGAGGCGTCATCGAGGATGCCGAGCATTCCGATAATCGGTGTTGGGTAAATGGATTTGCCGAGCGTTTCGTTATAGAAACTGACATTTCCACCGGTGATTGGAGTGCCGAGTTGGTTGCAGGCTTCCGTGATTCCATCAATTGCCTCGCTGAACTGCCACATGACTTCCGGCTTTTCCGGGCTGCCGAAGTTCAGGCAGTTCGTGGCGGCGATGGGGCGCGCTCCGGAAGCAGCCACGTTCCGCGCCGCCTCTGCCACAGAGTGCATCGCTCCCACGCGTGGATTTAATTGTGCCCAGCGGCCATTTCCATCCGTGGAAAGAGCAAGGGCGCGAGTTACGACACCGGTTTGCGGATCCTTGATGCGGACGACAGCTGCATCGCTGGCGCCAGGCCCGGCAAGAGTATTCGTACGCACGCTCGTATCGTATTGCTCGGTGATCCAGTGTTTGGATGCAATCGCGGGAGATTCAAGGAGCCTTTTGAGATTCGAGGTTAGATTTGTGCCTTCCGCCGAGAATTGGAACCAATCCGCCGACGTCTCGCGGCGAGTCGGCGGCTGAGCGAGCGGGCGGCGATACACGGGCCCCTCTTCCGCGAGCGGATGAGCCGGAATTTCGGCGGCCACCTGGCCGTGGTTGAGAACTTTGGCGATGCCGCCTTCGGTCACTCTGCCAACGACGACGGCGTCGAGCCCCCACTTCTTGAACACAGCAAGCACTTCGGATTCGCGGCCTTTTTCGGCGACGAGTAACATGCGCTCCTGAGACTCACTCAGCATGATCTCGTAAGGCGACATGCCGGTTTCGCGCTGCGGAACTTTGCCGAGATCAATTTCGATGCCGGTGCCGCCGCGCGAAGCCATTTCCATGGTGGAACAAGTTAAGCCGGCCGCACCCATGTCCTGTATGGCGACGACAGCGCCGGTCTGCATCGCTTCGAGGCAAGCCTCAAGCAATAGTTTTTCCATGAAGGGATCGCCAACCTGGACATTGGGGCGTTTTTGTTTGGATTCTTCGGTGAATTCGGCGGAGGCGAGGAGAGAGGCGCCATGAATTCCGTCGCGGCCCGTCTTCGCTCCAACGTAGATGACAGGATTACCGATACCCTTGGCCTTCGCAAGAAAAATATCTTCCTTGCGGGCGATGCCGAGCGCGAGCGCATTGACGAGAGGATTCTGGGCGTAGCAGGATTCGAAGCCTACTTCACCGCCGACCGTAGGGACGCCAAAGCAATTCCCATAATTCGCGACCCCGCGAATCACGCCATCCAGAATTCTCCCATTCTTGGCTGCGTCTTCTCTACTCGTTCCGGGACCGGGTGTAAGTTCGCCGAAGCGAAGAGAATCCAGAACGGCAATCGGCCGCGCGCCCATGGTGAAAATATCGCGCAGAATTCCGCCGACACCGGTGGTCGCTCCCTGGAAAGGTTCAACATAACTGGGATGATTGTGAGACTCGATTTTGAAGGCGGCGACAAGGCCGTCGCCGATATCCACGACGCCGGCATTTTCCCCGGGGCCCTGCACGACGAGCTTGCCGCGAGTCGGAAGGCGCTTGAGATGCACTTTGCTCGATTTGTAGGAGCAGTGTTCGCTCCACATCACGCTGAAGATTCCCAGTTCAGTGATGTTGGGGTCGCGGCCAAGAATCTGCTGAATGCGCGCGTATTCTTCGCGAGTCACGCCATGCTCGGCGGCGATCTCCGGAGTCACCTTCAATTCGGTGCTTGCAGTTGCCATAAAAACGGTTTGCAATCCTTCAATCTAGTTTTTCTTCCAGATACCGCTCAAAGCCAGCAGGCCAATCGCCTGACGGGATGCCGCGCTCTTCCGTATCAATTAAGGGCTTGCATAGACCGAGATCGCCCGATGCAGAAAGGAAGGCGCGAAATTCGCCCCAGATGGCAACTCCGCAGACTGAGCCATCGGCCGCCCATCCGAGGTCCACGACATCTTCGTCCACAAGGACGTCTGAGCGGCTATAAATTTGTGCACCTCTCAAGATCTTGCCATCAGACGGACGATAGAGATAAAACCACCCTTTTTCTCCAGCATCTTCGAAGACGGCAAAAATTCCGTGGGCACCCGGCGCATACAGAAGAAAATGGCTGTCTTCCTGCGCCAGCCAGCTTGTTGCGGCGTTGAGGTTCGCCGTCACATCGCCAACTGAATCCGCCTCTTGCATCCAATGCCGCCTTCGCGCAAGGACGAACTCTTCATAACTGAGTTCAATCGATTGCTCAGACATGACTCGAACCGTACCGGACAGCAGCCTGGCCCCGGGCGGGTGGGAGGCTGGGATTGTCTTCGCCGCGGCGCTTCATGCCGTCGCTTTGGCAGAGCCCACGAGCGCCTCCACCATCGACCGGAAAATCACAAGACCGTCGTTTGAGCCAAGCGCCGCCTCGACTGCGCGTTCGGGATGCGGCATGAGGCCTGCGACGTTGCGGTCCCGACTGCAAATTCCCGCAATATTGTGCATCGAGCCGTTAGGATTGCCGGCTTCGTCGTCCGACCCATCGGAGGAGGTGTAGCGGAAAAGCACCTGGCGGTTTTTCTCGAGCTCGATGAGTGCGGGTTCGTCGCAACTGTAATTACCGTCCGAATGAGCGATCGGCAATTTCAGAATTTGACCCTGGGCCGCATAGTTTGTGAACGGCGTGTCTGTTTGCTCGACGCGGATATAAACGGGCCGGCAAATAAAGCGGAGGCCACTGTTGCGCATCATGGCTCCGGGCAGCAGTCCCGCTTCCAGCAAGATCTGAAACCCATTGCAAACGCCTAGAACCATTCCGCCGCCGCGGGCAAATTTTTCGACCGATTTCATGACGGGCGAGAAACGGGCGATCGCGCCGGTTCGCAAGTAGTCCCCATAGGAAAAGCCTCCGGGCAGGATGATGGCATCGGAATTGGCTAAGTCCTGGGACTTGTGCCAGATAAATTCAACCGGTTTGTGAAGGACATTGCCGAGAGCGTAGTAGGCGTCGTGATCGCAGTTGGACCCGGGAAAAACAACGACTCCAAATTTCATCGCGGGTTGGCTCCGTGGTGCATTCGGGGAAACACTAGTTTAACACATGGAGCCCCGAGGCGCTCAGTTGTCCGCGGAACTAAGGTCCTGAGAAAAGCACACTCGGAAACCGAAATTATCTTCAATCACCATCTCGTAGCACTTGTAAACTCGGCGGGCCGGCGGCTCGAGTATTTTCACTCCTCGAGCACCAAGCTCCTGATAAAGCGAATCGACGTCGCTCACCCAAACATACGCGTCCAGGCCGAGGCCCTTGCGACGAATATGATTCGGCGAAGGCGGCTCTCCGTCTGATTTTCCAAAGTGGATCTCGACGCCACCCCGCGCAACCATGGCGAACACAGGCGGATCCAGGAAGTAGCTCAGGATTTGGAAACCCAGCTTCTCTCGATAGTATTCCGCGGCGGCCACCACGTCCGGGACGATGAACTGAGGGCAGGCCATCTTAAACTCGATGGCCGCCTTTGGCTTCGGTTCAGGCATAACTCCTCCAGGCGAAAGAAATTTACCGGCGATGTTTCCTGGAAGACTTGCGACGCGTGGATTTCTTCTTTGAGGCGTGCCCAGCCTTCGAGTGCGCCGCGCCCGCAAGCTCGCGACGCTTCTTTGCGGCCCAGCCAGGCTTGTTGGATTGGCGCCCGCGCGCAATACCCAAGGCATTGGGCGGCACATTTTCGGTGATCGTCGAACCGGCCGCGATATACGCTCCGTCACCGACGCGCAGCGGGGCCACCAAGGCTGTATCGCTGCCGATAAAAACTTTGTTCCCAATGAATGTCGGAAACTTCTCGAATCCATCGTAGTTGCAGGTAATCGTGCCGGCACCGATGTTGCTCTTCGAGCCGATTCGCGCGTCGCCGAGATAGGTCAAATGGTTGGCCTTGGTGCCTTCGCCTAGAGTGCTCTTCTTGAGTTCCACAAAGTTGCCAATGCGCACGCCGGCCTTGAGATGGTTGCCCGGCCGAAGGCGGGCAAAGGGGCCAATATGCACGTGGTTATCGAGACGGCTCTCGGTCGTGACGCAGTGCGGCTCGATAGTGACGTCATCGCCCAGCGTCGTATCGTGCAAAATGCTGCCTGCGCCGACTTTGCAGCGCACGCCAAGCTTTGTTTTGCCAAGCAACTGCACCCCCGCTTCGAGAACGGTGTCCTCGCCTGCCGCGACCTCCGGGTCAATCAACACCGTTTCCGGCAATTGGATGGTCACGCCAGAATCCATTAACTCCGCGCGTTTACGTTCGCGAAAGATGCGGTCGACCTCGGCCAAATCAGCGCGAGTATTGCAGCCGAGAATTTCGCGAGCATCGGCGGCGACTTCCGCAAGAACTGGCGCACTAGAGGCAGTCATGGTGGCAATGGTGTCAGTCAGGTAGAGTTCGCGATGCTTGTTGTTGGGTTTCAGGCCCGCCAAGGCAGGCCAGAGCTTTTCGAGCGTAAAGCAATAAATGGCAGAGTTGATTTCGTTGAGCTCCCGTTGTTCGTCAGTGAGCTGGGACTCTTCAACTATCGCGCCAATCAAGGATTCCGATTTGCGGACGATTCGCCCATAACCGGAAGGGTCGGCGAGAACCGCGGTCAGGATGGTAGCGGCGGCATTGCCGGAGCGGTGAGTGGATAGAAGTGATTTAAGAGTTTCGGTACGCACCAGAGGGGCGTCGCCAGGCAAGACCAGAGCAAGCTTGGCACGGCCGAGTGCCTTGCGTGCGATCTGCATGGCGTGCCCTGTGCCGTGCTGGGGTTGCTGGAGAACGGTCGCGGCTCCCAACCTCTCGACAAGAGGAACAACCTGGTCAGACTGGTGGCCGACAACAACGACTGTGGTCCTAGCTCCCAGTGGAGCGCAGGCTCGCAGGACATGCTCGACGAGAGCGCGCCCGCCAGCCTGATGAAGGACCTTCGCCAAGCCGGACTTGAGCCTGGTTCCTTTGCCCGCGGCGAGAACAATGACAGCTAGATCGTGATTGGACATGTCGCAGCCCATTCTGCGGGACCAAGCTTCAATTGGCAATCAGGGGAAGTGCGAAATGAGGCGAAATGCTAATCCGAGGCAGTGGCTGGGGTGAGCGTAGCATGGCGAATTTCGAGTTCGGAGGAGATAGCTTCGGCCGTCGTGATGGTCCAGAGAGACGGGTCGTCCAACAAGCGGCTGACCAGTTGGGTATGTAGCGCGTGGCCAGCCTTGTGAGCCTCCACACGAGCGAGCAAAGGCAGTCCAACAAGCGCCAGGTCGCCGATCAGATCCAAGGCTTTGTGGCGGCCGAATTCGTCTGGGAAGCGGAGCGGGCCGTTCATCACCCCCTCGTTGGTCAAAACGATGGCGTTTTCGAGAGAGCCGCCGCGAATGAGGCCCATAGAACGCAAGGGCTCGATGTCGCGTTCGAAACAGAAAGTGCGTGCGCGTGCGAGGAGTTCGCGGAATGCTTCGGCGCTGACGACCATCTCCACTTCCTGCCGACCAACCAGCGGATGAGGGAAATCAACATAGCAAAACACGCGAAATTCATCAGCCGGATAGATGCCAATACGGCGATCACCTTCGACAACTTCGAGGGGTTTGAGAACCTTAAGAAAGCGGCGCTTACGGCGGAGCTTGCGGACACCGGAATGTTCGAGCATCTGCATGAAAGGTTCTGCAGAGCCATCGAGAATCGGAACCTCAATGGAGTCAATGTCTACAAAAATGTTATCTATGCCGCAAGAATAGATCGCCGCGAGAAGGTGCTCGGTGGTGGAGAGCAACACGCCTTGCTTCATCAAGCTGGTGGCGTAGCTGACACGGGCGACGTTCTGACCCTGAGCTTCAATCTTAAAATTATCGAGATCAGTACGACGGAAGACAATACCGGTGTCGGCAGGTGCGGGCACAAGGCGAACACAGCCAGACACACCTGTATGAAGGCCCACACCCTGGGCAAAGGCCTCACGCGCTATCGTGGATTGGAACATCGCCCTTCCCTAGGATAGCACTTTGCAAGCCAAGATTTCACGTCTTTCTCCCACTTTTTCAGTAACTTATGGGAACATGGCGACAAAGTTTTGGAATCAGTGTGTCAATTACGCATCATATTTGCGTTTTGATGTGTCTTTCAATCAACCTCGGCCTTAAACCAAGGGAGAGTCCGCCGTTTCAGGCTTCCATTCTCATTCGTGGCGCGTCCGATGGGAATGAGATGCTATACTTCATAGTCTGCACGCCACGGTGTGCGGGACGAGCAAGAGGGACGGGTGAGGCATGAATCGAGCCGCACGATTTGGAGTCTTATTTGTTTCGGTGGTGATCTTTTGTTACGCCGGCTTGGGGCATGTGCTTGGCCGCACCCAAGATGACAGGGCGTACAAGTCGCTGACTGTCTACAGCGAAGTGCTGCAGAAAATACAGCAGGATTATGTGGACGAGCCGAACCTGCATTTGGTCACGACAGGGTCACTCCACGGTTTGCTCGAGTCCCTTGATCCCCAGTCCGGCTATCTGACTCCACGCGAATACACGGAATACAAACAGAAAGTTGCGGCTCATCCCGCGGGCGAAACCGGGCTCACACTAAGCAAGCGATTCGGGTACATCATCGTCGTTTCGGTGCTGCCGGATAGTCCGGCGGATAAAGTTGGCCTGCGAAGCGGAGATATTCTGGAGGAAGTCGCGGGGTTCACTACGCGCGACATGTCCGTTGGACAGGCCGTGAATTTCCTGCACGGCCAACCGGGTACAGGAGTGAAAGTGGGGGTGATCCGGCGTGGGAAGACGGACCCGGATGAACTGGACATCGTACGCGAGAAGCTACCCTCGGAAAAGCTTGTGAGCGAAAAAGTTGACCCTGATGTATTGGCATTGCGTTTGCCGTCGCTCAACCCAGGCCGCGCCGACGAAATCCGCGCCCGACTTCAGGAAGCAGAAAAGCAGGGTATTCACAAGGTGGTGCTGGACTTGAGGGAATGCGGCCGTGGTCCGGTCTCCGAAGCTATCGCAGTTGCGAAGCTGTTTATTCCTGCCGGGACTCTGTCGACTTTAAAGGGGCAGACAATTTCGACGGAGGTTTATTCGGCGGACCCTGGCAAAGTTATTTGGCACGGGCCCGTTTCTATTTTGATTGACCCGACGACATCTGGTGCTGCTGAAGTGCTTGCTTCCGCTTTCGAAGCAAACCATCGTGGCGATCTGGTGGGCGAGCGCACGTTCGGATTGGCATCCGAGCAGAAGGTAATCACTCTCGAGGATGGTGCCGCTCTCTTTCTGACAGTCGGCAATTATTACAATTCAGACGGAAAAAGCATTCTTTCTGAAGGCGTCGCGCCGACTGAAGTTGTAGCCGCTTCGGCGGATGACGATTCCGACGGCGCGGATGACGGTAGCGATTCCGCCGATGCACAAAAGCAGCCGGCCGTGCCGCGTCCGTTGTCTCCGGAAGATCAGATTTTTCAAAAGGCTCTGCAGCTCCTAAAAACCCCCCAGAAAAAAGCTGCCTAAGTGCACTCACATCTTGGGCGCGTCCTGCGCGGCGATCCCGCCCGTCTGAGGACTGAACATGCTCTGATGCAGGGGCGGCTGACGCCTCTCGTCGTCACCCTCGTACTCGTTTTTGTTCTTGCGGGCTGCAAGCACGAGGCCCCGAAAAACCTCTCGCCGGCTCGTGTGCATGCGATCACTCGCGAAATGATGCGCGCCGCGGGCAATTACTCCAAGCGACCCGGCGACGTAGCGGCGCACCTTCAGTTTGACAGCGTTCACGCAAACCGGCCAGATCAACTCTTTATAACTCTACCGGCTATGGCTTCCGAGCAAGCTCGCCGCGACTCACTTACGCGCCTATTGCAAGCCCTGGATACCATCGCGACCTCAAATCGTCTCACACGCGATGCTGTATCGAATTTCGGTGCGTCGCTTCGGGTGGAATTCCGCAGCGCAGGCGGCATCACTCACTCCGTCCACATCATCGCACCAATACCGGGCAGTTCGCTGTTGCCTCGCGAGCCAAAGGACACCTCTGAGGCCGGAGGGGCCCGCCTGGCCATCATTCTGGATGATCTGGGAAGTGATCGTGCGGCTGCTGAAAAGATTTTTGCATTGCCTTATCCTCTGACGATCTCCGTCTTACCTGGCCATTCTCATTCATCGGACATCGCGCAAGAAGCGCATCGCCGCGGCTACGAGGTCATGCTCCATCTGCCGATGCAGTCTGTCGGTAATGAAACTCCTGAGGCCCAGGAGTTCCATCCAGGGATGCCCTCGGACGAAATCCCGCTGCTGTTTGAACAGATGATGCAAAGCGTACCGTTCGCGGCAGGGGTGAACAACCACCAAGGCTCACAAGCCACGGCTGATCCAGCGCTAATGCAGGAGTTGATGCCGGTTCTCGAAAAATGGCATTTATTTTATGTGGATAGCCGCACCACCGCCGCGACGGTCGCCTATGATGCGGCGCAGCGGGCAGGAGTGCCTTCGGCTTATCGGAACGTTCCGTTTCTCGATGACGTCGTGGAGATACCGGCCATTCGAAAGCAACTTGAGTTGGCGCTGCGGGACGCGCAAAAAAAGGATTCGGCCGTGGCCATCGGCCATCCGCATCCCGCTACCTTGGAAGCGCTGCGGGAAGTCCTGCCTCAGGCAAGAATTCGCGGCGTCCGTTTAGTCTTCGTCTCGGACCTCGTGCACTAACACTCTAAGAGCGGTCGGAGGGCTCTTGAGGCAGTTTCTTCTCCGGATAAAGAAAGTGCACGGCGAAAAAGAAAACAAACAGAATCAGGAAATCGAAGACACTCGCCTCCGGTCCAGCCTTGCCTCCCGTCATCCAGCGCGGTCCGTGCAGTACTGCGTTAGACAGATGACCGGGAAAAGTCATCCCGCTGTCGGGCACAGAAAATAAAAACGTCTCGCCGAAATCAAACGCCGCATGCATTCCCACCGCAAACCAAAGGCTGCCCGTTCGTTTTAGCGAAAAACTCCAGAAGAGCCCGACAAACGCAACGCTAGCCACTCCGATCCAGCCCTCACCAGAGTTCTGCAGATGAACTGCGCCAAAACAAAAGGAAAGCAGAATTGCAGCCGGCCAGAATCCGATCCCCTCGGCAAGAGTGTGGAGCGAATATCCGCGAAAAAAGAATTCTTCGAATAACCCCACGACTAGAAAGAAGACCCCCCAAAACGCCGCCCACTTCGCAATCGCCTCGCCGTGCTGAGCAAGGCTCCCAAATGAATACCCGCCTAACAGAGCAATAGAACCCAGCAACAAAGAGATCTCGGCGAGCCCAAAAAGGCAGCCCTGACCAAACAACGTTCCGACCATCCCGTTGAGAGGCAAACCGTACTCACCGACAGGCCGCTCCTCGAAGAGCGATAAAATCCAGGCAGCAAGAAAAGCGGCAAGAAAACTCAGCAATTCTCCTAGGAGCTGATAGGTAGGAGAAAAAGCCCCGCGCGACGGGCGCAATAACGCGCCAAGGAGGAAAAGAGAGGTTGCCCAAAGGACAAAAAATATCACGCCGTAGAACAGCAATCGCCAGCCCGCCGCCAGTCGGATCTTGTTTGGCGAAGCGTTGCCGCCTTCTGCAGTAAACCCGAAACCTAATTCGGGATCGGGATCCGGATCGTGGCCGGCCCTGCCATGCGGCGATTTCTCTAGGTCCTCCAACACTATCCCTTTCCCTCTACCTGATTGTGACGTCGCCCGTGCCTCGCCGGAAGCGGCGTATCATGGATGTGGAGTTTTAATCTGAGCGCGGCCGAATGAGAGTCATTGCCAAGCTCCAGCATGGAAAACTCTAAAGGCAGATCCCCAAAGTAGACTTCCTTAACCCTTTTGTTACACTTAACCGGTTAAGGAGCAGGTAGTAAGCAAGAGCTCTTCCTGCCCTGTTCGTTCCGTACTATGTCAGCCCAAACTTCTACTTCGAATTTCATCGGTGGTCGCCTCGCCATAGATTTTGTCAACGAGTTGTCCTCCATCCATGAATTCACATGGGAAGAACTCATTCAGTTTCTTCTGCACTCCAAAATCATTACCCAGGACCGAAGTCTGCAGCTGCTTACCTTACCTGAGTATGACCCGCAGGTCTCTGCGGCTCTGCTAAAGAAAGCCAGGCGCCTTCATATGGGTTTTCGCCAAATTCTTAGCGTTCTGCTCTCCGGCGAGCCCATCCATTCGCCATGGGTCGAACCTTTAAACGAGCTTTTGAGAATCACAGAGGGGCACGATGAGCTACTGCTGCAAGATGGGACTTGGCGCCTGAGTTTTGTGGCGCGAGAGAATTCCCTCGAGTGGTTGCTGGCCGCAATCGCCCGATCGGCTGCGGAAATCATCGTCGAATCACCAAGTCCCCATTTGCGCAACTGCTCCAACCCCTCTTGCGGCCTATATTTCTACGACACTTCGCGCACGCACGGCCGCCGGTGGTGTTCAATGTCCCGATGCGGCAACAGGAACAAAGTCACCATGTTTGCACGCCGCCGCACTGCGACAAAGCATTCTCACTAGAGCGATGCGCCTGGATGCCTGATATCGTTCACTTAACGTACTTCGGCGATTTTCCGCTGGCCCAGGGGTTGTAGCTGTACGCGAAAACCAACCGGTCCGCCAGCGGCGGATGGGAGTAAAGCCAAAATGTAATAAACTCCGGGGGATTCGGATCGGCTAGATCCACTTCACCCAAAACCTGAAACGCCTGCGCCGCCGCCTCTGCAGAGTTCGGCACAATCCCATGAATCACTTCAGCTCCGTAAATGTCTGCGTGATGCTCCTGCATCCGCGAAAATCCATTGATCACCGGTGAGGCCAGGAATAATCCGATTTCCAGCAGGAGCAATAGCACCACCAGCGAAACCCAGTCTTCCGGCCCGTAGATTCTCCAAGCGGCAGACCAGCGCCCCAGAGTCCAATGAAATGCGCGGAATATCGCATACAAGCCAAAGAACAACATGGTGACCGCAAACAAAAATCCCTTCCAGACGTGCCCGAGCACGTAATGCCCGAGTTCGTGACCGACAACGAACAGCGTTTCATCCGCACTCATTCGCTGCAGCGTCGTGTCCCAAATGACGATCCTCTTGGATGCGCCCAGCCCTGTCACGTACGCGTCTACGTCATTCGTCTTCTCACTGGCCTTCATCAAGAACATATGGTTTGTGGGGATCGGCACGCCAGCTCGCTGCGTCAACTTCTCGATGGACGCTACAAGATTGGGTTGCGTCGCTTCTAGCGGCTGAAACGTGTTGAACAAAGGATCGATGAACCATGGACTGACAAACATGAAGAATAAAATGATCGGCAGAGCCGCAAGCCAGAAGTACAGCCACCAACGCCTCGGGCTACGCCGAATGGTCACTGAGAGAATGAGGGCGACAATCAGGGCGAACCCTGCCATCAGCAATTGCTCTTTGCCCCAGTCCTGAAACCAGGATCCCCAATGCTGCACGGAAACTTCATATTTGCGCGAGAGCACGTGGCCGTAAATTCGAATCGGTAACCCGCATAGATCCAGTGTAAGCACCAGAAGAGGAACGAAGGTGAGCGCCTGCAGCCATCTTCGATCGCTGATGCGCTCTGCCCAATCTCGATATTTCGCTGCAATTCCCAATCCCAGGAGCAGGATCAGGACGATCGCGGAAAGTGCGACGGAGACGAAATACAAAGTGTACGCAGCGCGCGAATAGGCCACGGCTTTTTCGTAGCGCTCCTGCGAAAGCTTGAATCCCTCGAGTCTTCTTGGCGGAGGAGTTGGTGACTGAACGGTTCGTGTTTCCCTGGGAACCGGCACTGCGGGCATTGCTTGCGTTACGGGCGGTTGTTCGTCCACTGTCGAGCCTGCGCGCGCGACGCCGCACCATCCCACGTACAGGCAACAACAGGCGCAAAGCAGCGCTCCGAAACGGTGAAGCAAACTGCGCCGCTTCATGCTGACCTCCTCGCTCGACCCAGTTACATCACTCGCGTGTTTCCCACCACGGCCGCACGCGGCGGGAGTATGCCGCACGAAAGGAAGCTGTGCAAGGGCCGTCGTAGTTCGGATGCGAATTCCTTCTCGGTGGACCAAATCTTCGCTGCGGCCGTCAGCACCACTGTTCTGGGCTAGACCTGGAAGGCCTTGTTTATTGGCGTGAAAGCGGCGTGGTGTGCGCGGTCTTCAGACAATAATTCCGCACCGAACCTGTTGTCGCCATGCCGATGTGAACGAATGATGTCCATCGCTCGAGTTTGTGATGGCCGTATTTGTGAAACAAGTAGGAAGCGCCGATGGAAACGCCGGTTGCGGCTGCTTCGATTACCGCAAATGCGGCGTGATTGTCCACAACGTCGTTTGTCAAGAAAATCTCCTGCCGGCCGCGGCGCCTCATATTCAGAGTTGAAAAATAATCCAGTGTGCGCGAGGCACCCACACCTCCAAAAAGCCAAAAGTTTTCTTTATCCCAGAAGCGGTGTTCACTTCTCAACTTATTCGATTTAGGTTGGGGTAAATTTTCCGTGACCACGGGCGTGGCCGCCGGGCTCTTCACTGGTTCTTGCGCGCGGCCTGGCGGGGCAATCGCCAACGTAGCGAACAACAACATGATACTCACGGCCCATCCCCTGCACCGCATTTTCGGTCCTTCCATCTTCAGCGTAGTCACCATTCTCAATTCGCCAAATCGGACAAATTTTGCCGGACGTTGGCGCATTCGGCGCATCATGCCTTCTCCCGATTGCTCACCGCGCAGCGCGGAGTTACCCTGTTCCTTATCCCGGCCTTCACTCAATAGAGGTCCAAGTCTATGTTAAAGCTTAAGGTCTCACGTTTCGCACTTGCAGTGCTTCTCGCAGGTGCAAGCCTCCCTGCCGTGGCTGTCGCTCAAACACAGAGCTCACAAAACCAATCTGTAGCCGATGCCGCCCGTCGCGCGCGCGAACAAAAAAAGAGCACCCCAAAACCTGTCCCTCTCATCACGAATGACACATTGAAGCCGGCCCCGGCAAGCGATGCGACCACTTCCTCGGCATCCCCCGGATCAGCCGCTGCCGCTCCAGCCGCGGCTGCGAATGCTTCTACGGACGCTGCCAGGGCCGCATCTTCCAACACCTCTTCCACTTCCAAGGCACCCGAAGACGCCGACAAGAAAAACAAGGATCAAGCTAAACTCGACGATCTCAACCGGCAACTCGCGGAGGCACAGAAGGATCTCGATTTTACGCAGCGGCAACTCGCCCTTGAGCAGGACACGGTCTATTCGAATCCCCAGTACAGCACCAATCCAACCGGCAATTCCAAGCTCGACGATCTCAAACAACAAATCGCACAAAAGCAGGAAACGGTTGACTCACTGAAATCGCGGATCGCCGCTTTGCAGGATTCTCTAGGAAACAGCGCCGTTCCCGCCACGTCCCCCCAATCTTGAGGCTCGGGCTCGAGCAAACGCTTAGCGCTGCTTGGCGCGTACTCTCAAATCCTTTACTTCCGAGCCATCCGTCCCCGCAACCCTACCACAATTCCTTGTATCCTTTTTGCTTGACACCACAGCTCTTCGGCGGCAGAATGCGCGTCGTCATTTCGGCCCAGCCCGCCCAGGGAGCTTCGAAAGCGCGCGCCTAACGCGCTAAAGCAGGCGGGCACTGAGGGAGACAATATGCAGTATCTGCCCGGCTACACCGTGCAATGCATCAATCCCGTTTGTGAAGCTCGCGGACACTGGCTGCGCGCCGATGCCGCTGGCCCCGTCTCGCAGGACGGCCGCTGCCCCTGCTGCGGCGATTTCCTTCGCGCCGTTCCCCCGCCGCTGACGCCGCACTTTCGAATGCGCCCGCGTCCCCTCGCGGCGCGCCCGCCGCTCCGCCCTCGGCCTCGTTAATAGGCCGGGCATGAGGCGTCGTCCTGGCAGAAGCTGAGCGTTCCACCTTTCCGAAGCAGTTCCGCAGCCTGAGCGACCATCGCGTCCACAATGGATTTCGCGGCTGGCCTGTCCTGCACCAAGCCCACTGCTTCGCCGCCCACTACCGCCATTGTGTCCAAGTCGTTCTTCGCCCTGGCAATTTTGTATTTCTCCGCAATCGATCCGCTCGACGCGAATGCATCGGCTTCTCGATGAGCCCATTCCTCGCTCAATTTGTTTTTCAAGAACCGGAAGGAATATTCTCTTGGCCAAGGCGTTCCGCGCAGCGCGTCCAGGGACTTCGTCCGCACGGTAGAATCTCCGTTTGCACCAATGGCTTTGTCGGTGTGAGACTTGGGCGTCATCGCTTCAGCGGAGGCCCAGAATCTCGTGCCCATCACCACGCCTTCCGCCCCCAGTAAGAGCGCCGCCGCCAATCCTCTTCCGTCAGCGATTCCTCCCGAAGCCAGCAAGAGCGTTTTGGGTGAATGCTTTTTCAAATAATCGGCAGCTTCCGGCACGAAAGGGAGCGTTGAGCGCGTCGCTCCGTGGCCGCCCGCTTCGGTTCCTTGCGCGACAATGGCCACCGCCCCTGCTTCCAGGGCCATCTCTAACTGCGAAAGAAATTGCACCTGGCAGATGAGGTGCGCGCCCGCGTTTCGGATCTCTTTTGCAAATGGACGTGCATCGCCGAATGAGAGAAATACGCAAAATGGCTGATGTTTCAGAGCCGTGGTTAGCGCTCTCGGTGATCGTTCCAACGCCCAAGTGATGAATCCGACGCCGAATTTTCCGACCTTGTCCTTCGCCACATTCAGCTCGGCGTCGAGGTCGGGCTCGCCCCCAAACGTTCCAGCGTATCCTCCGCCTACAATTCCCAACCCACCCGCCTGGCTAACCGCACCTGCCAGCTCTCCGCCTGCCACCAGGGCCATCGGCGCACATAAAATTGGGTGTCGAATCCCCCACTGTTCCGTTACCCGAGTCTTGATTCTCGCCTCGCTCATCGTTTTTCTCCCTGTTCCTACTCATACTACGCGCGGCCAGGCGCCGCTTCGCCATCCAATTTGCCCGTCGAGAATGGATAAATCTCCGTCCTAAAAACAAAAGCCGGAGAGGTTCGTCTCCGGCTTAGATAATAATCAGTTGCATCAAATCGGCGCTTAGCTCTCGACAAGACCTCTTTCCAGCATCTCCTCGTCGCTGAGCCACAAATTGGGAATGTTGGCCGAGCCAAGGCGCAAAATATCCTCCAGCGCACCGCGGACTTCCTTCAATGAAAAATCCACTCCAATGCGTTCCAATAGCTCGATCAGAGCGTGCGCGCCCTCGGCCAATACCGGCTTCGCCGCTGCAACTTCCCGGTCCAGACTCTGATAGGTAAGTACGTACAGCGCGCTCGGCCCGCCGCCGTAACGAACGATGTGGAGAAAGCCGCGTGCTGGCGGTTTTTCGGGGGCCTGCCGGACAGCCAACCCAGTGCCGGAAGAAGCCAAGCTCATCGGGTCACGGTCCTCGATTGCACCACCAGTTTCAGCTGCACCCGCTTGTGCTCCCGCAATTTTCGCACTTGTAGCACGCTCCGTTTGGCACCATCAGCATGCCGCACTCCGAGCAGGTTGGTGCACCCTCATGCGTGTCACGCGGCTTGGAGCTGGGACTCGCAGGCGGCAAAGTGAGTGTGCCCATCTGCACTGGCGCTGGCGCAGCCATCGCCGTCGCAGGAACATGCGCCGCGTCCCCGTTCAGTTTCAGGTACTCGGTGGAAATGAAGCGCCCGCCCAGCCAGCGCGCCAGATAGTCGAGAACAGAAGACACAAACCGGATGTTGGGATTCGCTGTAATTCCTGAGGGTTCGAACCGTGTATTCAAGAGCTTGTCCACGAATACCTTCAAAGGCACTCCGTATTGGAGCCCCAGCGAAATGGTCAGCGCCAATCCGTCCATCACGCCGGAAAGCGTCGACCCTTCCTTGGACATCTTGATGAATATTTCCCCAGGCCGCCCGTCAGGATACATCCCCACAGTGATGTAGCCCTCGTGGCCGCTCACGCTGAACTTATGGGTCACCGACGCTCGCTCCACCGGCATCTTCTCGCGCGCTTCTCGCGGGAACAATTCTCGCTGGGCTGGCACGGGGGCTGTAGATTCTGGAGCCGATGCAGCCGGCGCAATACTCGCCGTCACCTCGGCGGTTTTCTTTTCTTCTTTCCCGGAGCCTGCGTTCAGCGGCTGCGATCGTTTCGAATTGTCCCTGTAGATGGCCACGGCCTTCAGCCCCATCTTCCATGATTCTATATACGCATTCGAGATGTCCTCGACGCTCGATTCTTCCGGCATGTTGATGGTCTTGGAGATCGCACCCGAAAGGAATGGCTGAGCCGCCGCCATCATCCGGACATGTCCCGTCCAATTGATTGAGCGGCCGCCGCCCGGAGGTGCCAGAGAACAATCGAAGACCGCCAGGTCTTCCGTTCGAATGTAGGGCGCTCCTTCGATCTTCCCGTTTTTGTCTATGAAGGACACAATTTCGCTTGTCTGCTCTGGCGAGTAGTGAAGCCTCATCAACGCCTGTGGCACGGTGTTGTTCACTATCTTGATGACGCCGCCGCCCACCAGTTTCTTGTGCTTTACCAGCGCCAGGTCAGGCTCGATGCCGGTCGTGTCGCAATCCATCATGAAACCGATCGTTCCCGTGGGCGCCAGCACGGTTACCTGCGAATTCTTGTATCCGAATTTTTCTCCGTGTTGAAGCGCGGCGTCCCAGGACTCCTGCGCCGTAAGGAAAAGTTCCGTCTGCACGTGTTCCGGCTTGATACCCCGCATCGCATCGCGGTGCATGCGAATCACGTCCAGCATTGGCTCGCGGTTAACCTCGTAGCCGGGGAAAGTTCCCATCTTCCCGGCGATCCTTGCCGACTGCGCGTAAGCCTCGCCGCACATTAGCGCCGTGATCGCTCCCGCCATGTCCCGGCCCTCTTCGGAATCGTACGGCAGTGCCAGTGACATCAGCAGTGCGCCCAGATTTGCATAGCCCAGCCCCAGCGGACGGAATGTGTGCGAATTCTCCGCGATTTTCGGCGTGGGGTAGCTGGCATTGTCCACCAGAATTTCCTGCGCCGTGATCGTCACATCCACCGCGTGCTTGAATGCAGTCACATCAAACTGTCCGTTCGAACCGAGGAACTTCATCAGGTTCAGCGAGGCCAGGTTGCACGCTGTGTCATCCAGGAACATGTATTCCGAGCAAGGATTCGACGCATTGATCCGCGCCGTGTTCTTGCAGGTGTGCCAGCGGTTCACCGTGGTGTCGTACTGCATTCCCGGATCGCCGCAGTGCCAGGTGGAGTCGGAAATTTTCTCCATCAGCTCGCGCGCTCTCAACTTTTCCACCGGCTGGCCGTCTGTCACGTTCTTCGTCCACCAATCCTTGTCTTCCACCACCGCGTGCATGAAATCGTCGGTGACGCGGACCGAATGGTTTGCATTTTGAAAGAAAATCGAGCTGTACGCGTCGCCATCAATCCCCGCGTCGTAGCCCTGCTCGATCAGAACCTGGGCCTTGCGCTCTTCCTTCATCTTGCATTCAATGAACTCGACGATGTCCGGATGATCGATGTTCAGGATGACCATCTTTGCCGCGCGGCGCGTCTTACCTCCGCTTTTGATCACGCCCGCGAACGCGTCAAATCCCTTCATGAAGCTGACCGGACCCGAGGCGATTCCCCCGCCCGAAAGTGTCTCCTTGCTTCCCCGCAGCGCGGAAAAGTTCGTACCTGTTCCCGAGCCCCACTTGAAAAGCATCCCTTCCGTCTTCGTAAGGCCCATGATCGATTCCATGCTGTCCTGGACGGAATTGATGAAGCACGCCGAACACTGCGGCTTCGGTTGAACACCAACGTTGAACCATACCGGCGAGTTGAAGCTCATTTTCTGCTCCACGAGCAGGTGCGTCAGTTCGTCGCGAAACGCATCCCGCGAGGCGGTGCCGTCAAAGTAGCCCCCCTCCTCGCCCCAGCGCACCACGGTGTTCACGACTCGGCTGATCAGTTGCCGCACCGAGCCCTCGCGCTCTTTCGTCCCGGGCTTTCCATGAAAATACTTGCTTGTGACAATGTTCGTCGCCGTTTGCGACCAGCTCTTCGGTACTTCCACATCATCCTGCCGGAAGATCGTCACGCCCTTCTCGTTCCCGATGAGTGCGGTTCGCTTCTCCCACTCAACCAGGTCAAACGGCGAACTCTTTCCGTCCGTGAAATACCGCTCGAAGGGCAGCCCTTTGCGGGCCGCAGCGGTCTCGACGCTGACTTGCGTCATCGGAGTATTCCCAGTCAATGCATGCTTCACGGTTGCCATCCTGCTCCTCCGCAAACCTGGGCTCCCACTTTCGCGGGGAACCCCCTAATTTTACTCCACTGCTTCCCACAGGGTGCTGGGTGGACCCTGAAGGTCTCCGCTGACGGATTTCACTTTCGCCCATTCCCCGGACCGGAGAAAAGCCGACCGCTCAGCAGCCGTCCTTCTCCACGACCGCTCCGCGGTCACTCGAAAAAAGCGCCACAAAACGCCAATGCTCTGCCGTGGGCCGGTGGGTGTCACGCAGCCTCACAGCACTCTCCGCGCCGATCGCACGGGCGCGGAGCCAACCTTCGCGCTCGGTTTTTTTGTTTAAAACCCGGGCTGGCTTCGTGAAATCGAAACGGGCCGGCTGTGCATCCTCGACCGGGCCCGCCTGGCGCTTCCACGTCCCCCGAATCTGGGAGTGCAGTATCAACGTGTGCGAAAACCCTGTCAAGCGAAAAACGCAAAATCTCGTTGACATTTTCGTACCACGTCTATTTGTAGTGGTGCCCTTTCTCAACAACCCCTTCCGTTTCCAGGGCTTCGGTGCGATTCGCACTCGCGCTAGACTGGGTTCACCGGATTCTTATGCATCGCGCATTTTCCATCCTTGCGCTTTTTTCGGCGGCTGCCTTCGTTTCTGCTCCGCTCATGCAGGCCCAGACTTCCGCGAGCGCCCCCGTGCGCAACTCCATTACCGATGGCTTTGGCGAAAAGCTGCATCTCTCCGGCATCCACAATTTCGGCAAAGTTAACGATCACCTCTATCGTGGAGCTCAGCCTCGCAGCCCCGGCCTGCGTGAACTGAAAAATCTCGGCATCACCACAATCGTTGACTTGCGCCGGGAAGACGCGGTGAGATCTGAGTGGGAAGAAAAACGGGCCGAATCTCTGGGGATTCGTTTCGTACACATTCCGGTGAGCGGCTGGTCGCCACCCAGTGACGAGCAGGTCGCACAGTTTCTCTACCTCTTCAAGAATCGCCCGCGGGAAGTCGTCTTCGTGCACTGCCGCTTTGGCGACGACCGCACCGGAGTTTTCATCGCCAGTTACCGCATTGTGTTCGACAACATGCCGCTGCAAAAAGTTCTGAAGGAGATGTATTATTTCGGTTTCAACGGCTTCTGGCATCCTTCCATGGCAGCCTTTGTTAAGCAATTCCCGTCTCAACTCTCCACGGTTCCCGTTCTCATTCCGTTCAAGAACCTGCCATCCTCGCACTGAGTCGCTTTTTCAATCTGCGCCCTTCTGGCTCGATTAGCTCTCTCTCATCTGACCCATTTGCTCTAGTACCTAGGTACTCTTCTCATAGGGACGCTTGCTTCATTTAATTAGACAACCCCCTTCCGTATTCTCATCTCATTGTTGGGATACTTCCACCTGAGGGGAAGGCCATCATGCAAGTAGGCCGCTATCAAATCATTGATGTCATTGGAGCCGGCGCCAACAGCAAGGTCGTCCGGGCGCACGATCCCATGATCGGGCGCATCGTCGCCGTCAAGCTCTTTTCTCCCGCGTTGGCGCAGGGCGCGGGCCGCGACCGCTTTCTGCAAGAAGCGCGCGTTGTCGGCCAACTTTCCCATCCTTGCATCGTAACTCTCCACGATATGGGAATTGACGAAGCCACTCAGACTCCCTATCTCGTCATGGAATTCCTCGAAGGCCAACCCCTCGACAAGATCATTGCCAAAGGCAGCGTGCCGCTTCCGCGCGCTTGCGCCTGGACGGGCGAAATTGCCACCGCTTTGCATCTTGCCCATCGTCGCGGTGTGATTCATGGTGACATCAAACCTGCGAACGTGTTGATCCTCGACGACGGACGCGTCAAACTGACCGACTTCGGCATGGCCCGTCTCGCCAGCCACGACAAAAAGGACACTCCTTTGCTGGGCACTCCGGCTTACTGGTGTCCCGAACAGATCATGGGCCGCCCGCAGGACGCGCGTTCCGATATCTTCTCGCTTGCCATCGTTCTCTACGAAATGGTAACGGGCAAGCGTCCGTTCGATTCCGATTCTCTGCAGGGAATCTGCACCCGCGTTCTTTCTTCGAAGCCGCTGCCGGTCTCGCAAGTCAATACGTCGGTGCCGGCGGCATTTGACGCGATTCTTAATCGCGCGCTCGAAAAGGATCCCATCCATCGTTTTCAGTCGGTGGATCTCCTTGCGGCGGAACTCTATCCGCTGGCGCGGCGCAAAGTGCAGGCTGCAATGCCGGCGCAGCCTTCGACCTTCCGCGAGCGTGCAACTCGTCTTTTGCGGTCCGCATGAGCCCGGGGCTCCAAACCGGCCGCTACGAAATCCTCGAGACTCTCGGACGCGGCGCTACATGCCGGGTAGACAAGGCCCGCGACACCATCATTGGGCGCACGGTAGCTCTTAAATCCATCCTGCAAGGCTTCGGCAAAAACAGCGAAGAACAGTTTATGCGCGAAGCGCAAACCATCGGGCGGCTTTCACACAGCGCCATCGCGCAACTCTACGACGTAAACACGGATTCCAGCGGCACTCCCTTCCTGGTGATGGAGTATGTTCCGGGAAAAAACCTCGAAGAACATATAGCGCGTGGGCCTGTGCCGTTTTCGACGGCGGCGGTGTGGGCAGCGGATGTCGCAATGGCCCTAAACGCTGCGCACCGCGAGGGCATCATCCACGGCGACGTCAAGCCTAGCAACATCCGGATAACTGATGAGGGCAAGGTCAAACTCGTGGATTTCGGTGTGGCGCGATTTGCTTCCCAGATTACGGGCTCAGATCGCGTTCTCGGAACGCCTGCCTATCTTTCCCCCGAGCAGATCGAAGGCAAAAAGCAGGACGCGCGTTCGGACATTTTCTCTCTAGGAATTGTGCTTTACGAAGCAATTACCGGGGTCCGCCCGTTTTCCGGAGATTCACTCGGAGACGTCTGCGCTCAAATTCTCACGGAACAGCCGATTTCGCCCTCCAAGCTAAATCCTGCCATACCTCGGCCATTCGATCGCATCCTCGCGCGTTGCTTGGCGAAAGATCCAGCGCAACGCTACCAAACTGGAAGCGAACTGGCGCGTGCGCTCTACCTGGTAGCAAGGAGCGCGAACCACTCTAGTGCTCCGGCGAAACGTCTGTATTGGCTTTTTCGTCCGGCGCACCTCCGCGATCTTTCCGCCATCGCGGCCACAATTCTGCTGATTGCCGGAGCAACCATCACGCTTGGGTCCCTCAAGAATCTGATTCAACCGCGTTCAACGCCTAAAACAGCAAGTGCACACGCGAAATTAATCCAGGCAACGCGATCCGAAAAAGAAATCGCCGAAAACGAGGTCGATACAGCTCCCGCACGCCACGAAGCGCCGGCACTGAGTTCTCTGAAGAAGAAGTCGGCCAAGACGACAAAACCGACGCGCCAATTGTCGTCAACACCAATAGATTCGCGTCTGCCCCGCCGCTGATTTCGGTTGCGGTTACCCTCAAAATTTTCCGACAAAACTTATTCGTAGCGAAGAGCTTCGACGGGATCGAGCTTGGCGGCCTTCATCGCCGGCCATACCCCAAAAATCAGCCCAATGCCGACGCTGACGACGATGCCGGTGACGGCGGCCCAGATAGGTACGCTGCCCGGCCACTTTAAACCCAAGCGTACCAGTATTACAAGTCCATTTACGAGCACTAGGGCAATTACGCCGCCTGCGCCTGTAAGCGTCATGGCTTCCAGCAGGAATTGCCATGTGATATCTCCGCTCCTGGCGCCAATCGCTTTGCGAATACCAATCTCACGCGTTCGCTCGGTCACGCTCACAAGCATGATGTTCATCACGCCGACGCCGCCGATCAATAATCCAATCCCGCTCAAAACAATCGTGGCCAGCGCTACCATGCCCAGAATGCTATGGAACTGGTCAATTTCTTCCTGCGAAGTCTGAATCGAAAAATTGTTTCGTCCGTTGTAGGGCACGTTGCGGCGGCGACGCAAAACTTCCGTCGCCTGATCCACGGCCTGATCGAGTTCGTTGGGATAAGCCTGAAAGCGAATCTGGTTTTCGTAGGCTGCCGGATAGACCTTGCGGAATGTGCTGTACGGAATGAGGATGCGGCGGTCCTCATCATCGGCTCCGAAAAGTCCCTTGGGCTTTTGGACGACTCCGATCACGCGAAACGGAGAGCCGTCGATCAGTACATCCTTTCCGACGGCCGAAACATTCGGGAAGAGTACAGGGGCCGCGTTCTCTCCCAACATTACGACTTTTTCGCGATGTAGATCGTCTCCCTCACTTATAAACCGGCCCTCGATCGTCGCGGCGTTTGCGTATACCTGCCCGAAATTAGGCTGCACTCCGCGAAAATCAATTGAGGTAACCTCACCGTTTTTCGTCCGTACGGAATGCGGCTGCTCCCACCAGGTAATGAAGACTGTGACGTTTTTCACAGCGGGGCAACGCTCCTGGATAGCCTGTGCGTCTTCCAAGGTCAGCGGCTTTCGCTCGCGCTCCTCTTTCGGCCGACGGCCGTTGTGGGGCCCCTGATCAAATCGCGAGATGAACGCAGTATCGGCGCCAAATTGTTTGATATTGTCTTGCACTTGCGAATCGAACCCGGTGATGAGTGCGGCCACAAGCATGATCACGCTGACGCCCAAAACAACGCCGAAGATAGTGAGCGCGCTGCGCAGCTTATGAGTGCGCAGGGTGTCCATCGCTTGTTTGAGGTTTTCTGTGTGTTGTTGCGCCATAACGCTTTCTATGCCAATTCAAAATTGGAGGGCGGCCGTCTGCCTTAGGTCTCCGCTCGCAATGCTTCAATAGGATCCAGCTTCGCCGCGCGCATAGCCGGATAAATGCCAAAAAAGAGTCCCACCGCTGTGGAAACGCCGAGCGAGAGAATCACGGCGCTCATAGGTGTCCGCATGGGTATAGAAGTGGCGGCTCGGGCAGCGGCAACAACGGCATAGGCGAGGAGAATGCCAATTAATCCGCCCACCGCAGCGAGAACGGATGATTCCATTACGAACTGCATCAAGATGTGTTTCTTCCTGGCACCAAGAGAGCGCCTAAGCCCAATTTCTCGCGTCCGTTCGGTGACGCTCGCGAGCATGATGTTCATGATCACGATTCCCCCGACGACGAGGAACACGGCGGTCAATCCGACCGCAACCATGAAAATATTTCCGGTGAGCGACTTCCACAGCCCCATGATCGAATCGGAACCGATAATGCCGAAGCTGTCCGCAGCATCCCACTGCTCGTGGCGCCACGCGCGCAGCAGCATGCGCGCTTCGTCTTCCGACGCGGACATCATCTCCGCGTTGCCAGCCTGAATAAAAAGAGTCAACGAATCGCTCTGCGTGCCCCATTCCTTCTCGTAGGTGTCGAGCGGAATGTAGAGGAAGTTGTCCTCGGAAATGCCAAAGGCGCTTCCGATGACTTCAGCCACACCTACGACCTCGTAGCTGTGCGTTCCAGCCCGAATAGTCTTGCCTATGGGATCCACGTTATAGAAAAACTTCTTGGCTACGTCAGCCCCGATAAAGCAGACCGGCGAGTGGTGAGTGTTGTCCGCATCTGTCAGAAACCGTCCGGAACCCACGTTAATGCTACGCACGTCGGAATAGTTAGGCGAGACGCCAAGAACGTTGACATCCTCCATCAGTTGATTTTCGTAACGAATATCCGCGCTCGTACCTATGACTGCGGCGATTTGGCTGGCGGTGTGCATGTTCCCCTTCAACCGCTCGTATTCCTCCGCAGTCACATAGGGCCTCTTCTGGGCCTTTTGCCATTCGTCGTCGCTGGTTATGATCCCAAAGCGGTTGAGCACAAAGACGTTGGCACCGAGATTTGCGACTTTGTCCGCGACATAAAAATTCAAGCCTGCTACGACGCTCATGACCGCGACAAGAGTGGTAACGGCCAGGATAACGCCGAGCAGGGTGAGGAAGCTGCGAAGTTTGTGAGCGCGCAGGGCATCGAGTGAAAGTTTGAACGTTTCCCCAATTGTGACAGCGGTATTTCGGAAGCGACTCAAGGTCCACGGCATTCGGCCAGTCCGCGCTACCGCGCGCCGAAAGCCGGTCAATCCTTCGATAGGTGCTACGCCCAAAGACTCCTCCAAGTTCAGTAGGTAATACGGGGAAGGGGGTCAAATCGTTCCCATATCTATAGACGTCAGCGATGGCCCTTTGCTTTCAGGAAACCGAGGTGAATCTGAGTCAATTTCCCCGCTCCCAACATGGCAACAGCCGGGCCCGAAACCCCGCCGGGCCTCCAACGGGTAGGATGCAGTCTGCGGCGGTCACGAAGCCATCTTGGTATTATGTCTTTTATTTTCATTAACTTATATAGATCACTGGACCCAGCGATGCTGGTTTCGCGGCAACAATTGCTCACTTAGAAGAATCCGGATTACCATAAGAATCGGGGCCGGATGGCTCCAGATCATGATGCGCGCTGGTTGTCTCATTCTCGTCGCTGGAATTTTACCTGGTATACCCGCCGCAGCTTGGGCTCAGTCGGCTTCACTGCCGGTGCCTCCTCAGACCGAAGCCGCCAAGGCGGTGTTGCTCCGTCAAGTGATCGATAACGAAAAAAGTAGCGACGAAGCGATGAACTTCTATGAGCGGATGGAGCGAGTCGAGACGAAAAAGCATGCTGCCGACCCGGCCCCGTCACAAATTCGAGTATTCCGCGTGGTCCCAGCAGGCACCGGGGTGGACCACATCCCTGTCGGGCTTGATGGAAAGCCGGTGAATTCTGACGTCTATCATGCGGAACTCGTGAAACTGGAAAAAGCGCTTTCCTGGGCGTCGGACGACGGCCACGCCCAACGGGATGCTTACGAGCGCGTGGCGAAAAAACAGAAAGAGCGCGAAGAGGTGATAGACGCGGCACGAACGGCGTTTGTCTACACCTTTGTGTCCACGGAAAGAGATGGCGGGCGCGTAATATTCAAGTACAGTTTGGCTCCGAATCCAGCGTATAAGGCAACCTCACGCTCCACGGCAATCCTCGCCAAGGTGCACGGTTTCGTTTGGATTGACCCTCAAGCCGCGCAAATCGCGCGCGTGGAAGGGGAAGTCACGGACGACATCAGCATCGGGCTATTTCTCGCCAAAGTATACAAAGGCAGCCGGTTCGAACAGGAGCGCAAGGAAGTTCTTCCAGGCCTCTGGATGCCAATTTCATCGGAATATGATTTTGACGGGCGCAAGTTCTTCAGCACGATAGCTGTGCACGAGCGGACTTATTACAGCCAATTTCACCGAGTCGGCTCGCCCAAAGAAGCGCTAACACTTATTCGTGCTGAATTGGACAAGTCCGCTGCAGGCGTTTCGGACCCTTGAAACTGCCCGGCATAAGCTGGGTTTAAGAAGGCAATACCATCCCAGCGGGAGTGTTTCCAGGAGGCGCGATGAAACACCACTGTCTCCTCGCTGTCCCGGCCCTTTCAGTTTGCGTAGTTGCCGGTGCGGCTGCTTGGGCTCAGAGTCCTACCCCTCCAGCGCCGCAAAACGCGCCCTCCAGTGCAGCTAGTGGCGCCGCCAATTCGAACGCCCAGGCGCCATCTTCCACGCAGGTTCCAGCTTCGACACCGCCGGCTAACACGAAAAAGACAAAGAAGGTGTGGACAAACGACGACGTAAGCGGGCTGAACGGGCCGATCTCAGTGGTGGGAAGTTCGAAAACGAAAGGCTCGGTGACAGCAGAAGGAAAGGCGGATTCGGAGTACATTGCGAATACTCGAAAGCAATTGCAGAAATTGCAGTCGCAGCTACACGCGACGGATGAGCAACTCGTGGACCTGAAGAATTTCGCAAGCGGAAAAACACCGTCAACGACAGGTGGTTACGATCTGAGTAAAGGATACAACCGGGTGCCGGTGAATCAGCAGATTACAAACCTGGAAGCAAAGAAGGCGGATCTGCAAGGCAAAATTGATGTACTGCTGGACGAAGCGAGGAAAAAGGGAGTCGAGCCAGGCCAGCTCCGTTAATCTCTTCGACAGGCGCATCGAGGCGCAGTAAAATTCAAAACGCCCTCCGGATACGGGCTCGAATGAAATACTTCCCGCTGATTTCTTCGGTGATTTTGGCGCTTGGCATGGCGAGCGTGCCGACGCTGCCGTTACAGGCTGGAAGCACGACTCATACGACGCAGGAGACGGCACTTGACCTCGCGGGGAAACCAGTCAACCCGCTGAAAGATTCCTCCGGAAAAGTAGTGGTGTTGATCTTCGTTCGAACGGATTGCCCCGTTTCAAACCGCTATGCGCCGACTATTCAACGTCTGAGCGCGGAACATACGGGGGACTCGGCATTCTGGCTTGTGTACCCGAGCAAGGATGAGTCGGCAGAAGAAATCCGGGAACACGACCGCGAGTACGGTTACAAGATTCCGGCGGTGCGCGACCCGCAGAAGATCTTGGTGAGAGAGAGTCACGCGCAGATTACGCCGGAAGCAGCGGTATTCAACGCAAAAGGCGAGTTGGTGTATCACGGGCGAATCGACAATCTTTACGTAGACATTGGCAGGGCCCGCACAATTGCGACTACCCACGAACTTGAGGGTGCAATCAGGGCGGCACTTAGTGGAAAACACTTTGCGCCCAGAGACAGTCACGCCGTCGGATGTTATATCGCGGACCTGGAATGAACGCTGGAGCACTCGCCCTCAGCGGGCTCCTTACACTTTTTGCGTTGGGAACCGCCGAGGTCTCTTCCCGCCGGAGTGAAGCACAGCGAACCAACAGCGAGCACACGGTTACTTTTGATAACGAGATCGCTCCCATCATTTTTCATTACTGCTCGCAATGCCACCATCCAGGGGAAGCTGGACCATTCCCCTTGCTGACTTACGAAGACGTGAAAACACACGGGCGGCAGATCGCCTACATGACGCAGAAGCGAACGATGCCACCCTGGCTTCCGGACCCGGGGGGGCCGAAATTCGTGGGCGAGTTGCGGCTAACGGACGAACAAATCCGCTTGATCCAAGAGTGGGTGGATGAAGGGGAAATCGAGGGGAAACCGAGCGATCTGCCCGCAGAGCCACAGTTTGCCGCGGGCTGGGAATTGGGACAGCCGGATGTAATCGTGAACGCGCCCAAGCCTTACATGCTTTCGGCAAGCGGTACGGACCAGTACTGGAATTTCGTCTTTCGAACGCCGGTGGACCGGACGCGATGGCTGAAAGCGATTGAGATTCGACCCGGCGACAAACGATTGGTGCATCACGCGAATGTGCTCGTGGACCGCGAAGAAACGGGCCGGCGACTTGAGAAAGTGCCGGGCGCAGGGTTCGGCGGCATGGAACTGATCATCGAATCGGAGGCGTTCGATCCAGACAGTCACTTTCTTTTTTGGAAGCCCGGTTCGCCGCCATATGTCGAACCGGAAGGAATGGCGCTGCGACTGGACAAAACCACGGACCTGATCCTGAATACGCATCTGCAGCCATCCGGAAAGCCGGAATTAATTCAGCCGACGCTGGGACTCTATTTCACGGACAAGCCGGCGACGAAGCACCCCATTCTGATTCAGCTCGATAATGACCGGGCGCTGGACATTCCGGCCGGCGATAAGAATTTTATGGTATCCGACGATTTTGTACTCCCGGTAGAAGCGAGCGTGCTGGCAATTTATCCGCACGCGCATTACTTGGGGAAGGATCTGTTGTCGTACGCAACGCTTCCGGATGGCACGAAAAAGACGCTCATACACATCAGCCATTGGGATTTGAACTGGCAAGCTGTGTACCGCTATGTGACGCCACTCGACTTGCCTTCAGGGACAAAGATTTCGATGCGGTTCATCTATGACAATTCAGCGGAGAACGTGCGGAATCCGAACGATCCGCCGATCCGCGTAAGAGCGGGAAATAGAGCCGTTGACGAGATGGCTCACCTATGGTTGCAAGTGCTGCCCAAAGCTGCGGCAGGCTCCAACGAGGACCCGCGCGTGACGATTGAGGAGGCGTTGGCAAAACATCACATCGAAATGAATCCGGAGGATTTCGAAGCACATTACAATCTCGCCGCGCTGCTCAAGATGAAGGGCGATCTTGCAGGTGCGACGGAGCAGTTCAGCGAAGCTGTGCGTCTACAACCGAAGGACCCAACAGCCAACAATGCACTGGGAGGGATGCTACTAGCCAGCAACCACATAGACGGAGCAATCACGCACTTTAGAACCGCACTCGAAGCGCGACCCGACTATTTTGACGCACACTACAATCTTGGAAATGCTTTGGCATCTCAAGGGGACTATCCGGGAGCGCTTACCGAGTTTCGCGCCGCGGTTGAGTTGAATCCGGAGGATGCGGGAGCGCAAGCAAACCTCGGAAGCGCGTTGGCAGTGACTGGGAACCTGAAGGAAGCGAAACAGCATTTTGAACGCGCGCTGGAACTCGATCCTAAGAACGAACTGGCGCGAGAGAATCTACGGCAGGTAAACCAGGAACTCAGAGACCACCCAGATTAAGAAGTCCGAGGGAGTGTGCGGCGTTCGCGCCTGCAAATCACGCTTAGCCAACTCTTCCGACTGGTACGCCGTCCAAACCGCCATACTGGTATGATTCTGATTATCTAAGGTCCATGCAGCCCGGCGCGTAGCCTTATTCCAATGCAGGTGTTTGGTGGAAACGTTCATGCCTGATGGAACCAAGCGAATCACCCCATCCCGCGCACGCTCCATCACGATCGTTACTTTCCTGATCGCCGTTCTTGCGTTCTCGATGGCGATCAGCGGAAGTTCGCGCAGCCTCTCGCCCAAGGATCGCGTTCACGTTTTCGAGAAAGTTTGGAAAGATGTGGACTTGCACTACTACGATCCAGAATTTGGCGGAGTGGACTGGAATGCGATTCATCAGAGGTACCTGCCGCAGGTGAAATCGGCGAAAGACGACCGTGCGTTCTATACGGCGTTGGATCGCATGACAGCGGAATTACATGATGCGCATACGCGGTTCAGTTCCCCCGAGCAGTGGAAGAATCACGAAAAGCATATGGGACTTAGCGTCGGGTTCCGCGCGGGCTACGTGGAGGGGAAAGTTGTGGTGCTTGAAGTTCTTCCCGGGAGCAACGCCGCAATTGCGGGAATTGAGCCGGGAATGGTTCTGACTTCCGTGGACGGACAACCCATCGCCGAACGGCTTGCGGCCACAACGAAAAGGGAATTGCCTACGTCAACGGAACGGGCCACCAAACTTCGGATCTTGGGCGAAGCACTCGCCGGCCCCGCGGACAGCCCATTCTCAGCCAGCCTGACGCGTGCGGACGGCAGGACGTTAAATGTGAAATATGACCGGCAGATTCTTTCGTATGCTCCGAAGGTGACGGCAAGAAAACTGCCATCCGGCTTTGGTTATGTCCGCTTTGACGAATTTGATCCGGCACTGGTCAAGGATTTCCGGGTGGAGCTGAAAGAATTGCAGAGCACACCTGGGCTTATCCTCGACCTTCGCTGGAATCGTGGAGGCGTCGGAGCCACGCTGGAAACAATGGCCGGATACTTTTTCAACCGCCGGAGGCTGTTTGAACGAAGAATGAGCCGGAGACAAGTGGCGGCTGCGGAGCGGGATGGAGATCCGGCAGTGGAAATGGAGTACTTCGTCGGAAAAAAAGGAGGACAAATCTATTCCGGGCCGGTAGTGATCCTGTTGAGCGAGTATTCGGCAAGCGCGACCGAGGTGTTCGCCGCGGGAATGCAAGATTCGGGACGCGCGACGATCGTGGGCGGCCCCTCTTGCGGCTGTGTGCTTGGAATAACGCACCAGCGAGTGATGAAGGGCGGGGGAGTGCTGGAGATCAGCGAAATTCTCTGGTTTTCGCCCAGAGGGCGAAGGTTGGAGGGCGAGGGCGTCGTGCCGAACCGGCTTGCGTTCCCAACTATCGAGGCGCTGTTAGAGAAGAAGGACACGGCTCTGGAGGCGGGCGAGAAGACTCTGCAAGAGATCGTGGTGAACCAGGGAAGCACCGGCCAGTGAAGGCGAGTTTTCGGCGACGAATTTTGGGGCGCGCAAGTCGTCTGCGCATTATTCCGAACGTAGAGCGCGCATTGGATCAATCGAACCCGCGCGCCAAGCGGGGAGAATGCAAGCGATCCCCGCAGCGAATAGAAGAATCGCTGCTGCGCCAACAAGAGTAAGAGGATCGCGCGAACTACCACCTCCCCAGGAAGACACGACGCGGTTCAGGATTACGCTGAGCAGGAAACCGAGAAGAACGCCGGCACCGAGCATAGCGGCTGTCGAACCCAAGACGAGTTGGACGACGCTGGAACGACGGGCGCCCAAGGCCATGCGAATGCCGAATTCCTGAGTGCGCTGGGATACGACGAAGGAAACGACGCTGTACAGGCCAGTAGCGGCCAGGATTAGCGCCAGAGTGGCGAAAAGCCCGAAGAGCATGGCAATGAAGCGCTCGCGCCCCCAGCCTTCGGTATCGAGCCACCACTCGAGCGTGTGGTCCCGGGCAACCACAATCTCGGGGTTGATTTCGCGCAAGCGCTCTTTGACCGACCGGATAGCCATTTGTGGGTCGCCATCGGAACGAACCATAAGTGATTCGTCTGGAGTCAGCACGAAACTGTAGGGGAGAAAGAGCGCTGGTTGAACCGGATGGCTCAAGCCGGCGTTCTTCGCATCGCCAACGACTCCGACGACTTCGAGCCATCCGTCCGGCGCCTGGGCCGAAAGTAGGTTTGGTTGCTCGAGCTTGAGCTGAGGACTGCGCACGCTTTGGCCGAGCGGATCGAGATCGCCGAGATATTGCTTGACGAACGCTTGATTCACCATGGCCAGGTGCGCGGCGCGACGGCATTCGGCGTCATTGAAAATCCTGCCGCGGAGCAGCGGCACGCGCAGTGTTGACAGAAGCTGAGGGCTGATGAGGCTAAGAACGGCCTGAGCATCGGTCAGGGTAGGCTTGCTCTGAATTTCAATTTTCGCGTTGAAGCCGCCAAACCCGGGAAACCAGGTAGTAGACACACCTGCTTCTGCAACACCCGGAGACTGAGCAACGGCCTGACGAATCAGTTCATTCTGATTGAGACGATCCAACCACGTGGAGTTCGCGCCTTTCGGTAAATCCACGTCCAACGCAATCACATGGTCCGGATTGAAGCCGAGAGGTGTGTGGATTCTGGCTTCGAAGGCCCTGACCGCCCCGCCCGCGCCAGCCAGCAGGAGAAGCGTCAAAGCGACTTGTCCAGCAATGAGGAAACGATGCGTATTACGGCTACGTGTGCTGCCGGCTAGACGAGCGCCGCTGGATTGAATCAATGGACCAGACTGAGGCCGGGAGAGTTGAAGGGCAGGCGAAAGCCCAAACAAGACTCCCGTGAGCACAGCAATTGCGGCACTGAAAATGAGCACAATTGCGTTGACACGAATTGCGGCTTCGTGAGGAAAGGAATAGTAGGGCAACATGGAGGAAAGCGCCTTGACACCCCAAAAGGCAGCCAAGACGCCGAGTGCCGCACCGGCGGCAGCGAGAAGCACGGACTCCGTCAAAAGTTGACGAATGAGCCGAGCGCGACCAGCACCGATGGAAGCGCGAACGGCAAATTCGTGCTGGCGGGCGGCGCCGCGCGCGAGAAGCAGGATGGAGACATTGGCGCAACCAATCGCAAGCAGAATGATCACCGCGCCAAATAAGAAGATGATCGTTCCGGTGAAACGACCTAGAACTTCTTCGTTGAGCGAAACCACCTTGGCGCGAACGTTTTGTGGATAGCCCTTGGGATTTTCTCTGGAAAAACGGTCCACGAAAACTTGCATCTCGGCCTGGGCAGCGGCGTATTTAACTCCGGGCTTTAGCTTGAGAAACGCATTCCAGTAGTGATGAGGATTGGCGTCCGGGACGGCGGGCAGATAGACGTCGGAGTCTCCCCAAGTGAAGCGCTGAGGAACGACGCCAATCACTGTGTAAGGAGTATCGTCCAACTCGATCATTTTGCCGAGCACGCCGCGGCTCGCGCCAAACTGGCGCTGCCAGAAAAGATAACCGAGCACGGCTACTGGGGCGGGATTCCCACCAGGAGCATCCGCGGGAGTAAATTCGCGGCCAATCAACGGAGGCACGCCCATAAACTCAAAAAGATTGGGAGAGTAGAGACCAACTTGGACGGAGACCGGGAATTTTTCTCCTGTGAGGTTTTCGCGTTTCTCATCCTGCAAGAAGAAGTCATCCACCGAAGAAGCGCTGCGAAGTTCCTTGGCCTCCGTGCCGTTTACGATCAGAAGAGGCCCACGATCATTCTTGTCGCGGAGTTCCACATGGATCATGCGGGCCGCATCCTTGTAGGGGTATGGGTCCAAGAGAATGCCGTAGACGACGCTGAAGATCGCCGTAGTGGCGCCGATGCCCAGCATAAGCGACAGCACGCAACTAACAGCGAATCCGGGAGACTTGAGGAATTGCCGAAATGCGAAGCGAATGTCTTGCAGAAGTATGCGCATCGGCGGCCTCCGTCTTGAACTTCCATCTTTAAGACGACGGAGGAAGGGAATGGTTCCCTGGATCAGAAGAATTTAGAGAAGATTTAACAGAGTTAGGTGATTTGAGCCACTTCGTACAAGAACTCGACGTAGGAACGCACGGCGTCGTCCATGCCGGCAACTTTGGGATTGCTGGATTCTATGAGGTAGTACTCATCCGGGGCGTGGGCGCCATTACCGTGTCCCATGCCGAAATGGCCAGCGGGGAGGTGCAGCGGATCGCCCGTAAAGACATAGCCCGGCCAGGACCCGGCAAGACGCGGAAAGAGGACGGGATCAACTCCATTTTTGCGGTAAACGGCGAGTGCGGCCTGGATGATCGAAGAATCGGAAGGGGTGCTAGTGGGATCGTAACCACCGCTCATATTCACTTCGATGTCGCCAAATCCTCTCTTAACAAGATGGGCCTTTAGAGCGGCGAGTGACTCGGCAGCGGTCATATTGGGCACGAGGCGCATATCGATTTTAGCGACGGCTTTGGACGGAAGAATGGTTTTACCGCCCGGGCCCGTGTAGCCGCCGACGAGACCCTCGATGTTGACGGTGGGGCGCGATACGAGGAGTTCAAGAGATTCTTCCCAGCCTACGTCATGCACCCAGTGATCCACTCCCATCAGTTTCTTTGCTTCCGCCTCGTTGAGGCGACGAGCCGCCTCAACGATCAACTTCTTATCCGTATCGGAAAGCGGCAGCGCTTTGGTAGCAAATCCTTCGATGACAGGATCGTTACCATCGGGGGAGACCAGAGTGACAAGCGCCTCGACAAGATGCCACGCAGAACTGTCCACGCGAGCCTTGTTGCTCGAATGCAAATCCTTCCTCGGGCCGCGGCCCCAACGTGCGCCGCTCGAAACCATTTCCAATTCGACGACGCCCTTGGCGCCGAGATAGACGGTCACTTCGCCGCTAAGCCCTTGCGCGGCAAACGGCATAAACACCGAACTGCATTTTCTCAGCTCGGCCGCGATTTCCGGCCGATGAACGACTTGCGGAAAATGCGGCGAACCAATTTCCTCTTCGCCTTCGGCAACGAAGACGAAATTCACCGGCACTTTCTTCCCGGCGCCGCGCATGGCGTGCAGCGCGGCCAGAAAAGTGGCTTCTGGACCTTTCTGATTCACGGCGCCGCGGCCGATGATCACTTTTCCAAGGCCAGGCTTGTCCACAAGTCGAGCTTCGAAAGGCGGCGAGCTCCACTCCGAAGGATCGGCCTGCTTGACGTCATACATGAAGTAGAGGCCGACAGTACGCGGCGCACCAGCATCGAGAGTGGCAAAAATGCCCGGCTGGCCATCCGTTGGAATTTTCCTGACTTGGTCGAAGCCGGCCTCTCGCAGCATGTTCATGGTGAGTTCGCAGCCTTCCTGCATGCCGCGATTTTCGGCGGCGATGGAAGGTTGCTGAATCCAGTGCTGGAGGCGCTGGAGCGCTTCGTCGTGCCGTTTTTCAATTTCGGCGCGTATGCCGTCCATGTCATCGGACGGAACTGCTGAGCGTGCCCAGCCGGGCGCAGCCAGCGAGGCGGCGCCCGCCATCGCCACCTGAAGAAAGGATCGGCGACCCGCCAAGCGATCACCCGGGACAGAGGGTGAATTCAAAGTAGCGAGTGGTGTTTCCGGATTGTCTCGAATGGCCGCGGAGTCATCGGCTCCCGATTTCTTTGTCATGGCGAGTCTCCCGGAAATTAACTTGGATGTACTCCTGACCCTGCTGCCTCAGCCGAGGGCGGCGCGCATTTCCTCAGCCGCTTCAGGCAGCCACAATCGCAGCACCTCTGCTGACTGGGGCCGTATTTCTCGAAATTTCATACCCATGCCCAAATGCGGGTGAGAATAGACAACGGCTGCGTCTGCTTCGAATGAGTGGGTCTCGGTATAAATCCTGATGTGCACAGCACTTCCATCCGGAAGAGGATTGATAGTATCTACGTAACATCCGCCGCGGCTGAGATCGCTGATCTGGGTGCTCATCCGCGATTCCGTCCGCTCTTCGAGAATCTCCGCCGACGCGATGAAGGCGTAACGCGGCTCCCGCCTCTTGTTCAGGTCCATGACACGCACCTCGAGAAACAGGCGCGTATTCTACCCTCAATCAGCAAGACGGGCGACAGTTTTCACTTTCGCGTGAAATTGAAAAAATCGGCGGAATGCGATGGTTCGCATCCCGCCGAAAGACTCTGTTAAGTCAGAGTTGGTAAGTCTTAGAGGCTGATTATTTTGCAGCTGCGGCCGAGACTTCCTTCTCAATGGGCGCCCCAATCAGGTTCCCCCACTCGGTCCAGGAGCCGTCGTAATTCCGGACATCCTTGATCCCCAGTAGGTACTTCAGTACAAACCAGGTGTGCGAACTGCGCTCGCCGATGCGGCAATACGCGATGACCTGGCGGTCACCGGAAATGCCCTTCGAACCGTACAGTTGGCTCAAAGCATCGTGGCTTTTGAACGTGCCATCCTCATTGACCGCTTGCGACCACGGAATGTTCGCTGCGCCCGGAATGTGCCCGGCGCGCTGGGCGGTTTCGGACATGCCAGGCGGCGCGATGATCTTGCCAGTGAATTCATCCACGGAGCGAACGTCAACGAGTTGAGCGCCGGTAGACTTGTCGAGCGCGGCGAACACATCGTCGCGCTTGGCGCGAATCGCAGCGTTCGCTGATTTGACTTTGTAGGTGGTGGCGCTGACGGCGGGTTTCGACTTGCTCAAAGCACGCTTTTCCTCCAGCCACTTCTTGCGCCCACCATTCATGATGAGCACCTTTTCGTGGCCGTAATACTTCAGTTGCCAAAACGCCCAGGCTGCGAACCAGTTGTTGTTGTCGCCATAAAGCACGATCGTAGAATCAGGCGAAATGCCGGCATTGCCGAGCAAAACCTCGAACGAAATGGGCTGAGCGAGGTCGCGGCGGATGGCATCCTGCAACTCGGTTTGCCAGTTCCAGGCGATGGCTCCCTCAACGTGGCCTTGATCGTACGCCGTCGTGTCTACATCAACTTCGACGATGTGGACGCCAGGATCTTTGGAATGGGACGCAACCCATTCGGTAGATACCAGAACATCTGGATGTGCATATTCGGACATGATGTTTTTCCTTCCGGTGAAGAATTAAGACACGAGGATAGCGTAGTTCATGGAGCAAATCACCCTATTTCTTATCGGGATTAAGCTGTGCGTTGAAAAAGGCCTTTGTTATTCGCTAAATGCTTTACTTGCAATACCTTATGATGGATTAATCGGCGATCTCCAGCTTGCCATCTCGTGTTTCCCATTCGATGCGGACCACCCAATCGTAGTGCATGCCTTCCGTCTTCAGCCAACCCTCCAATGCTTCGCGGGAGTCAGAGCGGAACTCCGCGAAGAGTTTGCCTTCCACCATGTTGACGAGAACTCGCTCGGCGCGAGCCGGCCCGCCGCCTTGCATTCGCTGTGCAAGCGTTTCGGCACCCTGGCGAGTAAGGCAGGCGAGCGTGTGCTGAGTCAGGTAGCGTGGCATGGAAGCTCCTAAGCAATCTGCAGGGCGAACATCATACAGTACCCAAGCCTCGCGCACCCACGGGAGTGAGTAGTGCGTGTATGATGGACATTCTGAAGAAGAGAACCCATCCCATGTTGAATTTAAGCAAAAATAGGCTTGAGAGTAGCGCTCGCGAGTTTTTGCTTGGGAGCCGGGTATTTGGGCCTCTCCGCTCTGGCTACCAGTTCTTTTTCGATCGAACTCGGTATCAGCATCGCATGGAGCTTCGAAAGTTTTATCGATCGTTTGTGCGTCCCAATGACCTCGTCTTCGACGTTGGAGCACATCTTGGGCGGTACGCCGAGACCTTCGCCGACTTGGGAGCGACCGTAGTTTCCATTGAGCCCAACCCACAGTGCTGTGCGCAACTGCGGAGCCTTGCGAAGATCCGACGCGTGCATGTCGAAAATTGTGCAGCAGGCGAGACCGCCGGCAGGACAAAATTGAAAATTTGCCAGGATTCCGTAATGAGCACTGTTGTAGCGGAGTGGTATGAAGAGGCAAAGCGTTCTCCGCTTCACAGAGATTCAATCTGGTCGGAGAGCGTTGAGGTGGAGGTTGTAACCTTGGATCAACTGGCGACGCGCTACGGCACGCCAAGCTTTGTCAAGATCGACGCCGAGGGTTATGACGATCACGTGTTGAGAGGAATGTCATTCCGGCCCCGCGCTCTCAGTTTTGAGTACAATCGACTTCTGCCGGCGGCCGCTCTGCGATGTTTCCAGTCGCCGATATTGGAAAGCGGTTACGAATTCAATTTCACGCCCGGACTCGAATTGCGGTACGCATCGCACGAGTGGCTAACCAGGGATGAAATGAGGGGGCGAGTTTCTGAATTTGTGGGGCAGCAGGAGTATGGCGACATATTTGCGCGCGCCACTGCTGAAATCGCTTGAATGAAGGATTGACACTCCCTGGGATGAATCACATTGGACAGGCACCAGCAAGTTCACATGAAGCTGGCGTGGATATAGTTCTGCCGGTTTATAACGAACGCCCCGAGGCAGTCGCGGCCACACTCAAAGCCTGCCTTCGACAAACGCATGCGATCTCTCACATTTATGTGATTGACGATGGCTCTGCGGTGCCCGTGGAGATTCCGGCAGGGATGGCGGCTCTGAGCAACATTTCGCTCGAGCGTCTTCCGTACAATCAGAAGAATGCGGCGGCCCGGAACGCCGGTATTGCGAAATGCAAGAGCTCCTTCATTGCATGCGTCAATTGCGAGGTTCTGCCGGCCTCCGATTGGCTCGCCACTTGCATAAATTATCTCTCCAAGCGCCCGGCTGTCGGCGTTTGCTTCACGCGGACTGTTCCAGAGCACGCCGAGCGTCTTCTTTCGCGATGGCGCATGCGATTTCAAGAGACCAAATTTGGCACCAATACGGGCCCTGCACCTTTTGCTCCAGGTCACGCGGTGTTGTTTCGTCGGGAGGCCATTGAGAAGGCCGGGCGCTACAAAGTGCCGCTGGGAAACGTCTCGGAAGATTCGGAGATCTGCGAAAGGATCCGTGCGGCTGGCTGGGATACTCATTTCATCGCCGAAAGTCAGTGCATTTCGATTCAAAACAACACGATTACAGAATTCGCGAGGAAAGAGTTGTCGCGAAACGGTTGGGAGTCGCCAAAGGACTACCCACTAAGCCGCCTAATCCTCGATCGCTCGAAGTGGACACTAACGCGGATGGGCTACAATGTGGCAAAAGGACGATTTTCGTTTTTGCCCGTCGACATTGCCGTGTGGGCGACCGCAGTTAAGCTCGCGGCTTCGCAAACATTAGCTGCACGTCGGAGTGCGGCACAATCCGTAAACTCGGCCGATGGTATCGAGCAGTGATGAGAATCAGTGGCGCGCCACCATACCGCCAATTGCGAAGGGGTCAATCCGCGTTGTTGCTCGTGCTCCTGATTGGAGCCGCCGCCGCCTATGAATTTGCCAAGTTCATCCTCAATGGCGACTTAACCGCTCTCGCCTTCACTGCGTTAGGCGCAGCTGGCGCTGCCGGCGTCCTAGCTATCTCCAAAAACTGGCGAAACGGGCTTTATTGTTTTCTGACCTGGCTCCTGTTTGAAGATTTTGTCCGTAAATTCCAAAACAACGACATAGCTATTTTCTTTGTGAAGGATCTTCTCCTCCTCGTGATTCTGATTTCCTTCTTGGGAGCCGTCAGGCGCAAGGAAGTAAAGATCTTCCGTCCACCCTTCATGCTACCCCTCGTCATATTCATGTGGTTCGCGGCAATGCAGATTTTCAATCCAGGCTCTCCGAGCATTTGGTACGGTCTGATGGGTTTCAAGATGTTTTTTTATTACGTCCCCTTGTTTTTCATTGGCTACTCATTCTTGAACTCTGAAACCGAGCTGCGCCGGTTCTTTACTGTCAACCTGCTCCTGGTTCTAGTCGTCATTTCCTTGGGAATAGCGCAATCTATTATCGGCCCGCGATTCTTGAATCCAGCAATGCAGGCCAAGGATCTGCAGGAACTGAGCGGGCTCTACCGTGTCGCGCCCACGACCGGCGAAGTTGCGTACCGTCCTACATCGGTGTTTGTCAGCGCCGGGCGGTACTCGAATTTCATCATGGTGGCTTGGATTGTAGTTCTGGGGTTCAGCGGCTACCTGCTCCTGCGGCACAAAAGAGGGCGAATACTCGCGTTTATTGCGCTTCCTGTCACGGCGGCGGGAGCTTTCCTAACCGCGTCAAGGGGTTCGTTCATGTGGGGTATGATCAACGCGGTGGCGACGAGCGTAGCGTTCATTTGGGGCGCGCCATGGCGCCAGGGAAAAGCGCGGAGTGCATTCCGGGTTATCTTGCGCGCCGGATTCGGCATTGGACTGGGAATTCTCTTGCTTTTCTATTTCTACCCCCATGCGCTCCAGTCGCGCCTGGCGATTTACGAAGAAACCCTCATGCCCAATAGTGCGACCAGCGAACTCCAAAACCGGGGATGGACTTATCCTGTCGACAATTTTCTTGGCGCCTTCAATTCTGACCGCTGGCCCTACGGGTACGGTATTGGCACTGCCTCCAACGGAACGCAGTACGTCTCTCGTATTTTTCACGTTAAGCCTCTCGGCTACGAAGTCGAAAGCGGATTTGGAACCTTGGTTTTGGAAATGGGCATAGGCGGTTTGATCCTTTGGTTTGTCACGGGCGGAACGATCCTGTTTACTTCATGGCAAGTCGTGCGGAAACTGAAAGGTTCTCCGTGGTTTCCCATCGCCTTCGTAATCTTCTGGTATGCGTTTTTTCTCCTGGGTCCGGCGACATTCGGAGGGATGGCTTCCTACGAGGATTACCTAATGAATGCGTATTTCTGGCTGCTTCTTGGGCTTCTCTTCCGACTTCCCACGTTGCCGCTCTCGGCCCAATTCGCCGCCACAACTTCTGCCGCCTCACTTCCGTCCAACGGAGTCGCCTGACTTGAAACTTGCAGTTGTTTCCCCATTTGTGGACAAAAGCCACGGCACAGAACGAGCTCTTGCAGAACTAATTGAACGCCTGGCTCAGGATTATGCCTGCGAGATATATCTTTACTCCCAGCGCGTTGAAGATCTCCGGTTGGGTACACGCGAATCAATTAGCGCGGCGAACCCAGGGGCAATCTTCTGGCGCAAGATTCCATCTGTTTCCGGTCCTTACACCTTGCAGTTTTTGATTTGGATTATTCTTAACGGTCTAGCTCGACGATGGGATAGGCTGTGGCACGGAATGTCATTTGATCTCGTGCTTTCTCCTGGAATCAACTGTTTCAACGCCGACGTGGTGATTGTGCATGCGGTCTTTGCCAGGCTAAGAGAGCTCATCTCGGAATCCGGAGCCGAGACGCACTCGGGCAAGTTCCGGATGGCGCACCGGCGATTGTATTACGGACTTCTAGCATGGATGGAACGCAGTGTGTACAGTGATAAGGAGATCACTTTAGTGGCAGTTTCGCGTCGCACGTGTGAAATGTTGAAGAGCAGGTTTCGGAGGAGGGACGCCCTCGTTGTTCCGAACGGAGTGGATACTTTTCATTTCTCAAGCATCGCAAGGACTGCATTGCGCGAGGAGGCGCGCAAGCGACGGAATCTGTCAGGCGAAGATTGTGTACTCTTGTTTATTGGAAATGACTGGCGGATCAAAGGACTGCAAACAGTCCTCGAAGCAATGGCATCATTGCCAGCGGCAGGCCTACGTTTGCTAATTGCCGGTAACGATGTGGCCGCACCGTTCCGTCAAAATGCGGATAGACTTGGAATAGGGAACCGTTGCCTGTGGGAGCAATCCCGCCCCGATGTGATCGATTATTACGCCGCATCTGATATCTACGTTAGCCCGAGTTGTGAGGACTCCTTCGGGCTGCCAGTGGCAGAGGCAATGGCATGTGGTTTGCCCGTGATTACATCGGCGCTCGCTGGCGTTTCCGAGTGTGTCCAAGACGGCGTTGATGGCTTCGTGATTCAAAATCCTCGAAATGCGGGAATGCTTTCCGAGATTCTTCGGAAGCTCTCTGAGAACCCGGATCTCCGACGCAACATCGGGCAAGCTGCTGAACGAAAGATCGCGCACTGGAACTGGGATAGACATGCGGCGGCGATGTGGGAAATCCTATCCGCAACGCTCGCTAAGAGATGCGGAGCCACGCGAGCTTTTAACCATGCCCCAAGATGAACAGCAATGCCTTGCTGAAAAAGTAGAGACCGAACAAACTGGAATGCTTTCTAGGGGCTCCGAGGACGGCGATGCTCTCTAACAGGAATGAAGGCGTACAATTACAACGTGAATACTATACGGAGACTGCTCATGTATACGAAAATATGCACCAGCACGAGGGCTCCGGGGATCCCGTTGGCAATAAATTCGTACAATCCATACTCCGCATGGTCGAAGCGCGGTCTGTTCTGGACGTTGGGACCGCAACCGGCCGCTCGCTGAGCGAATTAAGGGTGGCGATGCCGGACGGATACTTATGCGCGATAGAGCCAGTAAAGGCGCTGCTGGACAATGCAGCAGTGAGAGCCAGCGAAACGCGTGCATTCCTCGTCCAAGGAGACGGCGCAGCCTTGCCCTTTGGAGACAAGAGCTTCGATGCAGTGTGCGAATTTTCTGTGCTGCATCACGTTCCCGCGCCAAATATCGTTGTGAGAGAAATGATCCGCGTCGCCAAGAGAGCCGTACTCATATCTGATAGCAACCGCTTTGGTCAGGGGTCGCTGGCAGCACGTTGGATTAAACTTGGCCTTCACAAGAGCGGCTTGTGGAGTTCTTACAACCGGTTGCGGACATTTGGTAAAGGCTACCGTGTAACAGAGGGAGACGGTATTAGTTATTCGTACAGCATCTACGATTCCTTGGATTTGCTCTCCGATTGGGCTGACCATCTGATCCTGTGTTCAGACGCAGGTTCGGGGTCGAAATGCACTTTTCACCCTTTACTCACCTCTCAGGCCATACTCGTCTGTGCCCTAAAATTGAATTCGTAGGGCTACTTTACGATTTCTGTTTCTTCTCCCTGCGAACGGACTCTACCGCGTTCCGTGTCGCTTCCAGCGTGAATGCAAGCGTCTCCCTAGGAATACTGGTTACGAAGGGACCGATTAACCAGCCCAGGCCAATGGGAACGTCCCGACTTAGGGACAGTACTTCGCTCTGCACATAGATGCCGCCGTCCCGTTGTTCCATCCGCCACCAAGTTTCCATCCTCCAAAGAAAACCATCGTCCTCGCCAGGAGCCTTCTCCCGTTCATCGGCCTCTCCTGCGTTCTCCACCTCGGAAATGCGGTACGCGGAGCTCCGGCTGTGTGCCAAATCCGGGGAATCGCGAAAGTAATGGATGTCGTGTTCGGTATCCAGCACTACGGTAATGACCTTGTGTCTCCGGAAGCGAAGAAACACCCGGAAATGATCTCCATCCCTCAAAATAATTCTCGAACGCACCACGTCCGGCGCGTAATAAGTAGACTGATGATCATAGTCTTCGAGCACGCCAAGCACCTGGTCCAGCGTAGCGCCTGGAATAAAGATGACGCCCACCCAGTGGTGAATCATTCCCCCCGGGCAAACGATGGACTCTGCATGATCCAGAGTGGTGAGCTGCTGGATCTGCACTTCCCCAAGTCTCAGCGAGACGTACCTGGCCGCCCGCTGGGCTGCGGGGAGGGAATCAATCCAGAGTAGATCCGCACCATGCTTGAGTTCTTGTTCGTTCCGCGCCTCGGTCAATTCCAGATCTCGACTAAAAGCATTTATCGTTCCGGGACGGACTGAGACGGGTTCCGGATAGGCCGCAGGCAAAGACGAGGGAGAAGCAGACAACATAACCGTCAAAAGCAAACTGCTCAATCCATGAGCGATGTATCGGTCGGAATTTCCTTGCATCTGTCGTGAAAATCGGGCATTCAAGGCCGCGAACTCCCCAGGAACCCTATGATCGCTCAGGCGTTAGACTCTACATGGTCTGAGCTGCAGGATAATCGAGTGCACGAACGCGGCCGTAACCAGCTTATACGTGCAACCCTTCGCCAGCAAAGACGGGGGCTCTCCCGATAGATTTTGGAGCGGAAGTAGGCGGGTTGGGTAGCTCGCACACGGCTCCTTGCGGAGCCGCTGTCCCCGCGCGGCCCCCAACCCGTTCCATGGAGATTATGGGGCAGAGACGCGGTGCTCAATGGGACGCCAGAGCCATTGGACAAGGTACTGCGGTCTTGGTACTAGTCCTCATTCCTGTCTTCGGATGGATTCTAATAGACTGATTTTAAAAGGTTTAACTAGTCCTAGAGCTTTGCTCCCTGCATTTCCGGCGGTGGGACGTGTGAGCAGACGATCACAACTCTCCGGTGGAGAAATTATGATTTCGGTCTCTGGGATGGCATTGCCTTGGGCATTTCTCGAGCGTACATCAATCGTAATTCAATCTTGCGTGTTTGGCCCTTGCGCAATGATATGTTGCGCTCCCACTCCGAGAAAATGCCACTTGCCGAAGCTCGAATATCGTAATTGCTAGCGCGGAGGTACGGGATGGTAAAGCGCCCGTGGGCGTCGGCGCGAACCGCGTGCGGACCGCTCCCATCAGAATACTCGTACGTGATTGCGGCGCGCGGTGCAGGCTTGTCATCGGGGCCGATGACGACGCCGATTAGAGTTGAAGTTCCCCGGCCACGCTGTGCTACGAGCAGAGGACTGGTGGCCATTAGTCCGAACAAACAGAGTATTCCAGCAATTAGCGAACGTTTTAGCATATTGAACTCCAGCTAGCTGCGAGCACCTTCCGAGGTCTGGCAACATCTGCGTTTTTTCCGTCTCGGACCCCGTTTGCCTAGTAGATTAGCCTCCCGCAAGCACTACGGCCTCGTGTTGACTTTGCTTGTGACGCAGGGCGAACCTGTCATTTGGGACAGGTCAGAGCTTGCGCCTGAGCTCCAACTGGGGCCCATTGAGACAGCACGATACACTTGGGCGTGTTCCTCAATCATCCGGTCAAGAGCGAATAGTTCCTTGGCCCGTTTGCGCGCCAAGTGGCCATACGAATCGATGAGAGTGGGCTGCAATAAAACTTTTCTCATCGCGTCGGCCAAACCGGCTGGATCGGCTGGTTCGCATTTCATCCCAGCGTCGCCAACGACTTCTCCAAGCCCACCGATATTCGAGGCGATAACTAACCGACCACGCATCATCTGTTCCATCGCGGCAAGACCCGCCGTCTCTTCCCAAACGGAAGGCATAATCACAACTTGGACATCCCACATGCTCTGGGCGAATGCTTCGCCCGTGAGGAATCCCGTTAATTTGAACGTGGATTCGAGACGCTCGTGGATGATCTTTTCCCGCAGCTTTGATAGTTCCGGTCCGTCGCCGATAATTCGTACTTCGAAGCGGTGTCCCTCATCGCGCAGAATACCGGCCGCCTCCAACAAAGTGGATACGCCCTTTTCCGAAACCAACCGGCCAACGTAGGCAAAACACGTACCCTGCGAAGCATCGCGTTCGGAGCAATCATGCGAGGTTTGCGCAACGGGCTCCGCAATCCCGTGATAGATGAGCGTGGATCGCGGTAGCGCGCAGCGCCTCAGCGAATAATTTGAAACGGCGAGATTCGCGCTGGCATGATTCGCAAGGAAACAGCGGGGAAACATCAGGAGCAATTTTGCCCAAGACTGGATCTTTGACGAGTTCTTTTCGAGGCATGTCGCACATTTGCGGTAATTGCCCGCCTGGAAGTGCCCGGGGCACACGCTCTTATCCGTTTGCTGAATCAATAATCCGTTAGGACAAACGGACTGATATCCGTGATGTTCTATGACTACCGGCTTGCGAGCAACCACATTGAGCGCTAAAGGGGCAATTGCTGGACCAGCGACATGGAGTACATCGCATTCGCGGAGTAATTGAAAAAGGCGCATCAAGCCAGGTTGGCGGATCACGCGAAATGAGGGGGCAGCCTCGTCAGGGTCGTTGCTCGGAGTTTTAGTGACGACCGTAATATCAAATTCATTTCCGCCGCTCGAGTCGTGCAGTTCGGAAAGACCGCGAGCGAGCGATAAAACAATCGTCTCTACGCCTCCAACGCTGGGCGCATAAGAGTGGGAATAGATCAAAAGCTTCATTCGCGGGATTTCGCCGTCATTGCGGAGGAGGGCGGAATGCTGGATGGATCCGATACCGCTTGCTTGGGGGCGTGCCGTTTACGATCGACGGCAATTCGAATGGCGTCCATTGTTGCTTCGATGTTCCTCTCTGGCGACCACGTTTGGATATGCGAAAGGACCGTGGCACGCAACCCCGCAAGGCGAGTCCGATCGCCGGCGGCCTTAAGGAGGAGTGATGCGAGCGCATCAATATCCCCGCAGGGAAAGACGAAGTCACTCTGAACAGGCACGATCAGATCCTGAGCGGCTCCTACGTGGTTGCTCGCAGCTACTGGGCAGCCACAACACATCGCTTCATTTACAGTCACCGCAAAGGGTTCATATTCGGAAGGAAGCACCATGAGATCAGCAGAGGAATACACCGCGGGCAGTTGCGATTGGTTAACGAACCCGAGAAATCGCGTTCTTTCCGCAATGCCAAGGCTTTGCGCCTGCCCTACAAGTTCTGTCTGAAGCGGGCCGACGCCGGCAATCACAAGCAGCGCATTTACGAGTTGGGTTTTCGCAAATGCTCTCAATAGGTCGCCCGGCCGCTTCCAAGGCTGCAGCTTGGCGCAGTAGAGGATAACGGCGTCATTCTCCTTGGCGCGCCACGCCGCGCGAACAGCTTCGCGATTCACAAGTCGCGACTGTTCGATCCACCAGGTATTGTCTACCGAATACGGCGTTAGAGTAATCCGCTGCTCTGGTATCCCCAACGCTCGGATGAGCTGGTGGGTGCCCGTGGAAGGGACAATGACCTGGTCCGCCAATCGGAATAAGAAAGGCCAACATATTCTCTTCGCGGCTTTTTTCCAGCGCCCACCGTTTCGCGGATCGAGAGAGTGCGCATCGGTTCCAAAGAGGAACGCAGTCTTCGTGGACCTCGCTGCAAGATATGCGCTCCAGAACGACGAGCGTACATAGCCGACAAAGCAGAGAACAGCGTCAAAGTTCCCGTTTCGAATCAGTGGTGCGACAGAAGGGTTGCGCAGCCCAAAGAAGGACTCGGCGCCGGAACCCTCGTTCGGAAGCTCCACCCAGGAATAGCCCTCGAGCAGTGGCACGTCCCACTGCACCGTTGTCCCGAACTCTGGATCGTGCCCCGCCTCCGCGCCGCGAAGGCTGCAGTACGCCACCTTTAAATCCAATTCAGGGATTGCTGCCATCCGCCGAAAAATCGGCGACATGTATTGGACTGGGTGCGATGCGATGGCGAGGACTTTGTAATGGCGATCCGGCATGGCGCCCGCTGTGCGTCCACAGTTGACTTGAGAGCGAGCACAATCTGATCCGTAAAACTTAAGATGCTGCCCTCAGCGAGTATACCCCGTTTCTGGGGCTAAAGGCCTGTGCTAGACTAGCCTAGTTCCGCAGGGGTTTGCGGGATACCCTAATTCTCCGCACAGAGCAGCTCCGCCATGTGGAGCAATTCGCTAGCCGCCAGCCATCTGGCGCTGGGGCACGAAATCACATCGAACGTGATTCCCGACAGCGGGAACACGGCACAAAAGAGGAAATGTCATGTCCGGGCATTCAAAATGGGCCACCATCAAACACAAGAAGGCGGCCACCGACGCTAAACGCGGCCGAGTCTTCACCCGCCTGATCCGTGAAATCACAATTGCCGCCAGAATCGGCGGTGGAGATGCAAACTCAAATCCACGATTGCGAACGGCGGTTCTCGCTGCGAAAGGCGAAAACATGCCGAACGAGAACATCGAGCGCGCGATCATGCGAGGCACTGGCCAGCTCGAAGGTGAGCAGTTTGAAGAAGTGACTTTTGAGGGTTACGGACCCGGCGGGGTGGGAATGCTGATTCAGGCGGTTACCACTAATCGCAACAGAGCGGTTGGCGAACTTCGTCATTTGATGGGGAAAAACGGCGGAAACCTCGCGGAAGCAGGAGCGGTCGGCTGGATGTTTCAGCGCAAAGGTGAAATTGTTGTTGCGAAGGAAGCCGCGAGCGAAGACAAATTGATGGATATCGTTCTCGAGGCGGGCGCCGAGGACCTCAAGGATGACGGCTCCGGCTGGTATATCGTCACCCCGCCAGAGGTCATCGAAAAAGTAAAGGAGGCGCTCGCAAAAGCAGGGATAACTCCTCAATCGGCGGAAGTTGGCATGGTGCCCCAGAATTACATCAAGCTTACAGGCCAGCAGGCGACGCAAATGGTGCGGCTGGTGGAAGCGCTGGAAGAGCACGATGACGTGCAACACGTGTATGCCAACTTCGACATAGACGAATCGGAGATTCAGGAAGCCGTCGGCGCAAACTGAACTCTCCGGCGTTTGACGTTCTTGAGTTTCTCAACTGCTGAGCGTTTCCGGGAATCGCCCCCTTGCCTACATTATCCATATTCTTCACATAATGGTCTGGAAGAGGTGCGAGGATCGCCGTAAACTTGGGCGAATGATTCGAACCTCGACAGAATGCATCTCGCTCCGGACGAACGGAAAAATCCGGGTGTTGGGAATAGACCCAGCGGCTGCTGGTCCCACAGGTTATGGTGTTATTGAGAGCGACGGGCGCAATTGTCGGATGCTGCTCTATGGCGCGCTGAAAGTCCCGGCGAAGCGGCAAAAAACGAGCGCCGGGGCGGTCTTACAAGACGTTCACGAATTGCTATGCCGATTGATGGATGAGTACGGGCCCGATGCAGTTGCCGTTGAATCTGTGTTTACGGCGCTGAATATGCGAACCGCCCTCCGTCTTGCCGAGGTGCGTGGTGTCGTGCTTCTCGCTGCGGCTCAACGAGGGATCGCCGTCCATAGCTATTCGCCGCGCGAAGTCAAAGCAGTAGTCTCCGGCTATGGACAGGCAGACAAACGTCAAATGCAACTGATGGTGCGTGCGCTGCTGCAATTGACGGAAACGCCTGAACCTTCGGATGCTTCGGATGCACTTGCCGTCGCGCTCTGCCATTTGCAAAAAGAGCAGTTGCGGCGAAGGTTGGACCTCCCAGAAAAACATTCGTCCACTGGGCAAATCACGCGATACCTAGCGAAATCCAATGGCGCAACGCGAGGCGCACGCCGTGCATCGTAAAGGAACGATGAACGCCATATTTGCAAAATATCTTCTGCTGATATTCTCCTTAAGCTGCCTGTTGGGATCCTCTGCAATCGCCGCGCCTCGTTTCTCCGTATCTGCCCCGCAGGCAACTCACTCTAAGCTGTCTTATACGCGAATTTTCAAATCCAGCTCTCCTGAATTTATCGAAATCGTGGTGTGGGACGATACGGATGCGGCTACTTTCGAAATTCGGCAATTGGACGAAGAACCCGGTGCTTCGCCCTTCAAGGTTGGGGCGCAGCTCCGCGCGAAAATGTTCGAATTGGCGGCGCAGTTGAATCATTTCCAGAATGTGGATCTGGATGTGCATCGAAGAATCGCCAACCTCGGAGAAAAGACTTTTCGCTGGCAGGAAGGAAGTCAGAGCTACTCAACGAAGTTCAACTATACGCTGAACTCCGCGGCGTCTCAGCTAATGCAGATCTTCGAGGGGCTGGCGCGCCAGCAGGAATTGGTGACCATGCTTGAGCGGCGGATGAAATACGACCGGCTGGGAATCAACGACGCTCTACTGGAGTTCGAAACGGACCTGGACCACAAATTGCTCCCCGAGCCGCAGCGTGCGTTGCCCGCACTCGATCAGATCGCGGGAGATTCGAGAGTCATCGATATTGGCCGTCAGCGCGCCAGAGCTCTCGCGGAACGAATTCGGCACTCCGGCTAGCCTGTACATTAGCGCGCCAGGTTCCACTGCCGCGGCTTGCGCGCAAAATCCAATTCCGGCGAATCGGCAAGCATTTCAAGTGGAAACATCGCCGTCTTACCGTAGTGTTCGCCTTCCAGAATTCGCGCCTGGCACCGCGCGTTTGTGGGCTCTACTTCGAGAACTCGGAGAGGCGTTCCTTCCGGCACCATCAAGAGTTTTTGCGCTGCAATGAGCAGTGAAAGCCCCACGTCGTCGTTCGCGCCGTCCAGCTTTTGTCGCTCCGCGACTGTTGCTTCATCAACGGCCACCAGGCTGAACGACGGCTGCTTGCGGTTCGAGAGCTTCGCGACTTTTCCAATCCATGGCGATTTCCCTGGCCCCACAAGACTGATCTCACCCGATTTTTTCTCCTCATTAGCGTCCCGCCCGGTAACTTCCGCGATGAACCTGTACCCGCGTTTGGGAAGCGTCTCGACGTATCGCGGTTTGCTCTTGTCGTCTCCGAGTGCCTGCCTCAATTTCTTGATCGCGGTGTTCACGCTGTGCTCAAAATCCACGAATGTATCCGCGGGCCACAATCGCTTTTGGAGTTCCTCGCGCGTGACTACTTCTCCCGGACGCTCGAGAAGAACAGCGAGCACATCGAACGGTTGCGCTTGCAGTCTGATTTTGCGGCCGGACTTATAGAGCTCACCAGCGCGGAAGTCTACTCCGAACGGGCCAAAACTCAGGAGATTGGAAGATCGCGTGGGCATTTGAGTGAGATCTGCTGCTCGACCCCGAGACTATACCATTCCGGGCAGAATTTCCCGCTGGCAAACCGCTTAAAGCTCCTGTTTCTATGGATTTAGTTGTTCACCTGGAATGCCTCTGTTGTTCATGTCCCGTGCATTGCCGCCCGGAATGAATCGAGCCAGACTGTCCGCGATGCTGGAGTCTGGAGTTGCCGATGGGCCCTACAGAAAATGGCCCCGGGAAATCGAAAAACTCTCAAATGAGGAAGCACCGATGCTATTCGGAACCGATCTTCACTACTCTGCCCCCTGAACGATAGCCCACCATAAACTCTGCAACGCCCTGGGAATCCGGAGTCCCCCCTCCGGATTCCCGACCCTCCCTCGGCTTCGCACTCTATTGCTCTTCTCCGCGAAATCGCCAAGCGCTTGCTGACTGAAATTTCTCGCGCCGATCCTTGCTCTAAGAATTTTGTGCCACCGCCGATGAGAAGGCTTGCAATTTTCGTTGTACAGTCACTGAAGCAATCCATGGCCTAAAGTCGGCGCGGGATGTGGGACGTCCTGCACTGAAACTACAATTCTTAGCTTTGGTTCAAGGTTTTCTGGCTGCCACCGCTGCCTCGGAAACGACCAGATACTCATATCTTTTTCCGTTAGCCTCGAACTTCATCTTGGCTTTATCCAGCTTGAAGCTAACGATGGTATTCACTGGAATCAACGCCTTGTTTGCCGGCTTTTCCTGACGCACGTGATACTCAGTCGTATCTGTTCGAATTACGTATTCCTGGCAGAGCACTTCGGTGGTCTCTTTCTTGTTCTTGACCTTTTGCCCGCAAGGGACGGAGCTCTCGGCGACGATCGTTCCGGCCTGAGGCTCATTAGCTAACGCAACACCTCCCGCAAGCGAACCCGCGAGGAGCGCCAGACAAATCCTATTCATGAGTTCTCCTTCTTATTTCCGCTGCATCCGTTAGGGATCCGGCGAAGCCTCTGGCTTCGTTTCTGGACCGGAAGCCAACACTCTGATCTAACTCGCAAGGTTAGACCGCACCGCCTATTGATTCATGCTCGCATTGGCGGAGGCAGAGCTCCCGATGGAATCTCCGCTGAGAACAATCTCGACCCTTCGATTTCTCTGGCGCCCTTCTGGAGTGTCGTTCGAGGCCACCGGCTGCGACTTGCCAAGTCCTTTGGCCGCGATTGTGGAAACGGGCACGCCTTGCTCCGCAAGAAAATCTCGGACCGAGTCGGCTCGGCGCTCGGAGAGCTGCTGGTTGAATTCGTCGCTGCCCACGCTGTCGGTGTGACCCTCAATTTGCATATTCAAACCGGGATGCGCGAGCAAGATTCCGGAGATTTTGGCTAGTTTCTCGCGTGCGCCCGGCTTCAGCGTGTAGCTGCCCGTATCGAAGAGAACATCGGACATATTCACGATCAAGCCCCGGGCGGAGTCGCGTGTTTGCAAGATCGAATTTAGTTGGCTTAGCAGTTGTGCCCGTAGCTGTGTCTTTTCGGATTCCGCCTTCGCGGCGGCCTGGCGTGCCTGCTCCGCTTCGGCTTCCGCAGCGTGTTGCTGATCCAGCGCCGCTGCTTTGTCCCTGGCGGCTTGTTCCGCCGCGGCTTGCGCTGCTTTCTGCTGTTCGACCGCTGCGGCGGCGGCGGCTTCAGCCTCTTGCTTCTGATGTGCGGCATCCGCTGCCGCTTTCTCCGCCTCCTGCTTCATCCGAAGCGCATCGGCCTTTGCTTGTTCGGCCTGTTGACGGGCCAGTTCGGCGTCTTGGCGACGCTTTAGCTCGGCGGCGGCTTGTTCTTCCGCCGCTTTCTTGTCCGCGGCTGCCTTCGCCTGCGCGTCTTCCTCGGCCTTTTGCTTCACTGCCATCACGCGCGCTTCCTCGGCGGTTTCCACTACCTCTCGCGCAGCAGAGGAAACGGCCTTTTTATCGCTCTTGTGCCGGTAAAGATCTTCGGCACTCTGCAACTGCTGTTGCGCCTTTCCCAGCGGCGCAGCCGCATACTTATCCGCTTGCGCGACTTGTGCGATGCGCACCGCATTTCGCGCTTCGAAGAGTTCGAGCGGCGTCTTCCGGTCAATGCCGAAAATCGCGTTTTCTATTTTTGTATTCGATGACGAATAGATGCCTCGACCCAGCAGCTCGTACTGCGCGTCAATATTTTCGACTTTGCCTTGCGTGCCCGGGCCTAGCACATTCTCCAGGACCACCATGTTCCCAGGCTGGGTGACTGCGAAGTAGGGCTCGGCGGTAACGACCATGCCGAACGTTTGCATATCCGTGCCGGCTTTCACTTCGCCGCCGCCGTTTTTAAGCACGATTTCGCCGAGGTTTACTGCCCTCCCTTCGGGAGAGACGGCCCACAGCACGTACGTCAGGTACTCGAGACCGAATTTGGTGGCGTCCTCGAATCCCTGGAATTTGGCGTCAATTTCCGTGTGGTAGGTCTTGTTTTCGACCCGGGCTTCGCCCATCGCGCCTTGCATGAGCTCCGTACCCTGGAAATCGATTTTAGTGGCGCCCCCGCCGCGCCGATAGGTGACCGCCTTGGTCGTTCGAAACACGTTACCGGAACTCGCGGCAGGCGCGGGGCTTGTTTGCGTGGCCGCAGGAGTTTGCTGTCTCGCCGTTGCATGAGACTGTGCGGGAGTTGGCAGAGCCATCGCCCCCCATAGCAAAGCAATCGCAGCCAATTGGCATTTAATTCTCACGATGTCATCTCCGGGCGTCCGAATCGCTCCAGTAGCCATGGACCACCAAATCCACGCTAACTAACTATGAATTTCAAAAGGGAGCCGAAGTCGGTGCTTAGGAATAGGGTACCAAGGGTGCATCGCGCATTGATGGCGATGAAGTTGCATTTGCGCAGAAGATAAAGGGGTTGGCAGCCATTCCAAGAAAGGCCCATGGCTAACCTTCTATCCGACCCCTATGGGGAAGCACCTCCTCTTTGACCTGTTCAAGATCCGCGCCATGGGAAGATGCCTCATCCTCAATGGTGCTATCCAGTCCGGTCCCGAGGCTTACTCAAAACCCGTGCGGAGTGGACCAACCCAGGTATTTCTTGGCCGCCCCACCCCTACTATCGTCATGCGCTAGCCCTGAATGTCTAGCTCTCTTGCTCATTGACGTTTATTCGCCGACAATGATAAGCATGATGGGTTGGACGGACCTGCTTCTTTTGATAGACAGTTGGGTGTTACTTTCGAAGCGGTTCCGTTGAACGCTGCGTTGCCTTGGCTGTGCCAGGTAAACGCACTGCGCAGTTTGCGCATCTCACCCCAAAACACGCTGGCACCGGGGGGTTCCCCACCGTTTGACCAGACAGGTTGGCTCGGCTTGGCCGGGATAACCAGTGATGAAGAAGGAGCTTCAATGAAGCGGTTTTGGACAGCCGTGGCTGTCGCGTCTTGCATGATTCTAGCCATCGCCGGCTGCAACGACTATGGCAATACGTTTCAGTACAGCGTTCCTAGCCTTATTTCTATCTCTCCTTCCAACGTGAATGCGGGTGGTCCAGACTTGACAATCACACTCTCTGCTAACTTTAGCGCGCTTCAAGCGCAAACTTACCTCACGTGGAATCAGAAGAAAGTCACAACGACTGTAACGACCGACCCGACGACGGGGGGAGTTACCGGTGTGACGGCGGTGATCCCTGCGGCGCTTACGGGAAAACCGGGGACGTACTTCATACAGGCAGTAAACCCCAACAATACGAACGGTACTGGCTACGCGAACGTTTCGAACGCGCTCCCCTTCGTGGTGAATCCAGTTCCTACCCCGCTACCCACTATTTCCGGCATCAGCCCAAGCTCCGCAGCTGCGGGGAGTGCTTCCGTGGCCCTCACCATCACGGGAACAAATTTTCTGCCGACGACGGATCCCTCCGGCGGGTCGCAGCTGCACTGGAACACAACTAGCCAAACAACACTCACCGCCACGAGTCTGACCTCGACTCAAATTCAGACAACTATTCCCGCAAGCTTACTCACAACAGCCGGCACGGCTTTGGTCACTGTCTATAATCCGCCCGCGCCGAATCCGCCTGGGTGCACGCCCGGAGTGAATTGCGGAGGCAGCGGCGGCGGCGGAACGAGCGCATGCCCTCTTATCACGGGCTCGACTACCCTCACGGTTTGCACGTTCACCATTACTGATCCGCCCGCAAATGGCGCCGCAAAACTTGCTGCTCAAGTTCAAGCAGAAACGCCCGCGCTTAGCTCTGATGGCCGCTTTGTGGCCTATACCGCGGTGCAAAACGGCCATTCTCAGATTTTTGTTCGCGACACATGCCAAGGCGCGGATTCCTCTTGCAAGCCCGCGACTATGCTCGTTTCCGCTGCGCAAGATGGGACTACTCCCGACGGCGACAGCCACGCGCCCTCCATTAGTTCCGACGGCCGCTACGTCGGCTTCAGTTCGTCCGCACCGAATCTCACGCCGGACTCAACGACAGGGCGGCAAGTCTATCTTCGGGATACCTGTCTGGGCGTGACGGATTCGTGCACTCCCTCGACGCTGCTCGTCTCTAACGACCCTAACGGCAATCTTGAGGGTTTGGATAGTATTCTTCCCTCCGTGAGTTCGTCGGGCCGCTTTGTAGCGTTTCTTGCGGTCACTCCAGATGAATCGGACGAGACAGCTCCTGCTTCTGGCTCGCCCAAGGCAGCAGTCGTGGCAAAGAGTCCCGCAAATTCCTCCGGAGCTGGTTTCCGCCAAGTTTTTGTCCGCGACACTTGCCTTGGCGCTCGAAATTGCACACCTTCAACGACCCGAATCACCCTCCAACCAGGGAATGACTCATTAACTGGAGGGAGTAAACCCGCTGGCCCCGCGATTAGCGGCTCAGGAGACCATCTCGCCCTCACGAACGGGAATACTGCCACGCTTTTCACGCATGCAATCGCGGTGGATGAAGGCGTTTTTCTGGCGTTGACCAAAAATCAGAATTGACAAGAGTGCCCTGCGACGACCTTCGCCGCGCGGGTATAGTCGAACTGCTGAAGTGCGTTCTGTCGAATGATGCGTGAATTTCCTCTACTGCGGAGCTGATTCCTGCGGCGTGGCTGGCTGCACGGTTCCGGGAGCCGCATAAGCCGAAGGTGCTGACAGATCCAGGCGAATCAGCGATATTCTTGTCCCACCCGAATCCTGAGTCAGGGCCACAACCCGCACTTTTTGGTCGCGATTCGCAACAAATGTGATGTCCTGATTGGAAACGGCGGAGTCCCGCAAGAGGTCGGAAGCAGTTCTGTCGCCCGGCTCATGCCGTGTATAGTCAGGGCTCAAATGCCCGGTGTACCAGGTGTCCACGAATTCTCGCAGGTCCGTCGTGTGGTATGTGGATGTTTCAATTCCGTTTTTCGCGGCTTTGATCGCATCAGCCGCGTCCGCCTCACCGGGAACCACAAGCGATGATCTCGGGTACACTGGCAACGCCGGACCAACTTCATTTTCCCTCTCCAGCCGGTAGGTTCCGGCGGCCGTCCGCACCGTATTTCTCGTGGTTCCCGCCGATAGCCCCGCGGAATGTAACACTCGGCTGGCCACAAGAAGTCCCACTCCAAGCAGGATTGCAAGCCCCGTGAATAGCGCAATCATCATCCAGAGAAGTGATTTCGAAGATGAGGAATTGCCCGATGACGATACTTCTGCCATGGCTGCCTTCTCCCAGGTGGGCACAGTTCGCCCTTGTCCTTAGTCTGGCAGAAGGGCTCTCAAGGCCTCCTAAAAACCCTGTTTGCTGTGTTGTAAGTGTCCCTGTTCTTGGGTTCAGGTTTCATTTCCATGGGGCTTCCGCGAACAGGTTTTCATGCGGGGTAACGCCCTAATTTGCTTCTTGCTTCTTTGGGTGCGAGAGAATGCGCCGGCTACACCCTTAATCGTTCGGATGGCAATCACCGCGTCGAAAATCACACGCTAATTGAATCTCACCTTGACGTCCGGTCGCTTGTCCAAATGCACCGACTCCACAAATCGCACTTGCCGGTCGTCCAAAGTCAGAATCATCGAAGAGGTCCTCACCCCTTCTCCAAAAAAACGAACCCCCTTCAGGAGATTCCCGTCCGTGACTCCTGTGCACGCAAAAATCATTTTCCTTCCGGGAGCGAGATCTTCGGTGTCATAGACCCGTTTCGGATCCTTCACTCCCATTTTCTCCAGGCGAACTTGATCCTCCGGCTTGCCTATTACCAAGCGCGCAAGAATCTGCCCATTCAAGCATCGTAGCGCTGCGGCAGTCAGCACTCCTTCTGGCGCTCCGCCCGTTCCCATTACGGCATGTACGCCCGTTCCCACCACCGCGGCCGAAATCCCCGCCGATAAATCGCCGTCACCGATCAGCCTGATCCGTGCGCCTGCCTTTCGAATCTCCTCTATCAACTTTTCGTGTCTTGGCCGGTCCAGAACGATGACCACCAAGTCGTCCACGTCCCGATCAAGCCGCTTCGCAATGGACTTCAAATTGTCCGCAACGGGCGCATCCAAGTCCACCGCACCTTTGCAGGATGGCCCAACAACAATCTTCTCCATGTACAAGTCGGGTGCATGAAGCAGTCCGCCGCGCTCACTCGCAGCAAGCACGGCAATCGAATTCGCCGCCCCCGTAGCACAGAGATTCGTACCCTCCAGCGGATCCACCGCGATGTCCACTTCGGGGAAGAGTGCTTTTGGAGCGTGGGTGGCCAGACCGACTTTTTCCCCAATGTAGAGCATCGGGGCCTCGTCGCGCTCTCCTTCTCCTATGACGATCGTGCCGTCCATCGGTACGGCGTCCATCGTCTTCCTCATCGCTTCCACCGCCACTTCATCCGCCTTGTGACGGTCGCCAAATCCCATTGTTCGCGCCGCGGCCACGGCGCCGTTTTCCACCACGCGCAGAAATTCCAAGCTAAGTTGTTCTTCCATAGTGAAGCGCTCTCCTGCGAGCGCTCGATATTAAGTTGACTTGCAGCTTATGGTCGTTTAGCTCGCGGCAGGTGTCAACAACTCGCGATCCTCAGTGTGTTTTCTCCGCCTCGTACAACAGAGGGAAAAACTGCCCACCCAGTTTCTCGCCGCGGGGAATTACAGGGACTCCAGCAAGAAGTGGTTTCTCGGTATCGGACTTCACACCGTCGCGGAACACATTGATCACTGTTGCGCGTCGCGGTCTGGCGGTGTTGTTGGCACCCGAGCCGTGCATCGTCCGCGCGTGGTGAAAGCTGCTCTCCCCTTTTTTCAGTTCCACAGCCACGGGCTTAAACTGCTCACGAAGTTTTCCCGGCAAACCTTCGCGAATCGCATCCATGTCGCCTGTTAGAACCGGTTTTGGCAGATCAGGCCATTTATGGCTTCCGGGCACGTAGTTTAGACACCCGTTTTCGCGATTCGAATCGTCCAGCCCGATCCAGCAAGTCAAATGCGCCAGCGGCGCCGTCCTGGTCCAGTACGAATAATCCTGATGCCACGCAACCACTCCTCCCTGTTTGGCGGGTTTGCAAAAAAGCTGATCGTGCCAAAAACGAACCGGCCCGCCGAGAAGCTGGGAGGCGGGAACTAGAAACGCGGGGTTCCATAACAAATCGTGGAAACCGGGCGTCACGCGCCAAGCTCCAAGAGCGTGGAATACCACGCGGTCGGGGTCAGTCGATTCGTTCGAGTGATATTCGTGGAATAATTCGTGCCCTTCATGCGCCGGATTCATTAGCTCTTCGAGTTCCTTGCGCAGAATATCCACTTGTTCGTCCGTTAGGATTCGCACGCCCGCTAAGTAGCCATTTTCCTGAAAGAATTCGACTTGCTCGTCGGTCAGCCGATATCTATCCCATTCCTCTCTCGAGGCCGGCCGCGAAAACAATCGGCCTATTGCCGCATGATGTTGAGACAGATCGTTCACGGTATCGTTCCCAGATTGCAAAACACAAACCCGGTAGCTCGCTTAACGTGCCGCCGCGAGCCTCCGCATCAGGTCCTGCTTCCTGACCAGCAGGTCACGCAATTCCGGCCCAGGCGGGTTTAACTCAATGCTCCTCTGCACGTCCGCCAATTCTCGCTCGGTCTGTTTCTGCCGCAATGCTTCGAGGCAACTCATCGCTTCATCCAGGTTCGCCTCGCCTGCCTCTTCAAAAAGAATTTCGTACAGCAACCGCCGGTCCCGCTCCTCCAATTGTGCCGCCACTTCTGCTGCTTCCAATGGAGCGTCCCGCAGGCAAGCAGCAATCAGTGCGCCGAATATCTTCTCTGTCTCGAGCCCCTGAATCAGGCTGCCGCCTTGAAGTTCTTGCGCTACTTCACGCCGAAAGCCCTCGGCTTCCGCGAGCATTCGGATAAGCCGGCGCTCGACTGGCTTCGCCGAACGCGTCACCAGTTCGGGCTGAATCTTCAACTCGCTATGACGTTGTGTGGCGGCCTTGCTGAGCGCCGCGCGCAGCACGGGCTCCTCCAGCCGCAACTGCTGCGCGATGCGTGTCGCCCATTCGGAGCGCAAGATATTACTCGGAATCTTTTGCACATAGGGCAGAAGAAAATTGACGGCGCGCCGTTTTCCCTCGCCCGTGCTCAAGTCCATTTGTCGCGCCCGGCCAATCAGGTAGTCCACGTAAGGCGGCGCATTCTTTGCAAGCCGCACGTATTCGTCCGCGCCCCGTTCGCGGATAAAAAAATCCGGATCGGCCTTCTTATCTCCGACCGCAGGCAAAGCCAGCACTCGCACTTCGAAATCCTGTTCGAGCAGCGAGGAGATGGAACGTTCCGTTGCTGCTTGTCCCGCTGCGTCCGGATCGTAATTCACAATCACACGCTTCGTAAATCTCCCCAGCAGCTTGATCTGCGGCTCCGCAAGGCTCGTCCCGCAACTCGCCACCACATTGCTGACCCCCGCGCGCGCAACGGCAATTGCATCCATGTAGCCTTCGACCAGGATCGCGTAGTCCAAACGCCGCAGCGCCTCCTTCGCCCGATCCAAATGGTAAAGCAGGTTGCTCTTCGAATAAATCGGAGTCTCCGGCGAATTCATGTACTTCGGCATTTCATCGCCCAGCGCGCGCCCTCCGAACGCTACAATTTTCCCCGACTCATTCGCGATCGGAAACATGATGCGCCGCCGGAACCGATCAAACAGCCTTCCACCTTGTTCGGATTGCGAGATCAGACCGGCGGCGAGCAATAGTTTCTCGGGATACTTCTGCTTCAAGAGGCGCAGCAAAGCATCTCCGTCGCTCGGCGCGTAACCGATGCCGAAACGGTCCATCGCCTTGTCGTCAAGGCCGCGATCCTCGAGATAAGCGCGCGCCGCCTTGCCTTCCAGCGTCCCGGAGACTTGCTTCGAAAAAAATATCTGTGCTTCGCGGTGCATCTCTAGGATTTGTGCGCGCTCTCGGTTGTCCTGCCGTTCTTCTCGCGTTCCCTCTTTTTTCCGCGGCAACGAAATCCCGCACTTTTCCGCGATGATTCGCATCGCCTCGGGAAATTCGCATCTCTCCATCTCCATCACGAAATTGAAGACATCTCCGCCTTTGCCGCAGCCGAAGCAGTAGAAAATTTGTTTGATCGGAGACACGGTGAACGAAGGCGTTTTTTCCTGATGAAACGGGCACAGCCCGGCAAAGTCCTTGCCCGACTTCTTTAGGCGAACGTATTCGCCCACCACGCGAACGATGTCCGCCTGTTGCTTCACTCTCTCCGCGACTGAACCTGCATCCGCCATAGCGTTCAAGAACGTAATTCTACAACCGTCACCGCCTGACCGCCGCGCTCCGCGCTTTCGAATGACGTGCGCTCGACCAATGGGTGTGAGTTCAGAAAGTTGCCTAGCCCGCGTCGCAACGCGCCGGTGCCAAAACCGTGAATGATTCGCACGCGTGCCTTGTGCGCAAGCGCCGCATCATCCAGGAATTTATCCACCAACTCGGAAGCCTGCTCTACTGTCATGCCAATAACGTTGATTTCCTCCGCCGCCCTCTCCCCTGACGGTACAGTGAACGTCGCAATTTGTCTCGCAGTTGATGACGGCTTGGCTCTCGACTCGTCCCTGGCCGATTCAACTCCCACAATTTCGTTCCATCCCACTTTCATTCGCAAGGGACCCGCTTCGATTTCCGCTGATGAGCCGTCTGCCCTTCGGAATATAGCCAGCTTGCTGAATCCACGGACTCGGACGAGCATACCGGGTTGCAACTGGTCCGCCTTTACCGGCTCTGGTGCTCCGGTTTTTGTTCCTAAGTCCATTTGCGAATCAGAAAGTGTTTGCACAATTGCGGTATTCAGCTCCTCGCGAGCCTCGCTTCTGGCTTCCTGGAGCTTGCGTCTCGCTGTTTTTTCAATGGAAGCGCGCAGCTCGCGCTCTTTTACTGCTTCCACGACCTGCGCGACATTTTCGTCAAAGCGCTTCTGCATTTCCGCGAAATCCGCTTCGAGCGTTTTGATGCGCTTCTGCTGGCGTTCCACCCACTCATGCCGCAGCTGGCGGCGTTCTTCCTCCAGTGCCTTCCTCTCGCTTTCCATCTGTTTCTGTGTTCGCTCCAGCTCGTCCCGGCTCCGGTGCAGGTACGCGATGAGTTCGGCCGCTTCAAGGGTCTCGGGGGATAACAGCCCGCGCGCCCGCTCGATCATGCTGGTCGCCAGCCCCAGCCTTTGTGCGATGGCAATTCCGCTGGAACCGCCGGGCACGCCGACTCTTAGCCTATAAGTTGGGCGCAAATTCACGTCGTCGAATTCAACCGCTCCATTCACGACTCCCGATGTCGTCGTCGCATAGGTCTTTAACCGGTCATGATGTGTCGTCGCGAGCACAATGCAATTCCTCGCGCGGAACTCTTCGAGCAGAGCTACCGCCAGCGCTGCTCCTTCTTCGGGCGCCGTGCCGGTTCCCATTTCATCCACCAGAACCAGCGAGTGGCTCGTCGCCGCGCCAAGCATGGATTTCAGATTCAGCATGTGCGCGGAAAACGTGGAGAGGTCCGCGGCGATGGATTGTTCGTCGCCGATGTCCACGAGCGCCCGATCAAATACCGGCAATACCGCGCGCTGCGCCGCCACCGGAATTCCCGATTGCGCAGCAAGAGCTGCTAACCCGGTCGTCTTCAGCGCCACCGTCTTGCCACCAGTATTCGGCCCGCTGATCACCAAAACCTTCTCCGCTCCTCCAAGCGCAAGTGTCATCGGAACGATCGCCCGTTGTTCCCCCCGCAGTTTGTCTTCCAGCACCGGGTGCCGGGCCTCGACGAGCCGTAACTCCTCGGCCGCGGAAAACTCGGGAATCGCAGCGTCAAAATCGCGAGCGAATCGCGCGCGCGCAAAAACGCCATCCATCAGCGCGATTGTTCCTGCTGCCTCGAGCAACTCTCTCCGGACGGCCTGCAGCCGCTGCGTCAACTCGCTCAGGATGCGCAGGACTTCGGCCGCTTCGTCCTCCGCCAATTGGACAAGCTGGTTGTTGGCATCGACAGTCTCGAATGGCTCCAGATACAAGGTCTGCCCCGTTCCGCTCGCGCCATGGATAACCCCGGGCACACTGCGCCTGTGTTCCGCGCGCAGCGGGATCACGAAGCGGTCGTTGCGCAGCGTCACATAGTCCTCGCCTGGCTCCGCTTGGCGCGAACGAAGAATCTGCTTGAGCGTCTTCTGAATGGAATCACGCGTCTGCAGGACGCTGGCGCGAATGCGTCGAAGCGCCGGCGAGGCATCCTCGCTCAGCTCTCCATTCGGAAGAATGCATCGCCGGACACTGGCAAGCGGCTCGTGGAAATCTGCGATTGCCGCCGCTCTTGTGTTCAAAAGCGGCGCCGTGATTCCCGATTCCCGGAACCGAACTCTCAGCCACCCAGCAGTTTCGAGAAGTGACGCTGCATCCAGCAACTCTTTCGCCTCCAGAACAACTCCCGGGCCCTCGATTTTTTCCAGCCACTCCTCTGGATCGGATAAGGCGCCGAATCCCAGCTCGTTTCCGGCACGTAGCCATTCCCGCGCCTCGCGAATCAGAGCAAATGCCGTCTGCAGCGCTTCCAGGTCGGTGCCAAATTCAAGCGCTTCGACTGCTCTCCGGCCAGGCGCACATGTCGTCCTCAGCCGCAGCAACTCAATCAACTTGTCGAATTCGAGTACGTCGCTCGCCGTTCGCGCCATCGTTTCGCTATCCCAGTCTTTGCTTCAAGTGATGTGCAGCTTCCTCTGCGGTTGAAGCGATGTGTAAGAGCCGCTGCGTGGCTTCGCCCCAGGGCGAAGCATGTCCCAGCTCGACTTCGCGCACGCGCTCGAGTATCGGGCTCCAGAAATCTCCCAACACCACAAACGGCTTTCCGGCGATCACGGATTTGTTCAGCATCTCCCAAACAACCGCAAGCTCGACGAGTGTCCCCGTTCCGCCCTTGCAAGCCACGAATCCATCTCCGCGTTCAATGAGTTCAAACAGCCTTTCCTGCCAGGTGCGCACTCTGATCTCTTCATCAATCCACGCATTGAGTTTCGCGGCGCCGAAAAATTCTGCAGTCACGCCGCAGGTTCTCCCCCCGCCCTCTTTCGCTCCGCGCGAAACTGCTGCCATCACGCCGCCATAACCTCCGCTGCACACCGCGAAGCCCTGCTGCGCGAGAGCGCGCCCTAAATGCCGCGCCTCTTCATACTCCGCCGCACCCTCGCCGGGCCGCGAACTTCCGAACACGGTAATTGTTTGTACTTTCTTCATGGCGGCTCAGCAAGACTTATGGCTTGTTCCGCGCTCCGGAAGTTAGTCCAACTGCTCCGCCTTCATTGAAGTCCTCAATCATGTCCACGCACAATTGATTAAGCGCATCCAAAACTTCATGATTTTTCCCGCCATCGTTGTTGCTGAGAAAGGAAAAAATCAAACGCCTGCCATCCGGCAAATCCGCGTAACCAGACAGCGTTCGCACGTGCTCGACGGAACCGGTCTTGCCGTGAATCCGTCCGGCCGCCACTGTGCCCTTCATGCGGTCTTGCAGCGTTCCATCCTCACCCGCAATCGGCAGCGATGCGAAGTACGGAGCAAACCAGGGCTGGGCTTGCGCGTAGTTCAGCAGGCCAACCACAGCCCTAGGTGTCACCAGGTCGTGTCGCGAAAGCCCGGAGCCATCCGTCTGAATCACCTCGTCAGCTGCGATTCCCGCCGCGGCGTAAAATTCCTGTGGAGCTTTGAATAAATCGTCGGGATTGCTCCATAATCCGTTTTGGCGCGCCACGGTTCGCAGCAACATCTCAGCGTGCAGGTTTTGGCTGATTTTGTTGATGAGCTTCACCGCGTCGGCCAGCGAAACGGAGACATGTTCGGCGAGAACCGTGCGCGCGGCGGCATCCGGGTCCGGATCGTGAACGGCGCGAATTTGACCGTCCAGTTTGACCCCTCGCGCGGCCAGCAGTGACGCCAAAACCGACGCCGCATGCTGCGCGGGCTCTTCGATCGCTAAAACCAGTTTCCTCGGCGTGCTCTTTGCCGGCAGGCTTCCGCGAATCACAACGAGGCTCGCGCCTGGCTCACGCGTTAAGGTCAAGTCCGGTTTGGCACCCGCAGCCGATGTGGCTACGTCATTTTCCAAGGCAAAATCCGGCGTAAGCGGTTCGACCGAAGCGCTCACCGGAGCTGCGGCAGTTTCGCCAGGAGTAAGCGTCAGGGTCACCGTGTTGTCATCCAGCACGATGGCGGAAAGCGCGGCGCCGTACTCCCATACCATGTCTCCAATTTCCCAGCCGTCTGGATAACGCTCTCGCGGGAAATAGCTGTCGTCTCCGATCACGTCGCCGGAGATTTCTTTCAGCCCGCGCGCGACGAGCTTATCCGTTAGCTCGGCTAAGACTTTGTCCGGTGCACCGTCAAACTCCTCCTTCGTGTCGTAGGGAAACTTGCGATTCGAGAGGTTTGGGTCGCCCCGGCCTACAAGGAATAAATCGCCGCGCAAAATTCCATTTGAGGAGATCTGTCCGTGCGTTTCGAGCGTCGTGTGAAACTTGTAGTCCGGGCCCAGTCTCGCGAGCGCCAAAGCCGTCGTGAAGAGCTTCATATTGGAAGCCGGCACAAAATAGCTGTCCGCGTTTCGCGAGAAGAGAGTCGCCCCACTCTTCGCGTCAATTATGAACACACCCCACTCGCCTTTGCTGGAAGGCGGGCTGTCTAGCAGCGCATTCGCCTGCGTCTCAAACCTTGCAATCGCAGGTGCGGTCAAACGTGATGACCCATCGGATGCAGCGTGGCCCACACTCACACAGCATTGGCTCGTCTTGGCGGCACTCGATTGCCCACCAGCAACTGGGACACAAAGTGCGCATGCAGCGAACAGCACGCCAGGCGCGCGAGACCGCCAGAAAACAGAGAAGTTCATGGGTCCTCTGATCGAAAAGAACGAGCTATCAAGCTAAAGTATAGTCGAAAGCGGGAACAACATTTCGCCGGCCCCAGGCATCTATATATTGGTTCCGCCCTTTTTCCTAGGTCTCTCATCCGCGCAGGTTGCGCCCAAGCGAAGAGCAACCTATGATGGAACAGCCCGGTACAATTCAGCGAGGTGAAATTTGATCAAGAGAATAAGTTCCTGTCTGATGGCGCTCATCATCATCGCTCCACCTCTTCTGGGTCGATCAGATCGAAAAGAAGCGGATCGCCTTGAAAACTGCGGTACGGTTCTCAAGGAAATTATGGATATCCCCGATGACATTCCCCAGGATTTGATTGACAAAGCTGAGTGCGTGATTATCTACCCCTCCGTCGTAAAAGCCGCCTTTATTGTCGGCGGAAGCTACGGCCGCGGCGCGATGACCTGCCGCACCGGCGAACACTACACGGGCCCGTGGAGCGCGCCTTCCATGATGGCGCTCGAGGGCGGCAGCCTCGGGTTTCAAATTGGCGGACAAGCTACGGATTTTGTTTTGTTGGTTATGAATCCGCGTGGCGCTCATTCCATCCTTAAAAGCAAAGTCAAGCTGGGCGCGGACGCTTCCGCTGCAGCCGGCCCGAAAGGACGCACGGCGGATGCCTCCACCGACGCGACTTTGCGAGCGGAAGTGCTTAGCTACTCCAGGGCACGCGGCCTTTTTGCCGGCGTTTCCTTGGAAGGTTCGACCGTTCGCCCAGACAACGAAGCCAACGAGCGCGTTTACGGCAAGAACGTGAGCGCCGAAGCGATTATCTTCAAGGGCGCAGTGGCAGTTCCACCTTCGGGACAACAGATGATCGCCTATCTGAATCGAAAGTCTCCGAAAAACACGTCTGATCCAAACTCTCTGAGAGAATAGCCAACCCAATTTAACAACCCTGAAAAAGGCCCCGGCAAATGCTGGGGCCTTTTTGTGTCTTCACAACCGAAAAAATGAATTGACAAATTCCCATAAATGACTTATGGTCATTTATGGGTTATGGTCAAGAAACGCATATCTGAGGGCCATCGCTCTCCTCGCAAACCTCATCCATTGCGCCAGGGCAGGCGAGCCCGCCGCAGCGCGGAAACTCGTGAGCGGCTGTTTCGCGCCGCCTTGGATCTTTTTGCAATTAAAGGCTTTAATGAAACAACCGTCGAGGACATTACAGAAGCTGCGGACGTCGGCAAGGGCACGTTCTTCAATTACTTCCCGAGCAAAGATCATATCCTGCTCGCTTTTGGCGAGATGCAGCTTGCCAAGCTCGAGGCTGCGGTCGCCGAGGTTCGCGAGTCAGGGGAGCCCATGCCGCAGTTTCTCGGCTCGCTGGGAGTGCGCATGACTCAGGAGCCCACCCGGCACCCGGGGATCATCCGTACCTTACTTCAAGCCTATCTCTCGACGACTCCAGTCCGCGAGGGCATGCTCAACCTGCAAAAACGCGTCCACGCTCTTCATACGGAAATTGTGCGCATGGGTCAGCAGCGCGGCGAGATTCGCAACGACCTGCCCGCGGAAGAAATCGCACACGTATTTCGGCAAACCGTTTTTGGAACGCTCTTGATTTGGTCGCTTCACGGAGACGCAACGCTTCATTTGCGGATCGAATCGGCCTTCAACGTGTTGTGGTCCGGTCTCGCCCCGCGAGATAACGCTTTTCTGAGCGACGGCGATTCCCAAAGCCCCGATGGGCCTTCGAATCAGCATCCGTTACCTGATGGAGATTGAGGCTATGAGCGGAAAGACGAGGACGATGACAATCGCGACGGTCTTGATCGTTGGCGGAACTGCGGTCTACGCAACTTGGTTCCGCCAGACGAGCAATCCGTTGCGTGGATCGGGGACAGTGGAAGCGCGGGACATCCGCGTGGGCTCGGAAATCGGCGGCCGCATTGACAAGGTTCTCGTCCGTGAGGGTGACACAGTTCACCAGGGAGAAGTTCTGGTCACCTTTGACGATAAGGAATTGCTCGCTTCCTTGGATCAAGCTCGCGCGGCCGCGCAAAAAGCGGAGCGTGGATTCCGGCCCGAGGAAGTCGAGCAAGCGAAAGCCGCTGCGGCACAGGCAAAAGCGGATTACGAATTGCGCTTGAGCGGTTATCGCAAGGAAGACATTGACGCGGCGCAGGCCGACGTGAATCGCGCCGAGGCTGACGAAGTGCGCACGCGGCTCGATTTCCAACGCTACGACGCGCTCGCAAAAAAAGACTTGGTCTCTAAGCAGCAACTCGATACGGCCGAAGCGAATTGGAAAATGTCGACCGCGCAACTTCAGAATTTGCAACACAAACTCACCGAGCTGAAACGTGGGTTCCGTCCGGAAGAAATCGCCGCAGCAAAAGCACACTACGAAGAAACTCTGGCGACCTTGCAAATGTATGAACGGGGCAGCCGTCACGAGGATATCGAAGCGGCCAAGGCGGCCTACGCCTATCAGCAGGCGCGCTACCGCGAGCGGCAGGTCGTCGCACCCTCGGAAGCCACCGTCGAAGTGCTCGACGTCCGGCCGGGCGACCTGATCGCGCCAAACACTCCTATCGCTACTCTCTTGGAGAGCGATCAGATCTATGTGCGCATCTACATTCCTGAAACGGAGCTCGGCCGCGTTCATGTGGGCGAAAACGCCGAAATCCGCCTCGATTCCTTTCCGCGCGAAGTCTTCGACGGCGAAGTCGAACAAATCAATCAACAGGCCGAGTTTCTCCCCCGAAATGTGCAGACCCGCGAGGAGCGCGTCCACCAGGTCTTCGGCGTCAAGATTCGGATCAAGGACGCAAAAGGACACGTGCTTGCCGGCATGGCCGCGGACGTGACTCTGAGGGAAGGAAATTAGCCCGTGAGCACGCCGCAGCAAACTCCCGCGGAACCTTCCATCAGCGCGGAACATCTCGTGCGCCGGTTCGGTCCGGTCGTGGCTGTCAACGACGTGAGCTTTCGCGTCGAAAAAGGAGAAATTTTCGGCTTTCTGGGTCCGAATGGAAGCGGCAAAACCACAGCCATCAAAATGCTGACCGGCCTCCTTCCTCTTAGCTCGGGCAACGCGACCGTCGAAGGCCTGGATGTGCGCACGGATTCCGAGGCGATCCGCGAGCGCATCGGCTACATGTCGCAGAATTACAGCCTCTACTACGATCTCACGGTCGCGGAAAATCTTCAGTTCTACGGCCGCATTTACGGCCTCGACGCCGCCCGCCTCAAGCGGCGTATCAACGAAACTGTCGAAATGAATGGCCTTCAGCCGTACCTGAACCGCCTTTCCTCGCAACTCTCCGGCGGATGGAAGCAGCGTCTTGCGCTCGGCTGCGCGATGCTGCATGAGCCAAGACTTCTGTTTCTCGATGAGCCGACCGCAGGCATTGATCCCGTCGCCCGGCGCGAACTTTGGGATCTCCTCTTCGATCTTTCTGGCCGCGGAATCACCTTCTTTGTCACCACGCATTACATGGACGAAGCCGAACGTTGCGGCCACGTCGCCTACATCTATTTCGGAAAAATCATCGCGGACGGCACGCCAAAAGCGCTGAAGGAAATGCCTCAAGTTCAGCCGCGAGGTTCGAAACGCGTAGGCATCGTCACGCCCGACGCAACTCGCGCTCTGCGGATTGCCAGGAAATTCCCCGAAGTGCGCAGCGCCACGATTTACGGCGACTCGATCCACGCCCTCATCGAGGAAACGCTCGAGCTTGAGGATCTGAACGCGCGCTTCAAAAAGCAGGAAGTAACGGTTTCCGAGATCCGCCCCCTTACGCCCAGCCTGGAAGATGTATTCGTCGAGCTTTCCTCGCAACAGGAAAACTCGCTGGAACCCGCACGTGGCTAACGCCTTTCGCGGATTCGGCGCGGTTTTTTATAAGGAAGTCCTGCACGTCAAGCGCGATTTCGCCACGCTTTTCTTCTCGCTGATCATTCCCATCCTGCAAATGGTGCTGCTCGGTTTCGGAATCGATACAAACATCCGCCAGATCAACACAGTGGTCTATAACGCGGACAATCGTCAGCAAAGCCGCGAATTGCTCGACCGCTTCAAGAATTCGGACACGTTTCACGTCGTCCGATACGTTCAAACCGATAAGGCCATGAACGACGCGATCGTCAGCGGCGAAGCAAGAGTCGGCATCAAAGTTCCGGTGGATTATTCCGACCGCTTGCTGCACGGGCAAAGCGCCCAAGTTCTGATCCTGATTGATGGATCGGATTCTTCTGTCGCCGGAATCGCAATTAACGTCGCAACATCCATCGGATTGGACGAATCCCTCCGGCGCATCCTCCCGGCCGGCGCCTCTTTCGCCGTGGACATGCGCCCGGAATTGCTCTTCAATCCCGACTCGCGCTCCCCAAATTTTTTCCTGCCCGGGCTTACTGCGATTTTGTTGTTGAACGTCACCACGTTTCTCACGGCCTTCGCTATCGTCCGGGAAAAAGAGCGCGGCACACTCGAACAGCTCTTCGTGACGCCCGTTCGCCCCTTTGGCTTGTTGCTCGGCAAACTGCTTCCCTATTTTGCGATTGGATTCTTCGAGCTTTGCCTGATCGTGACCGCGATGCGCTTCGTGTTCCTCATTCCCATCCACGGCAGCGTCATCCTCCTCGCCTTCATTTCTCTTCCATACCTTTTCGTCTCTCTGTCTCTCGGCATCTTGATTTCGAGCAAAGCCAATTCGCAGGGCGAGGCCATGCAACTCGCTTTTCTCACCATCTTGCCGAGCGTCTTTTTTTCCGGTTACATCTTTCCTCGAGAGACGATGCCTTACATCTTTCAGGCGCTAAGCTATCTCGTGCCCGCAACTTATTTCATCAATATCACGCGCGGCGTAATTCTTCGGGGAGCCGGCTGGCTTCAACTCTGGACGAACGCCGCGGTGCTTTTCGCGATGGGGGCTCTCCTGCTCGTCGTGGCCGCGCGCCGCTTCCGCAACAAAGTCATCATGGCTTAGTCGTGGGTTCCAACTTTACCCATGCTGAATTGCATCTTGACAACCGCTTTAACGGAATGGAAGCACCCACGTGCCATATACCCCGTTGCGATCACTTGCGCCCCTTCGTTCTTGTCCAAAGCGACCCGACCACGGCCCCCCATTTTGTCTTTTGAACAGCGTGGCGGTATTCTGCTCGGCGATTCGTCACTTGCCGGGGAGCCCCTGTGTCCTGTTCGATTTGCGAAAAGCGAAAAGCCGAAAGGTTCTGTCCCGCTAAAGGAGAAAAGATCTGCGCCGTTTGCTGCGGCAAGGAACGCGAAATTACCATCGACTGCCCGCCCGAGTGTGCGTTTCTCATCGCCGCCCACCGCTACGAAGATCAGCACGAACGGTCTCTCCCGCAAGATACGCCTCTCCTCGACGTCAAGATCTCGCGCGATGCGATTCACGTGCATCAGGACCGGCTTTCGGCAATCGCATTTGAAATCGCGAAATTCTCCGCGGCTCACCCGTCCGCCACGGACGCCGAAGTCCTCTCCGCGATTCAGTCCCTTGCCGAAACTTACAAAACGCTCAGCTCTGGAATCATTTACGAAAAGCCGCCGTCCGCGCCCCTCCCCCGCGAGTTGTACTCCGTGCTTTCCCAATTTGTCGATGAGGCAAATCGGTCGGCAGCGGAGTCATCAGGTTCTCCCGACTTAGCCATTGGCGTTCCTCTAAAACATTCCGAATGGTTTGCGCTGCTCGTGTTTCTCTATCGCATGGGACTTCTTCGTACCAACGGCCGCCCTCGTTCGCGCCGTTATCTCGAATTTCTCCGCGGTCAATTTCCCGCGGCGCCGGAGCTCAAGCGCGAGGAATCCCGCATCATCGTCCCCTGAAGCTGCTCGAATCATTCTGTTGAGCGCCCGCGCCAGGAACCCTTGGCTCTTGCGTGCCGCCGCAAATCCTGGCGAGCACGCGCCGCGCCCTTAATTCAAACTTTTTTCTTTCAATCCATGCGCGCTGCACTCTGCGCGCCTATATTATGATGTTCCGCGAGGTGAAACTCGTGCATCGCTTCCATCGATTCTTTTTTGCTTGGTTGCTCGCTTTCGGTCTCCCCGCATTTCTTCTCGGCGCGGATGCTCCCAAGCTCGTTCAGAAAGATGGGCGCTGGGCGCTTCTCGTTGACGGCAGCCCGTACCTCATTCTCGGTGGCCAAATCCATAATTCCAGTGCGTGGCCTTCGGAATTGCCTCAAGTCTGGGACTCGCTGGCCTCCCTCCACGCGAACACCGTCGAAGCGCCTGTCTACTGGGAGCAGTTGGAGCCGCAGCCCGGCCAGTTTGATTTCACGAACGTGGACGCTATCGTGAAAGGCGCGCGCGAACACAATTTGCACGTCGTCCTCCTTTGGTTTGGAACCTGGAAGAACGGCAACATGCATTACACCCCGGTGTGGATCAAGACCAACCCTGAGAAATATCCCCGCGTCATCAATGTGAAAGGCGAGCCGATTGACGTCCTGAGCGCTAATTCACGCTCGAATCTTGAAGCGGACAAAGCCGCCTTTTCCTCCTTGATGACCCATCTCAAGGTGCTCGATGGTGTTGATCACACCGTGCTCCTCGTCCAGGTCGAAAACGAATCCGGCATCATCGGCAGCGTTCGCGATTACTCGCCCAAAGCGAACGCCGAATTTGCCGGCAAGGTGCCCGCCGACCTTCTTGCAATCGTGCACAAGAATCCCGGCACATGGAGCCAGGTATTCGGCGCGGACGCTGATGAAATTTTCGAGCTTTATTACCAGGCTCACTATCTCAACGAAGTCGCTTCCGCTGGAAAATCGGCATTCGACATCCCGCTCTATATGAACGTGTGGCTCAGCTATCCGCCGGCCGAACTTCCTGAACGCGCCGCACTGCTTCCGGGCATTCAGTATCCCAGTGGCGGCGCGGTTCAACAATATGTCGGGTTGTGGCGCAAGCTTGCCCCCTCGCTGGACGCCATCGCTCCGGATATCTACTCGAGCGACTCAAAATTTGTCCACGACGTCATTGCCGCATACAACCGCCCGGACAATCCTCTCCTGATCCCAGAAATCGGAAGGACGGACAGCTTTGGTAAATATCTCTTCACCGCCCTGGGCGATGGCTGCGTGGGATTTGCGCCGTTCGGCATTGATAAGTCCGGTTGGAACATTCTCGGCGATCAACCCGGTAAAGCTCACGCTAGAAACTTCGCGCTCCTTGCGCCGATGGACAGAGAGATTGCCAAGCTGAATTTCGAAGGCAAATTGAAAACCTCCGTGGAAGAGCCTGGCGATCCGCAGCAGGAATTAGATTTTGGCGATTGGCAGGCCACAGTCTCTTTCGGCTATCCGCAGTATGACGGTCGGCGCCCCCCGGGAACCTCCGACGCGCACGGCGCGGCCCTCGTCGCTCAGCTTGGTCCCGATGAATTCCTGGTAACGGGCGTGGACGCAAGCATCAAGTTTCATGTTCCCGGCGGTCTCCCCGGCTTGCGCATGCAAATTCTCTCCGCCGAACAAGGGGTCTATGAAAATGGCGTCTGGAAAATGTTGCGCCTTTGGAATGGCGACGAAACGGACCGCGGCCTCAGCTTCCACGAAGAACCGCAGATTGTTCGCGTCCGCCTCGGACGGTTCTGAGCTTTTTTTGTTTTCTGTGCGGACCAGTTCTCTGCCCGCTGCCTAGCCTGCCGAGCAGGAACGCATCCCGTTCAGCTGTGTGCTGATCGCCTCGGCATCCCAGCCCAGTTTCAACTGTGCGCGTGGCCGATCGTTTTGCCTCTCGTAATGTGGCCTCGCGTTGAACCCGTATTTCTGCTTAATGTGCGCGACCCGCTCGGACATTTTCTTGCGGTATTCCTCGGGCGCGTAGCCGTTTCTCGAATACCAATCCTCGTATTGCCCCGCCAGCTTCGGAAACTTCTCGCGGATGAATGGCAGAAACTGTTTGGCGGACGAAGGCATGAGAAACAACACTCCCGACCAAAACCATTCCGCCCCCGCAGCCTTGGCCGCTTCGGCCACGGCCTCCAATTCCCCTTCGCGGTCCGTAAGTCCCGGCACGATGGGCGAGGCCGAAACCCCCACGCGCAGGCCAGCCTCATGCAACTGGCGCACCGCCGCCAGGCGCAAATCCGGGCGTGGCGCTCGCGGCTCCAGCATCCGCGCCAGCCTCGTCCGCAGCGTCGTGATTGTGATGTTGATCGCCAGCTCGGATCGCTGCGCGATTTTCTGAAACAAATCAATATCCCGCACAATCTGGTTGGATTTGGTGATCACGGAGATGCTTAATCCTTCCCTTCGCGAAAGTTCCTCGAGGCAGGCCCGCGTGACGCCATATTCACGCTCCGCTGGCTGGTAGGGATCCGTCGCCGTTCCAATCGCGATGTGTTCCGGCCTCTCGCCGCCGGAGCTTTCCGAAGCGTGCGAATACTTGCGGCTGACGTCATAGGCAAGCAGCGGCCCGGCATCCTTCTTCACGTAAATCTTTTTTTCAAAATCGCCGCCGTCCAATTCCATGTACTCGTGCGTGTAGCGCGCGTAGCAATACTTGCAGCCGAACTCGCATCCCCGGTACGGATTGATCGTCCATTCGAACGGCACTCGCTTCGAATCGCAGCGGTTCAGGATGGATTTTACCGGCAGAAAAAAATACGCGGGACGCTCCGCCGATTTCCTCTCCGTTTCGGCAACGGGCGAGCGTGCTGCGAGGCGGGCGATGCCCACCAGCGGTCCGGCTTCTTCCTGGGTCCGGTGATTCGCCTGGCTATGCAAGTCAGGCAAAGCCGCCTCGTTTGAGGTCGGCGGGGGGCAATCCGCCGTGGTGTAACCCGGGAAGCTGCCGTCTGAGCGGGCTTCCGCTCGAGGCCACGAAACTTCGTTCGCGCCTCCTTGCAGAAGCTCCGCCTTTGGTTTTGGGCTTGTCGCGTTTGGGCTTATAGGAAAGAGTGTTGCCGTGGATTGTCGAGCGTAGCGGCGGCGGAAACCAAAAGTCCGAGCCGTTGAGGAAAGAACTGGAGACATAGCCCACCTCGAAGCACGAAATCATATTTCGCTTTTTGTTCGCCACTGTCAAGTACTTTTCGCTTTTTATTTGCTGCGACTTCTTTGCCCCGCAACCCGTTGGGAACCCTTCACACCCTTACTTTCTATGGGTTGTTCCCTGTCCGCCCGCAGGGTATCCTGCTTCCCTAGGAGGATGTGCGTGCCAGAGTCCCCCCGAGCACGATTTCTTCTTGCCGCTTCGGTGCTGTTTCTCGCCATTCCCCAGTGCATTTGCTCTGGAGAGCCAGCAAATCGTGTCGGGCAGGCGCCATCAAAGCCAGCCAGCGCGGCACCCTCCCAGCTCCCCCAGGCCAAGAATCCCTCCGCCGAGCCTGCGGCTCCTGTTTCCACGCACTTTCCCATCCTTCTCCTAGTCGTTGGCAAGGACCTCTCCTGGAGCCTTCGCATCGGCCAGAAAGGGCCGGAGCGCTATGACCGGAATGGCTATCCGCCGATTCCGCTCGATCCGGGGCCTGTGATTCCGGAAGCCCACACCGATGCCTGGACCTACAACGCGAAGGACATGCAAACCGGCGCCGCGGTCACTATCCACTTGTCCAGGGTGCCCTGCACCGACAACAGCACCGCGACGAAATACGGCTTTACGGCGAGCGTGGATCACGCCCAAATCGGTAGCGCGGATGGCTGCGCCCGCATCGCCACGGATCTCTTTCCGCGGATCAACAACCAGTTGAATGACGATAGCGACGACTCGACGGAGGACAGCGCCGACAACAAAGACAAGCCCGTTCCCACTACTGTGACCCGCTTTACGCCGCCATCCGCGGTTGCCTACGTCACCGATACGGGCCGAATGGTTGTTAAGCGTGGGTCTTACACGAGAGCGGTTGCAGGCGCGGCCGGACATGATCTCTGCCTTTCCCACGACGGTAAAAAGCTGCTCTTTGTCAGGGACGAGGAAGCTTCGCCGCTACGGACATTGGATGAATTTGATTTCGAGACGAGAAAAATTACGGAACTGGCGAAAGCAAACCTGCGCCAGCCTTTCTGGTCGCCGGATGATTCCCGGATTGCGTTCCTTGAAAATGCAAACAACAAATGGCAGGTGTGGATCATGCCCGCGGACGCTCCGGATAAGGCCGTCTCTTTGGCCACATCGGATATCACGACGCTGGATGGCTGGACCGACCCGCACACACTGCTGACCGACGATCTCCAATCGCTTTCCTGGATTGGCGACGATGGAACGGTTCGCCAAACTCTTTCCAGTTCGCTTCTTTATGGCAAGGACCAGTTCGGCTTGTCCAGCGCCAACACCGTCCGAGTCCATCCATCAAACCCGGACCTTCTCCTGGTGTCCGCGGAACTGACGGCTCCGCTGCCTCCACCTCCTGTGCCCGATCCTAATCGCAAAGATGTACCGAAAACTGACGCTTCGCACCCCGGCACGGCGTTTTTCCTCTATGAAATTCGCTCGCGTCGCCGGATGTTTCTCAGTCCGCCGAATCTCACTTCTTCCCTCGCCGAATGGTCCCGCGACGGTCTGCAAATCTTCTTTACGGGCAGCGCAACCTCTTCCTCCGCTCCTGCCATTTACCGGCTCTTCTGGGACGGTGCCAGCCAGATTAAGATTCACGATGGCCGAGACTACGTCATCGGCCAATAATCGCCTCCGCTCGTCACAGCTTTCGGGCCGGGCTGATCTGCCGGAATGACTGACAAATCAGCTTATAAGACTAAACTGGTCCGCTATTGGCCGATTGGACTCAATCTCCAGGCCTGCCCCCAGCCCTCCTCCCACGGCGCTATACTTCGAGGATGGGAACCCCTCCGCTCGTTCAACCAAAGCAGGTCGGAATTCTCATTCTGGACGCGGACGGCCAGCATCAGGGAACCCTGCGCCAAATCCTGGATTCCGAGGGTTGGCGAGTCCGCCTGGTTGAAGAGCCCAAACTGCTTCTCGCGGAGCTTAAATCCGGCGATTGGTCCCTGGTCATTGCCAATATCGCCCTTCTTGGATTGAACAGCCCTTCTTTCATCACCTTAAAGGAGCTAGCCAGCGTCCCGTTCGAGGAAGGGGGCCGGATCCGCGTCATGTTTCTTGTGCCGGAGATGACCGGCAACCACGTCGTCGTACAGCTCGAGCAGGCGCGTGTTCCTTATGTCTTGAGGCCGTTCCACTTGCACGACTTTCTGGAGAAAGTCAGCGACTTGCTGGTGGAAGTGAAAGTCATCGAAGGGCCCATCCGGCAGGTGCGGCACGAGTTCGGAGCCTTGCGCAAGAAGAAGAAGCAGAGCGCAAAGTCGAATTCCATGTTCGCATCGCGGGACAGCTATTCCTACACCGACGAAGAACTGGCCGAATACGAACGCCAGGAAAGCGAATCCTCAAAAACTCGTCGAATCAAGCCGCGGACGAATTTAGGCGGCTCTGATCGTTGATTTGTGCAAGTGAAGTTTCCCTCCTTTAGCTGAAACCTGAACAAGAAAGCCGTACAACTGAATCTGAACCCGGAAAGAGCGCGGGCGAGCAAATCCGAATGGGCGAACCGGCGTGAGGAGAGGGCTCGGCGCGCAGATGGGCGGCGGGGACGAAGCAATGAAGTAAGGAAGTAATGAGGTATGAGCGTGAGCGGACGGGGGACACCCACCCCGGGTGTTTTGAGGAAAGAGTGCGGAAACGATTGAAAAGGCGGGGGAAAGTATTTTGGGAAGTGCAAAAGAGTGCGCAAGAGAATGAAAATACAGGAGATAGACCAAATAGGCGACGTAAAGAGGTAATGACGTAATGAGGTAAAGATGGCCCCCTGGGGTTTTTGTAAGTGCGGATTGTAAAGGAGTTGCGGGCGGGAATTTTGTAAGTGCGGATAATAAAGGGGTTATAAGTCGTTTGTTTTCCGCAGATACGAGGGGGCTTGTAAGTGCAGAAAATAAAGGGGTTACGGGAGAAATTGGAGGATGGTAAGTCCTTTAGAATCCGCAGATCCGAGGGGGGTGCGTAAGTGCGGATTCTAAAAGAGTTACGGGAGGAGATTTTGTAAGTGCGGATAATACAGGGGTTAGGGGCGAGGATTGGGGAAGTGCGGAATTTTCGAGAG
>DATEHE010000009.1:0-132167 GCA_035279745.1 Candidatus Acidiferrum sp. | reverse complement strand
GCGGCAACTCCCGATTGAGCTGATGGATGGTCTCTTCCACAGAAGAAGCCATGGCGCGCGGATCGCCAGTCGTGAGGAGGTGAATGGTGGTGTCCTGCGTGAGGCGGTAGGCCTGGTAAATCGGCAAATAGATGACCAGCTCGGTCGGGTAGGTGAGCAAGCGGTATTTGGCGTTGCGTGCCACCCCAACGATGGTGAAGCGACTACCCTCGTCCGTTACCTGCTTGCCGATAGCGTTTTCACCGGGCCAATAGCGGTCGACAAAGGCCTGGTTGACGACGGCAACGAGTTGCGAATCCTCCGTATCCGCTTCGGTAAATTCACGGCCCGAAAGCACGGAGGTGCGGAGAGTGCGAAAGTAATTCGGCCCGACCACCGCCCGGCTGATCTCCATCGATTCGTGCGGTCGCGGCACGTAGCCTTCGAGCTGCAGGTAGTCGGTGTGGATGCTGAAGCTCAGTGGTGAAAAATCAGCCAAGGTCACGGATTCGACCCCGGGAAGCGCCGAGAGCCGGGCGAGCACCTGCCGGTTGAACGCCACACCCGTCGCGTGCGTGTAGCCAGCTGGCGAGAGCTCATAAGAGGCAAGCAGCAGATGATTTGCTTCGAATCCCGGATCCGATTGCTGTGCTTTCTGAAGGCTGCGGATAAAGAGTCCCGCGCAGACCAAGAGAACGAGCGAGAGTGAAATCTGCGACACCACCAGGCCACTCAAGAGACGAGACTTGTGCAGAGTAAGCGAGACGCTGGTCGCTTCCTCCTTGAGAACAGATTGCACTGGCAGGCTCGAAGACCGCAGGGCCGGAAGAATACCAAAGACGATCGCGGCGAGGATGGAAACCGCAATCGTTACGAAAAGCACGCGTTGATCAATGTGTGAGTTGTTTGTCAGCGGAAGAGAGCTGGGCGGAAAGAAAGCGACGAGGCTGCGAGAAGTCCACACTGCAATCGCTATGGCGACAACACCGCCGAGCAGACCAAACATCAGACTCTCGATCAGAAACTGCCGCATAATCTGTTTGCGTGAAGCGCCCAGTCCCATCCGGATCGCAATCTCACGGCGGCGTCCGACCGAACGCACCAACAAAAGACTTGCAACGTTGGCGCATGCCAGCAGGAGTAGCACCGCTGCGAGTCCCAGCAGCATCGGAAGAATCTTGTAGAGATAGCCGTTGAGGCCGAAGCGAGAGCGCCACAGGGGGTCGAGAGAAATCTCGTTCCCACGATCCCGGTGATCCTCCGGGAAACGCTCGACGATTCCCTGCATCAGCAGGTTGAGCTCGGCCTCTGCCTGATTCTTCGTGACGCCCGGGCGAAGCTTTCCGAGCGCGTTCAGCCAGACTGAGCCGCGATACTCGAGACGGTTCGAACCCCAAACGTCATGATCCATCGGGAGAGGAATCCACAGCTCGGTGCGGAGGCCGGTTGCGCAGCCGGTGAAATCCCGCGGCGCTACCCCGATAACGGTGTAGGGATGGCGATTGATCTGAATCGTTTTGCCGACGATTTGCGGATCTCCCGCGAAATGGTTTTGCCAGACGGCGTAACCAATAACGATCACTGCTGCCCCAGCGTGCGGCGTTCCCTCTTCCGGAAGAAAAGTGCGGCCGAGAATCGGGCGGACGCCGAGAACGTCAAAGTAACTGGCCGTGGTCAAAGCCCCGAAAATGCGCTCCGGCTTCGCGACCCCGGTGAGAGACATGTAATCGTTGTGATAGCCGAGAATTCCAGAAAAACTTTGAGTTTGCTCGCTGAGGTCGCGAAGGTCAGGATAAGAAAATGGCGGGGTGGCATAACCGTTGCGATCGCCACGGTCGACAGTGACCAGGTCGCTCGTGTGAGCGGCTCCGGGAATCGGGTTCAGCAAGGTAGCGCTGATCCAACTGAGCACAGTGGTATTGGCAGCGATGCCCAGCGCCATTGTAAGAACGACGACGGCGGTAAAGCCCGGATTCTTCCGCGCCATGCGGAGTGCAAAGCGACAGTCCTGTGCCAGTGCGTCGAGCCATGCTCCGGTCCGTGCGTCTCGCACCTGTTCCTTCACCTGCTCGACGCCCCCCAACTCAATTCGCGCTGCTCGTTCCGCTTCATCTGGCTTCATGCCGGATCGCAGCTTCTCCTCGATCAACAAATCAAGGTGGGCGCTTAATTCCGCCGCAATGTCCAGGTCGTCTTTCTGTCTGCCGGTAACATTCCGAAAGAAACTGATCGCGCGAGACAGCCATCGTAACTTTCGCTTCTTTGTCACGACGCCTCCAGAGTTCGCGAGATCCCAAGCACAATCCGCTCCCACTTCGCGGTTTCCTCCTCCAACTGTTTCATTCCCGCCTTCGTTAGCCGGTAGTACTTCGCCTTGCGGCTGGTTTCGGACTCTCCCCAAGCCGAACTGATCCAGCCTTCTTCCTGCATCCGGCGCAGCGCGGGAAATAACGATCCGGACTTCACCACAAACGTGCCTTGCGATATCTGTTCAATCCGGCGAGAGATTCCCAGGCCATGCATTTCGCCCAAACGCAGGGCTTTCAGGATCACCATATCGAGCGTGCCTTGCAAAAGATTGGTTTGTTCCGGACTCAAGACGCTCTCCTGTAGAGATTCTACTGAGAGATTAGGCTTTCCCCTGTAGAATGTCAACAGGTCGCAGACGGAACGGCACCTGAACCTTAGCAAGGTTCCGTACTACCACTATGCTCAGGCCGCTCGGCAAACACCCTTTTTATATCGCCCGCCCGCTGCGCTCAACGGTCGGGTTCCTCGCCATCGTTGCCGGAATTCCCTTCTATTATTACTGGCGCAACGCCTCTCCAACTCACATATCAGGTGATATACGAAAAGAATGACGCCAAAACGTAGAGCGAATCCCTATTCAGCTCTCGGTTTTCACGATTTTGATGGGAGCAAACGAAGGGAAGTAAATGGAGCGGCCTATCGGAATCGAACCGACACCTGAACCTTGGCAAGGTTCCGTACTACCACTATACTAAGGCCGCTCGGCAGCCATCCTTTTTATATCACGCCCGCACCGCCAGCGACAAGCACGCGTTCTTAGCTTTTTCGTTGGCTTTCTCCGGCCGGAAGCTTCAAGACACCAATGAAACGCGCGCGGACTTCACCACCGGAGAGCGCCTCTGCCGGTCCGCGAAGCGATCGGCTTTTTCCTTGTCCGTGTAAACACGGCCAAATTTCTCTCCGTCCGCGTAGAACACCGTCACCAGGAAGTGATGGTGTTTTCGCCTCTTGTCCTGATCGAAGCTGGTCTTCTCTTTCGCCGAGGATTTTTTATTTGCAGTTTTCGTCACGAGAGGCCATCCCTAGATTTGTCTATCGTTCACTAGACACACTATGTCAGGGAATGGGGCCTAAGCGCAAGTACTACACTCGTTGCTTACGTGTTGTTTATACCAACCTCCGGCGATAACGCGCGTTTTGCCTTTCGATCCGTGATGTAGGCGTTTCGCCAGTGCCCGGCAACTCCTCCGCTCGCGATTCGCGTTACGCCCATGTGTCTTCCCCGCGAAATTTCGAAACATTGTGCAAGCCAAAAATGCTTGAGCCAATTTGGACCATCCGCCGCTCTCCAATTCACCGCAATTTACAAGGCTTTTTGCGCATTCTTGCACGTTCCCGCCGCTTTTCGAAGCAACTCCACCAAAAAGATGTTGTGCGTCATGAAACTTTTTCGCGCTTTTTTCGTCTTAACTTGTGAGGCGAACGATAGACTGAATGTGGCGGAGAATGAAAAACATGATCACCATGACGAAACACCCGCCCTTAGTGGAAGACCTGCGAAATCATTCGCAGGAGCAAATTGCCGAATTGCGCATGCTGCTTCATTCCGGTGCGCCTTCGCGGCCAGATCCGCGTAGGCCAGGCTTCTTTGAAGTCGAAGGGCGTTCAAGCATCTATTACATCTTCCGGTTCCCCTCGGGAGCGAAAGTTTTGCTTCTGGGCGTGTGGGAACGGGATAGCGATCCGGTTGCGGAGCTCGTGGCCTGCACTTGTCCGGCCGCTTGATTTTCCAAGCCAACACCCGTAAGCAAACAGACCTAAAAGGCGCTTCGGCACACGCCGGAGCGCCTTTTAGTCTTCATCCAGCTGCAACGCCGCTGAATTGATGCAGTAGCGCAATCCCGTCGGCTTCGGTCCATCGTCGAAAACGTGCCCGAGGTGCGCATCGCATTTGCTGCACTTCACCTCAACCCGCTTCATCCCGTGGCTCGCATCCGTTTCTGTCTCCACGGCCTCTTCGCTCGCGGGGGCGTAAAAGCTCGGCCACCCGGAACCGGAGTGGTACTTGGTATCAGAACGAAACAACTCCTGCCCGCAGCAAACGCACTTGTAAACTCCGGGAGTTTCCGTCCCCTCGTATTCCCCTGTAAATGGCGGCTCCGTACCCTTCTGTCGGGTCACAAAGTACTGATTCTGCGTGAGTTGTTTCTGCCAAGCCGATTCTTCCTTCCGGATCTTCTCTTCCATCGCTCTCCCCTATCCTTGCCTTTGTTTGGCCTATCTCTTGCTCCCTACCGGTAATAGATTCGCCTCAGCTAGGGAACGATTCACGGCCAACATCCCCAACTCCCGCTAGACTGGACTTACCCCTTAGCCACACAACCACCATGCCAGAAAACACCGAAAAACGCGTCGCCGACAACCGCGCCAGCCGCCGCGCCAAAATTGCCAAGCCCGTGCGCGTCCGCCCCTCCGAGCCCCGCGACGACCATTTCGAGGACATTCCCATCAGCGTGAATGCCTCGCGCAACGGCATCTACTTCACAACCCGTCTGCACTCTTATTATCCAGGCATGCGCGTCTTTGTCACCTTTCCATACTCCTCGCCGCACGATCCTCTGAATTGTGAGTACGTTGCTCAAGTCGTGCGCGTCGAAAAGCTGGATAATGGCAAGACCGGCGTCGCCGTCCATTTGAAAATGAGCGTCAATCTCAATTCGTCTAACGCCAGCAACTACAGCAGCAGCTAGCTTTCTCGAATGCAGCGAATCCCCTTCTTGCCGGAAAATTCCGCCGTTGACATGCCTCGCAATTTTCTCTACCTTTGACTTATGCACTCTCGGGCGCATCGTCATCACCACCATCACGGCCTCGCGCCGCGCCCGATGCTTCGTGCCTAGACCTTAGCATTACAAAGCACTCATCGGCCCGCTGGCGCATCTAGCCCCAGCGGGTTTTTTGTTTTTGTGCGTGTTTTTGGAGTGGATTCAGCCGGCTTCGAAAATTTCTGGCTTGCGCCCTAGGAGAATTTCAGCATGGAAAACGTACAAATCGCGCCCCTCGTGATCGACTTCGCCAAATCCGGCGGACTCGTTCCGGCGATCATTCAGGACCGTCGCTCCGGCGAAGTCCTCATGCTCGGCTTTATGAACGACGCCTCGTTCGCCGCGACTCTGCGCTCCGGCGAGGCCACTTTCTTCAGCCGCTCGCGCAACAGACTTTGGAAAAAAGGCGAGTCCAGCGGCCATGTTCTACAAGTCCGCGAAATTCTTCTCGATTGCGACGCCGATGCCTTGCTCCTCCGCGTCGAGCCGCTTGGCCCTGGCGTCTGCCACGAAGGCTACCGCTCCTGCTTCTTTCGCCGCCTCGAGGCCGGCTTCGATGGCGCCGTCTCAGCCGCGATCATCGCCAAAAAAACGTTCGAACCATCCACTGTCTACTCACAGTCCCAGGAGAAAAAATGACCGCGCGCCTCAAACTCGGCATTCCCAAAGGCAGCCTTCAGGAAGCAACGCTCGAACTCTTCGCTCGCGCCGGCTGGAAAGTCACCCTCAGCTCGCGCAGCTATGTGCCCACGATTGACGATCCCGAAATCGAATGTCTTCTCGTCCGCGCTCAGGAAATGGCCCGTTACGTCGAAACCGGCGCGCTTGACGCCGGCATCACCGGCCACGATTGGGTCGTCGAAACCGGCGCCGCCGTCGAGGAACTCTCCGAACTCGTGTACGCCAAGCAGCGCCTCGCTCGTGTTCGCTGGGTGCTCGCCGTGCCAGAAGACTCCGCGATGTGCGAGGTCCGCGACTTGCAAGGCAAAACCATCGCCACCGAAGTAGTGCGCATCACGGAGAGCTATCTCCAGCGGCACGGTGTCACGGCGCGCGTCGAGTTCTCCTGGGGCGCGACCGAAGTCAAAGTCCCGCGCCTTGCCGATGCGATTGTCGAAGTCACCGAGACAGGCTCTTCTCTCCGTGCGAACCGCTTGCGCATCGTGGACACGGTCCTCGAGTCCGCCACCGTTTTCATCATGAATCGCGCCGCTGCCGCCGATCCTTGGAAACGCGAAAAAGCGGAAAACCTCATCCTTATGTTGCAGGGGGCCATCGCCGCCGCCAGTAAAGTCGGCCTGCTTCTCAACGTTCATCGCGACAACTTGCCGAACGTTCTCGGCGTGCTTCCCGCGCTGAAAAATCCCACCATCTCCGCGCTCAGCGATCCCGATTGGGTCGCCGTCAACACCATCATCGAGGAAGCGGTCGTCCGCCAGCTTCTTCCGAAACTGAAAGCCGCCAAAGCGCAGGGCATCGTCGAATATCCGCTGAACAAGATTGTGCTCTGATGCGAATTCTGAAACTCACTACGTCACTCGAGAAAACACTCCTTCGCGCTCGCCGCAATCGCGACCGCGCCGCCGAGCGCATCGCCTCCCGCATTGTGGAAAATGTCCGCAAACGCGGTGACGCGGCTCTCTTCGCCTACGCAAAACAATTTGACGGCGTGGACCTTCGCCGCTTGCCGTTCTGGATGGAGCAAAAGCAGCTTCGCGCCGCTGAACGCAAAGTCAGCGCAAGCTTTGTTCGTGCGATCGAGCAAGCCGCGCGCAACATCCGCCGCGTCGCCGAACAGCAGCTTCCCCGCCCCTGGTCTCTTGAAGTCGAGCCCGGCGTTCAAATCAGCCAGCGCGTTTCTCCTCTCGATTCTGTCGGCTGCTATATTCCCGGCGGGCGCTTCTCTCTCGTCTCCACGCTCCTCATGACGGTGATCCCCGCGCAAGTCGCCGGCGTCAAACAAATCACCGTCGTTTGCCCCAAGCCCAACAACGAACTTCTTGCTGCCGCGGATTTCCTCGGCGTCGAAAAAATTGCCCGCGTGGGCGGCGCGCAAGCCATCTCCGCGCTCGCCTACGGCACGCGCACGATTCCCCGGGTCGAAAAAATCTGCGGCCCCGGCAATCGCTTCGTCACCGCCGCAAAACAACTCGTCAGCTCCGATTGCGCCATTGATCTTCCCGCCGGCCCGACGGAAGCCATCGTCCTCGCCGTGTCCGGCAACGCGAAATTCATCGCCGCCGATTTGCTTGCCCAGGCCGAACACGCGCCTGACGCCGGAAGTTTCCTCGTCACGACTTCTTCAAAACTCGCGCGCGCTGTCCAATCCGAAATCGTGCGCCAGCTCGCTCTTCTCCCGCCGGAAAATCCCGCGCACTCTTCTCTCCGCAATTCACGCGCAATTCTTCTTGCTCCTTCTCTTCTCGCGGCATGTGAGTTTGTCAATCGCTTTGCGCCCGAGCATCTCAGCCTTCCCGCACAACCCGCCGCGCTTCTCGATAAAATCTCAGCTTCCGGTACGATCTTTCTCGGCCCGTGGGCCGCTCAGCCTCTCGGCGATTACCTTTCCGGCAGCAATCACGTCCTTCCCACGGGCGGCTGGGCCCGAATTCGCGGCGGTCTCTCCTCCGCCGACTTCGTCAAATGTTTCACGGCGCAAAGTATCACGCGCGCTGGTTTTCTTCGCCTCGCCGCCGCCTCCGAATCTCTGGCAGAATCCGAAGGTCTTCTTGCCCATCGCCATGCCGTGAGGATCCGCCGGTGAACTCATTCTCCACAAACTTTAGTGCGTGCCAGCCTTCGCCCCGACTATCATTGTCGAATCTTTTCTTCTCCGCCTTCTCTGTGATCTCTGTGATCTCTGTGTCCTCTGTGTTAAAAAACACCTTCAACGCCATCGCGATCTTTCCGTCGTTCGCAACTCGCTCCACAAAAGGGCGCTCATGAACTCTAACCTCCCCATTCGCCAAGCCATTCTCGATCGCCGCACCTACGAGCCTCCCGGCGAAGGCCGCGCCGATAAACTTCGTCTCGACTTCAACGAGAACACCGCCGGCTGCTCGCCGAAGGTTCAGCGCGCGCTCGCCAAGCTCTCGCCCAAACTCATTTCCATGTACCCCGAATACGAGCGCGCCACTCGCCGCCTCGCCCGTCATTTCGCCGTCGCGCAGCAAGAGCTGCTTCTCACCAATGGCGGTGACGACGCGCTCCGCCTCTTCTTCGACGCCTTCGTGGATGCCGGCGCCTCTGCTCTCATCATCGAGCCAACGTTTCCGATGTACCGCTACTGGGGCGAGGTCGCTGGAGCCGCTCTCGAAGTCCGCCGCTACGGCTCCAACATGGAGTTCCCACTCGGTGCTGTCCTCGAAGCTCTCGCCGCTAAGCCGCGCGTCGTCTTCGTCTGCAACCCCAACAATCCAACCGGCACGCTTCTCCAAAAATCCGCCATTGAAAAAATTCTGCAAGCCGCCACGCACACCGCCGTCGTTCTGGACGAAGCCTACGCGGAATTTTCCGGCGTCAGCGTCACCCCTCTCATCAACGAGCATCCGCATCTCTTCGTCGTCCGCACCTTCTCCAAAGCTGCGGGCCTGGCCGGGCTTCGCCTCGGCGCCGTCATCGCCAACGCGGATTCGCTCTCCATTCTTCGCCGCGCCACCGCTCCTTTTCCTGTAAACATCGCCGCCCTCGCTGCCGCCGAAGCCGCCGTGAACGACGCGAAGACCATGAAGCGTTACATCAAAAATATTCTCCGCACCCGCGCCTGGTTCGAAAAAGAATTGCCCAAGCTCGGCATTAAAACGTGGCCAAGCGCGGGGAATTTTCTTCTCGCCAATTTTGGCGCAACCGGCACCGAGCTCTGCTCCTGGCTTCAGGAGAAGCACGGCGTCTTGCTCCGCGACCGTTCGAAAGACATCGGCCCCGGCATCCTCCGCATATCCATCGGCGCACAGAAAGAAATGGAACGCTTGCTGAAACTCATCCATCGCTTTCGAAAGGCTCGGCCAAAATCATGAAGCGCGCCGCCACCATCCATCGCAAAACCAAGGAGACCGACATTCGTCTCAAGCTCAATCTCGACGGTCGCGGCGCATCGAAAATCTCCACCGGCATCCGCTTCTTCGATCACATGCTCGATCTCGTCGCGCGCCACGGCGCTTTCGATTTGGAAATTTCCGCGAAGGGCGATCTCGACGTGGACCAGCATCACACCGTCGAAGATGTCGGCATCGCTCTCGGCGAAGCCGTTCGCCAGGCTCTCGGTTCCAAGCGCGGCATTCTGCGCGCCGGGTATTTTCTGATGCCGATGGACGAAACGCTCGCCGCCGCCGCCGTGGATTTAAGCGGCCGTCCTTTTTGCGTCGTTCAAGCGAAATTCTCCGCCGTTCGAGTCGGCGATTTCACCGCCGAACTTACCGAGGATTTTTTTCAGGGATTCGCGCAAGCCGCTCGCGCCAACGTTCATCTGCGGTGCCTCTATGGCCGATCCTCGCACCACCAGATCGAAGCGCTCTTCAAGTCCTTCGCTCGCGCGCTCCGTTTTGCTGTCTCGCGCGACCAGCGTCTTCGCCGCGTTCTTCCCAGCACCAAAGGTCTTCTATGAAAATTGCACTGCTCGATTACGGCGCGGGCAATGTCACCAGCGTGGAGCGCGCGCTTCGCCGTCTCGGCGCTGAGCCCGTCCGCGCGAACACTGCTGAGCTGCTTCGAGGCTCGCAAGCGCTCATCCTTCCCGGCGTCGGGCATTACTCCACACTCATCCGCGCTCTGGACGAGCGCCAGCTTCGCGCTCCGCTCGTGGACGCTCTCCATCGCGGCGTTCCCTTCCTCGGCATCTGCCTCGGCCTCCAGGCTCTATACGAATTCAGCGAAGAAGCCCCCGAGCTTCAAGGACTGAACTTCTTCCGCGGCTCGGTCTCGCGCTTGCCTTCGGACGTCAAGCTGCCGCACATGGGCTGGAATCAGCTTTCGCTCGCGCGCCCTTCCCGGCTCCTCGCAAACATTTCGCGCGAAGCTTTCTTTTACTTCGCGCATTCTTTTGCCGTCCTGGATTCGAACGGCGGCTGCGTGGCTTCTTGCCGGCACGGCGCGGACTTTTCTGCCGTCATCGAACAGCGCAATATTTTTGCAGTTCAATTCCATCCAGAAAAAAGCGGCGCACCCGGAGCGCAACTCTTGAAGAATTTTCTTGATGTCGCGAGTGATTCGAATCCATGACTCTCGCGCACCGCATCATTCCCTGCCTCGATACCGACGGCGCGCGCGTCGTGAAGGGCGTGAACTTCATTGGCCTCCGCGATGCCGGCGATCCCGTCGAGCTTGCCAGGCGCTACAACTCCGAAGGCGCCGACGAACTCGTCGTGCTCGATATCGCCGCATCCCGCGATCATCGGCCCACATTTTTGGAAACGATTCACCGCGTCGCCGCCGAACTCTCGATTCCGCTCACCGCCGGCGGCGGCATCCGTTCTCTGGATGACGCGCGCGCCGTAATCCAGGCTGGCGCGGATAAAGTCACCGTCAACACTGCCGCTGTCGAAAATCCCGATCTGATCTCCGAACTCTCTCGCGAGTTCGGCGCGCAAGCGGTCGTCCTCGCGATTGACTCGAAGCGCGCGGGAGACCATTGGGACGTGATGGTTCGCGGCGGTCGCGAGTCCGCAGACCTTGATGCGCTTTTCTGGGCGAAGCAAGGCGTCGCCAGAGGCGCGGGAGAAATTCTTTTGACTTCCGTGGATCGCGACGGCACGCAAATTGGTTTTGACGTTTCGCTCACCGCTGCCGTCTCGCGCGCCGTCAGCGTCCCCGTGATTGCTTCCGGCGGCGCAAAGCTTCCTGAACATTTTGCGGAGATTTTCCGCGATGGCCACGCCGACGCCGCGCTCGCCGCTTCCATCTTCCACGACAACACGCAACCGATCCGCGCCCTAAAACAATTCCTCCACTCCCAGCAAATCGCGGTCCGCCTCCCATGCTGAGTGCTCACGCACTCTTCTTCTCCGTGCCCTCTGAGTCGTCAGCGTTAAAATGTGTTTTCAACTTCAGCCACAGACTCGCCCGCGAGAGCTTTTTGCTTTCAACTTTCAACTTTCGACTTTCAACCGGTTTTTCTCCATGCTGATTCCTTGCATCGATCTCCAGGGTGGCCAGGCCGTCCAGCTCGTTCACGGCCGCAAACGCGAACTCGCCGTCGCCGACGTTTTCGGGCTTCTCGAAAAATTCAACTCTCACAAATGGCTGCATATCATTGATCTTGACGCCGCCATCGGCACCGGCGAAAACAACGCTCTCGCTCGCGAACTTTGTCGCGCCGCGCGCCGTCGCTACAAATTCAAGACGCGCGTTGGCGGCGGAATCCGCACAGTGGCTCGCGCCGCGGAAATCTCCGGCTGGGGCGCTCACCAAATTATTATTGGCAGCGCTGCATTTCGCGAAGGTCAGTGCAACACGCGATTCCTGCGCGCGCTCAACAAAAAAGTCTCGTGCAGAAAAATCGTCATCGCACTCGACACCGCTCGCGGCCGCATCGTCACGCACGGCTGGCGCCGCAAGCTTGCGCTTCGCCCCGCCGAGGTCATGCCGCAGCTTGAACCTTTTTGCGCCGCGTTTCTTTGCACGGATGTGGATCGCGAAGGCACGATGTCCGGCGCCAATCTCGATTGGTTCCGCGAACTGAGGGCCGCAACTTGCCATCACCTCATCGCCGCCGGCGGCATCTCCACGCGCGCGCAAATCAATGCACTTGCGAAACTCGGTATGGATGCCGCGGTCGGCATGGCCGTATACAAAAATCGCTTGCGCTAAAATCACGGCGGGCTTGTTCCCACCGTCAATCCACTTGCGCGTGGGGCCAGTTGCGGTACGATACGCAACCATGCGCAAAGCCATTCTCGCTTCTCTTCTTCTTGGAATTTTTTGCGTCGCGGGCCGCGCTCAAAGCCAGGCCGCGCCGACTTCCGACTCTCTTCTCTTTACGCTGAAGCCGCTCGGCCACAATGTCTACGCGGCGATTGACAAACCGAGGAGCAGCGCCGGTTCGAACGCCGGTTTTGTCATCGGCGACGACGGCGTGCTCGTCGTGGACACGTTCCAGGACGCCAAAGCCGCCGAACAATTGCTCGCGGAAATCCGCAAGCTCACGAACCTTCCCGTGAAATTTGTCGTCAACACGCACTATCATCTCGATCACGTCACTGGCAACGGCGTTTTCGCGAAGGAAGGCGCCGTGATTCTCGCGCAGAAAAATGTCCGCGCCTGGATTCACACCGAGAATCTGAAATTTTTTGGCGCGGGAATCAAGCCGGAACAAAAAGCGTGGATTGATGGGCTGGTTGCGCCAAGCGTGGGCTACACGGACGCCGTCGAAATCTATCTCGGCTCGCGGAAAATTCTGGTGCGCTATTTTCTCGGCCACACCGGCGGAGATTCCGTCGTTTCGATTCCCGATGCCGATGTCGTTTTTTGCGGCGACCTTTTCTGGAATCACACGCTGCCGAATTTGATTGATGCATCCACCGAAAAATGGATCGCCAGCGATCACAAGCTGGCGGAGGAATCGCCGGGCGGCACGTTCGTTCCCGGGCACGGCGAAGTGGGAACGGCGGCGGACGTGACCGCGCTCGCGGGCTACATCACCGATTTGCGCGCCGCCTTGGCGCAGCCCGTGAAAGACGGATTGCAGGACGATGCGCTCGCGAACGCCGTGCTGCCCAAGCTCAAGGAAAAATACGGCGACTGGAATTATTTCGATCATTTCGCGAAACGAAATATTCTGGACACTGCGAAAGAACTTCGCGGCGAAAAGAAAATTCCGCAGTCTCCCGCGAATTAATTCCAGCGTTTCCCGCCCAAAGGACTAGCGCAAATACGCGTCGGTGATGTACTGCTGCACCATGCGCTGCGTATTGAAGAACGAGCCGTTGATGGCGATCGCGTGCATCATGATCTGCACGTACTGGCGCGGCTCTTTGTAGAACATCGGAAGAATCACGTTTTCCAATTTCCAGTAAAGCGATTCTGCTTCCTTCGCGTTGTCCGTGGGAGCGTGGTCCGGATCCATCGAGCGGCGCGGTTCGCCGATGGACCATCCGGTGACTCCTTCGATATGACCTTCCGCCCACCAGCCGTCCAGAATGCTCAAGCTCGGAACGCCATTGAGAGCAGCTTTCATGCCGCTGGTGCCGCTGGCCTCGAGCGGAAATTGCGGCGTGTTCAGCCAGAGATCCACTCCGGAAGTCATTTGCCCGCCGAGCTCGAGATTGTATTCATCCAGAAAAACGACGGGAACGGCTTTGCGCAGCGCTTTCTTCGCTTGAAAGATGTGGCGGATGATGTCCTTTCCGCCGCCGTCATTCGGATGCGCTTTTCCAGCGTAGATGATTTGAAAATTTCCGGCCGCTTTGGCGATTTGGCGCAGGCGATCGAGATCGGAAAGAATGAGATCGGCGCGCTTGTATCCGGTGGCGCGGCGCGCGAAGCCGATCGTAAACACTTCTTCGTCCAAGCTGAGCCCGGTTTTTTCGCGCACTGTTTCGAGCAGCGTATGCTTGGCGATGAGATGCGCCGTCCAGACTTCCTCGGGAGGAAGGCCGAGCGCGCTGCGAAGGCTGTAATTGTCCTCGCGCCACTGCGCGATCTGGCGGTCAAACAGCGCGCGAAAAGAAGCTGAGGTCCAGGTACCCGCGTGCACGCCGTTGGTGATCGCTTCGATGGGAACTTCGGGAAACATTTGTCGCGATGTGACGCCATGCTGTTTGGCGACGCCGTTGACGTAGGTGCTCAGGCTCAGCGCGAGATACGTCATGTTTAAATGCGCGCCACGCGCGGCGGCTTCCTGAAGCGACGGAAAATTCTGTTCGGCTTGCAACGAGCGCTTGACGAGATCGGCGACGGCGGCGTCCTTCAAATCGAAAAATTTGCTTTGCTGCGGAAAAACGCGAGTGAGAAATTCGATGGGAAAGCGGTCGTGGCCGGCGGGCACGGGCGTGTGCGTTGTGAACATGCACTTGGCGCGGACTTTTTCGATGTCCTCGGCGTTGATGGCGGTGCGGCCGGCGCGCGTGGCTTCAGCGCCGAGCAATTCGAGCGAGAGAAGCGCGGCGTGGCCTTCATTCATGTGATAGCGCGAAAAATCCTCGTAGCCCAAAGCGCGAAGCATGCGCACTCCGCCAAGGCCAAGCAAAACCTCCTGGCAAAGGCGGTAATAAGAATCGCCGGCGTAGAGACCGCCGGTGAGGTTGCGGTCCCATTCCGCATTGGATTCGAGATCGGCATCCAGAAAATAGACGGGAACTTCGAAACCGCGGACGCCTTTCACGTCGTAGCGCCAGGCGCGCAACTCGACGCGGCGATTTTCGAGCGGTACGGTGATACGCGCGGTTTGCTCTTTCAAAAAATCCTCGACCTTCCAGGCAACCGGTTCTTCGGATTGCGAGCCGTCCTCGGAAAGGTGCTGAGAAAAATAGCCGCGGCGATAAAGAAGAGAGACGGCCACCATGGGCAAACGAAGGTCGGCGGCGGCGCGAATGGTGTCGCCGGCAAGAACGCCGAGGCCGCCGCTATATGTGGGCATGGCGTTCTCGATAGCAATTTCCATCGAGAAATAAGCGACGAAGCGCTTAACCGAATTACCGTGAGTGGACATCGCTTCCGTTTCTAAGCCCGGCGTGCAGCGGGAGCCAGAGCAGTAAAAACTAAAATCGTGAACCTACAATTCTGCGGAAAACGCGGGGCTCAATCAAGCAAGCAAAAAAGAAGAGTTGCTTAGGACGGGCCGGTGGCGTTCGCGGCAGGACAGCTTCTCAGCGCCAAGTATCGCTTTTGGCCCAAACTTCCGGCTCGCGGGCAGTTTCTGTTTTCTACTTGCAGTTCCCTGCTCTCGTGCCAAGAGGATCGATCAATTTGAGTTGCCGGCAGCGGCAGGCGAATGCGCTTGTGGCGTCTGGCGGCTCATGAGTTCGACAAACTCCTTATAAAATTTCGCTTTGTCCAAATCCTGCTGGACCTCGACGAGAGATTCGCCCATGTCCGGCTGATTGCCGGGAGCCCAGGCGAGAGTGTCGCCGTAGGAAGCGCCGTGGTCCACTTCGACGTCCATGTACAGCTTCTCCGATTTAGTAATGATGGAGGGATCGAGCCAGGCGGCGGCAGCCAGTTCATCCCACAAAATATTGGGTTCGGCGTACTTGGCGACGTATCTGGCGGAGGGTGCGGAACTTTTAGCGATTTCCTCAATGAGACTTTTTTCCATGCGAGTCTTCACGGAAATGTCCACGGTGGTGAGAACAAAGCGCGGCCAATGGGCATGAAGGACGGTGTGAGAGGCTTCGGGATCCATCCAGAAATTGAACTCGCGGCGCGGGCTAAGGCTGAATTCGGGATCGTCCGTCTGCGGATTGATGCTGCCGCCCATGACGATAAGTTCCTTGACGAGTTCGGGAAAGTGCGGATCGAGAGAAATCGCCTGAGCGAGATCGGTCATAGGCCCGGCAGCGTAGATAGTGACGTCGTGCGGATATTTATGGACCATGCGAACCATGAAATGAGCGGCAGTCTCGTTGAGAGGCTTGGTGGTGGGCATGCCCTCGTCAAAATCGCGCGGAAGAACTTCGTAGGGGCCATGAAGGGGGCGGCCATGACGGACAAAATTCCAGGCGCCCTGATAGACGACTTTACCGTAGAGCGTTTCCCATTTGGCGATGTACTCCTTGGAGCTGACGAGCGGGAAGACGGCGCCGGGAACGACAGGAATATCGGTGCGGCCGATAATTTCCATGAGGCGGAGAGTGTGGGCGACTTCTTCATCGCGCCAGCCATCGCCGGTGAGAACCGTGATGCCGAGGACGTCGGTCTGAGGAGAGTTGACGAGCGCGAGGATGGCTTGCATGTCGGTGCCGCCGGGTCCGGCCGCGTCCTGATCAATGATGACCTTGCGATTGGATTGGGCGAGGGCGGAAGTTGCGAAAAGCAAGCAGACGAAGGCGGCCAGGCTGAGGAGCCGAGTGAAAGTGCGAGCCTCTAGCGCGTTGAGAAAAGAAGTGCGCGGAGTTGGGTGAAAAGAAAGGGGTTGAAGCGGCTTTAGGGCGGTGGTGACAGGGGCTGGTGGGCGAAGGTACCCCCCCTCCCCCCCCTGTTTTTCGAAAAGATGTGATTCTAAAGGAGTTAAGAGGGAGGGGTCTGCAAAGAATGTGATTCTAAAGGGTTTACGAGGAGATTTAGAGTGGTGACGGCGGAGCGGATAGCGCTGGGAGCATATTGGGGAAGACGGCGAGATGGAGGGGCAAATCACGCGAAAGGATAGCAGGAGAATGGGTAGGCAGTAAAGTAAATTGTGGTGAGTGGGCGAGAAGCGAGGGCGAACGGGCGTTAGGTGCAGCGAATGGACGGGGCGGGAGTTGGTCAACGGGGTTTAGAGAAAGGAGTTAGTTCGCTTTGCTGAGAGAATGAAATTGAGCTGCGGTTCGCGTGAGCTCGCCGCGTGTGTCCCCGTGTTCTGTACTTCGATCCGCGCACGGCGGGCTCAGGAGTCAGGTCCTTGCGGCTCAGAGAAGTGAACTTCCGCAATCGCGACCCCGCCCATCAGAGCAAGTGACTCAGGCAGCACAAGAGAGTGTCAAGGATACCCCAAAGATTCTTACAGAAACCGCCGAGACTTTCTACAAGGATGACCACCCAAGCCAGCGCAATTGCCTTGGGGAATACCGTGCCTGGCATCAATTTTTGCCGCCAGTGACTGTACGCTTGCGCGTTCAGGTTGGTCAGCACGGAGTTTGCGTGACCGATAGCGACGTCGACCGAAATAGCGATTGCTAGGCCGACGAGTGGCAGCAGAATCGGGTGTTCCGCATAGTGATTGGCAACGAATAGGAACCCCTCGAATGTTCCTAGCCATGTAAGGCGTTGATTTATGAGCCCGTTCTCCCACTTAATTCGGTCGACATTTTCCCATTCCGCCATAAATCCTCCTTGGGCCAGCTTAATCCGAAGTTTCGGCAAGATAGGAAGGCGCGAGATATTTGTGCTCATTTCCAGATGAGCTGCGGGGATGATTCGCGGCGTGGTCGAATAAGGGTGGGCTTAAGAGGGAAAGCATGATGTATACTATACATCATGAAGCGAACTCAACTTTACTTAAATGAGGCTGTGTGGAAGAAGCTGCACATTCGAGCGCGGCAGAAAAAGACTTCTCTATCGGAACTGGTGCGGCAGGCGGTGGGCGAAAAGTACGGGGAGCCCAGCGCGGACCGGAAGCAAGCGATGATGTCGGTTGTCGGGCTGTGGAGGGACCGTAAGGATCTGCCCGAAACAGAGAAATATATCCGGCGGCTTCGCAAGGGGAAGCGGCGTAAGAAGATCCTGTCGTGAAACCAATCCTGATCGACTCAGACATACTGATTGAAGTGACGCGCGGGCGGGACCGGGAAATCCTCGAGCGATGGACGGCAATCTCGGACAGCGAAGTTGTACCGTGGTGTTCGCCAGTTACGGTGGCGGAGTTATGGCATGGCGCGAGAGAGCATGAGCGTGGAGCGCTAAGGGGACTTTTTGGGACGTTTGTGTGCATCCCGATTGATCTCGAGATTGGCGAACGGGCGGGGGAATATCTACAGAAGTATGGCAAGAGCCACAATGTGGAGCTGGGAGATGCGCTGATTGCGGCGACGGCCGCAGTGCATAAGGCTGCGCTATGGACGCGAAACCGGCGGCATTATCCGATGAAGGAACTTGCGTTCTACTGAGGAAAGCAGCACACCAGGAATCGCTTCGAAAATGACCCATTGCGTAAGGAAGCCGGCGGGCTTGCGTGGTCGGACTGAAAAATTGAGCGCTAGCTAGCGGGATGGAGCGCGGGGGAGCTGGAATGCACTTCAATTTCAATCGAGGAGCCGTCGGAGAGGTTGAGGGCGGAGCGGAAATGGATCTGGCCCATGAGTTCGAGATAGGACTTGCCGTGGAACTGGCCGGAGCCGAGTTCATGGGAATCGGGGCGGACGATGATGGCATGATAGCCGGCGACGAGGCAGCGCTGGAGCTTGATGGTTTCGCCGAGGCCGGATTGGCGGTTGTAGGGATATTCGGCGGGGAAAATGACGGCATCGGGAAGAACGATGTATTCCTCAGGGATGGTGACGTTGAGAGTGCCGGGAACGAGATTGGGGAGGCCGAGGCGGGCTTCGATCAGAGGGATGACGGGATTGAGATTGGGAGTGGCCATGCCGTAGCCGGTGGCGACAATGCCGAGGAAGCGTTTCATGGCGCGAGGATGGAAGGAGAGTAGCACGAAGGAAAAATCAAAAGCGGAGACGAATTGCAAAGAGCCAGAGCTAATGGGATTATGTGTGGAAAAATTTTGGAGAGAGAGAACGGGTGTGGCCTACGAATTCGATTTCGAGAGAACACGAAGAATCCTCAGGTGCCGGTTCCGGGGAGAAGTGAACGAAGCAGAGTTCCTGAAGTACTACGTGGAACTGGCAAGACATTCCCGGGAGCTGACGCCAGCGGCGGGAGTGGCGGATTTTTCAAACGCGCAACCGGTACGAATTTCCAGGAACTTTCTGCAAAGAGTGGCGAATGATGAGCCGGCCTTGCAGGGCATGAAGGCCATCCGAATCACGATAGCGCCAACGCCGGCCGTGTTCGGGCTGGCGAGGATGTTTGAAATCATGGGAGAGCACACGCGGCCAAATTTTCACGTGGTGAGGACGGAATCGGAAGCGTGGGCGATTTTGGGAGTGTGGGATTTGAAATTCGAGAAGATGCCGGAGAAGAGCGGGTAATTCGAGGAACGGAGCGGGCGAAAGATCGATATGAGGATGAAAGAAAAAGGGAGGGGCGAACCCCTCCCTTTTATTTTTGTTTTCAGCGTGGCTTAGAACGTGAGCTTGAGGCCGAGCTGAACGAGGCGCGGATTGTTGACGGTAGAGTTGACGGCGCCAAAACCAGGAGCGTTGATATCGCTGACGGGCTGGCCGAATTGAGCGTGATTGAAGAGATTGAAGAATTCGGCGCGGAAATTGAGTCCCATATTCTCCCAAGGGAGCTTGAACTGCTTGATGAGGGAGAAATCGGAATTGACGAAATCGGGGCCGAAAACGGGGACGCGGGAAGCGTTGCCGAGCGCGCCGGGTAAAGGCTGAGTGAAGCAAGCAGGATTAATGAACTGGAGCTTGGTCTGGTTGGCAGAAGTACTGCAGCCGGCGACCTGATCGGGCCGGTTGTAGTTGTTGCCGTTGCCGCCAGCATTGAAAAAGACGCCAGAATTATTAGCACTGTCAATGAGCGGGTCGGCGAAGCCGGAAGTGATTTTCTCGATGAGCGTGACTTGCCAGCCGCCGAGAATGGAGTCGGTAGTGTTGTTCCAAGCGCCGCCGAAGCGCTTGCCCTTGCCAAAAGGCAAGTCGTAGATGACGCTGGCAGTAAAGCTATTGTGGACGTCAAGCTGGGACGGGGCCCAATCGAGCTTCTGCCAATTGGGGAGCGGGAAATAGGGTGCGCTGAGCAGAGCACCGAGACCGTCGGTCAGGCCGTTGTCGTAAGTATTTGAGTAGGAATATCCAATCAAAGCGTAGATGCCGTGGCGGGTGGATTTGGTCTCGGCCTTAATTTGCAAGGAGTCGTAATTTGTCTTGCCGAGATCGCCAAACTCGAGGATGGCGTTGAAATTGGGCGGATTGTAGGGAGAAACAAAAGGAGCGCCGCCGGAAGCGCAACCAAGAGTGTAGCCGCTGATGGTGCCGCAGCCGGACGGGCCGCTGGTGTTGAGGTCGTTGCCGTAGACGAGGATGTGATTGCCTCGTGAACCGGCATAGCCAGCGGTGAGAACGATGTTGCCGAGCACCTGGTGCTCGACGTTCACATTGAATTGCTGAACTTTGCCGATCTTGAAGTTGGTGGGCTGATAGAAGAATGTGCCAGTAAAGGTGGACACGTTGGGAGGTGTCGTAAAGATTGGGAAGCCATTGGAAATGCTGGAGCCTAGCGGAGTCTGGCTCAAAACCGTGGCGCAATAAGAGGTGGAGAAGGCGCAACCAGCAGGGCTGAAGATATCGCCTTCCGCGAAGAAGGGAGGATTCTGCCAAAGGCCCTGCGCCCCCATGCTCCAGGCGGAGTCGTGATAGATGGAATAGCCGCCACGAATGACTGTTTTATCGCTACCGAGGAGCTTGTAAGCGAAGCCGATGCGAGGTTCGAAGGCAGTCCAATTCCTTTGAATGCCAGCGGAAGAATTCACGCCGCCTTGACTGGCAATGAGGAGCTGGCCGGTGGAGGCGTTCGCACCGGTGGCGATAGTCGGCGGGAGGTAATTAGCCAAGCGGCCCCCCACTTCGGAGACGGGAGAAGTGAGGTCCCAAGCGAGACCCAGATTCAGAGTGAGATCCTTTGTCAGGCGCCAATCGTCCTGGACATAGGGGCGAACGATTTTCCAGCGGCGGCCGCTGACCGGGCCATTGAAGGTTTGATCGTGCTCAGAGACGCCGACGAGACCCATGACAAAATCGGCTTCCGCATTGCCGGGGACATTCACCTTGGGGGTAGCAGGAGTGGGCGTAGCAGGAGCTAGTGCAAGGCCGCTGAAGGTGCCAATCGCGCCGGGAATCCAGAAGCCATCCTGGAAGGCTTCGGTGCCGACGTTCATCTGGTTGGCGCGAACGTCAATACCAACTTTAAATTCGTGTTTGCCGCGAATCAAATCAAGAGAATCCGCGAAGGTGAATATGTTGGTGCCGCCCTGGAAGGGAGTGTAGCCGCGGTCGCCAAGGGACCAGTAACCGTTGATGAAAAGAGTGGAGACGAGCCCGCAGCTATAGGCACCCTTGGTGCAAGTGGCGCTGCTGCCGAGGCCGGAGCATCCGAGGTTAGCGCCGGGAATGCCGAGCTTGGCGGAAGCGCAACTGCCGGTGCCCTGGGAGCTGATGTAGTCGAAGATGCGATTGTAGCCAAAGCTAGCTTCGTTGACGGTCGTGGGAGAGAAGACGTGAGTTTCAGCGATGGCGATGTTGCGTGCGTGATTGATGATGCCCTGGTTGCTGCCGAAAGCGCTGGCTTCGGCGAAGCCGCCTGCGAAGCCGCCGGGGACGTACGAGACGGCGTCGTCATAACTGAAGCGGGCAAAAGCAGTGTCGTTGGCAGAAAAGGTATGGTCCAAGCGGGCATCGAGCTTGGTCTCGTAGAGGCTGCGGACGGGTTCGCTAACGAAATTGAAGCCGGCGGTGGCGTTGCTGGCGTTGGGAACGGGATAGAGATTAATCATGGCGCCGCCAATGCTGTTCACCAGAGCGGCAGGAATCTTTGAGCAGGGAACTCCCTGAACCTGACTGCCATTGGCGTTGACGGCGGTGGGAGGACCGCTGGGGCTGCCGACACACTGGAAGTAGATGTTGGGAAAGACGGCGGGATTGGCCGAGGCACCGAACATGTTGGGATTGACCATTCCGGGGACGGCGACATTATTGGTGCCGTCGAAGTAGGTTCCGGTGACGGGATTGCCGAAAGGATCGTTGGTGAAATCGGCGAAAGGCTGGGCAGAGCTGGGGCGCATGGCCATGCTCGGTAAGAGGCCGGTGAAGGTAATGCCGTGGAGCTGGTCTTTTTGCTCGCCGTCCACGAAGAAGAAAGTTTTGTTTTTGCGAATGGGGCCGCCGATGGCGCCGCCGAACTGATTGAGATTAAATTTTTCAGGAGTGGTGGCGAAAAAGCTTTTGGCATCAAGAGAAGTGTTGCGGAAAAACTCGAAAAGAGAACCGTGAAATTCGTTGGAGCCGGACTTGGTGGTGACGAGAACGGTAGGGCCGGCGCGGGTGCCATATTGCGCGGAATAGTTGTACGTGAGGACCTTGAATTCCTGAATATCGTCAATGGAAGAGAAGATGCCGATGCCGCCGGCGGTGAGCTCGTTGTTATCCACGCCGTCGAGGAGCCAGTCCGTGCTATTGGGACGGGAGCCGCCGACGGAGAGGGAGTAGGAGCCGCGGGCAGCAACTTCGCTATCGGCGCCCTGAGTGAAAAAGCTGTTGGGATTGGACTCGGCGGTAGCGCCGGGAGTGAGCGTGGCAAGCTGAACGAAATCGCGGCCGTTGAGAGGAAGCTGAGAGACTTCTTGAGAAGTGATGACCTGGCCGAGGGAAGGATTGGTGGTCTCGACAGCGACAGCGGAAGCGGAGACTTCCACCTGAGTGGATTGCGCGGCGGGAACGAGAGTGAAATCGAGTTCGCGCGCTTCGTCAACCTGAAGGCGGAGGTCCTTGGATTCGACGGTCTGGAAACCTTTATATTCGACGCGAAGAGTGTAGATAGAGACGGGGAGCAGAGGGATCAAATAGTGTCCGGCCTCATCGGTGACGGCCTGGCGAGAAACGCCAGTGGTTTGCGAAGTGGCGGTGACGGTGGCGCCGGTGATGGCGGAGCCGGATTTATCCAAGACGTTGCCAGAGAAACTGCCGTTGGCCTGAGCGAAGAGAGAAGGAGAAGCGGTTAACGCGAGAAAGAGAACGCCTAGGACCAGAACGAGCTTTTGCTTCATGTGCAGCACCCCCTTCGAAAAGACGCTTGAGAGAAGATAAAGTTTCGCACCCGGAAAACGATGACGAAGCGCGGCGAAAAGACGCAACCGAGGAGAGGCTGAAAATCGCTGGAGTGAAGGCTGGGCTGGAAAGACAAAAAAGTCGTCTGCGAAGCCATAGCACGTAGCGCGGAAACACTCCCCCCAAGAGAAGCCGCAAGTTGGAGAGAGATGATAATACATTCGAGAGGGGATGGCCAGTTGAGGCGAGGAAAAGCGGCGAACGGGCGCGGAGAAACGAGAGCGAGGCGAATTTTATTTGCGGAGAGCGGCCGGAGAATCAGAACAAGGAAGGCCGCGCGGAAGCGCCGAGGAGAGAGTTGTTCACATTGGCGATGAGATGAGTGCCTTCGCTACCGCCCCATGAAAAAAGCAGGAAGACTTGGGGAAAGCCGCCGGCGCGAAGAGTGAGGCCCGCAGAATACGTGTGAAGCCAGGGGTTCGAACCGAGATCGGAGCGGGTGAGAGCGAGTTTGGCCTCGTCAACCATGAAGGCAAGGCCGAGGGGCAATTTCCCAAGAGAATGCTCGAAACTTTGGCGGAAGAGCATGACGTTGGGGGCGCGAAAGCGGAAGTCCTGATAGGAGCTGAGGGACTGGTCGCCATCAATGTTCGAACCGCCAAGAGTGGGTTGAAAATAAAACGGGACGAGAGTGCCGCCGGGAGTCATCGAGGTGGAGAGAAAGAAGCGGAAGTTGATGCTGCCTTCGAGGTCGCGAGTGATTTGAGGGCATTCGGAGTGACCGGAAGCGGGAGCGAGCGAGCAGTCATCGGGGCCGTTCGAATCGCGGGGAAGGAGCCAGCGAGTGGTTTTTTTGTAGATGGGAATTTGATGGGAGAGGTCGGCGGTGAGGCGTTCGAAGGTGAAATTGGAATTGCCGGGAGAGAGAAACTGCTTGTAGGAGAGATCGTAATTGAGGCGGAGAGAATCGTTGAAGAGATCGGGGCGGATGCGAATGCCCTCGCCAAGTTGAAAATAAGCGGGCTGATTGGAAAGCCCGGGAGCAGTGGCATCGTCATAAAGCAGGCCGATGGAAGGACTCGGTTGGTTGAGGCTGGGGCGGATGTTCACGAAGCGGCCGTTCATTTCGCCGTAAAAAGAAAGATGGAGGCGTTCGTAAGCGGGCTTGACGGCGCTAACGCCGAGAATGGTTTCGCGCATGCCGTAGAAGGAGCGGCCGGCTGCGGTGGAGTTGGGGCCGAGGCCGAAGAAAGTGAGTTTGTTGAGAGTGATGGATTGAGCGTAGATGTTGATGACGGAGTGCTCGGGAAGCTCGGTGAGATTTTTGTTGAGCGGCGGAGGAGTGCCGAAGCTGACGCCGATGCCCTTGTCAGGAGTGTGCACGAGCTTCAGGTAAACGCCGGCGCGCCAGGAGCCATTGATGGAGCCGACGGCATCAGCATCCCAACTGGTGCGCCAGTTGTCGGTGGTTTTGTGGCCGAGATAGGCGACGCCGGAACCGAAGCCGTTCTGCGGGGCGATGCTGCCGACGGCGATGTGAATGGGCTTGCCGGTGAAAAGTTCCTCGGCGCAATCCATGAATTTGGAAAAGTCGGTGCAACTGTCCTTGAGCTTATCGAGTTCGCTGGGCGAATCGATTCGCGCGTTGGGATCGCGTGAGGGCTGAGGCGCAGGCGACTGCGCTAGCGCGAGGTGTGGAGCAACGAGCAGAATGGTTGCGAAGAAAATGCGTTTCATCGGGCACGTCACTTTCTGGAGGGGCGGCGGGAGTGAGTGTGGAGAATGGCGGTGGCGCGATGGACGTAGGCGCTGACGTCGCCTTCTGTTATTAGAGTTTTGGGATCAATGGCAAGGACAGCGGCTAATTCCTCGAGATGCTTGAGCAGGGCTTCGCGGAGATGGAGAGCTTGCGAGCGGAGGAGGAGACCGGCGGTGCGGTTGGGGTTGAAAGCACCGCGCTCTGTCTTGGGAACAAAAATTGCGTTGGCCGGAGTAGCCATCAGTTGCCTCCCAAGTTGAAAAATGGAATGTCTGAATCGGGGCGCATCTGGTCCGAGAGCAGATCGAGAAAAGTTTGCGCCTGCTTCTCGCGGACGGTGCGCTTGGCATCGCCTTTCAGGAAATAGCCGGTGACGGTGGCGGGGATGCAGGCGTGTTCGAACACGCGGCAATTCGCAGGATTTTCGGGGCCGGGAACGACGGTGCCTTTGGGAATGTAAGGCGAGACGAGAACGGCGGGAACGCGCACGCCAAGGCGATCGAAACTGAATGTTTCGCCGGTGCCAGTATCTGAAGTCTTTGCGAAATAGCCATCGGAAGTGCACTGCGGCGGAGGGACATGATCGTAGATGCCGCCGTGCTCGTCATAGACGATGAGCAACAGAGTGCTCTTCCAGAGATCGGGATTCGTGCGAATCGCGTTGTAGGTATTGGCGATGAAGCGCTCGCCTTCCTGAACGTTGTGATCGGGGTGCTGATCGGAGGCCAGGATTTCGCCGCCGCCCGGGCCGGGATGATCGTTGTAGCAAGGCTCGATGAAGCTGTACTCCGGGAGCTGGCCAGAAGCGCAATCGCTGATGAACTGATCGTAGCCGCCGAAAATCTGGGGCTGGCTTTTCAGGAGGTTCACGATTTCCATCGTGGAGCTTTGCTGGTCGTAATAATAAATTTTGGCGGTGTGGCCAACTTGCACCATGCGCTCGTAAATGCTGGGGATGGAATTGTCCAGAATGTAGAAGATGTCCATGCCGACCTGGCCGAACGAAGTGCCATAGTGGGCGAAGGCGCGATTGCAGATCGTGGGTCCGGGGATGGAAGAGAACCAGCCGTTGAAGACGGCAAATTGAGTGGCGAGGGTGGTGAGGACGGGCAACTTGTCCGGAGTAAAGTAGGACATGATGTAGTGGGAACGATTGACGTCGTTGGTTTGCGTGAAATAGTCCTTCACAAAACCCTGCATGTTGGCGACGCGCGGCTGCCCGGCCGGCTGATCACCAAATAATTGAAGATCCACACCGGGAAAATGATGGTCGGGGTCAGGATCGAGCTGGCCCTGGAACTTGGCGTTGGGCTGGACTTTGACGACGTTGCCTTGCGTATCGGGGTTGGATTCGTTGCCGGTGAGTCCGTTGATCTTGGGGAATTTCTTCTGGCCGTTCTGCATGACCAGGCTCAGGCCGCCGAGCATGTGGTCGAAGGACCGGTTTTCCATCATGAGAACGACGATGTGCTTCAGATTGTCCAGTCCGACAGACATGGAACCCCCGTAATGAAGAACGAATCGGGATGCTTTTGCTAGTAGTGTCGCGGGCGGCTGAAACGTTTCACGGAGCAGGCACACTATTCAATCAACGAAAGCGGATGCGGGCCCGCCCGAAAGATGCAGTAACCGGGAATAGGAGAAAGGCAGGCTGAGGCAGTTCGCTCGCCTGCCTTTCAAATTCAAGAGGAGCGCAGGGAGATTCAGAGCAACTCGCCGAACGTAACGCCACAGCGGGGAGGAGACATGTTCGGATCGCAAATACTGGAAGTGGTGATCGGGCTCGTGCTGGTGTACCTGGTGCTGAGCATCGGCTGCTCGGAAATCAAAGAAGTGATTGCCGGAGCGCTTTCGCTAAGGGCCAAGACGCTGGAGAAGGCGATCCGGAACATGCTGAAGAACGGGACGAGCGACTATACGACCAAATTGTTTGGACATCCGCTGATCGCGGGAACGGCGCCTGCAGGAGAGAAGCCGTCGTACATTTCGTCGCGGATGTTCGCGGCGGCGCTCTTCGACGTGGTGGCGCCGGCGGATGGAACTCAGCCGCATACGATGCAATCCCTGCGGGCGGGAGTGGCGGAGATTCCGGACGAAAAGCTGCGACGAACGCTGCTGAACATGATTGATACGTCGAACGGAGACCTGGAAGCAGCAAGAACGAAAGTGGAGCACTGGTACGACGACACCATGGCGCGGGTGAGCGGCTGGTACAAGAGGATGGCGAAGAAGATTATTTTCGCAGCGGGACTCGTACTTTGCTGCGCGGTGAACGCGGATACGCTGATGATCGTGAAGGAGCTGTGGCACGACCAGGCGTTGCGAAGCGCGGTAGTTGAGGTAGCGCAAAAAAAGGTGCAAGCTACAAGTCCAGCCGATTTAACCAGCCCCAAAGCGTCCATGCAGGAGGTCGCCGGAGCAATCCGGGAGACGGAGACAGTGCCGATCGGGTGGTCGGCGGACGCGAACGATATCCGGGCGTTCCCAAGCGGTGGAGGCGAGCTCGCACTGAAGCTGCTGGGAATCCTGCTCAGTTCATTCGCGATCGTGATGGGAGCGCCATTCTGGTTCGATGTTTTGAACAACTTCATCAATCTGCGCGCATCGGGAAGCCCGCCGCGTGTGGGATGAGGGGAAACGGGATTTCGAGAGCGTAGCCGCTCCGAAAAAGGGCTTGGGACAAGAGTCACAAGAATCAGCGGAAAGGAGAACTCAGCCATGAATACGGGAGCGAAACAGGTCCGGGTGGAGGGAAGTACGAAGCGGAGGATGGCAAACGCGGAAGTGGTTGGAGATGTAGCGGAGACGGAGTTTCGCGTCACCGTGATGGTACGGCGAAAGAGCGAGTTGCCGGAACTTCCCGAGCACGGGCGGAGAAAGCCGAGGGAACGGACGTATTTGACGCGAGAGGAGCATGCGGAGATCCACGGAGCCGATCCAGCGGACTTGAGAAAAGTCGAGGCTTTCGCGATAGAAAACGGACTGAGCGTGGTGAGTTCGGACGCGGGGCACCGGGCGGTGGTGCTTTCCGGGACAGCGGAAGCCTACAACAAAGCGTTTGGGGTTGAACTGAAGATGTACAAGTCCGGCGAAGTGACTTATCGAGGGCGAGAAGGAGACATACTGATCCCGGAAAACTTGAGAGGAATCGTGACGAGCGTGACGGGGCTGGACAATCGCCCTTTCGCGAAACCGCACTTCCGGATCGCGCGCGGGAAAATGCAGGCGGCAAGCGCGACGGGAGAAATGGCACATAGCCGGGCGGCAGCTGCAACTGTGCCTCCCGGATTCACGTCAGCCCAGCTGGCGAACTTGTATAACTTTCCGAAGAACCTGGACGGCACGGGACAAGCGATCGCGATCCTTGAGTTGGGAGGCGGATTTCGAACAAGTGAGCTCGCGACGTACTTCCAGAACATTGGCGTGAACCCGCCGAGCGTAACGGCGGTGAGCTATCCGAATGGCGGCACGAACAGCCCGGGAACGAACGCTCTCGATCCGAATAATCCCGACGTAGAAGTGATGCTGGACATTGAAGTGAGCGGGGCGGTGGCTCCGGGCGCCAAGATTTTGGTGTATTTTGCGCCGGACGCGACGGACCAGAGCTTTATCGGTGTTATGAACGCAATCCTGAACGATACGGTGAACAAGCCGGACATCGTTTCGATCAGCTGGGGAGGCCCGGAAGACACCGGAACGGCGCAATTCCGGAACGAATTCAACCAGTTGCTACAGTCCGCAGCGCATCTGGGAGTAACGGTGTGCGTAGCCGCGGGAGACAACGGATCAGCGGATTTCTCGACGGACAATCCCAACTGGGACGGAAAGGCGCATGTGGACTTTCCCGCGTCGAGCCCGTTCGTGCTGGCATGCGGCGGGACAAATGTAACCGCGTCGAATACCGCAATTACCAAAGAGGTGGTCTGGCACGATGGGGCCAATGACGGAACCGGCGGAGGAGTAAGCCGCGAATTTCCGTTGCCAAGCTACCAACAAAATGCGGGCGTACCAGCGGCGGTGGATCCGGCGGGAGCCGTGATGCGAGGAGTGCCGGACGTAGCGGGAGATGCGGCGCCTGCAACGGGATATCGCGTGCTTTGCGATGGAACGAGTTTTCCAGATGCATCGCAAGGATTGCCGCCCGTAGGCGGGACGAGCGCAGTGGCTCCACTCTGGGCGGGGCTGGTGGCGCGGATCAACCAAGGGCTGAACAAGCCAGCGGGGTTTCTGAACCCGCTGCTTTATGCAGCGCCAGCCAATGGATCGTTCCGGGACATCACCACGGGAAACAACGGCGATTACAAAGCGGGAAAAGGCTGGGACGCGTGCACAGGGCTGGGTAGCCCGAATGGACAAGCCCTACTGCAAGCGCTGAGCTAGAACCGGGCAGCGACGCGAAGGACAAAGCAGGTTGAAAAGAAAATGCGAGCGGCGCACACCTGAAGCGCCGCTCGCATTTTTTTGGCTAAGAGCGAGATGCGGAAGCGTTTCGAGTGCGCGCGCTGAGAATTTCCATGGCGCGTTCGAGAAGGGCTTCGAACTCACAACGCTCGATGCGCGGAGCGGCCGGGGAGGCAGGCTGCATTTGCGCGCCAGCGATGGGAAGACAATTTTCTGAAGTTGGATTCGATTGGATTTGCATCACGAAAAGACTCCTAAAAAGAAATTGCTGGACTTGGAGTAGTGCGGGCAGGAGGGAAATCGTTTCAGGCGAGCCAGATGGCAAAGGCGGTGGAATTGTGCTCAGGAACCGGAGTAAAGCTGAAAAGGAGCCCAATAGTAGGGTTTGCGGAAGACGCTATCGGAATGGAGAAAGGAGAGCTTTGCGGCGCGTAGAGCGGAGGCGGGATCTTTGCCGTGGCTGAGGCCGTCATAAAGATCGCCCATGAGCTGAGGAGTGGAGACATCGCTGACCTCCCAAAGAGCGCCGATGACGTCGTGAGCTCCGGCGCGGAGAAAGGCCCAGGAGAGGCCGACGAGACCTTCGCCGGTGTACTCGCGGGTACCGGCGCCGTTGCAGGCCGAGATAGTGACGAGCGCAGCGGAGAGATGATGCTTGACGATGTCGCGCGCATAGAGTTTGTAGGCGTCGTCATGGGGATCCTTGCTGAGGATGACGGCGGATTCGAGTGGGCGGGCGCGGCTGGCGGTGCCGTGCGTGACGAAATGGATATAAGCGTACGAATCGGGGACATGGGTGAGGTAAGCGGCGGGAGTTGCAGCGTTGCCAGAAAGAACCTCGCGGCGAGAGGCCGGGAAATATTTTTCGACTTGCTGCATTTCGGAGGCGGCCTGAGGCAAAGGGGGAAAGCCGGGATTGGGAGGATTCGTGTTTCCAACAAGGAACAGGCTGGCGCTGGAAGGAGGCCGGCGAGATTGAGCGGATTCGCGAAGAAGCGTAAGCGAGGCAGCGGTTGTGAGAGTCGCGTCTTCGATCCAGTAGTGAGGCTTGGCGCTCGGAACGATGAGGGCTTCGAAGTTCAGGCCATAGAGCGAGCCATCGGGGAGAATGATGATGCGTGAGTTGGAGGGAATGTCCTTTAACGCGGGCTGAATGAGCATGCGATAAAGATGCTCGCCGTCAGCGTTGCGGTCGTCGAGAGGATTGCGCGAGCCCAGCAGAGCTTCACCATAGGAGTGGACGAGAGGATCGATTTCGCGCGCCGACGGAAGAAGAAATAGATCGGTGCGCGAAGGCGTGATGGCCCAAAGATAGGAGCGCTCTTCGCCGAGCCAGTAGAAAAGGAGAGTGGAGTTGAAACGACGCGCAAGCTCCCGCGGGTCGAAAGAATTCGTTTGCGATGCGGCTGCCGAGCCATTGGCTAAGCCTTCCGCGAGAGTGCGGGAGCGGCTTTGGTCAGCGATTCTGAGCGCTGCAAGAGGATGATGATGGCGGACAAGAAAATCGAGATAAGCATCGTAGACTTGGATACCGCGCGCGAGGTAGCTGATGCGGAGGTCGTCGCGCTCGATGGCGCTGCGCGACGATTCGAACAACGCGAGGGACTTGCGGTACAAGGCATCCGCGACCGAGTCATGAGACTGGGCGTCGTCAAGACGCGCGAGGCCGGCGAGAGATTCCCACTTGAGAGCGTCACCCGGAGCGGATTGCTGAAAAGCCTGATCGAGAAGCGAGTGAGCCTCGGCGTAATTGCCATCGAGCGTCTTAAGGCGGCCAGCGAGCATGCGCGATTCAAGTGCGCCAAGATGATCGAGCCCGGACTTTTCAAGACCGATAGCGCGTGAGCTGAATTGTTCGGCCTCGTCGCGCTGGCCGGTTATAAGGTCGAGGCGGACGAGAGAATTCAGAGATTCGGTCATCAGTTGGCGGTTATCAATGCGGGCGGAGTTATCGAGACTCTGCTTGAGGAGTTGCCGCGCCTGGTCGTATCGATGCAGCTCCTGATAAGACTGGGCCACGTTACCTTCCCAATAGAAAGTGTTGCCGGTGATCTTCAGCTTGTCCGAGGCATCGCGAGCCTGATTGAAATAGTCGAGAGCGCTTACGAAATCGCCTAGTTGAAAATAACACCAGCCCAGATTGCCGAGCAGCGCGGCTTCGAGGCTGCCCATATTCATTTTGCCAGCGATGCTGAGCGCGGCCTGGCTCTGGTCAATCGCTTCGGCGTAGTGGCGGTTGACAATGGTGATGCGGACCAGATTGCCGAGGGAGGCGAGTTCCTGGCGGGAAAGATTGTTGCGGCGAGCGGAGTCCAGCGCGCTGCGAAAGGAGGCCTCGGCCTCGGGATACTTTTGTTCATCGAAGTCAATGGCGCCGCGGGAATTCAGGACTTCACTGAGCAAAGAAGGCTGGGAGGCTTCCGCGAGCTGCTGAGCCTGGGCAACCTTGGCTTCGGCACGAGGAAAATCCTGTTGGATGCGATAGGCCATGGCCTGGTAATTGAGTTTGCGCACGGCGATATCGGAAGCAACCAGAGAGGCGGGGAGATCGGGGCCGAGGAGATCAAGAGCCGGCTGCGCCCGAGACTGCGTAATGAGAATTTGCGCTTTGAGAATCTTAAAACGCCAGCCCCACTCGACGCTGGTGGGCTGGTAGCGAGCGACCGCTTGATCCACTTCAGCAGAAGCCGTTTGCAGGTCGCCGTGAATGATTTTTTCGAAGATACGGTCGTAGACGAGTTGAGGCGGAGGCGATGACTTGCACCCGCAGAGGCTCAGCGCGATGGCCGCCGCGATCAGGCAGCTAGAGAGGAAGCGGGTTGCGAGAATCAACCGACCGGAGGCATGGGTTGGCCCTGGGACAGAACTTCCGCGCCGGTAGCTTGACCACCATCCGGCGAGCCAAGCTTGAGGCGAATCATTGTGAGAGTTCGCGTGCCAGGAACGGCAAATACTTCTGCGAGCGAGATTACCCCAAAATGTGGAATGCGAATCAGATGTCCGGTGATCTGAACACCCGGCAAGTCCGTTTCGATTTTCTCCACCAAGGAGCACAGGGCGGCGTCATCTCCCAACCCCAGCATTTTCCCGGATTTGGCGTCACTTGCAACGGCTTTCCTGAGATCGGCGAAAGTGGGGCAATCCAGGAAAAGGCTATGGCGGAGGGTGACTTTCACAGGGTGGCCAGCAATCCGCAGGTTATCAAAGGCACTACCCAGCGCGATGATGTGCGATTCCTTCTGGCCCTTCTTGCCTTCGGAGGTGAGGCGCGCCGTCACCCGGTCGGCAGTGATGAAATCCAGAATGTTCAAGTCTTCGAGAGTGGCGGTGGCTTTGGTTACGACGGCTTCGTCGCCCATCCAACTCCCCGAAACATGGGAATGGCCGGCGCGGAAGGAAGCGAAATGATGCGCGCGGAAATTTTCAATGCGAGCGCTGGCATGTCCGCCGATGCTGGGCAAGGACGTGGATGCCTGCGCATCAATGACATGAGCGAACGGGCGATGAAACGTTCCACTGAGAGCATGACCAAGCGCGTGAAAATGGAATGGGATCTTTGAATCGGAACTCATCGAAGACACCTCATGGGAATTGAAATGGGGCTCAATACTCAATCATTTACGGTCGAAATTCAACAGCAAATGGCTTTACTGAAGCGGGACCGGCGGCCTCGGGTCGAGAGCCCGAGGATGAGGCGGTGTAGATGGCTAGACGATATTCGCCGGGCTGTAGAAAGCCGGCGGGGATATTGATGTGAACGGAACGCTTCGCAGCTTCAGCAGATACCGGTAAAGTGCTTAGATGGCTGCCGCTAGAACTCTGGAGCTCGCAAATGTAGCCAGTGGGGGAGTTACCGGGCATATCCACGTCGAGGCCGAATGCCTCCTGCGGGCGAACGGAGATGGTGAGAGAAGAATTTCCATCGCCACGAGAGCCGACAGCCATAAGAGAGAAGGAATTGGTAACCTCGGCCACAGCTTTCGGAGCTTCCGCCTTACGAAGAGATGGAATCGTGATTCCGTTTTGATAACCAATGACGAGGAGGAGTGCGGCAAAGACGGGAACCGCGATGGCGGGGCGAAACCAGGCCAACCAGCCCGCGGGACCAACTTGTTTCTGACCGACAGCTTCAGGGACTCGCTCACGAACGGCTTGGCGGCCGCTTTCCATAAATGTAACGGTAGCTTTCAGCTCTTCGGCGCAGGAGGGACAGTCGAAATAATGCTCTTCGTATTCTTCGCGTTGCGCTTTGGGGAGCTCCCCGAGGAGATACTTTTCGGCGGCGTGGAGCCGCACTGCTTCATTATGGTCCATTTTTGTCATCCGATGAGTAGTGCCGGAAGGGGTGAAATCGTTTCATACATTGGCCTTTGGCAGCGACTTCCCTGACAGCGACTCCCGGTCTTTCTCATACAAAACACGGAACTTATCCTTGGCCCGATGGAGCAGGACACGGAAGTACTCGCGATCCACGCCAAACTGCGCGCAGACGTCATCCTTTTCTCTTTCTTGGAGGAAGAAAGCCTCAAGCAGCTCGCGGTCTTTCCTTGGCAACTCGCCGAGGACCTGGCGCACGCGCTTCTTGGATTGTTGGGTAACCATAAACCCTTCAATATCAACATTTTGATCGGGCTTTTCCTCGTAGGAATCGTCCCAGGGACTGGTGCGCGAGGAAGACCGGTAAAATTCCATTAAGACGTTGTTGCAGATGGAGTTAACGAAAGCGCCAAAGCGCTCTGGCTGACGAACGCCATCCTTGCGAAGAGAAGTGAGCACGCGGATGTAAGTTTCCTGAGTGAGGTCATCAATGGTTTCTGAGGCAAGCATCTTCGCGCGCAGCTTGATGCGCAGGAGTTGGTCAAAATAGGCGACAAAATGCTGCTCCGTCGAAGGGTCTCCCTCGCGGAGGCGCTCAACGTATTCCCTGGTGAATGCGAAGAGATCCACGCCATCCTCAAAATTGTGGAATGGAGTATAGCCGCGGCACACCTTAGGAGCAACGACTCCAAGGCTAAGAGGCGCAATTTGTTAAAGGGGGAAAATTGGGCGGCGTCCGATGCGGGCTAGAGGAGCATTCCCTTTTTGGACCGATCGGTGAAACGAATTGCACGGAGTCCGCACTACCCCTCTGTAGGAACCCGGCGAAAGCCTGGGAGTCCTTCTGCGAAGGGACTGCTTCCCTGTCCCACGCGTGTCCCACCAAGGCGCATCTGAGCAGGACCTGGACCCGCAAAGATGCGCCTCCCCCTCCTAGCGAGGGAACGAGGAAGTTGGAGGAACTGTGACGCGCTCGTCAATAAATACCGTGATCCCAAGATCAGCTTCGCGAGCGGGAGTGGGAGAAGTGGGCGATTCTCCGACTTACCGGCCGAGTCTCGGGGCGGGAGGCTCGCGGGTAGCGGCTCTGAGCATCGAATTCGTCGCAAAGCCGAGCGAAGTGTACCGAGTGCAAGCAGCGCTTCCGGCGGCAGTGAACGGTGCGCTGGGAGAAATCAGCGGCTTTGCGGGAAGTTTTGTGTTGATTGCCAACCACGAAGCCCGGCTGGTCACGGTTGTGACGCTATGGCGCGGAGAAAACCGGATCCAAAAATGCAGCGAGAACCTGAGATGGGTGCGCGCATTGCTGACGCCGTACATAGATCGTTGCTTACGCGTGCAGATGCAAGGGGCATTCCTCTCGGGAGCGTCCGCGTTCTTTTCGGAAATGGAGAGAGTCCAGGAAGAAGCGATCTCGAGTCCCGCGGCGATGATGGTAGATGAATCGTTGTGCGTGGCCTGATTCGGATTGCGAGCGAAAACGAAACTGGAAATTGGAGGCAGAAACTTTTCGGATAACGAGTTCGACCGGGGGAGAATTTCCTCAGGAATTCACAAGTGCCGCGGCAACAGATAGATACCGTGCAACATCCAACGCTTCCGAGGGTTTGATTTAATAAGGGAAGGTTGCAGGGCGATGAAAGCCGGGAGACTTGAGTCAGGGGCCAAGTTGAGGATGCTGGTAGAAAAGAGCTGCGCTGTAGACTTTTGCGATGGAGCCGTCGTTGCGTCACTGGCTCAGCAGGATTTTTGCCTGCATCACTTCATCGAGCTGTGCTACGAGAATCTGCAGAGGATTGATCCACGGACCCAGAAGGGCGGACGAGTCCAACTTGATCTGGCGGCATTGCGCGCGTTCATCGAGGAATGCTCGAGGAAAGCACTGGACGTCGCGCTGCATTGCGAACCGGCGGACAACCTGCAACGCGGGCGGCTGCTTGACATACTGTTGTGGGCCGGCGAACTTTTCCTGCTGCTGCGCGCACCGAAACGAGCGTTCGCGGACTCCGTCCTGCCGGAATACGACCCCATACTCACGCGGCTCGCTGCGCGTCAGTTCTAAACCGAAAATCGGTAAGTACGATATAGCTACAGCGACGCGCAGGATTGCCATGGCGCGAGCCCAGCCACCGCGCTTTTCATCTTTTCAAGCTAATTTACTCAGAGTAGACTGGTGCAGCTTTCCACGGGAGGAGCTATGCGACAGTTCTTTCGACTCCTGCCAATCGCGGTTTCCCTGCTCGCCGCGGCAATCCCATTAGGCTTGGCTTCGCTCGCCCACGCGGAGGATTTGGCCACGCGAATGGAGGCAATCCGTCTGCTGCAACACGCGGATGCGGTGAGCAGTCCGTCACACGTAATGCCAAATCACAAGCAAGATGTGCAATTCCGCGCATACGCGGTCGATGGGACAGCGAAGAACGGAACCCTCGAGGCAATCTTCAGTCCAGATGCCAATCGCCACGAAATCGTCTTTGAAAACTATGACGCGATCAGCATCACGTATACGGACAGGCGCGTCCAGAACGACTACCAGCCAGCTCCGCCGGAGACGCTGGAGATGGCTCGGCTGATTCCGCTGCACATGGTTCACTTTGACAAGTCCGACGTCATCGGATCGATCAATCCTTCGACACTTTTTGGACGGGCGGCCAAATGCATCCAATTCCAGACCATAAACGGCCGGACATACGAATCGAATGAAATCTGTTTGGACACGGAAAATGGCACGTTGCTTCGCTTGAGTGTTGGGAACGAGGTCACCGAAAACGCGGATTTCTTCGACTTCGAAGGCATGCTTTTGCCCAAGCACATCCGCCATTACATCAACGGGACACTCAGGATGGAGATTGAACAACAATTCACGAGAATCGATACACCCATTGACTGGACGGCGCTTACGCCTCCCCATCCGCACTATTTTCACTTCTGCAAGCAGTCCCAGCGGCCGGTGCTGCTCTCCGGAGAGCAGCCGGCTGGGGCGGGACCCGGACCCTGGTATGACGTAAAAGTGCAGGCCGTCATTGACCTCGAGGGGCGAGTGGAGCAAGCAAATGTGCTTCCTAAGGGAAGACCGGACCTGGAAAAACAGGCGATCGCGATCGTTTCAAATTGGAAGTTTAGTCCAGCAATCTGCAATGGCCATCCGACGGTTACCTACGCGGATATCACCGTGCATTTCCCACCGCAATGAGCCGAAGCAAGCGCACCGGCACGGTCTAACTGCAATCAGAAGAATTGACGTAAGACAAAACTAAGGCGAGTGACTCGGGGCCCTAGAGCCACGAAAACATTGGTGCGCCGCGTAGGAATCGAACCTACAACCTATGGATTTGTACAGAAACTCTAAGTAGTTGGCTTTTCTTGCATTTCCTTACGTGCGTTACAACGGTTTTTCAGCGTATTCGGCGAGGTTTTGTTCCTAAACTTGTTCCCAACTTTGTAGGCGGCGGGAGATCAATCGGTGGCAGCACCCCGCCCGTAGCGTCGTTAAGCGGGACCAAGGAGCACCGTTGGGCTCCTGCTCATGCATCTTAGGCTACGCTGAGCACGCGTCGTCGTATCCGCGTGAATGCGCTATTTGGTGCCGAAGCGGAAGACGATTCCAGCGGAGACACGCAGGTTGTTTCGGGTGGCGGAGGCACCGCTGGCGCTAGCGAAGCGCGTGAGGAAACTGGCATCAGTCGCACGCATGCAAACTGCGACCCCACCGATCTCGACGGTAATCTCGGAGCTTGTGACTGTTGTCGTCAATTCTTGCACGGCGAGTCCTGTCTCCCTCTGTAACCTTTGAGTCGATGAAGAGTCACCAAGACGCGACTTACGCACTCGAAACGCTGGACAACATAAGACATCGCCCTCGCCCAGAATCTCAAGCTCTCACCAGGTCTTACATGCTCACGAGCTGAATGGCGCGACACGCAGCCGCAGATTTGACTTTCCACTTCGTCCGGGCTTATACCCGTCCTCATGCCCGCCAGCAATTCCGAACTCGTCAGACGCTATTGCGAGTGGCTGGTGTGCCAAAGGTATTCCCGGACCACTCGCGAGGTCTACAATAGGGTGGCCCGCAAGTTCGAAGTCTTTTGTGGACGGCGGCAGTTTTCGCACGTAAGACATCTCGATGTTCGTGCGTTCATCACTGAAATGTCGTTCCGAGACGTGTGGTCGGAAGTTGTCCACCGGTATTTGTGGGCACTGCGGTCGTTGTTCGACTTTCTCTGCATTCGTGGGGTCGTGGACGAGGTCGCGCCACGCCTCGTAAAGCCGCGACCTGCGCGAAGGCCGTTGCCTAGAGCACTCTCGAAGAAAAACGTCTTGCGCCTTATAGCGGCAGCGAGAAACCCTCGGGACCAGGCGATTCTTGAGCTGTTTTACGCGACTGGTTGCCGTCTCAGCGAGCTGCTAAACATTCGCCTTGAGCATATCGATTTCGCGAACCGCCGAATCCTGGTCCACGGGAAATCAGGCGATCGCAAGGTTTTCTTTGGGACCATTGCCAAAAAAAGACTCAGACAATACCTCTGTGGTCGAAGAACGGGATACCTGTTCGAGAGCCAGTATCTAGTGCAAAAAGGTTGTGTTGCTTGGAATGGGTCGTGTTGGGCGGGATACTGGCTGGACTATACGGACGGATCGGGTATCCCCCGAAACCGATGCGTCGCGCTTGGCCCCCAGTCTCTTGGCATTGCACGTGCTTGACCAAATTCAGGCAGTTAGTACCAAACCCAGACAAAGGGCATATTCGCAAGAAGCCTCACCCGTTAACTCGATCTTGTGTCTCACAAATCTTCAAGGAAGCCGCGTTTCGAGCGGGTCTGGGCAAAGTGACATCTCACAATCTGCGTCATTCGTTCGCCGCGCATATGCTCGACAATGGTGCGGACATCCGGCACCTTCAAGAACTGCTCGGCCACACGTCGTTGGCCACGACGAATTGTTACGCTGGCGTTGCAGCGATTCCAATTTCGCATGCGTGCCGGAGATTTCAACCGAGGCCGTAGATTCTCGACAACCAAGGACAGCAGATGAAAAACGAACGCGGTAAGCGTGAGGGGGCAGGACTCGTCTACGATGAGCTATTCCTACAACCCTGGTTCCTGCCGAAGCCCACGTATCTCGCCCTTCGTCGTCTACTCCCTAGCTGCCAGATGGCGAAGATGCGCTATTACTTCGATGACTACTGATGCCTGAAGTGTGGGAGTCGCAACTGCCTTTATGCCAGCAATGGTTTATGCAAGCGGTGCAGCATTGTCGTGCGTGGTAGGGTCGTTCTTTGCTTGAAGAGGAGATTCCGGCGAGTTGGGGCCAAAGTGGATCGAAAACCGCTGGAACAATTCCTATCTCAACTGAAGCGAGGCTAAGTCTTGGTCCCGAATAACGAGATGTTGCCGCCGCTCCTCAGTAACATCTAAATCCGCGCTTTTTGCAAAATCGGTGTGCCGATCCCGATTAGCAGCGGTTCCGGAGCATTGCCCGCAGCCAAAGAATAGATCGAACCGCAACCGCCAGGGTTACGATGCCGAGGGCCAGGAAGGCTGCACCACCTATGAGGAGTGCGGCCGCGTTCGGAGACTTGTCAATGGCTCCCTCGTTCAGCATATAGCCACCAAGGGTAGCGAGCGATGCGCAGACGAGAGTCTCCGGTATTCCAAACATGAACCTCATCTGTGGCAGCACCCCTTTGAGGTTATGGGCGGCACCACCAGCAGCTCCGGTTTTGAATACACCGTCTTCATTTTGGAGCCGCACAAACAATGGGCGATCCCATCCTCAGAGATCTCCATGATGATCTGGTTTTGGAAGGAACAGGCAGCATTCTTGCAAACGAACCGCTGCTTAACGATACGAGGCCATTCCAAAGTGCTAGTGAAACTCATTGAAGAACCTCTCGTGAACCAAGCAATCCCACAGGCCAGAACGATGAACCCGGCTGGCAAAACTCAAAAGAAATCAGATAGTGTCCACCGGCGGTGCTTTCGACACGCACCACTCGGCAACTGACCTCCTTTCGTGTTTGAGGATTCACTAGCGTGATCCTTTGGCTGACGGTCAGCCGGAAAGGAGACTCGAGTTGGCCGCCATAGGCATTCACGGAGGTCGTGAACGCGTGCGTTTGTGATCGCTCTGCTTCCGGCATGTGCAGCCTGACAAGCACGTCTAGGCGTAATACTATTCTGTCGGCGCGCCGCCGGTCGTGTGGAACACGCTCGGGGACGCGCTCAAGATGGGGCGGACGCCGCGCTTGGAGCGCTCGCAGGTCGTTGAGCGATCTTGCGGCATTCTCGGACGTTAACGCGCCAGTTTTGTGAAGCAGCACGATTTCTCCTTCCGTAAGGATGCAGTCGTCCACGACGTAAATCCGTTGTTCCTTCGGAGTGATGAACGGGCCCTGAAAGGGAATGTTAAGCGCCCGCAACGTGCTTAGAGCGGCCTTAAGGGTAATCGGACTGACTAATTGCTTCGGTAGCGACATCAATGGCCATGGGTCGAACAATGAAATGACAGGAAAATGGTAATCGGCATCCACAACAACCGAAGCCAGTTGTGATGGCTGCTCGGTATCGCGAGCAGTGGATGATCAGTTCAGGCGCCGGGAAGATGCTTCAAAATAATTTCAAGGCTGTTGCCATACACACCGGAGCTCGGTGGCCGTTGCTTAAGACTCAGAGTTTCTTGTGGATTCCGAGCGATCCAGCGAGTCGGTCGAATCGCAACAGGTCGCGCGGAAGATCGGAATGGCCGAGGTTTCAGAATTAGACTGAAGAGATCAGGTAATAGGTGACTTCATGTACAGGTTTCGCGCTGTCTGCTCATAATTCCGAACAAATAAGAGAATGCCCGAGAGGTTAACTCCAGGAGTCGTCCGAACGCGGCTAACGTGTGACGTGTGGCCACAGAGGGGTGCCCGCGCCGGATATCCTGGGCCTAGCCACTTCGATTCTTCGCAATGGCGAGCCGCGAACTGCGCGCGGTTTTCCTTCCGCTCTCATTTCGTCCAGAGGGTGTACATCTTTGCGATATGGCGGCAACTATAAGTCAAGCACATGGGAGCCTCCCCGAAAATCCAAGCCTGCCACACAGGAGCGCCGTGTCGGGTTTGTCTGTCGCCAGAAAGTCTTCAGACAGGTTGTCAGCGCTATGTGGCGACCGGGCGACGAACGGCACCGCAGAAGCTAGGCACAATGCAGCACATTCAGGCTGCCTCGAGAGGATGTAAGACAAACACGCCGTGAGTCGTCCTGGTAGTCCAAGCTTCCGCAAAAAGGAAACGATTGCAGACTCTCTGCACACTTTGGGCAAAATTAGACTGGCCGTGTGTTGCTTGCTATACGAAGCAGCTGCCGTCACTTTGTCAGAGGAATTAGTCGACTGCTTTTAGGTCAGACGCAACTCTGGTTATCATACCAAGCAAGTCCGCTAAAGTTTATCGAGTCCAACCTTTCCTCCTGCCTTTCTGTGCTTCCATACCTTCGACTGGGCTAGCTCGGCGGCTCAGATCTTCTATTGGAGGAAACACATGTATTCACAGCTGCACAGCAGTGTGGTTCTCAGGACGTCCGCATCTTCGGGATCAGGTGTGAGAGGCACGGGACCTATGCCACCGCTTCCGCCGAAGCCTCTACCGCCAGACCCCGGCATCGGGCGTTGGGTCGCGTCGGTGTGTAGTGCTCCCGTGAGAGGCACGGGACCTATGCCGCCGCTTCCGCCAAAGCCCATCCCACCAGACCCGGGTACCGCACTTTAACCAACGTCCCGCGGAGGTCTAAGGCTTAAAGGTGCCGACTTCCGAAACGCCACACTAAGCAAGGGGAAAGGGTGTTAACCCTTTCCCCTGCTTCTATGTTAATATCCGTCGGCCACTGAAAACTAACCATTTATGGTCACGAACCTTATCTGGCTGAGCGGTGCTGCGTTCGAAGCCATTCTCCTTTTCCGTAGCTGGAAGGCCAGCCTGCTGAGAAGATATCCGTTCTTTTATGCGTACATTGCGTGGGTCCTCCTGGCCCAAATGCTTGGATTCTGGTTCTATCTTCAGAAGCCGAACTTGTACCAGGCCTGGTACTGGGACACTCAGTTCATTGCGGTCTCTGCAAGCTATGGCATATGTTTTGAAATTTTCAAGAGCGCCCTGCGGCACAACCAAGGTGTTGCTCGGGCCGCGCGAAAGCTTCTGCTGGTCGTGTTCGTCGTCGCTCTTAGCTACGCGGGGTCGGATTTTATGCATGGCGGGTTTAGGTCAGTGGCTCGCGCTGCAGCAGACCTGGGTTCCTATCTGTCCTATGTTGAGGCGGTGCTGCTTCTCCTCATGCTGTGGCTATTCGGGCGTTACCGAATTCCATTTGGGCGGAATCTCTTGGGCCTGACCCTGGGCTATGCACTGTGGGTTGGGACCGATGTGATTATTTTGGTCCTGCTATTCCTTCCTGGCAATGGAGCGTCGATTGAACTCAGGCAGCTGGCGCCAATCGTGTTCCTCATCACGTTAGTTGTCTGGTGCGTAGCCCTTTGGTCCTTCCAGGCGGAACCGCTGCAACCTCTAGTCGGTGCAATCGATCGGGACTACGCGCTGCTCGCAGCCAAAACGAGAACTTCACTCGCTCACTTGTCGGTTCTGGTGGGAAGGACATTACGGCCGTGACGGAGTCGATTCCAATACTGCTGCTCGGCATTTCGATTCTCGTCTTGGGTGGTCGCCTTCTTGTCCAGTGGGCCAAGAAAGATCACGCGCACGTTGTAAGCATTGAGGACTACTCATCGGCTCGGGCTGCGCTGGACTCAATGTGTGTCGAAACAGCAGCCATAAGGAGAGTCTTTGCGACAGAAGACAGGGAATTCATCTCAGAGAGCAGTCCACCCGATGTCCAGCGTTTCTTCTTGAAGGAGCGAAAGAAGCTCGCAATACAATGGTTGCGGATCATCCAAAAGCGGGTCAAACAACTCACGGACCTGCATCTCAATCTGGCAGGCTACACGTTTGAGCCAAGTCCAAGATTCGAGTTCAAACTTACCGTGAACTACTTGTGCTTCCTCATTGTTTCGAACGGCCTTCTAGTTTTGGTGTGGTGGCGTGGGCCCTTTGAGCTGGCCCGGATTGTCGCGTACACAGTTCGCGGAGCTGAGCATTTCTGTTCCGTGTTCAGCCTTCGACTCGAAACGGTCGATCCTGTCAAGCTCGGTTCGGCAAGCGGGCTTCGTTCCGCGCAAAAAACCTAGTCGGTCAGCGAGACTTGTGGGAGCACCGTGGGATTCAACGTCGGCGCGAAAGGAGTGGCAAGCGCAACTTGCGCTTCGATGAAACGATTTTGCCCAGCGAAGCGTGGGTCTTGGGTGAGTTTGGCGAGCGTGCGCCCTGTGATGCGCTAACAAAAGCATGGAACCCCGAGCACGCCTGAAAGAGGTACGCGCCAGATTGGGGATCACGACGCGCGAAGTCGCGGACTTGAGTAGGACTATCGCTGACGCCGAAGGAAGCGAAGAGTTTCTGATTTCTAGTTCCTGGCTGACGCAAATCGAAAATGAGAAGGCGGCGTTTCCGAGCATCTACAAATTGTTCACGCTCGCGAGCATCTACGGCTGGAGTTACAGCGAAGTTCTCTCGGTCTACGGCGTCGAAACACAGAGGGTGAAGAAATACCACGCCGAGTTGCCGATCGCGAGAACTCGCCTGACACGCTCCGATTCTTCAGAAGCTCCCGCGCAACTCGAGATTCCCGTCCGTTTTGACGCAGGTTTGCAGCTCAGTCAAACGAATCTGCTTTCCCGCATGATCGAATCATGGGGCAGGGTTCCCGTCGAATTCGTTCAGCACCTCGATCTGCGGAACCGGCTGTACGGTTTCGTCGGCATGAAGGACTACACCCTGTATCCCCTTATCAGACCTGGCTCCTTTGTTGAGATCGACCCTGATGTGAAGAAGCCGCGGCGCGTGGTTGCCCGCTCTGAGTTCGAGCGGCCTATCTATTTTGTCGACCTTCGGAATGAGTACGCATGTTCGTGGTGCGAGGTCGTTGAGGACGAGCTGGTTTTAACGCCTCATCCTCTTTCGCCGGTAAAAACGCGTATCTTCGCGTTCCCGAAAGAGGCCGAGGTTATCGGCCAAGTGACAGGAGTGGCGATGCGGATTGTACCTGTACTGGGTGATCCGGGCGAGGAGATTTCAAAAGCGCCATCGCGATCTTAATATTTGACAGGAACAACGAAACCGTCAAGGGATCACAGCCGCGAGGAACCGTTAAGCGGTAAACCTCCAGACTCTCCCACGAGTCCACAGTCTTCAGCAGATCTTGTTGAGCTGACCTCATGAAGCGCTCAACTTGCCGAACAAAAAGTCTCAGGGGACAAAGAGCAAAGTCGCAAAACACTTCTCTGTGGCACGAAGCAAGGGCCTCACGCGCGGCACATTCAGAAAACGTCCGAGCCAGTCCGTAATGATGGTAGTCTCCGGTACTGTAGTCTCTCGTTGAAGCCAAATAGAGAAGCCGGCCAAAGTCGTACCCTATCGGATCCAGCGTTCGCTTTCGCAGGTCCTCTTTTGCAAGCTCCACGTCAAGGCGTATGAGTCGGCTGGGCATTTTGTATGGATAATATCGAATAATCGTGTCAGGCGGGCGAAAAACTGCTACTACCTCGTGACACGATTCGAGGGTCGGGCCTCCTCGGTTCGGGAGCCCAGTTCTCCGGAAACGAACGGCCGCTCATCAAAGGAAGAAAAAGAGACGTCCGCTGGACCGCGTTACTGAGTTCTGGCCGACGCCAGCCCCTTGCGCTTCACGGGTTTCCATTCGAAGTCCCCTCGCAGGTACTGCCAAAGGCCTTGCAACCGCCAGATCATGTGTAACTGGCGGTAGGGGAAGTGTTCGAAGAAACAGTAGCTCACCAGCCGAACTACGTCTTTCCATTCGTTGTATCGTTTGTAGGTAATCTCTTCTTGGAGGACGGCGCCCACGGAAATCACGGTAGCGAACGCGTACCCGAATATCAGGAACTGGAGAAAGAATTCTCTGCTGGGCACGCCCAGACCTGCGGCCAGGGCTATGGTAGCAATGCCAGCGATTTCCACGATCGGTGCAACCAACTCGAACAGCCACAAGTAGGGAAGTGCAAACCAGCCGATCCGGCCGTACCGAGTTCGAAAAAGCATGTCCCGGTTGGGCCACAGCACGTCGAGCAAGCCTTTTTGCCACCGTGCGCGCTGTCGTGCCAGCGATTGCAGATCGGACGGAACTTCCGTCCAACACACGGGATCGGGCACGAAGCGAATCTCGCAATCGGCATCCGTCTCGCGCAAGTGCCGGTGCAGTCGGGCGACTAGGTCGAAGTCCTCCCCAATCGACCGCGACCGATAACCCCCAACCGCGCGTACGAGGTCAGTCCGAAACAGGCCAAATGCTCCGGCAATGATCATGAGCATGTTCCCTTGAGCCCAGGCCTCCCGGCCAATCAGGAACGCTCGGAGATATTCGATCACCTGGATCGCTTCGATGCTCTTGCGCGGAAGGCGCGCGCGCCACGCACGCACATCTATATCGCGGGGAGCCCGAGCTATTTCTTGTTCCACGAGCCGCATAGCTGACGCCCAATCGTGAGCATCCGCGTAGCTGCGCACCTGTGCCTGCCAGCTCGGTGTCTGGCCCTGTCCCCAAGCAGGAAAAACGGCCCCCAGGCTCATCGCGACGACGCCGAGAGCTTTGGTCCCCCAGGTCATAATGGGCCACCTGCTTCTTCGCCTCGCTTCAAGGAAGGATCCCCGTCTATAGCGGATATTTGCCCTACTCCAGAACCCAGTGCCGCGCGTTTTCGATAAAGCGGCAAGCATATCGAGGGTAGGGAGTGTCCTTCCATTCCGAGCGAATCACTTGCGCCCTTCCCACATGCTCGTCCTGGGCGCCCACTAGATAGACCTCCAATGGCGACCCTTCAGACAGTGCTGCCGCGCAGGCACACAGGAACGCGCTGCGACTGACGTTTTCGGTAGTCGTGTGAATGCCGAATTCCTCTCCATTCTCTTCCCTCCCGGTGACTCGCAGGGGAACCCGAAGGCGCACGCGCACCTCGGATCGTCGTTCTTTCCGGCGGACCTTCAAGAAATCGGCAAGTTGCATGCGTAGCGCGTCGAAGTCGACGGGCTTCTCAAAATACGCGACTGCGCCCAGATCCCTGCAGAACTGCTTGGTTTTGGCTCCGGCCTCTCCGCTGATAACCAGCACAGGTATCATTTGCGTGGAGCTAAAGGATGTGAAGGTTTGGCAGAGCTCAAAGCCGGAGTACTTGGGCATGCGCAAATCCAACAGAATCGCCTCCGGCTTGTGCTCTAGCGCCAACGCCAAGGCGTGCTCCGGTTCTCCGGTATCGATGATGTCGTAGATGTCCGCAAGATTCAGGCGAATCACCCGGCGCATAGCATCGTCATCGTCGACCACGAGAAGTTTGGTCATTTCTCGCTCCTGTCATCCCGACTCGTCACCCGACTGGTCTGCGGCTTTCGAGCCTCCTCACCTTCCGCATCCAACACGTCGCGCACCTTCTTTATCAGCACCTCTTCGGTGAAAGGTTTATGGAGAAGGGCTGTCCCATCCTCCAAGACGCCCCGCCGGGCGACAAAGCTATCGGTGTATCCCGAGATGTAGAGCACGCGCATTCCCGGCTGTTTTGGCAATACCTTTTCCGCGAGAACCTTCCCATTCATGCCGGGCATGACGACGTCGGTGAGTAAAAGGTCGATTTTGCCGGAATGCCGGGATTCCAGGCGCAGAGCCTCCTCACCGTTCTCGGCCACCAGGACGCGAAAACCATGCAATTCGAGGAAAGATTTCGTCAGCTTTCGGAGCGGCTCCGAGTCCTCTACCAGCAAAATCGTTTCTGTCCCACCTACCGTCTCGGCCAACTGCAGCGGCGTACTCACCTCGACAACGGACTCTTCGGCGCGCGGCAGGAAAATCTGAAAGCTAGCTCCATGACCGAGGTTGCTGTCGACCCAGATATAGCCGCCGCTTTGTTTAACGACACCGTAAACCGTGGCCAGGCCCAATCCAGTACCCTTCCCGATCTCCTTCGTCGTAAAAAACGGCTCGAAGATGTGCGTGAGGGTGTCTGGATCGATGCCCGTCCCGGAGTCGATGACGGCCAGCATGACGTAACGACCAGGTTTCGCGCCGGGATGCGCCCAACAGTAGGCCTGGTCTAGCTCCGCGTTCGTGGTCTCGATTCGCAGCGTACCTCCTTGCGGCATGGCGTCCCGGGCATTCACCGCCAAATTCATAATCACTTGTTCGATTTGGCTTTGGTCGGCCGTTACCGTTCCCAGGTTCGCATCCAAAGCGGTGGTTACGGCAATGTCTTCGCCGAGCAGCCGCGGCAGCATCTTCACCATATCCACTACGAGGTCATTTAGCTTTAGGATAGATGGCGTTAGGATTTGTTGGCGGCTAAAAGCCAGAAGCTGCCGCGTTAAGGCCGCCGCCCGCTGCCCAGCTTTCTCGATTTCGTCTGCGCACTCGATCAGGGGACTCTCGGAATTCAACCGTCGCTTAAGGACCTGACTGTAGCCAATGATCACACCGAGAAGATTGTTAAAGTCGTGAGCGATTCCCCCAGAGAGCCGCCCGACGGCCTCCATCTTCCCGGCCATCCGCAATTGGCGTTCGAGGATTCTTCTCTCCGTGACATCTTCCGCAAAGACGTCAAAGCAAGACTCGCCTTGATGCTCAGCTTTCACTTTTCTCCCGGTGCACCGGACGGTAATCGGCGCCCCGTCTCTGCGCTTCAATTCCACTTCGACGTCTCTGAATTCGTTCGCGCCTTCGAGTAACTCCTTCAGCCGGTTAAAGTCGGAACGATTCTTGAAAATGTCCGTGGAGAGGCTAGCATCGAGCAATTCATCCAGCTTTTCGTACCGCAGGATCTTTTGCAGCGCTGGATTCGCGCTAACCAGCTTGCCGTCGATGGTGGCCCGGTAGATACCGTAAGGTGCGTCCTCGATCACGGATCGAAAGCCCGATTCAGATCGCCGCAGTGACTCGGCGGCCTGCTTCCGGTCCGTAATGTCGCGGTTCACAACAACCAACCTTTCGGGCTCTCCGGAAGGAGACCGGATGACGCTTGAGGTCGATTCCAATGCGCGCCAGCTGCCGTCCTTGTGACGCATGCGGTATTCGAGAGGCCGGCCGACTCCCGTGCGCCGCGCTTCCATGGCGGCCTCTCTCACCCGCTCGCGGTCATCCACGTGGATTTGTTCGAAGGAAGAGGTGCTCCTTAACTCCTCGTCGGTATAACCGAGCACATTGTTATAAGAGGGGCTGTTGTAAAGGCGCCGGCCCTCCATGTCGACCACCGCAATCACGTCGGCGACGTTTTCCGTGATCAGTCGAAAGAGTTCTTCGCGCTCAAGGAGTTGCCTGCGGGTTCGATGCAGCTGGAGTTGCTGATAAACGGTGTAAAGATCAAAGAGCAACACAATGCCTAGGAGTCCCCACATGGCGCGACGCAAGTTAAATGCGGACTCGCTTTCCCCCGAGTGCAAAAGGGGAGGCAAGAACGAGAGCATCCCAGCCGTCAGCAAGAGGGTAATAATCACCGCGGTGGCCCAAAGCCACCATTCTCGTCGCTCGATACGGCGGAGATGACTCTTGGTTCCTGGCGCTCCCTTTTCCGACGATTGATTCTGAGTTGGTGCAGAACTGACGCCAGGCATGTTCTCACGCGCCATGTTCGTCTCTTAGCGTTTCACAGTTCAAAGTGCCGCACCTAAAGAGAGAGCAGAACGAAACAAGCGCAGACATTAACCACTCGATACCCTCAGAAAGTTACGGCAGAAGCCATCAATTTCGGCAGCGTATTTCAGACTTGCTCGGAATAGCGAGCACGCTGGCATACCTATTGAGTGCGGTACGGCTTCAAGACCCACGAACGGGCCGATATGGCTAAGCCCGGAGCACTTGAACGGCAGGCCGGAAATTTGCGGGCATCCACTTCATTAGAAAACCGGTTTCAGTTTCGGGCACCTCCGCTCGTCTGTGGCGATTGGTAACCCAAGCAGAATGAACTTTAGCGTGCCATTCCTTCTCGCTGCGCCCATGATTGCGTTGGATAAAGCCTCTTAGGAATGCTTAGCCAGGAGTCGAAAGCGTGGAAGAGGTTCAAACGTCGAGGCGGGCAACGAGGGTTCCCTTCGCCGCGGAGCTCCGGGCTACCGACTCGAACACCGGCAGCGACGTCTGGGGCCAAACGACAAATCTAAGCGAAGATGGGTGCTACGTGCGAACGAGCCGGGTGTTCCCGCGAGGCACACTGCTCGTTATAGAAATCAAAAACCGTGGAGTTCGCTTCCAGACGGACGCCAGAGTTGCCCACGCCCTTCAGTACGTGGGAATGGGCCTGTCATTCTTAAATGTGCCCGCCGGCCAACTATCTGTCCTCGAAGATTGGCTTTCAGCTATACGAGAGCAGCGGCCGCAAGTACACGGCGCAAAGTTGAACGGAAGTGGCTAGCAAGTTCTTGTGCTCCTGGGAGCAGAATGACCGAGTCCAGAAACGGCCGTGCTGCCAAACGCCGCTAGTGCAGAGACTAAGCCAGCAAACCGTTTCTCCCGAGCTCACTCATAGGGCCTCTTCTTATCGCTCCGCGGAGGGTTGATCGATAGAACGGCGGACTTCCTTCCAATCCTCGATAGGAACACTCAGAAAAACATCAGCCACCTGACGATCGTAGCGGCTTCCCGACCCACGCCGAATTTCTTCTTGTGCCTTTTCGAAGGGCATTGCAGAACGATACGGGCGATCCGACGTCATGGCATCTACGGTGTCGACCACTGCAAATATCCTCGCGCCAAAAGGGATTTCGGCCCCTTTCAAGCCGCGAGGGTAACCACTGCCGTCCCAGCGCTCGTGGTGGGTCAAGATGATCTCAGCCGCGTCGGTGAGAAAGGGGATGCGTTTCACCAGCTCGTATCCGCTTTCAACGTGCTGCTGCATGATCCGCCACTCCTCCTCAGTAAGAGCTCCCGGCTTGAGAAGAATGGCATCCGGCGTCGCCAGTTTCCCGATGTCGTGCAGCCAGGCTCCCATTGCGATGGTCTTGATTTCCTCCGCAGCTGCGCCCAATTCCCCGGCAATTCTCGTCGCGTAAACGGCCACGCGCTGTGAGTGCCCCGCCGTTTGGCTGTCGCGGAGATCGATGGCCGCTCCTAGGGCCACGAGCGTTTCTTCGTAACTCCGCTCGACGCGCAACAGCGCTGATTTGAGTTGCTCCGTGCGCTGTTCCACCATTTCCTCGAGCCTCCTGCGATAGTTCTCCACCTCCTGCTCCAGGCGCTTCTTCTGCATAGCGCGGTCGAGACTTGCCATCAGGACTTCCATCTGCAAGGGTTTGACCAAGTAATCGTCCGCACCCTTTTTCATCGCGTCGACGCCCACTCGAATATCATCGACTCCCGTAATCACCAGGAAAGCCACGGCGGGATACTGAGCGCGAAATTTGGACAGGAACTCCATACCCGAGATTCCCGGCATTTGAAGGTCAACGAGCGCTGCATCGAAGCGCTCCGCGTCGAGGATCCGCAGAGCTTCTTCCACCGAGGCTGCCGTTTTGCATAAGGCACCGGCTTCTCCCAGCATCGTGCGAAGCAGCTTACGGGCCGAAAGTTCATCATCCACGATCAATACGTGGACGGCAGCAACACTAGTTAGACGGCTCTCATCCATTGAGTTATGTCGCGGGATTCCAGTCTTTTTGTTTAACCTTGACCCGAAGAGTCAGGTTCTTGATGTCCACAAGCTCGGTAAGCAGCACTTGAAATTTGGCCCCTCTTGTTTCTGAGGGATTGAGGGACCGCCATGTGCCCGAGCCGACGAGATTTGCATCGTTCGACAGGCTCCGGGGCACTGAGCATCCGAATCTCCGGTCTCGGATCTGTTCCTTGAAGAACCCCTGACGGATCGCAGCGCATTACCGGATCCTCAACGGCCAAAACAGTATCGGAGAATTGAGTTTGAAAAGAAAAACTGGTAGCTTCCACACGTATCGAATACCGGATGCGCGAAGCTCGCGACGCAAGGATAGAAAACTTGATTGGGATCCCAACCAAATGAGCCTCGGATCCTGAGTAGGGCCCACGTGTTTGCGGATTTGTCGCGCTGACGCAACGACTTGATCCGCAGGGCTGGCAGCGCGACGCCGCACTGAGGACGCTACTCGCAAGGAGCTGCAACTCTCCCAAGACGCGCAGCGTTCGCGACGGCGCGCAAATCTTGGGTTTGCGGATCAACTTCGTCTTTCCCCTCAAATTTCTGGCCTTGCCCGAATTTCGGCTTGGCGTGCGGTTGATAAGGGGCCGCTGCGAGGCGTTCGTCGCCTCCCCTTTGAAACTTGGGACGCGATAACCTAATTTGGTTGGTATCCTAAGCAGATTCGCTTTTCAGCACAGAACCTCCGCTTGCCTCGCTAGCCTCTAGTCGCGGTGGAGACCTGCTCCGACCTTGTTCGAATCCACTGTCGAATCGCTGATTCAAATAGGCGGGCCGCGCCTACGGAGGAGCGGTCGTCGAGAGTGCTGTAGTTGCACGCTCCCAAAACACAATCAGTTGACACCAGCGGGAGGCGAGTAGTGCGACCTGGCGAACGGCTCAAGGAGTTACGCTCGCGCCTCGGGATTACCACGCGGGATGTAACCGAAAAGAGCCAGCGAATCGCGGAGGCCGAAGGGAACGAGGAATTCTACATCTCCAACGCTTGGCTTACGCAAATCGAGAACACCCACGCTACTCCCAGCATCTACAAGCTGTACAGTATCAGCACAATCTACCACGTCAGGTTTACCGATCTTCTTCTGTTGTTCGGAGTGGACTTGCAAAAGATCGGGAAACACCAGCTCTCGCTACTGCCGGAGCACACGCAGTTGACCACCATGGACACTCGCGAGCTTGATCAAGCCCAGACGGTACCGGTTCGCTTTGATCGGGATTTCGATCAGGACAAGACTAACTTATTGTCAAGAATGGTCCAGGTCTGGGGAGAGATTCCCGTCGCATTAGTTCAGCACCTGGACATTAAGCACAGCCAATACGGGTACGTCGGTCTTCAAGACCATACGTTGTTTCCTCTTATAAGGCCCGGTTCCTTTGTGCAGATTGATGAGACTCTACGGAAGGTCCGTACGTTTAAGTGGAGGAGCGAATTTGAACGGCCGATCTATTTTGTCGAGCTCCGTGATGGCTACGCCTGCTCCTGGTGTGAACTGCAAGGCAACAAGCTTCTGCTTGTGCCCCATCCGCTTTCCCCGTGTACTATCCGGCAGTTCGTCCACAGAACCGACGTGGAGATTGTCGGACAGGTGACCGGAGTCGCCATGAGAATTGTAGAGCTTGAAGATAGTCCATCCAGCGAGCCCGCCGACTAGCATTCCCTCATGCATGCCGATGCTTTGCTGGCTCTTCAGGCAGCCGCAGATCTTGGGACTCGGGAGGTGACTTGCGATGCGGTCGAGTGGTCTACCAACAGGAAGATCATGGTTTGTAGTCCTCTGGAGAACCGGCGCCGATGACTTCGGCGCGGCGGGCTAGTTCCAGTTCACGCAACCATTCATCCAGCGTTGGCTGCTGGTCGGGCGCCACAGGAGCGAACGCCACTCCAATTCCCTGCCTCGGGAAAGAAACCACGACACGGCCAAACGCGGTGAACCTGCAGTTTGCTCGAAAGATGGTCACTTGGATGTCCGTGCCCTCCGGCGGCGGATTTAGTGTGTCGAGGAAACAGCCGCCTAAGCTCAGGTCCCCGGTTCTGACTCGGGACTTGGCGCCTGATTTCGTCTCGACGAGTTCCGCGTCTGCGACAAATTGATATCGTGGCGCACGCCGGCGTTCCGCATCCATCGCTTAACCCTTCGCCTCAGAGAAAAACGAGGGGGGCGCAAGCTCCACGCGATTGCGCCCCTGGCGTTTGGCTGAATAGAGGGCGGCGTCCGCTCGCGAAATGAGCTGCCTAAGGCTTGGGGCGCGGTTCCGGTCTCCGTCAAAACCAGCCGCTCCGAAACTCGCCGTGACCGTCAGGCTATTTCCAGGGATCGTGAACTTCGTGGCTTCAAGGTCAGCGCGAATACGGTCGATGACCAACCGGACGTTTTGCTCCGTAATATGCGACAGTGAAAACAGGAATTCTTCGCCACCCAGCCGCCCGCAAATATCGCTCTTGCGGGAATGTGACTTCAGGACGTCGGCCACTTTCCTCAGCACAGCATCGCCCGCTTCATGGCCGTACGTATCGTTGACAGCTTTGAAGTGGTCCAGATCGGCCACTACAATCCAAAACCCAAATCCGTATCGAACCGCCCCGCTCAGTTGGCGTGCGACCGATTCTTCAAGTGCACGACGGTTCGGCAGATTGGTGACCGCGTCGGTGAGGGCCAGCTCTTCCATCAACCTATTCTTCGCTTCAAGCTGACGGTGCAGGTCGATCACTCTTCGCCCGACACCCGCCCTGGCAAGGAGCTCTCCTTGGTCGAACGGTTTCGTGAGATAGTCGTCCGCCCCGGCCATCAATCCATGCACGATTTCTGATTTCTCCGTCATGCCAGTCAAGATGATGATATAGGTGTACGTTTCCTTGAAATTCTTGCGAATGTATCGGCAGAGTTCTATCCCCGAAAAGTCCGGCATGAGCCGGTCGGTAATCACTAATGATGGTCGGTGTTCAGCGAAAATATTCATCGCTTCACGTCCAGTCTTGGCAAACAAAACCGAGCACGGTTCTTCCGAGAGCGTCTGCTCGACGAGCTTCCGATACACGAGAGAATCGTCCGCCACCAAGACCTTGAATGCTTCGTAGGAAGTGTTCATACCTTCCGCCATAAACTTCGTGCTGTTTGCATTCGCCCCGGCTCGGACAAAACGGATGGCATATCTGTCGGTGAGCTTCTCGCTCTTTCTGATTGCTTACGCGGTTCTCGCCCAATCAACCGGAGAAAAACGACGGGCCAGAACCCGAGGCTTGGCTCCTCAAATTCGAAAGGTGGCAAGTGACCCGGCGCCACACCTTGCGCGCGCAAGACTCGATCCGTCTGTTCCTTTCGAGTCTCAGCGTTAATGAGGGCCAGGTTTTCCCTGACCGCTATTCGGAACGCACACGCGAGAGGCCCTTCAGGCGTTGTGACAGTCAACTGCGAATGGGTAGTCTCGGGAGCATTTACCAGCATGACTGGCTGCACGGAGAAGAGACGGAGCTTTTGCCCGAGTCCTGCACCTCGCTGCTGCTTCGAACCTGCGCGACTCTGTGAGTGTCTTAGGTCGGTTAGTAATTTGCTGAACGGCTGAGCGCCCAAACTTCCGTTGTGGTGCAAAACTATTCGCTCGCTCGCTGTCAGAATGCAGGAGTCTACCGGATACATATCCTGGACGTTTGGGGTGATCAAGGGGCCGCGAAAACCAACACCCTCACACCGAAGGGTTCGCATAGCGGCTTCGAGGATTCTGGCAGCCATATCGAGCGCTGCTATTCATGCATCCATGGTATCTGCGCTGGCGTAACGACGGAGAATTGAGTTGCTTTTGGTCGGTTGTGCAACCGTCGCAACGATACTTCTGCAAGCGGCTGAATTAGGGTTCTCCAGAGAAAGTTACTGGTCTGAACCTCAAGAAATGGGAAGCAAGCCCGGCGAGCTCAGGGCCGTGCGGGCGAAATTACTGATTGTATGAGTCTTAGAACGCTCGAATCCGCCCGTTTTATGAGCACTCGGGGAAAAGCGACCGGCCCGACCGGGCAGTTCCAACTTCAAGAAAACTGGTTTGCACAAAACTATGGCCGCTAGTCCAGAAAAACAAATGCTGCATAGTCGCACGCGATTTGCTCGTAAAACCGAGCAGAATGGGACGCGACGAGTAAGGCGCCGTACTGCCTGCTCGGGATCCCGAGCAGGGCACAACTGATCGAAGATCTCGAAACGAGATCTGCTAGCCTGCGTCGCAATTGAAGACAGGCACTCCGGCGCGTATGCCCATGAATTAGATAGATAGGAACGGTCACCGATAACGCTCGCTGGAGTGCCTGTTCCATTTTGGGAGGGTGCAGATGCCAAAAAAAATCGCATTGAGAAAACAACCGAAACCTTGCCAAAAATTTCGCAAATTGGATGCGGCCGAACTTGTGAGGCATATCAAAAACGACACCTGCGTGAAGTGCCTCGCGGTCGTTCGCTGCTTGCAATGGGAACACGAGGTCGCCGAGGAGCTGTGGATTAGACGGAACTGAGCATGCACCCTCCGTCCTCATCCTGATATATACACATGCTTCATCGTAAGCTCGCATCGCTGCACGATCCATAAGCCAGCTCCCCAAGCACTACAAGCTCGCATCCAGTTAGGCGCCGCCTGATCGGCGTCCATCTGACAATCGGCCGGGAAAACATTTGCCGCTCGAATCCTCGTGATCTTAGCCCGGTGTCCGACGAGGGCGCGAATTTCGATAGAAGCCGTTGACGTTTTCTCAAAACGGGGCCTCTGTATATATAGGGACACTCGTCAAGTGAATCCCAATTCCGTGGCGCGCCGATTGCAGCGACTCGCGCTTGCCGAACAACAACCAAAGCCGTGCAGAACCAGCGACAACGCTTCAAAGAGATGCGAGAACATGGAAGAAGAGAGAAATTGCTCAGATTTTTTTGAGCTTCTTCGATTTTGGAGCAACTTTTTTCGCGAGTGGCGCGTTTAAGTAAGATTGGGTGTCGCCCCACTCACCCACGAGAAAAATCCCAAAGCCGCAACACAGACGAGTTGCCGCGCTTCCGATCCTGGAGGTTGCTGGTCATGTCGCGTTCCTACGATCTTTCTGATTTTTCTGCCCTTATGGAAAGGGCCGCCAATTATCGCCCCCTAGGCCGCAGCGGCCGAACCATCATTCGCGAGCGAAACGATGCGCGTCCCGACCGCGAAGATGTCATCCAAGAACGCCTCGCAAATCGGTACCGAAAAACCCATCAAATTCGCGATCAAAATTATGCCCTTCGTGAGTCCGAAATCTTCACGCTCAAAGAGCTGGGGAAATTCCGTGTAATTTCCTTTGAACATTTGAGCCGCTTTGGATATGACGAAAACCGAGCCCGTCTGGAGCAGGATCTCCAGCATCTGAAAAATCGAGGTCTCGTTTCAGACCGTCGAATCGACACCGCCGAGAAGCCCAACTCCCGCGTGTTGGCTTTGACGAAAGAAGGCAAGCAGTTTCTGCGGCACCAGAATCTCGTGCCAAAAGACCAGGCCCTCTACGACGGATTCCGCAAGCCCAAAGAACTGGCCCACGACGCCGGGCTATACCGCCTCTATCAGCGGATCGCGACGGAAATCGAGATAAATGGAGGCTCCGTCCGTCGCGTCATTCTGGATTACGAATTGAAGGAGCAGCTCTACCGTGACCTGAACAGAGCCTCAGCGCAAGCCTCGGAACAGCATCGCGCTTCTGTCGCGGCAAGGCATGGCTTAAAGGTCGTTGACGGCAGCATCCCCATTCCTGACCTCCGAGTCGAGTACGAAAACGATGCTAAAGAAATCGAGCGAATTGACCTCGAACTCGCTACGCGTGAATACCGGTCGCAGGGACTCGCCGCAAAAGCGCGCGCCGGTTTCCGCCTTTACGCGAGACACCAGGATGTTGATCGCTTGCGACGCGTCATGGATCAGCAGGAGATTACTGCGAGGATTTTCGCGCTATGAGCATCCCGCGCATGTACACCTTTGCCCTCGAAGCGTTCGGCTATACCGAGGCCGAAGCCAACTTCCTTTATCTCGTTGCCACTCATTCCGGCTACTTCACTTGCCAGCAGTTCGTACGGTTCATCGGCAGCAAGCCCGGCAAACGCACTCTTTCCTTCGTTCGCAAGGTGCTCGAAAAAGGCCATGCCACCGCGCGCCCGTGTCTCAGGAACGGGAAGCTCTATCACCTATTCGCGCGAAATCTCTACGAGGCCATCGGGAAGGATAACGTTCGCTTCCGTCGCAAACATTCCCCCGAATACATCCGCACTCGCCTTGCCGCCTTCGATTTCATCCTCGGCAGACTGAACTTTCATTTCCTCGAAACTGAGGCGGAAAAGGTTCGCTTGTTCACCGAGCAGCTCGGCATTGACAAGAAATATCTGCCGAGCAAGCGCTACGTCGGAGCCATCCGCGAAGGCTTCACCGACCGCTATTTCGTGGACAAATTCCCCATGTACGTTCGCTCGAATTCCTCTTCCCCACCTGTGGTCTCCTTCTCTTTTGTCGACGCGGGACTGGAAAGCATCGACAGTTTCAAAACGCATCTGGATGCCTATACGCCGCTCTTGCTCCAGCTTCGCGAGCTAAATCTTCACTACATCGCTACCCACGATACTCACCAAAATCCTGCGCGCCGGCTATTCATGGGACTCTTCGAGCGCCACTGGAACCCAGACGGTCCAGGCGGAATCGTCGATTACTTCTGCTTGCGGAAACAGGCAGAAAGTACCCAACTTCACAAGCTCTCGCCCGCCGACCTCGCGACGTTGGGCTTGGCAAAGGACAGATTCAACCAAACCGAGATCGAAACGCTGTATCAGAAATGGCGCTCCGGGGAGCGTCACTTCCAGCAGGTCCGCGACGAGTACTATCGGCTGCGTAGACCGCAAAGCGTCACGTTCACGTTCAGTCCGGTGAATGGTCAGATCGCTCTGTTCGAGCGCCATCCCAACAGTTTGGTGAAAACTCCCTGGAAAAGTGCCAGCAAAGCGGATTTCCCCGGAGATTTCACCCACGCGGTCACCCAGGCGGAAACGTAAGCAGCTGAAAAGCGAGCCAAATGCAAAAACGGAGGCAGGGTGAACACAACACGGGCAAAACACGCTCAGAGGCGGGAGCGACCCCACCGTGCCGCAAACTCGCGGCCCGGTCCCTGCGGGCTTCGGGGTCACTCCCGCCTCTTACTGCTTGGAACCGCAGCTCGTGTTTTGCCCGCGTGAAAGAGTTCTGCCTACAGAGTTGCATGGGAGCCGCATACAACTTTGTAAGCAAGACTGACGAAAGGAGAAGACTCGTTGTCGCTCGTTAAACCACCCGCGAAGAAGCCAAAGACCGCAAGCTTGCAGGTGAGGATCGATGAAGACGTTCGGCAGACGCTGGACCGATATGCCGAATTCATCGAATCCACACCTTCCTACGTCGTGGCCGAAGCGCTGAAACTGCTGTTCTACCGGGATGCAGAATTCAAGCGCTGGTTAGGCCAACACGCTCACTCAAATCCCGTTTCACAAACTAATTTCAAAGCTAAAGGAGAAGAGTCCCTGGTCGACACTTTCAAACTTGCATGACCCCTCGCGATCTCAAATTCGATATGCGCAAGAACCCAGACTCGCCACGAGTACATGGCTTGCGCATCGCAGTTGCAGCGCCGTCGAATACCGAGCCGAAAGAACTTCAGAGTGGAGATGAAACACCGCCAGGCAGCACGGCTCAAATGTCCAAGACATTCGAGCTGTCACTCGGCAATGCCCCTAACGGGGCCACAGGGGAGAAAAGGAAAGAATCTCGCGTGCTACTTACAGTGGAAGAGGTAGCAGCCTTGCTGCACGTGCCTGTCTCTTGGGTCTATGGCCGCATGCGTAAGAGATCGCTGGAACGATTACCTGCCTACCGCCTCGGCAAATACTGGCGCTTCCGCGAAGACGAAATCTTCGCGTGGATTGGCCGTCGAAGAACAAACAGCGAGGCCGGCCTGCCATGCTCGCTGAAATAGTCAGGAACGCTGCACCAAACTTCGATACACTTGCGGCCAGCGTAAGGAAATGCGGACGAGCCAACGGAAAGGACAGCATGGCACGCCCGCGTTACCAGGATGGCAGTCTGTTTGTTAGAGGAAAGCGCAATAAGAACTGGGTTGCACGCTGGAGGGAAGACGTGATTCGAGAGGACGGCACGCTACACCGCACGCAGCGCACTGTCGTGCTCGGATCAATTGCCGATCTTTCTAGGCGTGAAGCCCGCTCGCTTCTGCAAAAGCGAGTTTCCGAAATCAACCAGGGACGGCACCGCGTTCGGCCGGTCACCACTCTTGAGAAATTTACAAGGGAGCAGTGGCAGGCTGGCGCTCTCCTTGCTCTGAAGCCCAGCAGCGCCCGGTACTATCAATTCCAACTAGACAAGCACGTGCTTCCGAGCTTGGGCGGCTATCGGTTATGCGATATCAGCCGCTCTGCAGTTCAGCAATTCCTGCTGGACCGGAAGCGTAAGGGATACTCAGGTTCTACCGTCCACGGCATTCGTACCACGCTCGCTAGAGTGCTCCAGGCGGCGGTGGAACATGGGTATCTCGAAACCAATCCCGCAAGGGCAATCAAAATCGGTGGCCGAGATCGCAAGCGTGAAAGGACATTCTTATCTCTGCCGCAGACCCGATTGCTCATCGCTAGCCTAACGGAACCATGCCGGATTGTTGTACTCGTTGCGGTGCTGACGGGTATGCGCATCGGAGAGATTCTGGCGCTTCGTTGGAAGCGGCTCGATTTTGCACGAGGCACCATCGAAGTTGCGGAAACCTGTTCTGACGGGCAATTCGGCACACCCAAGACGCGGAGTAGTCATCGGGTAATTCCAATGAGCGCTTCGTTGAGGAACGTACTTGAATCACACAAACAGCGTTGCGCTCGGACAGAGCCGGACGCTCTTGCATTTTGCACTCTCAAAGGGACGGCGCTCAGTTCGAAAAACCTATATAACCGCGAGCTCGCGCCAACCTGTGACCGGCTGGAACTGCCGCGAGTCTCTTGGCATACCTTTCGTCACACAAATGCGACCTTGCTTGGAGAAGTGGGCGAGTCCCTGAAAACCGCGCAAGCCATTCTCGGACACTCCGACCTCCAAACGACGCTTAACACCTATATGCATGTGGTCCCGGACTCGCAACGGCGTGCGGTCGAGCGGGTTGCCGGGGTTTTGTTCCCAGATGTTCCCAGTTCTGGTTCTGATCCAAACGAGGCCACCCGGATCAACTGATTGCATTAGCAGTAGTTACGGAGTTTTGTTGGTGCGCCGCGTAGGAATCGAACCTACAACCTATGGATTAAGAGTCCATTGCTCTGCCAATTGAGCTAGCGGCGCAAGGTAGTTTAAGAATTTTACACAGGAGCTGGAATTTTGTCGAACAGCAGGCGGGGCTTCGCAGCCCAGTCCTCTGTAACTAAGGTACAACTCGCCACTGCGAGAGCCGACGAGAGAAGAACTAAGAGAAATCAGCGGGCGCGCAGCTCGGCTGCGAGATCGCGAGCGACCTGCCGGGCACGAGGAAGATCGTTCGGTTCGAACGAAATTGCCGAGACACGCGGATGGCCGCCGCCGCCGAATTTTTCCGCCATCGAGGCGAGATTCTTATCCGCGGTAGCCTGGTTCCAGGGATTCGTGCCAAGCGACACTTTGGCTCGAACGGGCGAGGAGCTAACGCTCACCGAATAGATGCATTCGGGATGCAGCAGATAGGGAATAAATTTGTTGTAGCCCTCGAGGTCGAGGTCGCTGACGTCAAAGAAGATCACGCCGTCCTTCGCCTCGGAACGCTGGCGCAGCACTTCAATGGACTTGCGATGCCGCTCAAGAAGTGGCTGAAGATGTTTTGCGACAATGGGCAGCTGCACCATTTCAGCCAGCGGGCGATAGGCGAGTTCCGGAATAATTTTTGCTGGAAGGCCATCCTCGGGAGCGGCTTCGATCACCAAAGCAAGCTGCGTGGCGGGTTCGACCAGCTCGACAGCGGACTGGGGAGTGGGATATTGAGCGCCGTCAATGATATCTCCCCAATGGATCAATTCGGCGAGCGGTGCAGTATCGAAGCCGAATTTACCCTTGGCCACTGTGGCGATTAACTTGGTGCAGGATTTATAGTCCGGCTCGTAGAACATATGCGGGCCAGGATGCGCGCGGAAGAGCTGGGCATCAGCCGGCGTGAGAAAGGCACTCTGGTGATGATCGAACCACCAAGTGACCTTGGGCGAATTTGAATATTTGAAATCGACGATCGCGTTCTCATCGCCGTCGAAAAGGTCCGGCGTCCAGGGGTGAACCGCCTTGTGAGTCATGCCCGTAAAGGCGAACTGCGCCGCAGGATCAAATTTGTCCCTGTAAAACCGGTAGAAAAGGGCGGCAGAGGCTGTACCGTCAAAGCAACGGTCGTGGAAACACAGCCGGACGCGGGTCATGTCGAAGTGGCGGTACCTTTCGGGTCTCTTAAGCTTCGTCCCAGAAGGGAGAAAGCCTTTTAGGGTGGCGGGAGGAGAAAGAGAAGTCAAGAGGAAAGCGTAAAGCCGAGACTGGAGCGTACTACTCGAGACCGGCCCTTTACGGTTAGTTGAGATGTTCGAAGGACAGCATCTAACTCGCAAGCGAGCCACTCGTCTATGTATAAAGGACAGCGGAAGAAGGTGAGCTTTCTTAACGTAGGAACAGCCAGTGGGCAGGATTGGACGGGACTTATTCAGTGGCAGGACCGGAGGGAGCAATGCTGAATGAATTGCGCTTCGCGGTGCGGATGCTGCGCAAGCAACCGTGGTTCAGCTTGATAGCCGTGCTGACACTGGCCTTGGGAATTGGCGCAACTTCCGCGGTGTTCAGCTTGATTCAAGGCGTGCTGTTGACGCCGCCGCCGTACCGGCAGCTGGAGCAGCTCATGCTTTTGCCAGTGGCGCGGACGGATGGCCAGAAGCTGGACGGCCCCCGCGGCTGGCCCGCGCAACAGTGGATGGATTGGCAAACGAACACGCGGTCGTTCGCAGGAATTGCAGCCTACGATTGGACGTTCAACTTCCTGCTACGCGACGAGGGCAGCCAGTCCATGCAGGGCATGCAAGTGAGCAAGGAATACCTGCCACTGCTGGGACTGAAGCCGGTGGCAGGACGATCTTTTGAGGAATCAGATTTCGCGCTGGGGCCGGTAAAGGTAATCCTGCTGGGCAACGAATTCTGGCAGCGGGCTTTCAATGGCGATCCCGGAATCATAGGGAAACAAGTGCGAATCAGCCGTTGGGACGTGCCGCCAACGGTTATCGGTGTGATGCAGCCAGGCGTTCGATTTTTACCATCGCCAGGGGCTGCGAAGGAACCGAATTACAACGTTAATGCGACGGTGGACTTTTGGATTCCTGCAGCGGTGAAGCCCAAGAATTTGAAGGGTCCGTGGTGGAACGTGGTTGGGCGGCTGCGTAACGGCATAACGCAGCAGCAGGGACAGGAAGAGCTGGCCGTGCTGACGGCGAGAGAGGCAAGGTCAGAGCCTGCGTTTGAAGGGTTCCAGCCGCAACTTGAGCCGGTGAGGGCCGAGATGAACCGCGATGGGAGCCGGATCTTGTATCCACTGCTCGGAGCGGCAGCGCTGGTTCTTCTAATCGGATGTGGAAACGCGGCGGCGCTTCTGCTTGTGCGAGGGTTACAAAGGCAGCAGGAGTACGCCGTGCGAAGCGCGATGGGAATGGGGAGAACGGCGCTTCTTCGACAGGTTTCAATGGAGAGCCTCGTGCTTGCGGTGGCTGGCGGATTGTGCGGAGTTGGGCTGGCGATTGGCGCGGTGAAAGTCTTCAAGCTGATTGCCGCGCACGCAGTTCCACGGCTGGATGGGGTAACAGCGGGCTGGGGAGTCCTCGCCTGGGGATTGGGAACCGCGGTGCTGGCGTCCGTATTGGCTGGAGTGTTTCCGGCGCTGCGCGCGCTTCGGCTGGATCCGATGGAAGTGCTCAAGAACGCCGGGCCAAAAGGAACCGCGGGAGTAGGGGAACGCCGGCTGTTGCGCGGGGTAGCAATCGCGCAGACAGCGCTGACTCTCGCGCTGCTCGCAGGCGCCGGTCTGCTGATTCGCACGATGATGAACATCGCCAAAGTGCCCACCGGTTACACCATGAGCCGGATCGTGACGATGAGCGTGACAGAGGTTAAAAGCTGGTCGAGCTGGCTCAGCTTTCATCAACAAGCGCTGCAGCGCGTGGCGGCAATTCCCGGAGTGCAGTATGCGGCTTTTGCCTGGGGGGTGCCGCTGACGGGAAACAACTGGCCTGCGACGATGGAGATTGAGGGCCAGCCGCCGGCGATGAGAGAGAGCGATAAGACGGCGCTCCCCATGCGAGCCGTGACCGAAGATTATTTCAAGCTGATGGAAATACCTCTGCTGGATGGGCGAGATTTTCGCTCGAGCGACACCGAGAATGCCCCAAATGTCGCGATTGTGAACGAGGCGTTTGGAAAGCGATTCTTTCCCACTCAGAGCGCGATCGGAAGAAAGATCTGGTTCGATGGCCGGGATAAACCCGGAATAGTCATCATCGGAGAAATTGCAAACGAACGGACGGATGACCTGACCAAGAGCGCGTCGCCGGGGGTCTACCTGCCTCTGTGGCAGGCGCGCGCGTTTTCGAAGGATCTGGTGGTCCGAACGGCTGCTGATCCGCGGACCGTGGTGACGGCCATCGAACGCGAAGTGCACTCCGTGGATCCAACAGCGGCCATCGAGAACGTACGAACGTTGCAGCAGATTCGCGACGACTCGCTGGCGTCGCGTACGTTCGCGATGCAATTGCTTCTCGGATTTTCAGTTATTGGAAGTGTTTTGACGCTTGTGGGGATATACGGAGTGCTCGCACTGTCAGTGGCCTCACGAAAACGGGAACTGGCTATCCGTTGCGCGGTCGGTGCCGAGCAGAAGGACATTCGTAATCTCATCTTTGGCGAGGGGTTCCGGCTGATTGCCATTGGCGTAGCCGCCGGTTTGGCACTTGCGATGGGAGTTTCACGCGTGCTCCGCGGATTTCTATTTGGAGTGAAGCCGAATGACCCGCTTACTCTACTTCTGGCAGGGGCGCTTTTCCTGGGGGTGGCCCTACTGGCATGCTGGCAGCCCGTAAGGCGAGCGGCAAAAGTAGATCCGCTGGAAGCGCTGCGGTATGAGTAGGCATTGCAATTTCCGGTGAGCTAAACAAAAAGCCGTCCGCGCGCGCCGGACGGCTCTCGGTCAAGAATGCAATAACTCAGTGCAGCGGACCGTTCAGGGCTTGTTGACCATGCCCTCGACAAGGTTGCCAATAATCGGGACTTTGAACATTTCGTGGCTATAGGCTTTGTACATCAGGAGAATCCAGACAGCGAAAATGAGGAGCCCGAAGATCGGGAACATGATTAAGCCAAGAATCCCGACAAACGGGATGTGACCGATGATAAATTCCACGATCCAGAGCGCAATCCAGCAAGGAATAATCGCGATGTTAACGGCGATGGATTGAGCGGCGTGAAACTTCACGAACGGCCGCTTGTCAATGAGCAGGAAGATCAGGCCGGTTACCCAGCCGACTAGATAAGAAAGCAATCCAGCAACGTTTTCATCCATGCCTGACGTCGCGGACGCCGCGGGGGCTGCCGCTGCGGAACCGCTCGCCACAGGAGCCGGCACCGCGCCTTGCGCAGCGCCGCATTTCGGGCAAAACGCAGAACCACCCGTTTCAGAACCGCATGATCCACAGAATGCCATGAGAACACCTCCGTGAGGGGAACCAACTGGTGCGGGAGAGTAGCAAAAGCGGGATTACAGAGCAATCGAATTTGTAAAGGCGGAGGTGTGCGAAAAGAATCCGCCGAAGAGGAGGACAAATGCGCGTCCTCTTCGGCGTGAGTTGCTAGAAGTCCAAGCTTCCAGGTTCGAGCGAAACTGCTATTCGCCGTTCGCTGGCTTCTCCGCTGCGGGTGCAATCGGCTCGATGTGGGCCTTTTGAATGGCTGAGTTGAGCGCCGCAAGATCCCTCGATTGGAGCTCATGCCATTCGCTCAGTTCCGCGTCAAGGCGCTTATTCAGTACTTCGAAAACGGCGGTGGACCCGGCGGTGGGAGCTGTATCCGCGCTTTCCACTGTCCCTTGCAAGGCCATAAGCTGATCGGCCGTTTGAATTGGGAAGTTGAGCGGATCCTCGCCGCTCTTCGATTTCGGCTGAATGATCTTTGCTTCGACCGCGCTGATTTTCTTGCTGAGCGCGTCTGCTTCGTCCACAACCGGCTTGGCTTTCGGGTCTGCAGCCAGGCGCTTCTTCAGGGCATCGAGTTGAGTACGAACGCTGCGAATCTGATTGACGGCTTCGTGGCCCGCGGTCACGCGGTCGCGAATCCGCAGCGCAAACTCCTCCTGTTTCTCGAGGTCGGCTTGGGTAACGGAGACGCGCGGGTCCTTGCTCACCTCGACCTTGGCTTCTTCCGTTTTGCCGGCGACTGTTAGTTTGATCTGGTAAGTCCCCGGGACGACTCGCGGACCGATGGGACGACCGCCCCAGCTCACGGCACCAGGAACTTCAGTGGGAGGTTCGCAGCGCAAATCCCACACGAAGCGGTTCAAGCCCGCTTCGGCGGGGAGCGGAGCAGCTTGCCGCCCGAACCCAAATTCCTCTTCGGCTGGCGACGGGCCTGCTCCCGCTTTCTTGCTGGAGTACTTCCGCACGAGTTTTCCGTGGCTATCGAGAATTTCGAGAGTGACTGGATCTTTCGGCGCGGTCTTCAGCGAGTAATAAATGATGGCTCCAGAGGGAGGGTTGGCGCCGACGGGAACCGTCGCGGGCAAGGTGAAACCAGGTCCGCGGAAACGGATGGCCGGCGATGGCTGGTAGAGATGAACGTCCGCACTTTCGTCCGCGGCAGTTAGCTGGCGCAACGGAGCGATATCATCGAGCACCCAGAACGCGCGGCCATAAGTTGCGATGACCAAATCGTCTCCCTTGATGGTGAGGTCATGAACCGGCGTGGTCGGCAGATTCAGTTTGACCGATTGCCAGTGGCCGCCGTCATCAAACGAAATGTAAATGCCGGTTTCTGTGCCAGCGTACAGCAAGCCTTTGCGCACGGGATCTTCGCGAACGACCTGCGCGTAGCTGTTATCTGGCAATCCGTTCGTGATTTTCGTCCATGACTTCCCGTAGTCCGTCGTCTTGAAAAAATAAGGATGGAAGTCGTCGAGTTGATGGCGATCCAGCGCGATGTACGCTGTGCCCGCGGCGTGCGGCGATGGATCGATGCTCTTCACGCGCGTCCACTCGCCAAATTCCTTGGACGTGACATCGTCCCAATGCTGGCCGCCATTGCGGGTGACATGAACGAGTCCATCGTCCGAGCCAGCCCAAATCAAACCTTTTTCGATTGGAGACTCGGCGAGAGCAAAGATCGTGTCGTAGTACTCGACGCTGGTGTTGTCTTGCGTGAGCGGCCCGCCGGAGGATTGCTGCTTGGTCTTGTCATTGCGGGTCAAATCGCCGCTGATCGCCGTCCAGCTCATTCCGCCGTCGGTGGTCTTGAACACGGCTTCGCCGCCGTGGTAGACGGCGCCGGGGTCGTTCGCAGACATCATGATCGGCGCGGTCCACTGGAAGCGGTGAGTCAGGTCCGCGGCGCCCGCACCCATCGGATTGAGCGGCCACGACGAAATGTCCTGCTCCTGATGATTTTTCTTGTTGAATCGAGTGATTAGGCCGTCGTAGGAACCCGCATAAATAATGTCCGGGTCTTTCGGATCGGGGACGACAAATCCGGATTCGCCTCCGCCGACTTCAGACCAGTCCGGACGGTCAATCACGCCGTTGTCGCTTCGGCTGGCGATCGAAATGGTGGAATTATCCTGCTGTGCGCCATAAATGTTGTACGGGAAATCGGTGTCTGTTGCGACATGGTAGAACTGCGCGGTTGGCTGATTGCCCTGCGTTGTCCAGGTCTTGCCGCCATCGTGTGAAACCGTAGCGCCGCCGTCATTCGAATTGATCATCCACTGCGGGTGCGTGGGATCGATCCACAAGCCATGATTGTCGCCGTGTGGTGCGCGGATGCCGCTGAACGTGTGCCCGCCGTCCGTCGAACGGTAGACTCCGGTGTTCAGAACGTAGAGCGTGTCCTCGCTCTTCGGGTCGGCGAAAATGTGATGGAAGTACCACGCGCGTTGCGTGAAACGGTGATCGCCGTTGATGAAGTGCCAGGTGTCTCCGCCGTCGTCGCTGCTGTAGATTCCGCCCTTTTCCGCCTCGATGATTGCATACACGCGGTTGCCGTTCGCACCGGAAACCGAAACACCGATGCGGCCAAGCACCCCGGAAGGCAGGCCATGTCCTTCGAGATGCTTCCAGGTCAGGCCGCCGTCAATGGATTTGTAAAGGCCGCTGCCGGGTCCGCCGCTCACGGCGCTCCAGGGAGTGCGGTGCGCCTCGTAGAGAGCCGCGAACAAAATATGCGAGTTCGAAGGATCGTAGGTCAGATCGATTGCGCCGGTCTTATCGTCCTTATATAGAACCTTCTGCCAGGTCTTCCCGCCGTCGGTGGAATGAAACACGCCGCGCATTTCATTGTTGCCATAGGCGTGCCCCATCGCGGCCACGAACAGATCGTCTGGGTTCGCGGGGTTGACGATGACTCGCGAGATGTGTCGCGTATCATCGAGTCCGATGTGCGTCCAGGTCTTGCCCCCATCGAGAGATTTGTACATCCCGTCGCCGAACGAGATGTTGCCGCGCCAGCACGATTCGCCCGTGCCGACGTAAATCACATTGGGATCGGAGGGTGCAACAGCAATGGCTCCCACCGACATAATCCCCGTTTTGTCCGTCATCGGCGTCCACGCGAGACCGCCGTCGGTCGTTTTCCAAACCCCGCCGGCCACCGAACCGAAGTAGTACGTGTTCGGATCGCCCGCCACGCCGGCTACAGCCAGAGCGCGCCCGCCGCGAAATGGCCCGACCTGCCGCCATTTCATTTCCTTAAGCGTGTTTTCTTCCAGGGTTTGCGCATGCAGGGCACCGGATAGAAGTGCTACGAAGACCACGGCAGTGAACAGCGAGCAGAGTCGCATCACACTTTTCAGACCACTCATCGTTTCGCCCCCAGAAACTTTATTTGTGCCTTTATTACGGAAGGTAGAACTCCGCGAGGCCGAATGGTACACCCGCCAGCCTGAACCGCAACCACAGAGAATGTGTACCCTTCCCCCTCACTTGCTGACGCGCGCCGAGGTCGTTTTGGGTACAATCCCCGCGTGACTCAGCGGCCCACTTCCAAAACGCCGGCCTCTTCCCCTCCCTCTCTCGCCGCAAACCACCAGCCTCGCACTCTCTTCAGCTTTGCCTGGTTGCAGCACGCCTCGCGTTCGGAAAGGGCTTCGCTCATCGCCGGCGGCCTGGGCTGGATGCTGGACGCGATGGACGTCATGCTGTACTCCCTCGTCCTCGCGTTTCTGATCCATGACTTTGCGATGAACACTCGCATCGCCGGGTTGCTGAATTCGCTCACGCTTGTGGCTTCCGCGATTGGCGGAATTCTTTTCGGAGTCATTGCCGACCGGATTGGCCGCGTGCGCGCCCTGGCAGCCTCGATCCTGGTGTACGCGCTGGCAAGCGCCGCGTGCGGCCTTTCTCACACTATTCCCGAGCTTGCTTCGTTCCGGTTTGTTCTGGGGCTTGGTATGGGCGGCGAATGGAGCACAGGCGCTGCGCTGGTCGCAGAATCCTGGCGCTCGGAGCATCGCGGCAAGGCGCTTGGATTCATGCAATCGGCCTACGCGATCGGCGAAGCCGTTGCTGCGCTTGTCGTGGGATTCGTCCTGCCGCACTACGGCTGGCGAGCCGTTTTTTTCGTGGGCATCCTGCCCGCCTTTCTTGTGATCTGGATTCAGCTGCGAGTGCCCGAGCCCGAATTGTGGAAGAAGCGCGCAGCCCAAGGGGCCAAACCAAACTTTGCGAGGCTGCTGGAAAAGGGCATCTTTCGCAATGGCGTTCTCGCTACCACGATGAATGCGTGCAGCATGTTTGGTTACTGGGGATTGTTCACCTGGATCCCGGCGTACCTCTCGCTGCCACCTTCGCAAGGCGGACGGGGACTAAGTCTCATAGCGACCACCTGGTTTTATCTCGTGATCTGTGCTGGAAAGTGGTTCGGCTATTCCGCGTTTGGATTTTTTGCGGATGCCTTTGGACGCCGCAAACCTTATTTTCTCTATCTACTGATCGCGGCCGCGCTTGTGCCCATCTATGGCTTGACGCGGAGCGCGCCGTGGCTCCTGGTCCTCGGGCCGGTTGTGGCATTTTTCGGAACCGGATACTTCTCGGGCTACGCGGCGATTGTAAGCGAATTGTTTCCAGGAGAAATTCGCGCCACAGCGATGGGATTGAGCTACAACCTTGGGCGCGGCATTTCCGCAGTGGCCCCATTTGCAGTCGGTGCGCTGGCAATAAGTGTCGGAATCGGTCCGGCGTTTTTTCTTCTGGCGGGAGCCTTCCTCGCCGCTGCCCTGCTCGCTTTAACTTTGCCGGAAACGCGCGGACAAAACCTCGATTGAGGCGGTCAGGCAACCGCGAATTGCGATTGGATTCTGGCGCCATCCGCGCTCAAGCTGAAGTTCAATGCAAAATAGGGCGCCTGCGCCAGGATTTTCTGAAACTCGCCTTCATCGGCGTACCGGCGTCGCGGCACGCGGCGCGCAAGTATGCTGATGTGCAGCGGATCTTTGGCGAAAGGATACGGCTTCAAAGTGACCAGGTTGTTCCCTGCTGGCTGAAGATCCCAGTCCGCCTCTTTCCCGCTTCCGTTCGTTGGCACGGCATCAATCGTCGAACCTTCCATCGGCGCGAGGCAAAAGTAGAGCGACAGCCGGTCCAAAGCTTCCAGCAGCTGCAGATTCGCCTGCAGTGCCGCCTCCTCCATGTACTGTTTCATCAGCGGATCGGCCCTCAAATCCACTTTGAGCCGCAATTGCTGCAGCCTGAGCCGCTGAATAAAATCCGAAACCAATGGCGCTTCGTTGGACTTGACGTACTTCGCCGAAAATCCCGGCATCGTCGCTCGCGTCCGGTCGTACAAACCTGTGCAGTGCATGCTCACCAAAAGCCCTGCGTAACGGTCCGCGCGCACCACTCGCTCAATCCCGCGCTGGTACAGCGCGATGTGCTCCTCCGTCGGAATGGACATGAAATTGTATGGCGCGAATGTCTTCGGATCGATTTGCGGCAGCAACTCCCACTCGTACCAACCGTTGTCATGCTCCGCCGCTGCAAGACAGAACGACTCGAACGGCTCCGGCCGGCTGAACACCTTATTTCCGAGCGCCCGCGAAAAAAATCCCGCCAGCATCGCGTGATCCGTCTGCCGAATCAGGGCAAGCTCGTCTCCATGCTCTTGGATAATCATGCTGCTGCCCTCTTTTGCAGCGGGGCTAGTCGTTTACGCCTTCTGGGAGAGGCGCAAACCTTTGGCCGCGGGGATGGCCACTCAATCGCAACAGCTCTAACCTATTATGCTCTCGCCTCATCCTTACAATCCAGCCTTATCCTCCGGCTAGCCCCCGCTCCCCATTTCCCGGTATTATGAAAGCGTTCCTTGCGGGAGTGGCGGAACTGGCAGACGCGCAAGACTTAGGATCTTGTGGCCGAAAGGCCGTGGGGGTTCAAGTCCCTCCTTCCGCACCATCGCTTACTTTGCCTTTAACCTGTTTCTTGTGCCGGGTCGCTTCCTGGACTATCTCGGCGTTTTGGAGGTCTGAACTTTGAATCTTCACCGCTTCCTGGCCTACGCCGTGCTGGCCTGCTGGATCGGTTTGACTGCCGTCCTTGTCGGAACCGCGCTCCTCTGGTCTGGCACCAACGCCATGACCGAGGTTAATGTTCAGCGCGCTGCCAATGCCCAAAAAATGGCCAGCGCCACCGCTCCGAGCCCCTCAGCGTCTAGCTCCAATGCCTCGCCGGACGATCAGGATGCGAACGCACCTTCCTCTTCCGCCATCGACCGCGCCGCTGCCAGAGCCGAAGCCGCTAGCGAAGCGGTTAGCGACTCGATCAATCTCGATCAGGCCTATCGAAAGCAGTTTTGGTGGGAACTCGGTGTCTGGGGGTGCCTGACGCTTCTCGCCAGCGCCTTGCTCGCCGAACGCCGCGACACCGAAGAAAGATCCGTCGCTCACCGGTAATTTGTCGCCGCACTCCGGCCATTGAGGATCAACGATGGAGCGCAACCTTCGGGACATTATCAATCTGTATCACCCTCAGGATCCCATCGAGGAAGCTTCGACGATTCCCGCTCCGTGGTATTTCGATCCGCGCATCGCGGAGCTCGAACGCTCGAGCGTTCTCAGCTCGACGTGGCAGGTCGTCGGCCGCCTGGATCAAGTTCGAGATAAAGGCCAATTCTTCACTGCGGAGCTCGCCGGCGAACCTCTCGTTATCGTGCGCGGCGACGACGGCCAACTGCGCGCCTTCTACAATGTCTGCCGCCATCACGCCGCAGCTGTCGTCCCCGAAGCCTGCGGCTGCGCAAAACAGTTTCGATGCCCCTATCACGGTTGGACCTACGGAACCGATGGCGCGCTGAAGGGTATGGTCGAATTTGAAGGGGTGCGCAATTTCGACCGGTCCAAAAACGGCCTTGTACCCATTCGCGTGGACGTCTGGGAGAATTTCGTCTTTGTGAATCTCGATGGCCGCGCCGCCCCGCTCTCGAACTTTCTCGGTGTGGTGACCGATCTCGTTGCTCCGCTGCGGCTCTCGTCAAAATTGCGCTTCTTCGATCGCCGCGTCTACACGCTGAACTGCAATTGGAAAGTCTACGTGGACAATTATCTCGACGGCGGCTACCACGTTCCCCACGCTCACAAGGGCCTCAGCAGCGTCATCGAATACACCAAATACAGTGTCGAGAATTTTGAACGCGCCTGTCTTCAGTCCAGCCCGCTTTCTTCGGACGCTTCCTCGGAAGCCGGCGTCGCTGCCACGCGACAGGGCCGCGCCTTCTATCTCTGGCTCTACCCCAACTTCATGCTCAACGCGTATGAAGGCGTGATGGATACCAATCTCGTCCTGCCGCTCGCAGTGGACCGCTGCGCCGTGGTGTTCGACTACTACTTTTCCGATACGAGCCCCTCCTCCGAGTCTCGCAACCGCCAGAGCATCGCCGTAAGCGAAAAAGTGCAAGACGAGGACATGGCCATCTGCGATTCCGTGCAGCGCGGCCTTGGCTCGCGCGCTTACTTTGCCGGCAGGCTTTCCGCCCGCCGTGAAGCTGGCGAACATCTGTTTCACCGCCTGCTGCACGCCGATTTTGTTGCCGCTCTTGGCGCTGGAGCCACCGCCGGCTAACTTCCCCGCGGCTCCGCCAGAATTGACGCTCCCCCCGGCCTCGCCTATACTCTTATTTTGTTGTGCGGCCTGCGTTTCCACCTCTCTGGCCTCATCCCGGTTCAAAAGCTGTTGCAATGCGACGGGAATCTGTGGGTTTGCGATGGTTCGGCGCGCGGATTTATGGGACCAGCGAGTCGTTTCATGGTGCGCCGTCCCGCGGCCGCTCATTGCCTCGTTGATGATCAAGGAGAATCTCTTCCATGGCTGAAGCAACCTGCCGGCGCGAGCTGGATCTTGAAATCCCCGCCGAAGAAGTGACCAAAGCCACCGACCGTGTGGCTAAGGAGATTGCCCGCATCGCGCGCGTTCCCGGTTTTCGCCCCGGCAAAGCTCCGCTTTCTCTGATTCGCCGCCGCTTTGCGGAAGATATCAAGGGCGAAGTGCTGCAGAAGCTGGTTCCGGAACGCGTGGAAAAGGCCGTCGCGGAAGAAAAGCTCACTCCCGTCTCCCAGCCCCAAGTCGAAAAATTGGATTTTGCGGAAGGCCAGCCGCTGAAGTTTCGCGCCGTCTTTGAGGTGCTGCCGGAATTCGAACTTGGAAAATATCAAGGCTTGTCCATTGAAATGCCCGTGATGGATGTGACGGATGCGGATGTCACGAAGACGCTCGACGAAATGCGCGAGCGTGCCGCAGCCTTGGCCCCGGTCGAAGGCCGCGCAGTTGAAAACGGCGATTTCGTTCAGTTGAAATTGATGGGCACTCCCGCTGGCGGCGGAGATCCTTTGCAAGCCGATAGCGTTCTCTGCCACATCGGCGCCGAAGAGACCATGGAACCTTTCAACGAAAACCTGCGCGGCGCGAATGTGGGCGACCACAAAAATTTTGATGTGGCCTACCCCGCCGACTATCCCGACGCCAAGCTCGCTGGAAAAACGTTCCACTATGCCGTCGAAGTGCTGGGCATCAAGAACAAGAAGTTACCCGAACTGAATGACGAGTTCGCCAAAGATGTCAGCGATGCCGCGACGCTCGACGAACTCAAGAAGAAAGTCTCCGAAAGTCTCGAACACCAGCGCGATCATCGCCAGCAGGAGCTGCGCCGCGAAAAGATTCTTGCCGAATTGATCAAGCTGCACGACTTCCCCGTGCCCGAATCTCTTGTCGAGCATCAAATGGATGCCCGCCTCGAGCGCGTTGTGCGCTCGCTTGCAGCGCAAGGCGTGGATCCCCGCGCCGTCAATGTGGATTGGGTCTCGCTCCGCAAGCGCCAGCAGGAACGCGCCGCCGATGACGTGAAGGCCGAACTGATCGTGGACCGCATCGCCAGCAAGGAAAATATTGATGTGACCGAAGAAGAAGTTGAGCACGAAGTCGAGCATATGGCCTCTCATAGTGGTGAATCCGCCGAGGCTGTTCGCGCTCGTTTGACAAAGCAGGGAGCCCTCGATAGGATGAAAGCTAAGTTGCGGAGTGACAAAACTCTGGACTGGCTCGCGCAGAATGCTCAAGTAAAAACCGTCGCTGCCGCAAGTGCGGCGTCGGACGCAAAGTGAAACTTCCAGGTACCTCAATCGCTTAAATGAAAAATTTCGACGACTCTGATTACCGCTCCACAACGCTTGTTCCGATGGTGGTTGAACAGACCAGCCGCGGCGAGCGCGCCTATGACATTTATTCCCGCCTCCTCAAGGAGCACATCATTTTCATCGGCACGCCGATTGACGATCATGTCGCCAATCTCGCCACTGCCCAGATGCTGTTCCTGCAGGCCGAGGACCCGGAAAAGGACATTCAGCTCTATATTAATTCGCCGGGCGGCTCCATCACGGCTGGTTTCGCGATTTATGACACCATGCAGTTTGTCAAGCCGGATGTTGTCACCACTTGCGTCGGCCAGGCCGCTTCGATTGCGGCTGTACTTCTCTGCGGCGGCGCGCCCAAAAAGCGCTTCGCGCTTCCGAACGCGCGGATTCTCATTCATCAACCGTGGATGAGCGGCCTCGGAGGCCAGGCCACCGATATTGATCTGCATGCCAAGGAAATTCTGCGCATGCGTTCCACTATCAACACCATTTTTGCCAAGCATACCGGCCAGGCCATCGAGCGCATCGAAAAGGATGTTGAGCGCGACTACATCATGAATCCCGAGCAGGCCAAAGAATATGGCATGATTGACGAAATTATTTTCAAGCACCGCTAGCTCGAGCGCCGCAAGGGGCGGCGGCCGGTCGCGGCGCGTTGTTATGAGTAAGTAGCTCTTCGAGTTTCTTTTTTGCTCCGGGGAAAATTTCGGCCTAGAATATGATTTAGAGACTCCGTCGAAGCCCAGCGGAGACGAGGCCTTCATACCAGTGAAAAAATTCAACACTGACGAGCCGCTGCGCTGTTCCTTTTGCCATAAGACACAGGAACAGGTCGAAAAGCTGATCAGTTCGCCTTCGGACTATCCGCGCGCCTACATCTGCAACGAGTGTGTCGGCGTCTGCCAGACTATTCTCGAGGACGAGAAGCGCGAGCAGACTTCCGCGCCCGCGCGCCGTCTTCCGCGCCCGCCGGAGATCAAACAATTTCTCGATGGCTACGTCATCGGCCAGGACCGCACCAAGAAGAAATTAGCGGTCGCCGTCTACAACCACTACAAACGCATTTTCTTGAACAAACAGCCCGGCGACGTCGAATTGAGCAAATCCAATATCCTGCTGATCGGCCCCACCGGTACTGGGAAAACGCTCCTCGCGCAGACTCTTTCCCGCATGCTGGATGTGCCGTTCGCCATTGTGGACGCCACCACCCTGACCGAAGCGGGCTACGTTGGTGAGGACGTCGAAAACATTATCCTGAAGCTTCTTCAAGCCGCCGATGGAGACGTTCAAAAAGCTCAGCAAGGCATCATCTATATAGACGAGATCGACAAAATCGCCAAAAAGGACGAGAACCCCTCCATCACGCGCGATGTTTCCGGCGAGGGTGTCCAGCAGGCGTTGCTCAAGATTCTCGAAGGCACAATCGCCAATGTTCCTCCCCAAGGCGGACGCAAGCATCCGCACCAGGAATTCACCCCGGTGGACACCACCAACATTTTGTTCGTCTGCGGTGGCGCCTTTGTTGGCCTGGAAAAAATTATCGAAAAGCGCGTCGGCCGCCACTCTCTCGGTTTTCATACCGACGCGGCTCCCGCAACGCAGCATCGCCGCAACACGGAATTGCTCGAGCAAGTTCAGCCCGGCGATCTGATTCGCTACGGCTTGATCCCCGAATTTGTCGGCCGCTTGCCCGTGGCCGGCGTGATGAACGATTTGGATAAGAGTGCTCTAGTCCGCATCCTTACCGAACCGAAAAACGCGCTTCTCAAGCAATACCAGCGCCTCTTTGAATTTGAAAATGTGCGCCTCCGCTTTACGGACGATGCGCTGGAAACCGTCGCCGAGCTTGCTCTCCAGCGGAAAGTCGGCGCTCGCGGTCTTCGCATGATTCTCGAGGACCTCATGCTCGAGCTCATGTACCATCTCCCCATGCAGCGCAAATTGCGCGATTTCATCGTTACCGAGGACATGGTCCGCGGTCGCGAAATCAATTGGAGTTTGCTCGAAAAGGCCGGATAGGCCGCTTCGGGCTGTTCCGGGATTCCAGGGGCCTTTATGTTTACTCGCGAAAAACAGGAATTGCGCCGCGTGCCGATGATGCCGGTGCGCGACATGGTCATCTTTCCTCAGCAGATGACTCCGTTTATCGTCGGACGCGAAGCCAGCGTTCGCGCGCTCGAAGAGGCACTCGCGGGCGACAAGAAGATTTTTCTCGCCACCCAGCACGATGCTTCCGTGGATGATCCCAAACCCGAGGAAATTTACGCCGTCGGCACGCTCGCCAATATCGTTCAGAGCGTCAAGCTGCCCGACGGCAACATCAAGGTCTTGGTCGAAGGCGTCGAGCGCGCTCGCGCCCTCTCCATCGCTTCCGAGGAAGGCTTCTTTCGCGCCACCGTCCGCCTTCTTGGCGCTCGCGTCGAGGAATCTCCTCAGGTCAAGCAGATCGTCGAGAAAGTCACCGGCCTGTACGACCAGTTCATCAAGCTCTCGCAAAGCCTGAATTACGACACCATGATCGCCGCCGCGCGCGGCGATGATCCTGCGCGCCTTTCGGACACCATCTCCGCCAATCTTCAACTTCCGGTGGACGAAAAGCAGGATCTGCTGGAAACCGTGGATCCGCTAGAACGGCTCAATCGCATCAGCGACATTCTCGAAATCGAACTTGAAAAACTGAACGTCGATCGCAACATCAACACGCGCGTCAAGCGCCAGATGGAGCGCGCCCAAAAAGAGTATTACCTCAACGAAAAGCTCAAAGCCATTCAAAAGGAACTGGGCCGCGGCGAAAAAAGCGAGATTGACGAGCTGAAGAAAAAAATTGACACCGCCGGCATGAGCAAGGAAGTTCACGAAAAGGCCATCCAGGAGCTCAAGCGTCTCGAACTCATGCCTCCCATGTCCGCGGAATCCACCGTCAGCCGCAATTATCTCGATTGGCTCCTTGCTGTGCCCTGGAAAAAGCGCTCCAAGGAAATCCGCGACATTCTGGCCGCCGAAAAAATCCTGAACGAAGAGCATTACGGCCTCGAGAAAATCAAGGAACGCATCCTCGAATTTCTCGCCGTGCGCCAGCTTGTAAAGAATCCCAAGGGCTCAATTCTCTGCTTCGTCGGCCCTCCCGGCGTCGGCAAAACTTCTCTTGCCATGTCCATCGGCCACGCTACTGGGCGCAAATTTGTTCGTGTCTCTCTCGGCGGCGTTCGCGACGAGGCTGAAGTTCGCGGCCATCGCCGCACGTACATCGGCGCACTACCGGGCCAGATTATCCAGATGATGAAAAAGGCCGGCACCATCAATCCGATTTTTGTGCTCGATGAAGTGGACAAAATGTCCACCGACTTCCGCGGCGACCCTTCGGCCGCTTTGATGGAAGTTCTCGACCCCGAACTGAATCACGCGTTTACGGATCATTACCTCGATGTCGAGTATGACCTGTCCAAGGTCATGTTTGTCTGCACCGCCAACGTCCTGCACACCATTCCTCAGCCTTTGCAGGACCGCATGGAGATTCTTCGCCTCCCGGGTTACACCGAGCAGGAAAAGCTCGAGATTGCCAAACGCTTTCTCGTAAAGCGCGCTCGCGAAGCAACCGGTCTCACGGAAGAGAACCTGAAGCTCACCGATGAAGGGCTTCTTCACATCATCCGGCATTACACGCATGAAGCGGGCGTTCGTAACCTCGAACGCGAAATTCAAAATATCGCTCGCAAAATGGCGCGCAAGGTAGTTACCGAGGGCAAGTCCGTCGCCGTCGAAATTGCCCCTGCGAACGTCAATGAATTTCTGGGCGTTCTTAAGTACCGCGAATATTGGCTCGAAAAGCAGAACGAAGTTGGTCTGACCACCGGCCTTGCCTGGACCGAAGTTGGCGGCTCTGTTCTCGCCACTGAAGCGACTCTCATGGAGGGCAAGGGCCGGCTAACACTTACCGGTAAGCTTGGCGACGTTATGCAGGAATCCGCGCAAGCCGCGATGAGCTATGTTCGCTCTCGCACCGCCCAGCTCGGCCTGGCCCGCGATTTCTATCGCAGCCTCGATATTCACGTTCACGTTCCGGAGGGCGCCATCCCGAAGGACGGTCCTTCCGCCGGCATCACGATATGTACATCCATCGTCAGCGCTCTGACGAAAATTCCTGTTCGTCGCGACGTCACTATGACCGGCGAAATTACTTTGCGCGGCAAGGTGCTCCCCATCGGCGGAGTCAAGGAAAAACTCATGGCCGCTCACCGAATGGGCTTGCATACTGTCCTGCTTCCGAAGGACAATGAGAAGGACCTGGCGGATATCCCGCAGGAGATTCTTTCCTGTCTCACGATTCATTTTGTGGAAACCATGGATGAAGTGCTGCAGATTGCGCTCGAACGCGGGATCGTCCCGCTCGAGCATGCCGAGGTAGCTCCCGTAGCGGAATCGTTCGTTGCCAGCACAGAGAAAGATAAGAGTTTGACCAACTAAGCAGTGATTCAGGCAGGCTCGCATGGCGCATTGTTCGCTCCATGCGGGGCTGCGCGCTGCCGCCGGTTGCTGAAAGTCTGGTTTGCCCCTTCTGGCTTGCTTTTCTTTTGTCCGCCAGTGCGGTGCGCCACCTCATAATCAATCCGGAATTTTGTTGACCGCTCTGCGGCCATGCAAAAAGGGAAGGTCAATTTACATCAGCAAACTTAAGGAACTATGAAAGAAACAACTGTTGAAGGATCCAATCCGATGAGCATTAGCCTCGCCGAATTAAAAGAAAAAAACATTACCGACCTCGCCAAAATCGCCAAGGAATTGAACATTCCCGGCGCCAGCGGTATGCGCAAGCAGGAGCTGATCTTCCAGATCCTCCGCGCGCAAACGGAGAAGAACGGCCTCATTTTCTCCGAAGGTGTTCTCGAGTGCCTTCCGGACGGCTTCGGTTTTCTCCGCGCCCCGGAGTATAACTATCTCCCCGGCCCCGACGACATCTACGTTTCCCCCTCTCAAATTCGCAAATTCGATCTTCGTACCGGTGACACCGTCTCCGGTCAGGTTCGGCCGCCGAAAGACGGCGAACGGTATTTTGCGCTGATTAAAGTTGAGGCGGTGAATTTTGAGGACCCGGAAGTTGCGCGAAATAAGATTTTCTTCGATAACCTGACTCCGCTCTACCCCCAAGGCCGGCTGAAAATGGAAACGGTGAAGGAGAACATGACCGGCCGCGTTCTCGATCTTCTCTGCCCCGTGGGCAAGGGACAGCGCGGCCTCGTGAATGCGCCGCCGCGCACCGGCAAAACCATGATTTTGCAGTCCATGGCGAATTCGATCACCACGAATCATCCGGAAGTCGCGCTCATCGTGCTGCTGATTGATGAGCGCCCGGAAGAAGTCACGGACATGCAGCGCACCGTGAAAGGCGAAGTCATCAGCTCGACGTTCGATGAACCGCCGCAGCGGCACATTCAAGTCGCGGAAATGGTTCTCGAAAAAGCGAAGCGCCTCGTCGAGCATAAGCGCGACGTCGTCGTGCTTCTCGATTCCATCACGCGTCTCGCGCGCGCCTATAACGCGGTGACCCCGCCATCCGGAAAAGTGCTTTCCGGCGGTATTGACGCCAACGCGTTGCAGCGCCCGCGCCGCTTTTTCGCGGCAGCCCGCAACGTCGAAGAGGGCGGTTCGCTCACCATCATAGCGACCGCATTGATTGACACCGGCAGCCGCATGGACGACGTCATCTTCGAAGAGTTCAAGGGCACCGGCAACATGGAAATCTATCTCGACCGCCGGCTCGCCGACAAGCGCGTCTTTCCGGCGATTGACATTCAGCGGTCCGGCACGCGTAAGGATGAACTGCTGCTACCACCGGATGAGCTCAGCCGCGTCTGGGTGCTTCGCAAGGTTTTGAGCCCTCTCTCGACCGTCGAAGCTATGGAACTTTTGCTCAGCCGCCTGACGAAGAACAAGACGAACGGGGAATTCCTCGCGTCCATGTCCTCGCCGGCCTGAGCTGAAAATTCGCGCCACCTTCCCGCAAGCTTTCCTCTCGAGCTGCGTTCTCTCCCGCGCCGGGCAGTTAGTTTTCGCTGCCTTCGGAGGAGCCTGCGTGTACGAACGATTTATTGCGCGCCAGCCGAAATTTGACTACCGGCTCCGCGTCTTCGTTTATGAGCTGCTCTTCCGGAGCAGCGCAAGAAACGTTTTTCAGCCGCGTAAAGATGCATCGGGCACGTTGATCGTGGATTCGACGATGCTGCTCGATTTCCATATGCCCATGCACGAAGTGCTTTCCAGGCTGCCACTTCCCGCGGATGTACGCACCGCGCTGGATGGCGGGAATAACCGCTTTCGCGATATTTATGACGCGCTGCTTTCCTATGAACGGGCCGACTGGAACTCAGTCTCTTCGGTGAGCGCCAAGCTCGGATCTCCCGAAGACCGCATTCCAGGCTGCTACTTGGCGGCCGCAAGCCGGGCGGTTACGCTGCCGCTCTGATCCGCCACAAAAAAAAGGCGCAATGGATTGCTCCATTGCGCCTTTAGGTTGTTTGTGATTTGTGAGCCGGCTTACTCCGCGGCTTCCGTTTCCGAAGCCGCGATGTAGTCGAGGACGCGCTCCGACCATCCGTCGATGTGCGTCCAGCCGTTGCCGTAGCTTACGCCGTGCTGATACGGAGCCACGTTCACGACGTAGGCCTTCGCCGTCCATGCGGAAAGGATTCCGTCGTGAGACTGTTCGTCGGTAATTACGATCAGCCGGTCCAACTTTCGCCACTCCGGCTTTTCGTAAAGCTCGCTCAACGCGCGCTTGAGGTACGTCCCCGAGTGCGGCTGAGAGGCTGTGATCGCGTCGCGCAGCGCGAACCCGCGCCGTGCCGGAATCTCCACGCATGCATCGGAGAAGGTCGCTACAGAAAACCCTTCGGCCTTCTCGCGAAGCAGGATGGCAAGTCCCGCGGCGGCATCCACGCGCGTGGTCTCGCCCTTCCGGGCAAGCGCGCCGTCCATCGAACCGGAAACGTCCACGACAAGTCCCGTCGCACCAGGATGCATTGCGAGTCCTGCGATGCCCTTGAGCATCGCGGCCTCGATCGCGTCCTCGAGCTTCGGAGCGCAACGCGCCGCCGTGACGAACCGGAACGGAAGCGCTCGCGCGATTCCCTTATCCAGTCGTGCGCGAATCAGCTTCGGATCCACGCCGGATGCAAGCATCAGGCGCAGGTTGCGCAGGACGGCTAGGCCGCCCAGCATCCCCTCACGCAGAAGCCGTTCGAACGTCTCGCGCTTGTCCTTCCCTGCGGACAGAGCAACCTCCCAGGTATTGGGAGATTCGAGCGTGTTCTCAACGAGACTTTTCCAGACAGCTTCTTGCTCGGCATCCATCGGCTTCGCGTGGCAAAGAAACAGCACGTCGCGCAGCGTCACGACTGCTTCGCGGTTGTACTTCGCAAGCTGATAAGCGTCGAACTTCGTGAACGCCTGCGCCAGCCCGCGCTTCACTCCCGCGGAAAGCGGCTGCTTCATCTCCTTCCAGTAGAGCGCCACGAACTCACCGAGTTCGTCCGCGCGCTGGATGACATGTTCGAGCGTTTCCGCCACGAGCCGCCCGGCGCCCTTGCGCCGCGCCAGTTCTCGCGTGAGGAAGAGTGGAACATGGCGAAGCTGCATCTTGTCGCGGGCTTCGCGGGCAAGAGCGGCCACAAACTCTGGCTCGCACTTTGCCGCAAGCGCCGCGATACGCTTCGCGATGTCGTTCCCTTTCTCGTAGAACGTGCCTTCCCAAAGCAGGCAAGTCAGTACCGTGCGCCGCAGTTCCGTCTTTGCATCAACGCGCTGCGCAATCGCTCCTTCATGCGTTCGCACGGGAATCGCCCGCTCCGGAAACATCCGCTTCCACACATTCATCTTCGCCATTTCTCTTCTCCTCCTTTCTCTACAATCTTGCCTCCACAAAATTCCCCGGGAGGAACAACCGATCAGAGTTGCGGGGCTGTCAGCCCCACATCGTGTGACAGACGAAGTAACTCTGGTCTTCACCATCCCGGCTCGCTGCAACGCAAGCATTTCTGCCTGTGTGCCCGTTATTCCGGTGGGAACCATCGGCCCGCGTCGATTGGTTGAGCTTCTGTCTCTTTCGAAACAGGCGGGCTTCTCGTTCCGCATCCTTCCCGGCTTGCACCGGGCTGCTCGTTTTGGAGAAGTAACGCGCACCTTCACCACACCGGAATTCCTTTACAGAGGGAACCCTCGGCCCGAGCGATTTGCTCTGCCATTTGGAGCTACAACAGCTTTCGCCGTTGGCGGGATTCGAACCCACATCCGCTTCAGCGAAGTAGCTCGCACCTTAACCACTCTGCAATTTCTTTGCGGCGGGAATCATCGGCTCAAGTCGTAAAACAAACCGCTGCTCTATCCTCTGAGCTACAGCGACTCTCGCCGCTGGCAGGACTCGAACCTGCAACCGTCGGTGTCAGAAGTAACCCAAGCCTTCACCACGTCGCAAATTTCAGGATTCTTTTTCCTTGCCTCCTTACTTCATTCCTTTTGTACTTCCTCGTTCGCGCACACCCTCAACCAATTCACCGCGACGCCGTTTTAGTTCGCCAAGGAAACTCGCCGGAAACTTTTCCGGGAGGAATTAACGTTCACGGACTTTGGGGTTCGAGCCCAAAACCGCAATGCGGTTCCTTGCCATCGAAGTACCCGTGAACTTCACCATCCGGGCGAACACTTCGCCGCGACAGTTTCTGTTGGATCGAAACGACTTAGGCGGTGAGTTGCTTTAGGCTCGCGTAAGAAAGCAGTCCGCGAGACCGGTTCGCCCTGGCATCCATCCGACTTGGCTTTTATCTTCTAGTCTCATTCGTTCTGCCCTTCACGCTCAGTAAGGATCCCGATTTTCCGGGAGTACGACTGAGGTACCCCAAAAGTAAACGAACTGGAAATTTCTGTCAAGCCCTATTTTCGAAAATCTTCGTTTTTTGCCCATTTTTCGCGTATCTTGTTAATTCTCAAGTACCTAGCGGCGAAGCTGCCCTATAATGGGGCACTGCCAATCTGTGCGACGGCCCTTGCCCTCAGTCGCCGTTCGCGATCGTCGCACGCCGCATTTCCTTTTGAAACCCAGCCTGCCGCGCTCGCAAGTACGACATCAATTCCAACCCGCAATTCTGCATCTCCACTCCAAACGCGTCCATCTGGTTTGTCAGCAGGTTGTAACACCACACTGCCGGCACGGCCACTGACAATCCGATCGCTGTCGTTAGCAGCGCTTCCGAAATCGATCCGGCAATCACCTTGATCGCCGTCTCGTGCATCACGCCGATGTTGCGGAACGCGTTCAAAATTCCAATCACAGTGCCGAACAATCCCACAAACGGCGCCGTTGCCGCGATCGTCGCGATTCCGCTCAACCCGCGTTTCATCTCTTCCGTTGTTTCCGCGCTCGAACGGTCCAGGCTTCGTTGCACACCATCCATCACCGCTTGTTCGGGCATCCCCGCAGGCGCCGCCTGAAAATCCAGCAATCCCGCCGCGACGATTCTCGCAATGTGGCTCTCTTTGTTTTGCTCCGCCATCACGATCGCCCGCTCCAATTCGCCTTCCTGGAGTGGCGCGGAGCATTCCGCGATGTACGCTCTCGATTGTGCGCGCGCCAGTTTGTAACGTTTCGCCCGCCCCACGCTCACGCCAACCGCTCGCACAAACATGACTACCAGCACGATCACTACTCCATGACACAACGTTCCCATGGAACGCCACAATTCCAGCAGTCCAGCCATGCTGTCCTCGCAATCGTTCCCTGCGCTTTTCAATAGACACCGCCGCGCTCGCGTTTGTGCCGCGCTGTGGATTTTTGTGTTTGGAGTTTCTTGCGAAGACGTAAATTCGCGCTTCAAGAAAACTTCTGAGACGGCTCGCGAAGTACAACGCTCCCCGGCGCTTCAGTTCGCTGCGTGCACCAACTCTGTTTCCCGCTCCCGCGCAAGCATCACCACTAGCCGCGCCGTTTCTTCCGCGTCCATCGCCGTGTTATCCACGAGCACCGCATCCGAGGCGCGCACCAAAGGCGACACTTTTCGCTCGCGGTCGCGCCGGTCCCGCTCGCTCACTTCTTCGAGAACGTCTGCGAGCGTGATCACGTCGCCTTTTTCCTGATGCTCTTTCCAGCGCCGCTCCGCGCGCACATCCGGTGACGCTTCCAGAAAAATCTTCAGCTCCGCTCGCGGAAAAACTACAGTGCCGATGTCGCGCCCTTCCATCACTACGCCGCCGCCCGCGCCCGCGCGCTGTTGTTCGGCCACCAATGTTTCACGCACCCCCGCAATCGTCGCGAGTTTCGACGCCGCCTGCGCCACCTCCGCCGTCCGAATTGCCGTCGTCGCGTCCTCGCCGTCCACCAATACACAATTCTTTGATCCTGCCGCTTCCTGCTCCTGTGTCGGCGGCTTCAGCTCAATGTGCGTGGCCCGCGCAAGTTTCTCGAGAGCCGGGTCGTCCTCCAATGCAACACCTCGCTCAAGTGCTTTCCACGCAACCGCGCGGTACATCGCGCCGCTATCAAGATACAAATAACCGAGCATCTGCGCGACGCGGCGAGCGAGGCTGCTCTTCCCCGAACCCGCCGGGCCGTCAATGGCAATCGTCAATCTGGGCATTCAGCGATTCCACAATCGGAGTGAACGAAAGAACGTATCTTCTAAAATCCCATGATGTTGTAGCCGCAATCCACGTAAATCGTTTCGCCGGTAATTCCCGAGCCCGCTGGCGAAAGCAAGAACGCCGCTGTCCCGCCGACTTCTCCCGCATCCACATTTCTTTTCAGCGGTGCGCGCTCCGCATGCGCCTTCATCATTTCGTTGATTCCCGCAACGGCGCGCGCCGCCAGCGTTTTCAGCGGGCCGGCGGAAATCGCGTTGACGCGAATTCCCTTCGGTCCAAGGTCGTACGCAAGATAACGCACCGTCGCTTCGAGCGCCGCTTTCGCCACGCCCATCACGTTATATTTCGGCACCACCTTTTCCGCGCCGTAATACGACATCGTCACGATTCCTCCGCCGCCCGTCATCAACGGCGCCGCCGCCCTCGACACGGCCACCAGCGAGTACACGCTGATGTCGTGCGCGATGCGAAATCCTTCTCGCGAAGTGTTCAGAAATTCACCTTTCAATTCTTCCGTCGGCGCGAACGCCACGCTGTGCACGACGCCTTCGAGCGATCCGTACTTCGCTTTCAGCTCTTCAAATAATTTTGCGATCTGCTCGTCCGATGCTACGTCGCACATGAATCCCGCCGCGCCCGGCAAGTCCGCGATCAAATCCTTCGCTTCCTGCTCCAGTCGTTCGTTCTGATACGTGATCGCCAGCCGCCAGCCATCCGCGGCCAGCTTCTGCGCGATCGCCCACGCGATACTGCGCTTGTTCGCCAACCCAAAGATCACCGCCGTCTTCTGCGTCTCCGTCATCTTCTCCTCTTCTCTGCGTCCTCTGCAAACTCTGTAAACTCCGTACTAAAACACACTTTCCTTTGCAAGCTGCATCTTCGCCGCTTCGGCTCAAATCCTGTGAAATGCTCGTTCGATTTCCTTCACCGAATACCGCAGCACCACCGGCCGCCCGTGCGGGCAACTCATCGGGCAATCTGTTTTCGCAAGCTCCCCCAGCAGCCACTCCATTTTCGTTTGGTCGAGCGGCATGTTCACTTTGATCGCCGCGTGGCACGCTGTGGATGCGGCGATTTTCGCTTGCAACGTGTCAATCGAAATCGCCGCGTTTTCCCGCTCGAGGCCGTCCAGTATTTCTCGCAGCAATTTTTCCGCGTCGCCCGCCAGCACGCCCGCGGGAACCGCCTGAATCGCCACGCTGCGCGGACCCATTGGCTCGACCTCGAACCCATTCGCGGCCAGCTCTTCCGCAATCTTCTCGTAAATCACGATTTGCTGCGGCGATAGTTCCAGGATCAGCGGCATCAGCATGCGCTGCGATTCGACTTTCCCCGCGCGCCGCGCTTCCAGATGCTGCTCGAATAGCACGCGCTCGTGCGCCACATGCTGGTCCACAAGCCACAAACCTTCGCCATTCACCGCGACGATAAAGCTCGCGCTCACCTGGCCCAGCGGCTTCAAATCCGCGATCTGATCGGGATGCGGCAGCGTTGCAGGTGCGTCCGCATTCGGCGCAGCCAAATTCCCTGCCCAGCTCGCCGCGTCACGCGGCGCGATGGCCGCCGGAGCGATCCCAGCGCCAAACGGTGCGTCCGATTCAAATGGAATTCGTTGCTCGAGCGGCTGCAGCGGAGCGTTAGACAATTCGAAGCCGCCGCCATCCGAGCCAACGCCCGATCCAATTCCGATTCCATCCATCGTAGGAATAATCGCGCGCGGCACCGCACTCGCCGAGCCATCCACTGCCTCGCTTCCCGCCGCATTTGCCTGCGACTCGCCGTTCGCGGAGGAAGCAATTGTTCCGGCTGAGTGAAATGACGGCAGCGAGCCAAATCCGCCAGGCGCACCGCTGACCGGCGCGCCCGCCGCGGTCGCCGCCGCAAAACTCGGCACCGACCGCGCGCTCATCAGCGCCTGCCGAATCGTGTCCCGCGCGAAGTCGTGCACAAAATTCGCGCGGCGAAAGCGCACTTCGATTTTTGCCGGGTGTACGTTCACGTCCACTTCGTCGTACGGCATTTCGAGGAACAGCAGCGTCGCTGGAAAAACCGTGGGCGGCAGAATGTTGCGGTAGCCCTCGTTAATAGCGTGTAGAATCAGGCGGTCGCGCACCAGCCGCCGGTTCACGAAAATGTAAATTCCGTTGCGATTCACGCGCTGCACTTCCGGACGCGACGTGAATCCGCTCACCGTCAGCGTGGATTTTTCTTCGCCGGGATCGAGCTCCGGCTCCGTGATCGCGGCGCGGAAACCGGCGGAAGCCGCCGGAATTTCTACGAGCTCGTCGAGTGCCTGCTTGCCAAAGAGCTGATAGATGCGGTCGGCAAGTTTTTCCGCGGGCGCGCAATCAATGATTTGCTGCGTCGGCGTAAGCAGCGTGAACTGCTTCTCTGGATTGGCCAGCGCGTAATGCGTGACGAGCGAGGCGATGTGGCCCAGTTCCGTTGAATCGGATTTCAGGAATTTTCGCCGCGCGGGAACCGAATAAAAAAGATCGGCGACGCTTACCGTCGTTCCCGCCGGCAAGCCCGCGGGCTTCACGTTGATCAATTTTCCGCTGGCAAATTCCAGCCGCGTGCCATCGGCCTCAGATTCGTCGCGCGTCTCGAGCGTCAGCCGGGACACGGCCGCGATCGTCGGCAAAGCCTCTCCGCGAAAACCCAGCGTCGAAATCGAAAGCAAATCATCGGCGGATCTCAGTTTGCTCGTGGCATGCCGCTCGAAGGCCAGCAGCGCGTCGTCGTGCGTCATGCCGTGGCCGTCGTCGGTTACGCGAATCAGCCGCTTGCCGCCCGCTTCCACTTCAATGCGAATGGATTTCGCGCCGGCGTCAATCGCGTTTTCCAGCAATTCCTTGACGACGGATGCGGGCCTTTCGACAACTTCGCCCGCGGCGATTTTATTCGCCACCGCCTCCGGAAGTATGCGTATCCGGCTCATCCGCGGCCTAGGGAGAAACCTTTTTTTCTTTGGCTATTTCCTTGATGGCAATTCCAAGCTGATCCAGTTGATCCACGTCCACTTCGCTCGGCGACTCCGCCATCAAATCCTGCGCTCTGGCGGTTTTCGGGAACGCAATCACTTCGCGCAGAGACTTCTCTCCCGCCAATAACATGGCGATGCGATCAATGCCCAGCGCGATGCCGCCGTGCGGCGGTGTGCCGTACGTGAGCGCGTCGAGGAAAAATCCGAAGCGCCGGCGCAACTGCTCCTCGCTAAGGCCGAGCGCCTTGAAGAGCCGCTCCTGAATATCCTGCCGGTGAATTCGTATGCTGCCGGAGCCGAGCTCGTTTCCATTCAGTACCAGGTCGTAGCCCTTCGAGCGCACTTCCCAGGGCGCGGATTCGAGTTTCTCCAAATCCTCGTCCACAATTCCAGTGAAAGGATGCTGCGCGCTGACCCACGCCTTGTCGTTCTCGCTCCACTCGAAAAGCGGAAAGCCGGTGATCCACAAAAATCTCCATTGCGAGCGGTCAATCTGGTTGAGCGCATCGCCAAGATGCAAACGCATTTGTCCCGCGACGAGCGCGGCCGCCTCCGTGCCCTTGATCTGCTGTTTCGCGGAAACCGCAACAACCAGGTCGCCAACTTTCGCGCCGCAGGTTTCGGCAAGTTTCTTCACATTTTCCGGGCCAATCAGTTTTTCGACCGTCGAAGTAGTCCCTTCCGCTGCGACTTTCACGAAATATGCGCCGCGGGCGCCGCTGGACCTCGCTTTTTCCGTCAAATCATCGAGCTGCTTGCGCGAATAAGTCGCGGCCTGCGGCGCCGCGAATGCAAAAACGCTGCCTTCGATCCCCAGCTTGGTTTTTGCTTCTTCGGGAAAGCAGTTTGTGACTTCGTGCAATTCCATGCCGAACCGCAAATCCGGCTTGTCGCTGCCGTACTTGCGGATCGCATCCTTATAAAGCATGTGCGCGAAAGGCGCTTCCGCTTTCACGCCCGCGACGGCGCAAGCGCGCACCATCACCGCTTCGATCACTCCGAAAATATCTTCCTGGCGCGGAAACGACATTTCCAAATCGAGTTGCGTGAATTCCGGCTGGCGGTCTGCGCGCAAATCCTCGTCGCGGAAACATTTCACGATCTGGAAGTAGCGGTCCAAACCGCCGATCATCAGAATCTGCTTGAAGATTTGCGGCGATTGCGGCAGCGCATAAAACTGGCCGTGATGCACGCGGCTCGGCACGAGGTAATCGCGCGCGCCTTCCGGAGTCGAGCGCGTGAGCATCGGCGTTTCGACTTCGATGAAGCCGAGTTCGTCCATCGTCTTGCGGATTTCTAGAACGATTTTGTGGCGCAGCCGCATGTTGCGGTTCAACTGGTTGCGGCGCAAATCGAGATAACGGTAGCGCAAGCGCGTTTCTTCCGCGGCGTTGATCTGATCCTCGATCGGAAAGGGCGGCGTCTTCGCGTTGTTCAGGATGTGCAGCTTTTCCGCGATGATTTCCACTTCGCCGGTCGCGAGTTCGGGATTCGCTTTCTGACGCTTGACGACTTTTCCTTCGACCGCAACGACAAATTCGCTGCGCGCTTGTTCGGCTTTCGCATGAGCGGCGGCTTGCAATTCCTTGTTGAAGACCACTTGCACGATTCCCGTGCGGTCGCGAATATCGAGAAAAAGTAAATTGCCGAGGTCGCGCCGCACCGCGACCCATCCCAGCGCGACGGCGGGCTTGCCTTCATCCGCGGCGCGCAACTCGCCGCAATAATGCGTCCGTTTCAAAACTCCGAGAAGATCCAGCAAGTTGTCTCCCCTAGCACAGGTACTCTTGCCTGTGCAGTTTGCGCGCGCTGAAACATTCAGCCAGTCAGCGCACTCGATCCCAAGTTCAGATGGCCGGCACAGGCTGAAGCCTGCGCCACTAAGGGCTGAGCAGATATTCTAGCAGAGCCGCCTCGGTGAGTTTCTGTTGCGAGCCATCCGCCAGGGTCTTCAAAGTCCAATGACCGGAAGCAACCTCATCGTCGCCGAGGATGAGCGCGAAGCGCGCGTTCAGCTTGCTGGCACGTTCGAGCGCTTTGCCGAATTTCAATTCGGTGGCGGGCATGTCCACGCGGAACCCGCCGGCGCGCAGCGTTTTGGCGGCGCGAATCGCTGTTGCGTACGCTTTTTCGCCGAGCCACGCAATGTAAATCGAGAGCGGTTCGCGACGCGCGACAGCGGTTTGCCCTTTTTGTTCCTGCAGAGAAAGGATGACGCGATCTTCGCCGATGGCGAAGCCGATGCCTCTCGTTGGCGGGCCGCCGAGCAATTCGACGAGGCCATCATACCGTCCGCCGCCACAAACGGCGTCCTGCGAACCGAGGCCGCGCGCGGTGATCTCAAACGTCGTGCGCATGTAGTAGTCGAGGCCGCGGACCAGCCGCCAATTTTCTTTGTATTTCACGCCGCGCAAATCGAGCTGGCGTTTCAGCTCCGCGTAATGTGTTTTGCATTCGTCGCAAAGATGATCCGCGATGCGCGGCAGCTTGGCGATGATGGGCTGCTCATGCTCGAGTTTTGAGTCCAGCACGCGCAGCGGATTCGTCTCGATGCGCCGTCTGCTATCCTCTCCGAGGTCCTTGCTCACCTCCACCTCGCGCAGCCTGTTTCTTAGCAGCTCTACATAAGCCCGCCGGCACACGTTCTTGCCGTCCACTGGCGGAGCGCTGTGCCCAATGGAATTGACGCTCAGATCCGTTCCCTGCAATCCGATGCGATCGAAAAATGTCATCAACATTTCGATCACTTCGGCGTCCACCGAAGCGTCCTTCGCCAGTTCCTTCGCCGCGTCTTTCGCCGCATCGGAACGAATGGCTTCGAGCACTTCGGCGCCGATCTGATAGAACTGGCGGTAACGTCCTTTTTGCGGGCGCTCGCGGCGAAACATCGGCCCGATGTAATAGAGCTTCACCGGCTGCGGCAGTTGCTGCATGTTGTGCTCAATGTAAGCCCGGCAAACCGACGCCGTCGCCTCCGGCCGCAAGCTAAGGCTATCTCCAAGCCAGACGTCGGCGACATAACGTTTCAGTAGCCTAAAGGCTTGATCGATTTCGTCTTGGTGCGCGCCTGCGCCTGCGAGCAGGTTGGCGAAATGTGCTACTCCATTCCTGACGTTCTGATAGGCACGCGTTGCGGACTCGTCGTACACAATCATGCCAGATGACAATTCAGCTTCGATTCCCTGTGTGAAGCCGCGCAGAATCTGTAGGAAATGAGCCCGGCTTCCCCAATCTCCGACCGACCCAAGCGGATGGCTGATCGCGTATTTGCGAATAGACTCTCTGAGCGCGAAAAGGTCGCCGCCCGCGCCCTCGAACGTGTACATCTCCTTCGACACAATGTCCGTATCGCCGCCGACGCCGCGGGCGAACAGCTCGGTGGACTCGAAGATGGGCGGGCGGATTTCGCCGAAGCCGAAGGTGGCGAAGACTTCGCGGGCGGTTTGCTCGACGCGATTCCAGAGCGCTGTATCCGGCGGCAGCAAATCGCGCGTGCCGCGAATCGCCTGGAATTTGCGCGGCTTCTCGCTGCGCGGCTTCTCCTCTCTTTTTTGTGCGCCTTCGCTCAACGCGTGTGCTCCTTGGGACCTGTGACTGAAAGAGAAGAGAGATTCCTCTCTGCACAAGCCAGCACGTTCGCAGGAGCGAACGTGAAAGAAGAATCGCCGGCTCGCTCCGTTCGGAATGACAGATTGCTGGATGGCGCGCTCAAGCCAAGCATTATGCGCCAGAATCCTGCCGGTAAATATTTTTGTATTCGACGTAGCGCGCGGCGTAGGCGTCGATGCTGGCCTGATCGATGCCGGTGAGCATGCGCTTCACTTTGCCGGGATGGCCGACGACGAGGCTGCCCGGCGGAATTTTGGCGCCTTCGAGAAGCAGCGTGCCCGCGGCGACGATGCTGCCGGTGCCGATCGTGACGCCATTCAAAATCACCGCACCCATGCCGACAAGGCAACGCGACTCGATCGTGCAGCCATGCAGCGTGACGGAGTGGCCAATGGTGACGTCATCGCCGAGGACGAGCGGATGATCGTCGCGCATGACGTGGAGCACCGAGCCGTCCTGAATGTTGGTGCGGGCGCCGATGCGGATGTAATGGACATCACCGCGGATGACGGTGCAAGGCCAGACGCTGGAATCGTCACCGATTACTACATCGCCAATGATTACTGATGCTGCATCAATATATGCGGACGCGGCGATCCGGGGAAAATTGCCTCGGTAGGCGCGAATATCCGGCTGGCGGGAAAGCCGCAGCGAGCCATGTGCCGGCGACTTGGGGGCTAGATTTTGGTCGGAGATTGTCAAAAGGGCTCCCCCCTGTTTTTCGTAAGTGTTGCAGCTAAACGACTTAGCTCGGCTGTAAGTCCTTTATCTGCAACACTTATGAGCCATCTCGTAAGTGTTGCATCCAAAGGGGTTAAGTTCACTGTGGGCAGGAGTCCTAAATAAATGCCGCAACCTGTTGAATCACGCCGCCTTCTGCCGTTCGGCCCAGAGCCACGCGGTGATGGCTTCTTTAATGTTTTCGAGCGCTTCTTTCTCGTCGCGGCCCTGCGACACACAGCCGGGAAGCGCGGGGCACTGCGCGACGATCCAGCCGTCCTCAGACTTCTCCAATGAAACGTGGAATATCATTCAGTTCCTCGCCTCCGGCCAAACGGGTTTAGCTCGCCTCTACTTCCAGCGTGCCGCTCTCGATATTTTCTGGTGACCTTGAAGAATTGAATTTAACATTGTGAAAGACACGCACCACACGCCACGATTTGTCGGCTTTGAAGCGCTTCGGCAAAATTTCGCCAACATGGACGGGGTGGTCGGCGTCGAATGCCTCTGCACCAGACTCGCCGCGAAAAGTGACAGCGTAATGAATTCTCATCGGGTATATCTCCCCATCTACTGAAGAATGCCACTTTCTCACTTAGAAGTGAAGCCTAGGACGGGTTGCTTCACTCGGCTGTCGCTTGCCTGGGCCTGTCTCTGTCAGTCGATGGTGACGGAGGGAGAGGAGGAGGTGGCAGAGAGTTCGGAGAGGCGTTGAGAGACGGCGCGGGCGAGCGAGTAAAGGCTGGCAGCGGCGGGCGCGGATTCGCCGAGAGTGGCGACGGGCTGGCCCGTGTCGCCACCGATGCGGATGCGCGGATCAATTTCAATTTCGCCGAGGACGGGAACACCGTAAGCGACGGCGGTTTTCGCGCCTTCGCCGTGGCCAAAAATGTCAATCGGCTGATGACAATGCGGACAGGAAAAGGTGGACATGTTTTCAACGACGCCGAGGACTTGGACATTCACCTGGCGAAACATTTCGATGGCTTTGCGCACATCGGCGAGAGCGACGGTGGAAGGCGTGGTGACGACGACAGCGCCCGTGACGGCGACGGTTTGAATGAGAGTGAGCTGGACATCGCCGGTGCCGGGGGGCAGATCAATGATGAGGTAATCGAGCTCGCCCCAATCGACGCTGCGCAAGAACTGCGTGATGACGCCATGCAACATCGGGCCGCGCCAGACCATGGGCTTATCGCTGGGATTTAGCAGGCCCATGGAGATCATTTTTAGGCCGGAGACGGTGACGGGAATGATGCGTCGGTCCGGGGTGGCCTGCGGCTCCTGAAGAGTGCCGAGCATGATAGGGACATTGGGGCCGTAGACGTCGGCGTCCAGCAGGCCGACTTTTTGGCCAAGCTTGGCGAGCGCGAGGGAGAGATTGACGGCGACGGTGGTTTTACCGACGCCGCCTTTGCCGGAAGCGACGGCGACAAGATTTTTTACGCCAGGGATGGGCTGGCGTTCGGTTTGCGGCATTGGTGCGGGAGGCATGGTTTAGGGTTCCTCGGATAGAAAAGCGAAGAGGGATTTCTCGCTGCGCTCGAAATGACGGCAGTTTTGGACCAGGTGAATCATGCGGCGGCGCCGTGGCATTTTTTGTATTTTTTGCCGGAGCCGCAGGGGCAAGGATCGTTGCGGCCGACTTTGGCGCCGGTGCGAACGGGCTTGGGAGCTTCGGCTTGGGCCGGCCCGGTCTGATACTTCAACTCTTTTTGCTGACGCTGCTGTTTGCGATCCAGATCGCGAGCAAAGGCAGGCAAACGTTCCGGCGGGGGTTCCTCAGCGCGAGCGGCGGCGCTGGCGACAGCGGCACGCGCGCCACCGGTACGAGTCGGGGCGGGCGCTTCACCAGGGCGCGCTTGCCCTTCGGGCCTGGTCTGCATGTCGTCCGGATGCTGCTGGGCCTGCTGAATCTGGATGTGGTAGAGGTAGCGGATGGTCTCGTTGTCCACACGAGTCATCATTTCCTCGAAAAGGATGAAGGCCTCTTTCTTGAATTCGACGAGAGGATCCTTCTGGCCGTAGCCGCGCAAGCCGATGCCTTCTTTCAAGTGATCGAGAGAAAGAAGGTGGTCTTTCCACTGGGAATCCACGACATCGAGAATGATGCGTCGTTCGAGCCAGCGCATGAGCGGCGAGCCGAACTGCTTTTCTTTTTCCTCGTAGCGCGTCGTGATGGCGTCAGTGACGGCAGCGGCAAGCTCATCGTGCCCGAGCGAGCCGGGATCGGCGCCGGAGGTTTTAGCGTCCACACCGAATTGTGCGTTGAATTCGGCGAGGAACTGGGTGGTATTCCACTGATCGGGATGCTGCTCACGAGGGCAGAAATTTTCGACCAATTCGCGGGCGACATCCTCGGCGATGCCGAGAACGTAATCGCGCTGATCCTTGCCTTCGAGCGCGGAGCGGCGAATACCGTAAATGGTCTCGCGCTGCTTATTCATCACATCGTCGTATTCGAGAAGATGTTTACGGGCGTCAAAATTTTGCGCTTCCACGGATTCCTGGGCGCCGGCGATCTTGCGGGAGATGAGCTTGGATTCGATGGGAACGCCTTCGGTCATGCCGAGGCGGAACATAAGCTGCTTGACGCGTTCGCCGCCGAAAATGCGCATGAGGTCATCTTCGAGAGAAAGGAAAAAGCGCGAGGAGCCGGGATCGCCCTGGCGTCCGGCGCGTCCGCGAAGCTGATTGTCAATACGGCGGGCTTCGTGGCGCTCCGTGCCGAGAATGTGGAGACCGCCGAGTTCGATGACTTCATCGTGTTCGGCTTTGCACTGGCCGGCGAACTGATCGTAGATGGGCTTCCATTGATCGCCGGGAACCTGGAAGATTTTGCCTTCGTGCTGGAAGAGCACCATTTGCACGACGGGACCGGCGTTGCCTTCGCCATCGGCGGCGATGACGGAAGGGGCGGAGGCGTAAGGCAAGGCCAGCTTGTTCTTCAAGAAATAATCGCGGGTCATCTGCTCGGGATTGCCCCCGAGGAGAATATCGGTACCGCGGCCAGCCATGTTGGTGGCGACGGTGACAGCGCCTTTGCGGCCAGCCTGGGCGACGATGCGGGATTCGCGCTCGTGCTGCTTGGCGTTCAGGATCTCATGGGGAACTCCAGCTTCGTTCAAGACCTGGCTGATCGCTTCGGATTTTTCGATCGAGATGGTGCCGACGAGGACGGGCTGGCCGCGATCGTGGTAATGCTTGATGCCGTTGGCGTAAGAATTATCTTCCTGAAGAATGCCGTTGACGATTGCGTGAAACTTTTCCTTTTCGGTGCGGTAGACGACGTCGCGGTGTTCCTTGCGGATGAGAGGGCGATTGGTGGGGATGACGACAACGTCGAGGCCGTAAATTTTGCCGAACTCCTCGGATTCGGTTTCGGCGGTTCCGGTCATGCCGGAAAGCTTTTTGTACATGCGGAAATAATTCTGGTAGGTGACGGTGGCGAGCGTCTGATTTTCGCGCTCAATCTTGACGCCTTCCTTGGCTTCCACCGCCTGATGCAAACCATCGGACCAGCGGCGGCCGGGCATCTGACGGCCGGTAAATTCGTCCACGATGATGACCTCGCCGTCCTTGACGACGTAATCCACATCGAGCTTATAGAGCGTGTGAGCGCGCAGGGCCTGATAGACGTGGTGCATCAGCTCGATATTGACGGGATCGGAGAGATTTTGGAGGCCGAGGAGGCGTTCGCACTTGCTGAAGCCTTCTTCGGTGAGCGTGGCGGTGCGCAGCTTTTCGTCAATCGTGTAATCAATGTCCTGAATGAGCTTGGGAATAATTTTGTCGATTTTGGCGTACTTGTCTGTGGATTCCTCGGACGGGCCGGAAATGATGAGAGGAGTGCGGGCTTCGTCAATGAGAATGGAGTCCACTTCGTCCACGATGCAGAATTGATGGCCGCGCTGAACGCACTGAGCGAGGTCATACTTCATGTTGTCGCGAAGATAGTCGAAGCCGTACTCGCTGTTGGTGCCGTAGGTGATGTCCGCGTTGTACGCAGCCTGACGCTGAGAGTCCTCGAGATCGTGGACGATGACGCCTACATTGAGGCCAAGGCCGCGATAGAGAGGCGCCATCCATTCAGCGTCGCGGCGCGCGAGGTAATCATTGACAGTGACGAGATGAACGCCGCGGCCGGCGAGGGCATTCAAGGCGGCGGGAAGAGTGGCGACAAGAGTTTTTCCCTCACCCGTTTTCATTTCGGCGATTTTGCCCTGATGAAGAACCATTCCGCCGATGAGCTGAACGTCAAAATGGCGCATGTTCAGAAAACGGCGGCCGGCTTCGCGCGCGAGGGCGAAGGCGGGAACGATCATGGGCTCGAGTGCGTCCTTGACGAGATCCTTGTAGCCAGAATCGGAAGCATCAGCGTCCTTGAGCTGCTCGAGGACTTTGGACTTCAGCTCGCCAAAACGCGTCCTGAGCTGTTCGTCGCTCAGGGCTTTGATTTCGGACTCGAGGGCATTGATGGCGGCGACCAGAGGCTGCAACTTTTTGATGTCGCGCTCATGCTTGGTGCCAACAAAGATCGCTATGCCGTCTTCGATAAGCTTATTGACATCCATGAGAGGTTCTGGCGTCTCCTGATCGAACTTTGCGTGCTGGATGCCCCAGGCGGTTGCCACGGGCCAGTGCAAACATCTTATTGTAACTGTTTGGATGCGCCAGCGGCAAAATCCGCTTCATGGCGGCGGGGGCGGTGCGCTCAAAGGACAAACTTAGGGGTCGAAGAGTGAGGCTTCCCTTGCGGTGGACGAGCAGATCGCCTGGCGGATGAATGAAGTTTGAGCGTGGGGAAAATTCGGAATGGCAGAACTAGTTTGAGGAGATGGACTCGGGAGGAGGGGAGGCAAGATCGGCGGAGCCCGCGGGAGTGGAAGTGCGAGATTGATTGTCGGCGAGGAGGCGGCGATATCTGCTGCGCTCGTCGAGGCTCATATCCACGATTTCGAAAGCCATGTCCTGAGCGCGATAATCGCGCATGAGTGCGGTGGCCTGAACGTTGCGAAGGCCGAGCTGGAGCTTGAGCTGAACCTGCGTGCCGGGAGCGAGATGACGGCTGATGGTGGCAAGGCCGCCGGAGAGACTGGCGGTCTTAATTTCGAGGCGGCAGGCTTCCTTGAGATTAGTGCTGATAGCGGTGACGGGCTTGTGTAAGCGGACGCGCGTGTGGCGGCGCTGGCGGACAAACTTCGAATCGGGAGCGACGTCGAGGGGAGCGAGGGTCAGGTCCTGGCGCTCGATGCCGTAGCGGCCGACAAAATCACGGCCGAGGTCGGGATCGAGGCGCAGAAGAGCCTGGAGCGCAGCGATGCGAAGCTCCTGCGCATGCTGCCAGGTAAACATTCTCTTGGCTTCGATTACGCGGCGAAGCGTGGAAATCGATTCCGGCGCGTGAATGCGGCCGAGAGCTTCGATGGCTTTGACCTGAAGGTAGGGCGCGGCACCGGGGGGAAGATCGCCGTCCACAATGGTGAGGAGCCGACCCAGCGATTCCCGGTCGCCGGAGACGCCGATTTCATCAATGACCAATGGCATGATGAGAGGATCAACGTGGTCGAGAACTTCCAGAAAGATGCGGCAACGGGCGGGAGCGCCGCTGGCGGAAATCTGGCGAATGACGCGATCTTGTGAAGTGCGAGGAAAATCCTTCAGCCGGGCAGGAAGGAAAACTTCAACGGCCTGAGGATCGAGTTTGCTGAGCAGTCCAGTCATTTCGACGGCTTCCGCAATGGGCCCGCCGCGGACAGTGCTGCGCAGGTATTGCAATCCTTCTTCGCCAAGATCGGCGGCGAGATTCGAGACGTGCTCGGCGTCCTCACGCAAAAAGCAGCGGTTGAAGCGCGTGGCGAGCTGCTGCATAGAGGTTTGCGGCAGCATCTTGAGGACGTTGGTCATGCCCGCGGCGGCCTGGCGCGCGCGAAGAGCTTCATCCACAAATTCGGGAATGCGCTCCTCGATTCCCATCTTGGGGCGCAAGCTTCGGCCGATGCCAGGGCGCTGCGATTCGACTCCGGAGATTAGATCGAGAGCTTGTTCCATGACCGAGAAGCAGCGGCTAGTTGCAGCTTGCTGGCTGAGACGAACGAATGCCGCGCTGACGAGAGTCTGAAGTTCGGAGTCCTGTTCGACGCTTAAGCGCAGGCCAAGATGGCGAAGCGCATCGCCGAGAAGCTTGGGGTCGGCCTTGGCGTAAAGCTCGGCCATTTCGGAAAGGCCCATCGCGGTTTTCTTGCGGGCGTCCGCTTCGTCGCTCTCCGCGCAGGAAGCGTAATTTTGCAAAATGCTGATGGCCTGGGAAACGTCGCCGGTTTCAATGAGATGAGCGACATACGACTGAACGTTTTTGGGCGGAATGCACCACGCTTCATGAGAGAGCAGAACGGCTTGCTTGCTGGTCTCGGGGACGGCGGCCCAGAACTGGCGGTCCAAAATGTCGCGATGGGATTCGACCAGCATTCCCGCATCGGTCATTTTGTCTTCATGCGCGCCGAGAATTTTTCGGAGATTGTCAATCTCCTGGTTCATGCGGTCCAGCATCTGACGGACGGCGTTCACTTTGACTTCGCCGCTTTCGAAGCGTTCGAGAGCAAACTTGATGGCGAGGTGTTCGGCGAGCTTGACGAGGACTGACTCGTCCGGCTGACCTTCCGGCGCTTGAGCGGCGAGTCCGGCGATGGCGCGGCGGAGGGTGTCTTGCGCGTTGCCCGGAAGCTCGGAAACCTGCTTTTGGAATTCGCCGGCGGCTGCGATACCCCCCTGGCCATTTCCGACGTTGCCAAAACTAGTGAGGGCGCCGAGAATGCCGAAAATTTCGTCCTCGCTGGGGCCGCTTCCGCCGCTACCTCGCCACGGGCCGGTGCCAAGACCAGAGCCGGTTCCGCCACCCATTCCTGGGCCTAGGCCGGGACCGAGGCCAGGGCCGAGCCCGGGACCCAATCCGGGGCCGGAGCCGTTGCCACCGTTTCCAAAATAGCCGGAGTTGCCTCCACCCGAGCCCGAACCACTGCCAAGGCCGGAACCATTGCCAGGCCCGTAGCCGTTACCACCGCTTGGAACTGTGCCGGCGGGGCCCACGACTGAACCCGACTCACCTCCCGGTCCGGCAAAGCCCGAGCCGGGTACGTAGGGTCCGGAAGGTAGAGTCCCACCGACACTGGCTGAGCCTGTGGCTGGACCACCCGACGCCGATCTCGTGCCGGCAAAGCCGCTGCCACCAGTTCCCGACCCGGAGCCCCCACCTCCAGTGCCGCCACTTTCCGTCCCTGTGCCAAAGCCGGTGCCCGTTCCAGTGCCTGTGCCTGCAAAACCTTCGCCCGTTCCGGGTCCCCCCGAGCCGGCCCCGATGCCAACGGGCCCGCCGCCGCGAGAACCTTGAGCGGCCGCGATCAGTTCGAGGAGCTTTTGAGGATCGTTGAGCCACTTCTTAAACTCGTCTTGATCGCCGCCGAGCGAAGCGGCGGCAATTTGAGCGGCGACGCTGGCTTCTTTGAGGCGAGAGTCGGTGGCGACGAAGCAGATTTCGTTGACGCGGATGCCCTGAGCGCCGGAGATCGCATCTTTTAGCTGGCGGGCGAGCTCAGAGGGCTTGGCTTTGCCGGTGGGAAAGGCGCGGGCGAAGCGGCCGATTTCATCTTGAGTTATGGAAGGGAAAAATTGAATGCTGGCGAGGCCGGCAGTAGAGAGCAATTGAGCAAACTGCTTTTCGGCAGGCGCGCCTTCGAGGGGAACGCCATCGAGGAGGAGTTGAGAGCCAGTGGCGCCGAGCATGAGGCCGGCGTCGGTCCCGGTGGGAATAGCGGTGCGAAGTTCACGCCAGGCGATATCGAGCTGTTCAGTAGTGCGAGCGTGTTCGAAGCCGTACAGGCGGGCGAACTTCAACAAGATATTGAGACTTCTAACGAAGGCTCGTCCTGCCGCCGACCTGGAGTCCGCCATCATTCTCGTAGGCACCGCCCCGGCTGGGACTTCCTCACTAGTACCGTAGGGTTATGGACTGTTGGCGGCAATGGTACAGAGGTCCCATGTGCCCCGGCTGTCAAGCCACCGTATGGACGGGTGCGAAACCTGCTCGACCGGACGGTACTGAGCCGGAGAAGGACAGGTGAGAGGGAGGATTGCGTGCAGCTGCACGCCGTCAAAATTTTTTTCTAGGACTTGGAGTACGAAGCGACACGGCCCCTGCGCCTGCTTCGATTCATGACCGCGGCAACCTGCGGGATGCCGCCAAGCTCCATCAAAATTTTTCGCAGCTTCGAACGATCTTCCATGTCCATTTCCACGAATTCGAATGCCATGGCTTGCGGGCGGGCTCCGCGAACAATGGCCTGGGCTTTGATGCTGCGGACGCCGTGAGAGAACTTGAGCGTCAAGAGCGAACCGGGAGCGAGATGACGCTCGCCGGAGCCGATGCCGCCACCGAGATTCATCTCGGGAATTGAAAGGCGGAAATTTTCCCGCAAGTTCGTCGTGACAGCAGCGAGATTTCTGGAAAGCTTAAGACGGGCGTAGCGGCGTTGGCGTAGGACGGAAGAGTTTGGCTCCGGATCGATAGGTTCAAGAGTCAAATCCTTGCGTTCAAGGCCACTGGCCGCAAGTTTTTCAAGAGCCACCGAAGGGTCCAAACGCATGAGTGCCTGAGCGGCAGCAATACGAAGCTCAGCGGGATAGACCCAGCGCCAGACCTGGCGGGCATCCATGATCGTTTGTAGCGTCGCGCTGGCGGGAGATGCGCGCAAGCGGCCGAGAGCTTCGATGGCCTTCAATCGCTGAAAAGGCGGTGTGCGGTCATTCTGTGTGAGCTCAAGAAGTTTGGGAATGCAATCGGGCTGTCCGCTCATACCCATCTCATCGAGGGCAAGCGGGCGAATCAGAGGATCCAGGGAATCATAAAGTGCAATGAGCAGCTTGCCGCGCTGCTCGGCGGGGGCGGAGGAGAGCTGGCGAATGGCGCGATCATGCGAACTACGAGGCCACTGGCTTAGCCGGATTGGAAGGATTTTTTCCACCGCTGCGGGCGCAAAATGGCCGAGAAGGCCAATCGTTTCCGCGGCTTCATTCGCCGGAGCAGTTTGGAGCGTTTCGAGCAATCGCTGAGTGGAATCTTCGCCCAATCCCCGAACAATCTGGCCGAGGACTTCGCAATCCTCGCGGAACCCGCAGTGTCCGAAACGCGTGGTCACGTAGTGCAAAGTCGCTTTGGGCATGAGCGTAAGAATTTCGGTCATGCCGTCGGCGATGTGCCCGGCGCGGAGAGCCTCCTCGATGAACTCCGGGAGGCGCTCCTCGGTGCCGATGCGAGGACGCAAACTCTGAGTCGAGCCCGGGCGTTGTTGTTCGATGCTATCCAGCGAAGAGAGGGCCTGCTGCATTGCGGGGTAGCAGCGTTTGGAGGCGGCTTCCTGGCTCATGCGCACGAACGCCGCGCTGATCAGGGTTTGCAGCTCTGGTTCGCGCTCGAGAGCCAGCTGATTTCCCAAACGCCGAATGGCTTCCATCAGGGCGCTGCCGTCGCCGCTGCCGTACAATTCGGCCAGATCGGACAAGCCGATCGCGGTGGTGCGGCGAGCTTCGGGAGCGTCCTGTGAAATACAAGCCGCGTACTTCATCAGAATTTCGTTGACAGTCTTCAACTCGCCGCGGCGCAACATTTCCTCGAGGAAGCCGCGTACGTTTCGCGGGGGAACGCACCATGCTTCATCGGAAGTGAGAACTTCTTTCTTGTTCTCCTCGGGAACCTGTTCCCAGAATTCCTGGTCCAACAGTTCCGTATATGTCTGAACCGAGAGGCCCGCCTGGGCCATCATCTCTTCCTGAGAGCCAAGAATCTTTCGAAGCGCTTCGATTTCGGAATTCATGCGATCGAGCAGTTGTTTCACGGCGTTGACACGAAGTTCGCCGCGTTCGTAACTGTCCAAGGCGAAACGAATAGCCACATGCTCGGCGAGTTTCAGTAGCATGGGCTTATCTGCTTTTTCAGCCGGCGCTTGCGCTGCTAGTCCCGCCAGGGCCTGCTGGAGAGTAAATTGCGCGCGCACCGGCATCGAGCTGAGCCGCGATTGGAAGGTTGGCATATCCATCTTGGCTTCCGGATCCTTGCGCGATCGCCCCAACTGAGCAAAAAGCCCGAGCATCGAGCGAATGTCTTCTTCGGCAACGTTGAATCCCGCGGCTTCGCCGCCGCCGATGCCCATGCCTGCGAGCCCAATCGCTCCGGCAGCTCCTGGAGCCATGCTTCCGCGCAAGAGAGTCGACGCAGTCACTGCCGAGAGCCATTTTCCAGCGGGCTCCGTCGGAACTCCGCCGCCACCAGAGCCACCGCCGGGGCCTCCCAATCCAGAACCACTCCCTGAACCAGTCCCGCCACCAGGACCGCCACCGCTAGGCCCGGCACCAGAACCTGAGCCACCGCTTGAGCCACCCAAACCACCACCAGAACCAGGACCTGCGCCACCCGGTCCTGCGCCGGGACCGCCCCATCCACTTCCCGGGCCTCCGCCGGGGCCTGCGCCCGAGCCAGAGCCTCCGCCCGCGCCGCCGCTACCCTCCCAGAGCCCGCCGCCTGCGCCAGAACCTCCTCCAGAACCTCCGCCAGAACCGGAGCCGCCTGCACCAGTTCCGCCTCCTCCTGGGACGCCACCCGGGCCAGCGCCGCCGGGGCCAAAACCGGGACCGGTCCCGCCGCCTCCGCCGCCGCCCGCGCCGCGGGAACTTTCCGCCGCAAGAATCATTTGCAAAAGTTTGTTTGGATCTTCAAAAAAATCCTTGAACTTGTCACCCTGAGCGCCAAGAGCTTTGGCCGTGAGTTGGGCGGCGACTTTGATTCCAGCCACGGAGGAATCTTCCGCAACGTAGCGGATTTCGTTGACCTTGATACTGGTTTCACCAGCAAGCGCAGATTTCAGTTGTTCTGCGAGAGAGGAAGGCTTGGCGTTGCCGCTGGGAAAAGCGCGTACGAAACGCGCAAACTGCGGCTGCGTAAGAGTGGGCGAGAAATGGATGCTGGCAATGCCGGAGCTAGTGAGGAGTTGCGCAAAACTTTTTTCACCGGCGGAAGCCCCAAGTGGGACGCCATCGAGAAGAATTTGATTTCCGGAGGCACCGAGGAGAAGTCCGCTGCCTACGCTCTCATCAAGCGCACCACGGAGTTCTTTCCACGCAGTCTCAAACTGAGCCGCGGTTCGCACGTGTCCGAATTCATAAAGACGTGCGAATTTCAGCAAAATGTTCAGGCTGCGGACAAATGCCCGCGCGCCCCCACGTGAATCGGGACTCATTCTATCCGGCGTGGAAGCCGGTCCTCCCCATGCTTCCTACCACAGTAGGAGTCATCAGCGCCAGAAACAAGCGTTGCGCCACAAATTGTAACCATTTCGCCAATGCGGTGGAGGGAAGAATGGAGCACATTGACGCGGGGAGGGGTCGTTGCGTCTTTCGACGCCTAAAGAAATTCCCCGGCTTGCTGCGCCAACGTTGACGCTCTAGAATACACGGTGCTAACGGCCGGAGTGCTGGTGCGGACGGCCCCGCGCAGTGCCCCGAGGAGAGGAATCGGCAAACTAGACGCAATATAGCCAAGCCGTACGGATCAAATGTCGGACCAGTCCCCACCTGACCGCTACAAGGCGGAAATGCCGAATATTCCCGGTGTCGCATCGCCGGGATCACGCGCTGGTGGTCCGTTCAAAAATGCTGGTCTGCAAATGGTTGGCGGGCTCATCGTAGTGTTCGCGCTGCTTTTTTTGGGAGCGCGCTGGCTGCTCCAGCCCAAGCACACGGATCCGCCGCCGGTGGCCGCACCGCCGCAGATCGAGGTTCCCGCGCCAGCGCCCGATCCGCAAAGCTTGCTCCCCCATGCCACGGAGCAGGATCCAAATATCGCCACTACAGCGGAAATGTCGGAAGCCTGGTCCACCAAACAATTTTTTATCCGCAACGGGTTGACCGGACAGAATGTGCCGGCCCTGCTCATTCGCCTGCCGAACGGCTCCGCTTCGGAACCAAGCGGTTACTGGGCGCTTTCCATGAACGCGCCGTACGGCGACTGCAAGCTCGAATATGTGAAGGATCTCGCGAAGCTGAGAACGGATTACGATTTCAAGAGCGCAAGGCATCCGATGGTGGCAAATCCGTGCAGCAGGACGGTGTACGATCCATTGAAGCTGACGAACTTGCCTGGCGATGTGTGGGTGCGAGGAGCGATCGTGCAAGGATCCGATTTGCGCCCGCCGCTTGGAGTCGAGCTCAGCATCAAAGGTAAAAGTATCCAAGCGATTCGAATGGAATAGAGCCGCGCGCGACGTGCGCGAGAACGCCTGCCAAGCTGGACCAATTTTTAATCTTCCTTGACAAGCCGGGCCCCTCCGGATAAACGTCTTCTCCATCATGGAGAAAAACTCAATGTCTACAGGTCTCGTTAGAAGCCGCCGAAGTTTTCTGCAAGCCGCCGCCGCTGCCTCGACAATTGCTCTTACTCCCCGAATCGAAGCTGAAGAAGCCGAGCCACAGCGTCCGAAGGGCGCGGACTTTGCTGGATTGAAGCCGCTCGGAGACCGGCTGAAGCCCATCACCGCGGCCGAATTTCAGGGCCGGGTGGAACACGCGCAAAAGTTGATGAACGATCTGAAGCCGGGATTCGATGCGCTGTTTTTCGGCCCCGGAACGTCGCTCTACTACTTCACCGGAATTCGCTGGGGATTGAGCGAACGGCTAGCGGGAATCGTCCTCCCGCGCTCAGGAAAACCCGTCGCGTTTTGCCCCGGCTTCGAGGAAGGACGATTTCGCGAACAACTGAAGTTTCCAATCGAAGTTCGGGTCTGGCAAGAGGACGAGAGTCCAACAAAAGTGGCGGCGGGCGCTCTGGCGGACCAAGGCATTCGAACAGGGAGACTCGGGGTCGAGGAAACGGTTTACTTTACATTTTCAGATCACTTGCGCGCGGCGGCTCCAGGCTTCGAATATGTTTCGGCGGATCCCGTGACGATTGCGTGCCGCGGAACAAAATCGGCGCACGAATTGGAACTGATGAGGCTGGCCTGCGAAGCCCTGTTCGAGGTTTATAAGCCGGTTTTCGCGGCGTTGCGCGAGGGCATGACGCAGAGCGACATTGCCCGCATGGTGGAAGCAGGCTTCGCAAAGATGGGGCTGAGAGGCGGCGCGCTTGTGCTGCTGGGGCCATCGGCGGCACTACCGCATGGGACGGTGCATCCGCAGAAGCTGAAGGAGGGCGACGTCGTGCTGATCGACGGAGGGTGCACTGTAGATGGGTACGAGTCGGACGTTACGCGCACGTCGGTGTACGGCAAGCCGTCGGAAAAAGTTGCGCATGCGTACGAACTGGTGCGCCAATCGCAAGACGCCGCGCTGGACGCGGCGCGCGCGGGGCGCCTATCCGGGACGGTAGATGACGCGGCGCGCGCGGTAATCGTGAACGGAGGGTACGGCCCGGGCTACAAATACTTCACGCACCGATTGGGCCACGGGATCGGCTTGGATGGGCACGAACATCCCTACCTGGTGAAAGGCAGCACAACCAATTTGCAACCTGGAATGACATTCTCGAACGAGCCGGGAATTTACGTGGTAAACGAGTTTGGGATGCGTTGCGAGGACGACATGGTGATCATGCCGGACGGCCCGGCGCAACTGCTGACGCCGCATTTCGCGGTGTCGCTCGAAAAACCGATGGGATGATTTCAAAAAGAACTGAGCGAAGCACAAAAATCAATGATGGTTTGCTCGGCCCAAAAACGATAGGGGCCGCTTTGCCCGGAAATAAAACCGCAGTGCCCACCGCGGAGCGGGGCGATGAATTGAATCGCCGGACTTTGTGATGGGTTCGCGCGCTCGAACAGCGAATAAGGAACGAACGGGTCGTCCTGCGCGGTGATCATCAACATCGGCACGCGTACCTGCGCTAGCACTTTCTTGGCGCCAACCGCTTCGTAATAGTCCTGAGCATCGCGAAAACCGAATTGTGGCGCGGTGATTTTGTCGTCAAATTCCCGCACCGTGCGAACAGGGCCGAATCCGTTGCTGGGAAAACGCTCAGGAAACAAAGTTGCCTTCCGCTCGTAGTGGGACATCAAGTTTGAGACAAAGTGACGCTCGTAAAAATAGTTTGCGGGCCGCTCGAGCGCATCGGCGCAAGCGCCGAGGTCAATCGAGGGACACACCACGCACACCGCTCGCAAGGCGGATGGGGGAGCAGCGGCGTACTCGCCCGCCATCTTCGTAACGAGATTTCCGCCCATCGAATAGCCAACGAAAAAAACCTTTTCGAAGCCGTCGCGCCCGGCCAAGTCTTCGCAAACTGCGCGAAAATCGCCGCTCATACCGGAGTTATAGAGAGTCGGCGTCAGGTTTTCCGTGCCACCGCAATTGCGCTGGTTCATTCGGATCGCATGGAATCCGGAGTGAAAGGCTTTTTCAGCGATGCCCAGCATGTAACCGGATTCGCTTGATCCCTCGAGCCCGTGAACGATGACGACCACGGGAACTTCCCGGCGCCTGCCCGGTTGCCAATGGCATTTGCCGAGCAGGCGCGAATCGGCGTCCACCGAGAAGAGGCGGTCCTCCGCGGGTGGCAGCGTGAACTTACGGCGAGCGAATGCGGCAGCAATTGTCATGGCATGGCCGTTGCGCAGCCAAGGATGGGGCTCAAACGGGCGGATTTCCCAGGGCATGAGATCACTTTAGTGGAGAGGCGGAAGGGAGACAAGCGGACTAGGAAGGCGTATCGAGTCAGGTAGCTCGAGTGGATTACTACCGAAGCAGCCTTGATCAGGCTGGCCTTACTCCCGCGAAAAACGCCAGTTCGCGCCATTTCCAATGGCAATCCACCTGAACAAAACCACACTCGCGGAGCCAGCGAACCTGCGTTTCCAAATACAGGAGTTTATTCGAAGGATCTTCGTCCTCGCAAGAAATAGCCCGCAGAAATTCCGCATGAAGCTGCGGAGTTGGGGAGTCCACATGCTCCAAGTTGCAGAAGACACCGCCAGGCGAGAGGATTCCGAAGATTTCATGATAGAGAGAGCGCTTTCTCGCATGCGGTACGTGGTGAATCGCAAAGCTGGAGACGACCACGTCAAAATCTGCGAGCGGGGGCAGCTTCTCCTCAAAATTGTGTGCCACAATCTCGACGTTGGGCTCGCGAGCAAAGAGCTTGCCGAGGGTTTCGAGCATGGTGGGCGAAAAATCGAGCGCGACGAAACGTGCTCCCGGCCTCGCCGATTTGATGAGCGCGAGCAGGCGGCCGCCGCCACTTCCAATGTCAAGAACGCGCGCTGGGTTGGCGGGCAAGAATTCGAGGAGCGCGGCTTCGCCTTCGACGCGGTGCGGAATCGAATCCGCGCGACGAAGGTAATCGAGCGCGTGCTGGGCGGAAGGCCAAAGATTCACATTGGGTGCGGAAGCCATGGGAAATCTCCTGCCGCTATTAACGCTGAGCTCTGGCAATAAGTCTAATTTCTAATTATTTTTCAGCTTATAATTTGAAGATATGAAGGAGTGCCGCTGGAAACAAAACGGCTACCCCTTTTCCTTTTTGCTGCGACGTCCAACGAGTTTGCGGCCAGGAAGGTTGCTTGACCGAGACGCGCTTGCACCCTAAAATAGAAATTTCACAGTGATCGAATCGTTCATTTTGATGCGAGCAACATCCCGCCCAGCGGCCACCCGCTGGGCTGCGCTGTTTTAAAGCCTCAATTTCAGGAGCGAGGTTGGAATGATTGACGGTCCCATTCCCGAGGGTCTCAGTTTCGACGACGTGCTACTTTTGCCGGGCAAATCCTCCGTGCTGCCCGCGGAGGTGGACACGCGCACGTGCTTTACCCGCCGTCTGGCGCTGAATATTCCGCTCGTTTCGGCGGCGATGGATACTGTCACCGAGTCGCGTTTGGCAATCGCTATCGCGCGACAAGGCGGCATCGGGCTGGTGCACCGCAACATGCCGATTGACCGGCAGGGAGAAGAAGTCGACCGGGTGAAACGCTCGGAAAGCGGCATGATTGTGGACCCGGTAACGATTTCTCCGGACATCACGCTGCGGCAGGCGCTCGAAATCATGACCAAGTACCGCATCTCTGGCCTGCCGGTCACGCGCGGCACGCGCCTCACTGGAATTCTGACGAACCGCGATTTGCGATTTGAAAAAAATCACACGCAGCTGGTCAGTTCCGTGATGACCAAAGACAATCTGGTAACCGTGCCGGTGGGAACGACGCTGGATGAAGCCGAGCGCATCCTGCAGAAGCATCGCATCGAGAAATTGCTGGTGGTGGATCAGGATTTCAACCTGAAGGGGCTAATCACAGTAAAGGACATTCAGAAGAAGCGAGCCTATCCGCGGGCCGCGAAGGATGAACATGGACGGCTGCGCGTGGGAGCTGCGGTCGGCGCGACGGGCGATTTTCTCGAGCGAGCAGTGGAAATGCACAAGGCTAAAGCCGATGTGCTGGCCATTGACACTGCGCACGGCCACACGACGCGAGTGATGGAAGCGATCCAGGCGATTCGGCAACGTTTGCCGGAGGCACAGATTGTCGCGGGCAACGTGGCGACCTACGAAGCAGCGAAGGAGCTCATTGCGCTGGGGATTGATGGACTGAAAGTGGGTATCGGCCCCGGCTCGATTTGCACGACGCGCGTCGTCACCGGCGCGGGCGTGCCGCAGCTTACGGCGGTGATGGAAGCGTCGCGCGCGGCGCAAGGCACGGGAGTGCCGGTGATCGCGGACGGCGGAATCAAGTATTCGGGCGATATCACGAAAGCCATTGCGGCGGGCGCATCGTGCGTGATGATTGGCAGTCTTTTCGCGGGAACGGAAGAATCGCCGGGGGAAACAATTCTCTACCAGGGCCGCACGTTCAAGTCCTACCGTGGCATGGGCTCGATGGGCGCGATGGATGCGGGTTCGGACCGCTACGCGACCGTGCAAGACATGGAAGAGCGAGGCAAGTCGGTGCCCGAAGGAGTCGAAGGGCGCGTGCCGTACAAAGGTCCGCTGGCGGCATTGACCGATCAGCTCGTTGGCGGACTGAAAAGCGGGATGGGTTACGTTGGCGCACCCACGCTTCGCGAGCTTTCGGAAAAAGCGCGCTTCATCCGCATTACGGCGGCGGGACTGCGCGAGAGCCACGTGCACGACGTCATCATCACGCGAGAAGCTCCCAACTACCGCATGGAATAATTCCAGCGGTATCCCCACTCTTCCACGGATCAGGAGAAAAACGATTGAGCGGTAATGAAGCTTGGAGGAATCCGCGTCCGGCTCCGCAGCTGGCAGAAATGAAGCCGCAACTGCCCAAACTGTTGATTCCTGCGTGGCTGAGGGCATGGTGGCCGGCGCTCGTGTGGGCGTGCGTCATCTTCACGCTTTCGACTGACGCCTTCTCCGCCGAACACACCGCGTCGATTCTTTCGCCAATTCTCCACTGGCTCGCTCCCCATTTGACGCACGCGCAGTTCATCCGAATTCATCATCTCATCCGGAAATCGGCCCACTTCACGGAATATTTCATTTTCTTCCTGCTTCTCTATCGAGCTTTTCGCGGTGACGCCCGGGGCTGGCGTTGGAGCTGGGGATTTTCGGCGTGGTTTATTGCAGCAGCGTATTCCTGCCTGGACGAAGTTCACCAGGCGTTTGTTGCAAGCCGCACGGCGACACCCTACGACTCTTTGCTTGATTCGATTGGAGCCTTTGTCGCTCTGGTGGTTGTGTTTCTCTGGTTCCTCGTCAAGAACACTCCGATTTCCTCGGGCAGTGAAGAAGTTCAAAGCCCGAGTGTCGAAAACACTTAAGGGATTGCTGCAGAGAAGCTTCAAGAGTTTTGCAGGTGTGCCCTGGCGTGTTACCTTGCCTGTCGAATGTTTCGACGGGTGTGCCTAGGCACGATGACGCCGAAGAAATCTCCAATTCTTCAATATGTCTGCCTGACCTTGTTATTCGCGCTGGCTGCAAGTTACCAGGTGCGCGCGTTGATGTATGCCTTCCCCAACTACTTTCACCTGAACGCAGTTCAATTCCCGTTTGAATTGACCTACAGCAAAGGGCATCCACTTCTGACTTTCGTGTCTGAATCGGCCCGCCAAGCTGGCGGGGCGGGCTTGCGCGACGGGGATGAATTGCTCAGCGTCAACGGACGCAGGGTTACAGGGCTAGCTGTTTTCGGGGAAACCATGCGCCGATCGAAGCCTGGAGACGAAATCACCGTTGCAATTCTTCGCCCGGGCGAGGCGGCTCCGCGAAAAATAACACTACAACTCAAACAGGCAAGTGCGCCGCCGCTCAGTTTGGCGGCCGCCTCTCTCTTCGCAATAAAGTTGGCGGTTCCGATACTGTGCATTCTTCTCGGTTTTTGGGTTGTGGCTGTCCGTCCGCGGGATCCATCGGCATGGAGTCTGTGTTTGATCATGACCTTCTTTTCGACATTCTTCAGCGCCGGAGTGGAGAGCTGGGGAGCGGTGGTCCGCGATATTGCGCAGGCTTATCGCATGGCCGTAGATAATTCGTGGCCCATCTTCATGCTCCTGTTTGGGCTGTACTTCCCTGAACCACTGGCGGGAAAAAACCCGTTGTGGTGGAAATGGGCCAGACGATCCGTCATCGGTCTGTTAATTCTGTTTTGTGCGCTGAATGTTATCGCGAGCGTCGGCCAGTTGGAAGATTTCGCGGCGGTGGCATCGCTGACTTCCGGCCTGGAACATCTGGGTGGTCTGGAGTTTCTTCTCAGCTTCACAGCGATCGGCGCCTTTTTTGCCCTCATTGCAATCAAACTGAAAAAAGCCGTAGCTCAGGATGCCAAGCGGCGACTAAGACTTCTTTATACCGGCTCCACGATCAGCCTGGCACCTGCGTGCATTCTTTTCGTGACGCAGGCCATCCGGGGAGCGGACCTCGAACAGATTTTCCCTGAATGGATCTTGCTTTCCGGGCTCTCGCTGATGCTCCTTTTCCCAATTACTCTCGCGTACGTGATCGTTGTGCATCGCGCTATGGACGTTCGCGTTGTAATCCGGGAGGGGTTGCAATATGCCCTGGCCAGGGGTGGGATTCGCGTCCTGCAAGGCATTTTGACCGGAGCCATACTTTTCGTGGGAATCTATTACACGCGAAGCCATCATCTCAGCCTGGCAAATGAAATCACTGCCGTGGCATTGTTGCTCGTTGCGATTCTGCGGTTGCGCAGCGCAGCGGATCTGGTTCGTGCGTGGATTGACCGGCGATTTTTCCGGGATGCCTATCAGGCGGAACAGATTCTTGAGGTTCTCAGCGAAGAGGTGCGTACGATAGTTGAGAAACGCCCTTTGCTGGAACGCGTCGCCACGCGTATCGCTGAATCGCTTCATGTTCCTAGAGTTGCGGTGCTCCTCGAGGACAATGGCTGGTATCGCCCGGCATTCGCGCTCGGTTATTCCAGCCCTCTCGAAACAGATCTTCCGGATTCAAGCGCCACGGTTCGTCACCTGAAGCGCGAAGCCATGCCAGAACGAATTTTCCTCAATGACGAAAAATCCTGGGTGAATAGCCCGGGGGTTGCCGTCGAAGAGCGTGAGAAGCTTGCAACGCTTCACTCACAATTGCTCGTCCCGCTTACGGTTAAGGAAAAGCTTCTGGGTATCATCAGCCTCGGAGAAAAACGAGCGGAGGCTCCCTATTCGGGAAGCGACATCCGCGTGCTCAAGTCCGTCGCGGCACAAGCGGCGCTCGCACTTTCCAATGCAGCCCTCACATCGGCAATCGCGGATGAAATCGCGCGGCGCGAAAAGCTGAATCGCGAAATTGAAATCGCCCGCGAGGTGCAGGAGCGGCTCTTTCCTCAACATCTTCCCGAGATTGAAGGGTTGGACTACTTTGGCCGGTGCCGCACCGCCTTGGGCGTTGGCGGAGACTACTACGACTTTCTCGCCCTTCCGGGTGGAAAACTTGGGATCGCCTTGGGCGACGTCTCAGGCAAAGGAATCGCGGCAGCGCTGACCATGGCCAGCCTGGAAGCCTCGTTGAGAGCCGAGGCCATGCGCGCTGGAAACGATGTTGCGGGCCTGGTTACGCGCGTCAACCGGATGCTCTATGACGCTTCGACGGAAGATCGCTACGCTACGTTTTTCTACGCGCAGTACGAGCCAACAACGCGGCGCCTGACCTATGTCAACGCCGGCCATTGCCCGCCCATGCTTCTGCGCAACGCTTCCAAGCCTCACAGGCAGGATTCTTCAATCTCCAGCGACGGCGGACGCTTCATTGAACGTCTCGATAAGGCGGGCGGCACTGTCGTTGGACTATTGCCCGATTGCGACTACGAACAGGCCGACGTCACGCTGAACACGGGCGACCTGCTGGTCATTTACAGTGATGGGTTCAGCGAAGCGATGAGCCCGAAGCTCGAAGAGTGGGGCGAGCAGCGGCTGCTGGCAGCCGTCGCGAGTTGCGACGGTCTCCCCGCCAACGATTGCGTCGCCAAAATCATGCAGGCAGCCGACGCCTTCGCCGCGGGTGCGCCACAAAGCGACGACATGACGCTTGTCGTGCTTCGCATCTTGTAGGCCGCGCTCGCGTACAGCTCCGGAACCTTGTATCTCGCGCTGTTCCTCCTGCATCATAGCGTCATGGAATTTCGACAACTCGGCAGTTCTGGACTTCAAGTTCCCGTTCTCAGTTTCGGCGCCGGCACGTTCGGAGGCGCCACCGAATTTTTCAAGGCCTGGGGCAGCACGGATGTTCCCGAAGCCAAACGTCTCGTGGACATCTGCCTCGAAGCTGGCGTCAATCTCTTTGACACTGCGGACGTTTATTCCCGCGGCGTTTCCGAGGAAATTCTCGGCAAGGCCATCACGGGCAAGCGCAATCGCGTGCTGATCTCCACGAAAGCATCCTTCCCCATGAGCCGGGACCCCAACGACATCGGCTCATCGCGGCATCACCTGATTGCGTCTTGCGAAGGCAGCCTGCGACGCCTGGGTGTGGATCACATTGACATCTACCATATGCATGGTTTTGACGCGCTTACACCGATCGAGGAAACGCTCTCGACGCTGGACACTCTCGTGCGATCCGGAAAGGTCCGTTACATCGCATGCTCGAATTTTTCCGGGTGGCATTTGATGAAATCGCTCTCGATTTCGGAGCGCTACGGCTGGGCGCGTTACGCGGGGCATCAGGTCTATTACTCCCTAATCGGCCGCGAATATGAATGGGAGTTGATGCCGCTGGCTCTCGATCAAAAAGTCGGCGCGCTCATCTGGAGCCCGCTGGGCTGGGCGCGCTTGACAGGGAAGATCAGCCGCACTCGCCACATCCCCGAGGTCTCGCGACTTCACAAAACGCGCGACGTGGGGCCGCAAGTCGAAGATGAATATCTCTACAAAGTCGTGGACGCTCTTGAGGCAGTTGCGAAGGAAACTGGCAAGACAGTACCTCAAATCGCGCTGAACTGGCTGCTTCAGCGGCCGACGGTGGCCAATGTGATCATGGGCGCGCGGAATGAAGAGCAGCTCCGCCAAAACCTGGGATCAGTGGGTTGGAATCTGACAAAAGAGCAAATCGCGAAGCTCGATGCAGCCAGCGCCACCCAGCCCGTCTATCCGTATTGGCACCAACGAGCGAACTTCCCGACGCGGAACCCAATACCGGTGTGAAACGCAGAGGCCTTACAGGCTGCGTTTCATTTTGGGCAAGCGAAAGAGCGTAGTTGAATTCTCAGTTTTGATTTTTTGGCTTCCGTGAGGAAACGGCCCGCGCGGCAACGGGCCGCCCCATTTCCGATTTCGCGTGAGCTTTCCAGAACGACTCGACGGTGCCGTCCGCCAGCCAATCCTTGTTAACACTGGACCCGAATATATGACGGTACATCATCGGACCCAGGAGCAGCGCGACTCCCAAATCTTCGTCCAGAGCCGCTGGAAATATTCCGCGGCTGACGCCGCGGCGGATCATTTCCTTGAGGCTTGTCCGGGCGCGATCCATCACTCGCGTTTTCCACGCTCGGGCAAAATCCAAGTTCCGCGCCGAGTAGGCGAGCAAGTGCGGCGTCAATTTGTGGACGATAGCTGCTTTTTCCTTCGACGGTTCGTAAAGAAGAAAGGCTTTCAGATCGGCTTTCAGATCGCCTGAATCGAGCTCCGGCGGCCCGGCGTCCAGTTCGTGGACGTACATCATCACGGCGAGACACAAAGCGTCCTTGTCCGCCCAGTGCTTGTAGATGGTTGCTTTGCTGACGCCCGAAGCCGAGGCGATGGCGTCCACGCTCGTCGCGTCTATGCCCTTTTCGGCGAAAAGCTGCGTCGCAGCTTCCAGCACCTTCTTGTGCGCGCGTTCGCTCAGTCCACGCGGCATGGCCTAAATCTCGATCTTCGAGAATCGCCACGCTCCGATGCAAAGCAGCGACACACCGACGACCGCCAGCACCACCGCGTCCACCACAGCTCCGAAATGCGAGTTTCCGATCAGCATCGCCCGCAGTCCATCCACGCCGTAAGAAAGCGGATCGAGGCTCGTCACGAAGGCGAGCGCTTTCGGCAGGTTGTTCAGAGGGAATAATGCTCCCGACAGAAAGAAAATCGGCAACACCAGAAAATTCATGATTAGCTGGAATCCCTGCATGTCCTGCAAGCTGGATCCGATGGAAGTTCCCATGGCCGCGAACACGATGGCAATCATCGCCATGAACGCCAAACCGATGGGCAAACCGCCCCAACTTACCGGACGAAATCCCGCGAACAGGCACACCACCACGATCAACAAACCTTGCAGGATCGCCACAGTCGCGCCGCCTAGCGTCCTTCCAATCATGATTCGAATGCGCGGCACGGGAGCAACGAGAGTTTCCTTCAGAAACCCAAACTGGCGGTCCCACAACAGCGCGATTCCCGAAAAAACCGAGGTGAACAGCACAGCCATCCCGATGATTCCCGGCGCCATGAATTGCAGGTAGCTTCCGCCACCCGCGCGCTTGAAGACTGGACCGAGGCCGAAACCTAGCACGAGCAGGTAAAGCAACGGCTGCCCGAGCGAAGCAATAATCTGCACCCTGGATCGCGTGTACTTCTTCACCTCTCTCAGCCACAGAATATAAATCGCGTTCATCGCCGCCCCCCTCCGCGCCACATGCGCGCGAACTGCCTCATCTGGTCCGCCGAAGTCGCCGCCTCATCCCTGATCGTTGAGCCTGTCAATGCGAGAAATGCTTCCTCGAGCGACTGAGTCCCTGTCCTTTGCTTCAGTTCCGAGGCTGTCCCAATCGCCACGATGCGGCCGTGATCAATCACGGCGATGCGGTCGGCCACACGATCTGCTTCGTCCATGTAGTGAGTCGTGAGGAAGACGGTAACGTGATCGGCTTCGTTCTGCCGTTTGACGTGGGCCCAAAGCTGATTCCGGCTTTGCGGATCGAGCCCGAGAGTCGGCTCGTCGAGGAAAAGGATTTTTGGGGTATGCAGGAAGCCGCGGACGATCTCCAGGCGCCGCCGCATGCCTCCGGAAAATGTTTTTACCAGCCCGTCACGCTTTTCCCATAATTCGAACATCTTCAGAAGCATCTCGCTCCGCTCGCGCCGCACTCTTTTCGGCACGTGATAGAGCACCCCGTGCAATTCGAGGTTTTCCCAGGCGGTCAAATCCTGATCGAGGCTGGGATCCTGAAACACGATGCCGAAGCGCTTGCGAACTTCGCTTTCGTGAGTCGAGGGATCAAGCCCGTCCAGCGCCACCGAACCACTGGTAGGTTTCGAGAGCGTGGTCAGAACCTTGATGGTCGTGGTTTTCCCCGCCCCGTTAGGGCCCAAAAACGCGAAGATTTCGCCGGTGGGCACCTCGAAAGAGATGTTGTCCACGGCGGTGAAATCTCCGAACTTCTTGACCAGATTTTCAACGCGAATCATTGCGCACACGGCGCCCTCCCCGTGCGTGAATTTTGGATGCTTGAGTACTAAACGGTTTAGTTTAGTTTGTCAAGCCAGCTCCCAACGTGCCTTGCTCGAGCCCTAGCCATATGCAAGAAAGGAGTTAAATAACGGGAACCAAAACGCCCGCCGCAGCTCGGCTGCAACGGGCTCTCTATTTTTTGGGGTGCGAAGATTTGCGGAATAATCCGCTGAACGGGCCGCTCTTTGCGGAGACCCGGGTGGAGACGCTGCCCGGCGATTCGAACCGGGAGTTCGCGGATCAGCTCGCCGCTTCGGCGGGCTCTTCCTTTTTCGTCTTTTCTTTCTTTTCTTTTTTCTTCAGCTGGTAGCTGACGAGTTCGAGAATCGCCACTCTCGCCCCGTCGCCCACGCGCACACCCGCGTGAATGATCCGCGTGTAGCCGCCCGCTCGGTCCGCAAATTTCGGGGCGATCTCGCTAAAAAGTTTCTGTGTCGCGCCGGGCGTCAGGATGAACGCTGCCGCCTGCCGGCGCGAAGCCAGTGTGTCACGCTTGCCAAGAGTGATGATCTTTTCAGCAACGGGCCGGGCGGCTTTAGCGCGCGAAAGTGTGGTCGTGATCCGTCCGTGTTCGAACAGGTTCGTCACCAAATTGCGCAGAGTCGCCCGCCGGTGTGCCGGGTTGCGGCCGAGTTTTCTTCCTGAATTGAGATGCCTCATCGTCTGTCCTTATCTTCCGTAATTTCGAGTCTGCTGGCAGTGCTTGGAAGCGCTGATTAGTGGCACTCCTCAATGCCAGGAGCGCCAATCGATATTTGTTTTGGCTCTCAACCTCGACTGCCGATTGCGCTTACAGCCCTCCGCCCAGCGAGTCTTCCGTTGCCGGAGGCGCGGTCTGGCTGGGGAGCGGCGGCCAAATAATGCGGCCATGCTCGTCGAATTTCATGCCCAGGCTAAGCCCCATCTTGGTGAGAATGTCCTTAATCTCGTTCAGCGATTTGCGGCCGAAGTTTTTCGTCTTCAGCATTTCGTTTTCGCTCTTCTGCACGAGTTCGCGAATGGATTGAATGTTCGCGTTCTTCAGGCAATTGTACGAACGCACGGAAAGCTCGAGCTCTTCAACGGAGCGATCCAGATGCTCTAGCCGCGGATCGTTGGCGATCTCCTGCGGCAGTTCCGCCATTTCGGTCGGTTCCTCGAAGTTGATGAAGATGCTCATGTGATCCTTCACCAGCTTTGCGGCCAACCCGATCGAATCCTGCGGTGTGATTGCGCCGTTTGTCCAGACTTCGATCATCAATTTTTCGTAATCGGTCATCTGGCCGAGGCGCGCCGCCTCGACGGAGTAATTGACCTTGCGCACCGGCGAGTGCACGCTATCCACCGGAATGTAGCCGATGGGTAGATCTTCGTCGTAGTTGCGGTCAGCGGCGACATATCCACGCCCGTTCTTCACGCGCATCTCGATCTGCAGCTTGCCGCCCTCGCTCACCGTCGCGATGTACACGCTCTTGTCCAGAACCGCGAAGTCAGCGTCTTCCTCGATTTGCGCAGATGTAACCGGCCCGGGATGCTCGATGTTGATGAAGATGGTCTTCGGCAGGTCCGTGTTCAATTTGATGGGGACCTGCTTCAGGTTCAGGATGATGTCGGTCGCGTCCTCGACAACACCGGGAATCGAGGAGAATTCGTGCAGCACTCCTTCGATCTTGACGGCGGTGATGGCCGCTCCCTCAATCGAGCTCAACAGCGCGCGCCGGAGCGCGTTTCCAACCGTTGTGCCCCATCCGCGTTCAAATGGCTGAGCGGAAAACCGGCCGTACTTCTCGGTCAACGATTCGAGTTCGGATGCAAGGCGCTTCGGCTTTTGAAAACCCTTCCACATCGTGTTCCTGCTTTCTGGGCCGGACTTTCCAGCCCGAAACTCTTTGACGCTTGCGCGTCACTTGAAATTTTCGTACTCCCAGCCTTTATCGGAGCGGCTCTGTGCCGGCCAAAGGCTTACTTCGAATACAATTCGACGATGAGCTGCTCGTTTATCGGAGGCGTTTGCACATCTTCGCGTTTCGGCAGCGCCACGACTCTGGCTTTGAATTGTTCGCGGTCCTGCTCGAGCCAGGGCACCGCGCTCTGGCTTTGCGCAACGTTCCGCGCTTCCAACACCATAGCATTCTGGTGCATCTTCTGTTTGAGAGCCACTTCCTGGCCGACAGTGACGAGGAACGAAGGAATGTTTACCTTCTTCCCGTTGACCTGCACGTGACCGTGCAACACGAGCTGCCGCGCCTGGGATCGCGAGGAGGCGAGACCAGCGCGCCACACCACGTTATCCAAACGGCGCTCGAGCGTGATGATCAGGTTTTCGCCTGTCGGCCCCTTGGCCCGGACCGCCTTTTCAAAATACGAGCGGAACTGACGCTCGAGTAGCCCGTAGGTGCGCTTCACTTTTTGTTTTTCGCGCAACTGCAGGCCGTAACCAGCAACCTTGGCTCGCCGCGACTGGCCGTGCTGTCCGGGAATGAAGTTGCGCTTCTCAATCGCGCACTTCTCCGTAAAGCACCGCAGCCCTTTCAAAAATAGTTTCTGCCCTTCCCGGCGGCACAGGCGGCAGACTGCATCTCGGTGTCTTGCCAACTTCTATTCTCCCTTCTCGAAACTCATCAGCGAGAGAGCGCATTTCGCGCCTCTCTGAAAATTGTTCTGCCTCAAACGCGGCGGCGTTTCGGCGGCCGGCAGCCGTTGTGCGGAATCGGCGTAATGTCGCGAATCAACACGATGTGAAGCCCTCCGGCGGCGAGAGCGCGCACGGCGGACTCGCGGCCCGAGCCCGGACCTTTGACACGAACCTCCACGCTCTTCATGCCGTACTGATCGCGCGCCACACCCGCGGCAGCCAGCGAAGCCTGCTGCGCGGCGTAGGGAGTTCCCTTGCGCGAACCCTTGAAGCCGATGGCGCCGGCGGATGACCAACACACCACGCGTCCATCCGGATCCGTGATGGTGATTTGCGTGTTGTTGAAAGTCGCGGCGACAAATACGACGCCGTGCGGAATGACGCGCCGCTCGCGCTTCTTCTTAAACTCTTTCTTGCGCTTGGCTGCCGCCGCCGGTTTTGCCGGCGCTGCTGTTGCGTCCGGTGCCGCGCCTTTTTGTTCTTTTGCCACGTCCTGCTCCGTTTCTTTTCGATTCCAAAACAAAACTCATGCTCGCAAGTGCGCGAAGAACCGCGCCCCTACAAGGCCAACCGTTAGCCCTTCTTGCCGACGGTCTTCTTCTTCGCCGCGACCGCGCCGCGGCGAGGACCTTTCCTCGTGCGCGCATTCGTGTGAGTTCGCTGCCCTCGCACGGGAAGGTTCCGGCGATGCCGGATTCCGCGGTACGACTGAATTTCGATGAGCCGCCGGATGTTCATCTGAATCTCCTTGCGGAGATCGCCTTCCACGCGGCCTTCTTTTTCAATCTCCTGGCGGAGATGGTTTACTTCATCTTCCGTCAGGTCGCGGATCTTCTTCACCGGGTCCACGCCCGCTTTGGCGGCGAGCTTGCGCGCGCGCTCCTGTCCGATTCCGTAAATCGCCGTCAAGCCGATCCAGAGGCGCTTCTGCGGCGGAAGATCAACACCTGCAATACGAGCCATAGTTATTCTCCAAAACCTCTCAGCCAAGCACGTCGAAAGCCTGGCGCGCGATGGCCTGCTATCCCTGGCGCTGCTTGTGTTTCGGATTGACGCAAATCACCCGAACCACGCCGCGACGGTGGATTACCTTGCACTTATCGCAAATTTTTTTAACCGATGCTCTTACTTTCATCCCGCTCGCTCCTAAAGATCTCCGGCCGCTCGAACCACCATTTCCAACGAAGCCGTGTATAGCGAAACCTTATTTGATGCGGCTTCCGCTGATTCGATTCCGCCCGCTATCTATACCGGTAAACTATCCGGCCCCGGGTCAAATCGTATGGCGAGAGCTCGACCGCTACCTTATCCCCCGCCAGAATTCGAATGAAATTCTTCCTCATCTTTCCCGAAACGTGCGCCAGAACCTGGTGCTTGTTTTCCAGCTCGACGCGAAACATGGCATTCGGCAGTGGCTCGATAACCGTAGCCATCACTTCAATCGCGTCCTCCTTCGAGTTGCCGGAGTCGCCTTTCTTCTTATCCTCTTCAAACGGCTTCGCCATAAGCTCCCATGCCAGCTACCATCCACTCCTTACGAACTTACCAGGACGGCCCAGTCATCTCTTTCGGGCGCGTCAAAATCCAAGGGCCATTGGCCGTGACCGCGACGGTATGTTCGAAGTGCGCCGACGGGCTGCCATCCGCTGTCTCCGCAACCCACTCGTCACGCATCCGCACTTCCGGCCGTCCCGCGTTCACCATCGGCTCGACGGCAATGACCATGCCTTCCTGAAGCCGCGCGCCGCGCCCTTCTTCACCGTAGTTCGGCAGGTTCGGCTCGTCGTGCATCTTCGTCCCGATACCGTGACCCACGAACTCACGCACTACCGAATAGCCGTGCTGCTCGACCCAGCTCTGGACAGCGTGGCCAACATCACCCAACCGGTTGCCGGCGCGCATTTTGTCAATCGCGCGGTCCAGCGACTCGCGAGTGACGTCCAGAAGCCGCTTCAGCTCCGGCCGGATTTCGCCGACCGGCACCGTGACCGCCGAATCCGCGAAGTAACCGTCCACTTCCATCCCGAAATCGATCGAGACGATATCGCCTTCGCGCAATTTGCGCTTGGGCGACGGAATCCCGTGAACGATTTCGCCGTTCACCGAAGTGCAGAGCGAGCAAGGATAACCGCGGTAACCCTTGAACGCCGCCCTGCCCGGCTTGCCGGCGATTTTTTCCTCGGCGAACTTCTCGAGGTCCATCGTCGTCAGCCCGGGCCGAACCATGTCCCGCAGCGCCGTCAAAATCTCGTGCACGATAAGCCCGGCGCGATGCATCTTCTGCAGTTCTTCGGCACTGCGCAACTGAATCGCCATCGTTCCCGTTTGCAGCCCGCCGCGAACTTACGACTGCCTGCCGCGCACTAGCTGCAAAATCCTTGTAATCTGCTCGCGGACTTCATCCACGCTCTTCGCAGCGTCCACGTCGTGGAGCAGTCCCAGCCTCCGGTAGTAGGCCACGAGCGGCGCAGTCTCTTTTTCATATGCTCGCAGCCGCGGCCCTACGATTTCTTCCCGATCATCCGGACGCTGCACGAGCTCGCCGCCGTCGTTGTCGCACCAGCCTTCGACCTTCGGCGGATGCTCGTACAAATTATAAATCTCGCCGCCAGTCTTGCACATGCGCCTGCCGGTGATCCGCCGCAAAATCAGAGCCGTGTCAATCACCAAGTAGATGACCAACGGCCGGCGGAATCCGCCCTGCTTCAACAACTCGCCCAGATAATGCGCCTGGGCGACGGTCCGCGGAAACCCGTCAAACACAAATCCGTGCGCGCAATCCGGGCGTTCGATGCGTTCCCGGACCATCTTAAGCACCAGCGAATCCGGCACGAGCTCGCCGCGCTCCATGATGGGCTTGGCCTTGGTCCCCAGCACTGTGCCCTTAGCAACATGCTCGCGAAGCATGTCGCCGGTGGACAGGTGCGGGACAACAAATCTGGCCGCCAGCTGTTTCGCCTGCGTGCCCTTCCCCGCCCCCGGGGGGCCGAGAAAAATCACAGCGCGATTGAGCTCTTCCGGCGGCCGCTTGCCGGGCCCCGCTGGGCTCGTTGCCATGCAATTACCGCCGGCCGCGCAACCGGCCCTTTCGTGCGAATCCGTCGTAATTGCGCATGACCAACTGGGCTTCCAACTGCTGAATGGTATCCATGGCCACGCCAACCACGATCAGAAGAGACGTGCCGCCGAAATAAAACTGCACGCCCAACCCCTTGAGAATATAGACCGAGAGATGCCGGTCAAACCACGGGCCGATGCCCCATCCGAGATGATCCAGGTGAATACCAGCGATCATCCATTCCGGCAGCAAGCAGACCAGCGCGAGATAAACCGCGCCGATAAAAGTCAGCCGCTTGAGAATCTTGCTGACGTGCTCGGAAGTATTGCGGCCCGGGCGGATCCCCGGAATGAAGCCGCCATTTTTGCGCATGTTATCCGCGAGCTCCGTGGGATTGAAGACGATGCCCACGTAGAAGAACGAGAACAGCATAATCATCGCGATGTAGACCACGGTATAGAGCGGCTCGCCCCAAGCGAGGCGGTCCTTGATCACGTTCACGAATTGCCAGCGATGGCCGAGCACCAGAGCGGCAGTCGCGGGAAAGGCGAGCAGCGAGCTCGCAAAAATCGGCGGAATCACGCCGCCGGAATTAACGCGCAGCGGAAGATAAGAAGATTGCCCGCCCATAACGCGCCGGCCTATCACGCGCTTGGCGTACTGCACCGGGATGCGGCGCTGGCCACCCTCGACGTAAACGATGAAAGCCACGACAGCGACCATGACCAGTACAAGGAAAATCAGCGCCAGCGGCGTGAACGGGCCCCACGCACCTGTCTTCGCCTTGCTCACGAGGTCATCAATCGCGCGAGGCAAGCCCACCACGATGCCCACGAAAATGATCAGCGACATGCCATTGCCGATGCCGCGCTCGCTGACCTGTTCGCCTAGCCACATGATGAAAACAGATCCAGTGGTGAGCACAAGAAGAGTCATCAGCGTGAAGGCCCAGCCGGGGTTATAGACCAAGGCCTGATTCTCCAGGTGTGTGGCCTGGAGAGTCGTGGCGATGGTCAGCGACTGAATGACGCTCAAAAGCAACGTCAAATAGCGCGTGTACTGCGTAATTTTTCGCCGGCCTAGCTCGCCTTCCTTCTGCAAGCGTTCGAGGTACGGAAACACCACCTGCATCAACTGAAGGATGATGGAGGCGGTGATGTACGGCATGATGCCGAGAGCAAAAATAGTCATCTGGCGGAAATTGCCGCCGCTGAAGAGGTCGAAGATGCCCAGCACCGATCCCTGCGACTGATTGAATAGTTGCGAGAGCACGCCGGCGTTGATTCCAGGAGTCGGAATATGCGCACCGACACGGTAGACAGCAAGCAGAGCCAGCGTGAAAAACACGCGGTTCCGCAAGTCCGGAATGCGGAAGATATTCTGGAGCGCTTCGACGAATCGTCTCATATCTGTGCCCTGCGATTCCCCGTACGTCTACGGCGTTACGCAACCACCTCGAACGTGCCACCCGCCTTGGTGATCTTCTCTCTGGCGGAAGCGCTGAATGCGTGTGCGTGAACGGCCAGCTTGTTCTTCAGTTCCCCGTCGCCGAGGATTTTCACCGGATCCGTCGCGCTACGGACAAACCCGTGGGCGCGAAGCAGCTCCGGAGTCACGGTTTCGCCCGCCGGAAAGACGTTCAATTCTTCCAGGTTGATGACGGAATACGCGACACCAAACGGATTGTGAAAACCACGCTTGGGCATGCGCCGGTGCAACGGCATCTGGCCGCCCTCGAAGCCGCGGCGGCGAGAATAGCCGCGGCGGGACTTTTGGCCTTTATCGCCGGAGCCGGCGGTCTTGCCGAGTTTCGAGCCCATGCCGCGGCCGATGCGCACCTTGCGATGCCGCGAGCCGCGCGGAGGCCGCAAACTCGAGAGCACAGCGGCGGATTTTGCCGCTTCGCCCGCCTTCTTGGCGGCTTTGCGTCCGCCTGATTTCTTCGTAGCCATTCCTTTACTCCACTACTTCCACAAGATGGCGCACTTTATGAATCATGCCACGAATGGCCGGCGTATCTTCACGCTCGACCACCTGGTGCAACCGGCGCAAGCCGAGGCCGCGGATGCACTGCCGCATGTCATCGGTACAGCTGATAAAGCTGACGACCCACTTGACCTTGACTTTGCCGCCGGCGTTTTTCCCGATGCGCCCGGCGCTGGATTTTTTTGCGCTTGCCATTAGTTGCTCTCCGCCCCCGCCGCCCTGTCCTTAGTCTGCCGGCCGCTGATTTCATCCACGGTTTTGGAACGGGTTTCGGCAACCTGCGCGGCATCCTTCAACCCAAGAAGCGCGGCGAAGGTGGCTTTGATGACATTGTGCGGATTCGATGTGCCCAGAGACTTGGTGAGCACATTATGAATTCCCGCCACTTGCATCACTTTGCGAACAGGCCCTCCAGCAATCACGCCCGTACCTTCCGGAGCGGGCTTGAGCAGAACCTGCGCGGAGCCGTAACGGCCAAGCACCTGATGCGGAATCGTCGAGCCTTTGAGATTCAGCCGGATCAAATTCTTCTTGGCTTGTTCGATGGCCTTTTTAATAGCCATAGGAACTTCGCGAGCTTTGCCCATGCCGAATCCGGCGTGGCCATGGCTATCACCGACAACCACCAGCGCAGAAAAGCTGAGATTCTTGCCGCCCTTGACTACCTTGGTGACGCGGTTGATGGCAATCACATCATCCTTGAGATCGGATGGATTGACCTCGAGAAGCCTTCGGACCGCCAAACTTTCGCGCAAAATTTGTTTCGACATAGGCTTAGAACTTTAACCCCGCTTCCCGCGCCGCGTCGGCGAGCGCCTTAACGCGGCCGTGATACTTGTACCCGCCGCGGTCGAACACAACCTTGCTGATTCCAGCGGCTTTGGCCCGTTCGGCGATGGTCTTGCCGATGACTTTAGCCGCCGCGACATTGCCGCCGCCCTTCAAATTCTTTTTGGTTTGGCCGTCCAGCGAACTGGCGGAAACCAGGGTCTTACGCGCGCGGTCGTCAATCACCTGCGCGTAAATGTGGCCCAACGAACGATAGACGCACAAGCGCGGCCGCTCCGTGCTTCCTTCGACGCGCTGACGAACGCGTTCGTGGACACGCATGCGGTGCAGATTTTTCGATAGCTTGCGAACTCTTACCGATGCCACTGTTTCTTCTCCTCGAATTCTTCCGCGGCGGAAAATGAATCAGGCCGCCAAAACCTTACGCCGGGCCTCCGGCTTTCGCGCCAGCTTTGCCGGCCTTCTTCTTCAGGCGCTCGCCGGTAATTCGGATGCCCTTCTGCTTGTAGGGATCCGGCGGGCGCAAGGCGCGCAAGTTCGCCGCTACCTGGCCGACCTTGCCCTTATCCGCGCCGCTGACCACAAGATGGGTCTGCTTGTCGACGGCGATCTGAATGCCTTCCGGAATCGGATACTCAATCGGATGCGACTTGCCGAGCGCGAACGCCACAACTTTGCCTTTTACTTCCGCGCGGTAGCCTACGCCGACAATGTCCAGATCCTTCTTGAAGCCCTGCGTTACGCCATGAACCGCGTTGGCTACGAGGGCGCGCGCCAAGCCGTGCAGGGCACGATGCTCATCGGAATCGCGAAGGGCGGTCAAAACACCATCCTTCTGCTCGAAACGGATGCCGCGAGGCACCGCAATGCTGAGCTTGCCCTTCGGGCCTTGCACATCCACATGACTGGCCTGCAACGCAATTTTCACGCCCTGCGGCACCGGAATTGGTTTACGTCCTATACGCGACATGGATCCTCAAACCTCAAAAAGATTTTTGCTCGTACAATCCGAACTACCAGACCTCGCAAAGAATTTCGCCGCCAAGCTTGGCCTTGCGGGCTGCTCGGCCGCTCATAACGCCTTTCGGCGTCGTCATGATATTGATTCCCAGGCCGCCGACAACGGGGCGAATCTCGGTCGAGCCCAGATAGCAGCGCGCCCCGGGACGCGAAATGCGCTTGATGCCGGTGATCACGCTACGGCGATCGGGGGTGTATTTCAGGAAGACACGAAGCATCCTGCGCGTTTTGTTTTCATCGACGGTCTTGAACGTCGAGATGTATCCCTCTTCCTTGAGAATGCGGGCAATTTCCGTCTTGAGCTTGGACGCGGGCACATCCACGCGCTGGTGCTTTGCAGCCGCAGCGTTGCGAATGCGCGTCAAAAAATCGGCGATGGGATCCGTTTGCATCGTTTCTCCTACCAGCTAGCCTTGACGACGCCGGGAATCTCTCCCTTGAGCGCCATGCCGCGAAAACAAATGCGGCACATCTGGAACTTGCGAATGTAACCGCGGGCGCGTCCGCAAACGCGGCAACGGTTGCGCGTCCGAACCTTAAATTTCAGCTTCTTGTGAGTCTTGGCGATTTTGGCGGTGCGTGCCATTTATTGCGCTCCTCCGGCGACGCGCAGCGGGACTCCGAGGCCTTTCAACAGCTCGCGGCCTTCGTCGTCGTTCCGAGCGCTGGTGGTCAGCGTGACGTTCATGCCCTTGATCTTGTCCACGCGAGTGTAATCAATTTCAGGAAAAACGAGCTGGTCGCGCAGGCCCAGCGTGTAATTGCCCCGGCCATCGAAAGCGTTGGACGGCAGCCCGCGGAAATCGCGCACGCGCGGCAGAACGACGTTGCACAGCCGGTCGAGGAACTCGTACATTTTCTCGCCGCGGAGCGTGACCGCGCACCCGATGGGCATTCCCCGGCGGATCTTGAAATTCGCAATGGACTTCTTCGCGCGCGTGATGACCGCTTTTTGCCCGGTAATCTGGCCGAGTTCCACCGCCGCCGTATCCAGCAGCTTGGCGTTCTGGCTGGCCTCGCCAAGGCCGATGTTCACGGTGATCTTCTGCAGCTTGGGCACAGCCATGCGGTTCTTCCATCCGAACCGCTTCATCAGCGCCGGAACTGTTTCGCTCACATATCGTTCGTGCAATCGCGTTTTCATTTCCCTTTTCTGCCTCGTTCCCTGCCAACCCGTTCTAATTATCGAGCGTGGTGCCGCAGCGGCGGCACGCGCGCACCTTCGTTCCATCCGGGAGAACGTTGCTCCCGATGCGCGTGTGTTTACCGCAACTCGAGCAAACTACCATCACGTTGGACGCGCTGATCGGGCCTTCCTTTTCCACGATACCGCCGCTGATATTTTTCCCCGGATTCGCGCGAGTGTGGCGCTTGATAATCGAAACGTGCTCGACCACCACCGTGTTCCGCCGGTTGTTGACGGCCAGCACGCGCCCGGTGCGCCCCAAATCCGGCCCGGCGATCACTTTTACCTGGTCGCCCTTTCGGATCTTGATCTTGTACGTCTTCGGCCGTTCGTGTCGAAGTGCCATGAGTTACCAAACCTCCGGAGCGAGCGAGACGATCTTGGTGAACTTCTTGTCTCGCAGCTCTCTTGCGACGGGGCCAAATACGCGCGTACCCACCGGCTCGCCCGCGTCGTTGATCAAAACAGCGGCATTATCATCAAATCGAATGTACGTGCCATCCTTGCGGCGCCGCTCTTTCCGCATCCTCACAATCACGGCCTTCACGACCGTGCCTTCCTTGACCTGGCTTTCCGGAGTGGCTTCCTTGACCGATGCGGTCACGACGTCACCCAATCCCGCTTTCAAGCCGGCATCGCCGCCCACGGGCATAATGCACATGAGTTTCCGAGCGCCGGAATTATCGGCAACCGTCAGCCAGGTTCGCATCTGAATCATCGGTCTGCTCCCCTGTCTCGCCTACTCAGCTGACGCGCTGCGCGTCAGGATTTCTTTAAGCCGCCAGCGCTTCAGGCGGGAGAGCGGCCGCGAGGCCACAATCCGCACCGTGTCGCCGGGTTTTGCCGCACGCTTTTCGTCGTGGGCGTAAAACTTTTTCGAAATGCGCACCACGCGGCGATACTGCGGATGCTGCACCAGGCGCGTCACTTCAACGACGATGGTCTTTTCCATCTTCGCGCTGGTGACTTTGCCGGTAAGGACAGTGCGCTCGCCGCGCTCGTGGCCTGCTGTATTTTGGTTCTCGGTGGTCATTACGCCTTCCCTGCTACCGCGGTCTTCGCGGAAAGTTCCTGGGCGCGAAGCAGCGTCTTCACGCGCGCCAAATCTTTCTTCGCCTCGCGCAAGCGCTTCAGAGCTTCCACCTGTCCCGTCGAAAGCTGGAATTTCAGGCGGAAAATCTGCTCGGTCAAATCCTTCTGCTGCGCTTCCAACTCGATGACGCCGGCTTCGCGAATCTTGTCAATGCGGCGCGGCATGATTAAAAGCCTCCCGTGCGCGAAACGAAGCGCGTCGGAATCGGCAGCTTGTGCGCCGCCAAACCAAGCGCCTCCTTGGCAGTCGTTTCATCCACGCCCGCCATTTCAAACATCATCCGCCCGGGCTTCACGACGGCGACCCAGCGCTCCGGAGCGCCCTTCCCCTTGCCCATGCGGGTTTCCGCTGGTTTCTTGGTGAACGGCTTGTCCGGAAAAATCCGGATCCAGAGTTTGCCGCCGCGCTTGATGAAGCGAGTAATCGCCACGCGCGATGCCTCGATCTGGCGGTCGGTAATCCACGCCGCTTCGAGCGCTTTCAATCCAAAGTCGCCGAAAGACAGATCGCTGCCGCGCCAGGCCTTGCCTTTGCGGCGGCCGCGCATCTGCTTGCGGTACTTCACTTTCTTCGGCATCAACATCGCTATCTTCTCGCTTCCCTAAATTCGTTTCCGCCGGTGAGCGGTTCGCCCCGCCAATCTTCAGGCAGCAGCTGCTTCGCCTTCTTTTCCTGCTCTCGGGCTGCGCCGCGGAACGTTTTCGCCCTGATACACCCAGCACTTCACGCCAATTACGCCATAGGTCGTTTGCGCTTCGGCGGTTCCGTAGTCAATCTCCGCGCGAAGTGTTTGCAGCGGCAAACGTCCCTGGAGATACCATTCCTTGCGCGCGATTTCCGCGCCGTTCAACCGGCCGGCAACGCGCACCTTGATTCCTTTGCAGCCGAAACGAAGAGCGGAATCCACTGCCTTGCGCATGGCGCGCCGGAACGCAACGCGCTTCTCGAGCTGCAACGCGATGGATTCCGCGACCAGCTGGGCATCCAACTCCGGCCGGTGCACTTCCTGAATGTCAATGTGCACTTCGCGTTTAGTGCGCTTCTGAACTTCCTGCTTCAGTTTATCGATTTCCGCGCCTTTGCGGCCGATGATGATTCCGGGGCGGGCGGTATAAATCCTTACGACGAGCTTGTTGGCGGCGCGCTCGATATCAATCGAGCTGATGCCCGCGCTCTTCAGCCGTTCTTTCAATTCGCGGCGGAGTTTTACGTCCTCATGCAGCAAATCGGCGTAATCGCGGTCGGCATACCAGCGCGATTTGAACGGCTTGTTATATCCGAGGCGAAACCCGTATGGGTGCGTTTTCTGTCCCATTACTTCTTCCCCTTTTTCGCCGGCGGCTGCTTGCCGGTCAACGCCTTGCGAACCCGGCGCATGGTTCCCCGAGCGCCTTTCTGAGCTTCCGCTTCGGCAATGTTGGCTGCCAAACGCTCCGCGGCGGCCACTTGATGCTCGGCCACGCCCACCCAAAGATGCGAAGTGCGTTTCTGGTAGCGAAATCCGCGGCCCATCGGAGCTGTGCGAAGCCGCTTCCAGCGCGGGCCTTCGTTCACGAAACATTTCGTTACGTACAGTTCATCCACGTCGAGTGGAGAACCGGCATCCTCCGCTTTGCGCTCCGCGTTGGCGATCGCGCTGCGCAACACTTTTTCGATATGCCGCCCCGCGCGCTTGGGAGTGAAGTGCAGCGTGTGCAAAGCTTCCTGCGCTTTCCGCCCGCGGATCAGGTCCATCACGAGGCGCGCCTTTTGCGGCGACATCCGCACATGTCGCGCAAGAGCGAACGCTTCAATCAAGCTAGACTGCGCTTGTGCTTCAGCCATGGTTTATGCCTTCGGCGCCGGAGCCGCGCCGCCTCCCGCTGCCGGTGCCGCCGCTCCTGCCGCGGGAGCCGCCCCCGCCGCCTTTTCAAGAGCTGCTTTCACGGCGTGGCCCTTGAACGAGCGCGTCGGCGAAAATTCACCAAGCTTGTGGCCGATCATCTGTTCGGTCACGTACACAGGGATGAATTTCTTGCCGTTGTGCACCGCGATGGTGTGGCCGATCATTTCCGGCACAATCGTCGAGCGGCGCGACCAGGTCTTCACCACTTTTTTCTCGTTGCGCGCATTCAAACCTTCGACCTTTTCGCGCAAGTGGCCGTCAACAAACGGCCCTTTTTTCAGTGAACGTGCCATCGCTTCCCTATTCCTCCACGCGGCGCAGACGGCTCCACTGCGCACGCCGAATCTTTTTGAATCCCCGCACCGGCCCGGGTACACGGTGTGACTTCGGGCAGAACGGGCATACAAACCGCGTGCCCTGTGCGTTTGGAATTCTTTCCACAATCACCGACCAGCCAGGCTTGCACAGTTTGTAAAGAACCGGCTCCGGCGGTGCTACCGCCACTTTCGCCCCTGGCCGTAACGGCTTTCCGTTTCGTACCGCTTCGTGCTTGGTCGTTCGTTTGGCGCGGTGCGCTGAGCGCTTTGCTGCCGCTCGCCGCAACGTAGTGCGCCGTCCCGCGTGCCGTGCTGTTCGTGTCGCTCTCATCGCGTTTGCTCTCGCCGGGCCGCTCTGCCATCACCGCCCAGCTTCTAGCGTTTACTGCCTTCCTATTCGACTCGTCCTACTTCCGCCGTTCCACAATCATGCGGTCCGTACGCTTGTTGTTCCTGGTCTTTTTCCCCAACGTCGGGAAAGCCCACGGAGTCTGCGGGTGATTGCCCTTCACGCGGCCTTCACCGCCGCCGTGCGGATGATCCACCGGGTTCATAGCCACGCCGCGAACCGTCGGGCGAACGCCGCGCCAGCGTGTGCGGCCGGCTTTGCCAAACGTTTCGTTTTCATGGTCCAGATTCCCGACCTGGCCCACAGTTGCCATACACTCGAGAGAGAATTTGCGCACTTCGCCGCTGGGCAGCTTGACCAGCGCGATGTCGCCTTCCTTGCTCAGCAACTGTGCCGAGCCGCCCGCCGAACGGACAACCTGTCCGCCCCGGCCGGGATTCAACTCGAGGTTGTGCACCATCGTGCCGGGAGGAATGTGCTTGATCTGCAGCGCATTGCCCGGAAGGATGTCCGCACCTTCGCCTGTGGAAACGGTTGCGCCAACTTCCAGGCCAACCGGATGCAGAATGTAGCGCTTGTCGCCATCCGCGTAGTGCAACAACGCGAGATTCGCGCTGCGGTTCGGGTCGTACTCGATGGCCGCCACTTTCGCAGGAATGCCCACCTTGTCGCGGCGGAAATCCACTTTGCGATACTGCTTTTTGTGCCCGCCACCCCGGTGCCACACAACGACTTCGCCGTGATTATTCCGTCCGCCCGAACGCTTTTTCGGTTCGAGCAAAGCCTTCTCAGGCTCCTGCTTAGTGATGTGGCTCTTGTCCACGACGGTGATAAACCGCCGCGACGCTGTATACGGATTGAAGCTCTTCAGTCCCATCGCTACCTCTTACCTCTTACTGAATCTCGACTCGCTCGCCTGGCCCGGTTCTACAGATTCTCCGCGTACTCGATCATCTTTTCGTCTTTCGCGAGCTTCACGTACGCCTTCTTCCAATCGCGCCGGTAGCCCTCTGCCATGCCGCGGCGCCGCATCTTACCGACGAAATTCGCGGTGCGGACTTCCGCGACTTTCACCTTGAAAATCTGCTGCACCGCTTCCTTGATCTGCGTCTTGGTGGCCTTCGCGGCAACCTCGAACACCACCGTATGCTGCGTTTCCTTTACGCCGAGGCCTTTTTCCGTAATCAACGGCCGGCGGATGATTTCATAGTGCGGGGCAGACATGAATTATTCCTTCCCCTTCTTCTTGGCTGGCTTCGCGGCTTTCTTGGCCGCCGGCCTCGCCTTTTTGGTGGCCGCTTTGGGAGCCGCTTCTTTCCTTTCGGCTTTCGGAGCGGGCGCAATCGCGGCCACATCCGGGACGACCACAGGCTGTTTTTCCGGATCGAGCGAGTGGCTCAAACGGGTCACAGCATCCTTCGAGAGCACCACCAAATCGTGCCGCAGAACGTCATATGCTTGAAGAACGCCAGGCGCGGAGAGTTTGACGCCATCGAGATTCCGGCTGGCGAGCTCGAGATTGCGGTTCTCTCCATGAGCGACGAGCAAGGCCGTCTTTGCGGCGTTCAGCTTATCGAGTGCGGCGCGCAAGTCCTTGGTCTTGTGTGTTTCCAGTTGCAACCCATCCACAACCGTCAGCTTCTGCTCGGCAAGCTTGGCGGATAGCGCGGACCGCAGCGCGCCCACGAGCATTTTCTTTGGCAGCGCGTAGCTGTAATCACGCGGCTCGGGACCGTGCACCGTTCCGCCGTGCCGCCACAACGGCGAGCGAATCGAGCCGACACGCGCGCGGCCAGTACCTTTTTGCCGCCACAACTTGCGCCCTGCGCCGCTCACTTCGCTCTTGTCCTTGGTCTTGTGGGTTCCCGCGCGCTGCCCGCGAAGATACCAGCGCGAGGCTTCGTGCAGCAGGTGAGGATTCACTTTCGCGGCAAACACCGCGTCGGCGAGCTCCACCTGGCCCACTTTCTTGCCTTCTAAATTGACGACATCAACGACCGGCATAATTTCGCGTCCTTCTTCGCGCGGAAACGATTCTTCCGCGCCTACTTTTTCTTCGCTGCCTTGCGGATAAAAATGTACGTTCCGCTCGGCCCTGGAACGGAACCGCGAACCAGAAGCAGGTTCTCGTCCGTATCCACCTTCACGACTTTCAAATTCTTCGCGGTCACCCGCTCATTGCCCATGTGTCCCGGAAAATGCTGGTTCCGCCACACGCGCGACGGAAATGAACTGCCGCCAATGCCGCCTGGCGCGCGGTGAAACATCGAGCCGTGCGTCGAATCGCCGCCGGCGTAGTGCCAGCGTTTCACGCCGCCCTGAAACCCTTTGCCTTTGCTCACTCCGCTGACATCCACCTTTTCGCCTGGCTTGAAATTTTCCACCAGCACGCGATCGCCGACTTTCGTCTCGTCCGGCGATTCCTCGATGCGCACTTCATGAAGCACTTTCATCGGTGCGACATCCGCCTTCTTGAAGTGTCCGGCCATGGCCTTGTTCACGCGCTTGGCCTTGACGAATTCAACCAGACCGAGTTGCGCGGCTTCGTAACCGTCCTTATCCTTCGTGCGGCGCTGGACCACCACGCAGGGCCCGGCTTGCAGCACAGTGCAACCCACAAGGCTCCCGTCATCCGCAAAGACTTGCGTCATGCCCAGCTTGATTCCGATAATTCCGTTGAGCGCCATTTTCCTTTTCTCGCTTTCGCAGCTTGTCCGCACCTTCTGGATATTGGCTGCGTCCTGCTAGTTCCGCGTTCTTTCGAAGCGTCTCTGCTTCGTATTACTTTGCTGCATGCCCGAAAGCTTTAATCTCAACGTCCACGCCTGGAGGAAGATCGAGCTTCATCAGCGCGTCCACCGTGTCAGGAGTGGGCTCGAGAATGTCAATCAGCCGTTTATGCGTGCGCATCTCGAACTGCTCACGCGATTTCTTGTCCACGTGCGGCGACCGCAGCACGGTCCAGCGGTTGATGGTGGTCGGCAGAGGGATCGGTCCGGCTACATCCGCGCCGGTGCGCTTTGCCGTATCCACAATTTCCCGCGTGGACTGGTCCAGAATGCGGTGGTCGTACGCTTTCAAACGAATTCGAATTTTGTCGCCTTGTCTCATTTTTTCACGTAAAGCCTTTTCCTTAAGAAACTCCAGCTACTCGATGATTTCGGTTACGGCGCCGGCGCCGACGGTGTGCCCGCCTTCGCGAATCGCGAACCGCAACCCCTTCTCCAGCGCCACCGGCGTGATCAACGATACTTCGCAGCTTACGTTGTCGCCCGGCATCACCATCTCC
>DATEHE010000008.1:0-72806 GCA_035279745.1 Candidatus Acidiferrum sp. | reverse complement strand
GTAAGTCCTTTAGAATCCGCAGATCCGAGGGGGGTGCGTAAGTGCGGATTCTAAACAGCTTACAGACAGGCTTCCTGTAAGTGCGGATTCTAAAGGGGTTATGGGAGGAGATCTCGTAAGTGCGGATAATACAGGGGTTAGGGGCGGAGATTGGGGAAGTGCAGAGGATTCGGGAGTGGAGGAGAGGCGAGAAGAATCTCCGCACGCGAGCCGCCCGCGAATGTGACAGCTTAACGCAGACGGCGGCTCGGATGCGGAGGACCAAGGTAGAAGACGATTTTGAAAGGCGAGAGTCGAAGAAACGCGGAAAGCGGCGGAAGAGACGCGCGGGGAGGCGGGGGGAATTGAGGGAGTGGTGGGAGGAGTTGGCGGAAGTGCGGCAAGGAAAGGGGTTAGAGGCGGGGAGGGGGGAGAAGGCGGGATGATAACGAAAATTCACATGAATTTATAGCACGAAATAGTAAACTTGTCAAGAGAAAACTAAGAGAGAAAAATAAGTGCTGGCGGGGCAAAGAGTTGCGGCGGGTTGTGGGCGCTTGAGGAAGAAAACGTCCCGTCTGGCCCCCGGATTTCCCCGGATTTCACGCGACTCCGTGGCCCCGGCGTCCGCTCCGTCCTAAACGCGGCCCTGGAAACCGGGCCGCAGGACTCCGCTCCCCCCGGGGCCACGGAAAGCCCCTCGGAAGCAGAGGAAAATCACGGCCTTAGGGTGGGCCAAATGAAAGTATCAAAGGTGGGCCGATTCAGGTTGTCAAACGCAACTCCCGCCGCGGCCAGGGACAGTGGGTCCAAAGAATCGGAAACATCAACGAACGCACACGCCTCCTGGCGCTCTGTTGCTCGAGCGAGCAACGAGAACGCAAGGCTCGTCCGCCCAGAGGAAGCAGGGCCGCACAATTCCACCCCCCGATGCGGTTCAAGCAAAGCCCCACGCGGAAAGCCCCCACCGAGCACTGCATCGAGTTCCGCGACTCCACTCGGCTGAAGTTCGACGACGGAACGCCTCTGGAATCCTTCGAGACCACGCCCGATGAAGGCTTCGTATCTTCCTTGCTTCTGAGAGAGGGCAGTCATGGTGTTCTTAGATTCGCTTGTTGTTCGCCACCGCTAATTCTCCTTCCACAGGGAGAGAGTTGTCAAGGGATCAGGCTGAAACGCGTGGCACCTCCGCTCTGAGCCCCCATACGTGGAAGCAATCCTTTGCCGGAGCAGAGGATTCCTTCCACCTAAGCCTAATGGATTCAGCCTCTTGCATGTAAATGGCCTCCCCGCTTACAATAAGGCTTTACAGACTGTGACCACTGTGATTTAATACATTGTGTCCACAGATTCCTTGGAGCCTTTATGGATAAACCGAAGAAAATCGCTAGGGTGAACTACTCAATGGAGTCCACGTCATTCTTGGGTGGCCTCTATTGCGAACTTCATGAGCAAGTTCACAAGTATCAAGCCCTCACCAGGGAACTGCTTTCGTTGGAAGCGCGGATTGAATTGGCGGAGAAACAGTTGTGTCTTGCCCGCGATCATTTCGCGATGACGATAGATAAAACAGAAAGCGCTTTGCCGAATGATTGGCAAAAAATATTTCAAAGCGTTCGGTTCGTTGGACTGCGATTGGCCGATGCCTGCCAAGCGCTGCTTCAGGAGAAAAAGAAACTTACCCCACAACAATTCCTTCGTGGCCTGAATGAAGGGATGTTTCGTTTCCGCACCAACTCTCCCTTGAGAGAGATTCACGCGGCCCTGCTTAAACAGACGTGGGCAAACAAAGTAGGGGACTCTTACGTATGGATGGGAAATCCGGAGCAGCAAATGCCGCTTCGAATGCGAGTTCTGAATACTCAGGTTATTGACCAGAAGCCGATCAAGGACGGCACAACGGGATCTGGGCAAGGAAAGGAAGAGTGATTCGGGCATCCAAGGAAGCCAATCCGAAGATGCCCGACGCCGCGGTGGGCGTAGCTCAATTCCAGGTAGAGCGGCCGCTTTGTAAGCGGCTGGTTGAGGGTCCGAACCCCTCCGCCCACCCCACTACTCTGTTCCGCATTCAGAAGGCTGTCAAGGAGAAGCACTCAAATGGCAACTACCGCCAGCGCTACATGGGAAGAAACATTTCAGTCCTGGGGGAAGCCCCCGGGGACCACCGAACAGGAAAAATCCGACAACGCTGTCAAAGCAGTTAGGAAGGCTATCGACGCAAGCACTGCCCTAGCGGGACGAACCATTACAGTCTCCCCTCAAGGCTCCTATCACAACCGCACCAACGTACGGACGGATAGCGACGTCGATGTCCGCGTAGTCTGTCGCGACAGCATCTTCTTCGACCTGCCCAACGGAAAAACCCCCGCAGATTTTGGCATTAGTACTCCAGCAACATATCCCTTCACCCGATTCAAAAGGGATGTGGAGGATGCGCTCGTATCATATTTCGGTCGGAATTTTGTTACACGAGGGAACAAGGCGTTCGATATCCATGAGAACACATATCGAGTTGACGCCGACGTTGTGCCGTGCTTTGAGTATCGGCGTTATCAGGAAAACGGGCTGCGACCGACCGGAACGGCATTTCTCACCGATAAGAACACCCGAATCATTAACTGGCCTGACCAGAACTATGAAAACGGTGTCGCAAAGAACGATGCAACCAGCCGGCGCTTCAAGGCCGTTGTCCGCATCCTCAAACGCCTCAGAAACGCAATGGACGAGAATAACGTTGCAGCCGCAAAGCCGATCCCCTCGTTTCTAATCGAATGCTTAGTGTGGAATGTCCCGAATATCGGCTTCGGCCATGACTCGTACACTGCTGACGTTCGCTGGGCATTGGCGTACTTATTCAACAACACCATGAAAAGCGAAGATTGCTTTGAGTGGGATGAAATTAACGAACTCAAATATCTACTCCGGGGTGGCCAGCCCTGGACGTTAGCACAAGCCCACGCCTTCGTCTCCGCCGCTTGGGACTACCTCGGCTTCGAGTAGAACCCGAGACAAATTATGAAAAATATCCGACGAGAAGCCGCCATTTTCCTCCAACTCGGTGCCTTCGCCATTATCTGGGTTGTTGTCCTTCTGATATCAGGCGTCGAGTTCCGGATTAATTGGGAAGCTTTGAAGAGGTTTCCTGAAGTGTTCACGATCTATTCCGCACTCCATCTCTCATTCACGGCCTGGGCGTGGCGTCTCTCCTTCTTTCAGGGCTGGCTCGTTCCCCTTCCAGATCTGCAAGGATCGTGGGCCGGGGCCGCGCAGAGCACGTGGGTAGATCCCGAAAACGGCCAGCGTCGGCCACCGTTCCCAGTTCTCCTTGTCATTAGGCAGTCGTTCACTTCTGTTAGCTGTGTTCTGTATTCGGAGGAATCCTCGAGCTTCAGCACCGCGGCACAAATAACTGGTGAAGAGGACGGGTTCCCGGCGCGACTAAGCTTCACCTACTCGAATAGACCAAAAGCGGCCGTCCGAGAACGGAGCCAAATGCACGACGGAGCTGCGATCCTGAGAATCGTCACAGGTACTTCGCGAGTCTTAGAGGGCGAGTATTGGACGGACCGCAAGACAACGGGAGACCTCCAGGTTCTCTTCCGATCGAAGGTCCTCAGCAATCATTTCGATTACAAGGCGTAACTTTCCGGTGGCCCACTCGCTGAGCATGTGAATGTACGCGGGATGGCAACTAGCTCCCCGCGGGAAAGGACTAGCGCAGCTAGAACAGTTTCGCCTGGGTGGGAGTGTCTAACGTGACAGGCGATGCGGACTCCGCATCGTCAATTCTCGAATCAATTGAAGAAGAAGAGGACTCGCTCCGTGTATTACATTGCCGATACGAACGTGTGGACCGCAGTCACGCAAGGAAAAATCTCTTGCAAAGACCTGTCCGGAGAAGCAGGTGCCCGTGTCCTCGTCGCACCATTCATGATCATCGAGCTGATGAAGTCCACCGCCAAGAGTGGCACAAAATACTTTGCAGCGGACCAGCAGATGTTCCAATGCATGACTAAGTTCGACATCTTAGAGCTAACCAAGCCGTTCGTTTATAGGATCTTATGGAACCTCCCCAACATGGGAAGCTCGGGTGTAACTCCTGCCACTTACAAAAGCCTTTTGCAAATGATGAATGTTGCGACTTCGTTCCAGGATTTCATCCAGAGAACAAAGGCGCCTAGTAGTCCGTGGAAAAGGGTCCTTGACTGGCACTCGATTCATGAGGGTGTCCTCGACAAGGAATTGGGCGCCTTAGAGAAGCTTGCCGATTCAGCCAGCCTACGGTCCCTGAGCGGCGGAATGTCCAAGCTTTATCGGTTCGGCGGGTTGTTTCCGGATCCTGATCGTATTGAGCATGAGTTTTCCGCTGCTCTCGAATACCTTAGAGCGTCTGTGATCAAACTTCGGCAAGGTGCTAACCTGGCAAAGAACGATCGTGGGTTGTATGTCGATTTTCAGACATTCTTTTACTTGGCAGACCCTCAAGCCGTAATAGTCTCAAATGAAGGATTTGGGGAGATTGTGAAGTCGCCGCAAAAAAACCGGATCATCACACTCGATGAATTCAAGAAATTGACTTAACCGCAACTGCTCTCGGGCATCTCTTTCACAGCTTGCGAGCGGACACGCAAGGAAATCTCGATTCGTTTTCCACTTCGCCCGGATCACCACTGCTACAAGAATCTCGCCTGAGCCGGAGTGTCTAACGTCGCAGGCGATGCCGACTCTGCGTCGTCAATTCTTGAATTGTTGAGTTTCCTGCTGACCGGATACCGGCGCATCAAGCTTGCATCGTAGGGTTTGAGAATTTCGCGAATTGCCTCGAAGTCGGTCACGTCGGGATCAAGCCACAGGTCGTATTTCTCCGGTGCGACGATAGCCGGCATACGGTTGTGCAAATCTTCAACAAGCGAATTCGGCGAAGTCGTCAGCACCGTGCAACTCTCAATGATTTCTCCGTCAGGCCTCGTCCACTGATCCCACAATCCGGCGAGCGCAAACACCTCGCCCTCCCCAACTTCAAGACAATACGGCTGCTTCACCGATCCCATTTTGTTCCATTCGTAAAAGCCATCCGCGGGGATGAGGCAGCGCTTCGTCAAAATCGAATCTCGAAATGCCGGTGTCGTTGTGACCGTCTCCGACCGGGCGTTCAGCGTCCGAGTTCCGATGCTCATGTCTTTGGCCCAGGAGGGAATCAGTCCCCAACGCATAGTTGTGAAGTGCCGAGACTTTTTGCCGTCTTCTTTGCGGACGGTCAGGACTGGCTGCGTTGGCGCAATGTTGGAAATCGGGGACAGGCGGGACGTTTTCCAGTCTTGTCGTGGCAAAAAACTTTCAAAAGGCCAGCTCCGTCTGCTCGCGAGACGCCATCGCGCGGCGAGGACGCCCGCCCTTCTGCGGATCGAGCCGGCGCACGGCGGCGGAAAGGACGAGCTGTTAATCCTGTCAGATATTCAGTTTGCGGGTGCTCAACCGCTCTACCCACTGAGGATCACGATGATCGAAGAAGGCAGTGGTTTTCTTGTCCAGAGACCTTATCGCGCTCATATCCTCGTCGCTTAGCTGGAAGTCGAAGACCGAGAAATTCTCGACCATTCTCTGCTTCTTCACAGACTTGGGGATCACGACGACCTGTCTTTGAATATGCCAACGAAGAATGACCTGCGGGACTGACTTTCCGTATTTCGCGGCGATAGACGATAGTGTTTCGTTCTGAAAGATGCCGTGCTGGCCTTCCGCGAAAGGAGCCCAGCCTTCGGTTTGGATCTTATATTTCTCATGCAGCTTTTGTGACTCGATCCGCTGGTGGAATGGATTTAGCTCGATTTGATTTACAGCAGGCGCGACCTTGTTGTGAAGAACAAAATCCACGACACGGTCTGCGTAGAAATTGCTCACACCGATGGCCTTGAGGATGCCGTCCGCATTCAGCTCCTCCATGGCCCGCCACGCTCCATAAACGTCGCCGTACGGCTGATGAATAAGATAGAGGTCCAGGTAGTCGAGCTGGAGCCGCTTGAGCGAATTCTTAGCGGCCCGCTTCGCCCCTTCATAGCTTGCGTCCTGTACCCATAGCTTGGTCGTGACGAACAGGTGCTCGCGCGGTATACCGCTATTCTTGAGGGCTCGGCCTACGGCTTCTTCGTTCAAGTAGGAGGCGGCTGTGTCAATCAAGCGGTACCCAACTTCGAGCGCATCCCTGACAGCGCGTTCGCACTCCGCGAGATCGGTCATTTGAAACACGCCGAGACCGAGAGCAGGGATTTCCACGCCGTTATTGAGGGTGAGTTTCTTCACGTTTTCTCGTTGCTGCTACAGCCGCTAACTTCGGGCTTTTGACCAACACCATGAGCGCGACTTTTGTGGCAGATTCCGCTCTCGCACGATCTGTATGTCAATTGCGGTTATCCATTTTGACAGGCCTAAGCAGATGCGAGAACGTGAGTTGGGCCATCTTCCAGTGGCCGCTTTCTTTGATATATACCTCAGTCACCATAAAAGCATTGGTGACTTCGTGTCCACCGACGACTGCCTGCAAATCAATGTCATTTAACAGGACAGCTGAATTACCAAATATGTTGACCTCAACTGCGTAAACCGCCGCTTTCTTATACCAGATGCCGCCGCTTTCAATGGTAGTAAGCTCCTGGGTCTTCCCCCAGGTTCCTCCCATGTGAACGAACATAGCTTTGTCATCAAACAGGTTCTTTAAGGAATCTACATTCTTGTCTGCCATCCAATCCCATTTCTTTTTTGAAAGATTGATGATTTCTTGTTGTTCGGGTGTGTGGCTCGCAGCGGTCTTAAAGGTTTCCGATGGCGGTGGTGGCGGCTGCTGCGCGTAGATCGATTGCGCAAGCATTGTCAATAAAGACAGGCCTATGATTAGGGTTTTCATGGCTCTCTCCGAGTGTGCGCATCTTGAGTGTGTTTTCGTTGCATCCCGACTCTACGGGCAAAGGACCGTTTGCTGGTAGCCCGATTCTGCCTGTTCATTGCCTATTCCTCTTGGCACGTGGAAAATTGATGCTTTCCTAGTTTCCGGCGACTATCTTGGGAAGGAATGTTTAGATCCAGGGTATGAAAAAGACCAAAGGGAATGACACCGTGGAAGCAAACTCGGCTCGCGAACTGCGAGCCGAACTGGCGCGCAAGATTGCGTGCTTGATCGGCAAGGAAGAGAATCGGATAACCGACATTTCAGGCGTAAGTCTCCATCGGCGGAGTTCCCCAACCCCTCCGTGCCGTACGACCTACCATCCAGGCATCATCGTGGCCGCCCAAGGTAGCAAGCAGGTGAATCTGGGTACGACAAGTTTCATCTACGACGAGTCACATTTTCTGTTGACCGCGGTAGATTTGCCGATCGTGAGCTGGGTTGCCAAGGCAACCGAGGAGTTTCCTTGCCTTGTGCTTTCGCTCAAGTTGGACATGTCCATGGTCCGCGAGTTGCTTAGTCATGAGGAAATTCATGTCGTAGAGGCAACATCCGACAGTCCTGCTATGTCGATCGGCACAACAACACCTGAATTTCTGAGCGCATGCTGCCGATTGTTGGATCTTTTAAAAAGTCCAAGGGACATTCCTTTCCTAAGTGGTCTAATTCAGCGGGAGATTATTTATCGAGTCCTGCGCGGGACCGTGGGAGCCCGTTTGCGCGCAGTGGCAACACTTGGAGATCAAAGCCACCGAACAGCAAAAGCGGTTGCGTGGATCGCTGCGAACTACGCTAAGCCTCTGCGCGTCGAGGAACTTGCGCAGCTGGCGAGTATGGGTGTATCCACGCTACACCATCATTTCCGGGTGTTGACCTCGATGAGTCCTCTTCAGTACCAGAAACAGCTCCGGCTTCAATCAGCGAGAAACCTGATGCTAAACAACGGTCTCGACGCGGCCAGCGCAGCATTTGAGGTCGGCTACGAAAGCGCTACGCAATTTAATCGCGAATACAGCCGTTTCTTCGGCCAACCTCCGAAGCGCGATATTCGAGCGCTTCTTTCCCGAGAAGCTCCGAAACTTGAATTGGCGGAAAATCTCTGAATTGGTAGTGTTCACTCTTCATGGCGCGTGTGGTGGCAGAATGGTCGGGGACCCAGAAACTGAACTACCATCTTCTCTTTGGCAAACAACAGACTTCGGTCGCGGGCGGGGGGCCTCGCATCGTCGGCCAACTTCCGCCTATTACTCCTGTAATATATTAAAATATAATATATTATTCATTAATTTATTTACAATCCGCACTTACGGACCCCCCTCGGATCTGCGGATTCTAAAGGACTTACCGCTCTCAAATCTCTCCGGTTGACCCTTTGCGATCCTCACTTACAAGAACCATAGGGGTAGTATCTCCCTAGGTAACCACCCCCCGCCTGCTTCTCCGCCTCCGCTCCCGGCCTCGACCGTTCGGAGATAGTCGCTTTTCCGAACCGTTTCGCCTTCTGCGAGCTGTCAACTGGTGTCCCTCAGCGGTCGCCTGTGAGCTTCTTCGTATTTCCTTCCCTTGCATTGGCATTCGTACCGGACTAGTCATCGAGTGGCTTAGCGCTCAGGGCGCCAGTTCTGAGGGCGCGCTCTTTCATCAGCGCAAAGAAAACAGGAACCAAAATCAGGACGTGGATAGTCGACGTAATCATGCCGCCAACGATGGGCGCAGCGATGGGCTTCATCACATCGGAGCCGATTCCGCCCTCCCAGAGGATGGGAATCAGACTGGCGAGGACGGCAGCCACGGTCATCAGCTTCGGGCGGAGGCGCTGAACCGCGCCTTCGATGGCAGCGGCCTCGATATCTTCATGCTTAAGAGGGACACCGGAGGCGATTCGTTTATCCAGCGATTCATGGAGATAGACCACCATGACGACGCCCGTCTCGACGGCGATTCCGAAAAGCGCGATATAGCCGACCCAAACGGCCACGCTGAAGTTGTAGCCGAGCCAATATTGGAGAATCAACCCGCCGGTCATTGCGTAAAACGTCGGGAAAATAAGTACCGCTGCTTCCAGAACGGAGTGGAAAACCATATAGAGCAGTAGGAAGATCACAAAAAAGACGATCGGGACGATGAACTTGAGCCTCTGCTTTGCGCGAACCTCGAATTCATATTCTCCTGACCACTTGTAGGTATACCCCGCGGGGAGCCGCAGTTTTTCGTTGAGAAGTTGGTTAGCTTTATCCACGAAGCCGCCATAATCTTTCGTCGCGAGGTCCAGGTAGACGTATCCCGTGAGCAGGCCATCCTCGTCGCGAATCATGGCCGGGCCGCGCGAAAAATAAATCCTGGCGACTTCGGAAATTGGAATTTGGGCTCCTGCCGGCGTGGCAATAATCACTTGCCCGAGCCGGGAAATATCATCCCGAAAATCCCGGTTGTACCGGACGTTGATGGGATATCGCTCGCGGCCTTCAATATTTTCTGCGACGTTTTCGCCTCCGATGCCTGAGCTTACGGCTCGCTGCACGTCCGCGACGGTGAGGCCGTAGCGCGCGGCTTCGGGACGATTCACTTCTACATTGATGTAGAAGCCTTCGGCCACACGCTCGGCGAAGACGGAACGGAGTTCCGGAATCCCGCCGAGGATTTGTTGCAACTGAGCGCCTGCTTGTTGAATGCCTTCGACACTGGGTCCCTGGATTTTAAGTCCCACAGGCGTCTTGATGCCTGTCAGCTCCATGTCGAGCCGATTTTGCACGGGCATCGTCCAGGTATTCGTCAAGCCTGGAAACTGAAGCTTCTCGTCCAACTCGCGGATCAGTTTCTCGTAGGTCATGCCGGGGCGCCACTGTTCGCGGGGTTTCAGCATGATGGTTGTGTCGTACATGTCGAGCGGCGCGTTGTCCGTGGGGCTGTCCGAACGGCCCACGGCACCGAAGACGCTCTCGACCTCGGGGAATGATTTGATAATGCGGTCCTGCTCTTGCAGCAGCGCGGAGGCTTGCGTGATCGAAATGCCGGGGAGAGCGGTGGGCATATAGAGCGAGGAGCCTTCATAGAGTGGCGGCATGAACTGGCTGCCCATGCGCCACGCGAGTGGCAGCGTTACAACCAGAAAAATCAGGTTGAGAAGCAGCGTCGTTTTACGATAACGCAGGCACAGGCGCAAAACAGGGAGGTAAATGGCCTGCGTCCAGCGCGAAAATGGATTCGTGGATTCCGGCCGGAGATGCCCGCGAATGAAAATCATCATCAGGACTGGAACCAGCGTGATGGCAAGAATGGAGGAAAATGCAACGGAGAGCGTTTTCGTCCACGCAAGAGGCCGAAACATTCGACCTTCCTGGGCTTCGAGAAGGAACACAGGCAGAAACGAGACCAGAATAATCAGCAAAGAAAAAAAGATGGCCGGGCCGACCTGCTTCGCAGCGCCCATCAGAATTCGCCGGCGATCCTTTTCTTTCAGCTTCCCAGCGGGAGGGCCTGCGGCGGGAATGTATTCCGACAAATGGCGGTAGCCATTTTCGACCATCACGATCGCGGCATCGATTAACACACCTATAGCGAGGGCAAGGCCGCCTAGCGACATGATGTTTGAACTTACGTGGAGAAAGTACATCGGGATGAAGGAAGCCAAGACCGCGATGGGAAGAGTGAGAATCGGAATCAGCGCGGAACGGAAATGAAACAAGAAGGCGATGGTCACAAAGCTCACGATGAGCGCTTCCTCGAGGAGATCCCGCTGCAGTGTTTTGATTGACGCTTGGATTAAGCCAGACCGGTCATAGCCGGAAACTATTTCAACTCCGGGAGGGAGCGAGCGTTTAATCGCGGCAAGCTTTTTCTTAACGCCATCAATCACGTCGAGCGCATTCATGCCGTCCCGCATGACAATGATTCCGCCCACCGCTTCGCCTTCGCCGTTCCACTCGGCTACACCCTGCCGAATATCCGGTCCGAAGGAGACTGTTCCGAGATCGCTTACGAGGACCGGCGTGCCATTCTTCGTCGCCACGGGAACTGTCTCGAGATCTTGCAGCGAACGCAGATAGCCGAGCCCGCGAATCATGTACTGCGCTCCGCCCATTTCCAGGACGCGGCCGCCGACTTCATTCGTACTGTCGCGAACACGATCGATTACCGTGGAAAGCGGAATGTTGTAGGCGCGAAGTTTGTTCGGATCAAGATTCACCTGGTATTGGCGAGTGAATCCGCCGATGGAAGCGACTTCGGCAACGCCCGGCACCGTTTCCAATTGATAACGGAGATACCAGTCCTGTAGCGCGCGCAAATCAGCGAGGCTGTGTTGATGAGAACGATCAATCACTGCGTATTCGTAAACCCAGCCGGCGCCGGTTGCGTCGGGACCAATCATGGGCGACACGTTCTTCGGCAGGACGCCCTGGAGTTGCTGGATATATTCGAGCACGCGAGAACGCGCCCAATAGAGATCGGTGCCGTCTTCAAAGACCACAAAGATGTAGGAGTCTCCAAACATGGTCTGCGCACGCACTGCTTTGACATGAGGCGCGGCAAGCAGCGTCGTCACGATGGGATAGGTGACCTGATCTTCGATGATGTTCGGCGGCTGCCCCTCCCCCGGCACGTGCACGATGACTTGTACATCGGAAATGTCCGGCAGCGCGTCGAGCGGAATATTTTTGAGCGACCAGATTCCCGCGAGAAGCAGCAGGAGGGTTCCCGTGAAAACGAGAAATCGATTGCCGGCGCACCAATCAATCACGCGGGAGATCATGGCTACATCCCCCCTTCCACATTCAGGCTGAGCTGTTTGGTTGCGAGCGTCGCACCGCTCCTTGTCGCCATAATAGTGAGTTGCCAAGTGCCGCCGTCTTCAAAATTTACCTGGCCTTCGTAAACTCCATTGGCCTTCTCGGACAGTTGCGTTTGGATTTTCATTGCCGCCATGCCCATTTGCGGCATTGCCGCCATGAAACTTCGAACTTCAACCTGCGCGCCGGAAACGGGAGCGCCGTCCGCTCCAGCAAGTTTTACGCGGTAGAGATTTATTCCCTTATGAGGTGCGGCGGGATCAGTCGAAAACTCGATTTGCGTTTGTGGAGTAGGACCGTTCATGGCTGCTGCCGCGCCTGCACCAGGAGGCGGAGGCGCAAATGAACCGATAGCAGCTTGCAGCTGGCTTTCCGAATCGATCAGGAAATTCGCCGACGTCACGATGCGTTCGCCGGGTTGCAATCCCTTTAGGACGATATATTCATCGCCCGCTTGCGTTCCCAACTGTACGTCGCGTGGTTCGAGATAGCCCGCGCCCCGGTCAACGAATACGATTTGCCGCGTACCGGACTGCAAGACTCCGCTCGTGGGGATGACAACCTGAAAGCCCTGAGGGATTTGTAAGTTCACGTTCACAAACATGCCGGGTTTCAGCATGAGATTCGGATTGGAGAAGACCAGTCGCGCGCGCACAGTGCGGGTTGCGGGGTCCACGTCGGGGTAGACGAAGTCAACACGGCCGCGGAAGACACGGCCCGGATAAGAATCAAGCGAAAACGAGGCAGGCGTACCGGCATGGATGCGAGCGAGATCATTCTGAAAAATCTGCGCGAGCACCCATACCGTCGAAAGGTCTGCCACCGTGTACAGCCGCGTGTCCGGCTGGACCAAAAGATTCGGCAATGCATTTCGCTCGGTGATATAGCCGGTGACCGGAGAGTCAATTTCCAGCGCGTTTGTCACCTCGCCGCTGGATTCAAGCCGCGCAATCTCCCGCGCAGGAATATCCCATTGCTCCAGCCGCTCCCTCGAGGATCCCAAAAGCGATGAGGCGCTTTGGGCGACGCCTGGAATGGTGCTGTGTGAGAGATTCTGCGCATTTTGTTTTGCAAGCAGGTATTCCCGCTCGGCGGCGATCAATTCCGGACTATGAATGGTGAAGAGCGGTTGATCCTTACGAATGTACTGGTAGGTCGAGTCCGCAAAGACTTGCTCGATGTGGCCGGAAATTCGAGTCTGAACGTAAGAGAGTCGCGTTTCGTCTATGGCAACCGTCCCTGTTGTACGGATTTCACCCAGGACCTTTTTCCGCTCGACCACACCAAATTTCACTCCGATGGATTGCAAGCGTTCGGCGGAAAGTTGCACTGGCGCAAGAGGGCTTTCGGCGGAGAGTTGTGCGGCGGCAGAGAGATTGTCCTGAGCCGGCTGCGCCGGGAGATTTGCCACTGGCGAAGCGGCGTGTTGAGATTGGGCTGGTTTTCGACCGGTCCACCAGATTCCGGCGAGAACCGCAATAAAAAGTATGTTCCCCGCGAGTGCCAGTAAGAATGGTTTTCGGTAGTTGTTCATGATCTTGCTCCCGGGCTGCGGCATTCAGCGCAGCGACAATCCAGTTAGTTCTTCGATTTGACCCACGGCAATCTCATGTTCCGAGAGCGTCTGCCAATACTCCTCATCGAGCTTGAGTACATCGAGGAAGGAGGCGAGCAACGCTTGAAAATCCTGGCGATTCGATTGATATGCGGCCAAGCCTGCCTGGAGTTCCGCCCGCGCCTGGGGAATCAAGCCTTCGCGGTAAATTTTCAGAAGCTCGAGCGACTTTTCAGCGACCAAGAACTGCTGCCGAAGCCGAAACGCAATCTCCTGGCTTTGCGCCTCTTGCTCGCTCTTGGCGCGGTTTTCATCTGCTTTTGCCTGTGCGAGTTCAGGTTGCTGACGCCGCCGTTTATAGATCGGGATGCGAACGCCCAAGGTGAAGGAGTAATAGGCGCGGAATTGCGTGGGGTCGGTCCTTTGCCACATAAATTGGAAATTGAAGTCAGGGTAAAAATCCTTCCTGGCGAGATCCACCTGGAGCGCCTGGCGTTCGACCATCTTCTGCGCGCCAGAAATATCAGGATTGTTTGCCGCGGCTGCGGCTGCTAATTGTTCATACGTGTACGCGACGGGGCTTTCCGCGAGTTCAGATGGCTCTACGTCCGGAGCAGATTGCTGCCGATTCAGCATTTGCTTTATTTCGGCTTGGATTTTTCCGGCTTCGAGTGTGTTGGTGGTTTTCTCTCTCAAGAGTTTGGTGCGTTCGAGCTGCGCTTGAAGGACTTCCTGCTGGTTACCCATGCCGTTGCGATAGCGGGCTTCGGCGGCCTGCTCGACCTGGGCAAGCAACTGGCCATCTTCGTCCAGGACTGTTTTGCGCTTCGCGAAATAGGCCAATTGGAAGTAAGCCGACTTGATCGCAGACAAAACTTCGCGACGAACAGATTCATACTTCTGCCGCTCAACGTCGGCCTCCTTCTTGGCAATCTCACCGCGCAGCCGAAGTTTTCCGGGATACGGCAGATCTTGTGAGACACCAAGCCCGACGTAAGCGAAATCGCTGTTCGCATAGCCCGCAAAAGGCCGGGGACTGCCGACATTCACCTGTTGCAACACAAATTGCGGGTCAGGCAGGGTCGAAACCTGAGATGGCAACTCTTTCGCGGAGTCCCACGCGTGGCGCGCGGCCTGAATCTGAGGATTGTTTTTCTCCCCTTCGGCGAGAAGTGCAGTGAGTTTTTCGGGCTGGCTGGGCGAAGAGGCTTTTTGTGCCGGCGCTCGATTGGCGCAGCACAGAAATAGGAGGCACGCGAGGAGCAATCTGGATCCGAACTTCATACGATATCCTTTCCCGATCAGGAACGAATGCCCGGGCCGAGTTCAAGGCATCCGGCAAGAAATTCACCAAATGTGCGAAGAGACAAAGGCACACACGCACAGCGCGAGGCTGATCAGGGCAGGTCTAGGTCAGGAACGTACAAAGAAGCGATTGAAGCGGGGGCGGTGAAGAGTCTACAAGGGCCGAAGCGAACGGCACGGCGTAAGCTCGGGGCGTCTCTGCCGTCGCGTAGCTGGCCGTGACATATGGAATTGTCAAACAATCAGGCGTTTGTGATTGCAGTTGCACCGCAGGCTGCCGGGAGGAAGAGCAGCACGAGTCAGATGAGCCGACAGCGGGAACATTTTTGGTGCTCTCGCCCATGTCCATGCCGTTGCAATGGGAGTTCGTCTCTGGATTCGCGCATTCGGCCAGCCTGGACGTGAGCAGCGCGCAAGCCGAGAGCGGTACCGGCCCGATTCCTAACAGGCTCAATGCCAAGCCGAAAATGAGAACGCGTCGCACCTGTAGCGACTTTACCATGCGCAATTCCCCGGACTAAAACGAATATTAGTTTGGCGCAGTGGATCTAGCGGGGCGGTGATGCGCATCACAGCGGTTTGTGAGGCGGGTAGATTACTTGACACTACTTTTATCTTTCGTTTAAGCTCGGCGTGCAATGGAGCTAGACTCTTCCCTCTCCTGGCTCGCACTGACCCTTACGCCGGGCCTCGCCTCGCGGCTGTCTGCCCGCCTTCTGAAACGGTTCGGGTCGCCGGACGCCATCTTCCGGGCGCCTCTTCGCGATTTGGAGGATTGCAGCTTGCCCGCTCCCGTCGCGCAATCCGTTTTCAAAAAAGAGGCTTTCAAGCGGGCGGAAAAGGAGTTGAAAGCTGCTGGCAATATTGACCGCTGCCGCCTGATCAACTGGACGGAGCCGGAATACCCTCAGAGCCTGCTGCAAATTTATGATCCGCCCGTCCTGCTTTATGTGCGCGGCAATCCGGAAGTTCTGAATTTTCCCAGCCTGAGCGTTGTCGGCACTCGCAAGCCGACTCTTTATGGCACGCAGATGGCGGAACGGCTAGGACGCGAGCTCGCTTCCCGGGGACTCGTGATCGTCAGCGGGCTTGCGCGCGGCATTGATGCCATCGCCCACCAGGGCGCAATGGCTGCGAATGGACGAGCGATCGGCGTGCTGGGCACGGGAATCGATGTCTGCTATCCAAAGGAAAACAAGAAATTGTACGAGAAAGTTTTGGAGCGCGGCGCCATCCTCAGCGAATTTTCTTTGCACACTCATCCCGCTCCGGAGAATTTCCCGGTTCGCAACCGGATTGTTGCGGGAATGCCGTTAGGAGTCATCGTCGTTGAGGGGGCGCAGTATAGCGGTTCGCTCATCACAGCGCGGCTGGCCATGGAATTTGGACGCGAAGTTTTCGGTGTCCCGGGAAACGTAACTCAGCCGGTCAGCTTCGCGCCCAATCAACTGATCAAGCAGGGCGCGAAGCTGGTGACAAACGCCGATGATGTGGTGGAAGAGCTTCCTACTCCGGTGCGCGCGGCGCTCGTCAAGCCTGAGCAGCCGGAAGCCGAGCAGCGGAATCTGCTTCTTGCGGCATCTCTTACCCCCGTCGAAAAAAAGATCTACGAACTGCTTCACGCGGATGAATCCATACACATTGATGAAATCGTGGAGCAGTCCGGCTTGAACTCTTCGGAGGTTCTCGCTACGCTTTTTGATCTGGAAATGAAGGGGATTGTGCGGCAAATGCCGGGGAAGCAGTTCAGCAAAGTGTTGCTTTAGCTGCACTTAAGGCACGAATCGCCTTATTCTGTTCTCGCATCTAATTTTCGCGAGTATCCCGCGCGCGGATGAAAGCATCTACGTGTTAGTTAGCGAGAAGGACACACGCCGCGCTGTCCGCAGTTCCAGCAGAACAGTACGGGGTTACAAAGGCTAGATGGCACGCTCGTTGGTGATAGTGGAGTCGCCCGCCAAGGCGAAGACGATTAATAAGTATCTGGGGCGGAATTACACCGTGAAGGCCTCGATTGGCCACGTCATGGATCTGCCCAAGAAAACAATTGGTATTCGTCTGCCTGGCGAGGAAGAAGCCAACGGAAAGAAAAAGCGGCGCACAAAAAAGGGCGGCAAGAAGTCCAAGGACCGGCCGGTTCGCGCGCCCATTACGCTGGACGACGAAAAACTGTTTGAGCCGACCCTGCAGATCATTGCCGGCAAGGGAAAAGTCATCAACGATCTGCGCAAAGCCGCGAGCAGCGCGGATGCAGTCTACCTGGCGGCGGACCCCGATCGCGAAGGCGAAGCGATCTCCGCACACTTGGCGATGGTTTTGGCAAAGCCGAACAAATTCACCGAGCAGGAGCCGAGTTTCCCGCGGTTCAAGAAAAAGACTGCTGAATCGAACGGCCAGGAAGCTCCAAAGAAGGAAGAACCGAAGAAGGAAATCCCTCCCACCGATCCCAAGAAAATCTTTCGCGTCACTTTCAATGAAATTACGCCGAAAGCGATTCGCGCCGCGTTCGAGCACGCCGGAAAAATCGACGAGCATCTCGTTGATGCGCAGCAGGCGCGCCGTGTGCTTGACCGCATTGTCGGCTACAAGATTTCGCCACTGCTTTGGAACAAGGTCCGCCGTGGCCTCTCTGCAGGCCGCGTGCAGACGGTTGCGCTGCGACTGATCGTTGAACGGGAACTGGAGATTCGCGGTTTCGTTCCGCAGGAATATTGGACGATCCACGCCACTCTCGATTCCGGCAATCCTCCCCAGTTCGAAGCGAAACTCGTCAAGCTCAAAGGCGAAGATCTTGAGGTGAAGAACCAGGAGGCTGCCGACAAAATTGTCGCCGCCGTCTCCAAAGCCAAGTGGCAGGTGAGCTCGGTTGCGCAGAAAGAAAAACGGCGCAATCCGCCGCCGCCCTTCACAACTTCCAAGCTTCAGCAAGCGGCTTACAACCGTCTTCGGTACACCGCCAAGCGAACGATGTCTCTCGCTCAGAAGCTTTATGAAGGCGTCGAGCTTGGCGATGAGGGCTCCGTAGCGCTCATCACCTACATGCGCACCGATTCCGTTAACGTCTCCAACGATGCGCTCGCTCAAGTCCGCGAACTGATTCCCGATCGTTTCGGCGCCAGCTATTTGCCGGAAAAACCGAATTTCTATAAATCGAAAAAGGATGCACAGGAAGCGCACGAAGCGGTCCGCCCCACCGACGTTTCGCGCGCTCCGGAGGATGTTCGCAAGTATCTTGACGATGATCTTTTCAAGCTTTACCAGCTTATCTGGCAGCGCTTCGTCGCCTCTCAAATGCTTCCCGCAGTTTTTGATCACACGACGATAGACATCGCCGCTTCGGATTACACTTTCCGCGCGACCGGCTCCGTTCAGAAATTTGACGGCTACCTCCGGGTTTACCAGCTTCCGGCTTCCAACGCGGATCGCGAGGACGACGAGATGGACGATGACGGCGAGGGCAAATCGCTTCCGCGCGTTACCGAGGGCCAGGCGTTGCGCCTCGTGCAAATTCGCCCGGACCAGCACTTCACGGAACCGCCGCCGCGTTACAACGACGCGACTTTGGTGAAGGAACTCGAGGAAAAGGGAATTGGCCGTCCTTCCACTTATGCTTCGATCATTTCGACGATCGTCGAGCGCGAGTATGTGACCAAAGATCAAGGGCGTTTTTCGCCGACCATGCTTGGCGAGCGCGTAAGCGTGCTTCTCGTCAAAAGTTTTGAAGACATTTTCGATGTCACCTTCACGGCCAGGCTCGAAGAAGAATTGGACAACATTGAAGAGGGAAAGCTTCCCTGGCGCGAAGCCGTGAAGGAATTCTGGGAAAAATTCATCGTGGATCTCGATCGCGCCGATGAGGAGATGCTTTCCTATAAAGCCGGCATCGCCACTGGAAAGAAATGTCCGAAGTGCGGCCAGGGCGAGCTGCTCGAACGCATCAGCCGCCACGGTTTCTTCCTGGGCTGCAACCGCTATCCGGATTGCGATTTCATCGAGGATCTTTCGCCGGAGCTTCCGGAGGAAACCGGCGAACCGAAAATCGAGTACTGCGATAATTGCGGCAAGGAAATGGTCATCAAGCGCGGCCGGTTCGGCACGTTTCTTGCCTGCAAGGGTTATCCGGATTGCAAAACCACGCGCCGTCTCGTTCAAGGCACACGCATCGCGCACCAGCCGGACGAGCCGCTCGATGAAAAATGTTCTTTGTGCGGGAACGGCCTCGTCAAAAAGCACGGCCGCTTCGGCGAATTCATCGGCTGTTCGAACTATCCCAAATGCAAATACACTCGCCCCATCACGCTCGGCATCAAATGCCCGAAGTGCCAGGAAGGTGAGTTCGTTCGCCGCGGCAGCGCCGGCAAGGGAGGCCGCGGGCGCCCGCGCATTTTCTATGGATGCTCCCGCTATCCCGATTGCGATTTCACGACGCCGTTCATGCCCATCGCCGAGCCGTGTCCAAAGTGTGGCGCGCCGTTCATCGTTGAAAAGAAATCCAAGATCGGCACCGTTCACACTTGCCTGAAAGAGGGCTGCGACTGGGAGAAGCTGGCTCCCGAAGCCGCTGGTCCGGTTCCGCAGGAAGAGCCCGCGCCGGTTGGCGCGAAGAGTTAGCCGCGCTTCTCAATCCTTTCGCTTGCCGCAATTACAAGCCGGCGACGGGCATCGTCCCACTACTGCGCTGCTGCCTTTGGCGTCAGCGATTTATCCTCATCCGTGTAAACCAGCAGCGGAGTTCCTTGTTTGATCTCGACATTCTTTCCGTGCTTTATCAACCCAATTGGACCAAACAATACGGTTAGCGCGACGGTCGCTCCTACTTTTCCTTCGCCTTCCTTCCCCTTGGTTCCGCGCAACCTTATCCGGCCGTCGTCGGTAATCAAATAGTCGAGACGCATGTTCAATTCGCCGGCCTTGCCCATCATGCCCGCCTTCTTTGCGTGGGTAATTGTTCCCACGGCTTTTGCCCCAGCCCTCACAACGACGACGTCGCCGACTTTTATGTCTTGGTCCAGCACGAGCGCCACCGGGTCGTCGTCGTTTGCCGTTTTCGAGCTCAAGTCCTGCGCAAACTTGAGATTCACGTCGGTGCCTTCCTTCAATAAGAGTTTTTCCGGCGCAGCCGCGGGCGCCGCTGCCTTGCTCGCATCCGCCTGTGGTTCTTGCTGTGTTTGTTGCGCCTTGAGCATCACGCCGAGACACAGAACCAGTAACCCGCACATGACTATCCGCCTGGATTGCATAGGGATCTCCTCCAAATCGCAAGCATCATGAAAGCTGAAGCAGATTCACATTTCTTCGCCTATCCAACTTCATGAAGTTAGGAGGAGCCTACCATCGCTTGACTCAAAGCGTAAACAATTACGGCCGCGTTGACTTTCAACGACCAACTCCCCCTGGGCCGAGTAACTAGCCTCGCGGGCGTCTTCCGTCCTATATAATTGAAGGACCCAGAACGGAGCGCCCGGCACTGTTCCCCCGGACCCCATGAAAACGGCTATCGCCAAGTATCTCGAGTATCTTCGTTCGGTAAGGAATTCGTCTCCGCACACTGTCTCCAATTACGGCAAAGACCTCGATCAATTCACCGCCTATCTCTCTCCTCCGGATCTCGAACCGCCTCCGCTCTCAGGCATCTCTCACACGACTATTCGCGAATTCGTTGGCCATCTTCATGACCTCGGTCTGCAAAAAAGTTCGATTGCCCGCAAACTCGCCTCTCTCCGCTCATTCTTCAAATATTGCGTCCGCGAAGGGCGCCTCAAGGAAAATCCGGCGCGGCTCGTTCCCACGCCCAAACTGCCCAAGCGCATTCCTTCCGTTCTTTCCGCCGAGGAGATGAACGGCGTTCTGAACCAGTTGGCGGATTTTCGCTCCCCCGCGGCCGGCGGCGGCCTGCCTCGCAGGCAGGGATCTTCGCGAAAGACACAGTCGGCTCGCCCGGAACCTCTCCGCGCAAAAGACGACGCACTTCTTCTGCGCCGCGATCGCGCCCTGCTCGAATTGCTCTATGCTGCCGGCCTCCGCGTCAGCGAACTGACCGGGCTAAACCTCGAAGACATGGATCAAAAGGAACGCGTGCTTCGCGTTCGCGGCAAAGGCGATAAGGAGCGTATCGTTCCTTACGGGACTAAGGCGCAGGCCGCTCTCGAAAAATATTGGCCGTTACGCGAGGAGCTGCTTCTGCGTGCCCGCACGAACCGCGCGCCTCGTGAAGCTCCGCAGAATTCGCCTGTCTTTCTCAACTACGCTGGCCGCCGCCTCACGCAGCGCTCCGTAGGCCGGATCGTTAAAAAATATTTTCGCCTCGTGAACGTGAACTGGGATCTGCATCCACATTCCCTTCGCCACGCCTTTGCCACTCATCTGCTCGCGGATGGTGCGGATCTTCGCGCCATTCAGGAACTCCTCGGCCATCAATCCCTCTCCACCACGCAGAAATACACGCACGCCTCGATTCGCCAGCTCATGGACATTTACGATAAGACCCATCCCCACGCCTGATTGCGTTTTACAGGTCTCTTCGCATTTTTTCATTCGGCAAAAGAAGAGGGCGCCCCGATCGTGCGGGACGCCCTTTTTCTTTATTGGTTTCGATCGCGCCTCAGAATGTCAGCCGAAGCCCGACCTGGATTTGCCGCTGCGCAATCAGCGTGTTGCTCGAGGAAGTAGGCACTCCGAAATGTCCGTTAAACACGAGCGAAGTCCCCGAGATTGTGTACATCTGCGTGTCCACGCCGGTTACGTTGTTGTGGTTGAACAAGTTGAAGGCATCGCCGCTGAGCGTCAATTTCCAGTTCTCATGTACGGCAAATTCTTTCTGCAGCCGGAAATCCACGTTCGCCGTTCGCGGCATTTGGAATGAATTCGGAGCCAGCCACGGCACCCGATTGGTTCCTCCGTCCGCCAGCACTCCTGTCCCTCCCGTAAACGACGTAAACCCGGTTTGATTCGGCGCATTTCCCTGGATGAGCGGCGTAAATGGCGCTCCGGATGACGCCTTGAAGAGCGGCGCCAGCGTGTAGCCATTCAAGAGATGCTGCAGAATCTTGTTTTCTCCCTTGTAGGCATCCGGTGTCCATACGGCCGCGAACACGAACACATGCCGCAGATCGAAGTTTGATCGGCCGTATTCCCCCGCCAGGTTGAACGGATTCAGCACGTTGTTGGAAACCGTGAAGGTCTGTGAAGCTTGCCCGTAATCGTTTGAGTGAGCGAAGGTGTAGGAAGACTGAATCTGGAACCCCTTATAGAATCGGCGGTTCAGTCCTACGACCAGCGCGTTGTATTTCGAATCTACGTTGTAGCTGATATTCGTGATGGCGCCGAAAGCGTTGTCCGGCCGGCGTGTGCCGGTCAATGTCGTCGGCACTCCGAAATATGGCTCGCTAAACGTTTGCCCGACGAAATCCTGGCTCACGAATGGGCTTGTGACCGTGCCGGTTGCCGCCGCCACGGTGTAATTGGTTGTGAGCGTCGCGTTCGCCAGATTCGTATCCACGAAACGCGGCAGCCGCCGTCCCAGGCTTCCTACATAGGACACGGTCACCACCGTATTGGTCGCGATCTGCCGCTCCACTTCGGCATCGAATTCGTGCACTAACGGGAGTTTGCTTCCCGGCGCGAATCCCACCGCCGTTACGCCGAAGGGCACTGTGCCTCCGCCGGCCAAAATCACATTGGGATATTGCGGCGCAGTTGCGGCTGACGCTTGCAGCGACGTCGTGCTTTGACCCGCCGGCAACGCGGTATTCGCAATCGCATTGAAGATCGTGGAATTGATCACACGGCCGTAAAACATCCCGTAGCCGCCGCGAACGATCGTCTTTCCGTCGCCAAATACGTCGTATGCTGCCCCCAGCCGGGGACCGAAGTCCGAACGATCCGAAAGAAAAGTAGTCGTGGTCGGCAACGCGCTGTTGGGCAGTTGCGGCGATGGCAGCAATTCTGTCTCATAACGCAGTCCGAGATTCAAAGTGAGTCTCGGCCGGATTCGCCAGTCATCCTGCACGAAGAACGCAAGATCGTTTGTCGAGAAACTGAATCCCGGCGTTCCGAATCCCTGCGCGAAGCTCGAATAACAACCGGTGGGTGTAGAGACTGTCCCGCAGAGCGGAGCGGATTTCGCCTGCGCTGCAGTGAAGTCGCTGATGAAGTCGGCACGCGTGCTGTACGAATAGGCTCCAAAACCCTCGAACAGGTTCACTTCCGTATCGTGCACGTGGTTCACGTCGATTCCGAACTTCAGCAGGTGCGTTCCCCGGCTCCAGGCCATCGTGTCCGCAACCTGGTTCCTCGTTTCATAGGGATATTGCGGCCGGTTCAGAAAATTCGGCATCCCGAATGTGAAGGACCCAACGCCGCCGACGGAAATCTGCGGCGAGAATCCAAGCTGCGAAACCGGCTCGCCGCTGATCGCGTTTTGTCCGTTCTCGAACTCGAAATCGCGGCCATATTGATAGCGCAGTTCGTTCGTCAACGTGGACGTCACCGTGGTGATCAGTTTCGCCACTCCCCAGTCGTCTTTCACGTAGTCGTTTCCGAAGCTTTCGATTCCCCGGTTCACCACTGCCGCCGTCTGAATTCCCTCTGGGGAATTCCACCGCAGCCGGTTGTAGGTAAACGATACGTGGTTCTTGGAGTTGATGATCCAATCGATCTTGGGAAGCAGAATGAGTTGGTCTCCCCGCCTTCCCACAGTCCCCGTCAGAGTTTGCAAAAACGCTACCGCGCTGTTCGCCTGTGTTTGCGTGACCCCACGGCAGAACAGCGTATTGCCCTCGGGCAAATTCTTCGTCGTGCACGTATTTGTTCCTGTTGGCGCGGAAACAGTCACGGGCGCGAAGATCGCTCCTGGGGTTCCCGAATTCGCCACTGCTGGAAACGGCCTTAGTTGCTGGTCCGCGCTGAAGAACCAGAACAATTTGTCCTTGATGATCGCTCCCCCTAGGTCGCCGCCAAACTGATGTCGCTTGTCTTCCGGCAGGAAAGGCGTAGCAACTCCATTCACCAGATGAGTTTGAAATGGATTGATCGCGCCCCAGTCGCTGCTCCGCAAATACCAGAACGCTTCCCCGTGAATCTGATTCGTTCCGCTCTTCGTCACCGCATTCACCACACCTCCGGCCGCCCTTCCATACTCCGCCGAGTAGTTGGAGGTATTGATTTGGAATTCTTGAATGGATGCTTCGCTCGTCGAATAGCTGATGCGCGTTCTTCCTCGCTCTTCGCTGAAGAACGCCTGGTTGTTGTCTGCGCCGTCCACCGTGTTGTTATTCAGCAGCCCGGAAATTCCGCGGAAGCTCACCAGGCCAAAGCCGCCGTCGGGTGTCGCTCCCGGCGTGCTCAACGCAAAGAAGGACCATCTCCTTCCGTTGATCGGCAGGTTCTGGATCGTTGTCTGGTTGATATTCGTCGAAAAATCCGCGCGATCCGCCACGATCACCGGCGCTTCCGCCGTCGCTACCACCGTTTCCGAGGCCGTTTTCACGTTCAGCTTAACGTCTATCGTGGTCGTTCTTCCGACTTCCACGGTGACGCGCTCGGCTTTGTACACGCCAAATCCGGTCGCCGAAATTTCCAATAGATACGTCCCCGGCTGCAAGTGCGCGATCTGATAGTGTCCGCTACCGTCCGTCACTCCACTCGCCTTGCTCGCTGTTCCCAGATTTTCCGTGCTGACGCTCGCTCCCGGTACCACCGCGCCGGAAGGATCCGTTACCGTTCCTCCGATCGCTCCATCCGTCGTGGATTGCGCCTTCGTCTCAGGTGCTTGCAGCAGCACCATTCCAATTGCCAGACTGAGCCCCAGTAAACCTGCCCAAACTTTCATTCGCTTCATGGCCGAATCTCCTCCATCTCTCGCACTGTTACCAACAAGCGCACCCGTTTATGCACGTTTTGCCGCTACAGAGGGGGTTTCTCCGTTCAAATGCAAGGCCGGCTTCTCTAGACAACTCTTGTCGCGAAAAGTGACTAAACCATCTTGGATTGGGTCAAGTTTCTAGCACATGAACGCTGGGTTGGCAATATGTTGCAAAGATTAGGCCTGAGGATATTTTTGAACCTGCCGCGCGGTTCCCAAGCACACCCTGCTTTCGCGGTTGCAGAATTTATGTGGCAGCACTAAGAAACGCGCGCGCCAGTGCGTTGCATTCCTCAAACGCCTCGGCTTCGCTGTGCGGGCTGTGTTTCCCATTCTCGATCATTTTGATTTGGACGTGTGGCAGCCTCGCCCGAACCATCTCCATTTCTCCGGGTTCCGTCCTCGGGTCGAGCCTCCCATGCAGAAAAAGCGTGGGCACTCTCAATTCTCCAAGCTTCCCCGCGTATAAATCCTCCTCGCCCTGACTTGCTTGATCGGCGATTCGGATCCATGCTCCGCAGTTTCTTGCCGGCACTCTCTTCCAATCCGCCTCGCCGTGGTCCTCCGCAAGCATGCGCTTTGTTTCTTCTCCCAAGTCTTCGGGGTGCGCCGTGAAGCGTTCGAAAAAACTTCGCGATTTGGGTTTTCTGCGGAGGTAATGAAATGCTTCCAGAATGAGAGCCTCGCAGCGCTCTGGGGTTCTCAGTCCGAGCATGGCTGCGATGACCGCTCCGTCGCTGTGTCCCCAAAATGCTGCTTTCTGGATGTTCAGCGCGTCCAGCAGCGCGAGCGTTTCCTGCGCCGCCCGCTGGTGAAAATCCAGCGGCATCTCCCCGTTCACCCTTGTCGAGCGGCCGTATCCGGTTCGGTCTGGAATCACCAAACGCCGCTGGCTCTGGAAGCTCTCAATCTGTTTCTGGAAGGGATAGACCCCATAACCCCAGCCGCCGTGCAAAATCACGAGCGGTCTCCCCCTCCCGAATTCCCGGTAATAAATATGTACCGGCTTATGCCCCGCCGCATGGGGTGACTGGGGCAATTCAATTGTCGGCACTTCGCCTTCCCTTCTCACACCGATCCACAAACACGCTCGCAGTGGATCCAAGCCTCATCTAGAACGAGCGCCCGATACGATACTTCATGCGGTTCCTGTCGAAAAGCCCGTCCCTTCCGTTCGGTCCTCGCACTGCGATTGCGGATTCCGGCAGACTGAGCCTTTTGCTCTGAAGCTGCTTCCAAAAAAACAAAACGGCCGGCAACTTTCGCTGCCGGCCATTCGGATGATTCAAGGTAACTCGGAGTGTCAGGCGTGACTAGTGGCGCCCGCCGCCGTGCCCGCCTCCATGTCCCCCACCGCCGTGAAAGCCTCCGCCACCGTGGGAGCCACCACCGCCATGGAAACCACCACTGCCTCCGCCGTGGAAGCCTCCTCCGCCTCCGTGGAAACCACCTCCACCATGAAAGCCGCCGTTGCCGTGGAACCCGCCGTTGCCACGAAATCCTTCGTGACCGTGTCCGCCGCCAAATCCGCCGCGCGGCCCGTCAAAGTGCCCGCGACCGCCAAAACCGCGTTCTGCGAATCCTCGATGGCCGCCGTCCCAGCCCCTGCCGCCTCTCCAACCGCGGTCTCTCCACTCACGGTCTCCCCAGCCTCGCCGGCCCCAGCCCCGATCATCCCAATCGTGGCCCCAGTATCCGTGCCCCCAGCCGTGGAACCATGGACCCGCGCCGATAAATACGCCGCTCACGAACCAGTCAGGTCCGTAGTATCCGTAGGGCGCACAGGCATAAGGATAATAAGAGTAGTAGCCGTAGGGACAGACCGGGGGAGGGTAATCGTAAGCGTAGTCGCCCGGTCCGTATCCGACTCCCACGCCGACGCTGACTTGAGCCTGGGAGGGCGTTACCGCCATAAACCCGAGTACCGCCAAAAGAGCGAAGTACTTTATGAATCTCATTTACGTGTCCTCCCTAGACCTGTGTCGCCGACCGTTAAGTGGTCTGGATCCAAGTGACTGCAGGCGTCTCAATGCCACTGCGCCTGTGTTATTTAACTCCGCCGCCCGGCAAAAGTTGCTCGCCGAAAGGTCCAAATCGTCGTTCGAGTCCTGGTACTTTTAGGTCTTCCTTCGTCGGCCCACCGCCCATCCACCTGCCTTCACCTCCTTCATTTTTCGATTGACATCTGATAGCCATTTCGGTATTATACGAGTTAGCTAACGTTAACTTTTGCCCGATGGGCGCTGCCGGGCTCGCTGGCTAACATCTTTAGAATGAACACTTGCAAGCCCCTCGTAAGTGTTCATTCTAAAGCACTTGCAGATAGGCTAAGTCCTTTATCTGCAACACTTACAAAATTAGGGGGTAGGGTCCCAGGAACCCCTGCCAATTCCCTTTGTCGTGTTTCGAGTCTGGCGCGCTGTGCAAGGGGAATTTTTCACTGGCGGCAATTGCTTCTGCGTACCAATTCGTTGACCGTCGGGGAGGTCAACCCGTATAATCAACGTTTGTCTTTTGAGCTTGGAGGGTAGATGTACGCCGTCATTCAATCCGGGGGAAAGCAGTATCGCGTCGCACCCGGCGACACCATTCGCATTGAGCGCGTCGCCGGCGAAGTCGGCGAAAAAGTGACCTTCGGGAAAGTCCTTGCCGTTCACACTGGCGAAAAGAAGATTGTCCTCGGCGACGATGCTTCCAAAGCCAGCGTCAGCGGAAAGATTGTGGCGCAGGGCCGCGCTCCAAAAATCAAGGTTCTGAAATTTAAGAAAGGCAATCAGTACAAGATTGCCCGCGGCCACCGGCAGAATTACACCGCCGTTGAGGTCAGCGACATCAAGCTGTAATTTTTCGAGCCGGGAACGATTCGGCTCGATAGCGATCTTCACGGAAAAGGAAATTCGTCATGGCACATAAAAAAGGTGGCGGCTCTTCGGTTAACGGGCGCGACTCGCACGGGCAAAGGCTCGGCGTGAAGCGTTTTGGCGGGCAGCTTGTAAACGCGGGCACAATTCTCGTGCGCCAGCGCGGAACGAAACATCAAGCCGGCGAAAACGTCGGCCAGGGCAAGGACGACACGCTCTTCGCGCTCGTCACCGGCTACGTCAAGTTTCAGGATCGTGGCCGGCACGGCCGATTCATCAGCGTCGAACCCGCCGCCGCAGCTAAATCCGCCGCCGCGAACTGATTCGACCCGGCTGAAGCAGCTCGATTCGCATCGCGTTTCCCCGCATCTGATATTCTTTGACCATAAGCAGCCTGCGGCTGCACTGTCTGGAGTCTCGTTTCCGTGTTCGTTGATGAAGCCAAAATTTTCGTGAAGGCCGGCGATGGCGGCAATGGCTGCGTGGCCTTCCGCCGGGAGAAATATGTCCCCCGGGGAGGCCCCTCCGGCGGCGATGGCGGCCACGGCGGCAGCGTTTATCTCGAGGCGAATCCCAACGACAACACGTTGCTGCGCTACCGCTACAATCGCGAATTCAAGGCCGATCGCGGCCGTCACGGCGAAGGCTCGAATTGCACGGGCTATTCCGGAGAAGATACGGTTCTAAAAGTCCCTGTCGGAACGATTGCCTATGACGCGGAAACTGGAGAGAGCATCGCGGATCTTTCGACCGCCGGCCAACGCGTACTCGTCGCGCAGGGCGGGCGGGGCGGGCGCGGCAACCAGAATTTCGCCAAGCCCTGGCACCAGGCTCCGCGAGAACACGAGGACGGCCATCCTGGCGAAGAGCGGCATCTGCGTCTCGAACTGAAATTGCTCGCGGATGTTGGACTGGTCGGTTTTCCGAACGCCGGAAAATCCACGCTGATTTCCGTGATTTCCGCCGCGCGTCCGAAAATCGCGAATTACCCTTTCACCACGCTTGAGCCGAATCTCGGTGTCGTTAACGCGGACGGTGGAAGCGGGAGCGAAGGCCGTGAACTCGGGCGCACGTTTGTTGTCGCCGATTTGCCGGGCCTCATTGAAGGCGCGCATGAAGGCGCGGGGCTGGGCATTCGTTTCCTGAAGCATGTGGAACGGACGCGCTTGCTGGTCCATTTGATTGACACGAGCGACGGCAACGATGCCGACCCGATTCATTCCTTCACAATCATCAACGGCGAGCTATCCGCCTTCAGCGAATCGCTCACTGAAAAACCGATGATTGTTGTGGCGACCAAGCTGGACGCAACGACGGATCGAACGCGTCTTGAAGCGCTTCGAGATTTTTGCGCGCAGCGTCACCTAGAATTTCATTCCATCTCGGCCGCGACCGGCGAGGGCGTGCGCGAACTGGTTCGCTCGATTGCTGACGCGCTGGACAAGATTCCCCGCGCCGTAAGCCCGGAACAACTGGAACCCACAGCGCAAAGTGATGAAAACGATTCGGCGCAAAAAAGCCACTCCGCGCGCTTCTCGGATTCGTGAGAAAATACCGGCGATGACCTCCCGGGAGGCGCATTGACCACAGCGCAGGCGCACCGCACCGCCGCAAAACAACATCCCCGCCGCATCGCGCTTTTTGGCGGTTCCTTCGACCCGATTCATAACGGTCACCTCGCCGTGGCCCGCTCGGCGGACCGCCGTTTCAATTTCGACGAGATTCATTTCATTCCCGCGAGCCGGCCGCCCCACAAGCTGAAGCAGCATCTCGCGCCTTTCCCGCATCGCTTTGCCATGGCTTCGCTTGCCTGCGCGGAACATCCGCACTTCATTCCTTCGCTTGCGGAGGCGGGTGAGGATTTCAGCGGCACGCAGCTACATTACTCGGTGGACACCGTTCGATACTTCCGTCACGCGTACCACGGCCAAGGGGACCGCATCTATTTCATAGTTGGAGCCGACGCCTTTCTCGATATTCCGGTCTGGAAAGAGTATGAGACGCTGCTGGGCCTATGCGATTTCATCATCGCCAACCGGCCCGGAATTCGGGCCGAAGCGTTGCGATTGGTGATTCCTCCCGATTTAATTGCGCGCCCCGATCCGAAGAAGGAAGCAGAAATCCCGCCATCGCAGATTGTCGCGCGACTTCGTGGCACGATCGTGTATCTGCTCGAAAATGTTTCGAGTGACGTCTCCGCCACGGACATCCGCAAACGGGTGAATCGCGGCCAGGCCATTCATGGACTTGTCTCGGTGCGCGTCGAGGAATACATTCTGAAGCAGGGCCTGTACCGGTGAAATTGGAATCGTTGCCACAGGGAGTCCGTCTGGCTGTCGAGGCGGCGCAAAACAAAAAAGCCTCGGGGATTACCGTTCTCGACTTGAGCGGCGTCGGTGCCTTCACGGATTATTTCGTAATCTGCACGGGATTCAGCACGCCGCAGGTCCAAGCCATCTGCACGGAAATCGAAGACCAGTTCGAAAAGCATCTGCACCGCTCGCCGAAGCATCGCGAAGGATATAGCTCCGCGGAATGGGCGCTGCTGGATTTCGGCGGAATTATCGTTCACGTCTTCAGCGAAGAAGCCCGCCGTTTTTATGACCTCGAGCGGCTCTGGCGGTCCTCGCCAAAGCTGGAAATCCCCGACGAGCCGGAAGTTGCCGCGCGCGTGCGTTCGCTTGGAGAGCCGCAAGCCGCCGGCGAAGCCTGGAAAACATGAGCACGGAGCGATTGCCGTGGATCGCGCAAGAGCCGGCGTCTCAGCGCCTGTTGGAGTTGGCGCAAAAAGTTGCCGCGGCGGCTACCACGCTGCTGATTAGCGGGGAGAGCGGGACAGGCAAAGACCATCTTGCGCGGCTCGTCCATGAGTTGGGGCCGCGGCGCGACGCGCCGTACTTGAAAATCGATTGCGCGGGACTTCCACCAAATCTGGTGGAGAGCGAGCTTTTCGGGCACGAGGCAGGAGCATTCACCGGCGCGGTGGAACGCAAGCTGGGCCGTCTGGAACTTGGCGGAGCGGGAACAATCGTGCTCGACGAAGTCGCGGCACTCACCGCTTCGGCTCAAGGCAAATTGCTGCGCGTCCTGCAAGAGCGCGCCTTCGAGCGCCTGGGCGGAACAGAGACTCTCCGAATCGAAGCGCGCATTATCGCATTGACGAACGCGGATCTTGCCGCCGCCGTGGCCAGCGGCCAGTTTCGCGAGGACTTGTTCTTCCGATTGAATGTACTCGCTTTGACGGTCGCCCCGCTTCGGGAGCGCCGCGCGGATATTTTGCCGCTTGCGGAACATCTGCTGGCCTCGCTCCGCGCCATTCATGGTCGCCCCGGAGCCCATCTGAGCGAAGCGTCGCGCCGCATGCTAAGTGGATACGGATGGCCTGGAAACGTGCGCGAGTTGCGAAATGCGCTGGAACGCGCGGTGGTTTTTTCGCACGGCGACTCGCTGAACCCTGAGGATTTCCCGGAGAACATGCGCGGGGCGGGCGGCGTCATGGGACCGCTGACGGGATTGCGCAGCCTGGAAGACATCGAGCGGGAGGCGATCGCCGCTACGCTCGAAGCCACGCGCTACCGGATCACCCGTTCGGCGAAGGCGCTGGGAATCAGCCGCAAGACGCTGCTCGAAAAACGCAAGAAATACGGACTGAAGTGAAGATTCTCCTGCTGATGCTGGGGAAGACGCGCGGCGCGGAGATGCGCGCCACGATTGAAGACTACGTGAAGCGCATTGGAAGGCAGTCGCCGATTGAGGTCGCGGAAGTGCGGGACAGCTCAGCTGCCGTCAAAAAGCTGGACGCGGAGCGAGCTGCCACAGTAGTTCTTTTGGACGCTGGAGGAAGGGCGCTCAGCTCCGAAGCCTTCGCGAAATGGATTGGCGAACAGCGAGATCGGGGAACGCGTGAACTCATTTTTGTATGCGGAGATGCGGACGGTTTTCCAGAAGAATTGCGGGCGCGCGTCCCGCAAAAACTCTCGCTCAGTCCGATGACCTACTCCCACGAACTGGCGCGCGCGATGCTTGCGGAACAGCTCTACCGAGCGTTTGCCATCCTTTCCGGCAGCCCCTATCCGAAATAGCCGCTCTGGTGTAAAACCTAAAGGCCATGTCCATCCGCATTATTCCCGACGAAGACCAGCCATCGGCGGCGATCGAAATCGCGCTGGAAAAGCCGCTGCCCGATTACAACCTGTTGGAGATGGAACAGCCGACTCCGCGCGATGTGGACCTGATACTTGTGTCGCAAGGCTTTCGCGACCTTGTGGATGATGCGCGCGGCGTTCTGATGGAGCTTCTCTGTCGTCCTCCGGCTGCATCGGCTGGCGCCGGCCATTTGAAACACGTAATCACGCACTCGGAGCCGCTTCCTCTTGAAATCACGCAGCTCACCGGAGCCATCTGTCCGGGCGATGACGAAGTATATCGTCCGGGTTTATGGATCATCGTGCGCGATACGCACGGCAAGCCGAAAACGGCTCTGCCAGCGGCGACAAAAGAAAGTCTTGCTGCCGTGGCAACCGAGTTCGCGAGACGGCTTGGATTAGCCTGAACGATTTCAGGGAGCACAAGCGAGGCAGCGGAATATGCCGGAAGAGAAGGGACTGCTGATTGTTTACACCGGACCCGGCAAGGGCAAAACGACCTGTGCGCTGGGGACGGCGTTTCGCGCGGTCGGGCAGGGATTGCGCGTGCTGATGGTGCAATTCATCAAAGGATCGTGGCACTACGGCGAACTGGACGCGGCCAAAATGCTGGGCGACGACAAATTTGAAATCCGGCCCATGGGGCGAGGATTCGTGAAAATCGGAGGAGCGGAAACGGATCCGGAAGATATCAAGCTGGCGCGGGAATGCTGGGAGACGGGCCGGGAAGCGATATACGGCGGAAAGTATGATTTGGTGGTGCTGGACGAGATCAACTACGTGATCAGCTACCACATGCTGGATGCGACGGAGATTATCGAAGCCCTGAAAGGCAAGCCGGAACGGGTGCACGTGATCTGCACGGGAAGGAATGCGCATCCGGGGCTGGTGGAAGCGGCGGATCTGGTTACGGAGATGCGCGAGGTGAAACACCCGTACACCAAGGGTATACTGGCACAACGGGGAATCGACTATTAGAGGTTGCCCGCCGGTCGGCGGAAGCAAAAAGTGGTTGGAGTTGCAGCCGAGAGGCTGAATTGCGGTTGAGATAAGAGTCTTTGGAAGACTCACACGTATGGCCTGGTTCAAACGCGAAAAAAAATCCATTGAGCAAAGCACGCCGCCGGAGGAGAGACGGGTGCGCACGGAAGGCCTGTGGGCCAAGTGCGAATCGTGCGGCACGATCGTTTTTCGCAAGGACCTGGAGACAAACCTGCACGTCTGCCCGAAGTGCCAATTTCATTTCAAGATGAATGCGAAACAGCGGCTGGAGATGCTGCTGGATTCGCGCTGGACGGAGCATGACACGGGAATGATGTCGACCGATCCATTGAAATTTGTGGACAGCAAACCCTACACGGCCCGACTGAAAGAGGCGCGCAAGAAACTGGGAATGAACGATGCGGTGATTACGGCGGAAGGCAGATTGAATGGCCGAGGGGTGGTCTGCTGCGTCATGGAATTTGGATTCGTGGGCGGCTCGATGGGAGCAGTGGTTGGGGAAAAGATTACGCGAGCGATCGAGCTAGGCATCGAAACACGGCAGCCGCTCATCATCGTTTCCTGTTCAAGCGGGGCGCGCATGCAAGAAGGCGCGATCAGCCTGATGCAATTGGCTAAAGTCTCGGCGGCGTTGGCGCGGCTGGATGAAGCCAAGGTGCCCTACCTTTCGCTGTTGACGGATCCGACAACGGGCGGGGTCACCGCCAGCTTCGCGATGCTTGGCGATCTGAATATCGCGGAACCGGGAGCGATGATCGGATTCGCGGGACCGCGCGTGATCGAACAGACTATTCGTCAGAAACTGCCGGAAGGATTTCAGCGGGCGGAATTTCTGCTGGAACACGGCTTTCTGGACGCCGTGGTGCATCGAAAGAACCTGAAAACCTTCCTCTCCAACAGCCTGGACCTATTGCTGAACTGAAATGACCTACGACGAAGCAGTACGTTACCTGCTTTCGCTGGGCAGGGAATTGGCGGCGCCCACGCAAGCAGCCGCGGCGAAATTCGATCTGGAAAACATCAGCGTTCTGGCGGAACGGCTGGGAAACCCGCAACGCAGTTATCCGAACGCGCACATCGCGGGAACGAATGGAAAGGGCTCGACCGCGGCATTCCTGGAAGCAATCCTGCGCCGCGCCGGATTCCGCACGGGACTGAATACCTCGCCGCACCTGGAACGAATCAATGAGCGGATTCGAGTGAACGGAGAGGCAATCAGCGACGGCGATTTCGCGGAAAACTTCACGCGGATTCAGAAATTGAATGAAGAGCTGCTGGCCTCCGGCAAACTGCGCGCGCATCCCACTTTTTTCGAGTGCGTCACCGCGCTGGCGTTCGAGGCGTTTGCACGAAAGCGCGTGGAATTCGGAGTGATTGAGGTCGGTCTGGGAGGGCGGCTGGACGCCACCAACATTCTTGCTCCAATAATTTCTGTGATCACGCGCGTTGATTTCGACCACGAAAATTTTCTTGGCCACTCGCTCGAGGAAATCGCCGGCGAGAAGGCCGGCATCGTGAAGCCGGGGACACCGGTCGTGGTGGCGGCGCAGCGTCTCGAGGCGATGGCCGTGATTAAGCGGCGCGCAAGCGAGTTGCGTGCGCCAATCATCGAGACCGAGGTGGCATTCGAAAAGAAACGACAGTGGATGGAACACGGATGCGGGAGGGCGATCGTGTCGGAGGCCGCGACGGGATGGCAGATGGAATTGGCTCCGCAGTTGCCGGGAAAGTTCCAACTGCAGAATGCGTTGAATGCCGTGGCGGCGGCGCGTTACCTGCAAAACCGAGGGTACCGGATTCCGGACGCTGCGATTGCCGAGGGAATTGCGCAGGCCACATGGCCGGGAAGATTGGAAAAGCTGCAAAGCCGCCCGGACGTATACCTGGATGGAGCACACAATCCATCGGCAGCTAGAGAGCTGGCGGAATTCCTGGCGCAAAATTTCCAGGGAAGAAAAATCCGGCTCGTCTTCGGAGCGTTGCGGGACAAAGCAGTGGATGAAATCGCGGGAATTTTGTTTCCATTTGCCGCCGAAGTGATTTTGACGCAGCCAAAGACGACGCGCGCCATATCCGTAGCGCAACTTTCGGAATTGACGGCGCATCACGCAGCTAAATTAAAAGTGCTAACCGAGCCGGACGCGGCTCTGGAATACGCGCTGGAACACTCTGGAGCGGACGACGCGGTAATCGTGGCTGGCTCGCTGTACCTCGTGGGACAGTTGCGCGAATACTGGAAAAATCGTGCCGCGGTCGCAGCGCACTGAAAATCACCGTAGAATAATCTTCCGCGAATCCGGTAAAGTGCAGGAGCGCCGAAGCGTGAATGCGCGTACGTGTGGATTCCTGGGTGATCATGAGGAAAAAGAATTCAAGAACGCAGACGCGAGCGAGCCAGCGCAATTTGAAGCACGGGCGACAGGGAGCGGAGCCACTCGTCGGCGTGATCATGGGCTCGACTTCCGATTGGGAAACTTTGGAGCATGCCGCCAATACCCTCAAGGACCTTGGCGTGCCGTACGAGACGAGGGTGGTCTCGGCGCACCGCACGCCGGATTTGCTGTTTGAGTACGCTTCGAGCGCGGAAGAGCGAGGCATCGAAGTGATCATCGCGGGAGCGGGCGGGGCGGCGCATCTCCCCGGCATGACGGCATCGAAAACTGTTCTGCCGGTCCTGGGTGTTCCAGTGGAATCCAAAGCATTGAAGGGGTTGGATTCGCTACTTTCGATCGCGCAAATGCCTGGCGGCATCCCTGTGGGGACGCTGGCGATTGGGAAAGCGGGAGCGATCAATGCAGCGCTGCTGGCGGCGGCGATTCTTGGTGTAAAGCATCCGCACATACGAGAAGCGCTGCGAAATTTCCGAAGCGAACAGACAAAGCGAGTCTTGTCCACCCCGAATCCGGCGAGCGCGGCGAGACGGGCCAAGAGGAAATCGGCGTGAGCATTGGGATCCTGGGCGGCGGACAGCTTGGTTACATGCTTGCTTTGGCGGGCTACCCGCTGGGAATGAGATTCCGGTTTTTCGATCCGTCGCCGGAAGCGCCGGTGGGGCGAATTGCGCCGCGAGTGACGGGAGATTACTCGGATCGCGCGACGCTGGAGAAATTCGCGCACGGCCTCGAAGTGGTCACGTACGAATTCGAGAATGTTCCAGTGGACGCGGTGCATTTTCTGGCGAAGAAAGTCGTGGTTTATCCGCCGCCGCTGGCGCTGGAGACGGCGCAGGACCGGCTTCGCGAAAAGCAGCTGTTCGAAAAGCTGGGGATCGCGACGACGGCGTTTGCACCAGTTCCGGCGGCATCAGAATTGGAGCTGGCGCTAAAGAAAACCGGACTGCCCGCAGTGTTGAAGACCCGAAGGATGGGTTACGACGGCAAGGGTCAGTGGATCCTGAAGACCCAGGAAGACTTCCGGGTCGCGCGCGACGCGATGCCGCGTGTGCCGTGCATTTTGGAGCGGTACGTGCCGTTCACGCGCGAGTTGTCCGTGCTCGCCGTTCGCAGCAAGACCGGCGAGACGGTGTTCTATCCGCTTGTGGAAAATCATCACCGCCATGGAATTTTGCGGCTGTCTCTCGCGCCGGCGCCCGATGTTTCGCCGGAAATCCAGCAGAGTGCGGAGAGCGCCGCGCGCAAAGTTTTGGAAACGCTGAATTATGTCGGAGTACTGGCCATTGAGTTTTTCGAGCGCGACGGCGAATTGCTGGCGAATGAGATGGCGCCGCGCGTTCACAATTCCGGCCATTGGACGATCGAAGGGGCGGTGACAAGCCAATTCGAGAATCATCTGCGGGCCATTCACGGATTCCCGCTCGGCGCCACGACTGCAATTGGCGCTTCCGCAATGATCAATCTGATTGGCGAGGTACCAGACTCCGCTAAAGTGCTTGCCGTGCCTTCGGCGCACCTGCATTTGTATGGGAAAGAACCCAGGCCGGGGCGCAAGCTTGGACATGTCACGCTCCGAGCGCCATCGTTTGAGCAGTTGCTGAGCCGCTTTCCCTCTTTGCCCCCCTTTTTCCAGCGGCCGGAATACTGCCTGGACAGCTGCGGCCACACAGACATTCCAGCGACACGCAGCTGAGAATCCTCTCACGCGGCGACTCAGCCGGGTTGCTGCCTTATTCCGCGAATGCTACGATTTGAAATTCCATGAGCACTCAAGCCCTGCACCGGCCCCGTGTCGGCATTCCCTGGCGAACGTCCATAGAAGAGGCGGAGCAGAACCGACCCAAAATTGCGAATTATGAGGAGGCAGTGCGGAAAGCAGGAGGAGAACCAGTACTGATCCCTCTAGCAGACCACAGGGAGCAGCATCGGCTGATCCCCGAGATGGACGCCTTTGTCCTGCCGGGCAGCCCGGCGGACGTCGACCCCACGGAGTACGGTGAGATGAATCGAGGGAAGTCGGCGCCGGCGGATTTGCCGCGCGAATCGGCGGACCGGGCTATCCTCGAGCATGCCTTCGCACAAAAAAAGCCGGTTCTCGCGATCTGCTATGGGTGCCAACTTCTGAATGTCTATCTCGGGGGAACGCTGATCCAAGATGTGCGCTCGGAACTGGGAACGGCTACCGCTCACAGGAAGAAGGACCTCGTTCCCGAGCCAAACGAAGATCCGGTTCATGGCGCGACGTTCGAAGCCGGCAGCAAATTGGCCGAGCTTGCTTCCGGAGAAGTGGGAAGAGTGAACAGCTCCCATCACCAGGCGATTTCGAAACCGGGCGAACACTTACGAGCCACGGCTCAATCGCCGGATGGAGTCATCGAAGGTGTGGAGTGGACGGGCGATTCGAACTGGGTGGTGGGCGTGCAGTGGCATCCGGAGCGGATGTTTGGAGACGCATTCTCGGAGCGGTTATTCCGCGGATTCGTGGCGGCAGCTCGCGACGCCGCAGTGCAAGAAGCGTAGTCCCTTGCTGAATGGATGCTATACGGAATTCGATTCACACATTGACGGGGGGAATGGATGATTTCACTTGCAGGCAAGGCGGCACTGATTACGGGCGGCTCGAGGGGGATAGGAGCGGCAACCGTCAAGCTTTTCGCCCAGGCTGGCGCCGACGTGATTTTCAGTTACAACAAAGCGAAGGACGCCGCGCTGCAAGTCGAACAGGAAGCGGCGAAGCATGGAACGCGGGTCGAGGCGTTCAAGGCCGACGTGGGGAGGCACGCGGACAACAAGAAACTGGTGGATCAATGTCTCGCTCGGCTGGGCAGGCTGGATATCGTGGTGGCAAACGCGGGTGTTTGGAACGCGGAAGATTTGCCGATTGAGGGTATGAGCGAGAAGCAATGGGACGAAATGATTCGGGTAAATTTGAAAAGCGTCTACTCCATCATTCATTTCAGCGTGCCGCAGATGATCAAACAGAAGTCCGGGAAAATCATCCCAATCACTTCCACGGCAGGGCAGCGCGGCGAATCGTTGCACACGCACTACGGGGCAAGCAAAGGCGGCGTGATTAGCCTGGTGAAGGGCCTTTCGACGGAATTGGCGCGGCACAATATTTTGGTGAATTCAATTGCACCGGGCTGGGTGGCCACGGACATGTCGAACCCATACATTCAAACAAAGGCAGGCGCGAAGGCGATTGCGGCGGCAATTCCGCTGGGCCGTGCGGCAACCGCCGAAGAAATCGCGGGTCCAATCCTCTTCCTGGCGTCGGACCTAGCCAACTTCCTCACGGGCGAAATCATCAATGTAAACGGAGGATCCGTGTTGTGCGGATGAGGTTTGCGCTTCCAGTTGTGTGTAGTGTTTTTCTCAGCGCTGTCCTTGCGCTGAGCGCGCTTGCTCAAAATCCGGAAACCATGATGCCGGAACAGAGCGAAGCCAAAGCCAAGCAAATCATTCAGGATTTGATCAATGCGCGCGGCGCGGCGGGCTACTTGAACGCCACCGAAAGTGAATGCCACGGAACCCGCGCGCAGTTCGGACACAGCGGGGCGATTACGGGATACATCCCGTTCACTGAATCGCGGCTTTATCCGGATAAAGAACGGCTCGAGTTCACCGCGAAGAGCCACAACCTCAAGAACATAATCAATACGGTCATCGGGGTGGACGGGCTGGACCTGGCGAACGGCGGAGTCATCGTCGCGCTCTACAACGGAAATCAGGGCTGGACGCTGGATCGGGGAGGAATTACGGAACTCCCCGCCACAACAATTGCCGATTTTCAGGAGCAGGTGAAACGCAATATTGACAACGTGTTGCGCGTGCGTTTGAAGGAGCCGGGCTGGACCTACCGGTATGGCGGGATTGACACCGTGGATTTGAAGGAAGTGGACTGGGTGGAATTGACTGATCCCGAGCAGCGCACGTTCCGCCTGGCAGTCGATCGCCTGACCAAGTTGCTTGTTCGTAGCGTGGTCATAACCGACAACCAAGAAACTCGCGAGCATGATGAAGACGTAAACATCTATTCGAATTATCAATTAAAAGGCAGCGTTTGGACGCCCATGCAGGTCACCAGACTCCACAATGACAGGCAGGTGGCGCAATTTTTCCTGGATGCGTGCGCGTACAACCCAGGGTTTGCTAGCGATTTTTTCGACCGGGACTCTCTGAAAAAACGGTTCGGCGCGGCCAAGGTCAAGAAAAGCAAGCAAAACGTCGACAACAACTGAGCAGGTGGATCGTAGGCCGTATTATGAGGTGTTTGCGTGGATTGCGCTCAACCGCCCAGCCAATCGCAAACATTCTCCCGCGGGCAATCTAATTGAAAATAAAACACTTACTGTGCCGAAAGTCGCTGAGGCGCCATTTCATTTTGGAACCCAGAGCTGTGTTATCAGACCTCAGACGCCACAAGCGCTCGGGGCACCTGCGACTCGCCGTCCTGGAGGTCCTGAGGTAACTAGTCCTATGGTCCAGCGAATTGGGTACGCGGGAACTATGGGATTCTGCTGCTAAAATGTCATAATCTCGGGAACTTAGCTAGGTTCTGAAATGAGGGAACCTGAGGAATTGTGTCGTCCCAAAATGAAACCTGGCCTCATTATCGTTCGCCCCGTCCGAAGCCCACGAAATGGCTTTAGTTTGGTCGAAGTCGTTCTCTCCCTCGTCGTGCTCATGATTATCTCGACGCTGGCAATCCCAGTCATTATGCGCTCTCTGCAAAGCTATCAACTGAATTCCGCAGCTTCGCAGTTGGCGGGAATGCTGAAGTTTACGAAGTTCGACGCCATCCGTCAGAATACGCAAGTGAGCTGCCAGATCAAACAACAGGGCAGTAATTGGCTGGTGTGGGTGGATTCGAACGGAAACGGCGAAGCAGATCAGGCCGAGCCGCAGATGTTCATCGGAGGAGGGGGTTTCACGCTGCTGCCGGATGGTTCGGTTCCGAGCCCCACGCCGATAATCTCATCGCTAGGTCCGGGCTACGGGAATCAACTATATGGGTGGACAGTTCTTTCGGGAGCAAACAACAGCATCACGTACGATCAGCGTGGCGTCAAGACGACGTACACAGTTTCTGTACTATATCTCGGAAGCGGTACCGATCCGAGCGTAGGATACAGAGCCATCATTACGATGCCGTCGGGTGCGGTGCAGGTATGGGCCAGTTCCTCTTCCGGAGACTGGCATCGAGTGAGTTGAGGCAACTGGGAGCTGCATGACCAGCATGAGACAGGTGCGGCTGAATCAACATTCGCGGACACGCGACCCGCAGAGCGGCTTCACGCTGATTGAGGTCTTAATGGCCATCGTGATCCTGCTGGTGGGCATCGTGGCGGTCGCGCAGTTGGTTCCTGCATCCATCAGTTCGAATTCCATCAATCGGAACGATTCCGCAGCGCTCGTGTTCGCGCAGCGGGAGATGGATCAATTCTTGAGGCAGCCGCTCAACATGTCCTTCAGCCCTCCGTCGTTTATTGATGCTGAAGGAAATAGCTGCGATCTGGGGGATCCGGCCCAGTCGAATACCGTTGTGGGGAGCCCGACTCTAGTCAATTATGATCAGGTGATCATCGATTTTACCGCGTCGCCTGTGGCTGGATATAGCTTCACCTACCAGGATCCGAACGACCCCGCTGGAGTGGTCTATGACGTTCGCTGGGCGGTGATCACTGTTGCGAACAGCGGCATGGTTTCGTCGAAGCGATTCATCCTGGGGGCCAGAAGAAAGGGCGGCAACGGGATTTATAAGCCCGTCACGCTGGATACGATTCTAGAAAGATGAAACGCCAGCGGCTAATCCGGCAGCAAGGCGGCTTTTCGCTCATCGAAATGATGATCGCCGCGGTGGTCTTCATTTTGCTCTGCGGCGCCGCGTTTGGCTTGCTATCCGTGGCACAGCAGAGATATCAAACCGAATCCCAGGTTCTGAACTCCTTTCAAGAGGCGCGTTTCGGCCTGGATGAAATTGTCAGGGACGTCAATGGGTCAGGTTATCCGCCGAAAAGCTCGTTTTCCTTCACCCCGGCAGTACCGCCGGCAAATCTTTATGCGAGCACACCGATCGCATGGAATCCGGGTTACCCGAGCACACCTTGTCAGATTGGGACAGCGGGTGGAGGCACGTGCGATCCGGGGCCTTCGGATTTCGACATGATCATCGAACGTGATGTGGATCCCTGGCGACACGACGGGGTCGAGTGGACCAGGTACCAGCTCAATGGCAATGTTTTGTCGCGGGCGCAAACCTATAAGACGGGCACTGATCCCGCTGGAACCACTTCCGCAGACTTTGTTCCGTATGTACAGAATGTGATGAACAATGCGCCGGCCGCCCAGATCGCTCAGTTTCGGGCCGTGTATCCGAACATGTTCCCCGGCGGGAATCCCGTGCCCGTGTTCACATACATCTGCCCTAATGCAACGCCGCCTCCAGCGAGCATCGCGTGTCCACTCGCGGGTTCCTACAATTCGCCAATGAATGTCACGGACGTGGAAATCACATTGATTGTGATGGCGCCTACTCCGGATGCTCAAACGCAACAGCCTCGGCTGGTCGAATTGCATGGACGGGGGCACAGCCTGAATCCGATACCGAGTGGTCAGTAAGAAGATGCGGAAAACGCCCAGAAAACGCCGCAACTCCGAAGCAGGGATAGCCTTGCTCATCGCGATCTTTGTACTGCTGCTGGTCAGTGTGGTGGCGATTGCGTTGATCGTTTCGTCTGGAACGGAGACCGCGCTCGGCGCGAACTACCGCGCGTCCTCCACGGTCTATTATTCCGCGTTGGCGGGGCTGGAAGAGGCGCGCGGGAGACTCTTGCCCAAGAATCCCAACTATTTGGGTTTGACCATTCCGATCTCCACGCCGATGGCCCTTGGGCAAACCATCTACCTTTACAACGGGCTTACGGGCGAGACTGTGGCCCCCTGGGATTCCAGCAATCCTTACTACGATACTGAGTACGTCACCGAATTTAGTCCGACGCAGGCTTCTGCCGCATCCTGGCAGTCTGTGGCGTCTCTCTGGAACAATAATGCTCAAAGCATGCCTGGGCCGCTTTACAAGTGGGTCCGCATAAATGCTGTCACTGAAAAGTCTCTGTACATCGATGTGAATCAGGATGGCACGTACGATTCCACAACCCCGATCTACTATGACCCTGCCCACGTGGACTCGTCGGGCAATCCTCTGCCGAGCATGATTTCTACTGCGAGCCCGCCGGCAACGGCTTCTCAAGTACTCGAGATCACCGCGCTCGCTCAAATGCCAAAAGGCAGCAAGAAGGTTCTGCAGTATCTGGTGGCTCCGTCAAAGCTGAATCTGACTTTTCCCGCGGCATTAGTCCTGGAGGGCACATCGCCAAAGTTTACAGCTCCTACCTCAGCTGCTTTTTATGTGAAGGGGACCGATCAGGGCCCTGTCGGATCGTGCGCTCCGGGCGCAGCGGTGAACGCAATCGGTTACACGGATTCCGGCGCGTCACTAGCAAGTTTCGAGCAGCCAAGCACCCTCCAGGGGATTCAAGTCTCCGGCCCTGACCTACGGGGCAACTATACGAGTACAGTTCCCCCGGCCGCTCCCAACCCCAATATTGGTCTCGTCTCTCTGCCCACGAGTCTCTCAACCGTCGGCGGCTTGAACGCCCTGGTTCAGACGATTGAAATGAACGCCGATGTGGTTATCAACCGGGACGCGACGCAGGCGGACATGCCCGCGGCGATGTCCGCGGCGAATCCGATGACTATCGTAGTGAATGGCGATCTCGTCTTCAGCGGCTGGCACGGAACCGGATATGGCTTGCTCCTCGTCACGGGCAATATGACTAACCTTGCGACGCCTTCATTCACTTACGATCCAGACGCATTTTGGAACGGGATAATCCTGGTCATTGGAAAGGGTTGGATCTATTCATACCAGGGGAGTTACACCAACACACAAATCCAAGGGGCCGTCCTTGTGGCAAAGACCATCGACGACTCTGGAGTCCCACTGGCTGCCTCGTCAGCGCCCGCTTCCCCTTATTTCAATTTTACCTCGACGACGGCCGCTAACGGGATCTACTACAGCAGTTGTTGGGTCAAGGCTGCTGAGGCACCACTGAAATACCAGGTTTTGTCTTTCCATGAAATACCGCAGTAATTTCGAGCCCAGCATGAGCCGCTGTAAGGAACTTAGAGGGTTTTTCAGGTGGATGCTAGCCCTCACGGTTTCGCTCGTGTTGGATACCTCGCCGCTTGTGCCGGCAACACAACAGCAGCAGACTAATCAGCCGCAGCAGAGTGCTCAGACGCAATCCCCGCCCACACCTTCGCAGACTGCTACCAAACAGAGGAAGATTTGGACGAATGACGAGGTAGTTTCCTTGCGGTCTCCCGCGGACACTTATCTCCTCGAGAAGGAGGCCCAGGAAGCGGCCGCCACCCACGCCGCTGCGAGGGAAAAGGCTATTTCGAAGGAGCTAAAGCAAGCTGGCCTAACCCTCAAATTACCCCCAACCAAGGAGAAGTCCCAGGAGTTGATCGAGACTAAGCAGGGTCAAATTCACGATCTTCAGGATGGAATCAATCGACTTAACAAAGATCTTCCTGGGGCCGCTCCTGACCAGAAGCCTGGCATGCAGAAGCAAATTGAAATCTTACAGAACGACATAGAAAAAGAAGAACTCGAAATCAAAGCGCTTCAGGATCATATTCAGGATCTCTCCGGCGGGAAACCTAGCGATCTTTCCGCTGCGCCTCCGGTCCTACATGCGCCGCCGAATCCCCAGTAGTTCCGGCGTGTCTCGGTGGCGGGATGTGACTACAAAACTTGGCGAGCGTCCCTGATGAGCCGGCGTTGTATAATGAGTGGATGCGTTCGAGCCAAGGGAGCGCGCAGTTGCACGGCACAACGGTGCTGTGCGTGCGCAAAGACAATAAAGTTGTGCTGATCGCCGACGGGCAGGTAACCATGGGCGATCACGTGATGAAACACACCGCGCGGAAGACGCGCCGGCTCTATAACGACAAGGTCGTCGCGGGATTTGCAGGATCAACAGCCGATGCGATTACTTTGTTTGAACGTTTTGAAGGCAAGTTGCAGGAGCACTCGGGAAACTTGCAGAAAGCCGCCGTCGAGCTGGCCAAAGAGTGGCGAAAAGATCGCGCACTACGACATCTGGAGGCACTGCTCGTCGTCGCGGACGCAAAATCAACATTTCTACTGTCAGGAAACGGCGACGTGATTGAGCCGGATGACGGCCTTTGCGCCATCGGTTCCGGAGGCACCTTTGCGCTGGCTGCGGCGCGCGCGCTCCTGAAGCATTCCAAGTTAAGCGCGAAAGATCTGGCGATGGAGGCGATGCGTATCGCCAGCGAGATTTGCATTTTTACCAACGCCAATTTTACAGTGGAAGAACTCTAGGGTCGCCGCGGAATATCTTTCGCCGAAGAGCGGCATCCAAGGGATTGCGGACGGAGAGATTGCAGAGAGATCGGATGGTTCATGGCCAGTAAGACCGAAAAAGAGATTGCGCTGGTAGCGGGAGGCAACGGCGCGCCCGCTGCCGAGGAACAGGAGCTCCTTCCCGCCCTGGACGACATGACGCCGCGCGAGATCGTAGCGGAACTCGATAAATACATCGTGGGGCAGGATGCGGCCAAGCGCGCGGTGGCTGTGGCGTTGCGCAACCGCGTGCGGCGGCAAAAGCTTCCGCCGGAAATTGCCGAGGACGTTCTTCCCAAAAATATTTTGATGATTGGCCCAACGGGCGTCGGCAAGACCGAAATTGCGCGGCGGCTGGCACGCCTGGCGGGCTGCCCCTTCGTGAAAGTCGAAGCGTCAAAGTACACGGAAGTAGGCTACGTTGGACGCGACGTTGAATCCATGGTGCGCGACCTGGTCGAAACATCGATTGATATGGTGCGCGAAGAAAAATTGGATGAGGTCGCCGACCGCGCCGAACAAGCGGCCGAAGAGCGCGTGCTGGACCTGTTGCTGCCGCCGTCTCCGCCGCCCGCGCCGGGAACTTCGGAAGCCGATGCGGCAGCGCAACGCGAACAGACCCAACGCACGCGCGAAAAGCTCAGGGTTCAGCTACGAGAAGCGAAGCTCGACCAACGCATGGTGGATATCGAAGTGCGAGAACGGTCCATGCCGTCCTTCGAAATTATTTCGAACCAGGGCGTCGAGGAAATGGACGTCAATATCAAGGACATGCTTTCCGGCATGTTCGGCCAGCAGAAAAAGAAGCGCAAGATGACGGTGGCCGATGCGTTCGAATACTTGATCCAAGAAGAGGAAAATCGGCTGCTGGATATGGATCAGGTGACGCGAATCGCCGTCGAGCGCGCCGAACAAATGGGAATCGTGTTCATCGATGAGATCGATAAAGTTGCTGGGCGCGAATCGGGCCACGGTCCGGATGTTTCCCGCGAAGGCGTCCAGCGTGACATTTTGCCGATCATCGAGGGCACCACGGTGAATACGCGCTATGGAATGATTCGAACGGATCACATTTTGTTCATCGCCGCCGGTGCATTTCATGTGACCAAACCATCCGACCTCATCCCCGAATTACAGGGGCGCCTGCCAATTCGAGTCGAGCTGCAATCTCTGAAGGAAGATGATTTCATTCGCATCCTGACCGAGCCGAAAAATGCCCTGATCAAGCAATACGTCGCGTTGCTTGAAACGGAGGGCGTGAAGCTCCACATCACCGAGGACGCAGTGGCGGCCATCGCCCGTTTCGCAACGAGCGTGAACGAACAAACGGAAAATATTGGCGCTCGCCGCCTCCACACGATCCTTGAAAAAGTCCTTGACGAACTTTCTTTCGAAGCGCCGGACCTCAAAAAAAAGAACATCAAAGTGGACGCCGCTTATGTCAACAAGCAACTTGCGGACATTGTGAAAAATCAAGACTTGAGCCGGTACATCCTGTAAGCTCGCGTCTCGCCAATGCAGACTCGACATTCCCGGAAGATGCTGTTGTGTCACGTGGAACATACCCGTTTCGCGCGTGCGGCGTGGCTTCCAGCGGCGCTAATTCTTTTCACGATCGAAGGTTGCGGCGCTCCGGGCGAACCAGTTCCTCCATCGCCCCCGATTCCTGTTGCGGTGGCGGACCTTGCCGCACATCAATCGGGCGACGGCGTGGAGCTCACTTTTACATTGCCCACCAAGACTGTTGCCGGTGACCGCCTCGCCGCGCAACCGGCCGTTGAAATTCTCCGCGGCGCCGAAAGACCAAACGGCACTCCCGACAAGAAATCGTTTCGCGTGGTCTACACGATTCCCGGCGCGCTCGTCGCCAACTATGTTTCCGAAGGCCACGTAAAGTTCGTCGACCCCGTCTCGCCCTCCGAGACCACCGCTAATCCCGGTGGTGAGCTTCTCTACCTCGTCCGCACGCGCGCGTCGAGGAAGCGCTCTTCGGCGGATTCCAATGTCGTTTCCACGCGCATGTTCCCTGTCGCGGAGCCAATTGGCGAAGTTCAAGCGCGCGTCACCGAGTCTTCAATCGAACTGAACTGGGCGGCACCCACTCGCACTTCCGGTGGTCAACCGCTTTCGCAGCTCACTGGCTACCATGTCTATCGCGGCGAACCGGATCCCGCCTCCGCCATGGCAGCGTCCACCGATCTCTCCAAGGCACGTTGGAAAGCGCCGCTATTGCTCCTCGCTAGTCCAAGCGAAAATTCCTACAACGATACGTTTTTTGAATTTGGAAAAACTTATTTGTACGTAGTCAGAAGCGTGGTCATCGCCGATGGCAATTCGCTCGAGTCTTCGGATTCTGCGCCAGCCATCGTTACTCCCCGCGACACATTCCCTCCCTCGGCTCCGCAAAATCTCGTCGCGGCGATTGCCCCGGGTCCCACTCCGGCCTCCGCGATCGTGGACCTTTCCTGGGGAATCGGACTTGAAACCGACCTCGCCGGTTACCGCATGTATAGGAGTGAGCAGCAGGGCACACGCGGCGAGCTTGTAACTCCGCAATTGTTGCTTGCGCCCGCTTATCGTGATACGTCTGTGGTACCCGGCCACCGCTACTGGTATACCGTGACCGCCGTGGATCGCGCCGGCAACGAAAGCGCCTCGAGTACTGCCGTCGCCGTTGATGTCACGGTACCTTCCTCGTAGCTCCGGGATTTTTGCGAAATTCTTGGGAGCGCAAAGTTTGACGTCTGTTCGAGCACACTTGCCGGTCTATGGTTCGTTGCACCTGTTTCGAAATTCTTCGGTTCGAACGGGCATTTACGTCGGGATCCTTTTGTCTGTCGTGTTCAGCGCGTGGGTTATTGTCGCGAACCGCGCCCCCGCACTCGAAAACTTCGCGCTCGTGCGGAATCTCGCGGCAGTTGCGGTACTCGGCGTGTTGGCGGTGATCCCCGTGTTGCGGTTCTGGCGGCTACCCGGCAATTTGCTGTCTTCCAGCCTCGTGGGTTGGTTGATCTTCAGCGTGGCGTACCGCATTCTCTCGCTCGCGTTTCCGGGCTTGGGAGCACGCTACAGCGCCGTGCAAATTTTTGTACTCGGAGCAGTAGTTTATTTGCTCGCAGTCACGGTATGCTGGATTGGCACTATCATCCGGCGTGCTCGCGCCTCAGACGTACATCATTCGAATCATATTTAGAACTGAATATTTATGAAATTTTGCCGATTTCGTTCACTGAACGCTTCTTCTCCGCACGATCAGCTTCCGTCTTATGGGCTGATCGAGGGCGGCCGGGTACTCCAAATCTCCGGCGCTCCCTGGTTCTCCTGGACGCGGGGCCCGCAGGCTTGGGAGGCGGATCAAGTTCAATTTCTGGCCCCGGTCGATCCGACGAAAATTGTTTGCGTAGGCAGGAATTACGCCGCGCATGCCGCCGAGCTAGGAAACGAACTCCCTAAGGAACCTCTCATTTTCCTGAAGCCGCCCTCCTCTTTGGTTGGACCAGGAGATCCTATTATTTTGACGCCGCAATCCCAGCGAGTCGAACACGAGGGCGAGCTGGCGCTGATCGTAGGAAAGAAATGCTCTCATCTCAAGGACGATGACGACGCCTTGCCCTACCTGCTTGGCTACAGTTGCCTGAACGATATCACCGCGCGCGATCTACAAAAAAGCGACGTGCAGTTTACGCGCGCGAAGGGCTTTGACACATTTTGCCCTGTCGGGCCGCACATCGAAACGGAGCTCAATCCGGCGGATCTGACGGTCGAGACAAGAGTGAATGGAACTCTGCGGCAGTCCGGCCGTACCTCGTTGATGATTTATCCCGTGGCGTTTATCGTGCGCTGGATCTCGCGCGTCATGACGCTCAGCCCGGGCGACGTAATCGCGACGGGCACGCCCGCGGGAGTCGGTCCCCTCGTTGCGGGAGACTCCGTTGAGGTCAGCGTCAGCGGAATCGGCGTGTTGCGTAATCCGGTGCACGCCGCGTCCGCGTAGTTACCCGGCCTACCCCAGTTTCGGTAAAATATGCGGGTGTGGGGCTGTAAGCGCAGTTGAGTTCCCGCCGCTTAACAGGAAAGCGCCGTAGGCGCCCTACGCTCTGAGATTCTTTCTGAAGCAGGAGCCCGACTCTTGAAAGGTTTGTTTGCCGATTGGAAGCTCGTTGTGGCTATGGGTGCGGCTGCGCTGGTAGCCGTCTTGATGATTGCATATGCCTTTTTTCGTCCGGCGGAAGAACCGGACGAACTCGAACGCAAGCGGCGCCTTCATCTGAACCAAATCGGGCGCATTGCGGAGGGCCAGGTGGTCGAACTCGCTCAGCATCCCGTCGAAGCGCACGAAGCCCCCCGAAAATTTTTTGGCTCTCGCGCGCGGCCGCTTGCTTCCCCTAGTCCTCGCCATCTGGTCACTTATAGTTACGCCATCTCGGGCGTCACCTACCACACCGCTCAGGACATTACCGGCCTCGAGGGTCAAATACGCTTCGAGCGGCTCGTTGCCGGGCAGCCGGCAAGCGTGAAGTATGATCCGTCCAATCCCAGCGACTCAATCCTCGTTGCCGATGATTGGTCCGGTTTGCGCTGAGTTTCGAAGGCGCTTTCGACTTTTTCAAGTACATTCTGATTTGCCGCGGATTGCGCTATCCTTCTGCTGGCGGCTGGCAGGTTCCATTTGCGTCGCATGAAAATGATTGTCGCCTCCATTGTTACGACAGCTCTGGTTGTGGCGATGACCTTGGGGGCGCTCTTCATTCTCGTGCGCGCCACGATCTATGTGACTTCCTTGCACTCCGCGTTCGATCGCGTCGGCGCGATTTGCGCGGAGATGCTCTTGGGCGTGGTCCTGCTTCTCGGAACCACCTGGCTGGCTACTCATCTTGCCGTCCGGATATTCTCAAGGGACGATGCGTCTGATCCAGGAGGGAAACTTGTCTGAAGAGAACGCCGCAGCCAGCGCGAAAGCCAAACACTTCGACCGTATGGCCGAGTTGCGGCGCCAATCGGAGGAAGCGGAAGCTGGCGGCGGACCCGAACGGCGTGAACGAGAGCACAAAGCCGGCAAACTTTCCGCGCGCGAACGCATTCATCTTCTGCTGGACGAAGGCACTTTCGAAGAACTCGACAAGTTTGTCCGCCATGGTTGCGTTGATTTCGGCATGCAGGATCAGCGTCCGGCCGGCGACGGTTTTGTCACCGGCTTTGGCCGCATTGATGGCCGCCTTGTGTACATCTTCGCTCAGGATTTTACGGTTTTCGGCGGTTCGCTCTCCGAGGCCAACGCCCGCAAGATTTGCAAAATCATGGATCTCGCCATGCGTGCCGGCGCGCCTGTGATTGGCCTGAACGACTCGGGCGGTGCTCGCATCCAGGAAGGCGTTGCGTCCCTGGCTGGGTACGCCGATATTTTTCTTCGCAACACCCTGGCGAGCGGCGTGGTCCCTCAGATCAGCGCAATCATGGGCCCGTGCGCGGGTGGCGCCGTCTATTCCCCTGCCATCACTGATTTCATCTTCATGACGCGCGAGACTTCTTACATGTTCGTCACCGGGCCCGATGTCATTAAGACGGTCACGCATGAGGAGGTTTCCAAAGAGGAACTCGGTGGAGCGATGACGCACAACGAGAAAAGCGGCGTGGCGCATTTCGTTGCTGCCGACGACGCCGATTGCCTCGCTATGATTCGCGAATTGCTGAGTTTCCTCCCCTCCAACAACGTGGATGACCCGCCCGCACGGGTTTGCTCCGATCCAACGGAGCGCCGCGAAGCATCCTTGAATTCACTCGTGCCCGAGGAAGCCCAAAAACCATACGACATCAAGGACGCTATCCACGCGATTGTGGATGACGGCTATTTCTTTGAGGTTCAGGAACACTTTGCCAGGAACATCGTTGTTGGATTCGCGCGACTGGATGGCCGCACAGTCGGCCTCGTCGCGAACCAGCCTGCGTTTCTTGCTGGCGTCCTCGATATCAATGCCTCGTTGAAAGGCGCGCGCTTCGTTCGCTTTTGCGACGCGTTCAACATTCCCTTGATCACGTTTGAAGATGTCCCCGGCTTCCTGCCCGGAACGCAGCAGGAATTCGGCGGGATCATCAAGCACGGGGCGAAACTGCTCTTCGCCTTCGCCGAGGCAACCGTCCCCAAGATCACCGTGATTACACGCAAAGCTTACGGCGGCGCGTACTGCGTCATGGCCAGCAAGCACATTCGCACGGACGCCAACTTCGCCTGGCCCACCGCGGAAATTGCAGTCATGGGGCCGGAGGGTGCCGTCAATATTGTTTATAAACGCGAGTTGGACAAGGCTCCGGAAGCAGATCGCGAAAGACTGCGCCAGGAAAAAATCGAAGAATTTCGCGAGCGTTTTGCGAATCCCTTTGTCGCAGCTGAAAAGGGTTATATTGACGCGGTGATCGAGCCTGCGGAAACTCGTCCCCGCCTCATCACGGCACTCCGAGCACTCGAGAACAAGCGCGACACGAATCCCCGCAAGAAACACGGCAATATCCCGCTTTAGCGTCTGAACACCGGCACCGCATATTCCGGCATTATCGGTTCGAATTATTGGGCAACCTGTGAGATCCCCTAGCTCGTCGCCGGTGTGCCCCATGCTAAAATCCTCGCGGCAACACAAAGGCTCATGTTTCGCAAAATCCTGATTGCTAACCGCGGCGAAATTGCGGTGCGGATCCTGCGGGCTTGCCGCGAACTGGGGATTCGCTCCGCAGCCGTATTCAGCGATGTCGACCGAAAATCGCTGCACGTCCGTCTGGCCGATGAAGCTTATTTCATTGGGGCGGCCCCTTCTCGTGAAAGCTATCTAAGCATTGGAAAAATCATCGGCGCCGCCAAGCGCGCGGGTTGCGACGCCTTGCATCCCGGATACGGCTTCCTCGCGGAGAATCCGGAGCTGGCGCGCGCTTGCCTCGAGTCGGGCATCACATTTATCGGTCCGCCCGCCGATGCTATGGAAGCACTCGGTTCGAAAACCGCTGGCCGCCAACTTGCCCGCCGGTCCAATGTTCCGACGGTGCCCGGCGCGAACGATCCGATTGCCGGCCCCGAGGATGCCCGCGCTCTCGCCCAGAATATGGGCTACCCGGTGCTCTTGAAAGCCGTTGCTGGCGGTGGCGGGAAAGGCATGAGGTTGGTAACCGGCGACCCCGAGTTCGCTGCCTCCTGGCGGGATGCGTCGTCCGAGGCCCTGAACGCTTTCGGCGATGGCCGTTTGTATCTCGAAAAATACCTGGAACAGCCGCGGCACATTGAGATTCAGATTCTGGCGGATACACATGGCCGCGTTGTTTCGCTTGGAGAACGCGAATGCTCTATCCAGCGCCGCCATCAGAAAGTGATTGAGGAGGCGCCATCGCCGGTCGTAACGCCGGAGTTACGGAAGAAAATGGGCGATGCCGCCGTGCGCCTCGCTCGCGCGGGAGGTTACGTCAACGCAGGAACAGTGGAATTTCTGGTGGATGCTCACCTGAATTTTTATTTTCTCGAAGTGAATACGCGCCTTCAAGTGGAACATCCTGTGACGGAACAGGTCACCGGCCTTGATCTCGTCAAGCTGCAAATCGCAATTGCTGCAGGGCACCGGCTGCCCTTCGCCTGGGAGACGATTACTCCACGCGGGCACGCCATCGAAGTGCGACTCTACGCGGAAGACCCAGAGAACAATTTTTTTCCATCGCCTGGTACGATTCTCTCCAGGCACGCTCCGAGTGGACCTGGAATTCGCATGGATGAAGGCGTTTATGAGGGTTGGACGGTGCCCATGGATTATGACCCGCTTCTAAGCAAGCTGATTGCGTGGGGCAATAGCCGCGAGGAAACCATTGCACGCCTCCGCCGTGCCCTGGAGGAGTACAGCGTGACGGGCATCAAGTCCAACGCCGGTTTGTTTCGTCGCATCCTCTCGGAATCGGATTTCTTGCGGGGAGAGATCCATACAAAGTGGCTGGACGAGTTGCTTCACCAGCCCGCGAGCGTTCAATTGAATTCGCGCCAGCCAGAAACTCCCGGTATTGTGGCCGACGCCACGGCGATCGCCGCTGCCTTCTGGCAGGCGAAGAAAATGGAGGCGCATTTAGCCTCCGCAGCCCGCACGCAGGATCCACAGCCGTCTTCCCGATGGAAACAGGACGGCCGCCGCCAGCAGCTAGACAACGCGACATGAAGTTCGAGGTCCAGTTTAGCGGCGCTTCCGGCAAGAGTACGCGCATCGTTGATCTCGCGCGAGATCAAGATCGCTGGAAAATTGTCCTCGACGGCAAACCCGTGGAAGCAGATGTCGTTCAGGTCTCCCCTCACACGCTCTCGGTCCTCCTCGATGGCCAGTCTATCGAAGTGCATGTTACGGAGCTTTCGGACGGGCAGCTCAAGATGCAAACTGGCCTGCGGGAATTCGCGGCTGCCGTGGCCGACCCTCGCGCATGGCGCGGCCGCAGCCACAGCGCAATTCAACTCGAAGGCCGCCAACAGGTTGTCGCTCCCATGCCCGGCAAAGTTGTGCGCCTGCTTGTGCAAGCCGGCGACCATGTTGAGGCAGGGCAAGGCTTGCTGGTCATCGAAGCCATGAAAATGCAAAACGAAATTCGATCTCCGAAACAGGGCGCTGTCGAACGCCTGCTGGTCCAGGCCGGCCAGGCCGTGAATGCCGGCGAAGCCCTGTGCGTGGTTTCCTGAGTTCGAATGGGCGACTAGACCACCGTTGTTGCCGTCGGTGAGCCGAGACTTCGCAAGGAGCTGTGCGCGACGCTCTCCTCCGCATTAGGCCGGATCGCTCCCAAAACTTTCCCGAATTTTATGAATACGACGAGAATTAATGCCCGCCGGATTTTTCCGGCAGAATTGGTTTTGACGCTTCCGGCAGCCGTCCTGAGGATTCGATGATTTGCTGCGCCAGATAATTTGTCACGTGCGATTCATCGCGCGCGATCGAAAGGTACGCCGCACGCAGAAGCTGTTCCTTATGATTTCGCAGCGTGTCGCGAATCGTCTGCTGCACCTGCGGGTCGCTTAAGCTACGCTGTCCCGGAGATTCACGCGATATCAATTTCAGGATTACAAAGCGCGGCCCATCCTTTGATTGAATCAACAACGGTGGGCTGACCTGCCCCGACTGCATGCCCATCACCGCTTTCTTCAGTATCGGGTCAGACTGGTTCAGCGCCGATTCCGGAACATAGCCCAAATCCCCGCCCATCGCTGCGGAGTTCAAGTCTTCCGAATAGTCCATCGCCAGTTGGGCAAAATCCGCGCCGCTGCTCAGTTTGTCCTCGAGCATTTTCACTTTGCGCTGTGCTTCCGCTTCGTTGGTTGCGTCGTCATTCTTCAAATTTCGAATCTGCGATTCTTTGCGCGGCGTCACGACAATTTCCGAAATCCGATAGCGTGGCTCGGCGATGTTGAACTGGGCTTTATTCGCGTTGTAGGCGTCCGCAATATCCTGGTCGGTGATGCTGATTTTCGCGACCACCTCATGATTGAGGAGTTTCGTGATGGAAAGCTGCCGGCGTAGGTCGCTCTTCAAATCATCGACGGTGACGCCGCGGTCTTTCAGTTGACGCTGAAACTCATCTTCGGTGTAGGGGCTTTTCAGTTCGGTGAATTTGTCCTCCACTTCACCGTCGCTGGCTTCAAGGTTCAATTTCTTGGCGCGCTCAAGCAAGATTTCGTTGTTAATCAACTCGTCCAGCACATTCAGCTTTAAGGATAGGGCTTCTTCCTGCGATGGCTCCTGCCCTTCCGGATTGACGCGGGTGCGATAATATTTTTCGACGTCGTCGCGCTTGATTTCCTGGCCGTTTACAACCGCCCAAACGTCGGGGGCAGGCTGGGACTTCTGCGCACAGCCGCTAGCCAACACGAGCGCGAAAGCCGCCGCTGGCAACATCAAATAAAAGCGTGGCGCACCATTCGATTGAACACGCGCGCCGTAGTTCGAGTTGCTTTTTAAATGCAGTAGCTTCAAGGCGGGGATACTCAAGCCGCTTTCTTCACACGGCCTGCGCGAATGCAAGCGGTGCAAACGCGCACGTGCTTTTCAACGCCGCTCACGACCGCACGCACGCGTTTTAGGTTCGGATTCCACCTTCTGCGCCGGGTATTATTCGCGTGACTGATTACATTTCCATAATGCGGCGCCTTGCCGCAAAATTCACACTTCAATGCCATTGTTAGTCCTAATCGGGCCGTCTTATCCAGCCGGAAAGTATGCCCTGATGGAGTATGGTCCCAGAGCAGCCATTTTAGCAGAGCCGCAACCCCGCGCAAAGCATCTCGTTTGCAGAGTGTTGCCCCTGAGCTGGGGCATCCCGCGCGGGCTGGGCAAGTTCTTGTTCCCGCCGCCAAGCGAGCAGATAATGACGAGGTAAGCCGGTATCCCAAGGAGAACACGATGCCCGCCAAGAAGCTGTCCGAGGCTGAAATTCAAGCTCATCTTTCAAAGCTTTCCGGGTGGCGACTCAGCAATGGCAAACTCCACCGCGAGTACGCGTGCAAGGATTTCGTCGCCGCATTTGGACGGATGACCCAGGTAGCTCTGGTCGCCGAATCCATGAACCACCACCCCGAGTGGAGTAATGTCTGGAACAAAGTTGTTGTGCACTTGACGACCCACAGCGTCCAAGGGATCAGCGACTATGATTTTGCGCTCGCGGAAAAGATAGATGCGATTTTCACCCAGTAGCCAAGGGGGCTAACAACAGCCGCAAGAGCAACGGAGTTATCCCTGCCTCGCCCTAAGCTGCCAGGCCGGAGGTTGCATATCCGCGCCTTTTGAATCGGGTTCTATTGACTCCTCCCGTGGCTGCGCGAGAATAACCTTACCCCCTTCCTGAAAGAGTCTTGCTCCGAGGTCTGTCCTCTCCAGTCTCGCAACAAGTGTATTCGTTATGCGGCTTGGCTGACCTGAAACACGTGTCAAGACTGAACGGGCGTTTCAGCAAGAGCCGCGACCTTAAATTTCAGCAATAGGTGCCTCTCGTATGACTGGGAACAGACTTCGAATTTTGATCGCGGAAGAAGCTTCAAGTGACGCCGCTGCCGCACTGGGTTCGATTTTTCCGGACGGGGAGACCGAGTTGGAAGTGTCCGCGGTGTCTACTCTGTCTACCTTGCTTGCCTCACTGGAACGGACTCACCCTGAAGTAATCGTGTTCGATCTCTCCCTTGGCCGGCCGGACCCGCTTGAGGCAGTGCGGCGCATTCATCGAAGCGCGCCGGGCATACCACTGATCGTGCTCGCCGCACCTGCAGAAAAGGGCGTGGCTTCGGGCAGCCTGACTGAAGGCGCGATGGATTATCTCCTGAAGGGATTCATGGACCGCAAGACCATCGAGCGCGTGGTGCACGCTGCGCTGGAAAACAATACCATGCAAGCTCTTGCCGACCTGCTGCGCGATCCGCTGACAAGCTTGTATAGCCGGGATGGCCTCTCCACGCTTGGGCGGCGAGTCATGGAGTCAGCATCGCACTCAGGCGGCACTCTTGTGCTGCTGTGTGTTCTCATCGAGAACTATTCCGCTTTACAGTCAGAATTTTCCACTGCCGTTTGCGAACAAGCCGTGCTCGATATCGCGGCGCTGCTCGCCGGTTGCTTCCGGCGGACGGATTACATTGCCCGGCTCGGAGAATCACAGTTCGCTGCACTAGCGGTAGATGCCGCCGAGCCAAGCGCCCCGATTCTGCGCCAGCGAGTGGAGACCCGTTTAGCGGTTCACAACCAAACGGGACCGGCGACCGGGCCACTGGCATTGCGGATGAGCGTGAGTTTCTGGGGGCGGAACGACCATAGGAACTTCGCGGAACTGCTCGATGCAACGGAGTCCGGGCTTCGGAGATCGGAAGGAGCACGCAAGACGGCACCAGCCAGAGAGCTTTCTTTAGGACGGTTTTAAGCGACTATGAGGTTTGCACGCAAACTCCAAGGTAATTGCCTTGTACCGAAAGATTTCCTGGCACGGGCTCTTCCCCTGTGCTCGCATTACGGCAGCAGAGATTCGAGGGCGGCATGAGCACTATGGTGGTAGATGGAACCCGGCGGAGAGAAACCACACGGCCACTGCGATTGCTCTTTCTTGAAAACGAACCCCAAGACGCAGAGCTCGCTCTGCTGGAATTGAAAACCTCTGGCATGCTGGTGGACTCGACGATCGCGCGGGATAAGGAGCAATTTCTTTCCGCGCTGCGCGACGGGAAGTATGACGCGGTGATCGCAGACTACCGCCTGCCGAGCTGGAACGGACTCGAAGCTCTGAAGGAACTGCGAGCTAGCGGGAAGGACATTCCATTTCTTCTCGTGACGGGAACACTCGGCGAGGAGGCTGCGGTTGAGTGCATCAAGCAGGGCGCGGATGACTTTGTGCTCAAAGACCATCTCGTCCGGCTGCCGACCGCGTTGAAGCGCGCGCTCCAGGAGAAGTGCCTCCGCGAGGAAAACTCGCGAACCCATCTTGAACTTGCGGGGAGCGAAGCACGCGCGCGAGAGCAGTTTGCCGAACTGGAGCAAATCTATCGCACCGCTCCCATCGGGCTTGCCGTATATGGCCCGGATCTGCGCTATCTGCGGGTCAACGAACAATTGGCACGCATCAACGGAATGGCAGCGGACAAACATCCGGGCTTGATGACGCGGGACGTGAATCCCGATGCGGCAAAAGCCATCGAGGACTACCTGCGCCGTGTGTTCGCGAAAGGCGAGTCGATTCTCAACGTTGAAATCCAGAGCTCACCGGATGCGGACAGCGGTGCTCGGCGCACCTGGCTGACAAGTTTCCATCCGCTACGGGGTTCAAGCGGGATGATATTTGCGATCAGCGTAGTGGTCCAGGAGATCACGGAGCGCAAGCGTGCCGAGGAAGCGCTAATTGTTTCCGAGGCCAGAAATCGGGAGCTCGTCGAAAATTCAGCTTATGGCATCTGCCGGGTTTCTGCTGATGGTCATTTCCTCGACCCGAATCCAGCCCTGCTTCGAATTTTGGGATGCAGCACGGCAAAGGAACTGGCGCCTCCCGCTCTAGTGCGCGATATCTTCCGCTACCCGGCGCAGTATGCGGAATGCATGGCCACCTGCCGGAAGGAAGACCAGGTGCACAGCGCGGAAATGGAGTGGCGGCGGAAAGACGGCGGTACGGTGATGGTCCGCCTGCACGCGCGCGGCCTCTCGGTTGCTGAATTGACGGCGTGCGCCGAGATTGTAGCGGAAGATGTCACCGAAGTGCGCGCCGTCGAGCGCCAACTCCAGCACTCCCAAAAATTCGAGGCCATCGGACAGCTCGCGGGGGGAGTCGCGCACGACTTCAACAACGTGGTCGGCGCCATCCTGGGGTGGGCCGAATTGGGCTTTGAACAGAGCCGGAGTTATCCGCAGATTTCGGAACGGTTCTCGCGAATCCGGGAGCAGGCCGAGCGGGCTGCGACGCTAACGCGCGAACTGTTGGCCTTTGCGCGGCGGCAAGTGCTGCAGCCTCGGACAATGGACCTGAACGCCGTCACTGGCGCCCTCGCCAGTTTTCTCGAGAAAGTCATCCGCAAGGACATCGAACTGAAAGTCGTCAATACACCGCTCGACCCGATTAAAGCCGACCCTACACAAATTGAGCAGGTGCTCATGAATCTTTGCTTGAATGCGCGAGATGCTATGCCGCAAGGTGGCCGGCTCCTGATTGAAACCGAAATGGTGGAAATCGATGATTCGTATTGCCGCTTTTACCCGCAAGTCAACGCAGGTCGATATTCAGTTCTTTCGGTATCCGACTCCGGCGTTGGCATGGACGCAGATGTACGCGAGCATATCTTCGAGCCATTTTTCACCACCAAGGAAAAGGGAAAGAATAGCGGGATGGGCCTCGCGACGGCGTACGGGATCGTGAAGCAGCACGGCGGCTTCATTCACGTGTACAGCGAGTTGGGGCAAGGTACGCTGTTTCGCGTCTATCTTCCGGCCGCTCAACCGCCCTCCCGCTCGTCACGAGCGCTCGAGGGGCGGGCCATCAGCGCGGCGGACATTCGCGGCTCGGAAACACTGTTGCTTGCGGAAGATCATGACTCGATACGCGAGATGGCCAGGCAGGCGCTGGTAAATCTCGGATATCGCGTCCTCTCTGCGGTGGATGGAGAGGAAGCATTGCGGCTCTGCGAAAGCGAGACTCCAGCCTTGGCAATTCTGGACCTTGTGATGCCCAAGCAAGGCGGAGTGGAGACTGCGGCGAAACTGGCGGAGCGATTCGAGGAATTGCCAGTACTTTTTACCAGCGGCTACTCCCGGGAAGCGAGACGGCTGGATCCTGAAGCGCACTATCTCCAGAAGCCGTACAGCCCAACAAACCTGGGGCGGATGGTGCGCGAGATTCTGGATGAGAAGAGGCGAAATACGCTCACTTCCTGATTTCCTCCATCCGCACTCTGCTCTGGATTCCGAACAATTGGCGTTGACACGTCGTTCGCTCGATGCTACAAAGCATTCACGACAAGCCCTTTGGTGGTTAGTCTCTTCGCACAATTCGTGCAGCGAGTGAGGCCGCAAGCCTGCCTGGCAGGGCAGGCTGCAGCGCCGCCACGGGGATTGTTCTGTAACACCCCACCTCACCCCGGGAGGTGAGAACCCCGCGGTTTTCACCTCCTACTTGTTTCAGACTGGTACAGTCCGGAGGAACTCCGCCGGGTTTCCGTCCTGCTTCAAGACCAACCGCCGCCCGCCACGCTTGCTGAGTTGGAAACAGTCTCGGTTACTATAGTTCACATCTTGACGCGCCAACCCAAGTCATTAGCTCAGGCGCCGCTACTGGCGCTGCAAAACGTCACTGTATTGCGCGGCGAAACTTCGTCTAGGCCGGCGCTTGACAACATCACGCTTCGAATCAACGCAGGAGAGCACGTCTGCATCCTGGGGCCGAATGGCTGCGGCAAATCCACGCTAATCAAGACAATCACGCGCGAATGCTATCCGCTGGCGAACGAAGGCTCCTCAATTTCAATCCTCGGCCGCTCGCTCTGGAATATCTTTGAGCTGCGATCGTCTCTCGGCATCGTCTCGCCGGATTTATTGGCTTCCTGCACGACAGATGCAACCGGGCGGGACGTCGTGCTTTCCGGATTCTTCAGCAGCACTCGGATCTTCCCGCACCATCATCCCGACCCGATCCACTTGGCACGGGCGGAGGCGGCGCTCGCGGGATTGGGCGTGACACACCTTGCCGGCCGCCCCATCTCGCAAATGTCTTCGGGAGAAGCGAAGCGCACGCTGATTGCGCGCGCTCTCGTGCATGATCCGCAGACGCTGCTATTCGACGAACCGGGCAACGCGCTGGATATCGCGGCTCAATTCCAATTGCGCGATACGATGCGCCAATTGGCGCAGAGGGGCCTGGGCATTCTGCTGGTCACGCATCACGTTTCGGAAATCATTCCTGAGATCGAGCGCGTGGTGCTGCTCAGCCGCGGAAAGATTCAAGCGGACGGTTCGAAACAGCAGGTCCTGACGACGGAAAACCTTTCAATGCTGTTCGGACTTCCGGTGCGGCTGGCGCAAGACGACGGCTATTATCACTTGTATTGACCATCGCGTGGCGCGACCGTGGGAGTTCCGCGCAGAATTCGTTCACGCCATGCCCAACCTTCATGCAAAGCGATCGCGCACAGGAGAAGGACAACCGGGTCGATCGGGTGGCGGTAGCGAAGGGAAGTGTGCGTCACGTAGTAAGTGAGCGGAAACACGATCGGCAGGATGACGACCGGAAAAGCATAGCGATTCTTTCGCACGATGATAGCGGCGATGCCCGCAAGCATGAATAGCGGCGCCAGATCGTTGCACAGCAAGATGCCTTGGATCCAAGCGGAATCCGCCTGGCGAAAAGTCTGCAGCGGTCTCGCCGAACCAAACCAGAAATCCACGAAGCGATTCGCGATGAGAGAAATCTCCGTACGCGGGTGCGTCCAAATGAAGGCGGCCGCCTTTTGCATTTCTTCTTGGAGGAAGGCTGTTTCTCCAATGCGGAGATATCGCACAATTTCGCGATCCTGAGTGACGACCGCCGGACGCCCTCGGTTCGCGTCGTCGTAGTTTTCGTTATTGCCGACGTAAAGCTCGAACGCAAAGTTGGAGCGCAACGGCACGAAATGATGAAATTGGATGTAATTGCGAATAGTCCAGGGCACGCAACAAAAAATGGCGATCGCCGCAGCCAGGGCGGGACGCAGAAAGCGATGAGCGGATGTGATGGCCGATGAACGGTAAGCAAACCAGAGCAGCAGGAAAGGCAAAGGCAGAGCAAGCGCGGGATTCGTGAGCAGAGCAATGCCCCAGAGCAGTCCGTAGCCGCACCAATCGCGTGCGCGGGACTTTTCGGCCAGCGCGAGCGTGGCCGAAAGCAAGAGCGTCAAGAGCAGGACGGATAGGCAAGTATCCCAAATCCATTCGAACGGAATGAGGATCGCGTTGGGAAAGAGCGCCCAGGCCCACCCAGCGACGCTCGCTACGCCGGCTCCGGCGATGCGTTTGCCGGAGTAGAACAACGGAATGCACGCGCACGCGGAAAAGAAAATGTTCAAGAGCAGCGCCGCATAGAATGCGCCGAGTGTGTAGACGCCAAACACTTTAAAGATTCCCGCGAGCAGGTATGGATATACGGGAGCAACCCAGGCTGTCGCACCCGTGTCTCTTTGAAATGGTGAGGAAAATCCTTTGCCGGCGGCGATGGAATAGGCGATGTGGCCGGTTTCCGTCTGGAAGGGTACGATGTTGAGAATACGCGGCGGGAATTGTTTGATTTCGTAGATCGCAAAAGCGGTACGCGCTGCGATCGCCACAAGCACAATGAGCAGCAGGGACGTTGCGGCCTTTCGCAATGCGCTTGTCATAGGGGTCAGAGCGGCCAGGGATCGGCTGCGGCTTACCAATTATTTGTGCGGACGAATCGTCGTGTACGGCCGGGCGTCGGGGTGCTTTGACGTCCAGTCCTCGGGAGGAAATGCGACGCGCCAGAAGGACGGCCGCGGCTCGGAGAACTCAAGACCAATTTCGGCTTTGCCGGAACGCACGGGACCCAAAAATGCAACCTGACACTCCTGCTCTTCCTGGGTACCTTTGTGTTTCATCCAGATTTTACTGCCACTGGTGAGTCGCGCGCCAACAAGAACGAGCGCGCCGTGCGCGTTGATCGCCAGCGTATCGGTTTCTTCCTCGAAAGGCTGGCCCTGCGCATCCGCTCCACGAATCCGTATCGCGACCTGCATGAGCACGCGCTGGCTGCGGCGGCGAGGACCTGGATGGCCGGTTCCTGATAGGGTTTGTGTCATTTCACCTCTCACTTGCGCTGCGCGAATCGAACAGAGGGCACGAAAGTTGCGACCAGGATGCGCGCGGAGCAAAGAGTCTCCCCAAGGAACGGAATTGGTTGCACCGCGCTATAAACCGAAGGAATGGAGGCCGCTCAGCCCCGCTGTTCGATGGGGACGTACTGCCGAGTATCGTGCCCCAGATAAATTTGCCTCGGCCGCGCGATTTTCTGCTCGGGATCGAGAAGCATCTCTTCCCATTGCGCCACCCAACCGGATGTCCGTGGAATTGCGAAAAGAACGGGAAACATCGCGATGGGAAATCCCATGGACTGATAGATCAGCCCGGTATAAAAATCCACGTTCGGATAGAGCTTTCGCTTGATGAAATATTCGTCTTCGAGCGCGATTCGTTCGCACTCCAGTGCAATTTCTAGAAGCGGATTCTTGCCCATCAGGTCGAATACTTTGTATGCGACATCCTTGATGATCCTGGCACGCGGGTCATAGTGCTTGTAGACGCGATGGCCGAAGCCCATCAGTTTAGTCTCGCCCGCCTTCACGCGCTTGATGAACTCCGGAACTTTTTGTACCGAACCGATTTCGAGCAACATGTGGAGCACTTCTTCGTTCGCTCCGCCGTGCAGCGGTCCATAAAGAGCGGCGATCGCTGCGGCAGTTGCTGAGTAAGGATCTACATGCGAGCTTCCCACGCCGCGAATCGTGTTCGCGGAACAGTTTTGCTCGTGGTCCGCATGAAGAATGAAAAGAATATCCAGTGCGCGCTCGAGCGTGGGATTCGGGCGGTATTTCGCTTCCGTCGTGCGGAAAAGCATGTTGAGAAAATTCCCGGGATAGCTCAGCTCGTTGTCCGGATAAACATAGGGCATGCCGAGAGTGTGCCGGTAGGAGAACGCAGCGATGGTCGGCATTTTTCCGACTAGGCGATACGTCTGCTTGCGCCGCGATTCCGCGTTAAAAATATCCTTGGCGTCGTGGTAGAAAGTCGAAAGCGCCGCAATCGTTGAAATCATCATCCCCATGGGATGCGCGTCGTAGTGGAATCCGTCGAGAAACTTCTTGATGCTTTCGTGGATGAAAGTGTGATGCGTGACGTTGTACGTCCACTCCTTGAGCTGGGACGCACTCGGCAATTCTCCATGAAGCAAAAGATACGCCGTTTCCAGATACGTGCTTTTTTCCGCGAGCTCTTCAATTGGATACCCGCGATAACGCAGAATTCCCGCGTCGCCATCGATGAACGTGACCTTGCTCACGCACGACGCCGTGTTGTTGTAAGCCGGGTCGTAGCTCATCATGCCGAATTCCGCCGGGTCCACTTTGATCTGGCGAAGATCCATGGCGCGGATAGCGCCATTCTTGATGGGGATTTCGTAGCTCTTTCCTGTGCGATTGTCCGTGATGGTCAGTGAGTCGCGGGAGGCTGTTGCTCCATCCGGCTTTTTCATTTGTGTGACGGTTGAAGCGGATTCCATAAGGCGATCCTTGGAAGCGGGAACTAGCAAGAACTCTTACGCTTCCACTCTACACCAAAGCAAGGCTTGCGGAAACCGGACTTCTCGCGCGTAAGTCCATGCAGATGTTTGTTTTGCAGCGAGAATTCGGGCGGCCTCACAGGTGTTTTCGCTGAGTTGATTTATACCTCTTGACAATAGTCGTGATAACGTCTATTATGCGACTGAACTTCCTGAGAGGTGCTCTATGTTTCAAATCCGCAAAAGCCGCGATCGTGGCCATTTCAATCACGGCTGGCTAGACACGTACTTCACTTTTTCTTTTGCCGATTACTACGACCCGAAACACGTGCATTTTCGGACCCTTCGCGTCTTGAACGATGATCGCATCGCTCCCGGCGAGGGTTTCCCCACGCACCCCCACCGCGACATGGAAATTGTTACGTACGTGCTCGAAGGTGCTCTCGAACACCGAGACAGTATGGGCTCGGGGTCCGTCATCCGCCCGGGCGACATTCAGTACATGAGCGCGGGCACCGGCGTGACGCACAGCGAGTTCAATGCCTCCGCGACAGAACCCGTACACCTGTTGCAGATCTGGATGTTTCCGGAGAAGCAGGGGCTCGAGCCGGTGTATGGACAAAAAGCGTTCAGCGAGGAAGAGAAGCGGGGTAAGCTGAGGCTCGTCGCTTCTCCAGATGGCCGCGACGGCTCAGTGAAAATTCGCCAGGACAATGCGCTCTATGCAACTGTGTTAGGCAAGAACAAAACCGTGCGCCACGAACTGAAACCGGATCGCCATGCTTACTTGCAAGTCGCTCGCGGGAGTGTGTGGCTCAATGGCGAACAGCTCGATGCCGGCGATGGCGCAGCCATCTCGGCCGAGAAAAGCATCGACCTCACTGGCGTTGAGGACGCCGAAGTCCTGCTTTTCGATCTCGCGTAACAAGATCACAGCCCATTTCGATGGTTCTGAAGGCGAGAAGGAATTGGGTAGTCAACTACGCTGATTCCTCCTCGTTTTCAACTCCGCTTATTCGTATCGCAAAGCCACCATTGGATCCACGCGCGTCGCTCGGCGGGCCGGCATGAATCCCGCGATCAACGCCACTATAGAAAGTACGCCAATCGAAACAAGAAGCGTCAGCGTGTCGCGCGCAGCCAGCCCGAAAAGCATCTTCTGCAACAAGCCGACTGTCGCGAGCGACATGGCCGCTCCCGCTGCAATTCCAACGGCCAACACGATCGCCAGATCCTTCATGACCAGGCCGAGGATCGAGCCACGCGGTGCGCCCAGCGCCATACGGATTCCGAATTCCACCTGCCTCTGCGTGACGAAATAGCTCAACACGCCATACAGCCCAATCATCGCCAGTAACAATGCCAGCCCGCCAAAAAATGTGGAAAGCGTGGCCAACAACCTGTCTTGAACCAGCGAATCGTCCACTTGTTTCTGCAGCGTGGCAAATTCCAGAGGAATCGACTTGTTGACTCCCGCTACTGCGTCTTGTACCGCGCCGGTCAATCCCGAAGGCGGAATAGCCGTGCGCAGTTCGAATGTCTGCTCTTGGGCGTGCTCGGTAATCTGCGTTATTGGAAAATACGTGGTCACCGAGTTTTCTTCGCGCAGCGAATCGTATTTCGCGTCCTTCACTAGACCAACGATCTGTATCGGTTTAGCCGTCTTCCCCGGCTCGGCATGAACTCGAAAGAATTTTCCAACAGGATTGGCGCCCGCAAAAAAATGCCTTGCCACCGATTCATTCACGATGGCGACTTGCGCGGAAGTAGCAGTATCGGAGTCATTGAAGTCCCGGCCGGCCAGCAACGGAGTCCGCATGGTCTCGAAATAACCGGGCGAAACAAAATTAAAATTCACCACGGCATTGTCTCCCGTGGGCGGATTGGGAGTGTCCACTTCGATTGCGTTGTTCCACATGCGGCCGTTACTGACCTGCGTCATGATCGAGCGGCTGACGGAAGTCACGCCCGGAAGCGCTCCCAACCTATGCTGGATGTCTTCAAGCGTGGCGGGCTGTTGCTCGGCGGCAATCTTCGCAATCTGCAAATTGGCGGTGACTAGAAGAACGTTGTGGCGATCGAACCCAATGTCCATGGTGACCAGCTTCACCAGGCTGCGCAAAAAAAGGCCGCTGGTGACTAGCAGAACCAGAGAAAGAGCCACTTGCGACGCGACAATCCATTTGTCGGCTCGAAACTGGATGCGGCCGTCCCTTTCGCCGGATTGCCCATCCTTCATCGCGGAAGTTAATGAAACACGTGTGGCACGTAACGCCGGCAGCATTCCGAAGAATAATCCGGTCGCAATGGCCAAACCCCCGGTGAATGCCAAAATCCGCCAATCAAATGAAACATCCAGAAAAACGGCCGGGTCGTTTCCGGTCGAAATAAAACGCACGAGCAGCCCTTCGCTCCAGCGGGCGAAGAGAACTCCGAGCAACGCTCCCGCAATCGAAAGCAGTACGCATTCCGTCAGCAACTGCCTGATGAGCCGCGCGCGCGAAGCGCCGAGCGCTTTTCGTAGCGCGATCTCTTTGCGGCGCGCCGCCGCCCGCGCCATCATCAAGCTGGCGATATTGGCGCAGGCAATCATCAGTACCAACCCGACGACACCCATCAGGATATTCAGCGGTTGTCCGAATTGCCGGCGCAAGTAATTCGCGCCTGTCGCTGCGGGCGTGGTCACCAACATTCGCTTCCGAAAATTTTCCTGGTCCTTCGCTTCCCAATCCTGGGGGACAGCGGCGGAAAACACTTCCGGAGACAGAACTTCCAGGCGAGCTTTCAGTTGCGCGGGGCTAACTCCGGGCTTCCTGCGGCCAATTATATCGAGCCACCACCACGAGCGATGGTCCAACCGTGAACGCTCGCCGTCAAATTGCGCCGCCGTGCAGATGGGAATAGCAACGTCATATTTCGTGCCGATCTGGGTCCCATAGAAACCCGGCTGGCTCACTCCAATAATCTGAAACTCATGGTCATCGAGCGAGATGATGCTGCCGACTGCGTTAGACGCCTGACCGTAATGTTCTTGCCAGAATCCATAGCTGATTACCGCCGCGCCCGCGCATCCGCGCCGATCATCAGAGGTAGTGATCAAACGGCCGGCGGCCGGTTTTACTCCAAGCGTGCGAAAATAATCGCCATTCACCCACATGCCGCTCGCGGGTTGCACGGCCCCGCCTCGCGCCAGGTCGAATTGGGTCGCACTCCAAGCCAGCAAGCCGGAAAAAACATCCTGCTCACTTTGCAATGACTCCCAGAGCGGATTGGTAAACGAACTCAATGCCCGGCCGCTTGGGTTTCGCGGATTGCGAATCTGCACTTGCACAAGCTGTTCGGGATGCTGCACCGGCAGCATGCGCAACATGAGGCCGTCTATCAAACTGAAAATCGCCGTGTTCGCGCCGATTCCTAGCGCGAGCGAAAGAATCGCGACGCTCGTGATGACCGGCGTGCGGCCAAACACGCGAAGGCCGTAACGAAGGTCTTGCACCAATGTTTCGATTAAGCTCACTCCGCGCGCGTCGCGCAATTCTTCCTTCAATTGCTCGTGGCCGCCAAACTCAATCCTTGCCCGCCTCGCTGCTTCCACCCGGCTCAATCCTGCCCGCTCGTGCTTCTCTATGGCTCGCTCGAAATGGAACCGCAATTCTTCATCCGCTTCCTCCTCCACCCGCTTCCGGCGAAAAAGCGCGCGCACCCGATAGAGCAGATCGTTCCACATGGAACCTCCTTAGGCCGTCTCCAGAATCTGCCTTACGGCCGCCGCCAGCTTGTTCCACGAATCTTTTTCCACTTCGAGCTGCTTCCGGCCCGCCTTCGTCAACTCGTAATATTTCGCGCGCCGGTTATTTTCGCTCGTGCCCCATTTCGCTTTGATCCACCCGCGGCGTTCCAACCGGTGCAGTGCTGGATAAAGAGATCCCTGATGGATTAACAACACTTCGCTCGAAATTTGTCCGATGCGCTCGGAAATCGCCCAGCCGTGCTGCGGCTCGAGCGCGAGTGTGCGCAAAATAAGGAGGTCCAGCGTTCCCTGCGGCAAATCAATCTTTTTCGCCATCCAGTTCCCCTTTGGCTTCGACAGGAGACACTACGCTCTTTCCTGTCGAAGCGCAAGGGGAAACCGGTCAGTAGGGAAAGCGGGCGGGATGCTTAGCTGCAGAATCGCAGTTTTGCCTTTTCTTATTGCGCTGCGGTCGCCCCAAGTGGCTCGAAGGAGGTCTTGAATTTCGGCTTACGCGCCGCATACAGCGCGTATCCGGCCCCGATCTGCGCTCAAGTCGCACGAATGTGCTTGGTTATCGTTAGAAAAAACTATCCTCGCGCACGCTGAAATTCGCGCATGAAGCTTGTGAGCGCCTCAACCGCTTCGCTGTTCACTGCGTTATACAGCGAAACTCTCATTCCGCCCACCGAGCGATGTCCCGGCGTACCCACCAGTCCCGCGGCCGCCGCTTCCTTGCCAAACTGTTTTTCTTTCGCCTCGTCTCCACCCGCCACGCGAAACACCACATTCATTTTTGAGCGCGACGCGGTCTCCACCGGACACTTGTAAAATCCGCCGCTTCCTTCAATCGCATCGTAGAGAAGCTTCGCTTTCGCATTGTTTCGCTTTTCGATCCCGGCGATTCCGCCTTCGCTTTCAATCCATTCCATCATCAGGCCAACGATGTAAATGGCAAACGTCGGTGGCGTATTGTAGAGCGATTTGTCCTTGATGAACGTCCGATATTGCAGTGTCGTCGGCAAATTCTTGTCGGCCCGCTCCGCCAAGTCTTTCCGGATAATCACCACCGTCACGCCGCTCGGCCCCAAATTCTTTTGCGCGCCGGCGAAAATCATCCCGAATTTCTTTACGTCAACCGGCCGCGACGCGATATCCGAGGACATGTCCGCCACCAACGGAACGTTCCCCGTTTCCGGCATCGTCGTCCATTGCGTGCCTTCGATCGTATTGTTTGTGCAGATGTGCGTGTAGGACGCGTCTGCGGAAAATTTAGTCTCTTCCTTGCGCGGAATGCGCGTGAACTTCTCCGCTTCCGTGGACCCTGCAATGTTGTGCAAGATGCCCTTCTTCAACTCGCCCAGGGCCTTCGCCGTCCAGGTTCCCGTGTGAATCAAGTCCACCGGCTTCCCCGGCAAACTCAAATTCATCGGCGCCATGCTGAATTGCAGGCTTCCGCCGCCCTGCACGAAAATCACCGCGTACTCTTCCGGTATCTGCAGGTGCTTCCGCAAGCCGGCTTCGGCGCCCGCGTTGATGCTCTCGAACTCCGGCGAACGGTGGCTCATTTCCATCACGCTCATCCCGCTGCCGCGCCAGTCCAGCAATTCTTCCCGGATCCGCTCCAGCACCGATAGCGGCAGCGCCGCCGGCCCCGCATTGAAATTGTGTACTCGCTTCACTCCTCGTTCTGTCCCCGTAGTCATGCTCAGCTTGGCCCTTTCTCTTCTCGTGGATTATTTGGTGTGGTGAGCTGGCACTTCGCCCACCACGAATGGGTTTGCCTCTCCACATCATTATAGTGGAAGTACTCGCACGAATTTCCATTTTGGCGGCCAGTCCACTGCGGTGCCGCTCCATCGATTGGGCATACATTTTGGTTCGTCCGCCTGCCTCCGCAGCCCGCCAGCATCATCGAAGCCATAAGAGAAATCGTGAGGTTGGCCCTTGGGTCTCTCAAGTACAGCCACCGTTTCTAACCAGCTTCCCCAAGCCTTCTAGATTGGTTGCAGGCCCGCAGCGGCCTTCAAGTCCAATCTAACTTTGTCCCTGTTGATGATGAGATGCTCGAGAATAAAGTAACGCGAACGACCACCTCACTGAAGAGAGACGCACTTTCGTACCGCCGTGCGCACCCGTTCATCTCGCAAGCTCTAAGTCAAAGCAAACTCCACTCGCCTCCGCATCGGATCAATCCGCTCCGCTCTTACCTGCACTCTGTCTCCCAGCCGCCACGCCCTTTCCTTCGGCTTCGCGCCACGCCCACCGCCGCCTCGCCCCTCGCCGCGTTTTCCGCTGAACGGCATCGCCACGATCCCGTGGTCTCTCTCTCGAAACACACACCGCGCTCCCGCCGCTTCTTCCAGCGCTCCAACCGGCAGCAATCCTTCCACAAACACTTCGAACAACTCCACGAAGCACCCAAATTTCTGCACCGAAATGATCATTCCCTCGTACTCTTCTCCCAGATGCGCTTCCATGAATTGCGCCGTCTTCCAATCCATCAACTCGCGTTCCGCCCCTTGCGCCCGCCGCTCGGCCTCCGAAGTCTCCGCCGCCATCTCTTCCAATTGCGGACGCGTATAGAGCGCCGCCTCCGCGCTTCGCGCCGTTCGAACGCCCTCGGCCGCCTTCGGCGCCTCCGCCCCCGGATGTTCCAGCGCCCACTTCAGCACGCGATGCACAATCAAGTCCGGATATCTTCGAATTGGCGAAGTGAAATGCACGTACTCGTCAAATCCCAGCGCAAAGTGTCCCAGCGACTCCTCCGCATACCGCGCCTGCTTCAACGACCTCAGCATCAAGTACGACACAATGCGTTCTTCCGGCTTTCCCGCCAGCTTTCGCAGCAGTTTCTGATAGTGCTGCGGCGTAATCTTCACCTCTTCCGATCCCGGCAGCGTCACGCGCATTGCCCGTTCGCGCCCATGTCCGTACGAATCCGGCCTCCCCGCTTTCGCTGGAGCAGGCGTGCGACCGTGCCGCACCGCAATCTCTCGCTGGTGCAAATCCGCCACGCCCAGCGAATAGCCAAACGCCCGCGCCAACTCTTCGAACTCCAGCACCTTCCGCGCATCCGGTTTTTCATGCACGCGATGCAATGCCCCCAGCCCGCGCCTCAACAAATATCCCGCCACCGCGCGATTCGCCGCCAGCATGAACTCCTCAATCAAGCGGTGCGCGATATTCCGCTCGCTTCTCGCGATGTTCGTCATCTGCTGCTGTTCGTCAAACTCGATTACCGGCTCCGGCAAATCGAAATCGATCGAGCCTTCTTCATTCCTTCGCGCATTCAATAGCAGCGCCAGCTCTTTCATGTCTCGAAAATGGCCGGCCAGCGCGGAGTAGCGCGTCGTCGCCGCTGCGTCTCCTTCTATCACTTTGTTCACGTCCGTGTACGTCATTCGCTCCGCCGATCGAATCACTCCCGGCGTCATGTGCGCGCTCAGCATTTTTCCCCTTGCATCAAACTCCATCAGCGCGCTCATTACCAGCCGCTCTTCCCGCGGCTTCAGCGAACACATTCCATTCGAAAGCGCTTCCGGAAGCATCGGCACGGCCCGGTCCGGAAAGTACACCGACGTTCCGCGCAACCGCGCCTCTTGATCCAGCGCCGTCGCCGTTCGAACGTAGTGCGCCACGTCCGCGATGTGCACCTGCAAGTGCCATCCGCCATTCGCGCGACGCTCCACATACACCGCATCGTCAAAATCCCGCGCCGTCTCTCCGTCAATCGTCACGATCGGCAATCGCCGGAAGTCATCCCGCCCCGCACGCTCCGCTTCGCTCACTCCTCGCGCCCGCTCCTCGGCTTCCTGCAGCACCTCTCTTGAAAACTCATGCGGCAAATGATGCTTCCGGATGATGATCTCGGTGTCCACGCCGATCTCGCCGGGACGTCCCAGAATCTCCGTCACTCTGCCTGTCGCCGCCTCTCCTCCCCGCGCGTACCGCAGCAGCTCCACATTCACCACCAGCCCGTCCAAATCCGAAATCCGGCCGATCCGCTGCCCGCAAACGCTTCCGCCGCCGCTCAATTTCTCGCGCAGCTCCGCGGACAATCCTTCCCCGGATGGAATCGCAATTTCCTGCTGGATCCGGCTGTCGTACGGCGCCACCACGCTTCCCCGCGACCCATACTTGAAGAGACCCACCACGCTCGGGTGCGCCCGTTGCAGCACCCGCAAAATCCGCCCCTCGACCCTCTGCCCTCCTCGCCCTCCCTGAAACGGCCCTCCCGCCCGCACCCGCGCCACCACGTGATCCCCGTGCATCGCGTCCTCGACCGCGTTCGGCGGGATAAAAACGTCCCCGTCCATCCCGGGGATCGGCACATCCGGCACAACAAACCCGTACCCGTCGTGGTGCAGCACCAGCCGCCCTTTCACCTCATCCCTTGCCAAGCGCCCGCCAATCGCACCGCCAGCGCCTTGTTCCCGCCTCCCAGCCGTATCTCTGGCGCCAACTGGGCCTCCCGGCTGACTTCGAGCCGACTCCTGCCCGCTCCTTCGCTCCCTTTCTCTTCCCCCTAGCCGGTATCTCCCGCCCGGTAGCTCCACTATCAGCTTCTTTTTCTTCAACTTAGCCAGTATCTTATGCAGTCCTCGTCGCTCCCCCCGATTCACGTGCAAAGCATGCGCAATCTCCTGCGTCGAGGCAGGCTCCTTCCTAACTCCTAGAAAACGCAGTATGTTATCGGGACTCAGCTCGGATGATCTCGCCACGGTGCGCCTTCCTGACGAAGGACGATTCCCCCTGGCACTGAATTCTATTCACTTTTTTTCAACTTTGCCGAAACTTTTTTCGCTCCGCAGGGATTAAATAGATAGGCCAACACACGACCGGCTGGCCGCCCTCCGTCAGGCTGGCCGGACATCCCCGAAAGGGGATTTGAGGAGGCGAGACGACCTGGCTCGCCTCCTCCTCTTTTTCCACCCGCATCACCGGGATTTGCCCGATGCCCCGCTCCCCGTCTCCCCGCTGATTCGCGTAAAATCCACTACTCTAACCAGCTCCCATGTCCTCCCACCGTCGCTTGACCAGGACTCCTCATAGTGCGGCGTAGCCGACGTTGTCGCTGACCAGACGTATCGGTTCAGCCGCACTTTGCCGTTGTAGGTGTCTTGGACGTAAAACTCGCCCCGCCCGGCGTTGACTTAGCCAACTGCGTATACAAGAGGCTGGGCTACTCCACGCAGTAGGGGGTAACATTAGTGTCGAAGCTCAGACAGACTCTCAAGGCGAGCCGTGCCATCATGGGGCAACTAATTGTACCGGGATTTGCTGCGGCTGCTATCATGTGTGCCTACACTTTTGCCTCGGTCACTGCCTCACCGTTATGTGGGCAAACCCCGCCAGCATCTCGAGACCAGACTCCCACCTGCCTGAACCCTGCCAAACCGAAGAATAATAATGTTCGATTTACTTTAGTGTTGATCGGAAACGGGGTTACTGCAGATTTCACAGCCAAATATTTTAAGAAATATAAGGATTCTGATGGCAACATACTTTATGAGACTTGGATCGATTTCCACACGGAGACCCGAGCTGCGGACGAGCTTCGCGGCTTAGCGAGGGGCTCTCTGAAAATCATTTGTAAGGAGTCTGTATTGGATAATACGGGCAAACTTATTGGGGCGCGCATTCTTGTCGTGCGCTCCTCATCCAAGAGTAAGAACGATGAGGCCGTTCTTGCCTGGACTGCTGGCAGCAAGTATCAAGAGCTGCGCTCAAATTCCCTGGAGGCCGTAATTGCGTTTGAGCAGGCACTAAGAAACTCTAGGTGATCTCAGCGTAAGCGTCCGGGTGTGGCCGTCTCGACGGATTATGTTGAGTTAACGAAGATGAGCCGAGTGGACGCTTCCGACACTTCTGGTTGTGTCCACTTGGGGAATAAGTGGACACATCGGATCGGGCGGTGGTTAAGAGGGGGCCGCAGCGACGGCGGCATTCAGTAGAACGGAAGCGGCGGATTGTGGAAGAGACGCTGCAGCCGGGCGCATCGGTGGCGCGGGTAGCGCGGGCGCATGAGGTC
>DATEHE010000007.1:0-2443 GCA_035279745.1 Candidatus Acidiferrum sp. | reverse complement strand
CGCGCCGCGCTCCAAATCGCTGGATTGCTTCGTAGGTGTATCGCGAACAGGAGGGATGAAACTTGCAGGCCCCGCCGAAAAATGGCCCAACGAAAACCTGATAGGCGCGCACGGCTGCCAGCGCAAGCCTCGCGAAAAATCCGCCTGTTGCCTTGCCTTCTATGTCGTTGCCCGTTTCTCGCGCGGCAGCAACGCCAGCAACTCCGTTTCCAGTTTCGAGAATTCCAGCTTCTCGACCGATCGGCTCGGATGTATCACCACGTCCCATCCCGGCAGAATCTCCTCGCGATGCAATCGCAAAACTTCCCGGATGCGCCGTCGGATTCGATTGCGCACCACGGCGTTGCCCAGCGCCTTCTTCACGCTCATTCCGAAGCGGTCGCGCTCGGTCCCGTTCGCCCTCAAAAAAATCAGAAATGTCGCGCTCGACCGCCGCCGCCCTTCGCGGTAAACCGCCTCGAACTCCGACCGCCGCAGCAGCCGCCATTCGCGCGGCAAATTCTTTTTCGCGCGGAGCTTCGTGCCGGCATCAGCAGCCTCTTCGGAGCGGCGTGCGGCAAGCGGCGGGCCGTCAGACCCGCGTGAGGTTGTGGCGTCCCTTTTTGCGGCGTCGCGCAAGGACTTTTTTCCCGCCTTTGGTCTTCATTCGCGCGCGGAACCCGTGCTTCTTGTGCCGCCGCCGGACATGCGGCTGAAACGTACGCTTTACCAAAGAATCTTCTCCTTAATTAGCTGCTTCCGTATATAGCTCGCAAGAACGCCCGCACACTGCCGAATCGCGCGCGTGATAGACCTGTTCGCTCCCGCATCGTCAGGCGAAACAACTAGTGTATTCGACCGTCCACACCCGGTCAAGAAATGCTCCGCGATGGTGGCGGCATTTTGAATTTTCTTGATCGTGACACAAGGAGTCAAAATTCAAACTGGCCCATTACCGCCTCTCTCTCGTTTCCGATTGCCAATCGTTTCATCAGAGAGTCGCGCAAGCCTTGGTTACTTCCGGTTAGGCGACTTCCCGGGAGTTGACCCGAAATCGACGGGTCGACCAGGGAGAACGCGGGCACCCATGAATCTTTTTCGTTGGTCTCCCCGTATAGCTCAGTATCCAAGCCTCCGGGAGATTCCCCACTCCTAATGGGAAAAGGAATCCCGGTACCTGGGCGGGAGCGCAACTGAGACCTGCATGCTCCGATCTAACATGGAGAATATCCAATGAAACGCAACGTTATGTTAACCATCGCGTCTCTGCTCTCGATCCTCTTCATGACGTTTCACCTGGCGGACGACATCGTCCGCGGGATGGAGCCAGGAACGCTTTCAGACCTCATTGCGGTGCCCATCCTGGTCGTTTGGCTGTACGGAACGCTGGTGCTGGCCGAAAGGCGATCGGGTTACGTCATCATCCTCCTCGGGTCGCTCCTTGGGTTGGTCGTCCCTGTCATCCACATGGAGGGGGCGGGAGTCGGCGGCGCGATCGCCAAGTCCAGCGGAGCCTTCTTCTTTATCTGGACGCTCCTCGCGCTCGGCGTTACCGCGCTCTTCTCCGTCATCCTCTCGGTGCGCGGATTGTGGGAGCATCTGCCACGGCGGACCGCCGGGCAGCACAAATAAGGTGCCCCTGCATGACGCGCTGCTGGCCTTGTTCTTATTTGCGCGTATGCTCGGGTCAGTTTGAATTTTCTTGATCGTGACACAAAAAGTCAAAATTCAAACTGACCAAGCACCACCTCTTTCTCGTTTCCGAGCGGAACTGTCCTTCATCCCACGGTTGACGCTCCTTCCGCGCCATCGTAACGTAACTCGTTCAATCGCGCTCGCAGCGGCTCCGTGCGCCACAAGACAAAATGACCTCACGCCAGCAACGCCGCCTCATCTCCCTTGCGCTCTTCGCCGTTGTGATCGGCTTTTATCTTTACCACCAGCATCAGCAGAACCAGCGGCCCGCCTTCGGGCCTCCGCCAAACAGCATAACGTGCGGCATTCACTGCGGCACTGAGCGCTGGCTCGTGAAAACGCTCTCCGACGCGGACGTCGCAAGCATCAATTTCTCCCCGCGCCCCGCCACCGTCGCATGGCTCACCGCGCAACCTGCACCGTCGCCGCTCCCGGCCGCTAATCGCGTCGCCCCTCTCGAACTCCAGGCCTTCACCGTCCGCGCGCAGCTCATTGGCATCAAGGAAGAGTCCGACCGCGACTTCCACATCGTCCTCGCCGACCCGAATGACACTTCCGTCACGATGATCGCGGAGATTCCCTCTTCCCAGTGCTCCGGCGCCTGCTCCTCGCACTACGCCACTTCGTTTGAATCCGCGCGCACCGAACTGGAATCCCGCTTCGGCATGCCTCCAACCAATGGATTCCAGAGCGTGCCCGGCAATGTCATCGTGGACGTCACCGGCGTCGCCTTCTTCGACTTCTTCCACAACCAGCGCGGCGTCGCCCC
>DATEHE010000006.1:0-143980 GCA_035279745.1 Candidatus Acidiferrum sp. | reverse complement strand
CGCGCATCGCCGACCACCCCATCAACCGCATCGACGAACTGCTCCCCTGGAGCATCGCCTCCGCAGGAGCTGCCACGACCCCACGCGAATCTGCTTCGTTAACGTAATTCTCCGTCAAGACGGCCCACCCCGGACGCTTACCCGCAATCTTCCATTTTAGTTTTTTCAAAAATTATAACGCTCTCTGGTCATTGCTTCGCCTTTGCGCTCGTTTTGGACGACTGAAATCGATAAATTCACTAGACTCAACACCCTGCTAGCGATACACCACGCAGCCTCGCTCTTCCAGCGCTTCGAACCATTCCTGCTTCGGCAACGTGTCCACCCAGCGTAAATCCAGTTTCTCGAGCTTCGGCAACGCCGCCGTTTCCGCAGGTAGTGACTCCAGCGGATTGCCCCTTAAATCCAGTTGGCGAAGTTCCACAAGCCCGGCGATCCCCGCTGGCAAAGTTCGCAGCTTGTTGTTCCGCAAATGCAGTTCGCGCAGCCGGTTCATCCCTCCGACGTCCTCCGGCAGCGCTGCGATTTGGTTATCCGTCGCGCGAAGTTCAATCAGGTTTGTGAGCTTGCAGATTTCTTCCGGAAAAGTGCCGAACAAATTTTCGCTGATGTTCAAGTAGCGAAGCTCTTGAAGCCGTTGAATGGATGCCGGCAATGTAGCGAGTTGGTTGTCATGCAGATAGAGGAAGTCGCTCAATTCGGTCAGCTCGCCCAGACTCTCCGGCAAACTCTCTAGTTCGTTGTGGCCCAAATCAAGCGTGCGCAATTGCCTCAGCTCGCCCAGCTCTTCCGAAATTTCTTGCAGTCCGTTGTCGGCAAGAATCAGTACCCTGAGCGCGACTTCTTTCCACACCCAGTCCGGAACTGTGCCCAGATCTTTCTTCCAAAGGTTTAGCGTCGTGTCCTTTTGCATGCTCCCGATAGTAGCTATAGCGCCTCGCGCGTCTCAAGTTCGGTAACGTTGCCTGTGGCGAAATCGCCGCTCGGAAGCTCGTCCCCCCAAGCAAGTGCTAATGAAAGAGAATGGAGACCTCGAAGATGAACCCGAATCAACCCAGCCGCACCGCCCTGATGATCGCTCGCCAGCGCGCCGCTCATCAATTGCTCGATCATGGCGCAATTCTCAAAGATCCCTTTGCCCTGAAGCTTCTCAACGAAGGCGAAAGCGACGTCCTGCAATTTGCGAACGCTCACCCTTTGGCCACCATCGGCCGTCTCTTTACCGCTGCGCGCAGCCGCATTGCAGAGGACGCTTTGTCCGATGCTGTCGAACGCGGCGTCCGCCAAGTCGTCATCCTCGGCGCCGGGCTTGACACTTTCGCTCTCCGCAATCCCCACAGCTCGCGGCAGCTCCGCATCTATGAAGCGGACCATCCCGCCACGCAGGCTTGGAAACGTCAGCGCTTGGCGGAAGCTCAAATCGCGCTTCCTCCTTGGCTAGTTTTCGTCGCGCTCGATTTCGAGCAGGGCGACTTGGGAGAAACGCTTGCCGGCGCAGGCTTCGCGCCCAACTCGCCCGCGTTTTTCACTTGGCTTGGAGTCGTTCCCTATCTCACGCAGGATGCCATCGCCAACACTCTGAACTACATCGCCTCAATCCGGAGTTCTGCCGTGGTCTTCGACTATATGGAACCCCCGGAAGCATCCTCGGAAGAAATCACGGAATTGGTAACGCAACGGACCGCGCAGCTAGAGAAAATGGACGAACGCTGGGCCAGCCGCTTCGATCCGGCTGGCATGGCCGCTCTTCTTCGCTCGCAAGGATTCCTCAACTTCGATGATATCGATTTCCAACAGATCCGCTCCAGGTTCGGCCCCGCCGTTCAAGGGCTCGCTCCCGGTCACGCTGGTCTTCACGTCGTCCACGCCAAGCTTTAGCCGCGCGGCCACGCGCCGCGCCTGGCGCTAGCCTCTGCTAGACAACCCGCCGCTTCTCTTCGATTTTTTGATCATGCAGCCAGCCGCGCAATCCGGAAATTCTGCGTCCGAACTCTGAATTTCGGATCGCCATCCGCACGTTTCGCGCCGACTCAAGAGCGCCACGCCGCCAAGCCGGAACGGAATCCAACAATACCGAAACCATTCGCACTGCATGATTCCGAAAGACGCTTACCGTGTACAGTTGTCTCACTTCGCCGCTGAATCGCAATTTGTACTCAGAGATGCCCCAGAGAAAGTGAAAGCGCCGAACGCCCTGCTCATGCGATTTCTCCATCGCCAACCACGTCGTCAGATTGCCAAGATTCCAATAGTCGTATTTGGGGTCGTGCCCGATTAGCAGAAAGTACGCGTCTTCACCGTGGAGGCAGGCTACTCCGCCCGCCACAAGCTTGCCAGCCAGGCGAATGCCGCACAACAAGCCCGTTTCGCGAGCCAGCTGCCAGCGTTGCCCGACCACCTCTTCTTCCCAGAGAACCTCTTTGCCTTTGGCCGTCTGCCTCTGAATATTGAAGTCGATCACCGCCCGGTAAATTTCTTCACTGATTTGCTCTTTTGAAAGACATAGCCACTCGATTCCGCCGGGCCACTCACGTTCCAGGCGCCGCGTGTACTTGCCAAGTTGTTGCCTCTTATTGCTTCCGAGATTCATCAGCATTTGCTCAACGGTCGGCGGCATCTCCACGACTACATCTTCGCCGTATACCGTGCTCGCGGTTTTTCCACCGCGCTGTCCCTCGCCACCGCCAGTGAGATTCGGCACATACATTCGTTGCACGTCCATGCGGGTCGCTTCACGCCTGCGCAGAAGTTCTTGCGCTTCTGCGAGATCCATTTCTACTGGACCATGCAGGCTAATTCGCTTGCCTATTCGGCTGCGCCTCTCACTGTAGTAATAAGCGTGGTGTACGGCGCCCGTATCATCCAGTCTTAGCCAGATTCGTGAAGCTGGAGGAAATGCATAGCGCAATGCGAAATCAGAAGATGCCAGCCAGTTTACTGGAAGCCTGATGAGAGATTGCCGGAACTCATCCGGAAGATCTCTAACTGCAAAATCCAGGAAGCGCTCTTGCACCAGTACCGCGCGGACAGCGGCCGCCGCACTCACGCTGGTGCTCCTTGCTGATGTTGGTCAGGGAACCGCACGATCGCGACAGGATGCTGCAACTTGCCCCACTCTATTTCGCACTCCGGGTCTTCCAGAAACGTATCCATGTGTAGGCAGTTGTTGTAAATAATTGTGGCCTCTCGGCAAGCGCGTTGCTCCAAACTTTTCTTTAAGCGAGCTTTGAACTTTGTCATCGCCAGGCCGTCGAACGGGTTGTACAAATAGAAGATCGTCCCGTCATCGGGGAAATTTGCCACGATGTCGCCCGTAGTGATGCAGACATTTGGATACCGGCGCAAGCGCGCCCGCGTGTCTGCGGCCACCGCGGCATCAAGTTCCACGCCAATCATGCGATTTGCATATCCCGCCAGTAGCCAAGCATTGATTACCCGGCCTTTGCCGCAACCCACGTCCACCATTACGTCCGAAGGCTTCACGCGACCTTCAAGCAGTCTTTGCACATCGCCGTAATTGCTGTTTGCAGTGGCATAAGCTCCCAGTTGAGCATAGGGACTGGTCTTCACCCCTCTCAGCAATCGGCCAAAACGAAGGTCCAGACAGGCATTTTCCAATTTCGTCCGAACTCGGGAGAGGACCATTGCTTTGGAATTCATCAAACCCATTCGCTTGTTCCTATGCCGGTGACCTGCTTCTGAGGCATTTGTCGCATTATTCTTCCAATCTTCTTGGGACTTTCGCCTGGAGGGGCACAGCATTGCTGCGCCCGAACTTGGCGGTTGGACAGACGGCACAAAATGTGGCCTACCCGAGCTAAACGCCTAAATTGAATCGCTTGACGAATTCAAGCCGGGAGGCCGTTTGCTCAATTTGTTGGTCCCGCTTACCTGCACTGGTAACGAAGTTCGGCATCTCTCGCAAAGATAATGGAGTCCTGGAATATGGGCAGGTCTAAAGTAGTCCCATATGTCATTGTGAAAAAAATGGTACCGATGGGGATGCTAACTGCATTCCCCGAATCCTCAGCGCGTATCAAGCGACACTCCCTTTCTCTCGCTCACCTGTGATGCGACATCGTCGCCGCCCCGTGCCTCCAGCGCCGGTTTTCTCGTCAAGCTCTAGCAGACACAGCGTGCAGCCTCCCCTTGCTCCGGTAACTCATTCTTCATCGCCCACGCTCGTGACTTTGCTTTTTTACAGAGATTGCCCCGCTCATCGCCCCACTCCAGCGAAAACAGTTAACAGAATGCACAACGGGGCATATTTTTTGGCCTCGATCTTTCCCGTATATCGTATAGATGGGGGCGCAGTTCTTCTCATGTTGCCTCAGTTGCTCGCGCGGCGCGGACTGGATCGCCGTGGGGGAGGTGCCGGTGTCCAGTTCGGGCCGTGGAACTCGCAAAGCCGCTAGATCGAATCCTCTGAACAGAAATCTCGTCTCGCAGGACACTGCCGATCCGTCTAACACCGGCCTGCGTCATACCGCCGAGAAATACGCGCGGATGATCCAGTCCACTCCCGATGCCATCACCTTGCGCAGTCTCCCCGAGCGCCGCTACGTCGAGGTCAACGACGGATTCACCCGCCTCACCGGATACTCGATGGCCGAAGTCCTTGGCAAAACTCCCGGCGAACTCGGCATCTGGGTCGAACAGCAGCCCCATGAAGAGAATCTCAGGGCGCTCACGGAAAGCGGTCAGGTCCGCCAGGAGGAGTTTCGCTTCCGCACCAAATCCGGAGAGATCCGCCACGGCCAGGTTTCGGCCGTCCAGCTCACCTTAGACGGCGAGCCTATGGTCCTCTCCATCACTCACGACATCACTGGCCTGAAACACACCGAACAAGCTCTGCGCCGCTCGGAAGCTGATTTTCGCTCCCTTGTCCAAAAATCTCCGTACGGAATTTATCGCATTGATCAAGCGGGCCGGCTTTCCTTGGGGAATCCCGCCTTGGCCAGGATGCTCGGATACGACGGCGAAGCAGTGCTGCTCAACGAGCTCTCTCTCTGCAAAGATTCCACCGAGCTCTCCCTCAGCCGCCAATTGCTGCAAGAAAACTGGCTCCGCAACGATTTTGAGCCCGTCGAATCCGCCTGGAAGCGCAAGGACGGCAAGTGGCTCACCGTGCGCTTGTCGGCCCGGCCCGTACAGAAAAATGGCGGCCCGGAGTGGGCCTATCTCGAAGTCTTTGCCGAAGACGTCACCGAACGCCGCAACCTCGAACGCCAGGTTCTCCAAACTCAGAAAATGGACGCCATCGGCAGATTGGCCGGCGGTCTCGCGCACGACTTCAACAATTTGTTGGCCGTCATTCTCGGCCACAGCGAACTCTTGGCCGAGCAGGTCGATCGCGGCACAAAACTCCAGAACAGCGCCGAAGCCATTCGCAAAGCGGCGGAGCGCGGCGCCTCCCTCACCATGCAACTTCTCGCCTTCAGCCGCAAACAGCTCGTCGAACCCCGCGTTCTCGATATCAATGGCGCGCTCATTGAAATGGAGAAATTGGCCCGGCGCGTGATCAGTGAAGATATCGAGCTGCTCGTCAGGCCGGGGCAAAATTTGGGGCGCATCCGCATTGACCCCGGCCAATTCGATCAGGTCACCATGAACCTCATCGTCAACGCCCGCGACGCCATGCCCGCCGGCGGCAAAATCGTTCTCGAAACCGCCAACGCCGATCTCGATGAAAGTTACACTCGGCAGCACATCGGCATCGTGCCGGGCCCGTACGTCATGCTAGCTGTCAGTGACACCGGCATCGGCATGGATGCGCCTACACTGGCGCGCATCTTCGAGCCCTTTTTCTCCACCAAGGATAAAGGCAAGGGCACCGGGCTGGGCCTTTCCACCGTCTACGGCATCGTCAAGCAAGCTGGCGGGCACATCTTCCCGTACAGCGAACCGGGCGCCGGCACAACCATGAGGCTCTATTTCCCTCACGTCGAGGCATCCGCCGAGCCCGAATCGGCGGCTCCGAAAATCCAATTGGCGCGAGGCACGGAAACCATTCTCGTCGTCGAAGACGAGGCGCCCTTGCGTGACTTGACGCGCGACATCCTCGCGGATGCCGGTTACCGCGTTCTGGACGCCGCCAGCGTCGAGGAAGCGTCGCAACTCGCTACCGCCCATCGCGACGGCATCGCCTTGCTCCTCACCGATGTCGTCATGCCCGGCAGAAACGGCCGTGAACTCGCCGAGCAGCTCAAGTCAGCCGATGCCGGTCTGAAAGTGCTTTTTATGTCGGGTTACTCCGGCGAAGTGATCGCGCATCGCGGCGTGCTCGAAGGCGCTTCCGCGGTCATCCAAAAGCCCTTTAGCAAAAAGGCGCTTCTTGCCCGCGTCCGCGAGCTCCTGGACTCTCGCTAGACCAGTTCTTGCCAGCTCCGCTTCGACCCTCCCGCTCGCCATCCCCGCTATCCGCATTCCAGCCGCGCGCTCAGCCTCTTCTCCCCAATCCTCCCCGATTCCCCCTGCCGCCAATCTCTCGCCCCGGACACTAGACCCTGCCCCTGGACGCTGGATTCTGGACTCTGCGTTCTGGATTCTGATCTTTGCACGCCGCACTTTGAACTCTGCACTCCGCACTCTGCAATCTGAACTGTCGCCTGTGAGCTGTCGGCTGTAAGCTCTTCCCCAACTCCCACATTCCAAATAACTTACATTTTACCCCTTGACAAACTCTGAAAATCGTGTATACTCTTTTTGTACTTCCGGGCTCGGCCTTCGCTCTGCCCCGCAAGATCATGTCTCTCGCCGGCGCTCTTCGTAATCCCCCGGCACCCGCTTTCCATCCCTCCCCGTTACCACTTAACAAAATCCGCCGTTTTCTAAGTCCTTTAGATGCAACACTTCTGCGACCCCTCGCAAGTGCTCATTCTAAACGACTTACAAAATCCGTAACTCCTTTATCAGCAACACTTACAAAAAAAACAGGGGGGACCCCCGCATTATTGTTAACCAATTCTCCCTACCTGTTACCACTCAATTACCTCCCCGTCCGCCATGCCGCTCTGCCCTCCTCTTCCTTTTCTTCCTCTAACTCCTTTCGTTTCACATCTTTTGCAGACCCCTCCTTCTATCTCCTTTCCTTTCACATCTTTCCAAAAAACACGGGGGAGGGGGGTATTCGATTCTCAAAAATCGCCTGCCATCACGTCGTCGTTCCCCCGCCTTTTCACGACTCACTGCTCACTACCCACTGCTCACTTTCTTGGCCGCACTACCCACTTTGCACTATCCACTCTGCACTCTCTCTGCAAATCACCCGGAGTGTGGGTACCCCGTTTTCCATCCAATCCTCCCGCCTCAGAACCCCGCCGGCCTCTCCTCGACAACTCCAAACGCTTTTTCCAGCGCGAGTCCCGCTCTTCCCAACTTCCCCTCCTCGAATAATCCTCCGATCAGCGTCACTCCGTGTGGCACGCGCCGCGGCGGCGAAAATTTCGGCAGCGGACGGCTCGGATCGGGCGCCCAGTCGCTTCGCGCCTCGCTCACTTCCACGAATCCCGCTCGCAGCGTCAGCGAAGGTTGTCCTGTGGCGTTCGTGATCACCAGCATTTCGTCCCGCAGCGACGGCACGAGCAGCAGGTCCACCTGCGAAAACACGCGCGCCATTTCTTTCGCCACCATCCTCCGCAGCCGGTCCGCCTGTACGAAATCCACTGCGGACAAAAATCGCGATTGTCGGAAAACGTTTGGCCAGGCGTCGTATGTCTGCACTTTCAACTCGTCCACTTTGTGGTCCAGCGTGATCTCCTCGAACGCCGCCGCGCTCTCCGCGAACAAAATCGTGTTCAGCGAATCGTACGGCCAATCCGGAATGCTTACCTCCATCGGAGTCATCCCCACTTTCTTCACCGTCTCGAGCGCCGCGCGATCCACTTCCGTCGCGGGACTCTCGTTCATCCACTTCGGAAAATATCCTACGCGCAATCCCTTCACGCTCTCGCTCGCGTCAAAATCCAGTTTGCTTCGCACGCTCGAAACGTCTCCCGAATCCGGGCCGGATATCGTGTGTAGCGCCAGCAAAGCGTCTTCCACGCTCCGCGTCATTGGTCCCAATTTGTCCAGCGACCAGCAAAGCGTCATCGCTCCCGTTCGCGCCACTCGCCCATACGTCGGCCGCAAGCCCGTCAAGCCGCAGCGCATGCTCGGACCGATGATGCTGCCGCCGGTTTCGCTCCCAATTGCGAACGCTACGAGCCCCGCCGCCGTCGCCGCTCCCGGCCCTGCGCTCGAGCCGGAAGAGCCTTCCTCCAGCAGCCAGGGATTCATCGTCTGCCCGCCAAACCAGATATCGTTCAGCGCCAGCGCGCCCATGCTCAGCTTGGCTACGAGCACGGCTCCTGCTTCATGCATCCGCCGCACCACCGCCGCATCTTTCTTCGGCACGCGATTGCGAAATGGCTCCGCTCCGTACGTTGTCGGAATTCCCGCTGTGTCCAGCAAATCCTTCGCGCCCCACGGAATTCCGTGCAGCGGCCCGCGGTATTTTCCTGCGGCGATTTCCTTATCCGCTTGTCTCGCTTGTTTGATCGCCAGTTCGCGAGTCAGTGTGATGACGCAGCGCAGCTTCGGATTGAATTTCTCCAGCCGCTCCAGATACAGGTTGGTCAAACGCTCCGAGGATATTTTTTTCGATTCAATCCATCGCGAAAGCTTCGTCACCGGCGCGAACGCGATGTCCTCATCCCGCGCCGGCAATTCCCCGGCGTCCTCCGCGCTCCGCACGAATCGATCGCGCTCCGGTCCGCGCTTTTCTCCCGGCAGAACCGGATTCCAGCTCGAGTACGGCGCCACGCCTGCCGCAATCGCAACTTTACGGGGACCCGTCCGCCGTTCGTACAACGCCGCCATGTTGCCGCGCCAGCTCGATGCGGCCATTTGCCGCTCCGCCTCGCTCAACTCAATTTGCACCAGTTTTTCGGCTTCGGCGAAAGTCTCCGGCGAAACTTCCGGTCCAACCGCAGGGCCGGTTCCGAATGCCGGCGGCGTTCCAGCCGGAGGAGCGCCGGGTTTTTGCTGTTGCTCCGCAGTCGCTGCGTTGCCTGCAACCGCCACGCCAAGAAGGCCAAGCGATGTGTTGGTCAAAAATTCGCGCCGCGTTTTGCTCATAAATCCTCCGGCTGGCATTCTACACGCGGATGCTCGCTTGGCCGCGGGCGAGCGAATTTTTCGCGGAGGCATTTTGCCGAAAACGAGCTCTTCTTTTTTAGCTACCTGCTTCGGAGCCAATCCGGTAGCATGGCGCGTTCGCTGCGGAGGCCGCTCGTGAGTACGATAATCGCCCTGGTAAATCGCTTGACCACGCCCTCAAGAATTTTTCTTTGCGCCGCTCTCCTCATTGCCTGCTGCGCTCCCTTAGCAATTGCCCAAAGCAGCGCTCCGCCCAGCGACGTCGCGGTTCAGCATCGCGCGGACGCTTTGCTCCAGCAGATGACGCTGCAAGAAAAGCTCGGCCAGCTCAGCCAGCTTTTCGATTTCGCCGCTTCGAAAAATATTGACGACGCCGTCGCAAGCGGCAACGTGGGCTCTCTGCTCTTCGTCACCAATCCCGCGGAAATTAACCGCCTGCAGCATCTCGCCGTGGACCACACGCGCCTGCACATTCCCCTGATTTTCGGATTCGACGTCATCCACGGATTCCGCACCATTTTTCCGGTGCCGCTCGCGAATGCCGCTTCCTGGGATCCCGCAACCGTCGTAAAAGAACAAACCATCGCAGCCGCGGAAGCGCGCTCCGTCGGAATTGATTGGGCGTTCGCGCCGATGCTCGATATCGCCCGCGATCCCCGCTGGGGCCGCATCGTCGAAGGTGCGGGCGAGGACCCGTACCTCGGCTCCGCGATTGCCGCGGCGCAGGTTCGCGGCTTCCAGGGACCGTACATCGGCGCGCCCGATCATCTGCTCGCGTGCATGAAACATTTTGCGGGCTACGGCGCGGCGATCGGCGGGCGTGATTACGACGAATCGTACATCCCGAAGACGTTGCTTTATAACGTTTACCTCGCCCCGTTTCATGCCGCGGTGAAGGCAGGAATCGGCTCGGCGATGAGCGCCTACATGGATTTGAACGACGTGCCCGCCACCGGAAATCGCTGGCTGTTGCACGACGTCCTGCGCGAACAATGGAAGTTCAAGGGGTTCGTCGTGAGCGACGCCAACTCGGTGCGTAGTCTGGAAACTCATGGCTTCGCGAAAGACGTTAATCAGGCAGGGCTCGATGCCTTCCGCGCCGGAGTGAATATGGAAATGGCCATCGGCTACACGGCGTATTCAAGGAGCCTCGCGACTGCCTTCCAGCAAAAAGAAATCACGGAGCAGCAGATCAACGACGCCGTGCTTCCGATTCTGGAAATGAAAATCCGCATGGGACTTTTTGAACATTCCTATGTGGACGAGGGCCGCGCGAAAGAAATCCTTGCCGAACCGGCGCACCGTACCGCCTCGCGCGAGGCCGCCGAGCGTACCGCCGTTCTCCTGCGGGACGAAAACCATTTGCTGCCTCTCGGAAAATCAGCGTACAAGAAAATCGCCGTGATCGGGCCGCTCGCGGATTCGCAAGTGGATACGCTTGGCTCATGGGTGTTTCAGGAAGATCTGCCGGAAACGGTGACGATTCTCGCGGGCTTGAAAAACAAGATGGGCTCTCAGGCGGAAATCAGCTACGAACAAGGAGCGCAAATCCACCGCAAATTTCCATCCTTTTTCGATCAGATTTTCCGCCGGCAAAAGCAGCCGTTGTGGAGTGACGAAGAAGCGAAAGAGCATCTGGCGAAGGCAGTCGAGCTAGCCCGGAATTCGGATGTCGCTATCCTCGCGCTCGGCGAAGCGCAAGACATGAGCGGCGAAGGGGCTTCGCGCGAATCGCTCGATTTGCCGGGCCTCCAGGAAAAATTGCTGGAAGACGTGGCGGCGACGGGCAAGCCCGTTGTGCTTGTACTCATGAATGGCCGGCCGCTCAATGTCCAGTGGGCTTCGGAACACATCCCCGCGATTTTGGACGTGTGGTATCCGGGGACGCAGGGCGGAAACGCCGTGGCGAATTTGCTTTTCGGTGACGCCGTGCCGGGAGGCAAGCTGCCGATTACATGGCCGCGCGACGTGGGACAAATTCCGATCTATTACGCGCACAACACCACTCAAGCGCCGCAAAACGAAGGCAAGCGCTACTGGGACGAGGAGAGCACGCCGCTTTATCCGTTTGGATACGGGTTGAGCTATTCGACGTTTACGTTCAGCAATCTGCGCCTCAGCAAATCGAGCATGAAGACCGGCGAATCGCTCGATGTGGACGTCGACGTGGAAAACACGGGTGACCTAAAAGCGGATGAAGTCGCGCAGCTCTACATTCACCAACGGTTCGGCAGCACGTCGCGGCCGGTGCGCGAACTGAAAGGGTTCGAGAGAATTACTTTGGCGCCGCACGAAAAAAAGACGGTGCACTTCAAGCTCGGCCCCGAGGAATTGACTTACTGGAGCACCGCGAAAGAAGGTTGGGTCCAGGAGCCATCCACGTTTGATGTTTGGGTGGGCGACAACTCAGACGCATCGCTGCACGCAACATTCGGTGTCGTCGAATAGCGCGCGCGCCGCTCAGAAAATCGCCTCGGAGAAACCGGAAGCACTCGCCGCAATTCGGAGCGCTTCCCTGCTTTTCGCTTAGCGGCAATCTGCAGCTAGTTCGATGGCACGTGCCGGACCGCCGTCGCTTCCGATCCGGGACCGGGCTCCGGCGCAGGCTTCGGCATCTCCGAATCCTTGAAGCGCGGCACCATGTCATCGGCCATCGCGAACGCATAGACGGCGGAGGCAATTTCGACCGCGCCTTCGCGAACATCTTCTTCGTAGATGCGCTCGTACGTATCGAGATTCGTGTGATGCGTGAAGGAGCCGTAATCAAATGGATCCTGGGCGAGCCCGATTCCCGGCAGCCCGGCGTTGTTGAAGGAAGTGCTGTCCGTTCCGCCGGTTCTGCGGCTGTCCGATTTGATGACTCCCATGAAACCCCAATCGGCAAACGGCATCATCGCATCGCGCACCATGTCGGCGGCGGCATCCGGACCAAAAACGCCCGCGCCTCGCGGCTTGCCCGTGCCGGAGTCAATGTTGAAATACGCGTCGAGTTTGGCGTACTCCGGTTTTTGCTCTTCGAAGCTGCCGAAATGCTGCTTCACGTAAGCGAGCGAGCCGAGCAAGCCTTCTTCTTCGCCGCTCCAAAGCGCGATGCGAATCGTGCGGCGCGGCTTGATGTGCAGAGCGGTGAGCAGGCGGACCGCTTCCAGCATCATCGAAGCGCCGATGCCGTTGTCGGTCGCGCCGGTCGCGTCGTGCCAGGAATCGTAGTGCCCGCCGAGCATCACGATTTCATCTTTCTTGTCCGAGCCTTCGATTTCGCCGATGGCGTTGTAGGCGGTGGTGCCTTCGGGATATTCCTTGTTCTGGATGTTGACGCGGAGCTTCACGGGAGTGCCGTCATTCATGATGCGCCAGATGCGGCCGAAATCTTCGTTGCGCATGACGAGCGTGGGAACGGCGCGGCTCCAGTCGTACGTAGAATTTTGCTGGGCGACGATGATGCCGTGAGCGCGGCCAGCGTCATTCACGCGAACCAAAGCGCCATTGTCCACCAGGAATTGATCCACCTGGCGGGAAACTTCCGCGCGCGTCAACTGGCCCTCGGGCAGTTTCGGGCGTTCGGGGAAACGGAACGGGCGCGGATTCTTCGCGTCGAAGCGGGATTTCCATTCGTCTTCCGGACGGCGCATCGCGGAGGGATTCATGTCCTCCTCCACCTGGATGTGAGGACCGACAAGAACGATGGCGCCGCGAATTTTATTTTTCACGGAATTGAGATACGCATCGAGTTCGGCTTGCGTCGGCTGCTTGGGCTCGGGAGTGTTGGCCTTGTGCATCGGGGGCGCGGCCCATTTCGGTTCGGGCGGCGGAGGAGCGCCGCCAAAAAAATTGAAGCCGCCGCGCGGCAATTCCATGCCCGGCGGATCCATGCGCACAACGTCCGCGGTGACGGCGCCGTCGGTGCCGGGAGTCCAGGCCAGCGGCTCGACCATCAGCGGACCGTGGAACGGAGCGACCGCTTCGGCGGAGAGCTCGAGATTTTCCCAGCCGGGCACGGGAGCGGCGGCGCTGGGAGGTTGGAAGGTCCAGGGCTCGAGATGCGTGTTGACGAGGCCCCAGGACTTCATCGTTTCGACGGCCCAATCGTCGGCGGCTTTCAAATTCGGAGTTCCAGTCACGCGCGGCCCGTGGACGTCCGCGACTTCATGAATGATCCACATGATTTTGGAGTTGTTGGTTTCTTCCGCGCGAATCTGCGCATAGATTCCCGCCATGCCCGGAGCCTGCGCCGGCAGCGGGATTGCCAACAGAAGAAGAGCGCACGCCAAACACGCCAATATTTTCCCCAAAGTTCCTCCTCTGCCACAAACTGAGGTTCGACGAATCAATGAAATGGATGAATTGCGGCCCGAAAGTCGGAGGCAAATATACGCTTGGAGCCGCGCGCAGGCAATGCGCCACCTGCGAGCGAGAAGCTATTCGAGGTAGAAGACTTCGTGCATGATGGCGAAGCGTTCGCCGGGCTGGAGGCCGGGAACGGGTTCGAAGAGGCGGGACATTTCCTGCTGCCATTGGAGGTTGACGGGATCGCGATCGAGAGCACTCCAGGCGGCTTCGAAATCCTCGACGTGCATGAACAAGAAAAGGTCCTGGTCGCGGCGGAAAATGGAATAGTACGAGATGCCGACTTCCTTGAGCTTGGCAAGGAGCGCGGGCCAGACGTGTTTGTGCGCGTGGTCGTATTCGGCTTCCTTGCCTGCTTTGATGCGCAAGCGAAAAGCGGCGCGCGGCATAAGGACCTCCTTGAGTTTGGAGCAAAAAGATTAACGGCTCGCGGAAGATGTTAACGCAGGCGCGGCGGTGGCCAGATAATTTCCGTAGCCGACGACAATCGTGGAGGAGACGAGAACGAGCAGGCCCAAGCCGACGAGACATTTGGTGCGAAAACTGGAGCCGTTCCATTCCTTCAAGGCGATGCCCCAAAGCGTGCTGAAAATAATGATGCTGGCCATGTGGAGAGTCCAACTGGAGAATTTATAGCGGCCCATCTGCGTTTCGCCCATGGTGTAAAAGAAAAACTGGAAATACCAGGTGGTTCCGGCAAGAGCGGAGAAGAAATAGTTAGAGAGCATGGGAGCTTTCACAGCGGCGGAAGATTTTTGCGGGGCACGCGCGGCCATTTCCTCGGCAGGCGCGTCAATCACATTTTCGAGGATGGGCTCTTCGCGAGGAGAGAGCGCGGGGCCGCGAGCGCGCGAAGAAAAATATTGCGAGCCAGTGCGATTGCGGACGTTGAGAATAACGCACCAGACAAAATTGGTGGTGAAGCCGCCGAGAAGAACAACGACGAGAACAGGAAGGCCCTGCCAAAGAACAGGAGTTCCGTGGCGAAGCGTGATGGCTTTGATGGGATCGCCGGCGGCGAGGCCATACGCGAAGCAGGCGCTCATGATGCCGGAAAAAGTGGCCACGGCCAGGCCTTTTTTCAGGTCGAATTCCTCGATCGAGGCGCGCTTCTGCTGATCGGACATCTCGTGTTCCTTGGAGACTCCGGCCATGCCGGCGACGAGAATGCCGAGAAGACAAATTCCAACGCCGACGAGAATGACACGGCCGGAAGTCGTGCTAAGAACTACCGGGACGAACTGGCCGCGAAAAATGGGAGGGACAAGCGTGCCGAACGCGGCGGTGTAACCGAGAGCGACGGCCATGCCGAGCGACATGCCGAGATAGCGCATGGTGAGGCCAAAGGTGAGTCCGCCGAAGCCCCAGAGCAGGCCGAACGTGTAGGACCAGAAAAGACTTTGCGTGGGAGCTTCGTGAAGAACGCGGAGGAGATCGTGGGTCATCCAGCCGGCGAGAATCCAGGGAACGATGATCCAACTGAAGAATCCGCCGACGAGCCAATAGGTTTCCCAGGCCCAGACTTTGACGCGGCGAAACGGAACGTAAAAGCTGCCAGAGGCGAGGCCACCGAGCCAATGAAAGAAAACGCCGAGCCAGGGATTAGGAACCAAGAGAAACCTTTCCAAAACGCGCGGAGGCTGGAGCGAATCGCCGCGCGGCAAAACAAAAGCAGCGAGCAAATACGGGGAGCGACTTTAGATAGGAAGCGGCGAAGGGTCAACACAAAAGCGAGCGGCGGTGGGATGATAGAGAGATTGCGAGGGAGGCGAGGTTGCAGTATGGTTTCGAGGCTTTTTCGAGCGGTGCACCGAGGCGCGAAAAACACGGAGCGGCGCGAGACACGCAGAGAGTTTCGATGAAGACCCAAGAAAAATTGAGATACCTGGAAGATCGTTGGGACGAGAGCGCGACGCGCGGGATGGATGATGCGGAGCTGCTGCGATACCGGTCCAATTTGCTGGGCTCGGACCTGCGGATTACGAATTTCGGCGGAGGGAACACCAGTTCGAAACTTGTGGAAGCGGACCCGTTGGATGGCTCGCCGCAAAAGGTGCTGTGGATCAAGGGAAGCGGCGGAGATATTGGAAGCATTCAGCGCGGTGGATTTGCGACGTTGTATTTGGACAAGCTGCACGCTTTGGAGAAGCGGTACCGCGGAGTGAACGCGGAGGACGAGATGGTGGAGATGTATCCGCTGTGCACGTTCGGAAGAAACGCAGTGGCGGCTTCGATTGACACGCCGCTGCACGCGTTCTTGCCGTTCGCGCACGTGGACCATCTGCACCCGGATTGGGGAATCGCGCTGGCCGCGGCGGCGAACGGATTCGAGAAGATGGAGGAGTTCAACCGCGCGTACGGGCACCGGCTGATCTGGTTGCCTTGGCAGCGGCCGGGATTCGAGCTGGGGATGATGCTGAAGAAGGCAGTGAGCGGGACGCGGGATTGCGACGGGATCGTGCTCGGCGGGCATGGGCTGTTCACGTGGGGAGAAACGCAGCGGGAGTGCTACACAAACACGATCACGATCATCGATTATCTGGGGCAATTTGTTTCGGAGCACGTGGAGAGGAAAAGCAAAACGATTTTCGGCGGAACGCGGGCGGAGACGCTTGCGAAGAATGCGGAGCTGGCGACGGCGATTTGTCCGTTTGTGCGCGGGCGAGTCTCACAATCGAAAAGATTGATTGGAAACTTCAATTGCTTGCCGAAAGTTTTGCAGTTTGTGAATTCCAAGGACGCGAAAGCGCTGGCGCATCTGGGAACGAGTTGCCCTGATCATTTTATCCGCACGAAAATCCGGCCGCTCTTCGTGGAATGGGAGCCGCGAGAAAACCTCGCAGGATTGCGCGAAGCGATAGACGCGGCGCTGAAAAAATATCGCGAGGAGTATGCGGAGTATTACAAAGCGTTTGCGCAGACGAATTCGCCGAAGATGCGGGATACAAATCCGACCGTGGTGCTGGTGCCGGGAATCGGGATGTTCAGCTTCGGAAAAAACAAGACCGAAGCGCGGATCACGAGCGAGTTCTATACGAACGCGATTCACGTGATGGAAGGAGCGACGGCGCTGGACGCCGGTAAAACGCCCAGAGTGCTGCCGCAAGCGGGACCGGCGGCAAAGACGGAAGCGTTTCACGTGCATTCAAATTATGTGGCGCTGCCGCCTTCGGAGGCGTTCCGGATCGAGTACTGGAAATTGGAGGAGGCGAAGATTCAGCGGCAACCGGCGGAGAAAGAGTTGAGCCGGCAGATTTGCGTTGTTGTGGGCGGCGCGAGCGGAGTTGGACGAGAAACGGCGCTGCTCGCGGCACAGCGGGGAGCGCACGTGGTCGTCGCGGATAAGAATGTGGAATCGGCGCAAAGCGTGGCGAAGGAAGCGCAAGCCATCTCAGGAAAAGAGAGCACGCTGGCGGTTGAGGTAGACATTCGCAGGCGGGAATCGATCGAAGCCGCGCTGCGCGAGGCGGTGGCCGCGTTTGGCGGCGTGGACATTCTGGTGAACACGGCGGCGATTTTTCCGTCGTCGGCGGACGGGCGAATTGACGATGCACAGTGGGGATTGACGCTGGACGTAAACGTGACGGCGAATCACCGGCTGCTGGAAGCGGCGTCGAAGATTTTGCAAGAGCAGGATTTGCCGGCGAGCGTCGTGCTGGTGAGCTCGGCAAACGCCGTGGTGCCGAAGCGGGGAAGCGAGGCGTACGACGCGAGCAAGGCGGCGGTGAATCACCTCGTGCGGGAGTTTGCGATCGCGCTGGCGCCGAAAGTGCGCGTGAACGGGATCAGCCCGGCGACGGTGGTGAAAGGCTCGACGATGTTTCCACGCGAGCGCGTGATTGCATCGCTGAAAAAATACGCGATTGCGTTTGAAGGAACGGCGACGGACGACGAGCTGCGGTCGTTGCTCGCGGAATTTTATGCCAAGCGGACGCTGACACATCAGCCGATTGATCCGCAGGATTGCGCGGCGGCAATTCTGTTTCTTGCCGGGCCGCAGGCGCGCTGCACGACTGGCCACCTGATCCCCGTGGATGGCGGATTGACGGAAGCGTTTTTGCGCTAGCGGCGAAACTTGCATGGCTGCGTGTCGCACAGTGTACCCACAAAAATAATGACGAACGTTGCGGATAGACGGAAGGCGCTTGTGGCGGTCGATTTGGGCGCGCAGAGTTGCCGCGTGTCGCTGTTGCGCTGGCACGGAGACGAAGCGGCGATCGAGGTGGTGCACCGCTTTGCGAATGCGCCAGTGATGATGGACGGCGGGTTGCGGTGGAACCTGGAAGCGATCGTCGCGGGAGTGATCGCAGGGTTGAAAGCTTGCGCAGCGCGCGCGCCGGAAGGAATTGCGTCCTTCGGTGTGGATGGATGGGCTGTGGATTATGTTCGGGTGGATGCGTGCGGAAAGCCGGTCGCGGCGCCATATTGCTATCGAGATGCCCGGACGGAAAGAGCCGAAAGCGAGGTGCACGCGAAACTTCCGCCTTCGCGGCTGTATGCGCTGACGGGAATTCAGATTTTGCGATTGAATACGCTCTATCAACTGTACGCGGACAAACTGGCGGGATTCGATATGCATTTGCCGTGGATGAATCTGCCGGAATACATCAGCTACCGCTTGAGCGGGCGAAGAGTGAGCGAGTATACAAACGCAACGCACACGGGGCTTGTGGCTCTTGGTACGCACACATGGTGCGATGAAGTTTTTCGGGAGCTGAAACTCGATCGCGAAGCGGCGCCAGAAATTGTGCCGAGCGGAACCGTGCTGGGAGCCGTGCAAGCAGAGCGATTAGGATTGGAAGGATTTGAGGAAACCAGAGTGATCGCTCCCGCTTGCCACGATACGGCGTCGGCGATTGCGGGAATCCCGGCACGCGGAGACGACTGGGCCTTCATCAGTTCAGGGACATGGTCGCTGGTGGGAACGGTGCTTGATTCTCCGTGCGTGAGCGCAGAGGCGCGCGAGAAGAATTTTACAAATTTGGGAGGAGTGGGTAACAGAATCTGCTTTTTGAAAAACGTGAACGGAATGTGGATTTTGCAGCAATGCATGGAAGAGTGGCGTGCGCTCGGCGCGAATTGGCCTCTTGCCGAATTACTTGCACAGTGCCGGAGTGTGCCCGCCCCAGAGGCTCTTCTTGACATAGACGCGCCGCCGCTGATGATTCCCGGCGATGCGATCGGAAAGATCAATGCGCAGCTTGAACAGCAGGGGCGGCGGCCGTTCGCACGCGACGCGACTTCGGCTCCAGCGATTGCAAACACGATTCTGCACAGCATGGCGGCGCGCTACGCCGAAGTGCTCAGCTGGATCGGCAAAATCACCGGAGAGACGCTGCGGCGCGTGTATATTGCTGGTGGTGGAAGCAAGAATGAGTTGTTGAACCGGTTGACGGAGGAGCGCTCTGGCCTCGAAGTGATTTGCGCTTCGCCGGAGAGCACGACCATCGGAAATTTCGCCGTGCAGCTGGCGGCTGGAGAACGAGATTTCAAGCCGAGAAAAGGCGTAACCGCGGAGTCAGCGGCAAAATGGGCGGAGCGGCTTTCGGCCGTTGCTCTGACGGCGAACGAGGCCGATGAAGTCCGCTAGTTTTGTCGCGCCAGCGGGAAGAGTTTCGGCGAACAGGAGATCCGGGCATGAGGGATAAGTTGGTCGAACGAGTGGCCCAAGCTCTCGATCGCTTCAAGATCGAGCTTCCCTCCTGGGGATTTGCGAACACGGGAACGCGCTTCGGGAAGTTTATGCAGGCGGGCGCGGCGACGACCATCGAGGAGAAATTCAGCGACGCGGGGCAAGTGCACGCGATAACGGGAGCATGCCCAACACTGGCTCTCCACGTTCAATGGGATTTGCCGAATGGGCTGCGCGACGCCGCGGAAATTCGAAAGCTTGAGAAAAAGTTTGGCGTGCGGGCCGGTTCGATCAATCCCAATATTTTTCAGAATCAAGAATACAAGTACGGCTCGCTCGGCAATCCGGACGTGACGATTCGTGAAATGGCGATGCGGCACATTTTGGATTGCGTGGGCGTCGCGGAGGAGCTGGGCTCGCGAGATGTCGCGCCATGGTTTGCTGATGGCTCGAATTATCCAGGGACACAGAACATTCGCAAGCGCATCGGTTATTTCGAGGAAGGGCTCAGGAAAATTCATCAGGCTTTGAAGCCGGAGCAGCGGCTGCTGCTCGAATACAAGCCCTTCGAACCGGCGTTTTATCACACGGACATCGCCGATTGGGGCATGGCCTATCTGCTGGCGAAGGAAGCGGGGCCGCAAGCGTTCGTTCTCGTGGACACCGGCCATCATTATCCATCGCAGAATATCGAGCAGATTGTCGCCTGGCTGCTGCATCGCGGAATGATTGGCGGATTTCATTTCAACGACCGGCGCTACGCCGACGATGATTTGACGCTCGGCTCGATTGACCCTTATCAGATTTTCCGCATTTTCCATGAGATCTGCATGTTCGAATGGGAAACAAACACAACCGCGGACATCGCCTACATGGTGGACCAAAGCCATAATCTAAAGGGGAAGATGGAGGCCATGCTGCAAACGGTTTGCGTCGCGCAGGAGCTTTACGCGCGAGCGGCGCTGGTGGACCATGCGCGACTGGCGACGCTTCAGCAGAAATGCGCGCCGGTTGAGGCGGAGGAAGTGTTGCGCGGCGCGTTTTGGGAAGATGTGCGTCCCGCGGTTCGCGAATGGAGACGCGCGCGCGGCCTTGCGGATGATCCTTTAGAGGCGTTTCGCTCGAGCGGATACTTTGAGAAAATCGAAAAAGAGCGCGGCGAAAAGAATCGCGGGGCCAGCGCGAGTTACGCGTAACGATGCATTGATTTTGGTAGTTATGTTGACCAGGTACGCTTGCGCGACTCGGCGGCGAAATATGTTTCGTATATTTTAGAGGGTAAGGAAAACATGAGACGGAGAATTCTGATTTTTTTGATCGGCACGGCATTTGCGATTGGCGGCTGCCGTTCGGCCAAGGATTCCGGAGCGAGCGGGGCTTCATCCGCAATGAACGCGAGCGGGCCAGATGCTCCCATCGCGCAGGCGATTCAGGCGCACCTGGTGCAACGCTCCGGCCTGAAGCTGGATGCTTTCGATACTTCGCTGAAACAGGTTACGTACAACGGGGATCACGCTACGGCGCAAGTGGAATTTCGCGCCAAGACCGGCGGCGGAACGATGGAGCTGACCTACGCGCTCGAGAAGCAGAATGGAGATTGGCATGTGGTCGAATCCACGCCGAACGGCAGCAATTTCAGCCATCCGCCGCTAAATGGGAGCGGCGGCACGCCGGCGATGGGCAACGGCGCTGGCGGATCGTCGGTGTTCGATACGCTGGACAAGATTAATGGCGCCACGCCTTCTTCCGGCACGGGCCAGAAGCTTCCGCCTGGCCATCCAGTGGTGGCGCCGCCGCCGAAAACTCAGCCGTAATGGGCATGTTGAGCGCCCGCCCGGAAATTAGAGTTGTGGCGAAGCTTGGAAAAGGTGTGCGCCCTCGACTGGGGAATTCAGATAGGAAATTCTGGCGGAGAAGAGGGGTTGTAGCCCAAATTCGTGATTGGGAGGCGACGGGTTGGACAGCGTTGGTATGTCTCTTGTTTTCAACCCGGATGTTTGATTTCAGAGAATCGCGAGTCTTTATGCGGTATTCCAAGGCGCTCAATTTGGCCAAAATTAGTAGCACATCACGTACGCCACTTTGCATCGAATTCAGATACTAGCCTGATTGTAATACGACGGTCCGAAAGCACTGTATCGAAGAGCTGTGAGATTGCCTCTGGTCTGTCGTCCGGTCAGAACAAGAGTTCCGCAGCTCGTGGTTGGACAATGTTTGGCAGCGTGAAACGACTGCTCTACCAAAGGGCCGATGGCACTGACCTTTGAAAGAATTGAGGCGCTCGCACCAGATCAGGCATCGCTCGCAGCGGTGCGAAAGTTGCTCAAGCAGGTCTCGTGGCCGACAGTGGCGGAGATGAAGCGTGGAAAGTCTCAGCGCCGCCAAAGCAAGGGGAAGCCGATTAGCCACATAACCCAGGCAACGTCCTCTTGCCAGCGCAGAGGCTCCGGCATGAAAGCCCAAAGGAGTTTCCTGAATCCGAGGATCTGTTCGGCTACTAGCGGCAGGAAGAAAGTGCAAAATGAGCTTAGTGTTCCAATTCGGGACATCCTAGGCTGTTGGCTTCGCTTGGATGCGTTTTCCTTTCAGCATCTTACGAGTGTCTTCTTTGGCTCCTTGGTTGCCCTGCTCTTCCCCGGGGGTGTGACTGGCCCTTTTGGGGCCGGCCGCGTATGCAGAAATGGGCGAGTATGACGATTCTGGGCCCTGCTAAGAAAGAAGCGAGAAAACTTGGACGAAAAGATTCATATTCTGTTGATCGAGGCCAATGCGCTCGACGCCCGCCTCGTTAAAGGCCAAGTAACCAGCGGACAATTGAGAAGAACTCTTCGATTTGCCATCGAGCGGTGCAGGTTGTCCGGCGAGCTGCTTGCCGAGATAAGGCAGCACTCTCGCGCGCAACAAGCCCTCCAGCTTTCCGAAAAGCGTTACCGCCTTCGTTCGGAAACGGCGCCTGTCGGCATTTTGCTTGCCGATGAATGGGGAAAGCACATTGACGCAAACACGAAGGCGCTGCGCATGTTTGGCTACAACCGCGAAGAACTAATCGGTGGAACCGCCGAAATGCTCTTGACCGGGCCACCGGGTTCTTCCCTTCAGGGGTACCAGTCTGCCCAAACGAAAGAATCGCAAGCGCAAACGGCGGCAATGGGCAAGGAACGGGTGACCCGGCGGATTACCGCGCTCCGTCCGGAGGTAAAGGTAATCTTCACTTCCGGCTACGCGAACGACGCGATTGTTCGGCAAGGAGTTCTTGATCCGGCTGTTGCTTTCCTTCAAAAACCTCATCGCCCTAAAGCGCTAGAGCGAAAAATTCGGGAAGTGCTCGCCAAGCGCGCAAGAGAAACCGACCATCACGCGCTATCTGCCCTGGAGATTCCACCGACTCGAACAGCAAATCCAGGCCCACTGGATGGGAATTACGATAAGAGACCAAGCGAGGGCCCATGTTAGAGCAGGGAGCGAAGCACTCTGAGCTTCGATCGCTTTGTCTGAATTGAGTTTCATGAGTGTGCCGGTGCCATTCGCGCCGTCGGTGCCCGAGAGAATCACTAAACCGCCGTCTTGAGGAGAAGGAAGTCGAAAGGCCGTCTCGTGAATCAGAAGATCCTGCTCGTAGACGATGAACCGGCTGTTCTGGGCCTGTACAAGCAAGTCCTGAAAGAAAGATTCGACATCCTGACCGCTGCCGGTGGTGAGGACGGCTTGGCGGTGCTCCGCAATTATGGCCCATTCGCGGTCGTTATTTCCGACATGCAGATGCCCAGCATGAACGGAGCTCAATTCCTCAAGCGCGCGCGCCAACTGGCCCCGAACACGATCCGGCTGTTGTTGACGGGCCACGTCGATCTTGGCGGCGCAGTAGCGGCGGTCAACGAAGGCGGCATCTTCCGTTTGCTTATGAAACCCTGCGATGAAGCGGTCCTGGCGGAAGCGATCGCTTCGGCTCTGAAGTGCTACGAACAGCGAAAAGAAGAGCGAATCCGGATCGAGCTGCCGGTACGACTGTACAGAACGGCCGCGGGCCCGAAAGTGCAGTCCGTCCATACTCTGGATATTTCCAACTCGGGAGCGCGTCTTGCCCGCACGGAAGAACCGCTCGAACTGGGTGAAGTTCTGAAGGTCGAATGCGGAAATCGCAGCGCACCTTTTCGCGTGGTCTGGGTCGGGGCGCCAGGCGGCGCTACCGCAGGCCAAGCGGGTCTGGAATGCATTTCGGCAAACGCGGACATATGGAGATTGAACCAGGGCCAGATGGAGGAAGACGCTTTGATGGACCGCGCTCGCACGGTTCAGCGCGGTTTGCTGCCGCAGGAGAAACCGCCTTTAAGGACTCTCGAATACGACGGACACTGTATCCAGGCTCGTATGGTGGGAGGGGATTATTACGATTTCCCCAATCTGGCTCCGGGAGAAGTCGGGTTCGTGCTTGCGGATGTTTCAGGGAAGGGAGTTCCCGCGGCACTGCTGATGGCCAGTTTGCAAGGAAGCCTGCGCAGTCAGTGCGGCGCCGGCGCGAATGACCTCCCCCGATTGCTCACTTCGCTGAACAGCCATTTTTGTAAGCACAGCGGGGTCCAACGATATGTGAGCCTGTTTTTTGGGCGGTACAGCGACGCGACGCGAACCCTGCAGTATATCAATTGCGGGCATAACCCTCCCGTGCTGCTCCACAAAGGAGGCGCTTTTGAGAGGCTAAGCGCTACGGCCATGGTCCTGGGGCTGTTTTCGGATTGGGACTGCTCGGTAGAAACTGTCCGGTTGGAAATCGGAGATGTGCTGGGCATGTATACCGACGGCGTGACGGAGACCCTCGGCGAAAATCAGCAAGAATTCGGCGAAGAGCTGCTCCTCGAGGTACTGCGCAAGAACCGGGACTTTGCAGTAGCGCAAATATTGCAGGAGGTGGAAAACGCGGTGGAACAATTCAGAGTGTGCGAACAAGGAGACGACCTCACGCTAGTGATTGCACGTGGCCGGTAGTTACGGAGTGGCCCGCCCCGAACAACGACTGTAAGCGGGACGAAGTTTCACGACCGCTTACGGCAGCCTCAATCGGAAGGTGTTACGGCACCTGCACGATGGGGCGCTCGCCGCCTGAATCGTGGATGCCAAGGGTTGAACCGCCGCCTGCAAGTCATGATGCTCGAATGCCAGCGCCATGCGATCGATCTGTGCCTTCTTTATCCCGACTTTTGCGGACATGACATTGGCGCAGCCATGCAACCTTGACCGTTCCAACTGCTTGACTTGTTGCCCCGCTGTGCGACCACGGTCTTAGCAGTCTCCCCTCCCGGCAGCCGCCCCGGTGGGTTCTTTCGATGGCTGGCCTCCGAGTTTTTGCACATACTTTTCTCTCCCGGCGTTCTCTCGCGTCGGTCGTTAAAGCGCGGCCACTTATACTTCCCATTTTTTGCAGGAGTGGACCCTTGGTTTCGAATCTGCCCGTCATAACCGGAAGCTACGATTACCCGCTCGTCGCTCTTTCCGTCCTCATCGCCGTATTCGCTTCGTATGCGGCTCTGAACCTTGCCGAGCGTGTCTCCTCGACCCGCTGCGGCGCCCGAAGCTTGCGGCTCGCCAGCGGAGCCACGGCCATGGGGATCGGCGTCTGGTCGATGCACTACGTCGGTATGCTCGCTTTTCGTCTTCCGGTTCCGGTCGAGTACGACTGGCCGACAGTGTTTTTCTCCCTGCTTGCCGCCATCGCCGCTTCCGCGGCCGCTCTTTTTGTGGCTAGCCGCGAGAGCATGGGCATACGCCGGGCCGCTGCGGCCAGCGTTTTCATGGGTGCAGCCATCGCCTGCATGCAATATATGGGTATGGCCACCTTGCGAGTCCACGCCGAACGGCAGCAATTTCAGCCATCCGCCGCTAAATGGAAGCGGCGCGCCGGCGATGGGCAACGGCGCTGGCGGATCTTCGGTGTTCGATACGCTGGACAAGATCAATGGCGCCACGCCGTCAGCGGGATCTGGCCAGAAGCTTCCGCCTGGCCATCCGGTGGTGGCGCCGCCGCCGATAACTCAACCGTAATGGGCATGTTGAGCGCTCGCCCGGAAATTAGAGTTGTGGCGAAGCTTGGAAAAGGTGTGCGCCCTCGACTGGGGAATTCCGATAGGAAATTCTGGCGGAGAGGGGGGGATTCGAACCCCCGGTACAAGTTTTAGCTCGTACAACGGTTTAGCAAACGGGTGATTGCGCTCTGGCTCGCTGGTAAGTTGCTGAAAACTAAAGACGCCGTTCGGCTCGCTCCGGAGGGTTTGGGCACGGTTGGCAGGGTATTGGGATAAATTGGGATAAAGGCAATCGGGTTTCACGGCTTGGGTTCAGGGCCTTTGTTCTTGCACCATGACCCAGTGGCTTTCAGTAGTCCAGCCCAAGAGTCTGCGTGCCTCGCCATTTTTTCCGCCCATTCCATTTGAGTCCAACACTCCGCCGCTCGCAACCAGTTCAAGACCTCGAAGCGCAGGAAGTAGTTTCTCTTGGATCGTGCCTGTCTGCGCTTCCAGATGTTGCCGTGACCAGGTAAGAAACAAGGACAGTTCATCTTCCGGAATGAAGGACAGAAAAAACACCATTTGTCTCCACGCATAGGCGCTCTTTTTGATCACCCGGAGACTGGCTTTCCACGAGGATGTTTTAATGGCAAGACGGCGGCAAATCCAAGAAAAACACCGTTGCGATAAAGTTCGGAGGCGACCGCCCAGGATGCCTCGCAAGTCAAGAATGGAAAATAATGGTGCCAAGTTATGCGTGGTGATGATCTGGGCTTGCTCGATTATCTTTCCGTTTCGGGCCACAGACCGGCCCTTGTCATTCGTCCCCGCGAGCTCCTCACAAAGCCTAGCGAATTCTGGCGAAACCCGAGCCCCGGGGCTCTCAGGGGGATCGGCTATGCGTAAAACCCGCTCATAAGACAATCCGAAGTAGCGTTCATACAAAGAATGCTGGAGCAAGCGAGCGGCGATTTTCGCTGCTTGAAGGAATTTCACTGAGAATTCGCCAACAAAGATGTCTGCTGCCAGTTCATCTACGATCGGGATAGGAATCCCCGCGGACGTGCAGAGGGCCGTAAATTCCTGAAGCAACTTATTGGGGAAGATGCTCTCGGGGAAAGAGATAATCGCCAAGGTGCCAAGTTGTTGGAGCGTTTGACGGCCCCGGCCCTTTCTATCAGGAGTTTCCCGCCTGACACTGTCGACCGCGGAAGCCCACGGCAGCTCTTCAAGTCTAACTTGATGTTCCAGGTTCAAAAGCAAAAGTGATCGACGACGCCGAAATGCAGAATACAACGCACGATATAGTCGACGAAGATCCGCATCCGGAATATCAGCCCCTTGGACCTGTGATGTGAATTGTGGAAGGACCTGAGCAAGCACCTCGCCGGATGGGATGACTTTTGCGCGCAATAGCTCTTCGATCGAAGCTTCCCAGCACCTCTGAGCCTTCAGCAAGAGACTCTGCGGCAGAACCGAGTTTGGTGGAACGTGGAATAGAGCCGACTCTTCCATTGACACTGGTGAAGCAACGACCGTTAAGTCCTGGACGCCGGCATCCTTGGGGAATCTCGCCAGCCGACTACAAAGGACTTGGTTCAATTCATCATGAGTCGGGAGAGCCACAATTAGTGACTGTGCAGTGCGACATCGTAGTAGTTTTTCCGACCCGGGAGCGCCATAGCGTCTTAAGTAGGATGTTAGAATCGACCGCAGCATGCCGACATCCCGCCCCGACAACCTGGAAGGGTTCTCGACGCAGGTCTTCATGTAGGACCGTAATCTCGCAAAATTTTCTGTGGGACGATCTGGTTTGCCACACAGTCTGTGGACCTTTCGAGCGCTTTGATACTCGTTCAAAAGGGATTGAGCCCTGGTTCGCCATTCGTTTGGATACTTTCGGCAGGGCCATTGATCCTCAACCGTTTCGAGAAACAAGGCTACCGCCTGGTCATACATAGGAAGCCAAATCCTCAAAGCTTCCCGCATTCGAGCCACCTGAACTTGCGTGCCACGTTGTCGTAGTGATTCGCCGACCTCGGCGACCGTATTTCGCCTCACCGAATTATCGGCGACAATCGCAGGAGCATCGGGTACTGGATAAAATCGAACTCGATCGAAGAAGGGAACAATCAAATCTAGAAGTTCGTATGCACGCTCATCCATTTTGTGATCAATAAGCCAAGCCACCACCAACAGCGCCGCTTCCTCTGGAACTGTGATCTTGTAGCTTCCTGTTCGGAGCATCTGACAGAGTTCACGTCGCCCTGATTCACTGATGTAATAAAGATTCAGCGTCGCTCTTTCGCGGCCAACGGGGCTGTGGCTTAATCGCGACAGCAAGTCAGTTTCATGGGTTTGAAGAGATCCGCCTGCGGCGAGGCTTCCGACTGCGAACCCTCCGTGCGCAACGTCTAGAGTGACCCACGCAGGGATTCCTCTAACAGGGTTGCGCGAATCGATTGAGATCGTTCCGTCAAACATTCCTCGGAAGACCTCCTTCCACCGTTTTACGCGTTCAAGCGCGCGCTGGCGGGCCGAAGGGTCCGGATGAGTCGCCGAGCTCGAAATTGCCCGAAGAAGTTGGTCGACGACATATCCGGGGTTGACCTGCAGCTTTTGGTTTGTATCGTCACTCTCCCGCATAATAGCCTCAGCAAAGTTGGCCTTGGAGGCAGGATTCGAACCTGCGCCCCGCCGGTCCAGAGCCGGCTGCTCTACCCCTGAGCTACTCCAAGTGAAGATTCAGAGTATTAAAACTATTTTCGCGTCCGTCAAAGAGTGGCTTAAGGTAAACCACATGGCCGATTCGAACCTGAATGTCCGCCCGGGCTTCATATTCCACATCTGTTTTTAAGTCCCGATTGCAACCCTCGTAAGCGCCCCTTCTCGGCTAGTCACGAAATCCACAGGTAGAAAACGGCGAATGATCTCCATGTTTGTCCTGGAGTGGAGATTCAGTTTTTCGGCAGTGAAGGCTCCGCCACCAGCCAGCGCGAATGGAAGCAGGAGTTGGTCGGTAAGATGCTCTCCCGCGACTGCTCCTGACACAAGATAGGAGCGAGCAGCATCGGCGGCTTCGGACGCTACGCTCTCGGCACTTGCGCCGATACGCCCAAAACCACAGAACACTTCGGTTACATTGCTGCTTGTGAGTTCGATTAGAACGATATTCCCTGGGCCCACCGAGTTCCTGGTCTCGACAATTTGAGTAGACTCCCCATCCCAGTTCAGTAGTTTCGCGACCGTATCGACCTCGCGCTGAGCGATAGTACGAGGCAGATTCGCCACAATCGCCACTGCACCACGTTGTTCGATGTCTCCCCTCTCCAACAGTTGAATCGGGGAAAGGCAGTCGCACGGTTCAATCGTAGCCGTAAAGCGACCACCACCGGCAGGATAGAAACCGTATTTCTCGAGACGAATCTCGATTTTCGGACCGAGCCGATTAATCACCGGCAAAAACACCTTCTGAAGAAAATCCAAAGGCGGCGCTTGCATGTTGTGAGTGCCGCCTTCGATTGTGACCTCGCTGTGTCCGGACGCTGTCATCAGCGCAGGAAGAATGGTTTGGAACACTAGTGTGCTGCTGCCAGCAGTTCCGACCGCAAAGTGATAGCTTCCAGATCGGACAGATCCCGGAATGAACGTGAGAGTCTTTGAACCCAGAGTTGCGCCTTCGACCTGAGCACTGCCGACCTCGCACGCAGCAAGAACTGCGGTGAGATGCTGGCGAAGGAGTCCAGACTTCTCCCGCTTAGCGCGGATATTCTCCATGCGGAATGCTTTTCCAGTGGCTAGTGAAAGGCTTAGGGCGGACCTTAGCATCTGTCCGCCGCCCTCGCCGGTCGATCCGTCTATGCGAATCATGCATTCGCTCCGTTGATGCGGGTTACCCAAGGGATCCCGCCTATCCTTTCACGCACACCACCTGGCGCAACGTGTGAACGATTTCCACTAAGTCTGCCTGAGCAGCCATGACGGATTCGATTGACTTGTACGCTGCCGGAGTTTCGTCGATTACGTCCGCATCTTTCCGGCATTCAACACCGGCGGTCATGCGCATGTGGTCCTCAACCGTAAAACGGCGCTTGGCTTCGCCACGAGACATCGCACGGCCCGCACCGTGGCTGCAGCTCATGAAGCTTTCCATGTTGCCCTTACCACGGACGATAAAGGAACGCGCCCCCATGCTTCCGGGAATGATCCCCATATCGCCTTCGCGGGCACGGACCGCGCCTTTCCGTGTCACCAGAATGTTCTGGCCGTAGTGCCGTTCACGGGCCACATAGTTGTGGTGGCAATTGATGGCTTTCATCTCAGCAACAAAAGGACGGACCTCACCTGATTCGCGCACTGCGCCGACGATCTGCTCCATCATCAGGTGACGATTCCAACGGGCAAAATCCTGCGCCCATTCGACAGCTTCAACGTAATCATCGAAGTGCTCGGTTCCTTCTGAGAAATAAGCCAGATCCTTGTCTGGCAAGTTGATGAAAAACTTCTGCATGTCCTTGCGCGCAACCTCAATGAAGTAGCTCCCCATGCGATTGCCCACACCGCGTGAACCACTGTGCAGCATGAACCACACGTTTTCCGCTTCATCCAGGCACACTTCGATGAAGTGATTTCCTGTTCCTAAAGTACCCAGATGGTTTGAGTGGTTCCCTCGGTCCAGCTTGGGGTGTTTCTCGAGAATCGCATCGTAGCGAGGCTTCAACGTCTGCCAGACTTCGTTGTTGCGACCCGGGATCGCGTTCCAAGCGCCTAGGTCGCCGGCGCCACCGTTGTTGGTACGTCCATGCGGAACTGCTTTTTCGATGGCGGTACGAATTGCGTGGAGGTTATCGGGCAGATCGCGTGCGTTGAGGTCGGTCTGCACGGCCATCATGCCGCAACCAATATCTACGCCGACAGCCGCCGGAATGATGGCGCCTTTCGTGGGTATGACGCTGCCCACCGTCGCGCCAACGCCCCAGTGCACATCCGGCATTGCGGCAACCCATTTGAAAATGAAAGGGAGCTGAGCCACGTTCAGTAGCTGCTGACGCGCCTGATCTTCGAGCTGCACGCCCTTCGTCCACGCCTTGATGGGTGCGCCCTTTTCCGGGACGATTACGTTGTAGGTCGGGTCCGCCATGTCATCCTCCTTCTACCAGGCTCAATGTTTGCTATCACGGAGAGGCGCCAGTCAGAGTGACCTGCGCTGACGCCTCAACTGGTTCGCGACTCCCAATTCGCTCGCGAAACCTCTCTCTCCCGATCGTTCTACAATGATATAGAGCAACTCCGCTTCCTTTTAGCAACTCCTGTCAAGCGATTGTAAATAAGATACTTATGTCCGATACGCTGGATTCAAGAGGTTGATGAACAATCCTATAGGATAAGCTTGTATACTCACGGATATGAGAGAGAAGGCCAATGTCGTCCTCGGATTTTTGGGGACCACTCTGGACGCGGGACGAAACCAAGACCGCTGGCAAAGTTGGCGGCCCACCGTTGCCATCTGCCGTCAGCCCGATTTTGTGGTCAAGCGACTGGAACTTCTTCATGGACTCCGCGACAAACCGCTCGCCCAGCTTCTTGTTAAGGATATTGCTGCCGTCTCCCCGGAAACAACCGTACGCCTCAACGAAATCGAATTTGGCGACCCCTGGGACTTTGAGCGGGTCTACGAGACGCTTTTCAAATTTGCTCGTTCCTATCCCTTCGATACGGATGCGGAAGAGTATCTGATCCATATCACCACAGGGACGCACGTCGCCCAGATCTGCCTTTTCCTTCTTACCGAATCAAGATACTTGCCAGGCAGATTGCTACAAGCCTCTCCCGAGCGCGACCGCGGGGCTCCCGGACAGATTAAGGTCATAGATCTCGATCTTTCCAAGTACGATCGCATCGCGTCTCGCTTTCGTCAGGAACAGAGTTATGCCGTCTCGTACCTGAAGGGCGGTATCGATACGCGTAATCCGGCATTCAACCAGCTGATTGACCGTATCGAACAAGTGGCCATCGCCACGCGCGATCCACTCCTTTTGATGGGGCCCACCGGAGCCGGCAAATCCAAGCTCGCACGCCGCATTTTCGAGTTGAAGAAGCTTCGCCACACGGTGACTGGAGACTTTGTCGACGTCAACTGCGCAACCCTGCGTGGTGACGCTGCGATGTCTACATTGTTTGGTCATGTCAAAGGTGCCTTTACCGGAGCCCTGCGGGACCGGGCAGGAGTTTTGCGAGTAGCCGATAAGGGTGTGCTCTTTCTGGACGAGATCGGTGAACTTGGTGTCGACGAACAGGCTATGCTGCTGCGTGCGCTCGAAGAAAAGACTTTCTTGCCTCTCGGTTCGGATCGTGAGGCTTATAGCGATTTCCAACTCATCGCGGGAACCAACCAGGACCTATTCGCGGCCGTCCGGAAAGGGCGATTCCGGGAAGACTTACTGGCCCGCATTAATCTCTGGACATTCTCCTTGCCAGGGCTACGCTCTCGTCCGGAAGACATCGAACCGAACCTGCAGTTCGAGCTGGAGCAATTCGAGACTCGGACTAGCCACCATGTCACCTTCAGCAAAGAGGCTCGTGAGAAATTCTTGCAGTTCGCGCTCTCGCCGGCTTCTTCCTGGGCCAGGAACTTTCGGGACCTGAACGCAGCAGTCGTTCGCATGGCGACGCTCGCGCAAGGCGGCCGAATTTCCACAGAGATCGTGCAAGAGGAGACCACACGTTTGATTGCTTCATGGGTGTCACTTGAAGCGAACGCATCCGAGGAGATTCTGGCTCGGCTTTTGAGCAGCGATCAACTCGCGGAGATCGATCTATTTGATCAAGCACAACTAGCTCAGGTCATTCAGATTTGTCAGGAATCACGCACTTTGTCAGACGCAGGGCGCAGATTATTCGGCGCCTCACGCGCGAAGAAGACCAGCGCCAATGACGCCGACCGTTTGAGGAAATATCTGGGTCGCTTTGGAATTGATTGGGCCCAGATTGCAAACCCGTAGTCCATAACTGCGGCGGCCTTAGCCCGCAGCAGAAGTCTCGGGAATGAAGGAGCCGAAACCACCCACGCTGCTTCGTCTCAAGCCCATTATCGCGAGAGCTCGGTACCACGATGCCTTGAATCGCGAAGGTCTTGACACGGTGATTCTTGACGGAAGACTTGTGTCCCCGCTGGCTTTTGTCAGGATCTCGATACCTGCTTCCTGCCAGCGCAGCAGGACATGAGAAAGATCCTCCTGAGGCCGCGTTTTCTCGGCCTGCACAACCGTCACATGCTTGATCTTCTGTTCGGCGAGGAATTTCGCTGACGGGAAATCCTGCGGGAACACCATCCACCGGTTATCGAACATGTCCTCGCGGAGCGGATTCGTGCCTTTCAAGCGCAAAGAGTCCAGAACGAAAGCTGGCGGCGCATCAGGTGTGATGGTCAGCGCTCGCATCCGCGGTGTGCCTTCGCAAATCTCTCTCACCAAGGAACTCATGTCGAGCACAACAACGGCAGACGGCCTTGACGGGGCAGGCTCAGAGAGCAAACCTAATTGCAACCCCGTTGGCCCTGGGGACGCATTTATGATTGGCACTGGACGGTAGCCGCACCAGGCTAATGCCAGTGCGAGGCGGATCGAATGTGCACCTGGAAGATCGATGACGACTGCAGTGTCTGGACTTGCTTTCTGTTCGTGCCAAGGTAGCTCGGGCACATCGGCCTGAGCCGGATTTCCCGCGTGCGCATAGTCAATCTGCGCAAACAACGCGGGCGAGACCCATCGTGACCAGATGGAATCATTCGGCGCCCAAATCTCAAACAGTTCTTTTCCCGTCATCTCCTCGGTCCTTTCTGCGTATGAGCACCGCAATATCTTGTGCGTCATGGTCAATCAATGGCTTTGTTGCGATTCTTCCGTAGGCTCCGACTGCGCGGGAGTCCAACGTAAAGACCCCAAGACAAGCGTACTGAACTCCGCTGGCCGTTTCGAGTGGCAAGGTGTAGAACCGGCGTTGTGCAATCCAATCGCGGGGATGGTGCGATACGTTCCTGATAATCTCCTTGTATGCGCGCTGTTCGGTGACCCCGGCGATTGCCACGTCTTCACCTACACGCCCGAACACAGGTTTGAACACCCATTCCGGGGAATTCGCTGACGCATCAGTTGCGAACTTTGTCTCTGGTAGAAGTGATCGCCATGTGTAAAGCGGAGTCTTCAGCTCATCCCAGACCAGCGGGAAACACTTGCTCTGAATCAGAATCGCAGTCCCTGGATTGCTCATCGGAATCTTCCCGCCACAGAACCAGGGCTCCCATGAAGACGGATGGAGATTAGGGAGCCATTCCGCTGGAAAGAAACGCACTAGGAGAGCTGGATGCACAGCGGAGAATGGTTTTGTGAACCGTGCACAACCGGCCTCCCATTTCAAGTGGCTGGGGCTGAGAGCTACTGCTTGCATGCCAGATCGTTCAAGTTGTTTCCCAAGGTATTGCATCACCTGTCTGTCATCGCAGTGTGCCGTTGCATGAACGAGTCCGATAGATGCCCCCTCCCCAGCCACGCCACGAATCGCAGCGACGTATGCTTTAGTAGGGTCCGGCGGGATCAAATAGCCTTTGTAATGCTCCGCCATGAGCTCTGTGAAACCGGACGCCTCTATGAACCCTCCAGGGACATCAGCATTTACCTCTGAAATACGCCAACCCTCAGGCGTGAAGTGGAAATCGAATCGCATGATCCGCGCGCAGCCATGTGGCGAAGCTGTTGGTGAACATTTTCGAAGTATCTTCTGAATGCTTGCAGGCAAACTGAGATTTGCGTGTAAATCCGGCCTGGCCAGTAATTCTTGCTCTGCCGCGAGGACCTCTCGACTCAGTTTCTCAGCAAGGTTCGCGACCGAGCCCCACTCGTCCTTTTCGACAAATAGCGGGTAGTCCGCGACCACTGAGTGGTCTTCCGATTGGATATCCCACTTGCAGCATTCGAACATCAGTTGCATCCGGGCGGATTTCCAATCATCTGGTCGCAATCGTTCGCCGGCAGCCCAAGGTAACCTCATGAGTGAACACCTCGGATAACAATCCAAGCTAGCCCCAAGCCGATGTAGGCGGCTGAGACGACCGCGGAGACAGATATTCTTGAAGAAAAACGAATGGAAACACGCTTCAGAGCTAGTTCGAGAAAGACACCAATAGCAGTAATCGCCACTGCAGGCCACGAGGAGTGCAGGAAATCTTTGAGCGTCGACGGGGCAGAGACCCAGTCGCCTGCAACGGACCAGCCGCTAAGCAGGCCGAGGCCGACAAGAAAGCCCGCCATTCTGATTCCAGCGCCCTTTTCTCGGTCGATTGTGATTGCATCGGAAATCGATGTCAGTACATCGAGCACGAACCAGAGGACAAAGAATAGTCCGGTGGAAAGGACTGCCGAGGAGAGAACTGCCGCTACTCCCGGTCCATTGCCGACGTTCCCGCCAGCGAATGAGCACGATATTCCGGCCAGCGCTCCGGCGATGGCCCACACGGACGCGCCATTACCTCTTTCCAGAATGTCGTCTCTTGCGCTTATTCCGAGGAATGGAAAGAGGAGCGTTCCGCCGCCCATCCAGGCTGCTCCAATCAGGAGGTAGAAAGCCAAATAAAGTGGGTCACGACGAACATCGCTCGACGCCAGCTTCGTTAAAGTCACGAAGATGAATGCAAGGCTGACCACGGGGGCACCCAATAGAGCCAACCTCTGTTGAATTGGAACGCGGAAACGGTTGACGGAGATTAAATCGCTGTACGACGCGGACCATGATTTGAGGGTCAAGAAAACAGATACGATGAATGCTGGAACCTCAAGATCTGCCAACTCGAGATTTGTCCTCCTCAGTTCGGATAATACATGGACTCTTGGCGGACTCAACAAGAAAGTGTGGAGTTTTCGAGTACCTCGCCGAAGGCTGTAGAAGCTCGTCTTCGAGCCCAGGCGCTTACTTGGCGCGATAAAAATGTATCTTCCTCAAAACGGAAACAAGATTCCCTTGTCCTTCAATTTCTCGAAGCGGGATGCCGCAAACCGGAATAGTTGGGCTGGCTTTCGTCCGGTGTGCTGTAATTCGCGGAGCGGTTTCAGGATTTTCAACAACGCGATCTTGCGTCGGAAGTTCCGCTTATCGAGGTGCCGACCAAGGATTGCTTCGTACACCGCTTGAAGCTCGCCGAGCGTGAACTTTTCGGGAAGAAGCTGAAAGCCAACCGTGGTGTACTCTAGCTTATTTCGCAACCGTTCGATGGCGTAGTCGAGGATGGATTTGTGATCGAAGGCGAGAGGCGGAAGATCATTGGCCCGAAACCATTGGGCTTCCGCTGCATCGGCACCGGCAACCAACGACAATTTGTCCGACACAATCAAGGCGTAATAGGCGACCGTGATCACGCGTCCCCGCGGGTCTCGTTTGGGTTCGCCGAATGTATAGAGCTGTTCGAGGAACACATTGCGCACACCCGCCTCCTCGTATAACTCGCGAAGAGCTGCTTCTTCGAGCGATTCGCCTTCTCGAAGGAAGCCGCCGGGAATCGCATATCGCCCTTCAAACGGTGGAACGCCTCGCTTCACCAGAAGCACTTGTAGCAAACCCTCTCGCACGGTGAAGATCACAATGTCTACGGTCACACGCAACGTGTCCACGATTCACCCCACGACGAGTTGGGCGGTTTCAGCCGCGGCCTTCACGATGACGCTCGAACCCGAGTTGAATTGCAGGAAGTCCGCCTCAATACCGTCGCTGAAGATGACTCCACCTGAGGGCATCAACGACTCCAGCTCTAGTGCTTGTTGTTGCTCAATGAGGCCCGCAACGATGTTTGCCTGGGAATGACGGCTGACAAAAGGCTCGCGCACAACGAACAGCAAATGCCTGTCCTCCCAATCCAGGCGAATTGGCTTCACCGTATGACCTCCAGCTAGAGCCGCAACCCCTGAAGCCATATTGAAGGCCGACGACACCCAGCCTGTGCTGCCTGCCCCGGTCGAGACGAGAACGCCGCTTGATGATTGTGGCTCCTCGCTTTTCGCCCACCGAATCCGGTATCGAGCGGAAACATGCGTCTGTGCGCCGAGGAACAGATCATTGAACGCCAACAGCCGTTGGCCATCGTTCATGCGTGCTTCCGCAAGCGTAACCGAGCGAATGCGGCATTTCCCCTCCAGAACGTGGGCGACCGCCGCGCCTGTCTGATGAGGCAGGAAGGGAAGCAGTATTCCATCGAACTCTTCGGGGTCCGGGTTGACCGCAATCAGGGGTTGTTTGCCAACGTACTTTGCTGTGTTTGCGACCAGTCCATCCTGGCCCAGAGTAATGACAAGGTCTTGCGGAAGAAAAGTGAATGTGGGCAGCAGTCCGCGATCGATTTCCTGGAACTTCAACCCAACATCCAACAAGCGGCGAACTATTTCGGCAGACCGCCGGTAGGCTTCGTCTTCCAATTGATATTCACAAAAATTTCCACCAGCGTGTTCGATGTAGAACTTGGCCTGTGCCTGTGTGTTGAATCGTTCGACCAATTCAGCAAGTCGAGTTTTGCGGGTGACTAGGACGATTTTCTCGAAACCGGCTCGCCTGTCCGCAGTGCCCGTAGTGGCGCGCATCGTTACTTTGCCTTTTGCGACGAAGGAAGTGCCGCGGTCGTCGTCGCAGCAGAAGCAACCAGGCTGCGGAGCAGATCGGGCGAGATGTTGAGTTCACCAATCTTCTGTGCGTTCGACGCCATTTCCTGAAAGGCCAAGGCGATCATCATCTTCGGGTCTCCACCCTGCTGAGACAGTGTCATCATGGTTCTCCAGTCCATGTCGCGCACTGGTTTGAGCGTTGCTTCGAGGGCATACGCGCGGCTATCCGCTTCTTTGCGGTCGTTCTCGATGCGCTTGTCCATTAAGGCAGCACGCTGCTGCTCGATGGCAATGTCGGCCGCCATCTGCGTTTCACGTATCTGGCGCCGCTTTTCCTCAACCGCGATTTCCGTGTTAAGTTCGCTCTCCTTGATGCGGCGTTCCTGCTCGACTGCGTTGTTTCGTCGCTCGTAAATCGCTTCATCCGACCGGCGCTGCAGCGCTTCGCGCGCCTCGGCCTCCAACGCTTTTGCCATCTCAGGCGTCGGACGAATTGAAAGCAGGGATAGATTCAGGATTTCGATTCCCAATTGAGCGACTGCATCGGAAGCTTTCAAAGCAGCGAACACCGACGAGCTTAGCGTTCCGCCTTTCGTGAGTGCTTCTCGAAGCGAGAGTTTTTGCGTCTCCGCGCGCATAAGTGTCTGAAGTGTGTGGACAAGGCGCTCCGGGAATTTGCGATAGTCCTCGGAACGGTACAGGCCCAAGGGGCCAATGCTGAAATCCAGAAGCGAGGCGAGTTTCTTTGGGTCAGCCACACGATAAGTCAGTTGGCCCTGAACGGCGACAGCCTGGAAATCCCCAGTTGTTTCCTGGAAAGCGAAAGGGACATCGGCACTTTCCAGAGGCACGGTTACAATCGTGGTGCTCGGAACATAATAAAAGAAGGAGAGTCCGGGTCCCTCCCGACGAACACCGCCGTTCTTGTATTGGAGGACATAGGTCGTAGGAGCCGTTTTCATGTATCGGATCGGAAGCATGGTGAAACCTCCATTAGTGTCTCTAGAACACTAGAATAAGTGTATCTGCAACACTTTGTCAAGCGTTTTCTGCATCGCGTCTTGGTGTCTCGTCTCGCCTTCTGTAAGTAGCCTCTTTTCAGTGAAATGAACGGCGACTATGCGAGACAAGGTCCGTTAGTGCCGTTTCGAGAGGGTTTGCGATAGATTAAACAACAACAATGCTGCTAACCATCACCTATACTGGAAATCCGGCGACGGATTTGGGCTATCTTCTCCACAAGAGCCCTTTCCGCGTCCATTCTTTTGAGCAGGTGTTTGGCAAAGCGTATGTCTTTTATCCTGAGACAACCTCGGACCGCTGCACCGCTGCACTCCTTTTGGAGATCGACTCAATCGGCCTTGTCCGTAACAGGCGAGGACCGGCCGGCGAAGCGTACGTCCTTGAAGAGTATGTAAATGACCGTCCGTATGCGGCCTCATCCTTTTTGAGTGTTGCCATTGCCCGAACGTTCGGAACCGCGATGACCGGCAAGAGCAAGGAGCGCCAGGAACTCGCGGATTCTGCGGTGCCTCTAGAAGCGAGGGTTACTGTGCTGCCTTGTCGCGGTGGAGAGAACCTGCTGCGCAGCCTGTTCGAGCCTCTTGGATACGTAGTCGATGCGATCCGCCACCCACTCGATACGAAGTTCCCAGAGTGGGGTGAGAGCCCATATTTCACCGTAACGCTGAAAGCCACCGTTCGATTGAGCGACCTTCTGGCACATCTCTACGTGCTGATCCCTGTCCTTGATGACGACAAGCACTACTGGGTCGGGGACGCGGAAGTGGAAAAGCTGCTACGCCACGGCGAGGGCTGGCTACGAGAGCACCCCGAACGTGAGCTGATTACCAATCGTTATCTCAAGCATCAGAAACGCCTCACTCGCGAAGCATTGAACCGCCTCATCGGTGAAGAAGAGCCCGAAGCGGAAGAGTTGGCGGAGATTCGCACGCGCGAAGAAGAAGCCATTGAAAAACCCCTTAGTCTGGCCGAGCAGCGGTTGGGGGCGGTTCTGGCAGCTCTTCGCAGCAGTGGTGCAAAACGCGTCCTCGACCTCGGCTGCGGCGAAGGAAGACTTCTCCGTGAACTTTTGAAGGACAAAACCTTCGCTGAAATCGTGGGCTTGGACGTTTCTGACCGGGCCTTGGAAATTGCGGCACAAAGACTGCGTCTCGACAACCTGCCGACAATGCAAAGAGAGCGAATTCGGCTACTTCATGGTTCCTTAACGTATCGGGACGCACGCCTTGCCGGCTATGACGCGGCGACCGTCGTCGAGGTCATTGAACACCAGGATCCGCCGCGGCTTGCCGCCTTCGAAAGAGTCCTGTTCGAATTCGCCCATCCACAAACGGTTGTCATGACCACACCCAACGTTGAGTACAACGTCAAATTTGAAACACTGCCGGCGGGCAAGTTGCGGCACAAAGACCATCGGTTCGAATGGACTCGCGCTGAATTTCAATCCTGGGCGAATCGCATGGCTGGGCGATTCGGATATTCCGTTCGCTTCTTGCCCATCGGACCGGAGGACTCTGCGGTAGGCAGTCCCACGCAAATGGGGATTTTCACTCGTGGCTGAACGCAGCAAACAAAGGCGCGAGCGAATCGTTCCACTTGGAACACAAATTGTTACTCGCGTGGATACGCATTGGCCGGAAGGAGCTTTGATGCAGATGGCGGGCGCGGTCGCTGTGATCCTGCAAATGCCTGCGGACCGACAAGGCCTGTATCGAGTGCGTTTCCCCGATGGCGGCGAGACTTCATTGAAACGCACAGAATTTCAGGTTCGTAAAGACTTGGCGAAAACCATTGGGGCTGCGCTGGGAACGTCTCAGGCTAACCTGTACCAATATGTGATTTATCGCTGTGTCGTGGGATCACGCGCCTATGGATTGGAGGAAGATAGTTCGGACATTGATCGGCGCGGAATCTACTTGCCTCCAGCTGACCTCGAATGGTCGTTGCTCGGTGTTCCGGAGCAGCTTGAGCTCCAAGAGACGCAGGAGTGCTACTGGGAGTTCGAGAAATTTCTGCGACTGGCGCTTCGAGCAAATCCCAACGTTCTCGAGTGCCTCTATACGCCACTGGTCGAGCAGGCATCCCCGCTTGCTGAGGAGTTGCTGGCCATGCGCGATTGCTTCCTTACCAAGCAGGTCTATCAGACCTACAACGGTTATGTGATGTCGCAGTTCAAGAAACTTGGCCAGGACTTGCGCAACAAAGATGCAATTCGCTGGAAGCACGCCATGCATCTGGTTCGGTTGCTGCTCTCCGGCATCGCGATTCTCAGAGAGGGAGCTGTTCCAGTTCGAGTCGGAGAACATCGGGATCACCTGTTGGCCATCCGGCAGGGCAAAGTGTCGTGGCAGGAAGTGAATGCTTGGCGGAAGGAACTCCACCACACGTTCGATCAGGCCTGGGAGAAGACGAAGCTTCCGGAACATCCCGATTATGATCGCGTGAACATCTTCCTCGTGAAGGCAAGGCGTAGCAAAGTGTGATGGAAACGAATTTCAAACTGCTCGAAGCTGTGAAACGACAGGAGCACCCCATGCTGTTTGTAACCATCAGTGGGGCGCATCTATACGGATTCCCTTCGCCTGACTCAGATTACGACCTTCGCGGAGTGCATGTTTTGCCCGTTCGTGATGTGGTTGGACTCGAAACTGGTACGGAGACAGTCGAGATTTCCAAAAGCCAGGACGGGATCCAATTGGACCTGGTAACGCACGACATTAAGAAGTTTTTCAGGCTTCTACTCAAGAAAAACGGCTACGTGCTCGAGCAGTTGTATTCTCCCTTGATCGTCCACACGACACCGGAACACGAAGAGCTAAAAGAGATCGCCGGAGGATGCATCACTCGCCATCACTGTCACCATTATCTTGGCTTCGCGGAGACAGAATGGACGCTCTTGAATAAGGAAACCCCGAAAAGAATCAAGCCTCTGCTGTACGTCTATCGCGCTTTACTGACCGGGATTCATATGATGCACACTGGTGAGGTCGAGGCTAATTTGCAGCATCTCAATCGGTCCTTCAAGTTGCCCTATTTGGATGAGTTGATTGCCCGCAAATCAGAGGGAGCGGAAAAGGCTCACTTAGAAGAAACCGACATGGCGTTTTACGAAAAGGAATACGCCCGGCTGCAAGGTGAGCTGGAGCAAGCGAGTCAGAATTCTCGCCTGCCAGAGAGCCCTTCGAGCAAACAGGCACTAAACGATCTGCTTCTCCGTGTCAGGCTCAACGGCCGTTTCGGACGGGTCTCAGTCTGATATGAAACTGACCATCCCCGAACTCGCCATTGTCGCCCTGGTCGGCCCTTCTGGGTCGGGCAAGTCGACCTTTGCCCGAAAGCATTTTCGCGCAACGGAGGTACTATCTTCGGAGTTCTGCCGTGGCTTGGTCTCCGATGATGAAAACAGTCAAGCCGCGACAAACGATGCGTTTGAGGTTCTTCATTTCATCGCTGCCAAGCGCCTGGCCGCCGGCAAGCTTGTCGTGATTGACGCCACGAACGTTCAGCCGGAAGCTCGCAAACCGATCATAGCCCTGGGGCGGGAGTACCACTGCCTCCCAGTCGCAATTGTGTTCGATTTGCCGGAGAAACTCTGCCAGGAACGGAACCGCAATCGAGCCGATCGGGATTTCGGACGACATGTGATCCGCCAACAATCCCAACAACTGCGGCGCTCGCTGCGAGGACTGGAGCGTGAGGGTTTCCGGAGAGTGCATGTGTTGCGGTCCCCGGAAGAGGTGGACAGCGCAGAAATAGTGCGCGAACGCTTGTGGAACAACCTAAAGCATGAGCATGGTCCTTTCGACATCATCGGTGACGTTCATGGATGCTTCGACGAATTGGTCGACTTGTTGACGAAGCTTGGTTACTCCATCGAAGTGCAATCGAACGGAGCGGTGCCATCAGGTTATTCCGTGAAGGCTCCTGAAGGACGCAAGGCCATCTTCCTCGGTGATCTCGTGGATCGCGGTCCCAAAATCCATGAAGTACTCCGCCTGGTGATGAGCATGGTTGAGGCTGGGACTGCCCTCTGCGTTCCCGGGAACCACGATATCAAGCTGATGCGCAAACTCCGGGGAAAAGACGTGCAGATCACCCATGGTTTGGCTGACTCCTTAGAGCAGCTCGATATGGAGTCGGCGGAATTTCGCGCCAAGGTCCTAGAGTTCATCGACGAACTCGTCAGCCACTATGTGCTCGACGATGGAAAACTGGTAGTCGCCCACGCGGGCATGAAAGAAGAAATGCAAGGCCGAGGTTCAGCGAAAGTTCGCGATTTCGCCTTGTATGGCGAAACGACCGGTGAGACGGACGAATTCGGGCTGCCTGTTCGCTACAACTGGGCCGCCGAATATCGGGGCAGGGCCATGGTCATCTATGGTCACACGCCCGTACCTCAACCGGATTGGTTGAACCGTACGATCAACATCGATACTGGTTGCGTCTTTGGCGGGAGTCTGACGGCGCTTCGTTATCCCGAAAGAGAGCTGCTTTCGGTCCCGGCTCGCGCAGTGTATGCCCAACCGGTCAAGCCACTGCTTACCCCAGCAGAAGCATTGCCTTCACTTACATCTCAACAGATTCATGACGATCTGCTTGATATCGACGACGTGATTGGAAAACGAATCGTCACGACGCGGCTTCATCACAACGTCACGGTTCGTGAAGAAAACGCACTGGCGGCGCTCGAAGTCATGAGCCGTTTTGCTACGAATCCGAAATGGCTGATCTATCTGCCGCCAACCATGTCACCCACCGAGACGAGCTCGCAGCCAGGGTTGCTCGAATATCCGACAGAGGCGTTTGCCTATTACCGTCGGGAGGGTGTCGCCCGAGTGGTCTGCGAAGAGAAGCACATGGGCTCACGCGCTGTCGTGATTGCGTGTCGCGATGAGGATGCCGCACGCCGGCGTTTCGGTGTCATCGATGAGGGCTTCGGAATTTGTTACACGCGCACCGGAAGACGCTTCTTCGACAATGCGCAGATTGAAAAGGAATTTCTCGAAAAGGTCCGCCATGCGGCCGAAGCCGCCGGCTTCTGGGAGCAGTTTCAGACAGATTGGATTTGCCTCGACGCGGAATTGATGCCTTGGTCGGCCAAGGCTCAGGAACTCTTACGTCAGCAGTACGCCGCTGTGGGGGCGTCCGCGCAGGCGTCTCTTTCGGAGACAGTCACATTCTTGGAGCGCCTTGCACCCGCGAATGGCGATGCCCTATCTCTTCTGGAACGTTGCAAAGGGCGGCTCGATGCCGCCAACCGCTACGTGAGCGCCTATCGCCATTACTGTTGGCCGGTTCAGTCAGTCAGCGATTTGAAACTCGCGCCCTTCCATCTCCTTGCTACGGAAGGAACCGTTCACGTGCAGAGGGATCACGTCTGGCACATGCAGAAGCTAAGCGAACTGTGCCAGGCCAGCGATGGTCTGTTGCTCGCTACACCCTACAAGCAGGTCGATGTCACCGATTCAACGACAGTCGAAGAGGCCACACAGTGGTGGGAGGACCTGACTGGGCGGGGCGGTGAGGGAATGGTCGTGAAGCCGCTTGAGTTCATTGCGCGTGGACGGCGCGGACTAACCCAGCCAGCGGTCAAATGCCGGGGCCCTGAATACCTGAGGATCATCTACGGACCCGAGTATTTGTTGCCCGAGAATCTCGGGCGCCTTCGCAGCCGCTCCACTTCCGCGAAACGCTCTCTGGCACTTCGCGAATTTGCGCTCGGGATCGAGGCATTGGAGCGTTTCGTCCGCCACGAGCCGCTGCGCCGCGTGCATGAGTGCGCATTTGGCGTTCTCGCCCTTGAAAGCGAGCCAGTCGATCCTCGGCTTTAGGCGCTTTTCCAAGCAGTTAATCCAGACATTCGATCGATCTCCATCATTTGCCCTACGGCTTGCACCTCGAGATTTGTAAGATACCGAGCATGAAGCACTGGAGCGATCGCGGCAGGTCCTGCAAGAGTACTTCTGACGCTGCGAAGCGCCTGCCCGCAGGCGTGTGCGCCGCAAAGCTGCATCGAATTTCATTTCCGGGCGGCGGTTTTGCGGACCGTTGCATCGCACATTGGGATAAATTGGGATAAAGGGGTTTCTGACGACGGAACCCCGAGAAAGCGCGAGCGCCCAGTAAGTACTAGAAATCGTTGAGCTTGGTTATGGCGGAGAGGGGGGGATTCGAACCCCCGGTACAAGTTTTAGCTCGTACAACGGTTTAGCAAACGGGTGATTGCGCTCTGGCTCGCTGGTAAGTTGCTGCAAACTAAGGACGCCGTTCGGCTCGGTCTGGGCGGTTTGGGCACGGTTGGCAGGCTATTGGGATAAATTGGGATAAACGCCTTTGCAGCCCACAGAGAGTTGACGAGAGGCTGAACGCGGCGGTTTGCTACTTCTATCTGACTCCTTCGTACCCACCGATTTTCGCGTATTTTGTTGGAGTTCGCAGTGCCTCAGTTGCGCCAAAATGCCTTCATTTGCAGCCTATAGTGCAGCAGATTCTCATGCTTCCATATTAAAACTCTTCCCCCGAAAGGCCCCGACCCCACTACGAATTCGCCAGCTCGTCCACTTCGAGGCATTGAACCGGACAGTCTCTTCGACGAGCAACCGGTGACCACACCGCCGCATGTGGCTGATCCATTCTTAAGGGCGTCAGCCAAAGGTGTTGCCGATCCAGACCGTATCCTGCACCGACTGCACGCCGAATCAGACGAACCGCCATCGCCAAACCTGCCCAAAAGGAAATGAAGGAGGCGATCGGGATTTCAGTCGGTCCTCCGCGGTCGTCCAAAGGATGCTGGCAGCCGCAACACGGCTGGCCGGGCCCGTGACATGAGGAGGAAATACTGAAATGGCTCGTTCCGCTGACGATCAAAACGCCCGACGTGCATCGTTGGACCTGCCACCGGCTGGGAATATCATCGACGCCGACAAGAACGTAAGGTGCCAATTGTCGCGATTCCGGTGCGCCGGCCACGAAGCGCTGATATTTTGGCGTCAGACCAAACTCGGGTGAGCAGCGATCGGCCACCAAACGCACCTTCGCCGAATCCGCATCGCCCACGAGCGTCAGCATGTTGCGGTTGAAGTTTGTCGTTGAGGTCGTGTCATCGTCGAAGATCCGTCCAGCGATTCGAACCTGGGGCAAACGCAACAATGCATAAAGTGCTGCCTGCGAGATTGCTCCGGCGCTGACAATATCGACCTCACCAAGGTCGAGTTCCCCAGCCGGAATCGTGATCGAGCCGAAGTCCCAGTTCGATTCCGGCGATGGTTCGAAGAAAACTAGGTCATCCTTACGTCTGAGAGGCAAGCGCCGCATGACGAACTTGAGTGCTTCGCCGGCTGCCAGCGCTGCGCTAGTCATCGCGCCGATGGGCCACTCCCCGGACCATCGGGGTGCGAGCGTAGACCTCTGAGTCATGGCTCCGTGCCATTCCGAGCCCCTCAGCCGCCACGTCGGACAGGGCCGTTCTTCAATGGCGCTGTCTCCCAGAACGAAAATCAAGTCTGGCTCACGCTCCGAAGTATCTTGTTGCACGGTTGCCCCAGAAATTAGATTGTTGCTGGAGGCGAGGAGCGAATCCCGAAGAAGCGTGCCCCGAAACGGCGACTGCCTTCGAATCATGGAAATTTCGGGTATGCGCAATGTAACCTGCATACCCATCCGGCTTAGGAGCGCCACGACCGTCGTGAGGCAACTTTGGCCGCTATGCGATGACAGATTTGTTGCGTCCGCTACGCAAAGGGCGCGCACCGACTGAAAGCCCTGGCAGATCGAGCCATCGGACAGCGCGTCCGAAACATAATCGCGGCAGAGCAGGATCGTTCGATTTAGTTGCTCTATGGCGCTCATGCAAAACCGATCGCCTGCTCTGGCGATCCCAAGCGGCGCCAGATGCCGTCTCCGCGCAGCCGACCGATCCACGCGTTCTTAAACGAAATCTCCCCGGTCGCAAAATCGGGGATCACAATCGACAAAAAACCTTCCTGCGAGACGATGGGCCAATTGTCATCGGTTGCGGAATGGAAAGCTTCGCCGGGATGAGTATGGACCTGCGCCTTTACGCTGTGCTTTGAAGCCGCCAGGCGCTTCCAGAAATCCGTCAGCCAACGATCGTTTATTTCGTAGCCGAAAGGCGAACGCCGGTGAATGGGGTGCTCGACCCCATTCACCAGGTTGGATTCCGACGGTCCGATCCAGTAGACGGCACATTCGCACTCCTCGCGACCGCATTCGCGGAGAATGGAAAAGGTTTTTTGAACGATGTCCGACGCCAGCCGAAGCAATCCATTGCCGCCTTTAACGGCGTTGGGACGGAGAAGAAGAACCTCGCCTGGCTTAAGACCTGCGCGTTCAACCGACTCGTTCTCCGGCACTACGCTTCCGTCCTGCCGGAACAACGAGAGAAGGTGTGGATTTTGCGTGATATGGAATTCCGCAATCGCTCTCTGGAGTACGGCCGCAACCCGCTCTTCGGGCTCGACTTGCAATTTCTTCGTAATGCCGTTATATATGACTTCGACCGCGAACTTTTTTTCCACAACGGTTTCCATAGGTTCTCACTTGTCCGAGGGCGTCTTGCCCTTCCATAACCGAACGGAAAAGCGTGACAAACTGGATATGTCACGGTTCCACGTTATATATTCGGGCCACTACTGGTTGACGATGGTCTTGCCTTGCGATGACATGGCTGATTTCGACCTGATCCGATGCATGGCGGACCAGAGGAGCAACTTTGCGGCTGCGAGAGAGGCGTGGGAACAGTTCTACCTGCGACACCATCGGGTTCTGATGTATATCTGCATGTCTGACCACGGATACTTGCTTGGCCAAGACGACGTAAACGACGTTGTGCAGGACACCTTTTTGAAAGCGTTCAACCGGGCGGAGAGCTTTGACTATCAAGAGTCTTGCCCGGCGGACATTCAAGAACGAAAGTGCCGGGCCTGGCTCGCTGCGATTGCTGAGAATATCGTCCGCGACCGCTTCAGAGGGCAGATCGAGATTTCTGTCGTCGACGAAATGGAGGTCGAGCGAACTGAATCGCCGGGACAAGAAGTTACGGACGAAACGGAGATTCCTGAACCTGAACGCCTAAGACTCCTTAAGTCGGCTTTTGCTAGTCTGTCAGAGACTGAACAAACCGTCCTACGGGCCACAATGTCATGGTGGCAGCCGGACCACCAACATCAACGCATGCCACACGCGGCTATGCAGGAGCTATGCCGACAAATAGGCAAATCTCCTGACAATATAAGGCAGATCCGCTCGCGTGCTATGGACAAGCTAGAGAAATACGTGAACGAAAACGTGCAAAATGAAGAATAGAGATAGAAAGCGCGTTAACAGAGCCACCGTCGAAAGGGATCTAAAAACCCTATTTCGAACGGGGGACTGCCTACTTCCGGGCGCGGCGGAAAAAGTTTTGGACGATGCAATGAATTTGCAGCGTGCGAAACAACTCTTCGATAAGGTACAGACTTCTCGGACCAAAGCAGCCAGGCGACCAAGCGATCCTAAATGGACCCATCCGTCCGTCTTTACGCTCGATGATCCCGATCCCATCTCGGCCATCACGCTTCGCGCAAGAAACATGGTTCTTGACGCAATCCAGCGCGGATGGAGTGGGCCACCCTATAACCCTTTTGCACTCGCGGAAATGCGGGGGATAAAGCTTTTGCCCACCGACAGCGTGATAGACGCTCGAACCTATAGCGACGACAAGCAACAATTCACCATTGAATACAATCCGCAGAGGGCTGCGGCAAGGATGCGCTATTCAATCGCCCATGAGCTTGGTCACACACTATTCCCGGACTGTGCCGAGAAAGTAAGAAATCGCGCAACTCATCAAGAGATGACCGCCGACGATTGGCAATTAGAGTCACTATGCAACATCGCCGCCGCGGAAATTCTAATGCCATTTGGGATGCTTCAAGAACAATTGTCGGTAAGGCCGAGTGCAGGCCTTGTTCTAGAGCTTCGACGCAGGTACTTAGCCTCCTGTGAGGCTGTTGTAAATAGATTGATCAGATTCACTTCGTATCCGTGTGTTGCGTTTTTCGCCAAACTCTCCGCCGAAACGTCCAGGTATTTTGTCGAATATCAAATCACGTCCCCATCGTTGCACGAAGATTTCTCCATCCATCGCGGATACACCTTGCCACAATCAAGTAAAGCTTCGACATGCAATGCAATCGGTGCAAGGGACCAAGAGGACGCATCATGGATATCCAGCGAAAAACAATGGTTCGTTGAGTATCTCGGGATTTCGCCGTATACGGGTGAGACGTACCCTAGAGTTTTGGCGCTGGCCTTCCCGCCGCTTGCCTCCGACTTCAAAGCTCTCGAGCCTTTCAAATCCTTGCGAGGAGATGCCTCGGAACCCTTCGGCGCGGAACCTAAGCTATTGCTTCAAGTTGTCAACGACAAGGCTTCGGTCTGGGGCGGGGGATTTGCTAAACAAGCGGGAAGAAAATGGCCTCATGCCCAAAGGCGTTTCCGGGAGTGGGTTCTGGAAGGTCGACAACTGAGACTGGGAAACATCCATTCTGTGAGCGTTCGCGACGATCTAACCTTGGTTAGCTTGGTCGCACAACATGGCTTCAAACCCGCTGCTGGTCCGCGGTTGCGGTACGGCGCTCTCTCTTCAGCGCTGGAAAGGGTCGCTTACCTAGCGATCCAGACAGGTGCCACGGTTCATATGCCTCGAATAGGAACCGGGGAAGCCGGAGGCGATTGGAAAATCATAGAAGGTATCGTTCAAGAGACTTTGACGGCGAGGGGAATAGGCGTGACAGTCTACCATCTGCATCAAGGCGAGGATGACTTTGCGCGTCAACCTTCACTCGATTTTTCGCTGAAGATGGCCGACGAAGTGATTTAACCGGGAGATTCGAATGGCATTTCAGATCGTCTTGCTTTCAGGTACGGTCGCCTCGGGCAAGACGACGTTGTGGCAACAACTAAGAGCCAATTTTCCGAACGAGCACATCCATGTACTCAAGACGAAGGAACTCCTCCGTGAACTCGCCGTGAAAAAACTAGATCACAAGCTCCCGGCCGAACGTCGAGCGTTGCAGAACTTCGGCGATCGTCTTGACAAGGAAACAGCTGGTCGCTGGGTGCGAGACGGCCTGGTTAGCCTAATAAACGAGCACATTAATACCGAACCATCCCCGATATTCATCGTCGATGCAGTCCGAATCCTCCCACAGATAAGAGCAATTCGCGAGTCCTATGGATTCTCCGTCAAACACATTCACCTGAAGGCGCCGGAGCACGAGCTCGAAGAGCGTTATAAGCGACGGACGAGTGACATGGAGGAACTGAGATCGTTCAAAGATGTTAGCAAGAACCCCACGGAAGCGGCTGTTCACGAACTCGAAAAAGGTGCCGACATCGTCGTTGATACACAGGCATGCACTCCAGCTGATGTTGTGGTCAAAACTGCAACTCACTTGGGACTGTTTACCCGCGAATACACGAGACTGGTCGACGTCATTGTCGGTGGTCAATATGGCAGCGAAGGGAAAGGACACATCGCATCGTATTTGTCTCGGGAGTATGCGGTTCTAGTGCGAGTCGGTGGACCCAACGCTGGCCACAAAGTCTTTCTGGAATCAGGGCCCTACGTTCATCATCAACTCCCGTCGGGCACACAACGAAACCCTGCAGCGAAACTTATCATTGCCCCTGGTGCGGTCGTTAACCCAGAATCCCTCTTAAAGGAGATTCGAGAATGCAAAGTCGATCATGATCGGCTCTCAATTGATCCTCAAGCTATGATTATTACTACGCGAGATTGTAAGGCTGAGGCGGGTCTCCAAAAACGCATTAGCTCTACCGGGCAGGGCGTAGGCGTAGCTACTGCCCGAAGGATCTTGCATCGCGGCAAACGCCTCCGACTGGCCAAGGATATTCCTGAACTGCAACCCTACATTCGAGACACTTGGGAAGCGCTGGAGCACACCTACAACACGGGTGGCCGGGTGCTCGTGGAAGGAACACAAGGTACCGGCCTAAGCCTTTTCCACGGTTTCTATCCCTACGTTACGTCGCGCGACACCACCGTGAGCGGATGTCTATCCGAGGCTGGAATAGCGCCTAGCCGCGTTCGAAAGACCATCATGGTTTGCCGAACTTATCCTATCCGGGTCGAAAATCCGTCAGACGGTAGCTCTGGCCCTTTGGGTCAAGAACTCGATTGGGACGAAATTGCACGACGCGCTGAGGTACCGGTCACAGAAATTAAGACAAACGAACGAACGTCCACGACCAACCGCCAACGTCGTGTTGGCGCATTCGATTGGGGTCTGCTCCGGAAAAGTTCAGCTCTGAATGCTCCGACCGACCTAGCGATCACATTCACCGATTATCTTAACCCTCTGAACGCCGAAGCCCGTCGCTATGAGCAGCTTTCTTCTGAAACTATTCGTTTCATTGAAGAAGTGGAACGCGTCGGCGCAGCTCCGGTATCATTAATCTCTACGCGCTTCGATTTCAGAAGTATTATCGACCGGCGAAACTGGCGCATGTGATAATACAAATAATTCGCTGGCCCCCTGGGAGGACGATCTGGACCTCAAGCGGTACGCCTCTGCGCGCCCGTATTTGTACCATCTAACACACAACGCAAACGTCGCTCATTTGCGTGAGATGCGCCGCTTGATTCCGGCAGCAACACTGCTACGACTGGCGGGACGCTTGGACCTCCTTCGCACGCCACGCCGTGGCTCGATTGCTGTCGTAGTGGAAGGTCGAACCATTGTCCTCCGCGATCAAAAGCCCCTGTATAAGGGGAACATGAGACTGCCGAGCGGCTTTCGATTTGAGGATTTCGTTGAAAGCCTTAACCAACGGATCTTCTTTTGGCCTGGCGGCGCCGCGGAGCCAATTCCTCACGGCATCAGGCACTTTGAACATTACAAAGCCGAAAACCCCGCCATATTGCGAATCGGACTAAATGCTCTCCTCGAACTTAACCCTACGGCCGTGCCGCGCTTCTGTCGTTACAACTCCGGTTCGCCCCGCTGCTCTCATGGGAAAAAGAGTCCGCGCAGTCCACGGACATTTCTAACCCAATCCGATTTTGGCGAAACAGCCAGTAACGTTGTAGAAGTGACCTTTGAGAATGAAATTCAGCTACCTCAGACGACCGAGGTCGGTTCAAGTCCGCGAGGACCGTGGAGAACCCTGAACAGGAGTTGAATCTTGCTGAACGCAGAATGCTTGAACCGCAGCTAAGCGCCTTTTAGCTTTGACACCATACACTACGGGGACGATCCCTTGGAGATACAGTCCGGTATGAACGATAGCGAACGGAAATTGATGGACAGGGAATCCACCTATGTCCTTATTGAGGAACTCCGTCAGCTCAGAAAAGACGCTCAACGGCTGAATAGCAGCATGGTTGAACGGTTGAAGCCCTTCCAGAAAAAGAACGGCTCTTTCAAGACACTACCTCAATCTCGCGAAAAAAAAGATACTCTCCGCAAACCTGACATTAGCGTTGCGTCAACCTGCACCGTTTTGATGGCCGCAATTCTCGCTGGGGAGAAAGTCCGTAAGAGTCTCTTCGACGTTCAGAGCATCTCTGATGTCTTTAGGAAGTCTGTGGCTGACGCGAATTGGGGCAGTTCCGGCCTCACAGATGGCAATGCATTCACAACGGCGATAGTTATTCGTAGCGCTGGATTCGTTGTCAACGCCGGAATCATGGGAGGCAAGAACGTCGCCGCGCTTCGACATCGACGATTTAAAGATAACGAAGCCGTGGCTGACAAGACCCTGGCCCAGATCGTGCGTGCAAAAGCCAAGAACCCTGCAAAATCGTTCGCGGTAGCGGACTACCCGCCTAAGTCCACTCACGCCTATTGGTTTGTTGACGGTGTCATTTCGATGGGCGTTGAACTAGAACCGGAGTCGTGGGAGAAAATCGCTACTTGGGCTTCCAATGAATTTCATCGACAACTCATTTACGTTTCCGCCGGAAATGATGCTCTGATGGACCCGCCTTCGCTGGCTATGGCAGCGTGCGTCATCAGTCGCATCAGGCGGTTCAGCATGACCGCACCCCAACTCGCGGCGGTCTCCAGACAGATGCCCTCAACCGTGGAACTTCAATTTGGGATCGAGCAAGTCTTTTCAAAACAATCAGATTCGGGGATTTGGTACCGATACTTTCCGCTATTCCACTTCCCAAAAGGACAAGGGGCCGCTGACTACTGCTTCAGCTTCGAGTTCTTAGAGGCCGTTCTCGTTGAATTTGGACATTCGGTGTTGAAGGACGGCGCATTGCTCCAAAGGCTCAAGCGAATAATCACCTGGTGCGACACCCATGAGCTCGTATTTGCCGACTCGAACAAAGAGTATCGCGGTTGGAATTCCGGCGGTGAGGTAAGAAAACTAGCAGACGGCCAATCGGAATCCTGGGCCACAGCTAGCGTCCATATGTTCCTAACGCAGCTCGAACGAAGGATTAATGACGTACTCGACGATCTGATTCTCAAATGCTTCGGCTTCGACCGCACTGCTGTCGTCCGATCGACGAGGAAGTTTGATGATTTGATCGATGCGACTCTGAAATTCCCTGGCGAACGGCAAACGACCCTCAAGACTGTAATTCAGAGCGAGATCCTCGGTCCGATCAGACAACTGGATCGCAATCCGGAAAAACTCATTGAGAAGGGACTCCCGGTTCCTAGATCAACGCTGCTATTTGGCCCGCCCGGCACTTCGAAAAGTCGTCTGGCCAAGGCCATTGCCGAATATCTTGCTTGGCCACTTATCACGATTACGCCCTCAGAATTCTTAGGAAAGGGATTGGAGCAAGTTCACGCACAGGTGGACGCACGTTTTCGCGATCTAATGGACCTGAGAAGGGCAGTCGTATTCTTTGATGAAATGGATGCGTTGGCGCAAACCCGAGAGGGCGACGATTCTCAAAAGTTACCAGCTAACAAAGACAAGACCACACAACAGACGAAGCAAGAGTCCCCAGACCTGGACGTCACGCGACAACTGTTGACTACGAGCATGCTTCCGAAGCTTGCAAATCTCTGGGACCAAAAGCGCGTGGTCTTCCTGATGGCAACCAATCACAAGCGCCAACTGGATCCGGCTATTACGCGACCCAACCGCTTCGACCTCCTTCTTTGCGTCGCACCACCGCCATGGAAGAGAAAGCATACTGCTAGCAGTCTTTCTGCAATTCTTGGTGTCCCCCACGAGGATGCACGAAAAATCGAAGCAAAACTGACTCATCTCGCCCCAGACGATTCCCAAACCGCGAAAGAACTCGACTACTTCACGATCGCCGAGGTCGGAATATTCCTCTACCACCTACGCAAAACTCGTCAGACATCACTACTAGACGCACTCATGCAATTCTCAAGCCCTGATGAATTCCACGAAATCGTAGAAGCGTGGGCCAATGACAGCATCACCCTCCGCACAACGGGCAGCCCGACGCGCTTCGAATTCCTCAAAGACCTCAAGGAATCACGACGACAGTATTTCCCCGGACAACGCTAGTGACTGACCGGATACGCAGGGGTGGACGACGAACTTTCCGGAATGGCATCTAAGCCAGTCAGCGAAGCTATTTCGGCAAGCCGCTGGTAGTTGAATTTTGGGGAGCGGGGCACGATCAGATAGTCCTCGGCGGGGGTTCCCAGTGCAATGTAATCATCCGCTAAATAAAATAATCCCACGAGCGCCGACGTAATCGCGTCGATTTCATCGTGAGTCACGCGCTTCACTGCGAAATCACCGGCAACGCCAGACCGTACGAGCCCCCATTTCAACTCATCAAGGCTCGTGCCCTTTCGCGGAATCCCCAAAATGTCTTGAGCCGCCCCAGGGTAACTTTCTATGACCCGCAATCCCCGTTTTCGTAGTTCTTCTGCCAAGGTCATGCCTCTTCGAGTCAGGGCTTCCATTGTTGGAAGCAAACACCAAAACACGGATATCCCCATCCTCTTCAATGCTAGTTCGCACTTTCGATAAATAGGAGTTCCTGGATTCGGGTGATTTTCCGGCAGCGACAAGGGTGAATCGATCGAGACTAGAGCTGGCTCGGCAGCGATCGTGGCGGCGACCAACTCGTCATCGGTCCGCAGAGATTGCGTCTTAGCGCTCGCCCCCTCCATCAATGCCCACCCAGTAGCCCTTTTTGTGCTTCCTGTAAGATCGATTCCTACGATGCGAGGCGAAGGCCCGAGGTACGCACATCTATTTAGCAACCGCAGAACGGGTGATTCTGTCGGGCATGCATCAACGTGCCTTCTTACGACCCAACTTTTCGACTTCGGCGCGGCTTCCAGTCCTGCGAACATAGGCGCGATAGCGCTTTCTAGATACGCGGTCGTCTTCTCGCAAAGTTTGTCGTAGGCAATCTCCATAATTGCCTTGAGGTGGACCACGTCTTCAGTGTTGTACTGTATTAGCTGTTCGAGGGCACCCTTTTCGCCCCGAAGATGCTTGGCCCACAACACCGTTGCATCGTATCCCGAGATATCCTCCACTTCGTTAGCTCTCTTAAGGCCAAACTTCTCCTCTACCGCCTTCAGTCCACCTTTGAACCCAAGCTTCCGCGTAATCCAACGCAAATCAATATGAATGGGCGGGAGCACTAATTCGGGAAAACGTAGCCTCAAGAATCTCAAGTCGAACGTCGCGCCATTAAAGGTCACAACCACGGAGTACTGCTTCACGTGGCCCGGCAGTTCATCAAGATTCTCCCCGTCAACAAAAACTTTGTATTTTCGTCCATCGTAGAGCCCAACAACTGTGATCCTGTCAAAGACCGTCGATAGCCCTGTAGTCTCGATGTCAAGATAGACGCATTGGTCGGCGAATTCGGGAAAAACCCTCCAGGCCTCGCCCAAAGTCGACAATCGCTCGAAAAATGCCGCATTTCTTTGCAGAATCGCTTTCCGGGAAGCAGGGATATATTCATCTAGCCTCTTCTGAATCCGGGCCCCTACCACACCAAATCTTTTTTCGAAGCGGTCGGCGTCATCCCAATTGTGGATACCGCCCTTCCATAGCTCCAGTTCAGTCTGTCTTCCGATACCAGGAATGTGAATAAACGTGTGTTGCAGCATGGAGTTTTATTTAACGCTCTATTTTGCCAACTTTTGTTGCTTTTTGCGAGACATTTGATGCCAATAAAAGTGGACATGTGATTGGGCAAAATGGCAAAATCTGCTCTGTTTATCCACAATTCGCTGGTCCCTGTTGACAACAAAAGTGGGCACATGAGTTGGAAGCACGATCTCGGACGGCAAATCAGACAAGAGCGAGACTCCGCTGGGATGACACAAGCGGAACTCGCAAAACAGCTCAACGTCAGTAGGCAAATGGTCGGACGATACGAAGCGGGACAGGATGCCCCTGCAGTCGATGTTCTCGTCGAGATCGCGCGGATATTGGATATCGAATTTCAGGTCAAAGGCATATTGCTCCGGTTTGAGCAAGGCTCGAAGCGTCCTAAGCTCCTCCACCGGCAATTGAAGTTGGAGTTTGATAAACCTCGCCGGTTCGACAGAGCGCAAATCGAGATCACACCGAGCGAAGGGAAAATACTAATCAAGGCGGAAATACCTGCCTAATCCCGGCTACGAGGCCACCCGGAGTCCAGTGGGCTGCGGCGTCGAAAGGGCAGTTGCGGACGGATGGATACGTTTCGCTCTGAGACTCACTAGCAGAAAGGCTCCACCTGAGGCCAAGGCCTTTTTTTGTGCCACTGCAGTTCACCGGCTATTGCTGCAGACGGCAAGCACCAAGATCCATCAGCAATTTGTGTCTCTCACAGATTGACCGCCTTGTCCCAGCATTGCAGGAGCACTTTGGCGAAATCACCGGAGCGCGCCGCGGCACGGATGTCTTCTCCGGTCATTGGTACCACCAGAATCTGTTCCCGGCTACCTCGAAGCATTTCTTTGGTGACCGTACCGCTGAAGCCGTTCCAGGAGATCAGGAAGCCCAGCGTGCATCTCTGACTTCGGTTTTCCAGCTTTGCCTGAAAAACCACGAATTCATTCTTTCCGCATTTGCCCATCCAGTTCTTACATTCCGCGAGAATCAATGCTCCTTCGCGGCGCAAGCGGGGCTCCGTGCTGTCATTGAGAACCGAGATGTCGATTTCCTCGGTTTCAGTCCGCAAACGCCCGGTTACGACCAATCCGGGAACGGACGCGAATAGCCTACTGCAAACCTCTTCAAGCGTGCGGCCTTTGTCGTCAGCAGAATGCGCCTTCGCGACAGCATCTACCAGAGCATCAAGCGTCTCGGACCCCCATCCGGACAAACGTGCCGCGACTTCGGCAATGCGTTGCCCCACTTCATCAGCTGCCTGTTCAGCGGCCTCCTCAACCTCGGCCGCGACCTTTCGAACCTCGTCATAAGCTCTCCTCAGGTTTGTCTCGGACGTAACGATGCGGAAACGGAGCGCCACGAACGCACCGTCGTCATCGTAATCGACGAGTTCGACATCCCCCCGCACGCGATGCCGCGTCTCAACTGCCCGTCGGACAAGGTCCAAATATTGTTCGAGTCCGAGTGGCGAATACCAGTATTTGCGCGTCCAGGTGTGGTCCGCCTCCCCGTAAAGACCATCGCCGCCCCGACCGAGCGTCCCGTTCCAGTCCAGATGCAAGACCCCGTCCTTCATGCTTCCTATCTGTACGGCGGCTCCGTCTGGCAGGTCATCAATGCTGAGCTCTGGCAGCACCGAGGCCGGTAAATTGACAGGGTCTTCTTGTTCCTCGTTCCATTTAGCCAGTGTTTGGCGTGCTTCTTTGATATCCATGCGCAATCCGCACCGTGATCCAGCATTCCTTCTATCATCGGGCCCTGTAGCTCGCAACTTCGAGAGTCGTAGCATCGTTCGGGCATCCCGCACCCGACAATCCTTCCTCAGGTCACCATGATCTTCCAGTTTGCTCTCTTTCCCCGCCGTTCCGAGACCGTCGCGCCCCGCCTGACTTCGGCTGCAGTCTCCATTAGCACGGTTCGCGCCACGAAAAAGCTGTGGCACTCGTGCGTGCCGCCCATTCCGACCGCGACGCTCCCCTCTCTCCGCTCCGTTCTCCTGTTTCGGCTCGTTTGCTCCCTGGGGGTGGGCGAAGGGAGCAAAGCTCCCCGAAACAAGGAGAACAAATCATGAAAATCGAGCAAGCAAAACAGATCGCAACGAAGGCTATCGAGGAACTGAGTCAGGCCCTCGAAGCGGGCCACAGTGAGAAGTTGAGAGAGTATCTGGGAGCGATGGCGCGATTCCATCGCTATTCGCTTCACAACATTTTGCTCATCGCTTCGCAAAAGTCGAATGCGACGTATGTCGCTGGCTTTCACGCTTGGCACAAGTTGGGCCGCTTCGTGAAGAAGGGCGAGAAAGGCATTCTGATTCTCGCGCCGGTCATTCGCAAGAAGGTTGAGAACAACACCGAAGCTGAGCCGGATGAATCCTCAGTCGCAGTCGGATTCCGCGCGGCTTACGTGTTCGACATCAACCAGACGGACGGCGAGGCGTTACCGGAAATCGGCAGCGTGAACGGCGATCCGTGCGGTTATCGCGAGCGGCTTGCGAAATTCGTCGCCGAGCAGGCCATCGCGCTCGATTACGCCGACGAAATCGCGCCGGCACGAGGCATGTCGGAAGGCGGCAAAATCACGTTGCTGCCCGGCCAGTCTCCGGCTGAGGAATTTGCGACTCTCGCGCATGAGGTCGCGCACGAGTTGATGCACCGCGACGAGCGCCGGAGCAGCACGACGAAGCGCGTCCGCGAGACCGAAGCCGAAGCCGTCGCATTTGTCGTCTGCAGCGCAATCGGCCTAGAAACGGGAAGCGCGGCGCAGGATTACATCGGCTTGTACGGCGGCGACGCGAAGCTCCTCAGCGAAAGCCTCGAATACGTTCAGCGCACCGCAACTCAAATTCTCAACGCCCTCGGCGCGGATGACTCATCCGCGCCGCCCGCTTAAGGCGGGCAATCGCGTTCACGCAGCAATCGACTTTCGCCCCTTGCGCCTTCCTGCCATTTTCTGAGCCAACGACATCAGAAGCTTCCTATCGTTTTCCTCTGCGCGGGCCAGGAGCCTCTGCAATTTCGTTAGTACCCTGGCCTCCTTGCCGGAACTGCCCCACACAATATCGTCTGCCGTCTTCCGTTTGAGCAGGTTGGGCAGCTTGGGCGGTTCCTCGCCATCGTAAAAGAGCTGATAGAGAGGCACTTCAAGTGCCCGAGCCATCTTTTCCAGAGTTTCAATCGCGGGCACCGTGTGGCCGTTCTCGACGCGCGAGATATAGCAGCGCAGCAGACCGGTGCGCTTCTCGATGTCGCCCTGTGACAGCTTCTTTTCTTCGCGCAACGTTCGCAAACGGTCACAGATCACCATGTCTTTAGTCCCTCCACCAATGCCATTCAAGGCCCACATTCAACCATGACGCGCTGCGGAAAGGAAGGTTTGCGCTCTTCTCCCCGCCGTGGCGTCGCTTGGCCTTTGCCTCAACCCCTTAAACTCACTCGGTATATTTTTCCTTTTCTGCCGCGCTGTTCCTCGGGCACGGCTTCGGGGCAATTCCTGCGCCCGGCAGCTTCGCCGACTCTGCTTTGTTCGGCTCCTCCCAAAAAATCTTTGAAGGTTCCCCGAGATTTTTCGTGCCCCTCCGAAAAAGCGTCGCCTCGCTTTGGGAGCAGCGCCCTCTCGCTTTTCAGTGCCCCGAGTTACAGGGGCAGAAAAGGAGATTTTTCGAAAATGTACCTCAATTCAATTCAGATCATCGGGTTCATCGGCAAAGACCCAGAGCGCCGCCAGGCGCGCAGCAACGGTGCCGCGTTCACTGTTCTTTCAGTCGCCACGCAGCGGTTATGGAAGAACGCGGACGACGAGTGGGCCTCGAAAACCGAATGGCATCGTGTCGTCGCCTGGAACAGCTTGGGCGAGCGGGTTGCGGCATCGCTTCACCAGGGCGATCACATTTTGGTCGAAGGCACGCTCGTCAGCAGCAGCTACGAGCGCGAGTACGGCAAGGGCAAGAAGGCCACGACCGTGAAGCACACGGTCTGGCAGATTCGTGCCGACTCGATTCGCAAGCTGAATCGTGGCGAGAAAGAGCCGGAGGCACTCCCTCCCGGCTCCGACGCACCGCACGACTCCCAGCCCGCCGCCGCGCAGGATATCCCGTTCTAGCGGCGTAACCATGACCGGGGCTTCGTACAGCGCCGAGGCCCCGGCTTTCCTTCTTTGCTGGAAATCGAACCGGGCGCAGAACACAATGAATTGACTTACTTGGAGAAGCGCATGACTGCCGTCAAAAGGCTGGAACAATTCTTCGAGCGCGACCCAACAAATGATTTTTTCTCGCTCCTAACACTCGAACATCTGTATGACAGCGTGTCACAGTATTGCACGTTGCATGAGGGTGTGCCGGAGGACATTCGCGACTATTTTCACGTGGTTGTCACGCTCTTTCTCTACGGCTGGCTTTACTACCCCTTTTACACCTTGGCGTCCGAGCGCAGTTTCTTTGCTGTCGAAATGGCTCTGAGGAAGCGCCTTCCAGCCAAGAAACTGGACAAGAAGGGCCGAGATCGAAGGAGCCTTGGCGATTTGCTGAGGGAAGCTAAAGACGCTGGACTATTGCGCGACGACGGATTTCCGAGCCTGGAAAATCGCCGTGCCAACGCCAACGAATTGAATCAACACATGGCGGAAATTCTTGGTCACGAACCGGAGTCTGGCCCTCAAGTTCCTTATGTGGATGTGCTGATTCAGACTTCGCCTTGGCTCAGAAACCGCTTTGCTCATCCAGACATGCAAAGCATACTAACGCCGGGGCAAGCTCTCGACGGCCTGATTCTGGCAGCCGAGATCATCAATCAGCTTTCGCCTACGCCGGACTCAGGACAGGTCCGCTAGGACCGCCTTCGACAGTCGGCCCAGGCCCTCGGCCTATTTTTCCCTAACGAGCACGGTGTTGCGTCACATAGTCATTAGAAGATAAATTGGGTGCGCTTGGGAACCCCGCAACGTTCACATCGGAGAAAGGGATCAATGGCGCGAGGTAAGGGCAAGAACAGCGGCACCACACACCCGAAGAAACGGGCGATTGACCGCTACGAGCACACGGGCAAGAAGCGCGTCAACAATCCACCTGTGGGTTTGGTCACGCCGGAAACCGACCCTCCGCTTCCTACGCACAAAGTCTACGATTACATCCAGCCCGTGCCCGAGGCAAAGCCCAGCAAAGAACTGAGCTACGACCCCCATCTCGATCCGCAGCTTGTTTGGGCCGGAAAGAAAGAACACGCCTCGTTCGAAGTGCCGACCGTTTCGCTCCACGTCCACGAAACGATTGACCCGCGCACGATCATCGAAGCCGTCCGCAAGCGCAACGGGAACGGCTATCCCATTCAACCGTCGCTATTTGAGCGCCCCGAAGAAAAAATGCCTCTGCGTGACGCCATCGAATTTTATCGGCACGCCCACGGTTGGTCGAACCGACTGATTGCTGGAGATTCTCTTCTTGTAATGAATTCTCTTCTCGAAAAGGAAGGCATGGCTGGGCAGGTGCAGATGGTCTACATTGACCCACCGTATGGCATCAAGTACGGCTCAAATTTCCAACCGTTTGTGAATAAGCGCGACGTGAAGGATGGCAAAGACGAAGACTTGACCCAAGAACCTGAGATGATCCGCGCCTTTCGCGATACCTGGGAATTAGGAATCCACTCGTATCTCACCTACTTACGCGATCGCCTTCTCCTCGCTCGCGAGCTGCTTCAGCAATCCGGTTCCTGCTTCGTGCAGATCAGTGATGAAAACATTCATCACGTGCGTGAGGTGCTCGATGAAGTGTTCGGTAATAAGAATTTCATTTCGATCATTACAATCCAGAAGACAACTAGCTCGTCAGGCGACGTTATTTCCACCGTGGCTGATTTCCTCCTATGGTACGCCAAGGACGCTTCCGCACTGAAGTCGCGGCCAACATTCCTCCCAAGAGCGGGGGAAGGATGGGTTAACTACGATTTTGTTCGTCTGCGGGATGGCACTCATCGAAAGATGACCAAGGAGGAGAGAGAAGATTGGTCTAAGCTTCCCGCTGGCGCAGAAGTCTATCGGCGCGACAATCTCACCAGCCAGCGACCGGCTCAGGAAGGCGACGTGAGAGCGTTTTCTTTCGACGGGCGAGATTACGCGCCGGGCAAAGGCACTTTCAAAACGGACCAAGCGGGGCTTGAACGCCTTGGGAAGGTGGGCCGCTTAGAAGCCTATGGTGAAACTTTGGCCTATCGCCGATTCGCTTCCGACTTTCCTTACAGACCCTTAAGCAATGTCTGGACTGACACGTTAACCGGAGGGTTCGCGGAAGAACGTTATTATGTAGTTCAGACGATTACCAAGGTTGTGCAGCGGTGTGTTCTCATCAGCACTGACCCTGGCGATCTGGTATTGGATCCCACCTGCGGATCGGGCACCACAGCATATGTGGCCGAAGAGTGGGGCCGGCGATGGATCACGTGCGACACGTCGCGCGTGGCGGTCACGCTGGCGAAGCAGCGGCTAATGACCGCTGAATTCGAATACTACGAATTGGCGCACCCGGAGGAAGGTGTGGGAAGCGGATTCCGCTACAAGACCGTCCCTCACATCATGCTGAAATCAATTACCAATAATCCTGAAATGCGCGCCGGCATGACTCACGAGCAAATCGATGCCGCCATAACCCGCTACGCAGACCAGGAGACCCTATACGATCAACCTAACACCGACAAGAATCGTGTTCGCGTGACCGGGCCGTTCACCCTAGAGGCCGTTCCCGCGCCCACGGTGCGCTCGCTCGACGAAATCGACGATGATGCAGCGAGTCCGCGAGCGCCTTCTAACAAAGCGCAACAGTCCATCGGCGATTTTCGCGATGTCGCGACACCGCTACTCGATGCTTCTGTATCGCGCAAGGGGGCGACGCTGCGCCACGCAGAATGGCGTGATGAACTGCTCAAGACCGGTCTGCGCGGCAAGGGCGGGCATCATATCGACTTCTCCCGCGTGGAGCCGCTGGCAGGAACGCGCTGGTTGCACGCAGATGCAGAGACGAAAGGCGCGAAGCCAGAGCGCGTAGTGTTTTCATTTGGCCCCGAGCACAGCTTGCTGGAACAGCGGCAGGTAGAACTCGCATGGGAAGAAGCTCGCACGCTCAGCCCCAAACCCGCCATCCTCGTTTTCGCCGCCTTCGAGTTTGATCCTGAAGCCGCCAAAGACATTGACGGCATGACCAAAGAAAAAACTGGAATGACTTTCCTGACCGCGCAAATGAACGCGGATTTATTGACTCAGGATTTGAAAAAGAAGCGCGCCTCGAATCAGGGATTCTGGTTGGTTGGGCGCCCGGATATTGAACTACGCGAAATCGCCAAAGGCGACCACAAGGGCAACTATGAAGTGGAGGTACGCGGCTTCGATTACTACGACACGCGGAGCGGCACTATCGAATCCGGCGACCCCTCGAAGATCGCCATGTGGCTTCTCGATACCGATTACGATGGCCGAAGCCTTTACCCTCGGCAGGTTTTCTTCCCGATGGCCGATGACGATGAAGGCTGGGCGCGGCTGGCACGGAATCTGAAAGCGGAGATTGATACGGAACTCATAGAGAAATATCGTGGGACTACTTCGCTACCGTTCGAAGTGGGACCGCACAAGCGCGTCGCTGTGAAGTTGATTGACGACCGAGGGATCGAAAGCCTGAAAGTCGTGGACGCGAAGTGAGCACGCAAACCCAAGCGGGCTCCGCGACAATAGACAAGCTCATCATCAATTCCCCCTACGAGGAACCGCGCGAGCACTGGCGTTACGACCGCGAGACGCGCCTTTTCACACGTGAGCCAGAGCGCAGAAAAGCCGGATATGTCCGCGCATCCGAGAAATCGCGGGCCTTTGATGATCCCGGCGTTTTCCTCGAACTGCCTTTAGTGAACCAAATTCGGCCACGCGTGAAAGCCTGGCGCGAGGCCGACTATGCGGGCGCGAGCGGAATCAGCAAACGGCTCTTGCAGCACTGGCGCGACACGGAGCAGCGCGACGCAAATCGCAGATTTTTCTTTTGCCAGCTCGAAGCCATCGAAACGCTGATATGGCTGACCGAAGCTCCCGCGTCGGAGCGAGTCGGGATTGAAGTTCCGAGCGATGGCGGGCCATTCCCGAGGCTTTGCTGCAAGATGGCAACCGGCTCCGGCAAGACGATCCTGATGGCGATGCTGATTGCGTGGCAAGTGGCCAACAAGGCGACGTATCCGCAGGACAAGCGTTTCTCGAAGAGTGTACTGCTCATTGCTCCCGGTCTTACAGTTAAGAACCGCTTGCAGGTGTTGATTCCGGGAACGCCGGGCAATTACTACACGGAATTTCAAATCATCCCGCCAGGCCTCGAAGACAAACTGCGGCAAGGGCAGACTTGCCGCGTTCTCATTCGCAACTGGCACAAGCTCGATTGGGAAAGCGAAGAGCAGGTTGCGAAAAAGCGCAGCGTGGACAAACGCGGAGCGAAGAGCGATGAAGCCTACGTCCGCGACGTGCTGGGCGAAATGGCGTCCGCACAGAATCTCATTGTCATCAATGACGAAGCCCATCATGCGTGGCGCGTGCCGCCGAAATCGCGCGTTGCCGGTGTTTCGAAAGAGGAAGTGAACGAAGCGACCAAATGGATCGGCGGACTAGAGCGGATTCATAGAGCGCGCGGCATTCTTACGTGCTTCGACTTGACGGCCACGCCCTTTGCTCCTACCGGCAGGAAAAGCGGACAGGAAACGTTGTTCCATTGGATCGTGAGCGATTTCGGATTGAATGATGCGATCGAATCGGGATTGGTCAAGACGCCGCGTGTCGTGGTACGAGACGACGGCAAGCTCGACGCCAAATACAGGTCGCGCTTCTATCACATTTACAACGACCCGGAAGTGAAAACCGATGTGAATCGAAAGGCCGAGCCGCAGGCTCCCCTGCCTGGTTTGGTAAGCAATGGCTACTACTTCCTCGGGAAAGATTGGCTCGAAGCCGCGAAGAAGTGGAAGAAGGAAAAACAGCCTACCCCGCCGGTAATGATTACCGTGGCGAACACGACGCACACAGCCGCGCGCGTGGAATTCGCATTCACGCATAAACGCATCAACATTGAAGAGCTTTGCGACCCCGAGAAGATTCTCCACATCGACTCCAACGTATTGAAACAGGCCGAAGAAGAAGATGAGCCGGTACAGCTTGGACTGAGCGGAGTCAAAGACGAATCAGAAGAAGCGAATGGAAATGGCGACACGAACGGCAGTCGGCCTGAAAAGAAACTCTCGAAAAAGGAAAATGCGGAGTTGTTGCGTCGGCAAGTGGATACCGTTGGATTCGTCGGACAGCCCGGACAAAAGATTCAGAACGTAATTTCAGTGGGAATGCTTTCAGAAGGCTGGGATGCCAAGACTGTCACTCACATCATGGGTCTTCGCGCGTTTACCTCGCAGTTGCTTTGCGAGCAGGTGGTAGGGCGCGGACTTAGGCGCACGTCCTACGAGATAGACTCCGAAAGCGGCCTATTCCAACCCGAATATGTAAACATTTTCGGCGTACCGTTCACCTTCCTGCCGCACGAAGGCGGCGGTGACGAACCGCCTCCGCCTCCACCAGCTCCTAAGACAAGAATCGAGGCACTGTCCGAGCGCAAACGATACGAGATCACATGGCCGAACGTGGTGCGCATCGACCATGAATACCGACCGACGTTGACTCTCGACCTAGAAAAAGCGAAGTCGCTTTCACTTGATGCCTACGAGACTCCCACGTTGGCTCAGATGGCTCCGACGATTGATGGGAAGCCCGACCTAAGGCAAATATCGGAGATCAGTCTGCGTGAGCTAGGGGAGCGGTTCCGAACGCAGAAGATCGTGTTCTCCACCGCAAGCGACATCTATGAGCAAATGAAAACCACTTGGAAAGGCAGTCGCGAGTATCTGCTTGCGCAAGTAATCCGGCTCGTCGAAAAATATATCGAAAGCGATAAATTGCGAATCGAGCCGCCCCTTTTTAATCAGGACCCTTTGCGCCGCAGGATCATAATCACTCTGCACATGAGCACTATCGCCGAACACTTAAAGCAGGCGATTCATTTCGAGAATACAAAGGCGCTGGTTCCGATATTCGATACGGAGAGACCCATACGCGCGACGGGCGATATGCTGCCCTGGTACACAGGAAAGCCATGTGAACACGTTCAGCACTCCCACATTAACATGGGTGTTTTCGATAGCCGATGGGAAGCGAGCGAGGCCTTTGAGCTTGACCGCAGCCCGCACGTGACCGCGTGGGCGAAAAACGATCACCTCGGATTTGAAATCACCTATTCATTCCGGGGCATTATTCGAAAGTTCCGGCCAGATTACCTGGTTCGGCTTGCGAGCGGGAAAATGCTAATTCTCGAAGTCAAAGGACAGGATAACCAGGAGCAGCAAACGAAGAGAGAGTTCTTGTCGGAGTGGGTGCGGGCCATTAACGCGCACGGCGGGTTCGGCACTTGGGCAGCCGACGTTTCCCGCTACCCCAGCGATATTCACGAAATCCTGCAAAGACACGGAGAGTAGAACCTACTGCTTTCTGAAAGAGACCGTTATTGTGTCCCTCTTCGCGAATGGTCGAAGGATTCTGCGATCCCCGGTGTGTGCGGTTTGAGTCAGGATTTCCCAGCCATCGCCCAGCATCTTGGCGATGTGGTTGTCCATCTTCGTAAGATTCAACAGCCCGCGTTTGTAGTATCTACCGAACACGCTCTTTTGGTATGTGAAGGACTTCACCCTCATAGCCGGGCCTCCATTTCTGAGTTCAAACCCCACACCGTTCGATTAGTTGCTTCCTTTCTTCTGGTGTCATCGCGATTCTCTCGGTCCCGCGTCTTCATAACGATGGCAATGGTCAATCCACTTGCCGTCTTTGTACTCCATTCCACCCGTTTCATTACATCCGAAATGCTCACATTCTTCGGGAAAATAAGCCTCGCCGGTGGTTTCGCGATATTCCGCATTCATTACAACCCCAAGGTGATGCTCCTCCCAAGAATGAGCGCAGATACAAATTCCGATTTTGTTCGGCCCTGAATAGCGTGGTTCGTACACAGTCTCGTTACTGCTGTGCTTGTGATCGTTCATATGTTTCTAGTTCTTCCCGGAGTTCGGTCAGTTGGCTTCTTAGTCCATCAATCTGAGACTCTGCGCAGTTTAGAGGGCAAAGCTTCTCGTTCCAGCGCACACTCCAGTTCACGGATCGCATTCTCAAATTTCTTTGCTTGAGTTCGTGTAATCCAATATTGACGCTGATCCTTAATCAACTATCCTCTCTTCCGAGGCAATCTGGCCTGAACGCTCAGCTTCTTTCGGCATGAATCGCATAGCGTGCTGATCCAACCGCCATGCTCAATACGACCACCCGGTTCCCCGCAATCCTCACAAGTTACAGCGGAGAGCCGTTCAGCCAAGCGGATGTACTTGTGAATGGTTTCTGTCGCACCACAACAAAATCGTAAGGTCCCGAATTTCTCCTTAACCTCGGACACAGCGAAACCCGTATTGGGCTGAACAGTGAATGCTTTGAATCGGAGGTTCTGTAACCAGCGCCAGAGCCTCTTCTTGAGCAGAAACCATCGCTCCTGCAACCACGAATAGCCGAGTTCCTCCTCTATGGCCAAACTGAGCTGCCAAACTATTTCAAACCAACCGTCGCCGTGGGAGAACCCCCAGCACATTGCGGTTTCGCTCGCCGAATAAGAATAGTCTTGATAGAGAATCGGGAAGCGTTTCACAAGTCGCTGTGTCAATTCAGGATTCACAGATCTTGCCTTTTGAAGTATTCGCGGATAAGCCGGGTGTCGCCCGCCGTCACCTCCGATAAATCAACTATGTCCGGGACAATTTTCGGACTGAAGCAGAGGGCGAAATCAGTCTTGTCCTTGAACCGGATTCCAACGTAGAGGCTGCCGTTTTCAACGGTATGCGTAATCCAATCTACAACCTTCCCGTGAACCTCGCGGTATCTGCCACGGAGCTTCTCGTCCGTCCTCTTCGTCGCCGCATCAAGCCTTTTGCGTTCTTTCGCGGGCATCGGAATCATTTCCACGCTGGCCCCACGGACTGCTCTCGCTGTTTTAGTCATGGTCATGCTCTCCGATGCGCTCAGGCATAAATGGAAATAGCGTGCGGAAACACCACCTAAACCAGGGCCGAGGTAGGATGAAGCCGATTAGGGACAGCAACAAGAAGTAGAGCACCACGAATCCCGCGAACCGTTCGAACGCGCTTGGCGGCGGAATGTCACTGCCAGGTGGATATCCAAAGGGGATTTGCATCATGAAGTCGCTCCCTCTCATGAGATGAGCGGGACGCGACCGGTTGCTCAGGCTGGTACCTTCCAGCACAATGCGTCTCAGCCATCCGGGCCTCTCGGGGACTCGGTGGTAAGGGATGCGTGGGCGTTACCAGCACCAGCGCGTCCCGCCAGTCGAAAGCATACCATAGACATGCCTTCTTTTGTTAACCACACAATTGTCGGTGGACGAAGCGAGGCGCTCGCTTCAGACTCGGCAAAATGCAATCCAATCGAACTCTGCTTACGCTGGCAAAGCGAATCAAAGAATTGCGCCTCGCGCGGGGCATAAGCCAAGAGGAGTTGGCTCATCGCTCTGGACTGAGCCGCACGGGCATGGGTTTTCTGGAAACCGGGAAGCGCTGGCCTCGCCTTGACAGCCTAATGAAGGTCGCTGACGGCCTGCACATCACGGTCGATGAATTGCTAGAGGGTGTGCACAAGATTCCCAAGAAACGTTAGCCCGGCGCCCTTTTTTGTAATGATGAGCGTTCACGCCCCTTTGACCTTTTCGCGACTACGTTGCACAGTGCGCCGGCTTCGATCATGAACGAGCAAACTCTAGAAGCGGCTGGATCTTCCCGTCGTCAGCCGCTCGTATCGCCTCCAGATACTTTGTGCGTGCCTGACCTTCCTTGACCAGATTTGCGGAGCCCCACGTAAATGCAGAGCAACCAAGCTTGATTAAGAGTATGTCTGCGATCAGTCGCGCGTGCCTGCCATTGCCGTTCGGAAAAGGATGAATGAATGTGAGTCTATGGTGAAAGCGGACAGCTATTTCATCGGCAGGATAAGTCTTATTTTCGATCCAATACCTCACATCACCGCACAACGCTACGAACCTCTCGCGAATTTCGTAGACTGGAACTCCGATGTTCTTCTCGGTCCGCCGATACTCCCCGGCCCATTTCCACGTTTGATCGAACATCCTCTTGTGTAGCTTTCGAACATATTCGTCAGAAGGGATATCTGCTGCGCTCGTGCGATCTTCAATGGCCCAGGCTCTTGCCTGCAGATTGTTCTCGCGTTCCCATTCGTTGAGTTCTTCTTTTGTTGCCAAGCTCGGAATGAGGTCAGCAAGCTCTTCAGGCGAGACTGGGGTAGTCCCCTCGCTGCCTGTTCCAAGTGTGCTCATTTCTTTCGGGCTCTCTTCAGTATGCGTCTGGTTTCTTCCTCGATCTTGTCCTCGATTCCACCGACGGCCTGATCTTCCAGCGCCATGCTGTGCTCGACGGCGCGGACGTTTTCTGCCGCCTTCGTTCTCGCGCCCTGTTCCGCCAGGTCGTGAATGCTGCCACTCTTTGGCACAAGAGCATAGATAAGCTGACATCCAAGGGCGTCCGCCGCCTCGCGGAGGCTCGCCAGCGTGATCCGATATTCAGCTTCGGATTTTTCTAGTTTTGCGGCAAGCGTGGGAGCCTTTTTCAGTCGTACGGCCATCTCGCGTAGACTAATTCCGGTCGCTTCGCGGATAGCACGGAGCCAGCCCTTCTGGGGGCGGGGCGAGTTCTTCGCCGGAGCGAATACTTCCAAAGCTCTTTCTAGTTGTTTTGCTCGCAATGTTCTGAATTCGGCCCTCATGTTTCTCCCCTCGAGTCGGTAAACCCATAGGTGTACACAATCTTGGAATAGTACACCTATAGGGTAGCATCAGGCATTGATATGTACACCTTTAGGTTATCACAGCTTGAAAATATGTGCACTTATAGGCGTACAATCTGGCCGCACTCAGGCTCACTGAAGGGCAGCTTTGATCCGATCTTCGAGGGGCTTTGAGATCTCCCGCATCAGCAGCCGCCAGCGCCGGATAATAGGCTCCGATATCCTCGATAAACTCTCGGCCGATACGTTGGTTCAATAGCTCTCGGGCGGCTTGACCGGTGATTGACCTGGCGACCCGGCCGTTAGCATCCAAGCCTCTCCTAGGGTACCAGGTGACAATCTGCCCTACTGTGTGACAATAACCCTTCGAACAAACCCATGCCGGAATTCGTCGAAAGCCCGCCATAGGGCTTCGACGGGTAAGCACGGTCAGAACTTTTTTGCTTCCTTGGGTGAGGTTTCGGCCTCTGCCGGTACTCTAAATAGATAGGAGCTGAATACGGCTCCGAAGCCGGAGTTCGGCGGTTTTTTGCGCCGAACGTGCCGGCCAGTCTTATTGTGGTCGACCCAATCTCGGGGTGGGAATAAGGGACCATGGATGGAGGCGCCAGGCCGCCTAAGCTCAATGCACGGATCAGCCCTGTTAATCGTCTTGGGCGCAGTATCAGCCCGCCCGTGCTCGAAGCTGCCGAGGAGATAGTGAACCGCGCCGTTGAACACGCGGAACAGTTGCTCGTTGACCCAGCAATTGCGGCGACACTCCTCGAAGATGCGGCGGCCGCCGTCTCACGTGCGCTCCGGTCACAAATCGGCCCACAGAGCCAGCACGTTCGAGACCTGCCTTGCTACCTCTTCAGGGCATTCATTCGTCGCGTCAACCGCGTGAAAAGGCAACAACTCATTGCCGAGGCCGCCCTGGTTTCGCACTTCACGGCAGCTCCTCGTTCGACCAACCCCACCGTCGAGATCGAAGTGCACATTCTCATCGACGAGCTTCTGGCAAGGTGCGATTGGAAGACCCGTGATATGTTCTACCGCCGCATTCACGGTTTTTCGTGGAAACAGATTGGCGCTTCATACGGAATGTCAGCCCATGCTGCCGAATCAAGCTTTGGTAAGGCGATCCGCAGACTTGCAAAGAGGCTTGGCTCTAAGATGACGGATAAATTGTCGGGCGAGGATTAGCGAGCGGACGAATGCGAATCAGAGACAAAAGCCGGAGCGCCTCAGGAGCGATGAGTAAAGAGTTCCTGCAATCCGCGCGCACCTATCTATCGGAAGCCTTTCCGAATCCAGATCGTGCGGGATGCCCGCCCGACTCCGCGCTGCGATCCCTCGCGTTCAACCCACGCGAGAGCGACGCAACGATCACAGAGCATATCGGCACTTGCTCGCCCTGCTTCAAGCGCTACTCGGAATTGTTGGCCGAATTCAAAGCACAACAGGAGCTCGAAGAGTGGCCTTGGAGTCGCGCAGCCGCATGGTTGAAAGCGCGTCCAGTGCTCGTCGGGACGGCACTGGTCTGCGCCGTCCTTCTGGTTATCGGCGTTGGCTTTTTGCTCCGAGGAGCCAGGCAGCCAAACCTCCCGCCGATAGAGACGCACAAGGAACCGCCGCCACCGCAGTTGCAGCATCCCACTGTGGCTTACGTGCCGTTTAGCCTCGATCTGAGCGCCCTCTCGCCGGTACGTGGCGGTGCAAGCCCCAAAACCGGGCGGCGGGTTTCTGTGCCCGCCTCAACTCTGGATTTGACAATGACATTGCCGTTGGCAAGTGCTGAGGGCTCCTACGACGTGAGGCTGAATTCGGGAGGTCGCACTTTTTGGTCGAAGTCTGCCACTGCTCATCTGCAGAAGGGTAAAACCCTAATTCGCGTTGAGGCAGATTTCCGGCAGGTCCCAAGTGGCGACTACAACTTGGAAGTCAACTCCCATGCGGGCATCCGTCTCGTTCAACCGGTTTCCGTTCAACCTGGACAGTCCACTAGTGGGGAACAAAGGCCATGAACCTCAGGATGATTCTAATTTCTACTTTCTTGTGCGCGGCGCTATTGGCATCCGCCCGACCGCAAATGCCGAGCGACGACCCTGACGTGCTTCTAAAACAAGCCTTTCATTATGGTGACTTGTATAACTGGGCCGATGCCGCCCCGATGTTCACCGAAGCTGAGCAACTGTACTCGGCGCGTGGCGACAACCGCAACGCGCTATACGCGCACTTAGGCCGAATACGTTCAACGATGGAGCAGCTTACGCTACCAGAAGTTTCAGAGGAACTCGGGGCTGAGCTCGATAAGAATCCGCTCCTCCAGTCTGACAAACAACTCAGATTGTTTTGTCTCATGGTTCTTGGTGACATCGACGGAGAGATCGATGCTGCACCGATGCGCCGCGATTGGGAAGCGGCACTTAAACTCGCGCAGGAACTTGGCGACAAGAAATTGGAAAACCGCGCCTCCGGCGAACTTGGATTCGCGTTGTTTCTCGAAGGAGATATGACGCCAGCCCGGCAGAAAGTCGCCGGCGCCCTCATGGGCGCAATGATGCTTGGGGATATAGGGGCGCAAATCCGTTATCTCGGCGCGGTCGGCTACGCTTACATGCACTTGGGCTCGTACGACGATGCGCTTGGTTACTTTGACAAAGCGCTTAAAATCGCGGCGGCAAATCCTGACGCGGGGTATCAATTCGTTGTCAACGAAGGCAGGCTTCAGGCATTCCGCGGAATGGGGAAACTCGATGCCGCTGAACAACTCGCCAACGAGATCATCGCTGAGGCCCGAGCAAGAAAGAAGCACGTTAAAGAAACACAAGCCCTCATCACGGCCGGGACCGTAGAAAATGCGAAGGGGGAAGAAGCGAAGGCCATTGGGGACTTCGAAACGGCAATTGACCTCTCCGAAAAGGGACATTTCCCACGCTTACTCGCCGACGCCCAATTCTATCTGGAAGACATTTATCGCAAGAAGGGCGACCTACCGAAGGCAGAGTCACTCGCGACAGCGGCAGCAGATTCCACGCAGAATAGCGGCGATCTCTATTTGCTTCCCGTGCGCCTGCAATCACTCGCTCAGCTGCAAGCAAGCCAAGGAAAGTACAGTGAGGCAAGTCAGACCTATGACCGCGCGTCCGATGTGCTAGACGCCATGATCGGAAACGTCAGGTCCGCAGCCGGCAAAATCGGCTTGGTCAACGCCATGAGCTCAATCTACGTGGACCACTTTTCCTTGGTAGCAGACCACTTGAACGACCCTGCCAAAGCCTTTTCAGTTGTCGAGCACGCGCGGGGTCGCGTCACGACAGAACTCCTGATGAGCGGAAAACCACCGGAATCCCAGGAGGAGTTGGAAATCGAGAAGCAGATCAGTCGCCTAAATTTGGAATTGGCAAAGGCAAAGTCGACTGAGCAAGTTCGCCAGATTCGAGACAAGATTTTTCTCGCAGAAGAAGCACGATGGGTCACTCCCGCATCGGGCACCTGGAAATCCCAGCCCGGGCAAACCATTCCGCTGGAACGCGTACGAGATAGTGTTGCCCCAAACGAGCTTGTGCTTGAGTACGTCATGGCTCAGCCGCATTCCTATTGTTTGGCCATTAGTCGCGATTTTGCGCGCATCGTGCAGCTTGCGGATCGAGAGAGCATCGAAGGGTCTATCACCACCTACCTGAAAACGTTGAAGACAAAAGGAGTGTCGAAGCCCCAGGGAGCGAACCTCTACGCGGCTCTCTTGAAGGAAATCCCCGAGGTTTCTAAAAAAGAGCGGCTCACAATTGTGCCTGACGGTCGGTTACATCTCCTGCCCTTCGATGCACTCGTTGACGGCGCCGGAGGCTACTTGGTTTCTTCCCACACCATAACGTATGCCGCATCCGCGACTTCTCTATATTTGCTTAATTCCGCTCAGCACCAACCCGTGCACCACGCCCTTCTTGGAATTGGAGGAATACCTTACGAACAAAATGCGGAGCTTACCAAGCTGGCGACTCTCCGTGGGTACATCAGCAGCCCCTTAGTGGATTTGCCAGCTTCCAAAGAAGAGGTTCTTGCAGCCCAAGCTGCTTTTCGCAGTGACAGTGATACCGTCCTGCTTGGCTCAAGCGCGACGAAGTCTGCCTTTGAACGCTCGGGCTTAGAACAGCATTCAATCATTCATTTGGCTGTCCACGGAGTGGCTAACGAAAAACACCCTGAACGTGCAGCGCTCATACTTTTAAGTGATTCAACGTCAGGCGACGACGGCGTCTTAGAGGCAAGCGACATCGTACATTTGCACACAAGCGCCGATCTCATTGTCTTGTCCGCTTGCGACACTGCGGTCGGCCGTCTCCAAGGAGAAGAAGGCATCGCAAATCTTTCGCTCGCATTTCAACTAGCCGGCGCGAAGACTGTGGTTTCCACGCTTTGGACTATCGAAGACACGACGGCGCTCTATTTGATGAAGCGTTTCTATGCCCATTTGGCTGAGAAGGACACGGTCGCCCATGCCTTGACTGCGGCCAAAAGAGACATGCTTAAGACTTACGGCACACAAGCGGTTCCGTACTACTGGGCGAGTTTCAAGGTGGAAGGGGCAGGCGACCAGCCTGTCAGCATCACCGAATCAGCCACGAAGAACTGAGGGGAATGGGCCAATGTCAACGACACCGAACACATCGCAGCAGACTCCTGCACCGAAGGAGCGAACGAAGCTCATCGCTTCCATTAGGAAGCTCGTTCCTGAGCGTCACATTAACGTGAGCAACCCCAATCAGGATTACGGGCCGTGGCTAGCTCTCATTGACCAGCGGACGCCAAATCTCTTGAATGCGGATGCCCCCGCCTTCGAAGCCGGCGTGAGCGAGCTCCTCAAAGAACTCGGAAGCAGCCATACAGCTTTCTTCCATCAGCGGCGGGACAGCATTCCAGCGCCCTACTCCATAAATGCGACTCTGCGGGCAGTCGACAGTCCCCATGGAAAACGGTGGATGTTTGTGGACGTTATTGAAGATGGCGTTGCCTTTCAGGCCGGCATCCACCCTGGAGAATTGCTTCTCTCCATAGATTCGCAACCAATCGTTCCGCCGAAATCCGCAAACTTCTGCATTGGTGGTAATCACCATGTCGAAGTCGGCAGCTTCAACGGCAGCGAGCGCGAAGTTGCTATCAGCGTCCCCAACCGTGCCGCCAAAGACCGCCCGCCGATGATTGAGCCTCGCAGCTTGTCCCATAAGTTTCTGGCCCCCGATATCGGCTACATCAGAGTCGCGACCTTCCCCGGAGCAGTCGGTCAGAGCTTCGCCAAGGCCCTCGATGAAGCGATACGCGAGTTAAGAGTTCGTGGTATCCAACGTCTCATTGTGGACATCCGTGGAAACATCGGCGGCGGCCTTGGTTCTCTTCGCCTCATGAGCTATCTGTGTCCGGGAAAGGTAGAAATCGGCTACAGCCTGACACGCCGGCGTCTTCGGAATGGTTATCGCAAGGAAAGGCTGACTCGCATCGGCAAGATTCCGGCGACTAAGGCCGAATTGCTCATGATGGCGGTGCGCTTCAAAGTCTTTCAGCGAGACCGCTCAATGACGCTCGTTACCGAGGGACTTGGCTCTCAACCATTTCACGGTCGCATCGTCATTCTCATCAATGAGCATACGCACAGCGCGGCGGAAATGGTCGCCAGCTTCGCCAAGCAGAATCGTCTCGCTATGCTTGTCGGCAAGAGAACGCCCGGCGAGGTCCTTGGCGGCGCGAATTTCAAGCTCGCAGGCGGTTACGTCCTTCGTATGCCCGTCGCCGGCTGGTACACCTGGCAGGGAGATTGCATTGAGGGCACTGGGGTTGAGCCTGATGTCGCTGTCGAGAATTCTCCAGAGAGTCTAGCGGCTGGCAAGGATACGCAATTCGAAAAAGCCTTAGACTTGGTTAAGGCGATCTAACTGTCGCCTCGGCTCCGACAAGCCGACTAATGTTCTGGCGGGAAGGACATTTTTTGCTGGGAGCGAGGCTGTCGGGGAAGGGGCAATGCAACAGATGCGGCGATCTTGACTACGCTCCGCGAGGCTATCCCCTCTTTCCCGAGCCGGGCAGGCCTGCAGACGCAAAAGGAACGCCGCCAGGGGACATAAGATAGACAATTATTAAATTCAAAGAGTATTCGAGCCCGCCTTGCGTGGCGATAGCATCGGCCCTGTGCTTCAAGAAGAGGTTTCCCCGTTCGCTCTCGCGCCAGAATTCGGACTCGTCGACCCAAGGAACGATTACGTTGAGAGAGCCACGACGCAGAGTGCAATCAATCACCTTGTCCCTGTATTCCGCAATGAGCTGAGCCGGGAACTGGGAGGCTTCGTGCTTGAGCCGGTTAGATCTCGGTCCCACAAATAATTTGCAGAAAAAAGTCGATGGATCATTGTACTGATCGGAGAAACCGTAACCATACTTACATGCACGCCAACCCGCTGATACATTTGCCTCAACCCGAATGCGAAAATCTTCGTCGTACTGAACAACTGAAACCCGGATATGGTTAGATGTGTGGCGGGGGAGGAGTGAGGGGCTCTTGGAAAGTGTGGCTTCAATACTGTTCCAACTTGTTTTCATGACGTCCTACACTGCGTGTATTCTACCACCTCTAATCATCCGGACGCTGCTGGCGAGTCCATTCCCAAATGCGGTCCGCCTCGCCCTCTCTGCAGAACATAGCAAATTGTAACGAGCTACGCATTGCTTGAGTCGATTTCTCCGACCCGAGCGAGGTTTTCCCTATTCCAGGGCCTCTTAATATGTAGAGGCCGAATCAGGGCGGCGCAACTCGGGAGGACCGAACCGTGCGAAACGACATGCGCTGCGATTGCCATATCTGCGAAGTGGAGGATCACCTCTTCGATGTGCTAGCGGAGCCACCAGGAAACAGTCGGTTTCTTGCGCTGGCCGCGAGTTCCCCGATGCTCGCAAAGTTCACAAACATATCGGAGTTGCTCGCCTACCTCCATTCACCTCGAACCGACGATTATGACTGGTCTGACGCAGGTCTGACGCTGGCCGCCCTGCTCGCCGCACGGGCAACAGCACGAGATTCCGAGCTAATTCACTCGGTCCTCGTGCTTGCCTTCGCACCCACGATCCACCGCACGTACACGGAAGTGTGCGCCTGGTTTCGGGAGCTGGAACCGGCGGATATCGGCCAGCAAATTTTGGCATTCTTCTTGGAACTCGTCGCGTCCGCAGCAACGGAGAACCTTGCTGGCATTCTCCCAATCGCCATTTCCAGAAGCCTCCGCAAAGCTTCATTCCGCTGGGCCGAAAAGGAACAGCGCGCTCTGCTTAAGCGCCAGGATGAAGCCCAAAGCGATGCGGACGGCAGCGAACGAGCTGCCGAGCCTGCTTTCGAGCATGTCTCCGTCTTGAACGACTTCCTCGACTATTGCACGCGACAGGGACTTCTCTCCCGCTTCGAGCGAGAGATTTTGGTTAGGTTCAAAGTAGACGGATTCACCCACAAAGAGATTCAAACCCGTCACACGGTATTAACTGAACAAGCCGTTCGGCTGCGCGTGCACAGAATCATGCAGCGTCTTCAAGAGACCGCGCAGTCCCTCAGCGCCCGCACTGAGGGGACGAATCATCGTTCCCGCCAAATTCCGCCACTGCCACTCAAGAAAACTGAAGAAGGGATGAAACATTTTTCTTTGAAACATTCGACCGACTTTTTGCCCATTAGTAAGAGTAGAAGGCAACTCTCGTTGGATTCCTCGCCGGCAAGCGGTGAAGGACGATGACGGCACGTCCGCCCCTGATCGGAATTGCTGCCAATCCCCACTCACCGTTCCCGGCACACCAGCGAACTCGACAGAGGGGAGCAACCTCTCGCGGCGGCTCGCCGCACTCCTACACAGGCTCCCTCGTCGCTTTCGCATGGCGGTCCGGCGAGGGCTTGCCTTCAAGTCCCGATGCGGGTTCGGCTCGCATCATCCGAAAGGAACTCGCCGGCAATGAAGAAAATCCTCCGAAACCGATTTCTCTCCCGCTGGTTCCGGCCCGCGTTCGTCACGTTCTCTTGCTCGCTGATTCTGGCATCAGCGGCGTTCGCTCAAGCGACAGGCGCCTCACCCTGGGAGAACGCGGTTAACGTCTTGATGCAGGCGTTCACGACCACCATCGCTCGCGGCCTCTCGCTCGTTTCCATCGTGGTCGCAGGCTTGACGTTCGCTTTTGGTGAAGGTGGCTCTAAGCGAATCCTTGCCGGTGTGCTCTTCGGCGTCGGCATGGCGATCGCCGCCGTTAACTTCCTGGCGTGGCTTTTTCCCGGTGCCTGAACGAAACCCTCCCCTCCAGCGGGAAATACATGGCGAACACAAGAAGAATCAATCCGGTTTACCGCGCGCTGAATCGCCCGCTCACCATGCTCGGAGTGGAGCGGAAGCTCTTCTTCTTCGCCATGTGCATGGGGGCGGCCACGTTCAATATGCTTTCGAGTCTGCTCGGGGGCATTTTGATGTTCTCGCTTCTGTACGTCTTCGCTCGTTGGGCCACTAACACCGACCCGCAGATTCTCCGGTTTCTGCTATCAGCGGCCAAATTCAAAACCCAATACGACCCGGCCAAGTTCAGCCCGATCACGATTCGCAGAACCTTGAATGCTTAATCTCCGAAACATTCTGAAACCGTACACGGAAACCGGCGCTCTCAACGAGCATATCAATCTCTACGGTTTCATTGACCCACACGCCTTTCTCACGAAGTCCGGCGACGTGGGCGTGATCCTCCAGGTTCACGGCGTGGATTACGAATGCCTGGACGGAAACGCGCTCGACACGCTCACGAAGCGTCTCGAATCCGCGTTTCGCTTGTTCGACAGCAACTTCCGTGTTTACCAATACCTTTTAAAGCGGAATCACGAAACAATCCCGCACAAGCACTACGCCAACCCGGTCGTCAACGCTGCGATTGAAAACCGCATCCGCCATTTTGAGCACAAGGCGGACACTCTCTACTCGCTCCAAGTCTTTTATGTAGTCCTCTTCGAAGCGTTCCGTCACAAGCAAGCACTTCTGAAATCAGTAGCCGAGTTTCCGAAGAATCCGCGCAGAGCACTGGACGAAATCCGGGCGGCTCTTTCGTCCCGTAAACAGGTCGCATTCCTGGACACTGAACTCTCGAAGGCGCTCGCCACCCTCCATCAGAAAGTGAAAGGCTTTATCTTGCATTTGAGCGACTTCGTTCGCGTTGACCTGCTACCGAAGCACGAAGCATTTCGAGTCTTGAAAGGGACTCTGAATTTCGCGCCCCTCAAGCTCCAGTTTGCCCGCCTCAAGCGCGACACCTTTCTCGACTACTACCTCTGCGAATCGCACCTCGAATGCCATCGCGGGCATCTTCGGCTCGACGATTATTACGTCAAGGTCCTCACCCTCAAAGAGCCATCGGCCCAGAGTTTCCCGCTGATTTTCAAAAGCCTTCTCGAAGTCCAGGCGAACTTCCACATCGTCACGGAGTGGAAGAAGGAAGACTCTGGTAAGACCCGCAAAGCGATCCAGTCGAAGCGCCGCCACTTCCACAACACGAAGCGTTCACTCGTGAGCCATCTCAATGTCTCCGATGCTCCGGCGACCGACGTTCTTGTGGATGACTCCAAGGAAGCTCAGGTCCGCGAATTAGGCGAGAGCATCAAGCAGCTGGAGATCGAGGGCAACTATTTCGGTCATTTTTCGCTGAGCGTTGTCGTCTACGACCTCGATCCGTCAAAGGTAGATACCGCCTGCGCCGAATTCTACAAAACCTTCAGCGTCCATGACGCACAGCTTTATGAAGAGAAATACAACCTCCTCAATGCATTCCTAGCGACGGTGCCGGGCGGCTCCGCTTTCAATCTCCGCTCCATGTATTTGCTCAACACGAACTACGCGGACTATTCGTTTCTCTTCACACTCCACTGTGGCGAGCCTGAAAACGCGCATCTCCGCCAAGAGTATCTTGCCGTCCTCGAAACCAATCACAATACGCCGTACTTCCTCAATCTCCATCACCGCGACGTGGCCCACACAATGATTCTGGGCCGCACCGGATCAGGCAAATCGTTCCTTTTGAACTTCCTCATCACCAACATGCAGAAGTACGACCCGCACACATTCATCTTCGATTTGGGCGGCAGCTTCGAGAGCCTCACGCGGCTTTTTGGCGGAACGTACGTCCGCGTCGGCCTGAATTCCCCCGGATTCAAAATCAATCCGTTTTCCGTCCCTCCGACGAAAGAGAACCTCGACTTTCTCGCGCTGTTTGTCAAAGTCTTGATTCACGGCTCCTCGCCGATGGATTTGACACCCGCCGAGGAGCGCGACCTCTATCATCAGATCGAAAATCTGTACGAAATCGAGCCAAGCCTTCGGACGCTCACTGTGCTGTCGAATACGCTGGACCGCCGTCTCGCCGACCGCCTCGCCAAGTGGACCACGGGCGGGCAGTTCGATTTCGTCTTCGACAACGCCGAGGACACCATCACGTTCTCCCGCTTCCAATGCTTCGATTTTCAAGGGATGAACCAATACCCGGAAGTGCTGGAGCCGTTGCTCTTCTACATCCTCCATCGCGCGAACGCGGTCATCTGCGATCCGAGGATCAGCCACGTCTTCAAGGCGTTCTTCATTGACGAGGCTTGGCTGTTCCTGAAAAACCCGGTCATCAAGAGCTACATCATCGAGGCGCTGAAGACCTGGCGGAAGCAGAACGCCGCGATGATTCTCTCAACGCAATCCCTGGACGAGCTCCGCAAGTCGGAAATCCTCGACATCATCATCGAAAGCTGCCCAACGAAAATCTTTCTGGCTAACCCGGATATGGACCGGGATCTGTACCGCCGCCAATTCAATCTCAACGACAACGAAATCGAGCTTATCTCGACGCTCCGTCCCAAGCAGCAGCTTCTCATCAAGACGCCGGAACTGGCCAAGGTTGCCAATCTTGACGTGGACGCGAAGAGCTATTGGCTCTACACGAACGACCCGTTCGACAACCGCAAGCGGCGCGAAGCGTTCGAGACCTACGGCTTTGAAAAAGGATTGCAAGTGTTGGCTGGAGAGCAGCCATGAGGACGTGCTTGGGTTTGTTTTGTGCGCCTGCATTCATAGGTCTGCCGTTCTTCTTCGCCTACCTCGAAGCCGAACGTTTATTGCGATGTGGGAACGCCACGTATCGGTGTCTTGACCCGTGGCTTCATTTCGTAATGATCCTCTCTATTTGCGTTATCAGCCTCGGGCTTCCTTGGATGATCGCTCTGCTCGGCGATGAAGGCCCACATTCGAAGTCTGGGTGATTCACGCCATCCGCTTTGCAAGCATTTTCAAGAGCATCTTAGGAACGCGTGCTGAGCGAAGTTTCGTGAGCCGCCCGACTCCGAAAGCCCGCGATGTCTTGTGTAGAGCTGTTCGGAATTCCTTTGTGATGGCGAACGGCGGAGGGGGATAGTGCCGTGGTGTAAACACCTGGACCGCCTGAAACGGGTAATCCTCGAAGTAGGCCGCCTTGTCCCTTCGACGGACCCGCACAATGAAATCAATATATATCCACTCCGGCGCAGCCGCGCCTCGCTTGGTCAACCGAAAGGACAAGACCCAGTCGTTTACTTTGTACTCTTTCCGGTTGCATGAAATGAAGGTGTACGGGGTCCTCGAATTGAACTCAGTCTTAGCGATCTCTTTGGCCTCTTTCGAAACGGAACCCGCTGAGTCCCACCAACCGAGCTTCCATTCGGAACGCGCTGGGAGTTGGAACCACTCACCATAAGAGACCCTGTCAACGCTTTGGTGTCGCTGTGGCTTGCGCGCCTTCAGCTTCCGGTGTTCCAGTTCAAGCTTTTTCATGTCAGCAGCATTGAACGCGCGAGATTTCAACGAGCTGATCACTCCGTTGATTCGGAAGGAATCTGGGGGAAGGAAAATGCCGAATTCTTTAAGGTCTCCGGCTCCGAGGGCGTTCGTCGAGAGATTCGCCGACGTAATGATCGCTCCCCGACGGGCTGCCCAGTAGAGCTTCATATGCAGTCGATCTGCAAACCTGATTCGTGCGCCAGCTTTTTTTAGCCTGCTCAACTCAAGCGGGTTAGTTCCGCCGGCCTTGGGCCAGCATATGATTTCTACCCCTTTCGGGTTGCGTATGAACGCCCTGGCACCATCACCAACGAACGCTGCAATCGCAACTCTTCGCGTGGCTCCTGGAGACATGAGCTCACTGATCGCACTGCGGATAGCGGCTGAGGTCGCTAGTATTCTCATTTCGCGTCGGCCTTCATCCCAGCTTCGATTCCCGGCCTCGAAGGTTCCGTCTCACGAAAAAACTGGAGGAGCTATTTATGAAGAATATACCCACTTTTCGGAGCAGTTGCAGGTTGCCGCTTGTCCTTGCAGCCGCGATTGCAATCTTGGGAGTCGGCCAACTAGCGGCGTGGGCCGCGACCGACACCGCACGCGTGGTCAAGTACGGCCAAAATGATATCGTTCCAGTAAAAGCCAAGCTGCGCTTTTCGACGCTGATCATCCTGCCCGAGAAAGAGGAAATTCTCGATTTCACCACCGGCGACAAAGAATTCTGGATTATCAACGGCGCGCACAACCTCTGCTACATCCATCCTGCTCAGGCTGGCATTCGCAGCAATCTGAATCTCATCACGGCCAGCGGCCACGTCTATTCGTTTCTGCTTGAGGAAGTCAGCAAAGCGCCAAACGCCGAGCCGGACCTGAAAATCTTCGTCGAGCCGAAAGAGCAGTCCGGTGTCGGCGGAAGTGCCTTTGGACAACGCTTCGTTTCGGCGACCGAAGCCGAGGCGTATAAGCGCGAAATTCAAACTGTCCGCGATCAGTCGAATGCACAAGTGCAAGCAGCCGAGGCGAACGCGAACGCACAGGTTGAGAAATTCCGTTCGGAATACCCGAGTAAACTCCAATTCGATTACCGTTTTGCATCAAAGGCAACGGCTCAGCCGTTCCTTATCTCCGCGATCTACCACGACGACGCGTTCACGTACATCAGGTGCGCTGCTTCCGAAAAGCCAGCCATCTACGAACTAAAAGACGGCAAGCCCAACCTCATCAACTTCGATTTGGTGAACGGCACCTACATCGTTCCCAAGATCGTAGACAGCGGATATCTGGCCATCGGAAAGAAGAAGCTCGCCTTTGCGCGGCAGCAGTAAGCCCAACCTGCCCGGAACCCAACTCCCGTCCAAGAGAGGAAACCGAACATGACGGAACAGAATAAGCTTTCCGCCGATTCGCCAGTGGCATCGACAGCCGCTCAGCCGATTCAAGACAAAGCACCGAAGCCCCCCGGCCTTATGCCCAAGAACATTCAGGCATGGGTGATGCTTGGCCTCGCTGTTCTCATGGTCATCATCATGTGGCTCACGGGCGGGAAGAAGGCCCAAACCGCGCCGAAATCAGGAGCGTCAACGACGCAAAGTCCCGCTCCGCTCGAAGTGAACCAGGCGAAAATCGCCGACCTCCAGAACCGGATTCAGGAATTGCAGCGTGAGCAGCAGGCCGCGCTAAATCAGCAGAACAAGCTTTTCACTGCCCTTCAATCGGGGGCACAAACATCCTCTCCGGCTCAAGTCTCAAATTCCCAATCGGGTGCGCCCTCCGCATCCGATCCGATTCGCGAGGAGAGCAGAAAGAGAGGTTATCTCTCTCTGTTTTCTTCGAACGTGGCCTTGAGCTACCGCAAGGACTTGCCGCAGTCCGACTCGGCTCTCACAAACCCTCAGTCCAGCTCGCAAAATCAACCCGGACAGCAACCCACATTTGACCAGCAACTTTCCCAGATCCTCCAGACATTGCCGCCGATGCCGCAAACAGTACCACCAGAGCCACCGGTTTCCAGCAGCGGACGCCAGGCAGCCGTAACTGCAGCCGAAGAGGCGGAGAAAAAAGCCTCCGAGAGTACCTCGAAGCGGCCGTCACCGAACCCATCGGCACCCAACGCTGCCGATGGCAAGAACTACGTCATCTTTGAGGGGACGATCCTCGAAACCGTTCTCCTCAATCGTCTCAACGGCGACCTCACCGGCCCTGTCGAATGCCTCGTCACCAACGATATCTACTCCCATGACCGCCAGCACGTCCTGATTCCATCCGGCGCGAAAGTTCTGGGAGACGCAAAGCGCGTGGAAGCCTTTGGGCAAACGCGCCTTGCCGTCGCGTTTCACCGGCTCATTATGCCGGATGGCTACTCCATCAGCCTTGACCAGTTCAAAGGCATGAACCAAATCGGAGACACGGGTCTCCGGGATCAGGTCAACAACCACTACCTGAAAATCTTCGGCGCATCGCTCGCTATCGGCGCAATCGGTGGTGTTGCTCAAGCGCGTTCCGGCGCCGTCTTAACTCAATCCGGCACCCAAAGCGTTCAGCAAGGAATTGGCGAAAGCCTGGGCCAGACCTCGCAACGTGTGCTCGACAAATTCCTGAATATTCTGCCGACCGTCACGATCCTGGAGGGCCACCGCGTCAAGATTTATCTCTCCGGCGACCTCGCGGTACCCGACTACGCCAATCATAGAATGCGTGCTGACCTGTAGGACACAGTCGCCAAACATTGACTTCGCTAACAAATCAATGTGATTATGCGGCAGCGCCTCAACACAACCACTATAGGACGATCACTGCATGGATTTCTGGCGAGCCCTTTGGGACTTCATGCTTGGCAACACAGGTCGCATTTCGGATTCATATAGTGGCTCGGCGATCTTGGTCTTCACTGTCGGCAGCGCTCTTATGGGCCTTGTCGCGGTTACGCTGGATAGAATCATCGTCTCAGTCCGAGGACGGTCCTTCTTCAGCCTAACCTACACGGGGGTTAACGGAACTCTTCGGCTCATATGTCTGTGGGGTCTCGGGGCTGGGCTCGGAGGCTTCCTGGGATCGGCCGGAAGCATAGTCCAATATACGCGTACTGCATGCATAGGCGTCGGAGTTGGATGGCCCCTGGTTTTGCCTCGCCTAATCGACTCATTTGCGCGCGAAAAGCAAGAAGATGAGCAAACGCCGGAGGGCAGCTAATGGCACCGCCAATGGACCTCCGGAAATTCTTCCTCGGACGCGGTGAGTTCAAATCTCCAAGTGAAATTATTCAAACTGTTCGCGAATCTCCCGACTTCGACTCACAAAGAGAGAACCTTGCCAACGCGGAACCCCTATTACTCTTCCAGACCTCCAAACAACAGACATGGCTGGTCGCAACAGCAGCCCGACTGTACTGTGTGCTCGACGACCTGCGAAGGTCGTTCCCTCCAGTCCGATGGTCTATAAACAAGGACAACCTCGTAGCGGCGGGACAGGTCACCGTAAACATCTCCGCTCGCGACAGCAATGACAGGACAGGTCTTTTGAATATCGGTCCCAGGAGCAACTGGTTGTACAGCAAGAAGCTCTTCACCGCTAAAAGTATCGAAGACGAGGTCAAGGGGCTTATTAGTCGAAGAATGCTCTCCTAGGCTTCGGAATTGGCATCGCCAGTCCAAAACAAATCCCCTCGACCCTGAACCCAGCACCTCAGCCTTTAATTTGTAGGTCACAACGAATCCTGCCGCTGGCGTGTTTAATGCCCAGCGGCGATACGGCCCTATTCCATCTCAATCCGCAAGTTAGTCTGTACGAGTGTCTCGCTCTTTCCTCTCGAAAGGAGAATCAGTCGTGACCAAGAGAATCGTTACACTTATCCTTGTTTTCGGATTGTGTGTCGGCACTGCCTCCGCGCAGTTCGGCTTCAGCGGGATCGTCTACGACCCGACGAATTACGCGAACGCTGTGCTGCGCTACCGCCAGCTCGTGCAGCAGTTCATTCAACTTCAGCAGACTTACCGGCAAATCGTGAATCAGTACAACCTGGCTTTTCGCATGGCGCAAAACCTCCAGAACATGCCGGCCCGCTACCGCGCTCAGTTCTCGCAGTGGCGGAACGTGGTCGCGCCAAACACTTATGGCAACACCGCAATGTGGGTCAGTGGCATGAACACCGGCTTACCCGCTAGCGTCAACACTGGCTACCAACAGACCACTACGCCGCTCCTTCAATACGACACCCAATTCCTCGCCGGTATGACTCCAGACGACCAAAACCGCGTGAAGTCTCAGTACGCCTCTGTCGAGCTCTCCGACGGCTCAAATGTCACCGCGATGGCGACTATTGGCGCGATCCGCGAGCACGCGCAGATGATTCAGAACCAAATCAACAACCTCGAACAGGATTCGCTTTCCGGCGATGCCAACCTGAACACCGAAGTTTCGGTGCTGAACAAAATCAACGCTACAAACGTGCTCACGCTTCGCACGCTCCAAGACTCAAACAAATTGTTGCTGTCTTTGCTTGAACAGAACGTGGTCGGAGCAAAGCAGCAACGCGACGCCATCGCCAACTCAATCGACACCGACATTACCCGTCAGGCGACCATCGCGGGCAATCTGTCTCGCGTCACGAGCACGCTGGGCAATTCCCTCCAGAACTTCCGCATGCAGTAGTCGCAGCAAACCGCATCCCCATCGCGCCGAAGGAGCAACGAATGCAAACGGATTTCCTGCAGTTCATCTATCAGGCGATCAACCAGCTTCTCACGCAGCACCTCGGCTTCTTCGACGCGATGGGCCAGAACCTCTTTCGCATGTTCGCCACAATCCTTGTCGCCTGGTATGGTGTGAAGTCCGCGCTATCGGCTGCCAGCGGGAGGCACCTTCTTCACTTCGAGAATTTCGCCACGCTCATTCTGACCATCAGCTTCGGTTTCGGCATGGTCAACTACTACAGCAACCCGATCCCCGGCGTCGGCACCAGTTTTCACAATCTCATCACAGACGAATCCCAATTCCTTTCCAACAGGATTACCCAGCAGCAGTTGCAGGTTGTCGTTGACGGCGTGAGTGACTTTGAAAGCCGCCTCAATTCGCCCACCTTTGGCGATTTCCTCGGGACGGTAATTTACGTTGTCGTTGTCATCCTGCTCGCGGCGGCGCAGGCCATCGCCATCGTCGTGATCGCTTTCGGATTTATCGCTACGGCTGTGTGCGTCTTGGTAGGGCCGATCTTCATTCCGTTTTTCATCGTGCCAAAGCTCGAATGGCTGTTTTGGGGATGGTTCAAGTGTTTCATTCAATATGCGTTTTACCAGGTCATCGCGGCAGCCGTGGTTTTCGTTATCGCGAATCTGATTGTCGGCGTGCTTCGCCTTGGGCCACCAGGCGCCGTTTCGACCTCGCAACTCATCGGGTGGTTTCCAGTCCTTTTCATCACATTCTTGGCCTCGATTTATGCCCTATTGAAAATACCGGCGCTCACGAACCACATCTTTAGCGGCACTTCCGGCGCCTCTTCGGCCAGCATCTTTGGGGGACTTCTGCCATGAATGACGACCGCAGCTTTCACGACGCGAAGCGGCTCTATTTGGAGCAGTACGGAGACCCTATGGTGACGAACACCTATCTCAAGATTGCACTCGTCTTGCTTGCGCTCGTGGCCGTGGCTCTCGGCCTCATTGATCTGAGGACAATCCGCACGTTCCAGAACTTCCGCCCGCTCGTGATCCGCATTGACCAGCTAGGCCGCGCCGAGGCGCTTGCCTATAGCAACTTCGAATACAAGCCCCAGGATGTGGAAGCAAAATACTTCCTGTCCCAGTTCTGCCAGCTCTATTACCGGCGCAACCGCTACACGATCAAGGATGACTTCTCGAAGTCGCTCTATTTTCTTGACGGAACGCTCGCAAGCGACATCATTGACGCCTACAAGAAAAGTGATGTCATTAAGAGCTTTCTGACTGACCCTTCAAAGCCCGAGATCGATATCGACGTAAAAAATGTTGTGCTCGAAGGGATGCAGAACCCGCCATACAAGGCTCGCGTGGACTTCTACATGGTGTACTATTCGCCCGCCGACCGCAGCGAGCTAAAGCGCACGCTCTACACCGCCAATTTCGTTTTCGTGTTTAAGACCAACGTGCCGAACGAACTCATCCCCATCAACCCGCTCGGCCTGGCCATCACGTATTTCCGAGAAGACGAAGCGTTCAAATGAATTCTTCTCGTTGGTGGTCCGTCAGTTTCCGGTTAGCCCGTGATTCGACCGGCATCTTGATTTACCAATTCAGATAGTTAGGTCAACTGCTAGCTAACAGTTTTAATTGCTGCTCGAAGCGCCGGTGGAAGAACCGTGCATCGGCAAGACCTGGTGCTGAGCATCGACGCCGAAGATCCTTCCGGGCGGTTACACAGTCGCGAGGAGTTGGCGGAGAACGGGAGCTGGGAGGCGGGATTGTTCCACAAGATCCTTCAGCTCTCTTGCGAGCTGGAGCATCTCATCCCGTGCTTGCGAGCAGTGCCAGCCAGCACCAATTTCGCCAAATCTGGAGGACAGGAACGCCCGAAAGAATCCCTTCACGACGAACCGTGGAAGTACATTGAGGAGAACGACACTGTGAGGAACGATGGGGCGGCCGTTTGCGCGAAGCACGGCGAGCATGTCGCGCAGCGCATCCACGAGCATTCCCATATCCGTCCGGGACCGAGCCAACGAGTAGGTATCGCAGCCGTGCTTGAGAAGGGACATCGCCAGAGGGGCTATCACGGAAGCGTGTGTGACCAGCCAGTCGGGCATGTCCGCAATCGCTTTGGCCTTGAGGCCGGCGCGGTTGAAGAGGCTGACCAGCCTGGTCAGCCTTTCGGTGATCGCACCATTTGCTTCTCCAAACGGGGTGCTGTGACCCTTCGATCGCATCGCCCGGATTACGCTGCCCTCGCGCCTGCCCCCGGCGAAGACAAAGCCCAGCATCACGCGTTTCGTGCCGAGCGCGGCAATCCACTCATCAGGGCCCGAAGCGGTGTTAACCATGAATACGACCGACTGCGACTGGTTTTGAGCGAGAACGGGCAAAAGATCCCGTACCTGATTCTTGCGAACGACGACGAGTATGTATTCATAGAGGTCTTCAGACGCCAGCCGGTCCACGACCGGCACCTGAGTCACCGTGCGTGTGCCTTTGAGCGGGTCCTCAATTTCGATACCTCCCGCCTTGAGTTCTTCGAGCCGCTTCCCACGGGCAAGAACGGTGACATCGTAGCCCGCCCTGTGCAGCGCCGCAGCACAAACAGAGCCATTGACCCCCGCCCCAACTACAAGTATTCGGCCATCGGGTTTCATGGGGCTCTCCTTGATTCGCTGCCGTGTTGCTCGAAATTCTACAACTTCCTAGGCCGAACGTAATTTGTTGCTGGTTGGAGTAACATCGCCATTGCACTCACAACCCAGAATCAGCCGGCCACTTGGCGGTTGGTCGGCCACTCGGAAACTGAACAGCCACCTTGTCGTTGGCAAACAAAAGACCCGGTCGCGGGCGGGTCGCCTCGCATCCTCGGCCCAACCTCCGCGCGCCACTTTTGCTTCAGCACTGAGAGCGTTTGCCCCAACGTACGCCACAGCCCTTCCGGTCGATTTTCTTCCTTCGACACCCCAGACGCGCTTCTGGAGGGCCTCCGGTGCTTTACGGCTTTCCGCCCGCTCCCTGCAACAGAAGTGAAGGTTTTGGAAAGACCGAGCCCCGAAAGCCCAAGCGTACTTCAGCGATGAAAAACTCATGATAGCCAACGCTCTACTAATCACTATCGCAGTAATGCTCGCCATCGGCTTCTTCCTTATGGGTGAGCTTAGGTTTTTCATCCCCTTCAAAGTTGTGATCTGGAGGGCGTATTCGACATACATCCTCTCCTACTGTGGTCTCCTGTTCACGAATGTGTTCGCCGCGGCGTTCGTGCTGAACCGGAAATTCTTCCTCAAAGACACCGGCCGGAAGCTCGCCCACCTCGACAAGCAATTCAATGTCGGCCACAGCGAAGTGCCAGTAGAGATTTCTGACGAGGAATAAGCTCACGTGTCACGGCGCTACGAGCCGAATGCATTTGAACATCGTCCCGATTCCCCGCTGGGCCAGGCCACGAACACCCAGCGCCGAGCTGAATCTGATTCCCGCGACGGCCGTGCCCATGCCGCTAATTCAGGCGCCGGACACGCGCAAGAGCATGAGCGTGACGTAAGCCCACCTCAAACGCGTTCTACGGAACCCAGAACACCTTACCGGGATCAACGCTGGACCTACTCATTGAGGACTTCCGAAATCCAGACGATTCGCGAGCTTGGAACTTTCCGCGCTGTCGATTCTGAAGCACTTGCCGAAATCGGGTATGGCGGAAATCGGGGTCGCCTGGAACAAGACTTGCGAAACCTCATCCGGCAGTCGCTCATCACCCGGCGAACCATCGAGGGTCCTGAGAAAAAGCGCATGCATGTGCTCACGCTCACCAAGGACGGCCAGCGATTCCTCCGCAAGCAGAGGTTGATGCCAAACGATAGGCCCGTTTACTACGGCTTGGTGAAGCCGAAAGAGGCGCACCACGACGCCACTCTTTACCGCCTCTACCAGAAAGAGGCCCGCAAGATTGAACGCGACGGCAGTGCCATTCGGAAAGTTGCCCTCGACTACGAGCTAAAAAGGCGTATCAACAAAGAACTCGCGCGGTTAGGTCACGACCGGCATAACGGTGACAGGAAAATCGAGATTGCTCAGGCCCACGGCGTGAGGGTTGTGAATGGCAGAGTTGTCGTGCCCGATCTCCAAATCGAATATGAGAACACGGAAGGCCAACTCAACCGAGTCAATCTGGAGCTCGCCACCAAGAACTACCGCGCCAGTCATCTTCAGGCTAAGGCCCAGGCCGGATTCACGCTTTACGCGCCGGCCCAGGATGCCGACCGCTTGCGACGGGTTTTGAACGACCGGGAAATCACTGCGGAGATCCTCGCGCTATGAAAATCAAAGACATCTATCTCGACGCGCTGAGAGAACTGGGGTACACCGAAGCTGAAGCCCGCTTCCTTTATATTGTGGGCACGCACTCAGGCTATTTCACTTCGCAACACTATTTAGACTTCTCCGGTGTGAAGCGCGGATACCGCTCGGACGCTCTCACGCGGAAGCTCCTCAGCAACAAACACGCGTCGCCCGAAATCCATCGGACAAACGCACGCATTTATCATCTGTTTTCGAGGAAGGTTTATTCCGCCATTGGCAAAGAGAACATCCGCAACCGCCGCGATCACGAATTTCAGTTCATCAAGACCCGGCTTCTGACGCTCGCTTTTATCCTAAGCAACCAGCACCGTAATTACTTCGAGACCGAGGACGACAAGGTTCGCCATTTTTGTGGTGCTCTTGGGGTCGAGAAGCACACGCTACCTGCCAAGCTCTACTTGGGCACGACAAACCCCTCGATTACGTCGCGGTACTTTGTGGACAAATTTCCGATGTTCCTTCCCGCGACCACCGGATCGCTCGTTATCACGTTCACCTACATTGCGCCGGAAGCCGAAAGTCTGGTTGCGTTCGTAACGCACCTGCAAAATTATCTGCCGCTGTTTCGGAGCCTCAAGCAGTTCAATTTTCTCTTCATTTCCCCCTGTGAACCTTTGTTTCCCAAGGCGCGCGCGATCTTCTCCTCGCTTGTCAAGGGTCCACTGGAAACGCCTTCCGCACCGGAGATTGGCCGGTATTTCCGCGTGCGAAAGCTATGGGAATTGAGGCAGTTTGGAGCTCTGAAGACGGAGGACATCGAATTTCTGAATGAGGCTACGCGCCGGTTCGCCTCAGACCGCGTTCAGGAACTTTACAAGCAGTGGGCCAAAGGCGAACTCGCCGATTCTCGGCTCGCGTCGGTATTTCCCGAATCAAACGACCAACGACGGGTGGGTTTTGACACCTGTTTGATTAAGCGGCAGCGATTTCTTCCCCCTGCAACTGCAGCTTAAACAGAACACTGAAACACACGCAGTGTTCTGGCGGATTTGTACCCCTCGCGTTCTGTCGTCCGCTCGCGTAAGCGCCGAAGAACGAAGGCGATACAACCACCAATCCCTGAAAAAAGACCGCGGACAAAACACGCAGCTTGGGCGGTAGCGACCCCGCCTTTTGGCTCGTTGAGCCGCCCAAAAGGTTCGCTGGGTCGCTACCGCCCAAGTGGCACTGATTCCGTGCCAGGTGTTTTGTCCGCGGTTAAGAAGAGTTCCGAAATCAATCGGACGAAAGCCAGAAAGGAGAACCACGGTGTCCTTTATTAAGAGACCACCAGAGACCGTCACTCGTGAATTCCAGTTGGAGGAGCCTCTCGCTCAAACACTCGACACGTATGCCAAGTTTATCGACAGCACGCCCGACCACGTCGTGGCTTCAGCTCTTCGGTTCGTGTTCTGGAAAGACAAGGAATTCGACCGTCTCCAAAAGGAGCAGAGAAAAGCTCGTCAGACCAACGAACCTGGCCAGGTGAAAAAAGCGTGATTCAGAGGCTCATCAACTCAAAGGATTTTGTCGCCTTTATTCTCACGGCCGCTACCGGCATGGCGCTCTATTTCTACATTCCATTCCCGGAAAGCAACCCATTCCTTCAGCTTATGGCGATCCGCGCCCCACTCGTTTTTCAGGGCACGAAGTGGTCCTACACGTTGTTCCTTTTCTCGACGCCCTACATCGTGTATTCCGTCCTTCTTTCCGGCCTCTACATCTTCGCGTTGAAGGCGCACAGGAAGATCACCGCAGGACGCCTGCCTAGGTACCCCGACCCGCGCCAGCGGCAGGAAGTGTTTCTCGTGGTAGGGGAGATTCACAATCCCCGCAAGGCTGTCCCCTCGGAAACACCGCGTTGGCTCATCATCCCGCAGCGCGGCCTTTTCACCGGAATCGCAATCATCGGCGCGGTTGGCTCAGGTAAGACGAGTTGCTGCATGTACCCGTTTGTAGAACAGCTCGTCGCTTACAAAGCCTCAGACCCCGAGAAAAAGATTGGCGGGCTCGTGCTCGAAGTAAAAGGCGACTTTTGCCACCAGGTGAAGGAGATTCTGGCGCGGCATGGCAGGGCTGAGGACTATATCGAAATCAGCCTCGATTCCGACTACCGCTACAACCCGTTGCACAACGATCTCGACGCCTACGCTCTGGCATACAGCATTGCATCGCTCTTGAACAATCTGTTCGGCAAGGGGAAAGAACCTTTCTGGCAGCAGGCATACACCAATCTCGTGAAGTTCATCATTTTGCTCTACAAGATCACCTATGACTACGTGACCTTCTTTGATGTCTATCAATGTGCTATCTCGCCTGACAAGTTGGAGAAGACAATCCACGAGGCGGAACAGAAGATCGGCGGTCGCCGCTACGTCCTCATCTCATCCGAGGCGTACCTTACCCACGTAACCGAGCTCGCTCCATTCAAGTTCAACCTCGGCGTGGCCGACTCAGGAATGTATCGCGCCGATGATTCGGAACACCTCCGCGTTTTCCTCCATAACAAGGGCATCGAATTCGAGGCTCTCACGGAGTCTTCGCCCGACGACCCGGATTCGTTCAAACGCGAGCAACTTGAGGCGGTCAAGCGATGGTTCTATGAGGATTGGCGGAGGATCGAGCCAAAGCTCAGGACTTCGATTGTTGAAGGCATCTCCGTTTTCCTGTCGCTGTTTGACGACAACCCGCGCGTCAAACGGACCTTCTGTCCACCAGCAAGGTGCTACGACCAGTCTGCCAACGCGGACGGTAAATTGGGCAAGCCGCTGCCGTCATTTCGATGGCTCATCGAAAACGGCAAGGTTTGCGCCCTGAATTTTCCCATCGGACTGAACCCAGGCTTGGCCCGCGCTCTGGGAGTGATGATGAAGCTCGATTTTCAACGGGCGGTACTCAATCGCGTGCCTGAAATGACAAAGAACCCCAAGAAGCACTTCCGTGAGGTGTTCTTCCTCTGCGACGAATATCAAAACTTCGCAACCGTTGGCGAGAACGAACCGACCGGCGATGAGAAGTTTTTTAGCCTCTCGCGCCAACCTAAGTGCATCCCGATTGTGGCAACACAGAGCATCAGTTCCCTTAAGTCCGTCCTGCCCGGCGACACTTGGCGCACACTTTTGCAGACATTCCGCACGAAGATTTTCCTCGCGCTCTCAGACGACTTTTCGGCTCGTACCGCCAGCGAGCTATGCGGTCGGGAGGACAAGCTCAAGGTGAGCTACAACATCTCCGAAAGCGGACACGATGCCAGGGTCAGCTTGCTAACCGGAAAAGCCATCGCGCATCGTGCCAACGTCACAGCGTCCAAAAGCTACAACACGCAAACCGACTATCGGTTCGACATGAAGACCTTCATGGAACTCAAGAACGCACAATCCATCGCTATCGCGTACGACGGCCTCAATCCGATGGCGCCGATCTTCTGCTATCTCAAGCCGTACTACAGCGACCCGAACAAGTCGTATTTCCGGCAGATGGCGGATGGCGAAGTATGACTCTCGGCTTTGAGACAATCCTGCCGTTTTTGCGGCCCATCGAACACCTGATTCGCGACGATTCCATCACCGAAATCATGGTCAATGGATCAAGCCGCATCTTCGTCGAACGCGAGGGGGTGCTTGAGCAGCTTCCCGACATTACCCTCACTGAAAAGTCTTTGATGGTCGCCGTGAAAAATATTGCCCGGCGTCTCGGGGATGACATTTCGGAAGCCAAGCCCATCCTCGATTCGAGGCTCCCGGACGGCAGCCGCGTCGCCGTCGTTATTCGTCCGTGCAGTATTCACGGAGTGACACTAACCATCCGCAAATTCAACAGCCGTAATTTCACAGTCGAGGATCTTGTGCGAATTGGCACTCTCGACGGCGACCTCGCAGCCCGGCTGCAAGGCTATGTTCAGAACCGCCAAAACATCCTCATCAGTGGCGGAACCGGATGCGGCAAGACGACCCTGCTGAACGCACTCGGGATGTTCATTCCCGATGACGACCGGATTCTCCTGATCGAGGACACGTCTGAAATCCACTTGGAAAAACCAAATCTCGTTCGGTTCGAGGCGCGCCAGCCGCAGATGGACCTGCCTGCCGTCACGATCCGCGAGTTGCTCAAGGCATCTTTGCGCCATCGGCCCGACCGCATCATCCTTGGCGAAATTCGCGGCGGCGAAGCGTTCGATCTACTTCAGTTGCTCAACACCGGGCACTCAGGAGCGCTTTCAACCGTTCACGCCAGCTCCGCAGCCCAGGCCCTCTCGCGTTTCACCAGCTGCGTTCTCCAGAGCGGAATCGAACTGCCCTACCGCGCCATTAAGAGCAACATAGCCGATTCCCTAAATGTCCTGCTTCAACTGGAGCGCCGCCGCGGGAAGCGGCTTATCTCCGAAGTTCTCGAAATTCGCGGCTATAACTCGGAAGCCGACCGTTACGACCTTTTTTCGGTTTTCACTGCCCAACTCTAGCTCCGTTTCTTCCAGGAGATTCTATGCCGGACTCTCTTTCTGCGTCTGAGTACATTTACGACAATTTCAAGCCCTCTGACCGAGTGGCTGTCCTGCTTCGGAACCGAAATACCGAGGAAGTGATCCAACGCATTGCGACGGCGGAAAAGATTGCAGCCCCCGATTTTCAGCAGTGGCTCAAGGAGAGGAATCAAGCGGGATTCGACATCTACATCGGCATGAACACACTGAAGGACGGCGCCTGCAGCCGAACGAAACGGGACACCAGTGAAATCCGGCATCTGTACCTCGACTTGGACTACGGAGGCTCCGAGGCGCTCAAGGCGATCCAAAATTCGGACGACGTTCCGAAGCCGAATTTCGTTCTCGATACATCGCCCGGCAAACACCAGGTCGTGTGGAAAGTTGATGGCGGCACACCTCCAGAAGCCGAAGACCTACAGCAGAGAATGGCTCGCGAGTTCGGCGCACATGTAGCAGCAACCGACGCCTCGCGCGTTCTCAGGCTCCCTGGATTCGCCAATAGAAAGTACAGCGCGGACTGCCTTGTCCGAGTGACCAAGCATTCCGACAAGACATACAACCTTCGAGACTTCAAACTCGTGTCCGGCCCGGCAAAGGCCGAGCGAGCGCTGGAGCCGAGGCCACTGCGCAATGGCGATAAGCGAGAGACGCTAACGCAGTCTGAGCGCGATTGGGCGTATGCGAAGCGCGCCCTTGCACGCGGCGACGACCCCGAAGAAATCATGCGCCGCATTGTCCAGTATCGCGCCGGCGAAAAACACGATCCCGAATACTACGCCCGCCACACCGTCGCGAAAGCACAGGCTCAGCTTTCGAAGAAATCAGTCAACTCCCCTGAGCCGCAAGACTCTGTAGCCCGTTTCCATTAGGCCTTCAATCTTTTGGCTTTTGGGCTTCTCTTTCGATTATCGAAATCGATCAGGAGGCTTTACACCGTGAGCAGCGAACAGCTCCAAGTCAGCGATGTGCCACTCAACGGAGCAGGGCCCATTGAGATCCTGACGCCTCAACAACTCGCAGCGCGCCTCCAAGTCAAACCCTCGTGGGTGTACGAGCAAACGCGCAACCGCTCAGGTGTCCGCAATCTCGATCCCCTTCCTCACATAAAAATGGGGCTGTATTTGCGGTTTGACTGGCGAGATGTGCTCGCATGGCTTGAACGGCAGAAACAGCATGCGGAACGATTGAAAACGTCATAGAGCCTCTCAAACAATTCCGAGACTCGCGAAAAACACAATTTATTCTTGACACCTCCTCCAACTTATCGGTATACGATAAGTCATGCGAATGGGCAGGCCGCCGAAACCTCGCTCAAAGGTACGTTCCCTTGCAGTTCCCGTCCGCCTCACCAAGGCTCAGTGGCGCGAATTGCAGAAGCGCGCAAGAGATCAAGGGCTTTCGGTGTCTGAGTACATCCGCAGAAAACTAGATTTGCCAAAGGAGGACTGATTGAAAACTCAATCGGGCACCATCAAACGAATAGGAGGAAGCTGGTACGGACGCTGGCGCGAAGATGTGATTGAGAACGGCCGGACCGTCCGCAAACAGCGCTTTCTTAAACTCTGCGAAGTGGATGACCGCTATCGCACAAAAGCGGATGTTCGGCCGCTGCTCGCGGAGAAACTCCGGGCGTTGAACGAAGGTAGGACGGACGCCCGTAGTTCACTCACACTCGTTGCGTTTGTTGGCGAGTATTACGAGCCATACACACGCGGGAGCCTCAAACCCTCAACCGTACATGGCTACTCGAAACTTTGGGAAGCCCTTTCCCCCCGAGTCGGCGAAGTTCGCTTGCGGGACTTCAGGACAGTGGACGCCGCGAACATGCTGGCGCACTTTGCGCAGCGAGGTTGGGGACGCCGCTCACTCCAACACGCTAAGTCGCTCCTCAGCGGCATTTTCACTTACGCTAAAAACCTTGGAGTACTCGACGGGGTTAACCCCGTACAAGGGACAATCATTCCGAGGAAAGCAGTTGCTCCCTCAGAAACGCACGCTAGCACGCCGGATGAGGTAATCACGATACTTGACGTACTCAAGCGAGCGAAAAGCCTACCGGAACGTCAGAAGCTCCAAGCTCAAACCGCGATTGCGTTGATGTTTTTCGGCGGGTTGCGTCCCGGCGAAGCACGGGGCGCGACGTGGGAAAACTACGATGGTAAAACCCTGAGCATCAAGCAGAGCGTTTGGCGCAAGCACACGACCGATCCGAAAACCGCGAGTGCCGCAAAACCCGTTCCAGTGATTGAGCCACTGCGAGAGTTTCTCGCGGAGCTACGCGCAGAGGAGGGCAAGCCCGGTAGCGGGCCGATCCTACGAGGCGTGAAGGGCAAGCCGCTTAGCCTCGACATGCTGGCGCGCATTGTCATCCGTCCAGCACTCCGCAATCGCGCAAACTACCGCAACGGCCAATCGAAACATTGGAAGCCGCTTGAGTGGCAAGGCTACTATGCGCTTCGTCGCGGTATCGCAACACAGCTAAACACGATCACTCGTGATCCAATGGCCGCGAAAGGACTGTTGCGGCATTCCAGCGTCAACACAACCCTTACGCACTACATCAAATCCGTGCCCGAAGTCACAGCGAACGGCATGGCGCAAGTTGAGCAGCTATTCAGCGCAGCAGCAGGGCAGGCAGTACAGTAAAGCAGTTGGGATAAGACTGGGATAAAAGGAGCCGCGCAATCACTCGCCTAGACAGTAAGCGAATTTCCTCTAACTCCAACAGTTGCAAGAATCTGGCGGAGAGGGGGGGATTCGAACCCCCGGTACAGGTTTTAGCCCGTACAACGGTTTAGCAAACCGCCGCCTTCAGCCTCTCGGCCACCTCTCCGGCGGATACAGCCAAGCCGCTCTCATCCGTTGCGACACGAGCGACCAATCAGGCGAACTCATCAAGTATAGCATCAAAAAGACGGAGTACGGCAGCCAAAATCCCGTCGGCGCGACTCATAAACGGGTGTTACGGCACGCACCCGCCCCTGGTAACAATCCAGGAAACCAAACGTCTTAATAGTGTGGTCGGTCTGCCAGAGGGCGCTGCCCGATTTTTCGCCGTATCTTTCTTTTGGGTGGCTTTGAACTTAAAATAGCTGGGTGAAGCGGGCTGGGCCCACCGGGGCTGGCTGTGCCGCTCCCGGCACGTTTCAACGGACCGGGTGAGGCGTTGAACCCTTCAGCGATCTAAATCCTCTGGCGAAACATTTCGACCCACTGGGGCGTATGTAAATTAGAAGCCAGAAAACAAAACAGCGGCATGGTGTCCCCCGGATTTGAGGCGAGTCGGAAGATGGATTGCTCGTTTTCCAGGACGAAATAAAGAGGAAACAGATGAAGACGTGGAAAAAGGTGGTCATCGGGCTCGGAGTGGCCGTAGCGCTACTGGTCATTGTGATCGTCAGCGTCACCCAGGCAAATAAGGGTGTCGTGACCATTCAGACCTCCAAAGTTGTAAAGCAACCGGATCTGGTTTCGATTGTGACGGCTTCCGGAGAAATCAAGCCAACGACGTACACCAACGTGACGGCGCAGGGATTCGGCAGAATTACAGCGATTCTCGTGAAGGAAGGGGACCACATCAAGAAGGGCGACAAGCTCCTCCTTCAGGACAACGTTCAGGCATCCGCGAACGTTCAGGCACAGGGAGCGGCGGTGGATTCCTCGGAAGCGGCGGTCCAGTCGTCTCAAGCGAGCTACAAAGCGGCGCAGGCGGACTTGGTCACTCAGGAAGCGAATATGGAAAAGGCCAAGCTGGATTGGGAGCGCGGCCAGGGCCTCTACAAAGACGGCCTCATCGCAAAACAGGATTTCGATCAGCGCAAAACTACGTATGACGCCGCCGCCGCGACGGTAGAGTCATCAAAAGCGCGCGTGCTTTCAATCAAAGCTCAAATAGAGCAGACCCGTGCCCAACTGAGCCAGAGCGTGGCGGTGGAAAAATTCCAAAAGGATATCTTGAGCAAGACGGTTTACACCTCTCCCATCAACGGCATCGTGAGCTATCTTCCTGAGCGCGTCGGCGACTATGTCGTTCCCGGCATTCAAAATTCAAACGGCAGCTTCCTGATGACGCTCTCGGATATGTCCACGGTCACCGCCGAAGTGAAAGTGGACGAGACGGACATCATCAACGTGGCCATGGGGCAGTCGGCGGACGTCACCGTGGACGCCTTGCCCGGAAGAGTTTTCAAAGGTGTTGTAACTGAAATTGGCTCGCAGGCCACGCTGCGAAGCTCCGGCTTGGCGACTACGCAATCAACGACCGGCACGCAGGAAGCAAAGGATTTCAAAGTCGTCATCAAACTGCTGAACCCGCCGGACGACTTGCGGCCCGGTCTCTCGACCACCGCCAAAATTACGACGGCGGAAAAAAAGAATGTCATCGCGATCCCGATTCAGGCGCTCGCGGTTCGCACGCGAAAGGATCTCCAGGACGCCGCGAAGAACCAGAAGAGCGAAGGCTCGAGCGTCACGCTTGCGGCTCCGCCTCCGCCGGACCAGGGCGATCCCAACAAGGATGAAGTCCAGGGCGTTTTCGTCGTGAACGGCAAGAAGGCCTTCTTCCGGCAGGTACAAACGGGTATAACCGGCATCACCAACATCGAAATCACCAAAGGATTGCAGGTCGGCGACGAAATCGTCGTCGGCAGCTACAAGGCGCTTCGCACGCTCAAGCCCGAAGCGAGCGTGAAGGTGGACAACTCCGCGCCGAAGAAACCCGAAGATCAACAGAGCTAACTTCGCGTGACCAACGAGGACATTTGAATGCCAGTGGAAACCACAGCAGCGGATTCCTATCGCGAAGATCTTGTCAACACTGGGGTCGTCATCAAGACCGAGGCCCTCACCAAGACCTACCAGATGGGCGCGGAAGAAGTGCACGCGCTGCGCGGCGTCGACCTCGAAATTCGCAAGGGTGAATACGTCGCGATTATGGGTCCTTCCGGCTCCGGAAAATCCACGCTCATGAACTTGATTGGTTGTCTGGATTCGCCGAGCCAGGGGAAATACTGGCTCGCCGGACGGCTCGTAAGCGATCTCGACGACGACGAACTCGCCTACATCCGCAACAAAGAGATTGGCTTCGTATTTCAGACGTTTAACTTGTTGCCGCGCGCCACTGCCCTTCACAACGTCGAGCTGCCCCTGATTTATAACGGCACTCCCGCCGAGGAGCGCATTGAAAAAGCAAAGAAGGCGCTGGAACGCGTGGACTTGATGGAGCGCATGTCTCACAAGCCTAATGAGCTTTCCGGCGGTCAGCGCCAGCGCGTTGCCATTGCTCGCGCACTGGTGAATTCCCCCTCGATCGTCCTAGCCGACGAACCTACCGGCAACCTGGATTCGAAGACCGGCGAGGAAATCATGGCGCTCTTCAAGAACCTTCATGGGCAGGGCAACACAATCATCCTCGTTACCCACGAAAACGACATCGCCCAGCACGCTCACCGCATCATCTTTATCCGTGACGGGAAAATCGCCTCCGACGAAGCAGTGGTCAAGAAGCCTAGCTAGCGGACAAATCGGCTCTTTCTTTCCATTCCTCAGTTCGTCATCCTTGGCTCAATCATCGTGCCATCGCAATGGCGCTTGCGCGCGTTGCGTATCAATGCGCGTGGAAAGGCCGGGGGATCGATGCGGAATACTCGAATACGTTCATCAGGTTTCAATGCACTGCTGCTCGAGACGGCGAAGCGAGCTGGAAAATACACGCAAAGCATTCTGGAGCGGCGCGTTGCCCCCGCGGATGCGGCCGTGCAAAACCTGAAGAAATTTCGTGAAGGCTTTCCCAGGAAATCCAGCGATCCCAAGTCCGTAATCAAATTGCTCGACAGTCTTGGTTCGCCGGCAACCGTAGCAACCACGGGCGGGCGGTATTTCGGTTTCGTGATTGGAGGAGCGACGCCCGCTTCCATGGCCGCGAGTTGGCTTGCGAGCGCATGGGATCAAAATGCGGGACTGCGCGTTATGTCGCCGGTCGCGGCGGAGTTGGAAGATGTAGTCCTTCGTTGGGTTTGCGAAGCGCTCGGTTTGCCGGAAGAATGTGAAGGCGGGTTAGTCACTTGCGCGACGATGGCCAATTTCACGGCGCTTGTCGCGGCGCGACACGCCCTGCTCGCCCGCGCTGCCTGGAATGTGGAAGAGAATGGTTTGTTCGGCGCCCCGCCAATCGAAGTTGTAGTGGGCAATGAAGTACACGCTTCCGTTCTGAAAGCATTGAGTCTCGCGGGCTTTGGAAAATGCCGTCTGAAGCGCGTGGAAGTGGACGCGCAGGGGCGCATGCGAGCCGATCGAATTCCGCGATTGAGCGAACGCGCGATTCTTTGCTTGCAGGCGGGGAATGTGAATAGCGGAGCGTTCGATCCCGCCGAAGAAATCTGTTCGCGAGCGCGTGAGCAGGGCGCGTGGGTTCATGTGGACGGCGCGTTCGGTTTGTGGGCTGCCGCATCGCCCAAGTATCGCCATCTGACCAAGGGTTTCGATCTCGCCGACTCCTGGGCCACGGATGCGCACAAATGGCCCAATGTGAATTACGACAGCGGCATCGTTCTCGTGAAAGACGGCAAATCGTTGCGAGCTGCCATGACCATGACTGCGGCCTATTTGGAAGCAGGAGCGCGCCGCGAGCCGATGTATCAGACGCCGGAAGCTTCACGGCGAGCGCGTGGCATCGAACTCTGGGCTACGTTCAAATCCTTGGGTAGGGAAGGCTTGTGCTCTCTAATTGAGCGAACCTGCGCCCACGCGCAGCGCTTTGCGAATGGACTTCGGGACGCCGGCTTCGAGATCCTCAACGACGTCGTCCTCAATCAAGTGCTGGTGTCCTTTGGCAGCGCGGAAGTGACTCAGAAAGTGATCGAGGGTGTGCAGCGCGACGGCACGTGCTGGTGCGGCGGCACGATGTGGCAAGGCAAAGCCGCGATGAGAATCAGCGTTTCGTCGTGGCGAACCACGGAAGCGGACGTGGAACAAAGCGTCCGCGCGATTGTGCGAATCGCTCGCGCATGCCGCTCTTAATGCGCGGCTGCGGCGCCTGCCCGCGAATTATTCTTACTACGCTGTATGCGCCGTGTGCGTGGCATCCAAATCGGCAAACGTTGGCGCCGGACACAAATAGGTTCGCGACAATCGATCGTGCCAGGCCAGGCCGTCCTCATCCCAGATGGCCCAGAGAAAACCCATGCAAAAAGTTCCAGCCGAAAGCATATAGCCCGCGCTGCGCAGCAACATCTGGCGTGGAGTCGGCGCCTCGCCCGAAAAGCTGGCCACTTGCAGGCCGCGGAGCATCATGCCCGGCGTCGAACCTCCGAACACCGTGAACAACGCGAAGTACTGAAGGTAAACGATGGCCAGGGTCGCCAGACAGACCGCCGCGCTCAATTTGCTGAAGGTAAACTGCCCCCCCAGCGAACCGAACAGCGTGAGAAAACCGCCGTAAGCGAAAAGCAAACAGACCGCATCGATCACGCCGGCCAGTCGCCTCTCGTCCATCGAAGCTACTGGATAAAGGCTCTCCCGCTCCGCAGCCAGGCCTGGCACCGCAAGATTCTCGGGAGAAGCATTTGTCGAGGGCGCGACGGAAACGTCGATCTCCATACTGGAGTCGGCTGATTTCGAGGGCGTGCGTCCAATCGCAATCGTAAACGAAAAATCGTCATCGGCCGCAGCCGGCTCTTCTTCGGTCGTAACTGGGGCTGCGGCAGACGCTGCCTCAGATTCTTCGAAAGAAAAGTGCGATTGATCCGCATTGTGTTTGGGCTTGCGCCGCTTGGTGCGATAGGCGTCCAGACGGTGCTCGAGTTCAACGCGCCAGGAGCCGCGGGAATCCGACACAAGGGTCTGCGGAAGTCCCTGGCCGGAATCGCCAGAAACCTGGGCATTCCGTTCGAGGTTCTCATTTGGGGTCGAGACCGCGGCGGATAGAACTGAATCACAGAAACCACAGACGCGTACGCTCGAAGGCAGTACCGCGCCACACTGCAAGCATGTTTTTGTCACCGGTCGTTTTTGCGCTGCGGACGCGTCCACTCCGGTGAGGAGGGAACAAACGAAGAATACCACTGGGATTGGAAATGCAAGCGGAAAAATACGAAAGGCGGTGCGAAAGGAGCAAGGACTTCAATTGGAAAAAAGCGTAGGCTTCGCTGCTAAGGTTCCATCTGCTGGGCAAACAAGTCGCGACTGAACGCAATACGGCGTTCGAGCGTCACCGCGGCGAAGTATGTACACTGGCCGCGCTCCAACTCTGTCCATTTCTTCAAGGACGGAATGATTTTGGCGACCGTCGATCGGAGGGCTCCAAGCAGATTGAAGTACGCGCCGATCGCTTGAATGCCGCTGCGGTCTTCCGGGCGGTCCGGGCAGAGGTTCAATAGCTGAATGACGCGGTCGAAATCTTCTCCCGCTGCCGAATTCTTGATGCCGGTAACATCCTGCACTTCCGCGGAAAGCGGCTGCTTGATCGAAGCGGCAATCAAGGAGCGGCAATAGGACACAAAGAATTGCAGCAGAAACACGAGCGAGCAAACGAGAATAATCGCGGCCATCATCGTGGGATCACCGCCAATCTTGCAGGTGCCAGGCGCGCGTCTTCCGGCAGCCGCCAGAATGCATAGGCCCAAGCCAGCGGAAGGAACGTAGCAAACACCTGAATCAACGGCACGAAAACACTGCTCAGCGATGGGTATAGGCTCCTGATCGCGTAGTTAGCCGCGATCAGGCTGAAATACACACCGAGCGAAAGCACCAGTTGAATCAAGCGAGTGCGCGTCTCCCGAAGCTTCAAAATCGCGCCCCAGAGAACATAGGTGAGGACAAGCCCTACGAAATAGAGGTTCTGAGATAGCTCAACGACGAAATGAGTGACCAGCTTTGCGGAGGACTGAGCCACAACCGCGTACGTGAACAGAGCCGTCCCGGCAAGCAGAAGAACGGTGCCCAGGCGAACGTAATTTTCCGCTTTTAATTCGCTGAAGACGTGGGAGTACAGAGTGCTCAGGGCGAGGTAGAGGAAGATCGTGAGGACCGCGTCGGAGTAATAATAGAAATATTGGTACTGCTTCGAGGTAAACCCGTACTCAGCAAGAATCCTATAGCGGCCCAATTCGGAGATAATCAGGCCACCCATGTACAGATTCAAGAGAAGATAGCGTCGAAATGCGTGCTTCTTGACCGCGCACACCAATACGGCGGCTTCGCAAAGGATGCCAAGGAACCAAATGAAATATGCAAATGGACCAGGCACGTCCCAACCTATCTACGCCCCTGATCCACGCCCCGCAAAGTAAGCTAGATTAAACTTCGCGGATGTTGCGCGGCCTCAGTAAGGCGTTGGTGGCGCCGGCGCACTGCCTGCCCGATACGGCGTGGGCGGTGCCGGTGCACTTCCTGCCCTGTACGGCGTGGGCGGCGCGGGAGCGGAGCCAGCTGCCATCATTACGGAGCTGCCACCGTTTACTGCCGCGACCGTCCTCAGGCCCATTGCTCCGACCAAAACAAACAACGTGAGCAGAACTACAACCGCGAGCTTCTTGGACATTTTGCCTCCGGGAATGGAGAAACACCCGGAGACACTCTACCCCTAAAGATAGTGATGTCAAGTGACTCGCGTCACGGACCTGTTCCGTATCAATACACACCTTCTCGACCCGCCCCTTCGCTGGGCTTTCGCCCTCCGGAACGGGACCGTTCGAGTGGTACGCGACAAGGGTAGGATTTGGGACAGTGAGGGTCAACGGTACGGTAGTACTATTCCCTATGGGACTTTCGGGCAGGTAGTTGGCCGGAGGGCGCACGCTTCTGCGTGGAGGGCTGAGGACGAGGCTTTCGGGGGCGGGAGGGAGGAACGGAGGTCAAGATACCCCGCGAAACTTGTAAGTGTTGCAGATAAAGGGTTTAGGTCGTCTGTAAGTGCTGCAAAATCAGTAGATACGAGGGGCTCGTAAGTGTTGCAGATAAAGGGCTTATGGAACTCGTGGAGCTTATAAATGCTGGTTTTGTGGAAAGCTTATAAGTGTTGCAGGTAAAGGACTTACGGGGAAGCTAGGCGACTGGAGTGCGATGTCGCTGAGATTGCTCGTAAGTGTTGCAGATAAAAGGTTTAGCTTGATGGAGAGTCGGAGTAATTTGCTGGGCTCGGGCGCACAGTTTCGGCTCGCTGTATGCATTTCCTGGTTTCTGTCGATGGCTTCGGAGCAGGTGGGCCAGGGATGCTTGCGACGGAGATGATCGGAAAGAGCAGAAGTGGGGCAGCTACCTGTCCTCGCGGCGGCGAGGGCTAAAAACCGTTCCGGGAAGAGGCGCGGCCGTTCGGTGAGGGAATGAAATTTTTTCGGGATTGCCTGTGGAAAATGAGAGCGGTGTAATTTGGTGTGAGGAAAAAATCAGGAGATCGAGAAAAATTAAGGAGCGCGGTGCCGTCAAATCGTTGCGGCGCTGCGGTAGCGCTTGACACTTTTGCGAAGGACTTCGTAGCATTAAAGTTTGTCCAAGGGCCGGCGTAGCTCAGTGGCAGAGCGAGGGTCTCATAATCCCTAGGCCGTGGGTTCGATTCCCCCCGCCGGCACCAATTTTGAAGCACTTTTAATCAAGGGATTTTTCCGGATTGAGCCCGGGCGGAATTGGTTTTATCTGGGCGGATGGCCGATGCCGAGCGCGGGAAATTGTGCGTTTTCCAGTTTAGCGAATTACTTCCGGATTGCCCGGTCCGCGAGCGGAATCCGAGAAAGCCACGCCGCGGATCCAATTTACTGGCAGTAAGAACTTCCGGTGCAAGTCTCGGGCACGATGGTCTCGCAATATTCCCGCCAGCGGCCGCCATCTCTCTTCCACATCGCCAGATAGGTGCCGCGCAATTCCGTGGGAACGCCCTGATTTGTCCAGCGCTCAACCCAATCACCCTGTTCGGACGCCAAATCCCAGTTTTCATTCACGGCGATGCGATTCGTGTGGTGCTCCAGGGTTACGTCCGGTCTTTTGGTGAAGAGCGACGCGCGAGAGTGTTCCAAGGCATCGGCTCCGTCAGTGTGAACTTCTGGCGCGGTAAAGTGGCCATCGGAGGTAACCAAGGCGGCCAGCCGCTTCGCATCATGTTGTTGGAAGGCACGATCGATCTCCTGGCGTACAGAGCGAATTTGGCCGGCAGAATCAGGAGACGCGGTCTGCCAAAATGCGGATGTGACGCCGAGGATGAAGATTAATATTGCGGCACGCATGGCCGAAGATTACCTCCGAGGGCGGGCATGGACAAACGGAAAAGAGTGGACAAACGGATGTTTGGGCGCGTTTTCGGGACGAGTGGATAATTTGCGGGTTGGCCGTTACTGGCCGTGGAGTTGCATCGCGGTGCAGTTGCGGGCAAAGCGTGGTTCGGGTTTAAGCGCTTGCACGCGGGGAACTTTTGTGCGATACTGAACCACATGGTTCAGTATAACGAACCCGTGCTCGATGCTTCCTTCGCGGCGCTCTCGGATGTCACGCGACGCGGCGTTCTGGAACAGCTCGGCCGCGCGGACGCTTCAATCACGGATCTTGCCGAGAAGTTTCACATGACGCTGACGGGCATGAAGAAGCACGTTGGCGTCCTGGAGCGGGCGGGGCTCGTCACCACGGAAAAAATCGGGCGCGTGCGGACCTGCCGGCTCGGCTCCTGCGGACTGGAAGAAGAGACGGCATGGATCGAGAAGTGGCGCCAGCTCTGGGCCGCGCGCTTTCACGAATTGGACAAGCTCGTCGAGGAATTGAAAAAAAAGGAGAGAACGCATGGACAAAAGAAAAGAAAGTGAAGTCTTACCGCCAAAGCGCAACACGACAGTGGACCGGAAGTCCGAACGGGAGATTGTTGTGACTCGAACGTTCAACGCCCCGGCGCATGTCGTCTACAATGCCTGGACCAAACCCGAACTGCTGAAGCGCTGGTGGACGCCCAAGTCGATTGGAATTACTTTCCTTTCCTGCGAGGCCGATGTTCGTACGGGGGGCACGTACCGTTTCGTGTTCAGTCACGCTTCCTCGGAGCAGCCGATGGCATTTTTCGGCAGGTACGTGGAAGTGATTCCAAACGCGCGCCTCGTCTGGACGAACGAGGAGAGCGCCGATGGCGTGATTACCACAGTGACCTTCGAGGAAAAGGACGGCAAGACGCTACTCGTGCTGATCGAACTCTATCCTTCCAAGCAATCGCTCGACGACGCAATCGCCTCTGGAAGCACGGCGACGAGTGGCGCAGGCGAGCAGTTCGAGCAGTTGGACGAGGTTCTGGCGACACTGTAAGAGAGCGTGGGACGGTGATGAAGCCGTCGATTTTGGTCTTGGCTGCTTGGCGGGAATGCCGGCCGCGAAGCTGGGAATGAGTGTGGCTGTAGGTCTGGGCCGCGCGATTCCAGTTCAATTTCCTGGAAATCAGCGCATGCGCTGGCATGGATAAAGAGCCAGGCGCATTGGTTGTTTTCTGTTCAAAAAATCAGATCAGCTTGACTCCTCTCTAGAGCCATTTTCATACGGGGGCCGAGATTCGCTGGCGGGCAGGCAGAGGAAAAGCAGGTCCCTAGGAATTGCATACGATAAGGTATACTCGCGCGGGCCGCGGCGTACGTCTATCATTGCGGCCGGAAAATTATCGTGAATCATGGAGGTTGGGAGATGCTCAGTCGAGGCGGAAAGCTGTGTCTGGCGCTGTTGCTGGGGTTGTGTACGCTGCCAGTGGCGGTGCGCGCACAAGAGCAGGATGCGAAAGAGAACGGGAACAGCCAATTAAGATTCCGCTTCGTTGGGCCGAGAGTGGGAAACCGCGTGGCGGCGGTGGCGGGAGTGCCGGGAGACGCGAGCACGTACTACGCGGGAGCGGCGTCGGGAGGAGTGTGGAAGTCGGTGGATGGCGGGAACCGCTGGGTGCCAATTTTCGACAAAGAACCGGCGGCGGCGATTGGAGCGCTGGCCGTCTCGGCTTCGGACCCGAGCGTGGTGTGGGCGGGAACGGGCGAAGCCTGGGCGATTCGAGATAGCGACGTGATGGGAAATGGAGTTTACAAGTCCACGGACGCGGGAAAGACGTGGACGAACATGGGGCTCGATGAAACGGGACGAATCGGGCGAATCATCGTGAACCCGACGAATCCGGAAAACGTGTTTGTATGCGCGCTGGGAAGGACGACAGGGCCGCAACAAGAGCGCGGAGTTTACCGCACGACGGACGGAGGGCAGCATTGGGACCGCGTGCTCTTCGCGGGAGAGAACGTGGGCTGTTCCGGGTTGACGCTGGACCCGCACAACACGCGAGTGCTTTTTGCGGGAATGTGGCAAGTGGAAATGCACACGTGGGGAGAGTTCAGCGGCGGGCCAGGAAGCGGGCTTTATGTGTCGCGCGATGGAGGAACGAAGTGGACGCACATCGAAGGGCACGGGCTGCCGCATGCGCCGATCGGAAAGATCGATGTGGCGGTGGCGCCATCGGATTCAAATCGAGTGTACGCGCTGATCCAGACAGCGGATCAAGGCTCGGTGTGGAGGTCGGATGACGGAGGCTCGCAGTGGAAAGTGGTGAATTACCAGAGGACGTTGATTGGGCGAGCGGGATATTACATCCGGCTGGCGGTGTCTCCGACGAATGAGAATGAGATTTTGCTGGCGAGCAGCTCCTTCTATCAATCGCTGGATGGAGGGCTGAACTTTCAAGAAGTGCGCTGGGGAGGAGACACGCACGACATTTGGATCGATCCGCTGAACGCCGACCGGTTTGTGATTACGGACGACGGAGGAATGAACATCACGACGGTGCACGGACGAGGATTCCATCGCGTGCAACTGCCGATTGGGCAGATGTATCACGTGGACGTGGACAACCAGGTGCCGTACTACTTTTACAGCAACATGCAGGACGACGGAAACATGCGTGGACCGAGCCTGCCGATGGAAGGGATAGAGACAGGCTGGGATCACCACATGGGAGGATGCGAATCGGGATTCACGGTGCCGGACACGGTGGATCCGAATATCGTTTGGGCGACATGTTATGGAGACGAAGTGACGCGGTGGGATGCGAGGACGAAAGAGGCGCGGTCGGTGAGTCCCTACTTGCACACGCTGGATGCGCCGCCGAATGCGATCAAGTATCGCTGCCACTGGACGGCGCCGCTGGCGATCGATCCGTTCGATCACAACACGGTGTATTACGGCTGCCAGGTGATATTCAAAACGACAAATGGAGGGCAGAGCTGGAAAGTGGCGAGCAAGGATCTTTCGACGCAGGATGCGAGCAAGATCGTGCCGTCCGGGGGAATTATGGGGGACAACCTGGGCCAGTTTTACGGCGAGGTGGTGTTCGCCATTGCGCCTTCGAAAATTCAAAAGGGGTTGATCTGGGCAGGGACGAATGACGGACAACTCTGGTACACGAAAGACGGGGCGGAGACCTGGACAAATGTAAGCAAGAACATTTCCGGGATGCCGACGTGGGGAACAATCAGCAGCATCGCGCCATCGAACTTTGAAGCTGGGACGGCGTACGTGGCGGTGGATTTTCACCTGATGGACAACCGCGATCCCTACATTTACAAGACAACGGATTTTGGAAAGACGTGGAAGCAGATCAACAGCAATTTGCCGAAGCACCCGCTGTCCTATGTGAAGGCAATTGCGGAAGATCCGAATTGCCAGGGCTTGTTGTTCGCGGGGACGGGGAACGGGCTCTACTACTCGCTGGATGATGGGGGCAAGTGGGCGCCGCTGCAAGGAGGGTTGCCGCACGCGCCGGTGACGTGGGCGGTCGTGCAGAAGGAGTTCCACGACCTGGTGATTTCGACGTACGGGCGGGGACTTTATATATTGGATGACATCACGCCACTGGAACAGATGGCGAAGAACAAGCAGGAAGAAGCAATCGAATTGTTCACGCCGCGGGAGACGCGAAGATTTGTGCACGGCGGAGCGGCGATACTGAACTTCGATCTGAAGACGGCGCCGAAGGAGCCGATCAAACTGGAAATCGTGGACGCGAATGGAAAATCAGTGCGAACGATTGAAGAAAAAGCACAGGCGGGAATCAATCGCGTGAAGTGGGATTTGCACTACGACTCGCCGCGACTGGTCGCGCTGAGGACGGCGCCGAGCGACAATCCGCATATCTGGATCGAGCCGCGATTCCGCGACGCGGACTCGCGCCCCATCACGCACTGGGGAATCAGGGGGGCAGAAGTGGGACCAATCGCCGCGCCGGGAAAGTACACGGTGCGGTTGACGGCGGACGGAAAGACGTTCACGCAGCCGCTGACGATCCTGCCGGATCCGCGAGTGACGACGCCGGTATCGGGGATTGAAGCTTCGGTGAAGACGCTGCTGAAGATCCGGGATGACATTTCGGAGACGTCGGATACGGTGAACCAGATCGAGTGGCTGAGGAAGCAGGTGCAAGTGATCGAAAGCATGCTGCGGCCGCCGAAAAAACATTTGATGGAGAGGCCGCCATCAGGGGAGCGAGGCTACTACGACGAGCCGGAACCGCCGCAAGCCCCGGCAGCGGAGCCGACGAAGAAACAAGCGGACTTGCTGAAGTCAGCGGAAGCCATAGACAAGAAGCTGGAAGGGATCGAGACGAAGCTCGTGGCTCCGGAGCAACTCAACAGCGACGATAAATATTTCGTGGACGCGGACAAGGTGTACCTGAACCTGGTCTGGCTGAATGCGGAGGTTGGGTCCGGTGGAGGAGACGTGGCGGGAGGAGCGGACTTCGCGCCGACCGATACGGAACTCGAGCTTCTGAAGACGATTGAGAGCGAACTGGCAGGAGCTGTTGACGAGTACAAGCAATTCTTGAAGGAAGACTTGCCGGCGTTTAACCGGACGCTGACGGAAAGCAATGTGAGCGCGGTGGTCGCGGCGGCTCCGGAGGATTCGTCGAAGCAGGCTGGAAACTAGCGCACGAGGACAAAGCAGTCGCGCGGGGATGCGCCCGAGGCGAGCTGCGTGGCAACGCAGAAGGTGCAGCGCGGCGATCGGAAGCTGCCGAGAATTCTTGCAGGATGGCGAATGTGATGGCAGAAGCCAGTGCACTCGCATCTTTTCAGCCCGCGGTTGTTTTTGCGAACCCCGAAGCCGGCGGCGGAAGAGCCGGTTCCTCGATTCGACGGATCCGCGAAGTATTCGATGCGGCTTCGTATCCCGTGACTTTTGTTCCGGTAGAAAGCGCGGAGAAACTCGAAGAGACCGCGAAAGCAAACATTCAAACTGGCGCGAAGCTGCTGATCGCGTTTGGAGGCGACGGCACGTTTCAGGCGTTGGCAAATGCCGCGTATGGGGCGGATGTAGTTTTGGGGGTCTTGCCGGCGGGCGGCGGGAATGATTTTGCGAGCAGCCTTTCGTTGCCCGCGAGTGCAGAGCACGCTGCCCGTGCGCTTTTGAGCGCTACGCCGAAGGCGGTGGATCTGGCCAGGGTGAAGACTGCGGACGGGCGAATGCGGCTCTTCGCGGCAGGCGGAGGAATCGGGATTGATGCGGAAGCGGCGCGAATCGCGACAGGATCGTTGCGGCGGCTGCCGCGGAGGACGCGCTATGTCGCGTCGGTGTTGCGCGCGTTCTGCGGATTCCAGGCGATCGGCGTAAGAGCAGAGTTTCCGGGAAGCGAACTTCCAGCTATCGAGAAAAGCTGGTTGCTTGCCGCGGTGTTGAATGCGGCGACGTACGGCGGAGGAATCCGACTGGCGCCGGAGGCCAAGATTGATGATGGCTGGTTGGACGCCGTGTTTGTGCCGGACTTGAGCGCTCGTCAGGTGGCGGCGCTGCTGCCGGCGCTACTGAGGAGCGGCAAAGTCAAAATCGCGGGGATAGAACGGTATCGCGCGAAGGCGGTGAAGATTTCGACCGACAGGCCGTGCCAATTCCACGGCGATGGCGAGCTGCTGGGGCCAGCACCGGTTGAAGTGGAGGTCGTTCCGCAGGCGATCAGAATTTTGGTGCCCGAGGGCGGTTGAGCGCGAACGCAAACGCCTGAGGCAACTTCAAGGGTTGGCCTGGTGGAACACTTTACGGCGAATGTCCGGCCAGAACTCTTTCAGTTCGTTCCCCAAACCATCATAAAGAATCAGGAAAGCGAACGTGGAAGCGTTGCGAGCAGCCGTGCGATCTTCAGGCGGGTGATAGAGATTGGACATAGCCGCAGCCGCCGCGTTGCCAACGGTTTCGGAAAAGTTGAAGCGATCGTGAGCGGAATCGGTGCGAACGACGAAGAGCCGGTAGATGCCGTGATAGGCGCGATGAGTGAACTTGCCATGTCCGACCTGGTAGTAGCGCGGATCTTCGCGAAATAAACTGGGAAAGATCGCGGTGGTCATGAAAGTACCCGTGCTGTTATCGGCGAAAGATGCGCCAAACCGTTTGCCGTATGCTCCCCAACCCTGGCCCCAGGATTTCGGATCATCCTTCGCCTGACTGATGCCGGCTAGAGCACCATTGAAGGGGTAAGAGCCCCAATCAAAAACACCGGCGGCCGCCAGACGAAATTTTTGGCCGACGGTAAGCGGAGGGAGCGTTTTCGCGGATTCGACAGTGCCGTAATTCGGGACCACTTCAAAAATGCGGTCGTTGACTGTGCCTGTTTCCTTCTCAAGTTTGCTCCGGCCGGTAGCCTCGGCAGATGGTTTCTTATCCGCCTGATCCTTGCCATCCTTGGAGCTATCCGCGCGCGGATCCACCGGCGGAGGAGCAGGAGTCTGGGATTGGGGTTGTTGCGCGAAAGCCGGCGGAATGAACAGCGCGAAAACTAGTAATGTTCGCAGGAACAAATGGCTAAGCCTCCCGATGGCACAGATTGCACCAAGCTTCCCTTCTCTCCTGGGGAACTGGCTTTGAACAGCAACAGGGGGCCGGGGAATCGCAAAGCCAAGTAGGTGACTTAGATTCTCCCAGAGGGCAAAAGGTTTTGTCGAGTTGGGGAACCGCGAGGGTGGTCAGCTTTTCTTTTTCTCGATTTTCAGGTTGAGGGTGATGTCCTTGCGGCTATCGAAGCTGGAAACGGTGTGAGTGGCCGACTTGGAACCGTTTTTTTCGGCATGGACTTCGTAATCGGCATTGGGGTCGAGGCCGCTAAAGCGGTATTTGCCGGTATTGTCCGTATAGGAGCTTCTAACGACATTGGTGCGCGTATTTTTGAGGAAAACGACGCTTTCGGAGACGAGATTCTCAGACTTGTCCAGAACGACGCCATGAACCGTGCGAAGCTGGGATTCGCGCTGCGCGCCTGGATTGGAGGCGGTAGCAACGGTGGCAAACAAGGCCAAAGCAAGGGGGAGATACAACAGACGACTGGCGCGAATCATTTTTTCTTTCCCTCCACGGGTTCCAACCGAAACACGAGACGAGTTTCACCCAGGCCGGTCTTGGCGTCCACATCGCGGGTCTGATCGGCGAAGCCTTTAGTATGCACGAGCATTTGATATTGAGTGCCCTGAGGCACGCGAATCGCGAAATCACCGCGGGAGTTTGTGTAGTCCTCCCAGCGATATTTTTTTTCGCTGCTGCGGCGGATTTTCAGTTCGACGCCAGGAAAGGCATAGCCTTTGGGGCCGAAGACGGTGCCGATGACCAGGAAATCGTTGGCATGGCTGTAGCTCTGCTTCTTGGGCTTGTGATGGGAAGAGGATTCCGGAGGCGGAGCGGACTGTGCCGGCGGAGCGGCCGATTCCTGGGCGGCCAGTGAGAAAGGGAGCAAGAGGGAAACGAGCCCCAAGAGGATTAAAAAGGATTTTCGAGGAAGACCGACCATGAGCCACTCCTGTCCGAATTAGATGCGGGCAGGGACAAAAGGGGACGCAGGAGCTGAAGGGCGGCGAAGGCTATTCGTCGTCATCGTCCTCGTCTGCCTCATCCTCTTCCTCATCCTCGGTCAAATCTCCGTCTTCCTCGTGCTCGTCGTCATCTTCTTCCTCGTCCTCATCCTCTTCGTCGAGGTCGTCGGAGATCAAATTGAGGTGAACGGGATGGGTCTGCGCGACCTCGAGCTCGGACTCGCACTCGGGGCAACTCAGGATTTCACCTTCTTCGACTTCGTCTTCGTCTACGTCGATTTCAGTGGAACACTCAGGGCAGCGGATCACGGCTCGATCCTCCGTAGTAAGGTTCGCGGGGCGGCCCCCGCCACAGACGGTGCCGCCGCCAAAGCGTATTATATACCGCGGAATGATAAATCAAATCGCATGAAGGACCGGGCTGCAAGGGTAGTCAACCGAGCCGGGGAAAGCAGCTGAACGTGGGAAGTTCCCGTGAGTATCCAGAGAGACCCGTTGTTGGGGTTGGAGGAGTGGTCATTGAAAACGGGCGGGCGCTGCTGATCCGGCGCGGCAGTGAACCGCTGCGGGGACAATGGTCCATCCCGGGCGGGACTTTGGAATTGGGAGAGTCGCTCCAGGAGGGCGTAGCACGCGAACTGCGTGAGGAGACGGGGCTGCAGGTGCGCGTGTTGGAGCTGATTGAGGTATTCGACCGGATCTTCCCGGCGAATGAGAATCACGAACGGGCCGGAGAGACCAGGCCGCGCTTCCATTTCGTCATCGTGGATTATTTGTGCGAGCGAATCAGCGGGGAGGCTTGCGCCGGGAGCGATGTGACCGATGTGGCGTTTGCATGCGAAGAGGAGTTGGAGAGATACGAGTTGACGGAAGCGGCGACGCGCGTGCTGAAAAAAGCGTTTGCGATGGACCTGGCGCGAAACGAAAGGGGCTAGCGAACCGCGCTCAGCTTGCACACTTAGGGACAGCGGCCAGACTCATGGAGCTTTGGCGATTTCGATGCTGCCATTCGAATCCGTAAGAATCAGGTGACAACCTCCACCGCCGATAGTGCCATTCAGAGAGTTATTGCCGAGATCGCCAGTCGCCGTGACGGGCAGCTCGGAAGTGACCCTGCCGAAAGAAGTGTGTGCCTCCAGGTTGTAGCCGACACCTTCGGGAACGCGAACACGAATGGACGAGAAGGAAGTCTTCAGCGAGATGTCGTGACAACTGCCGGAGGGGCGAAGCGCGGTCACGGAGACCGCGCCGTTCTGATTGTCCACGCGAATATTGCCTCCGATCGATTCGAGGGTCACGCCAGAGAATGAGGTTGAAGCGCTGGCGTCGCCCTTGATGTTACGCGCGGTGATGGAGCCGTTGCTGTCTTCCGCGGTCAAATTGCCGCTGACGCGTTCAGCGAGGATGCTCCCGAAACTGGTCTTGGCATAGGCGTCCGAGCCGATATCGGCGAGAGAAATCGAGCCGTTGCCATTTACGGCGCGGATGCCGCGGGGAATATTCGCGGCGTCAATCGCGCCGAAAGAAGTCTTGAGAGTTACGGCGCCGCGAGCGTCGCGAACGGAGATTTTGCCGTTGGAGGTTTCGGCGTCAAGGCTGCCGCTGACATTTTGCAGCTCGAGATCGCCGAAGGAATCGCGGAGAGTGACAGAGTTTCCCAAGAGCGTGTCGGCGTGAATCCTGCCGTTGTTATTGGTGCAGGTGACGCGGCCCTTGACGTTTGAAAAAGTGACGCTGCCAAAGCTGTCTACGATGTCGGCCGATCCACCGATGGCGGAGAACTCCACGTTACCATTGTTATCGTGAATGGAGAGATCGCCGCGAACGTTCTGGACGTTCACGCTGCCGAAGGACGTGGTCACGCGGGCGGAAGCCGCGTCCGTGAGAGAGACAGCGCCATTGCCACCCGTAAGGTTCGCGGGACCCTGGATGCTACTGACTGTAATGCTACCGAAACGGTTCTGCACTTCGAGAGAGCCGTTCACGCCAGAGACGAGGACAGAGCTGTTATTGTCGTTGACGACGGAATTTCCAGAGGCCCGATCCAGTTCGATACTGCCAAAAGCGTTCGAGAGCCGGGCGGCACCGGAGTCTCGCACGACAAGAGAGCCATTGCCGTTCCCTACCTGGACCGCGCCATGAACGCCGGAGACATCCACGCTGCCGAACCTATTCTGAATCGTGAGAGAAGCATCGGAAGGCATGGCGATGTCGTAACTGACGGACCAAGAGGGGTGCCTGCCCAGATTGAACCACTTCTTCGCTTCGGAAGGATAGATGGTTCGAACCGTCACGCCGGAAGCAGTTTGCTGGACGTCGATTTGAATCTGCTGGGCAAAAGATTGGGCTTCGTCGTGCGAACTCGCTTGTGCGCGAATGACGGCGGAAATGCGCACCTCGCGACCGGATTCGCCATGGACCTTCACTTCTCCAAATTTGTGCTCAATGCTGAGAGACTGGCCGGGATTCAGCGGCAGAGTCTTGGAAAAATCGCGGGTGACTTCTTCCTGGGCCGGGACTCCGTTCGAAAGCGCCGGAATCGCAGCTAGCAAGAAAAGCGCGGCAAGAAGGCCGCTGCGGTGGGCGCATTTCCCCCACGTCGAGGGCGAGCTGGGTTGAATGGCGATCATCACTTTTCCTCCAAAATATCTTCGAGCGTTCGCTGCTTTTGCTCGTACATTGCCAAAAGCTGTTGGCGCAGGTAGGCGTTGGATGGATTCAAATGCGCCTGGGCGCGAAGATCATCAATCGCGCTATCGAGAACAAGCAATTTCTCCTTGTAGTTTGCCTGCAGCGGAGTTGCGGGGTTCTCAATTTGCTTTTTGGTTTGTGCGGCAAGCTTGTCAATCGCTTGTTCGTACTCCGCTTGTGTACGTTCGACATCCGCCAGGGCAGGATTCTTCAAGAGGGACTGATCGCCGGGTGCGGCGGGCGGTTGGCGATGCCGGTAAAGCCACGCCCCAGAGACTGCCAGGACTAAAACCAGAACTCCAGACGCGGCGGTTTGCAGGCCAAGAGTGAAGCCGCCAAATGAAAACAAGCTCCAGCGCCCGGAAGGTTTCTGCCGTTCTGACTGCTGCTGCAATTCGCGGCGGATGCGAGGCCAAAGCGCCGGGGAATCCGAGTAATCCCGCAATTCGTGAGCGGCGTCGCTTAGCGCCCGCCAGCTTTGCAGCTCCGCGGAGCAGGCGAGGCAATTCAGACTGTGCGCTTTGAGCGCAGCCCACTCCTCCGCAGTTCCATCCAGAAATATTCTGTCTCGGTCTTCACATTGGATCGCCATTGTCGTTCACCGTGCTCCCGAGGCAGTGGCGCCTCGCGGAGGCTCGAGCATCGAGCGAAGATTCTTCTTCGCTTGAAAAAGAGTATTTTTCGAAGCGGTTTCTGTTATTTCCAAAATATTCGCGATTTCCGCGTGATGGAATCCTTCCACCTCGTACAACAGGAACACATCGCGCTGGTGCTTCGTCAGCGCGGCCAAGGCGCGCTCCAAAGCCATCCTCAAAGATGGATGTGAACCGGCAGCGCGGGGCTCCGGCCGCGATGAATCTTCCTGGTCGTCCGACGTGACTTCTTTCTTTCGAACGCGGCTGCGGCGGGCGTCGTAACACGAGTTGATGAGAATTCGATACACCCAGGTGACGAAGCTGGATTGGCCACGGAAACTTGCGACGCTCCGCTGCGCTTTGAGAAACGTCTCCTGAACCGCATCCTCCGCGTCTATGACATTGCCGAGGAGATTCCGCGCGACGTTCTTCATTCGCGTTCCATGCAAAGCGTAGAGCTGTTCGTAGCCGGCAAGATTGTTCGCACGACAGAGTGCGGCAATCTCCGAGTCGCCGGCAGAGACGGAGCCAAGCGAAGCCGTTTGATGAGGGCGATCCGTCAGGCCTTCGGAAGAGTCCACTCGCTGCTCCCGTTCGCGTGCCGCGGAATTGATTCTAGCCTCCCAGGGCAGCGCAAGTCCCAGAGTTCCCATTCCTCGCTCCTGTGGTATAGACGACACAGGAAGGCAAAACGTCTGGGGCGCTGTTCGGGTTGGTTGAAACTGGAAGAGCTAAAGGGATTTATTGACGGAGGAGAGGGTTGGCGCAGGGGAGAGGCCGAGAAAGATCTTTGCATGGAGCAAGCTATTCTCGTGGCCAATGATGACGTGCGTTTCCGGATCGTCTTCGGTGATGAGCAGGCGCAGGCCTGAGGCGCGTTTCGGCACGTCAAAAACGAGATGTCTTAGATAGGATTCCCCAGGCCGAAGAGCTTGGCGGAGTGTCATCTCTTGCCCGATAGAGGATTGCAGACTCGCTTCTGCCACGGGCGAGTTACGGTAAACGCTGCCGGAATCATCGACAAGCACGACGCGGCGGGCATTCGGAGTAAGCGGGCCATCGCCCCTGCGGGGCGAAATTGTGCTGGGATCGAACCAAACTTTTAGTCCAACAATGACAAATTGCCCGTTCGCGACAGATTGGTGTGATTCCGGGCCGACGGCGGGCACAATTTGCACGCCGGCAACTGAATAGGCAATGTGGCAATCGATTTCACAAAAATACTTCTGGCCTCCCGGTGGTAAGACCTTTTCGCGGCTGGTCAGGGAGGCAGCGAAGAGCATCAGGAAATAACATGAGACCACAATCAGTGTGCCTACTCCCGCCGCCTTGGCAAGGCGTTTTGAACGAAACAGCGCGGCAACCACCAGGAGAATTGCGCCGAGAGCGCAGAGAAGGACCGCACCGAGAAGCATGAGTATGACGATTGGTGCAAGATGTGGCGTGCTTTCGAACATGATGGCGACTCCTTTCCTGTGAATCAACCCGCGATTGCATCGGGCAGTGCGCCACGCGTGCGTTCTCTTTGGCTGAACTCTTGCACGGCATTTTCGAGGTCCGCGGGCGTGAACTCAGGCCATCGTTTGGAGAGAAATACAAATTCGGCAAAGGCGCATTCCCACAAAAGAAAATCGGAGAGACGCTGTTCGCCGCCAGTCCGGATGAGAAGGTCTACTTCCGTCGAGCCGCCGCGATAGACCTCGGAAAGAACGTTCGTGAAGGAATCGAGCGAGAGCTCGGTAGCCTTGTAGAAGCGGCTGGCCGCGCGGTAAATCGCCTCGCGAGCGGAGTAGTCAATTGCCAGGCGGAGATGGAGCCGGTTGCCGCGCGCGGTGGCCGCCTCAGAATCCAGGATTGCCTGGCGCAAGCCGGCCGGAATCCGATCGCGCCGGCCAATTACGCTCAACTGGACGCCTTCCTGAACGCAGTGGGACGTTTCGATCAAGAGATATTCGTGCAGCAGGCGAAGAATCGCGTGAACTTCGGAGGCGGGACGTTTCCAGTTGGCGGAAGAGAGCGCGAACAGGGTCAAAGTGCGAATGCCCAGGCGGGGCGCCGCTTCGATGGCGCGACGAGCGGCTTCCGCGCCGGCGCGGTGACCGGCGGAGCGCGGCAGACCGCGGGAAGTTGCCCAGCGGCCGTTACCATCGGAGATGATGGCGACATGAAGGCCGGGCGCGTGCGCCGGTTCGGCTTGATTGGTAGCCAGGTGCTGCAGGGTGAGGGGTTCCATAGGGTGTTTCTTTCTCCGCCGCTTCAAGTTCCGCAAACTACTCTGCAATACAAAGTAACAACACAAAAATTTTTGCGAGCTAGCTTTCGCGCGTGGCGCGAATCAGCGCTTCCATATGGTTCAAGTAACGCTCCAGAGCGCGGCGGCCCGATGCCGTCAGGCGATATTCCGTCTTCGGCAGCCTGCCATCGAAGGACTTCGTGCAAACAATGTAGTCCGATTCTTCGAGTTTGCGGGCGTGCACGCTGAGGTTTCCATCGGTTGTTTTCAACAAAGCCTTCAATTCATTGAAGGTGAGGGAGCGGTTGACAGCGAGGGCGCTCACGATGCCCAGGCGGATGCGCTCATGGATCAGGCGGTCCAGGTCCGGCGAAACTGCTTCTCGTGCAGCTCCATGGAGCGGCACAAGAGGAGCTTCACGCTCCTTCGAGCGTGCGGGCCGTTCCTGGCGCGCTGCTGACGATTTGGCCATACGAATGGCGATTATCCTCCGTGATGACGGGCGATCCAGAGCCCAAATCCAATTTGGAGAAATCCGAAGCCTGTGGCCATGAACGCATCGCCCCAGGAAGCAGGCACGAATAGCGCACCCGTCCCCAGTGCCATCAGGCAGAAACCCATCACAGGCACAACCCGAACGGAAAACGCGCCGCCGGTAACGATGGCGGTTCCATAAAGAAGGAGCCAGACACCGGGCAATAGAGACCATGCGCCGACAGCGAAAAGCGCATACGTAAGCAAACCGCCGACAACAATGGGGGGAGCAAAGCTCAGGAGAAATTTGCGGCCGGGGCCGGAAAAGAGAGCGGAATTCGCGCGGTGCGCTTTGGTGGCAGTCGCGGGAGCCGCGATGGCGACAGCGACAAAAGCTTCGACGAGCCAGACGGCGAGCCAGGCACGAGGCGAAGCCTGGCTGGCGGCGACAAATGCCGCGGCAAGAGCAGTGACGCCCATGGCGACGCCGCCCCAGCCGGGAACGGCAGTAAATTCAGCCGCGCTCTCCATGGTTTCGCGGATGTAGCGAAGATGATCGGCGGCGCGAGCGTCAATGGGAATGGGCTCGGATTTTTTGGAGCGGAGCGGGCCGGCTGAGACCATACAAGATAGACTAAGGGAGGACCGAACACTTGTCAAGTACTTTGTGGTACAAAGTTCAACCCTGCGGCTTTGGCGGATGTTTGGGGTAGCGGCCGAGGAGCGCGTTCCAGCGGATCGTAAATACATCGAGGAACATTTGCACGCTGTCGCGAAGCATATTTACTTTTGTGGCCGGTGAATGCGCCCAGCGCACCGGGATCTCCACGGCGCGCAATCCATGATGTCTCGCCAGGTAGAGCAATTCCGGGTCAAAGCCGAAGCGTTCGATGCGCTGCTGTTCGAAGATGATCCGGCAAGGCTCCCGGAGAAAAGCCTTAAATCCGCACTGGGTATCCACATACGGAAGCCACAAAATGACGCGCACGATGGCGTTAAATACAATCCCCGCAAACTCCCGAAAGCGAGACTCGTGTACGGCGATCAGGCTGCGGTCAAGCGCCCGGGAGCCGATGGCCACATCGTGGTCTTTCAAAGCGTTGAAGAGCTTGGTGGCTTCCTCGATCGGTGCGGAAAGATCGGCATCCGTGAAAAGCACGATGCGGCCGCGCGCCTCGAGCATGCCGTGATGGACGCTATATCCTTTGCCGCGGTTCACACCATTGGGGATGACGCGCAGCAGCGGAATTCGATCGCGAAAAGATTCCGCTATTTGGGCCGTGCGATCTTTCGAGCCGTCGTCCACGACAAGGACTTCAGCCGCTCCACCAAACGTGCTCAAGAACGCCGCGATGCGCTCCAAGGTAGCGGGAAGGCGCAGCTCCTCGTTGTACGAAGGAATGACGATCGAGATTTCCGGAGCGGAGGTACTCATCGAGCTGGCGGTTCCTTCCATCCATGCAATCCGACGAGAGGAACAAAGCGGCAGCCTTCGAGCGAGCGCGTGAAGAATGTATTTCCATGCTTTTCGATGTAGCGCAATTCCTGATCGGTCGCATCGCCCACAGGCAAAATCAGGCGGCCGCCTTGCGCGAGCTGAGCGCGCAGCGGTTCAGGAACAGCCGGCGCGGCGGCGGCCACGAGGATTGCATCGAAGGGCGCAGCTTCGGGCAGGCCAAGCGTTCCATCGCCACAATGCCCATGCACGTTCGAATAGCCGAGATGCAGCAGGCGAGCGGCCGCATCGGATGCGAGTTTGGGCCGCGCTTCAACGGTGTAAACGCATTGCGCGAGCCGAGAAAGAATCGCCGCCTGATAACCGCAGCCGGTTCCCACCTCGAGGACGCGTTCGGAGCCCGTAAGCCGGAGCGCAGCGGTCATTGCGGCAACTATATAGGGCTGAGAAATCGTCTGCCCTTCGCCGATGGGGAGCGGCGCGTCTTCATAAGCGCGCGAACGTACTTCCTGGGGGACAAACTCCTCGCGAGGAACGGCGTCCATGGCCGCAAGCACTCGCGAGTCAGCAATGCCGCGACGCTCCAATTGTTTTTGAATCATGTCCTTTCGCTGGGAGGAAAAAGACTCTGCTGGGGAAGCCTGAGTCAGGCGCGGAACACCCAGCTTGTCGTCGAGTGATTTCATCAGGATGGGCTTAGTTGAATGAAAGCGACATGCCACTTTATCCTGCGTGTTGCACGGCGGCCGCATGTTTTTCCCAGGCCCGCGACGCGAGGATCTCCCGGGTTTGCGCGATGACGAAATCGCATTCCTCTTCGCGATTATAGAAATGCGGAGAAATGCGGATACCAGCCCGGGAACGATAGTCCACGAGAATTTGGCGGGCTAGCAATTCACGGCAGACCTCCGAGGCATGCGGGCAATCCACGGAGACCGTGCCTGCGCGTTGCTCTAGATCCTCCGGTGTGTTCACGATCCATCCCTGCGCCTTCGCGGCGTTGATCAGGCGAGCGGTCATGCGCGACGACTTTGCGCGAATTGCAGGCACGCCAACCTGGTTCACAAGCGCAAGACCCGGCTGACAAGCATAGAGCGCAGGGATGTGCGGTGTTCCGTTCAAGAAGCGGAAAGAATCTTCACGAGGATCGATGGCGCCTGTTTCGAACGCAAAGGGCCGCTGGTGCGCGATCCAGCCGGTCAGGGCCGGGCGTAGCTTCGTGCGCAGATCCTCGCGCACATAGAGATAGGCTACGCCGGGCCCGCCGCAGAGCCACTTCAAGACTCCGCCGACGGCAAAATCCACGCCGAGATCGCGCACATCAATCGGAATGGTTCCAGCCCCTTGAAAAATGTCGAGAATTACGTGAGCGCCGACGCGATGCGCCTTTTCGATGATGGCTTTGGCATTCACGATGTACGAGCTGCGGAAAAGCACGAGAGAGATGGGCACGAGCAATGTGGTTTCGTCGATCGCGTCCAGAAAATCATCGAGATTCAGCTCCACCGAGTTTTTCGCAGGAACGAGTTCGACTCGGGCGCCATTGCGGCGTTGCTCATGGTAGAAGTATTGAATCGACGGAAACTCAAGTTCGGTCATGACGACTTTATTGCGCGGCCCGCGAAAATCGAAGCAGGAACTGACAACGGCCTGGGTCAACGTGACGTTTTGATGCAACGAAATCTCACCCGGCGCGGCTCCAATCAATGGCGCGATCTGGTTTCCGACGCCGACCGCCATTTCCCACCAGCCCTCTTCCCAGGCTCGCACACCGCGGTCTCCCCATGAGTCAGCGTAGGCCCGCATCTGGTCGTATACCTGGCGCGGCATGGCTCCCAGCGAATTGCTGATCATGTAAGTCGTGTGCTCGAGAATCGGAAATTGGCGACGTAATTCGAGCAATTCGTCCATGGCTGAAACGCTCCACGGGAATTATCGTGATGACGAAGAGTTCCCGGACCAAGGTAACACAGAGAAACCAAAGGAAACGAAATGGAATTCGATGGAGCAGCTCGACCCTCTCAGCGAAGGTTCCGCTGACCTGGCAAGCTGAGAAGTGGCGTGGTGCGGGGCAAGAAACGGCCTGAACGGTAGGCCAGTTATGCCACACGAACGCCTGTACTCCGAGCGAACCCGTGTCGCTTTTAAGCTCGCCTACAATTTCCTGAGCGGCGGAACCCGCCTGAATTTACCGCCGCGGAGGAAGTTATGAAGGCCGTACTCGCGCTCGCCATTATTTACGTTGGGACTTTTTTTCTCGCGATCCAAGGTGCGTCACAAAATCCAGTCAACGCCGCCCAGCAGAGCCAAGCAACTCAGGATCAACCAGCCGCCGCACCGGCGACAGCTATCGACCCCGCCAAAGAAGCCGACATCCGATCACTTCTCGAACTCATCGGTGCCCACGACCAGATTCAAGAAGGAGTGAATACCTCGAGCGAGCAATTCCGGGAAAAACTGGAAGCGAGCATGCCGAACAACGAGCGGGGCCAGATGTTTGTGACCTCATTCATTGAGGATTACCAGAAGAAATTCGATCTGGATTCCGTCACGCAGCAATTGGTCGCTATCTATGACAAGCATTACAGCGACGACGACATCAAGACTCTGCTTCAGTTCTATGGATCGCCCGTAGGTCAAAAAGTGGCTGCGCAATCCCTGCCGATTGCACATGAAATTCAAGCGGCGAGCCGTGCCGCGGCCAACAAGGCTGCCAAGGAAGCTCTCCAGGAGATGCGCGCGCAGTATCCCCAGCTTGCGCAGTCAGCCCGGCTGGGAAATGGGAACCGCCAGCGCCGTTGGCAGGGCCGCGGCGAACAATCCCAAACGCAGCAAGCGAACGACCAGCCGAACTTCTAGTTCTGCAGCCGAGTCAGCTTCACGCTTTCTCACTGGAAGTGTTTCTTGATTTTGAAGTCCACGCCGAACGTTCCGTTTTCATCACGCAGCGCAACGATGGAAACGTTGCGGTTCAAGTTGTATTCGACCTGAATAACCTGTTGCTGAGTCGAGCCGACATTCGAGACGTAAGTGATCGTCAAATCGCGGGTGACTTGTTGCTGTACGGTGACGCGCGCGGCCGCGTTCTGTGAGGAACCGGTCGAACCAACTTCGGCCAGGCCTGGATCCACTCGAAATCTGGTGATCCCGAACAACCGTTCCAGCCGGCCTCCCAGTTGGCTCGAAACGGCTTCGGAAAGAATTGCTGTGGCTCCGGACGTGGCGTTCTGCCCGGTTCCAGCCCCACCGCCGCGCAGGCTGGCTTCCGAGCTGGTCTGGCCGAGGGCGAGGAGCGTAATGATGTCGTTCGCGGGGAGAGGCGGGTCTGAACGGTAAGCCAGAGTCAATTTACTGGCCGGGCCGTTGAAGTTCAGAGTGATTTCGTATTGTTGAATCGTGGTCGTCGCTTCGACATTCAGGACCGGATCCAGGCGGAAGGGATTCGCAAAATTCATGTCACCACGTGTGACCTGATATTTGTCGCCGTGGAACGTTAGGTCGCCTGAAAGAATATGGATGTGGCCGAGAAGAATCGGATGCTCCCAGGTTCCCCGCACACGGAGATTCGCCTCCGCTTCCAATTCGGCGCCGGGCCATTCCATGCGCGCGTCCGCGGCAGAGACGGCCGCTATATCAAATTGCAGATTTCGAAGGTATGTCGAGGTTGTGGTTGGACCGGAGATACTGCTCCTGGAAGAAACGAGCAGCCCGGCAGCCTCAATCCCCTGCGTCAAGGTGACGCGTTCGACGGTCACCTTGCCGGAAAGCACGGCGGATGTCGGCGTCCCAGCAAGGCGAAGCGAGCCCCCCGCCTGCCAGCTCATTCCTTCCGGATAGCGAATTCGAACCCCATCCGTGCGCATAGTGACGTCATACCGCAAGGGTGATTCGGAATAGTTCACGCTTCCGCCCAGGTGCAATGTCCCGCCGCCGGACTCCGCGGTTACATTGTCGAAAAACAATCTGGTGGCGTCAAAGGTCAAATCTCCAGTTATGTTGCTCATCCCGGTGGGGAAATCGGAAACACGCGCCGAAGCATTTTCGATATGCACTTTTCCGGTGATGCGCGGCCGATCGAATGTGCCTTCAAACGCGGCATTGATTTGAGCGGGGCCGCTGGCTTGGAGCGCGGGCACGAAGCCTGTAAGCAACCGCAGGTCCAGCGCTCCATTCAGTTTTAAGCCAAGTGCCCCACGGTCGGCGAACCGCACCGTGCCAACGATGCTCAGGTTTGTATCGGATCCCTTGAAGCTGGCCTGATCGATCTCCAGGCTCTCTTTAGTGGATCGCATATGGATCGGCCCGGCGTTTTCCAATTGCACATTCGCGTAATTCAGGGCCAGCTTCACGAATCTGGCATCAACAATGATCTTCTCCGGCTGATTCAGATTTCCCGCGACCGTGATATCGCCATCCGCTACACCTTGGCCGTTAAACTGCCTGAGGTGAAGCGCGGTGATCAGGAACGGATCCAGGTCAATATTCACAATTGAAACTTTTCCGCCAACCGGATAGGGGTCAGCCAAGCCGAGGGTAATCTCGCCGGATATCCCTCCTGTGGTCATGGCGGAACCGAGCGTCAATTTCGCAGTCGTGCCATCAGACGTCAAATTGCCATCAAAGCTGCCAATGATGTCCTTGCCGATGCGGAGGTCAACAACTCGAAATGTCCCATCCGCTTGTGGAGCCGAAAGCGGGCCGCTTGCTTTCAAATGAAATGTGACTCCACCGCCGATCGGCAGCCGCGCCGTCTGCAGCTTTTCCACATTTTCAAGCGGCAGGGAAGCTCCCACTAAGTCTGCCGTGATGTATTGATCTGCGAACCGGTAGCTTGCCCCACCGGTCACGATGCCGGCGCCCCTGCCCTGTTCTTTTCCGGGCGCGAATACTCGCAATTCCGAGTCTGAGATGCGAACCTCGCCATCCCGGATATTGATCTGTCCGCGCAGCCGATTGAAGGAGACGCCGTAGACTTTTCCATCAGCAAGATCGAAAAGCCCAGTGACCGCCGGCTCGGAGCGAGTCCCGCGGCCGTGCAGTTGACCGCTTAGCACCCCTTCGACGGGATACTTCACGTCGAGCAGTTTCTGAATGGTGTCCACAGGAGTCTTGTCAAAATTAACGTCCGCGGACCAGTTACTGTCCGGGAGAAAACTCCAGTCGTCCAACTCGAGATTTCCGTCGACCTGCGCGCTCATCGCTCCGAATCGTACCTGGGCGAGGGAGAGAGAAAGCTGGGATGGAGAATAGGTCACGTCGCTCTCGAGCGAGTCAAATGAGAGGCCGTCGTACTTCACCATTTCGCCGTGCAGGTGGCCCGTGAATGTCGGGTGGCCATCCGGTCCCGTAATCTTGCCGTCCCATTGCGCATTGCCGGAAGCTTCGGCAACTTTATGAGACGAACCCCTTGTCTCGCCCCGAATCGCGTCGATGAATTTCGAGTAGGACTCCAACGCGCCAGTTTCAAAATGAACATCCATCGAGGAGTTGCGCGGCGCGAGGAACCCGGTGATCGTCGCTCGCGACGAGGGCGTTTGGAATTGCCCCGCGCTGATGGAAAAAACATTCGTATCGTGACGGTAGTCCAGCTGCCAGTGGCCCGTTACGGGCAAATGTTCCGGGGCCGGTCGGTCAATCCGATTCCAATCCATAAGGCCGGCAATTTCGAAATGTTGAAACGTGCTTGTCCACGTCTCCGTGGTTTGGCCGCTTAATAGCGCGTCCCAGTTCAGCTCATCAATCGGGAAATTCGGGTGCTCGATCGCTGGGAATACTTGTGCGAGATGCATGTCCTGTATCCGTGTCTCAGCACGGAATTGCGATCCTGCAAATCGAAACGTCACTCTTCCAGTGACCTTTCCGTCGAACCCTTCGGCTTCAAAGTTGGGCACGGTGATTCCGTCCGAGCCAATATCGTAGTCGCCGCGGCTGGTGAGGCCCGTCGTGTGGAACACTCTGTAAGCCAGATGGATATCCCGCCCGGCGTAACTGCCTTTCCCTTTGTAGTGGCCCTGCTCGTAGGTACCGTCTCCGCGTAGATCTATGTGTCCGGTGGGAGTTTCTGGAGACCGGAAGGTATCTCTAACATCGAGGAGCTCGAGCCAGCCGCGATAGCGAAAACTCAATTTCGGATTGGAAAAGCCGGAGAGTTCCGCTTGGGCATCCATTTTCGAATGGCCCGCCGAGAGTATGCCCTGGTCGAGAGTAAAGCCGTCCCGCCATACCGTGAACTTGGCGCTCAAATCGGCCGGTGGAGGCGCGATTTTTTTTGTATTGAACTTCATTCCATGCCATTCGAGTTTGCCGAGATAGAGCGGATTTTCCGGAGTCCCGCCTGCGTCCAGCGCGAGCTTGAGGTCCGAGCCCTGTAGAACAAGGGGCGCCTTCAATTCGTTGTAAACCACCCAACCGTTTTCAATCGTCAGCTTACGGATACGGAGATCAAAGAGGGACTCGCGGAGGGGTTTTCTGGCACGGCTGGGATTGTGTGGAACCGGGAGGTTCGTGGAACCGGCTTTGTTGACCAGGATGTGAACCTGCGGATTTTTCAGGTCCAGCTCACGCAAGGAAATCTTCCGGCCCCAGAAAGAATCGACCTGCAGGGCGGCTTGCACTTCATCCGCCGAAAACAAGGGAAGCATGCCGGGCGGTTCCGTGCCATGAACCACCAGGCCTCTTAAAGTTCCGCGGAGCGAAAGCCAGCGAAGAGAGATCGATTCCAATTCCACGCGGGTGCCCGTAGCGGCCTCCAGGCGGTGGACGATCCACCTCTTTACAATCGGGTTCCCAGATCCGCTTCCAAAAAAGATGATTACTGCAAGAAGCGAAAGAACGGCCAGCACCCACGGTGTATGGATGATCCAGCTCCAGATCGGGTGCCTCTTGCGGGCTTTCATTTGGAGCCCTCGCCCAGGTACTTCTCAACTTGCAGCCGGTCGCGACTTTCCTTCAGCCATTGGTCCGTCTGAGCCGTAATCTTGCCCTGAATCAATGCTTCCTGGATGGTTTCGCGGGCGGCATCTAATGTTGGCGGCTGCTGTCCCCGGGCTTGCGCAGTGGGAATTATTTTCTTCTGGTAGAAATCCTCAATCTCCGCTTCACTCACTTGCGATGACGGCCGAAATCTGGAATCCAGGTAATTGCTCAAGTACAGCTGGGAAGCCACAATTTTTCGAACTTCGGCGTCCGTCATACCGCATTGCTTTTCGCGGCTCTTGTATTCCTCAGTTGACGCGAAGGATTTCTCAACTCTCTGCACGCCCCGATCGACGTCCTCGTCTTTGGGATGGGGGAACTGCGAGAGCTCGGCCTCTGAACGGACGATCCACTGATCGATCAAGCGATCGAGCGCCTGATCTTGGCTTTCCGATTTACCGTCGAGCAATTCCTGATAGCGCTGAAGCTCCCGGACGTCGCTCTGCAAAATAATGTCGTTTTCCACGCGCGCCACGATCCGATTGACGGTCACCTGCCTGGCTATAATCGGTCCCGCCGGCAGCGCGAGCACGAGGGCGCCCAAAATTGTGCTCAACGGGCGGTTCATCAGAATGTCGACCCTAAATTGAAGAAGATTTGCAACCTGGGAAGCTGCGCGCCTTTAAGGCAAACAGAAGTCGGCGGAGGCCCCGAGGTAACAGGTGTGCACGGCAATACAAAAAATGGCCGGTTGAGTTGGTAGCCCAGATCAATTCGAATTGGGCCAACCGGCGTCGCGTAGCGAATTCCGAAGCCGATCGTGTGCGCGAAATAGTTGAGCTCGTTCGTGCAGTTATAAACACACACCGTTGGATTCGTCGCGCTGGGAGGCTGGGATGGATTTTGTAAGACGAACACCGGTTTGGGCGAGTAGGGTCGAAGCGTGAAATGGTCCAGCCTGCTATAAACGTTCCCGCCGTCATAGAAGATTGCTCCGCCCAGTTCCGTGCCCACGTAAGGCAGGTGCATCGGGAAGCGGAATTCCTGGTTCAGCACCAGCATTGCTTGTCCGCCGACAGGAAACCCCGTGCAGGGGTCGCGAGGTCCAGCCTGGTTCAGCGCGAATCCGCGCAGGGAGGTTCCGCCACCGCCGAAGAACCGCTCCGGAAGCGGAATGATCTCCGGCGTCGGACCTGGAGGAGCAGCAGCTGTGCATTGCGTCGGAGTCGGCGGAGGAAAGGTCAGAGATACCGTGTTTGCGAACGGTTCCAGAATTCCTATCCTGATAGATCGGGCGATGCTGAAGCGCCGTTTGATCGGGTAATAGGTTGAATTTTGAAAAAAGAAGCGCATGAAACTGGAACTTGAACCAAGTCCGGTGCTGGCAATACTGAAGTCTGCGCTGTTGAAGCTGCCCTTTGTCGCGTCCGCGGGGTTGTCCCGCGCATCGCGCAGCCAGGTGACTCCAAACTCAGACACAAGTGTCGGCTGCTCGAAGAGCGGGATCTCTTCCGGAGCAATGTGCGTATTCAAGTTCGACACCAGCACCTTTCGAAAAGCGTACCGGTAGAGGATGGTCGTAAATGGCGTCACCTGGTCCGTTAACTGCGCCGACCCTTCGTACCGCATTTCCGTGAACGTATTGATGTCTTGCGTCTTCTCCGTATACGCCGTTGCTTGAGTGCTGTAATGCGAGCTTCCAAACGTGTTCGATATCGAATAGCCGAGCAGAGCGCGGTCCTCGATCGTGCTGCCGCGCAACTTCAGCGAAAGTGAGTCCGCCCGTCCTGTCAGATTCACCTTTGTAAACTCAAAGATTCCTCGCGGCGCGGCCTGAATTTGACCGCCGGCGGGATTTGTAGTGCTGGCCAGCCGTTGGACTTCAAAGCCGCCGCCATAGGCCATCGTGTAGCGCTTCGCCTCTTCGACTAACACCACAATGTCCTTGTCCGGGTCCGAGCCCGTGGGGTTTTGCGGTTCGATGGTGACGCGATTGAAGACGCCAAGGTTGTACAGTCGCCGCTGCGATTCGACTACCTCTCCTTCTCGCAGCGGCTCGCCCTCTTTCATTCGGATTTCCCGTCGAATCACGCCCGGCCGTGTGTGTTTATATCCGGTCAGGAGGATTCCCTTTACTCTTGTTTGGGGACCTTCTTCTATGTGGTAAACCAGGTTGACGGGCGCAGCCTGCGTTATCTCCCCGGCCTTACTTTTTTCCTCTTGATTCTCTTGCTCCTTGCTGCGCTTTGCCGGTGGCGCCTTACGCCCTTCTTCTGCGTTCGGCTCCGGCTTCGGAGCGACTCTTTCAACTGATGAAGTGAAGTTTGCATCCGGAAAGCCTTCGTTGAAATACATCGCTAAAATATTGTCCCGGTCTGTTGTCACGTTAAAGTCGGAGTAAGGCTGTCCGGGTGCGGACCCGATGACGTCCATCAACTCACTTTCGGAGAAAGCGTGGTTGCCCTCTAATTTTAGCGAAGCCACGCGAGTCTGCTCGCCTTCGTGAACCTCAAATCGCACAAAGATGTTCCCGGTCTTTCCTCTGTAGTTGTCGGAGACCTGCCCATCCACTTTTGCATCGAGAAAGCCGTTGGCCTGATAGAGGCTTTGCATGGAGTCCGCGTCGGATTGAATCAGGCGGCGGCTGAATCGTCCTCTTGAACCAGCCGCCGCCCCATAAATCTGTAGCCGGCCTCGCAGCAGGTCCTGTCCAAAGTAATGATTGCCGCTGATTTCAATCCCCACGAGCTTGTGTCGCTCGCCCCGCTCCACGTGGTACGTGATCAACTCTTCCGTTCCCTTCACTCGCTGATCTTTTGCCTCCACCTCTCTTGTTTCCGTTGTGTAGCTCACCTGCGCGTCAAAGTAGCCCTGCCGTTCCAGTCGTTCCCGCAAATTTCTCTTACCCTCTTCGAGCAAATCTGCGTCCACCGCGCCTTCCTCATAAATCGGAACGAGCGACTTCAATTCTCCCTTGGATAATTTGGCTCCGGTCACCGCAACTTCCACGCGCGGCCCTTCACTCACTTCGAGCGACAGCGGTACCCTGTTCGCTGCCACGTCATAGTCGCCTCTTCTCACCGTGGCCCGCGCATTCAGCAGCCCCTTCTTGACCAGATATTTCCTGATTCTGTTCGTCCCGCGCTGAATTCTCGCCGTCGTTACCGGGTCCCCTATTTTTATTTTCAGAAGCGACAAAAGTTCCGCGTCGCGGTATTCCGTCCCATTCTGAAGTTGGATCGCCCCAACCCGCGCCCTCTGCCCGGGCACGACGTGCACTACGACGTCCGCCTGATGTGTCTCCGGGTGCGCAACGTCTTCCACCGACACCTTCGCGGTATAAAGACCCTCGTCTTTAAGCACCTCCTTCAGCCGTTCCACCCCCGCTTCGACGTCCTCTTGCCGGAAGGCGTGTCCCAGTGTGAGCTGCATGGCCGCTGCCGCAGAATCCACCGTCGGCGGCGGGGTCAGTCCTTCGATCAGCACTCGATTGAAGAACAAATTCTCCCGCACTACAAAATCCAGCTGGACTCCCGCGCCCTCCGGTGTAACAACCGCCTTCAAATCCCGGTAGTCGCCTGTCCCAAAGAGTGTTCGTATACTTTTGGCGACTTCGTCCCGATCGAGTGGCTTCCCGGTCTCAACCGCGAGCCCTTTGGGCGAATTCGACAACACCCGTCCATCGTTCGTTACGATTCTCACCGCCACGACGGGGCTCTCCGCCAGTTGAGCGGGCAAATTTTCCGGCGTTTGCGCCCGAATGCAGCTCGGCCCCGCTCCAAGCAGGAGTGTGAAGACAGCCGCGCCTCCGAATGCCCTGCCACATATCGAATTCATGCCCACAATCGCTCAGACGAAGCGTAGCACAAGGCCGTTGCCCACCCCTCTCTCTCTGGCGGTATGATGAAGAAAGAGGGACGATGACCGATCCAGGCGCTTCCGACACACATTCTTCCGGGCCTCTCGACGAAAAATATTCGCGCCAGATGCTCTTTGCCGGTATCGGCCGGGCCGGCCAGGAACGGCTTTTAGCTGCAAGCGCTGTCATGGTTGGCTGCGGCGCCATTGGCGCAACCGCGGCCGCTTTACTCGTTCGCGCCGGTGTCGGTCGAATCCGCGTGATTGATCGCGACTTCGTCGAACCCTCGAACCTGCAGCGGCAAAGTCTATTTGATGAAGCCGACGCCGCTTCCGCCATCCCTAAGGCGGTTGCCGCCGAGCGCAAACTTCACTCCATCAATTCCTCAGTTTCAGTCGAGGGAGTTGTGGCCGACTTAAACCCGCGCAACGCCGCGGAGTTGCTTTCTGGATTCGATCTAATCCTCGACGGCACCGATAATTTCGAAACGCGCTTTCTCGTCAATGATTTCGCCGTCCAGCAGGGCTGCCCCTGGATTTATGCGGCGGCCGTCGCCAGCTATGGCTTGACGATGCCGATTCGCCCCGGACATACCCCGTGCCTCCGTTGTTTGCTACCGCCCTCCTCGGATGGCCAAGGTTTGGACGACACGTGTGACACCGTCGGTGTCCTCGGGCCCATCGTCAGCCTCATTGCTTCTTATCAAGCCGCGGATGCTTTGAAGCTGCTTTCCGGTCATCCGGAAGCTCTCGAAGGCCGGCTTTTCAGTTGCGACGTCTGGACTGGCCGGGTTCAATCAGTTCACGTCTCGCGCGACCCCGCCTGTTTGACTTGTGCGAAGCGCGAATTCCGTTACCTCGAAGGACTTGCCCAGCCCCACGTCACGCTGTGCGGCCGTGATTCCGTCCAGATTCACGAAAGACGTCGTGCGCTTGATCTTTCCGCTTTGCGAGGCAGGCTCTCCGCAACCGTCTCCGACGTGCGCCAAAATGATTTCTTGCTATGTTTCCGGGTCGACCCCTACCAGATGACGGTCTTCTCCGACGGCCGCGCTATTTTGAAGGGGACGAAGGATCCTGCCGTGGCTCGCTCGCTCTATGCACGCTACATCGGCGCTTGACGAACGGCAGCCCGCTCACTTTCCCTGATTATTTGGTTTCCCGATCTAGCGAGGGTGGCCTGTCCGCCCGAACGAGCTGCGCATATTGGCCCGGTCCAGGTTTTCCCGAAGGTTCATTAGCGTCAAGAACGTGCTCAGTATTCTGGCTTTCAAATCATCCGTCAGGTGCAACCCGCTGGTCGCCACGCGCGCGAGGCACTCCCCGCTTTCCGTGATGAAGCGCATGATCTCTTTCTGCCGCTCGTGAGGGGCGTTTCCCAGAGCGGTCTCCCGTCGCATCTCCGCGCAACTGCCCTCAATCGAAAGAGTGAAATGCAGGACGCAGACCTGCTGCTCCGCGAGGGAAGGCGGCGAGTCGTTCTTGCAACCCGATACTTTGCAAGCAGTAGCCATGGAGCGCGTAAGAACTGGCTAAAACGATAGGTAACCATCCCTCGCCCGGAAAATCCAGTGTCCTTCTGGCCAGCGTTCCCAATCCTGCATGACCTCTCCCCATCCGTCCAGAGACCCCCAGAGTAGTCCTTCTGGCCTCCTTGAAGCGGCCCGCCCCCGCCGCAAAAAACTATTTGCATAAAAATACAGTGCGCTGTATATTCTGGATAAGGATGAGTTCAGGCAAGACATTCCGTCAAGGACAGATACTCAGGCTGGTGAATGGCCAACCCATCTCCAGTCAGGAAGATCTCCGCCGCCAACTGGCTCAGCAAAAAATGCGCGTGACTCAGGCCACCCTTTCGCGGGATCTCCAGGAACTCAAGCTCGTTAAAACGCAAGAAGGCTATAAGCCAGCGTCCGCCATTCCGGAAGAGCCCACCGTCTTGCCCTTGCCTCCCCTGGTTCGCGCCTTGCGTGAATTCCTGCTGGATATTCGCCCTGCTGTGAATTTGCTCGTACTCAAGACTCCGCCCAGCGGCGCTCAGCCGCTTGCGGCTGCCGTGGATGCCTCGAAATATCCCGAAATCGCGGGGACCATCGCCGGTGACGACACCGTTCTCATCATTACACCCAGCCGCAAAACCCGGGAATCCTTGCAGCGAAAGATCGAAGCGCTGGTGAAATGAGAAATCCTCGCCAAGTCGCCATCGTTGGACTCACTGGCTACACCGGGCTGGAGCTGGCCGGCATCCTGTTACGCCATCCCGCGGTCGAGTCCGCGACCTTTTATGTACGCGATACGCAGGGGGCCAGTTGCATCGCCGAGCTTTTCCCCCAATTCCGGCGCTGGGGCCATGCTCCTCTGCGCCCGCTTTCTGTGGACGCCATTCTGTCCTCCTCGGCCGGCACGGTCTTTCTTGCCACGCCGCATGATGTTTCCGCCGATCTTGCGCCGCGCCTGCTCTCCAACGGCATCCGCGTCATAGATCTCAGCGGCGCTTTCCGCTTTCACGATCCGGAAGTTTTCTCCTCCTGGTACAAGCTTCCCGCCCCTCACGCCGGATATTTGGGCGAAGCTGTTTATGGCCTTCCTGAGCTGTACTCCGAATCCATCGCGAACGCCAAACTGATAGCGAATCCAGGTTGTTATGCCACAAGCGTGATACTCGCGCTTCGCCCCCTCGTGGATGCCGGCCTGCTTGCTGAAGGCCAGACGGTCGTCTGCGATTGCAAGTCTGGCGCTAGCGGTGCTGGAAAAGATCCGCGCCGCGATCTTCATTTCGTTGAGGTGGACGAGAATTTCAAAGCCTACAATCTCTTCTCCCATCGCCACACTCCGGAAATCATCGAGCATACTGGCCTGCCCGAATCGCAAGTCATCTTTTCAACGCACCTTCTGCCGCTCGCTCGCGGCATTCTTTCCACGATCTACGTAACCCTGGCTTCCCAGCAATCCAGCGAAGCCATTGAGGCGCTCTTTCGAGAGTTTTATGCGGGGCGCTCGATGATGCGCATCTGGCCAGCTGGTTCTCTGCCCGAGCTTCAGCACGTCGCGCACACCAACTTCTGCGACATCGGTTTTGTGTTGGATAAGTCCGGCCGTCGTCTGGTTGTCGTCTCTTGCCTGGATAATCTGGGCAAAGGCGCTGCCGGCCAAGCCGTTCAGAATTTCAACCATACGCTGGGCATTGAGGAGAAAACCGCACTCCAATGAAAACCGTTATCAAGTTCGCCGGTGCTTTGCTCGAAGACGAAGCTGTCCTGCATTCCTTGGCCCGCCAGGTTGCTGACCTCGCGAGCCAGGGCCATGACATTTTGGTTGTCCACGGCGGCGGCCGCGCCTTCACCTCGACCCTCTCTCGCCTTGGAATTCCCAGCAAGTTTGTCTCGGGGCTCCGCGTCACCGATCGCGAAACCCGTGACGCCGCCGTCATGGTGTTCGCAGGCCTCTTGAATAAACGGCTAGTGGCAGCCATCTCCGCGGCAGGCCATCCCGCTATCGGCGTCTCCGCGGCAGATGCGCAGTGCTTTCTCGCGGAGCCGATGTCCCACGATGAAGTTGCCGGGAAATTGGGTTTTGTCGGCTACCTGACGGGTGTGAATCAAAGCATACTCGAATCCCTTTGGCGCGAGCGACTCGTGCCCGTCGCCCCTTGTCTAGGTATTGGTCCGGACAACGAGCTCTATAACATCAATGCCGACCACATGGCTGCGGCCTGCGCGGAATTTCTTGGCGCCGACCAGCTCATCTACCTCACCGATGTCGCCGGCGTTCTCGACGGCGAAAAAGTCCTCTCCGCCGTCACCTGCCAGGAAATCGAGCGCCTCGTCCAGTGCCGCGTCGTCTCCGGCGGCATGATTTTGAAGCTCGAAGCCGCCAAGCGTGCCCTCGAAGGCGGCGTCCGCGAAGTCCGGATTGTGGGCGGCTCTGCTCCCGATGCGCTTCTTCTGGCTTTTGGTTCGGCTCGGCCGCACTCCGAACAGCCGGCTCCTCCGACACCCGGTACGCGCGTCCTCCGCGTGCCTTTCCCCGCTGCGCACGCGGCCCTCTCGGCGGCGATATGAGCGCACGGTCCAAAGTCGCGGCGCAATCCTCCGCGTCTCGTAAAGCAGCCCGCAAGCCTTCTCGTGCTCATTCGTCTGTCGCCATTCTGCGTGATGCGGACCAGTTCCTGCTCCCGACGTACAAACGCCAGCCAATCCTCTTCACCCATGGCCGCGGCTGCCACGTCTACGATTCTCGCGGCAAAAAATATCTCGATTTTTTGGGCGGCATCGCCGTCAATGCCCTCGGGCACGCGCATCCGCGGATTGTGAAAGTGATTCAACGCGAATCGGCCCGCGCGATTCATCTCTCCAATCTCTTCCATCATTCTTTTCAGGGCCCGCTCGCGCGCAAGCTTGCCGAGTGGTCCGGCATGGACCGCGCTTTCTTTGCCAACAGTGGCGCCGAAGCCGTCGAAGGCGCTCTCAAGCTCGCCCGCCTTTACGGTCGCACTCCTGCTGAGGCGCCCGGAACTGCCGCACGCAAACATCGCATTTTGGCCATGGACAATTCCTTTCATGGCCGGACCTTTGGCGCCGTCAGCGTTACTTCCACGGAAAAATACCGTCTCCCCTTTGCTCCGCTTGTCCCCGGTGTCGAGTTCGTCCGCTTCAACGACATCGCCGATCTGGACTCCAAGTTCGACGACACGGTCTGCGCCATTCTCCTCGAAACCATCCAGGGCGAAGGTGGAATCCACCCCGTCAGCGAAAGTTTCTGGAATCGCGCGCGGCAGTTAACCGCTCAGAGCTCCGCTCTCTTGATCGCGGACGAAATTCAGTGTGGTCTCGGCCGCACCGGCCGCTTCTTCACCTACCAGAAATTCTCGTCTAAGCCGGACGTTGTCCTCGTCGCCAAGCCACTCGCCGCGGGCCTGCCTCTCGGCGCCGTACTGACAACTGAAGCCGTCGCTCAACGCATCTCTCCCGGCCTTCATGGCACAACTTTTGGCGGCGGACCGCTCGCTTGCGCCGCGGCGCTCGAATTCCTGAACATCGTCGAGGACGAAAAGCTCCTCGAAAATGTCCAGTCTCGCGGCGCCGAGTTGCGCGACGGCCTCGCCGCCCTTTCCGCTAAATTCCCATTCATCCGTGAAGTCCGCGGCGAGGGACTGATGATTGGCGTCGAGCTCTCGATTGACGGCGCGCCTTTTGTTTCTCAAGCGCTTCAGAACGGCCTGCTCATCAATTGCACGCACGACTACACGCTGCGTTTTCTCCCGCCTTTTCTGATTACGCGCGCGCAAGTCCGCCAATTCCTGGGCTTGCTCGAAAAGCTTTTTGTGACCCATTCCCGGAAAGCCTCTGCTTCCGAACCGGCCCAATCCGCTTCGCCCGCGCGCCTCGCTCGCGCCGCGGCAAGGTGAACAAACCATGACTGCTACCTCTCTTGTTGCTCCCATTTCTCTGTCCACCGATCTCCTCACCGGCGCCGAGTGGAGCCCCGCGCACACGCGCGATCTCCTGCAGCTCTCCGCCGACATCAAGGCCCGCCCCGGCCGTTATGCCTCCACGCTCACTGGCAAATTCATCGCCCTCATTTTTGAAAAGCCCTCGCTCCGCACTCGCGTCACGTTCGATGTCGGCATCCAGAGCATGGGAGGCTCGGTCGTTTTCCTCGACCACACCCAGGCTTCCGCTTCGCTCGGCGCTCGCGAATCCATCGCTGACGTCGCCCGCAATCTCGATCGCTGGGTCCACGGCATCGTCGCCCGCGTCTATCAGCAAAAAGTCCTTGAGGAAATGGCCGCGAACGCCACGATTCCCGTCATCAACGCGCTCTCCGACAAATTTCACCCCTGCCAGGCGCTCGCGGATTTTTTCACGCTCGAGGAAAAATTCGGCGCCCTCCGCGGCTTCAAGCTGACTTACGTCGGCGATGGCAACAACGTTTGCCACTCCTTGATGTATCTCGCCGCGCGCTTGGGCGTTCATCTCCGGATTGCCACTCCTCCGGACTATCAGCCGGCCGCCGAAGTTCTTGCCGACTCCAAGCGTGTTGCTCGCGAAACCAAAGCTAAGATCGAATTGCTCGCCGATCCTCGCGATGCCGTCTCCGGCGCGCAAGCCGTCTACACCGACGCCTGGACCAGCATGGGTTTTGAGTCCGAGAGCGAAGTTCGCAACGCCGTCTTCGTACCCTTTCAGGTCAACGCCGGTCTCATGGCCCTCGCTGCTCCTGACGCCGTCTTCATGCACTGTCTTCCGGCGCACCGCGGCCTCGAAGTTACTGCCGAGGTTCTCGACGGCCCGCAGTCGGTCGTGCTCGACCAGGCCGAAAATCGTATGTATGTGCAGAAAGCGATTTTGCATACTTTGTTCTAAGAATTCATTTTGCTCGCTGTTTGCCGTTGCGGCGGCCCCGCTGAGAATTGTTCCGGGGCTTGCGTCGCAGCGGTCTTTGAAGCTCGAATCAATCGCAAGAGGAGAATCGTGAATACTTCATTGCCAAAACCCAAAAAAGTAGTGCTCGCTTATTCCGGCGGGCTCGATACGTCCATCATCATCCCCTGGCTCAAGGAAAATTATCAGTGCGAAGTCATCGCCATGATTGGTGACGTCGGCCAGCAAGAAGATCTCGAAGCCGCTCGCAAAAAAGCTCTCGCCACCGGCGCTTCCTCCGCTTACGTCGAAGACCTGCGCGAGGAATTTGTCCGCGACTACGTCTGGCCCACGCTTCGCGCCGGTGCCGTTTACGAACACACCTATCTTCTCGGCACTTCCATGGCTCGGCCCATTCTCGGCAAACGCCAGGCCGAAATCGCGCTCAAGCTCGGGGCGGACGGCCTCTCGCATGGCTGCACCGGCAAGGGCAACGATCAGGTCCGCTTTGAACTCGCCTATAAAGCCATCGCGCCCAATCTTCGCATCATCGCTCCCTGGCGCGAATGGGACATCAACTCCCGCGAGGATGCCATCGCCTACGCCCAAAAACACAATGTCCCCGTCGAACAAAGTAAAAAAAATATTTACAGCCGCGACCGCAACATCTGGCACCTCAGCCACGAAGGCGGCGAGCTCGAGGATCCCGCCAATTCGCCCAACGAAGCCATGTGGCAGTGGACCGCCTCGCCGGAAAAAGCTCCCGATAAAGCCGAAGAAGTCGAAATCAGTTTCGACTCCGGCACTCCCGTCTCCGTCAACGGCTCGCCTCTCGGCCCCGTCGCTCTTCTGAACACGCTCAATGAGATCGCCGCGAAACACGGCATCGGTCGCACGGACATCGTCGAGAACCGTCTCGTCGGTATGAAGTCGCGCGGCGCTTACGAAACTCCCGGCGGCACGCTCCTCGTCGCCGCCCATCGCGAACTTGAATCTCTCACGCTCGACCGCGAAACCGCCCACTTCCAGCAAGCGCTCTCGCATCGTTACGCCGAGCTCGTCTATTACGGCCTCTGGTTTTCTCCGTTGCGCGCCGCCCTCGATGGCTTCTTCAACACCTCTCAGCAGCGCGTCACCGGCTCCGTCGGCCTCAAACTCTGGAAGGGCACGCTCACCGTCACCAAGCGCGTCTCACCGTTTTCTTTGTATCGCACCGATCTTGCTAGCTTCACCATGGGCCGCTACAACCCGAAAGATGCCGAAGGCTTCATCAATCTCTTCGCACTTCCGGTCACCGTCCGCCCTAAAGCCAAAGCCGAGGGCGGCAACCAGTAACTCCATCTCTTTTTCGCGACCCACGTCTTAATAGCGGCCAACCAGCGCAACCAATCCAAATGCCCAAACGCAACGGCCAATCCAAACGCTCCGCAAAGGCGGCGCACCAATCCGCCTCCGCCGCTCCCGCGCCGCGCAAGGATGACCGACTCTGGGGCGGCCGCTTCGATCGCCAGCCGGACAAACATTTCGACCAATTCCAGCGCTCGTTTTCTTTCGATCGCCGACTTCTCCCCTACGAAATCGCCGTTGACCGCGCCTGGGCCAGAGCCCTCGAGCCCATCGGCATCTTCACCGCTGCCGAAGTCCGCCAAACCCTCGCCGCTCTCGACAAAATCTCGCAGCGCGCGGAATCCGATCCCGCCTGGATCGATTCTTTCGGCGCCACCGCCGAAGACGTCCATCATTTCGTCGAAAAAGCTCTCGTCGAAGAGCTCGGCCCGCTTGGCTGGAAGCTCCACACCGGCCGCAGCCGCAACGAACTCATCGCCACCGACTTCCGCCTCTTCGTCATGGACGCCTCAGTGCAGCTCGCAATCGCAGTGGCCGGCGTTCTTATTCCGAAGTTTTTGGAAATTGCCCAGGACAATCTCGGCGTCCCCATGGCTGGCATGACTCACTTGCAGCACGCGCAGCCCATTCTCCTCTCCCATTTCCTTCTCGCCCATGCCGAAGCTTTCGCCCGCGACGTCTCTCGCCTGCAGCACGCCCACGCTTCCGCCGACGCCTGCCCCATGGGCTCCGGCGCGCTCGCCGGCAACTCCTTCTCCCTCAATCGCGCCGCGATCGCGAAGGAACTCGGCTTCTCCAATATCACCGCCAATAGTCTCGACGCCGTCGGCGACCGCGACTTCGCCCTGGACTATCTCTTCGCTCTCGCCGGCATCGCCACGCATCTCTCGCGTCTTGCGGAAGACTTCGTCCTCTTCGCCTCGCAGGAATTTTCTTACGTCATTCTTCCCGACGAATATTCCACCGGCAGCAGCCTCATGCCGCAAAAAAAGAATCCCGATTCCTGGGAACTCCTCCGCGGCAAGTCCGGCCGCATCATTGGCGCGCTCGTCAGCCTTCTCACCACTCTCAAAGGTCTCCCCACCAGCTACCAGCGCGATCTTCAGGAAGATAAGGAAGCGCTCTTCTCCGCTCACGATCAAGTCGCGGACATGCTCCTCGTCGCCACCGGCGCCCTTGCTGGCACTAAATTCCGCGAAGACCGCCTCCGCGCCGCCGCTTCCAATCCCGTTTTATTCGCCACGGAAGCCGCCGATTATCTCGTCCGCAAAGGCGTCCCTTTTCGCCAGGCGCATGACCTCATCGGCAAAGTCCTTCGCGAAGCCGAAAAACAAAACGTCGCCTGGACGGCTCTTCCTCTCGCCGCCCTCAAAAAAATCTCGCCCGCTTTCGAGTCCGATTTCCTCGGCGCCTTTTCCACCGCCTCGGCCATCGCCACCAAATCCGTCCCCGGCGGCACCGCGCTTGAATCCGTCCGCGCCGCCCTCGAGACTTTGCAGCAACGTTTGGACCGACTCACTTCCCCGCCAGGAGCCAAGCCATGAGCACCCAATTCGCAAATCATCTCAACAATCTCGAAATCTCCTTGGAGGATCGGAGGCCTCTTCCGGGCTCGCCGCGCTAATGTCACGGATCTTCCTCTCATGAACCACGCTCTCTCCGAATCTTCGCTCCCTCGCGGCTTCCGTTTCGCCGCCACCGCCTGTGGACTCAAAAAAACCGGCGCGCTCGATCTCGCCGTTATTTCCAGTGACGCGCCTGCTTCCGCCGCCGCCGTCTTCACGCAAAATCTCGTCGTCGCCGCTCCTGTCGTCATTTCCCGGGAACATTTGCGCGCCTCCAAAGGCCGCATGCGCGCAATCGTCGTCAACGCCGGCAACGCCAATTGCGCCACCGGCAAAGCCGGTGACGCCGCCGCGCACCGCACCGTAGCCGAAGCCTCGAAGCGCCTTCGTTGCGCTCCCCAGGAAATTCTCGTCTGCTCCACCGGCGTCATCGGCGTTCCTCTCCCCGTCGAAAAAATTCTGCGCGCCTTGCCTAAGCTCGCCGGCAATCGCCGCCCTTCCGCTCGCTCCTTCGCGGAACTCTCTCTCGCCATTTGCACCACGGACACTCGCCCCAAAACCGCCGCCGCTTCCTTTTCCATGGGAGGCAAGCGCGTTCATCTCGTCGGCTGCGCCAAGGGCGCGGGCATGATCCATCCCAATCTCGCCACCACGCTCGCCTTCGTCTTCACGGACGCCGCCATCGCCCCTTCTCTTCTCCAAAGCACTCTCCGCGACGTCGCCTCCCGCACCTTCAACTCCATCTCCATTGACGGCGATTCTTCCACCAACGATACCCTCGCCGTTTTCGCCAATGCCGCTGCCGGAGCCGCTTCCATCCGCGCCGCCACTCCCGCGCATCGCGCCTTTTCCGCCGCGCTCGAGGATGTTTGCCGTTCTCTCGCCCTGCAAATCGTTGCCGATGGCGAAGGCGCTCAGCGCGTCATCGAAATCGAGGTTCGCGGCGCCAAATCCGAATCCGCCGCAAAGAAAATCGCCGCCACCATTGCCACGTCCCCGCTTGTCAAAACCGCTTTCGCCGGCGGCGACCCCAATTGGGGCCGCGTCTTTGCCGCTGCCGGACGCGCCGGCGTTCCCTTCGATCCCTCGCGCGTGGATATCACCATGGCCAATGTTCCCGTTCTCCGCCGCGGCCAGCCCGTTCCTTTCAATGAACGCGCCGCCAGCAATCGCCTCCTCGCCGAGCACGTTCCCATCGTCCTGCATTTGCATGCCGGATCCGCCGTCGCCCGCTATTGGACCTGCGACCTCACCGCCGAATACGTCCGCATCAACGCCTCCTACCGCACCTGATCTCCTCGCGCAGGGGCTGCCGCCCATACTCAACTCGCCGAAGCCCTTTTTGCCTTTTGCTCTTGCTCTTCTCTTCGCTCTCGCCTTTCTCCGAGTAGCACAGGCACTCTTGCCTGTGCAGGTTTAGACTCAACTTCACGCACCCCTTGCTCGCATCGCTGCCCGCGCGCAGCGAAGGACCTCTCTTCTCCTCTCCCTTGTAGCGGCACGATACATCGTGCCCCTCTTTTCCCCCCTCTCTCCCCATCACAGCCGAGCGACCTCCCAGTGGCGCAGGCTTCAGCCTGTGCTCTTGCACTGCGTCGTCTCCGCTTCCCGCTCACGCGCGCCGATTCTTCTCGCCTCTCTCCCGCTCCCGCGTTACGATTTCCCCCTCCTCATGCCCGCACCTGAACACTTCGCCTACGACCTCCAGGACCGCTGGATCATCGAAGCCAATTCCGCTGGCACCGCTTGCAACTTCGAAATTTACGCCGGCGCCCGCCACCTCCTCAGCGGGTATGACGGCGACTCGCTTTTCGACCACACCGACTGGCTCGGCACCAGTCGCTTGCGCCGCGACCTCACTTACGGCACCAACCAAAAATGCACTAGCCTCCCCTTCGGCGACGGCGAATCCTGCCGCGGCGGCGAAGGCAGCAGCCCGCTCCTCTTCACCGGCAAAGAACGCGACAACGAAACCGGCCTCGACAACTTCGGCGCTCGCTTCAACTCCTCCTCCTTCGGCCGCTTCCTGTCCCCCGATGAACCTTTAAACGATCAAGACCAGAGTGATCCACAAAGCTGGAACCTCTACAGTTATGTGCGCAACAATCCGCTGAACAGCACCGACCCCGACGGCCACGACTGTGTGTATTTGAACGATGCGGGAGATGGAGTCCAGGAGATAGACCACAACAGCAGCAGCACAGAGTGCAGCCGCACTGGCGGCTTCTGGGCGAACGGCACGGTCGAGAAAGCCTCCTGGGTCACGACCCTTCCAAACAGCGATGACGTTCACATTTGGTCTCACTACAAGGATGTTGTCGGTGAAACCTGGGCGGGACCCGGCTACTCGAACGGCGACTCCAACGCAAACATCATTCCATTTTTGCATGCGAGAGAGGAGTCCATTTGGACGGGATACGCCTTGTCAATCTACCTTACGGGGCCCGTCTCCGGCCTTTCCCCAGAGGAAGAGGATGAGGGGCAGGTTGCCGCAAGGTACCCAGTGGGCCGCCGCCGTAGTAACATGTATGTGGGATCAGGCGAGGAAAACGGGCCCCCAACGAACGCACCTGCGACGATCCTTGGACGAGAATATAGCGGCCATGCATTGGATCGGATGCAGGGGCGAGGATTAACACCAACAGTCGTCGAGGAAATTATTGCTAGTGGCACAGAATCGGCTGGGACGGAACCAGGAACTACAATGCATAGCGCGCAAGGCATTACTGTGATCACGAACCAGACCGGCCGGGTGGTTACGGTAATGTACAGCCGCTGACGACGCAATAAAGGTAGGCCAATGTCAGAAGAAATTAGGGTTGCGGGCCACCGCGCAATCATTGCGATCGAAGTCTTAAGTTATGAACGTCCAGAAGTCATGGATCCGGACGATGCAAACTGGCTGAAATGTGGCGTCAGTGTCAAAGCTGGCCCGTTCACAGGGGCCTTTCCGTGCACACTGACTACCAGAGACCTTGCGACCCTCACCGAGAGACTAAAGACCGCGCTCGGAGTACCGTCCGGCAAAGTAGCCTTTAGGACTACCGAAAGCGACATCTCGCTGGAGATACTCTTTGACAACCGTGGAACAGCAGTCGTTCTGGGTAGTGTCGAACCCCAGGTCTCACCGGAAGCCTCGTTGCACTTCCGCTTTGAGACAGATCAGTCTTACCTGACGCAGACACTGCGCCAACTGGAAAGCGTTCTCCGAAGGTTCCCTGTCAAGGCCTATTAGATCGAGATAGCGGGCCTGATTGGATGGCGTTGTCGGCTCCTTCAACCGAGTAAACTTGGCAGCTCTAGACGACCAAGGCTCGGAAAAGGAGCCGAGCAATGTTGATTATAGGATGCGACTTTCATACGCGCTACCAGCAGATCGCCATGGCCAACAGCGAGACAGGAGAGTTGCTTCTCGAGCGGCGACTGGAACATGGAAGTGGCCAGGCCCTCGCGTTCTACCGGAGTTTGCAAGGACCGGTGCGCGTGGGCATTGAAGCGACCGGCCCGATTCACTGGTTCGAGGGCTTGCTCGCGGAACTCGGCCACGAACTGTGGATCGGCGACTCCGCAAGGATTCG
>DATEHE010000005.1:0-14286 GCA_035279745.1 Candidatus Acidiferrum sp. | reverse complement strand
CAGGAAAGAAAGGAACCAAGACGCCCCCGCGACCCCTGCTTCCGGCCCTGCAACGCAGGACCTGCAAGACCAGAAAGTGTCAGGAATGTGCCCGGTCTAAAATGTCAGCCATGCCCCCGTCCGCTCAAAATCACCCGCCATCTCGCCGTTGCTCCTCCGTCTTTTCACTACCCACTTTGCACTCTCTTGCACGCTGTTAACTCTCGACTTCCTCGTATCTCCTTTCCTTTCACATCTTTTGCAGACCCCTCCTTCTATCTCCTTTCGTTTCACATCTTTTCGAAAAACACCCAGGGGGTGCCCCCTGCTGGATCATTCTCTCCGCTCCTCAAGCCTCGGCTTCGGTCCGCCTTCCTTCCCGCTTCGTTATACTCTGTCTCCATGCTCGAGCTCGATTGCGGCCTCGATTTCGATTCCTCCCGCGACCAGGAATTTTTCGACGCGCTCCCGCCTCGTCCCGCTGTTTGCCTCGTCGAGACTCACGCCACTAATGCCGATCCTTTCCTCATTCGCACGCAAGATCTGCGTCGCCGCCTGCAGCGCCTTCTCGGTCCGCCCGAGCCGGGAACGAAGCGCCTCAATCTCCGCGACCTCGCTGCTTCGATTCGCTACCGTCTCACCGGCTCGAAGTTCGAGCAGATCGTCGCCTACTATCAAATCGCTCGAAATCTTTTTCCAAAGCGCTATCGAAAACTCGTACGCCTCCGCCCTCCCGCCGTTCTCAAAATCAGCCTCCGCAATTCCTATCCGCGCTGCTACGTCACGCGCCGGATTCCTGTGGACGACTCCGGCCTGCCAATCGCCGGCGCCTACTACGGCCCTTTCCCTTCCCGCAAAGCCGCCGACGCGTTCGCGCAGCAGGCGCTCGATTTTTTCAAGGTTCGCCGCTGCCAGATCAAAATCCGGCGCGACCCGGCGTTTCCCGGCTGCATTTATTCGGAAATGAAAATGTGCCTCGCGCCCTGTTTTGCCGGCTGCTCGCCGGAGGAATATTCCGGCGAAGTCGCGCGCCTCGTGCAATTTCTGGATACCAGCGGCAACTCTCTCCGCTCCGCGATCGAAAACGACCGCGAATCCGCCAGCGCCGCTCTCGATTTCGAGCGCGCCGCTCTGCTGCACAAACGCGTCGAAAAATTGGACGATGCGCTTCGCCTCCGTCCCGAGCTCGCGCGCCGCATCGAGTGTCTCGACGCCGTCATTCTTCAGCGCGCGTCCGAGGAACAAACCATCGCCGTCTTCGCCTTCCGAGCCGGCCGGCTCGCCGAACTTTTCTTTCTTCGTTTCGCGGAAATTGCCAGCCAGCCCCGCTCCGCCGAGCACATTCTCAAGGACTACCTCGAGGGAGTTGCGGGACAAATTTCCCGGAAAACGGACTCACCCTCCGCTTCCCGCGAAGAACTCGCCGAACATCTCGCTCTGCTTTCCCGCTGGTTTTACAGCAATCCGCGAGAAGGCGAGATTTTCTTTCGCGAAAAGGACTGGCCATACCGTAGAATCCTCCGCGCCTGTTCGCGGCTTCTCAATCCGAAAACCGCCGATCCTCCGGCAGCGGCGAGCGCAGCTCCGGAGAATCCAACGCAGGGAGCATCATGACGACTTCCGCTACGAAAGTTGGCACGACAAACTACGCGCATCGCTTCGCCGGACGCGCCGCAGCTGGACATTTTCGCGAGGTGCGGGGACTCGTCGTCTCTTCGCTCGGCATCGGCACGTATCTCGGCCAGCCGGACGCCAAGACCGACGCCGCTTACGCCAGTGCCATCGCGGCCGCGGTTGAATCCGGCATCAACTTCATCGATTCCGCCATCAACTATCGCTTTCAGCGAAGCGAACGCAGCATCGGCGAAGCGCTCCGGCAATTGGCCGCCAAGGGCTTCTCCCGCGAGGAATTCGTCGTCTGCACCAAGGGCGGCTATCTTTCGCCGGATGGCTCCATGCCCGAGGAACCCAACGAATATTTTTTCCGCGAGTACATCCAGCCGGGCGTTTTTTCGCCGAAGGAAATTGTGGCCGGCAGCCACTGCATGGCGCCCACATTTCTGGCCAACCAGCTGAATCGCAGTCTCCGGAATCTTGGCCTCGATTGCGTTGACGTCTACTATCTGCACAATCCCGAAACGCAGCTCAGCGAACTCTCGCGCCCCGATTTTCTCGAGCGCGTGCGCGACGCTTTTCTCTATCTCGAATCCGCTGTCCTCGAAGGAAAGATTCGCTTCTACGGCATGGCCACGTGGAATGGATTTCGCCAGGAGGCCAAGTCGCGCGACGCGATGCCGCTCGGAGAAATCGCGCAAATCGCGGAGGATATCGCCGGCAAAGCGCATCACTTCCGGTTCGTGCAACTCCCGTTCAATTTGGGGATGACGGAAGCGCTGACGCTCGGCAATCAAACCGTCAATGGCGCGGTGAAAACCGTGATGGAAGCGGCCGCCGATCTGGAAATCACGCTCGTCGCCAGCGCCGCGCTTCTGCAAGGCCAGGTCGCGCGCAACTTACCCGTCTTCGTTGCGCAGGCGCTGGGACTCGAAAATGACGCTCAACGCGCTTTGCAGTTTGCGCGCTCCGCGCCGGGCATCACCACGGCTCTGGTGGGAATGTCGCACGTCGAGCATGTTCGCGAAAACTCGAAACTCGTCGCCGTTCCGCCCGCGACGATCGATCAGTTCAGCAATCTTTTCCGGCGCGGCGAGGGCGCATGACGCTCGCAAAATGGCTTCACAATTCGCCTCGCGCTTCTTATGCCGGGAGAGTGCGCGGAATCCGCTCTCGCGTCCAATCCGTGATCGCCGCATTGAGCTGGTCCAGTTTTCCCTGGAAAAAATGTTCGGCGCCCGGAACGATCACGGTGCGGTTCTCTCCCGGCAGAGATGCGACCATCGTCTTTAATTTCGAAGCGTCTCCAAACTGGTCGTTTTCTCCGTGCACAAAAAGTTTCGGTTTCGCGCAACTCTCTAAATAAGAAAAATCCACATTGTTCACCGGCGCGCCCAAGCCAATCAGGAATTTCACGCGGGCATCCTCGCAGCCCACGCGCAGACCAACCCAACTTCCAAAACTGAATCCCGCCAGCAGCAGCGGGATCTTCGGAAATTCCGCCGCAAGAAAATCCAGCGCGGCGCGCACGTCGCCGCGCTCGCCGATTCCCTTGTCGTGCGTGCCCTCGCTCAATGCCGTTCCGCGAAAATTAAATCGCAGCACCGCCAGCCCCAAAGCATCCAGCGATTTCGCGGCGTTGTACACCACTTTGTTGTGCATTGTCCCACCAAAAAGCGGATGCGGATGGCAAACGAGCGCGGCCATCGGCGGCGCGCCTGCGGCCGGGCTCCAGAGAATTGCTTCGAGGCGGCCGGCGGGCCCGTCGAGAAAAAAATTCCGTGATTCGTGTTTCGCGCCTGTCTCAGTCATCAAGATTTGAAAGTGTATCGTATCCGTCCAGAAAGGCCGAACCGCTGTGGCAAGTGGCAAGAATTTGATTAGACGAGGAGTGCGCCGCAGCGGCTTTGCGTGATGCGCCGCACACGCCGTGCGCTTAAAAAAACACCGAGGCAAGAAATCCAAAGTGGAACAGGAAGAGGAGAGTTCTACGTGGTTCCAGTACTCGTTCGAAAAAGCGGGTACTGGAAAATCAGCAAAATTCCGCAAACCCTCGTACTAGGACAAAATTGTGTGACTTTCGCGTTGCAGTTTATTCGCGCCAATGTTAGTTTTCCACAAATTCCGGCCCAGGGGGGAGAATCCATGAGCGACGGAGCCGACCGCCGCGAAGCAAGGCGTTTCAACATGACGCTGCCTCTCCGCGTGCTCGCACACGAACCGCACGGCCATGCACTCACGGCGCAGACGCGCGACGTAAGTTACCGCGGACTTTATTTTCTCGCGGAGAAGAATTTCGATATCGGAAGCGAGATCGAATTCGTGATTACGTTGCCGCAGCAGGTGACGCAATCGGGCGACGTGAATATCCGCTGCATCGGAAACATCGTGCGAGTGGAACCCACTTCGAACGGACGAATGGGAATCGCGGCGAAAATTTCGCGATATGAATTCATGCCCGCGGCGGCGTCCGCAGCCTGATTATTCCGCGTTTTCTTCTTCTTCGATTTTTCCCAATTCGCTGAGAAACCGGTGTTTGCTCTCGTCAATTTCGAGGCGGTTTTTCAGGACGAGTTTTGCTTCCTCGGCAAGAGCCAGCAATTCGGGAGCCTGATGCGCGCGCGCGAATTGGATGGCGGCGCTCGCGAGGCGCTGTAAACAAGTCTCCAGTTCGGAGATGCGTTTCACGACTTCGGGCGCCGAAGTTTGCGCGCGAACATACGAATCGAGGGCGACTTCGCCCTCGAGTTTTTCGACGTATTCGGTGATGGTGGTTTCGCCGTCGTTGACCGGGTGAACGACCTGGGGAACAACACCGGCCAGTGGGTTCTGATTGGCCATGCGGGAATTATAACCCAGGACGAAGGAGAAGCGGCTTCCGTGCGGGCCGGAGGGGCGGTTCGAACGACGGCGTTCGAACGAAAACCTGCGAAGCGTCAAGTTCGAACGTCGGCGGAGGAGGGCGGCGATCGAACCGCGGCGAGCTAATCGCCATGGAGGCGAATCGCGATTCGAATCGCGGAGAAAAATTATTCGTGGCGGAGTGCGACTATGGGATCCACGCGCATTGCGCGGCGCGCGGGGAAGTAACAAGCAGCGACGGCCACGATGACGAGCAAGACGGCGACGCCCATGAACGTGAGCGGATCGTGTGCGCTGACGCCGAAGAGCTGATTGGCCATCAGGCGTGTCAATGCAAGCGCAGCGGCGAGACCGATGGCGACGCCGATGAGCGCCATTTTCGCACCGTGCACGATGACGAGCCGCATCACTTCCGGAGTTTGCGCGCCGAGAGCCATGCGCACTCCAATTTCCTGCGTGCGCTGACCGACGAGATACGAAATCACGCCATAGATTCCCACGCAAGCAAGCACGAGAGCGAGGGCGGCAAAAATACTGAGCAAGAGCATGGAGAGGCGGCGGGCGGCGAAGGAATTCGAGACAACAGCGTCCATGGTGGTGACGTTGTAGACGACTTCGCGAGGATCGAGACTGGCGACAGCGCGCCGGACGTCATCCATCACCGAGGTGGGATCGCCTTGCGTTCGAATCACAACAGCGACGGAATCCGCGACGAGAGGCATGAGTCTTTCGGGAAGCTGCATGAAGGGAAAATCGAATTGCGCTTCGATCGCCGATTTGGAGTCGGCGCCGAGGCCCCACTGCTTGACGTGAGCGACGACACCGATGATTTCGGCATTGACATTCAGGGTGGCCAGATGAATGTGCTTGCCAACGGGATTCTCACCCGGGAAATAGGTGCGAGCGAAGACGTCATCAATATCAATGACGGCGGGAGCGTTTTCATCGTCGTGAGAAGAGACGAAGCGGCCACGCTCGAGGGTCAGGCCCATGGCGGGCTGGAAACCAGCTTCGACGAGATAAAACATGGCCTGGGGCATGTCCTGGAGATTGGCGGGCTTGGGCTGACCTTCGATCCAAAAACGGTCTGAAGAATCATGGATCATGGGGCGTGAGCCGAGGGTGACGGAAAGGGCTTCAATGCCGGGGATGGCGCGGATTTTATCGTCAAACTGGCGCAGGCGGGCGCGGGTTTCGGCGGAAGTGGTGGCAGCGTTGGCGGGCATGGAGAGAGCGAACGTAATGGCGTGATCGGGATTGAAGCCGGGATTGACGCGCCAGAGAGCGGCCAGACTACGAATCATCAAGCCGGCTCCGATCAAGAGAATGAGAGCGAGAGCCACTTCGCTTGCGACGAAAAACCCTTGCAAGCGGTGGCGCGCGCCGCTCATGCCGCGGCCGCCCTCATTGAGAACCTGCTGGAGATCCGAGCGGGAGCTTTTGACGGCCGGGGCAAGGCCAAACAGGATTCCCGAGAGGAAGGAGAGCGCGAGAGTGAAGAAGAGGACGCGGGCATCGAGCGAAACTTCGGCGGCGCGAGGCAAAGCGCCGGGCAAGGCACCGAGCACTGCTTTAATTCCCCAAAGAGCGAAGACGAAGCCCAAGGCGCCACCGATCGCGGAGAGAAGGAGGCTCTCGGTAAGAAGCTGGCGGATGACGCGGCCCTGGCTTGCGCCGAGGGCGGCGCGGATCGCGAACTCCCGCGAGCGTCCCATGGCGCGAGCGAGGAGAAGATTGGCTACATTCGCACACGCGATGAGAAGAAGAAAGCCGACGGCGGCAAGAAGGACGATGAGATACGGCTGAACGTTGCCGACGATATCGCCCTTCATGGAGAGAAGGGTGATGCCTTCGTTTTTGTTAGCGTCCGGATATTCGGCAGCGAGATTCCGGGCGATGGAGTCCATTTCGGCCGAGGCTTGCGGGAGAGTCACGCCGGATTTCAAGCGGCCGATGCCGTGCGAACTGACGTCAACGCGACGATCGCGGAAGGAGACATCGTTCCATTGGCCGATGGGAGTGTAGACGTCACGGTCCTGGCCATAGATGGTGAAACCGGGAGGAATGACACCGACGATGGTGTAAGAGGTTCCGTTCAGAGTGATGGATTGTCCGGGGATGGAGAGCGAAGAGCCAAACCTGCGCTTCCAAAAACCGCCGCCAAGAATTACGACAGGAGCGGCGCCGAGCTGGTCGTCCTGAGGACGAAACGTCCGGCCAAGTACGGGCGGAACGCCGAGAGTGGAAAAGAAATCCGCGGAAATCATGTAACCGCTGAGGCGCTCGGCGACTTCGCCCTTGCCGATGAAGTTGTAATCCTGATTGCGATAAATGGCCATGGAAGAGAAGGCCTGGGAAGAGCGCTGCCAATCGAGGAAGTTGGGATAGTTGATGGGAGCGCGATCGAAACCGGGGGATTTGCCATAGATCGCGACAAGTTGACCGGAATTGGGGTAGGCCAGAGGATTGAGGAGCACGCCATTCACGACGGAAAAGAGCGCGGTGTTCGCGCCGATGCCCAGGGCAAGCGTGAGAATGGCGATGAGGGAAAAGGCGGGGGATAGAACAAGCGTGCGAATGGCATAACGCAGATCCTGCAGAAGAGTGTTCATCACCGCCCTCAATCCGGTGCGCCGCGAACGGTGCCGGAAGAGAGCAGTTAACCATAAATCGGAAGGCAAAGATGCGCGAATTTCTGGCAGCGAGTAGAATCCGAGGTACCAGCCATTCGGCATGAAATGTGAGCAGGACCTGGATTCCTCTGGAGGCCGCCATGTATCACTACGACGCGAGCCAAGCGCTCGAAGAATTGCAAGAAGAGGCGCTGCTGCCGCATCCCGTGAAGCTGCGGGACATGATTTTGCGGACGCAACTGGGCCCAGAGGATGCCAAGCTGCTCAATCATGAATTCCAGGATTATTTGACGCGGTTCGGGGAGCTGCAGGGAGTAGCGCGGGAAATTCTGCAGAAGATCGCCGCGGGCCGGCGCAAGGCTTCATGAGGGCGGCAACGGGACGGATGAGGCGGGCGAGGAGCGGGGCCGAGGCGCGACGCGGATGAATCGCAAGCCGCGCGTACTGTTGCTCTCGGCATCGTCGGGGGCGGGGCACGTGCGAGCGGCGCAAGCGCTCGAGAAAGCGTTCGTGGCGCGGGGCGACTGCGCCGTCGAGCACATTGACACGATCGAATACGTAAGCAAGCTGTTCCAGCGGCTATACGACAAAGCCTACATTTCGATGGTGAGGCGGGCGCCGGAATTGATGGGCGTGCTGTACGACCGCACCGACCAGCCGTGGCATCGCATGAGAAGAAGGCTAGCGCTGGACCGCTTGAACACAGGGCCGATGATCCGGCTGCTGAAGCGAGTGCAACCGGATTTGTGCGTGGCGACGCATTTTCTTGCAGCGGAGATTATCGCGTGGCTGATCGCGAAGAAGAAACTGCGCGCAAAGAACGCGATCGTGGTGACGGATTACGACGTGCACGCGATGTGGCTGTGCCGCACGGTGAACCGCTACTACGTGGCGATGGAGGAAGCGGCGGAATATTTGGCGCAAATCGGAGTGCCGCGCGAAAAAATTTGCATCACGGGAATTCCGGTGGATCCATTATTTGCCGAGCCACGGGACAAGAGCGAGGCGCGACGGATCCTGGGTCTCGACGCGAACGCGACGTTGTTGTTGATTTCAGCGGGCGGGTATGGGATCGGCCCAGTGGAACAGCTGGTGACGGAATTGCTGGCGATGCAAGAGCCGTGGCAGATTGCGGCGATCGCAGGGAAAGCGGAAAAAGTGAAGCGGCGGCTGGAAGAAATTTCTGAAGGGGCAGGCAAACTTCCGAGCGGCGCGTTACGTCTAGTCCCAGTAGGGTTCACGAAGGAGATGGACAAATACATGGCCGCGGCGGACCTGCTGGTGGGAAAAGCGGGAGGATTGACGACGTCTGAAGCGCTGGCACGGAGTTTGCCGATGGCGTTGATCGAGCCAATCCCCGGGCAAGAGGAGCGCAACGCGGATCATTTGCTGGAAGCAGGGGCGGCAATCCGGTGCAACAATTTGCCGGCAGCGGCGTGGAAAATCGGGCGGCTTCTGGAGGATAGTTCGCGGCTGGCACGAATGCGGGAAGCAGCGCAAGCGATGGCCAAACCGCGAGCGGCAGCGGAAATCGCCGCGGATGCGCTGAGGCTGGTAGACTGATCTGGAGTAGGAGAACGAGAGGGGTTTTTGAAATTTCGAGAAAGATGCTGAACGCGAGTCCCCATGCGACGGCATACATTGATGATCGACGCGGACGACACGTTGTGGGAGAACAACGTGTTTTTCGAGAAGCTGATCGAGGATTTCATCACTCTGGTGGAACCCTGCGGCTACACGCGGGCGTATATCCGGCACATTTTGAATGAGACGGAACGGAAAAATATCCGGCAGTACGGATATGGAGTGCGGAGCTTCGGGAGATCGCTGGAAGAAACGTACCTGAAGCTGGCGGAGCAGATGGTGAAGCGCGAGACGCTGGCGCAAATTCACGGGCGGGTGGTGGAACTGGAGAGGACGCCGCCGAAGATTCTCGACGGCGTGCCGGAGACGCTGGCGTACTTGACGGAACGGCACCGCTTGATTTTGTTCACCAAGGGCGAACCGGCGGAACAGGCGGCGAAAGTGGAACGCTCGGGATTGCAGGGATTTTTCGAATTTATCGAAATTGTGAGCGAGAAAGATCCGGCGACGTACGGAACGCTTGTGAAGAAACATAAGATCGTAAAGAAGCAGGGATGGATGATCGGAAACAGCCCGCGAAGCGACATCAATCCGGCGCTGAAGGTAGGACTGAACGCGGTGTATATTCCGCACCAGCACACCTGGCAAATGGAGCATGAGCCCGTAATGGCGGGGGCAGGAAAGCTGGTGATCCTGCCGACGTTCCGCGAATTGCGCGGGCATTTCTAGCGAAAATTGTGCGGTGGCGGCATGGGCCGCCGGAAATTCCGAAGAGCTAAACACTCCCAAATTGGACGTTGCGCCAGCGGCAGGCAGAGCTAGGCTTATGTGCATAGACGTTCCCCGGAGGAGAACCATGGCTACAGCTACGACACCCCTACAAAAAGATTGGCGGGAAGAGTGGTTCGAATTTGAAGACGCGACCTATCTGAACCTTGCCGGGCAATCGCCGATGCCGAAAGTGTCGCTGCGCGCCGTGCAAGCGGCGCTGGCGGATAAGAGGCAGCCACACCACCGGGCGGACACTTCGTTTTATGAGATTCCGAACCATGTTCGGGGGAACCTCGCGAAGCTGATCGGAGCGAAGCCGGAAGAGATTGCGCTGACGACGGGCGCGAGCACGGGAGTTTCGGCGGTGGCGTACGGACTCGAATGGAAGCCGGGAGACGAGGTCGTCACGGGAGCGGGCGAATTTCCGCTGCAGTACACGGAATGGAAACCGATGGAAGAGCGCGAAGGAATCCGCGTGAAAATGGTGGCGCCGAACGGACGGTTTCTGAGTTCGGAGGATTTGATTGCGGCGATTACGCCGAGAACAAAAGTGGTTTCGGCGAGCCTGGTGCGGTTCGATGACGGGTCGATGCTGGACGCGCGGAAGCTAGCGGAAGGCTGCCACGCGCAGGGCGCGCTGCTGCTGCTGGACGTGAGCCAATGCTGCGGGGCAGTGCCGATGAATGTGCGGGAGCTGGGCGCGGACTTTCTGGTGTGCGCGGGGTACAAGTGGCTCTTCGGGCCGTTTGGAACGGGATTTTTCTGGGTGAAGCAGGAGCTGCTGGCGAAGATGCGGCCGGCGCCATTTTATTGGATGGCGATCGAGGGCTCGGAGCATTTTTCGAAGCTGAGCTTCGACGTGGTGCGTCCGGCGGAGAGCGCGAAGCGGTGGGATGCGCCGGAATGGGCGAGCTATTTCAACTTCAACCTGGTGGGCTTCGATACTTCGGTGGAGTTTGTGCTGGGAATGGGAGCGGAAACTGTGGAGCAGCACAACCGCAAACTGATTGATTTTATGTACGCGCGGCTGCCAAAGGATCGCTGCGTGCCGGCCAGCCCACTGGAGGCGGCGAGGCGCGGGCCATATGGATGTTTTGCCGCACGGACTGCGGAAAGAACGGCGGAGCTTTACCAGAAATTGCGAAAAGAAAATGTGATTGTCAGTTTGCGCGAAGGAAACATTCGCGTTTCGCCGCACCTCTACAACACGGAAAGAGATATTGACCGGCTGATTGCGGTGGTTACAGCGTGAGCAGCACGGCTGGGGAGAAGGACTGGCCGCGCATCGCGGTGGCAGGAGCGGGAGCGGTCGGCGGCTATTTCGGCGGAATGCTGGCGCGAGCGGGAGCGCCGGTGACGATGATCGGGCGCGCGGCGTTCGTGGAAGCGGTGAAGAAAAACGGGCTTCTGCTGGACGGCGTGCGCCTGCATGAGCATGTGCATGTGGAAGCGTCCACGGAACTGAGCGCTGCGCGAGGCGCGGAGATTGTTCTTTTCTGCGTGAAAACGACGGACAATGCAGCGGCGGCGCGGGAACTGGCCGGCGTGATTTCGCCGGGGACAATTCTGGTCAGCCTGCAGAACGGCGTGGACAACGCGGAACAAATTCGAGCGGCCGCAGGATTGGAGGCGATTTCGGCGGTGGTGTACGTGGCTGCTTCGGTTCCGGAGCCGGGGCAGGTGAAACACGCGGGGCGCGGCGATCTGGTGATTGGGCCGCGCGATGCACGGACCGAACGAGTGGCGGCACTCTTCGAACGAGGGGGAGTGAGCTGCCGCATTTCGGAAAATATCGAAGGCGAGCTTTGGAGAAAGCTGACGTGGAATTGCGCGCTGAACGCGATCTCGGCAGTGGGGCGCGCGCAGTATGGAAAAATCGCGGCGGATGCCGAAGCATGGAAGACGGTGACGGCGGCGGTTTACGAGGTGCTCGCGGTGGCGAAAGCCGCGGGCGTGAACGTGCCGGGATTTGAGGATGCGCAAGCGGCGCTAGCAGGAGCATTGCAAATTGCAACGCAACTAGATCAGGCGTACTCGTCAACGGCGCAGGACATGATGCGGGGGAAACGGACGGAGATTGATTCGCTGAACGGATTTATTGCGAGGAAGGGCGCGGAGTTGGGAGTGAAGACGCCGGTGAATCAGGCGTTGTATGCGCTGGTGAAGCTGGCGGAAGAGGCGGCGTAATGAGGAAAACAGCAGTCTGAAACTTCCCGGCGCGGTGCGCATCGAATGGGGTTGCAGGATGCAAATCTCTTCCACAGATTTCCACAACTAAAACGTTGACGAAGATAGACTTAAGCGTGTAGCGTAATAGGGTTTCGCGGGTAACGGATTCGCGCCTAAGTGCATCTATATAGATGTACTTAGAGGCGGGGCGCCGTACTCTGAGGGCGGGCAGCGGGCGAAATACGGACGAGCGGCAAGTTTGCATCGCGGCAAAGCGCTGAGGAATTCACAAAAAGTCGAGCAAGCCATGGGGGAGGATTCCCATGCTGCAAATCGGTAACCGCAGAGGAATGGACTGCGCCCGCGCGGCGGACTGTTCGCAGAAGTGCGAAGAGTTGCGCAGCGCGCTGCCCTGCGGCAGAAAAAATTCTGTGTAAAGAGTTGGAGGAAGCGTGGCGGCTGTAGGTCTGGAAGAAAAATACGATGCGGTACGGCAGCTGATTGCCGTTGGCAAGGAGCGCGGGTACCTGCTGTACGACGAGGTGAACGATTCGCTTCCGGCGGAAGTGCATTCGTCGGAAGAGATTGACGACCTCCTGACGACGTTCGAGCGGAACGGAATCGAGATTTACGAAGATCAGGCGTCGGCAAAGGCGGCGCGCGCCGTGGAAGTGTCCGGAGAGTCCGGGGACCACGATGCGGGGAGCAAGGAGGAGGGGCACGCCGAAGAAGGCGGCGGCAGCGACCTGGACTTGACGCCGGGTTCGCTGGAGAAGACGAACGATCCCGTGAGGATGTACCTGCGGGAAATGGGCACGGTGCCGCTGCTGACGCGCGAAGGCGAAGTGACGATCGCGAAGCGCATCGAGCGCGGGCAACTGGTGGTGATGAAGTCCATCACGCGATCGCCCATCGTGATCAAGGAACTGATCGCGGTCGGGGACGATCTGCGAAAGGGCGCGCGGTCGATCAAGGAGATCGTGCAGTTCGACGACGAAGAGCTGACCGAAGAAAAAATCGCGAATAAGACGAAACAGACGCTGAAGCACATTGACAAGATCGCGAAATTGTACGAATTGGCGCTGAAGCAGGCGGAGCGGCTGGGGAACACGCCGAAGTCCAAGAAGCGGCCGTACGTGAAGGCGAAGTGGGGGGTGGCGCGGACGCGCGTGGAGATTTCGCTGGAGATCCGCGGAATCGATTTCAACCCGTTTGAGAAGAAGCGGCTGATTGACAAGATGCGCGGGACGGTCGAGCGATTGCAGTCGCTCGAACGCGAAGCGGGGCGGCTGGAGCGGCGCGTGGACGCCGCGAAAGGCGAGGTGGCGGCGGAAGCGCGCAAGGAATTGCGCACGCGTCGCACGGAACTGAAAGACATCGAAGAGGCGAGCGAAGTCGGGTTGACGGAGCTGAAGCGCACGCTGACGCTGATTCACCGCGGCGAAGCGGAAGCAGAGCAGGCGAAAAAAGAGTTGATCGAAGCGAACTTGCGGTTGGTGGTTTCCATCGCGAAGAAATATACAAATCGCGGATTGCAGTTCCTGGACCTGATTCAAGAAGGCAACATCGGCTTGATGAAGGCGGTGGACAAGTTCGAATGGCGCCGCGGGTATAAGTTTTCGACGTATGCGACGTGGTGGATCCGGCAGGCGATTACGCGCGCGATCGCGGATCAGGCACGCACCATTCGCATTCCGGTGCACATGATCGAGACGATCAACAAACTGGTGCGCACGAGCCGGCAACTCGTGCAGGAATTGGGGCGCGAGCCGACATCGGAAGAAATCGCCAAGCGCATGGACATTCCGGTTTCGAAAGTGCGCAAGATTTTGAAAATCGCGCAGGAACCGATTTCGCTAGAGACGCCGATCGGTGAAGAAGAAGATTCGCATCTCGGCGATTTCATCGAAGACAAATCGATCTTGAATCCATCAGACGCGGTCGTGGCCTCGAACCTGCGCGAAATCACCGACGAAGTTCTGGCGACGCTGACGCCTCGCGAAGAGAAAGTAATCAAGATGCGCTTTGGTCTGGGCACGACTGGATCGGAGCACACGCTCGAAGAGGTCGGTCAGCATTTCGCCGTCACGCGCGAACGCATTCGGCAAATCGAAGCAAAGGCCTTGCGTAAGCTGCGCCATCCGTCGCGCTCGCGGAAGCTGAAAGCATTCCTGGAGACAGTGCAGCACGGATAAAGAGAGGTCAGAGGCTAGAGGTTAGAGGTCAGTGCGAACACGATTGCACGAGTTCTAATTCAAGCTGAGACCACAGAAACTGAGACAACAGAAAGCTGAGGCTAGAGATTTGAGGTTGGCTTTGTGCATTTTAACCTCTAATCTCTAGCCTCTAATCTCTAATGAGAAATATCGTCGAAAGCTATAAACGAAAACTCGCCAGCGAAGACGGCTGGGTGTTGAAGCGCGGCGCGCAGTTGCGGATCGCGCTCTGCTATCCGAACACCTATGCGATTGGCATGGCGAATCTCGGCTTTCAGGCGATGTATGAAATCTTCAATAACATTCCGGAAGTATCTTGTGAACGAGTCTTTCTGCCGGACACGGGCAAGCGTGTAAGGGTCGGCGAAGGAGCAGTCTCGACGAGCCGCATTGCTCGGGGCTCAAACAATCGTACCGGCGGTTCTGGTTACGATGGAGCCCTCCCTAACGGCCGGGCT
>DATEHE010000004.1:0-2088 GCA_035279745.1 Candidatus Acidiferrum sp. | reverse complement strand
GCGGTAGCTGGCATGGCAGTCGTAGTCGATTGCGTGCTTCTTCTTCAATTCCTGAATGTAGCGGATTGTGGTCTGCGTGTGCGGACCAACGCCTTCGTTCGTATGAAGCAGCATCTCTTCGAGGCAGCTACTTACGCTCATGCGTTTGTGTTTAGCCAGGTCCTGAAGCAACGCCGCGAGCCGCTTCTCGATCCGCACGGGCACGTCCACCCGCTCGATAGGGATCTTTGGTCCAGAATTAAAAAGGTTATGACCAAAGGAAAGAAAATACCCATTCAGATCGCGCACACCGTAATCACGGATCCCGTAATCTCGATCGCCGATCTCCACGGCAATATGCACGCCATTGGAGCGATGAAAGTCGTAGAGCTGGTCGGCGTCGCCAACCATGAAATAAACTTCACAGCCCTTCGGATCGGGCGTTCCCTTTTTAAGGAACACTTGCACATTGCCGAGAGTCACGCCTGCAAAGGTTGGCGGTTCGCCCCACGTGAATCCCAATTTGAAGCCGAGCTTCGTTGTGTAGAACTCCACAGCGCTCGAAATGTCGGCGACGGCGAGAACGGCATGGGCCTGTTCGCATTCGATAAAGGGAACGGCTGATGTAGTCATGAATGCCTCCTCCTCGGTGTTTTTGATTGGGCCGTTCTTTCAACGACAGAATTCTTGCCTCTTGGAAGACGGGCTGATTGGGCTTTCCGTTTCTTTGCGGCGTAAGCGCGAGTGGCAGCGGTAGCAGGATAGGTGATTTGTTTGCCGCGAACGCGGGCGAATGGAGTGAGCTTGTGAAGATTGCGGCGCGTGGGGGTCATGACGTGTTCGACCGCGTGACCGCGAACCGTGAGCACATCGGCGAGAAGCGAACGGTGGCAGCGCCAGGGGACGGCTTCGGCGCACATGATGGCGCAGCGCTTTGCCTTGGCTAATTTTTCGAGGCGCGCGAGACCGGCCGCGAATTCGGGCGTTTGCATGTAATCGGCGAAACCGCGAAAGCTTAGGTTATTCCAGCCTGTGTTCGAGGAATCAGGATTGGCGCGACGGAGGCCGCCGAGTTTTTTAAGATGTGTGTAAGCGATGCGGGCGCGCCGAAGAGTTTGCGGAAGCGCGTCGCCATTGAATTGCGGATTGTGGCGTGAGCGCGGGACCGTGCGCACGTCGACGAGACGCTGGACGCCGTGGGCTTTGAGAAGAGCGAGAAAATCTTTGATGGAGCGATTGGAGTGACCGATGGTGAGGATGAGGGGCCTCATTGGGGAAGGCGGCACGAGCTTCTTGACGTCCACACCTGAAAAGCCTCGGCCATCATAGGGCTATTTTTCGTTCTCGCGTTGACCGGTTTCAGCATCACCCTCTAGGATGGTTTTCACTCGGGGAAGATCGTTCTCGAGAATGGTAACAGTAAAGTGAACCAGAGGCTGGCGTTTCACAAACGGAGAAAAGAGCGGCACCATGGCAAGCAACAAGGAAATCCAGGATGAGGGTCGTCGGTCAACAGACTCCTTGCAATTGGATGGAATCCCAGCGGAATCAAATGCCTTGAGTATTCGATCCAGAGTTTTTCTGTCAGCACCTTCCCACGCGATGAGGGTATGGGTTGCGATGGCTTCTTGGGGTGAAGACGCGAGAGCAATTTGGCAGTCACTGCACTTTGAAACGCCTTGGCGGTACTCGGCTTTGCAGAGTGGGCAGAACATGTTCGAGCGTGAGTGTACCAAACGTTACCGTTCGAGAGCATCCGCATAAGAGTTGAGGATCCCGGCTGTACGGAGGCCGTCGAGGAGAAAATGAAAATAGATGAGTCCTGCGTGTGATTCCCAGGGCGCGAGGAGCTTGCGCGTTTTTTCGTAGCTGGGGCGTTTGCGAAGGCGGAGATGTTTTTGGAGTTTGTTCCAGCCGCCTACGTCGTCGCCAGGGAAAATATTCAGACGGCCCATGCCGCGAAGGAGCGCGTATTCGGCGGACCAGCGCCCAATGCCGCGAATTGCGGTGAGGCGTTCGAGCGCGGCAGCGTCGTCGAGATCGTGGAGCGAGTCGAGATTTATTTCTCCGGCGGCGACAGAACGGCTGAGTTCGAGAATGGCGCGCTCC
>DATEHE010000003.1:0-105967 GCA_035279745.1 Candidatus Acidiferrum sp. | reverse complement strand
TGAAGGCGAAGCTGTTGGCGGAAGGCGCGCCGGAGACGGTGGTGGTGCCGAAAGGCTCGAAGGTGTAGGAGGTTTGGACCGTGCCCGTGGAATCGGCGAGAGCGAGCGTGCTGCCGAGAGCGTCGGAGAGGAAGCTGCGCGAGCCGGAAGAGTCGGTGCGCTGGAAGAATTCGTCGAGGCCGCTGTCGAGGAGATTGGCGGAAGCGGAAGCGCCGGAGATTTCCTGGACGGGGTTGGCGCCGTCATAGAGGAATTGCGTGGTGGCGCCGAAAGTTTTGCTGACGCGACGACCGAAAGCATCGTACTGGAAGGTGGCATTGACGGAGCCGGAGATGGAAACGAGTTGGTTGCGGGCGTTCCAGGTATAAGTGTTCACGCCGTCGTTGGTGAGGTTGCCGTCGAGATCGTAAGTCAGCGCAGCACCTTTCCAGTTCGTGAGCTGATTGTTGGCGTTATAGGAGGCAGGGGGAACCGCCTGGGGCGTCCCCGTCCGGGCGAAGCTGCCGCCAACGTTCGTCCGCTGGCGGTCGCCGCAGGCCTGGCTCCCGAAGGCGCGATGCCCTGACAGCGTTTCCGAATTGGAGTTGTCAACCGCGCTGACGTCAGTCATTAATAATATTCCCTTAAAAGCCGCACCTTTTGATTAATCAGAGCCGCAAAGAGTGCATCACCCAAGAACCGTTGTGGCGGGTTGGTTTGACGCGACCCGCCTGTTTAGGATTTGGCCTCCTAGCTTCTTCTAGTGGCGAAGATTTTCCTCAAGAAACTGGGGACTCTCTGTTGGATTCCAAAGACTAGCTCGGCTCCATGGCGTCGCACTTCGGCATTTGGACCTGCCTTGCCCCAGCTAAACCCACTGCCAAACCCTGCCGGTCGGAGATCCGCAACGCCAAACCCCTCGGGGAGATGCTCCGCAAATTGTGAGACGACACTGTCTTGAGAAACTCTCGCGTCCCGCACGGGAACGAGCCAAGGGTCATCTCTCCAAATTATTTTGACTGCCTCGCCGCGAACGTAGCGGAGGGCGTCCCTTGGTTCGGTGTTCTCGGCATCGAGAACCTGCGAGATGAACGTTACAAGATCTCGTGCCTGAAGGACAATCACGGCAGGGTCGTGACAAGCATAGAAAACAAGACCCCAAGTACCGTTTTTCGGATTGATGTCCACGACCCAGAAATTTCCGCACCCGTCTGGTAACAGGGCCACCGACTGGGGGAAGAGGTCAGTGAGTTCGAAATCTTGGTGGCCGGTAAAACGCACGGCTCCGAATGTGTTCGAGTTGAAGCCCGCAGAAAATGAGAGGGTCTGACGGATTTCTTCTGGGACGGGGCATCGAAGTTGTTGCTGGAACTGCGCTATCTCGTGTTCCGGCAGCCCCGGCAAGAGTGTCGCGGACTGCGAGAACTTTTCAAGCAGTTGTCTTGGTGTTACTGACATTTGCCTGCCTCCTCAGTTCAATTCGAGGGATCACTCACAGCCGCTCGTGTCCTTCCGCCCTCCAGCGTTGCCGTTCGCAGCGGCAGACGCACCAGTTAGCGCAGCGCCTGCGGCTGCGCCTTTGAGTAAGAGGGGTATGCGGTTCCACTGTTGGAACCAGGCCGAGTTCATGGGATTAGCTGTTTTCCATGCCTGTGGCATGAACCTATATGCAAACGGGTCATTTAACGCATGTTCGGCCCCGCTAACGAAGTTCCCGTTGAAGATGGTCCGACCTGCGTTAAGGTCGAGCCCAGAGGCTCCTTCAAGGCTGCGAAACCATCTGGCTGGAAGCCAATGCGAAAACTGGAAGCCCTTCTCGCCGGCATTCGCTGCCGCCGCGTCAGCACCTAGGGCTCCGCCGACTACGGTGCCGAACGCGATTCCAGCGGCCGTCCCAGTTCCATGAGCCCAGCCGCATCTGTTGGTGGGCGTGGATCGGCCGGCTGCCTGGGCTAGTCCGTCGTTTAGTCTGGACGCGTTGCCAAACGTGAGGGTGTCGGCAAAAGCTTCGGAGAAGCTGCCCGCGTCGTACCAAAAATTCCAAACGTTGTATAGCCCCAATGGATCAATGAAGTCCACGGGGTCATCACCGGCGTAGGCGTACAGGTTCGGTCCGCCGCCGGCGAGGCCGATGGGGTCTTCGGAGATGAAGCGCTGGAAGGAGGGGCTGTAGTAGCGGGCGCGGAGGAAATAGAGGCCGGAGGGATCGAGTTCGCGGGAGGTGAAGGCGAAGCTGTTGGCGGAGGGCGCGCCGGAGACGGTAGTGTTGCCGAAAGGCTCGAAAGTGTAGGAGGTTTGCAGCGAGCCCGTGGAATCGGCGAGAGCGAGCGTGCTGCCGAGAGCGTCGGAGAGGAAGCTGCGCGGGCCGGAAGAGTCAGTGCGCTGGAAGAATTCGTCGAGGCCGGGTGGGACATTGAATTTGCCGGATGATTTTGCATGGGGGAGCGGCACGAGGAAGAGGGTACCACTTCCCTAGTTTGTCGTGGAGTGATGGGACGAGGAACGCGCCGAATTAGTGGGAAGTGGCGGCGGAGGAGGAAGAGACCATGAGGCTGGAAACGTTGACGGGCTCGAAGTCGGCGAGGGTGAGGCTGGTGATGCAGGAAAGATCGGTGTTGTTCCAGCGGGAATCGGGAGTGCCGATGAGGCCGCCGCTCATGCCGTTATCGGCGAGGATGATGCCGTAATTGCGGAAGGCGGTGATGAGAATGGCGGCTTGCGGGCTGGAAGAGGCGCAAGAGGGAGCGGGGACGCTGGCTTTGAGGCGATAGATTTCTCCTGCGGGGCCGGACATGGTGCAACTCGTGGGCGGCGAGGATTGCGAGATGAGATTCTGAGTAGGAAGAGTGCTGCCGCCTTGTGAACAACTGCCGACGCCGGCGGTTTCCGTGGCGGGCCAAACCCAATAGTTGAGCATGTGGTTGACGGTGAAACGAATGGGATGCTTGACGACGCCATTCGGGGCCGAAGGTGTGCCCGTGCCGATGACTTCATCGGCGTTGGCGAGAAGCGGAGCGACGGGCAGGCCGGCGGCGTCGGAGGTGCCGTTGCCTTGCGGAGTGAGGTTGTTGGAAGAAACGTCGGGCCAGAGAGCGTTGGACGAGTCGGTCCAAGAGCCGCCCTGATAGATGCCTTGCCACATTTCATAAAGAGCAGGAGTGGAGGTAGCGCCAGCGGCGCGGTAAACGAGAACGTGGCGATCGCCGGTGGAATTGGCAGTGCCCTCGACGGGGGCGTACGGCGGGATGGGGCCGGACGTGAAGTAGGACTGATAAACGGTGGTGGAGACGGAAACGTTGGGCTGGTTGGCGGGAACCTGGATGGCGGGAATGCCGTTGGGGAAGGGGCCGTCATTGCCGAAGAAGGGTTTGATGGTGGCGGAGAGATAGGCGCTGTAAATGGGAGCGGCGGGAGAGGCGTCCACGGGCAGGCTGGTGGAGGCGGCGTCCACGCGATGATGGAAGATGGCGTTGGCGGGGAAAATGTTGGCGAGGAAGGCGTTATTACCGGCGATGGAGAACGTGATTTGCTGAGTGGCTTGCGCGTGGGCGGAGTCAGTAACGATGAAATTGGGGATGTAGGTGCCCTGGCCGCCGATGAGAGAGCTGGTGACCGCACCGGTGGAGGAGTTGAGAGACATGCCTTCGGGAAGAGGCGGGAAGCTGGAACTGGTATCAATGGAGAAAGTGTACGGAGGAGAGCCGCCGGTGGCGGAGATGGTGCAGCCGGAATAGGCGGAGCCTTGCGTGCCGGAAGGGCAAGAAGATGTGGAGATCACGAGAGCGCCGCCGCCACCGCCGCCGGCGGAGTTGACGGTGAGCTTGGCGGTGGCAGTGGATGAGCCGTAGGAATTGGTGGCGGTGAGCGTGTAGGTGGTGGTGGAGGTGGGATTGACAGTTGTCGAACCGGAGGCGGAAGAAGTAGAGAAATTTCCGGGAGCGATGGAGACAGTGGATGCGCCAGAAGTTGACCAGGTGAGTGAACTGCTGGAGCCGGAAGTGATGGTGGCGGGGCTGGCGGCAAAGGAGGTGATCTTGGGAGCAGAGCCGGAAGGAGGCTTGGAAGAGTAAGCGTTTCCGGCGCAACCGGCAAGAGCGATGCAGACGAGAGAGAAAGATACAGAAAGGGCGCGGCGCGCGACGCGGGAGTGAATGGGCGAAACGATGAGGGCGAAATGATGTCGGCGAGCGGAACATGTGTTTGGAGAGCGCATGAAAATGGGGGCCTGAGCTGGCGCGAAGGCTGAAATAAGTGTAACGAGGAGCGAATTTCGCGGGCTACTGGCCGGAGGTGCAGTGTGAGGCTGGCCGGAAGGCGTGAGAAAGACCAGGGACCATGGAGGAGCGGTGCGGAGGAGAAAGTGTTGAGCGCTGTGGAAAACAGGTTTGCTGATGAGGCATCGAGGTACGTTTGTACTATGGCCGCGAGAAGGGTGCATTTGGGAAGGTAGATGGGTTTAAACAGCGGTGAGAAATGCGGTTTGGGGACCGCGGCACCGCGATTGCGCTTCCCACACACGCCCCGGGGCGCGAGGGACAAGGGCTTTGGCATCCGCAGAAAAAACCACGCCAGCCGGTGGAACATCCTCGACGAACGCCCCAGCGGCGTCCGCTGCGAATGCGGTCGTGCATGAAGCGCCGGTGATCGCAACGGGCGCACGCCCCGGACAACAAGCAGGAAAACGCGAACTTTTTAAAGAGACGACGACGACGGCATTGGTGTTTCCGAATGGTGGGGTGATCCGGCTGCCGTTTGCGGTAGCGGCAGGACAATTGCTGTTTCTGAGTAACCAACAGACGAGGAAAGAAGTCGTCGCGCAGGTGACGCGGAGGCGCGAAAACCCGCAAGCGGGGTATTACGTGGAGTTGGAGTTTACGGAGCCCGCGCCGGATTTTTGGGGAGTGAAGTTTACCGCGGAAACGAAAGAGGTCGCGGCAAGACAAGCGCCTGCGGCAGCGGCGGAATTTTTGAAACCAGCGGAAGCGAGCTCGGAAAATGCGGAGCCGAGCCCGGCAGCGCCGACAGCGGATGAAATTCATGCGTTGATGGAAGAGGTGGAAGCGCTGCGGGCTCAGTTGAAGTCCATGCAAACGCCGGCGAATGCGACGACCGCGAATGCGACTCCGCCAAACGGGCAGAGCCAGCCAACGCCTGCGGCGACAACGAGCGCGGCGATTGGCGCTCCGCCGATACCGCAGATTCCGAGCATGCTATCGTCCATTGTCACGCCAGCGGAGAGTAGCTCCGGGGTAAAACCAGAAGCAACTCCGGCTGCGGTGCCAGCGGTGCAGCAACATTCCGAAGAAAGAACCGTGCACCATGGGATCGAGGAGTCCGCAAGGGATGCGTCGGCCGCGCCGGCAGTTGCGGCTGCGAAACGCGCGCCTGCACGACCGGCGAAGAATTTGGCCGCGCCTGCACGTAGAGAAACGCGAAGCGAGCGTTCGAACCCATTGATGTTGGCGCTGCTCACCGGCGTGTCTTTGTTCGCGGTGTTCGCGGCGGCGTGGAATATGCACTGGCTGCCGTGGAATTCTAGCGGAACGAGCGCGGTGTATCGAGGGGCGCCTGCGGCGAGGGTGGTTGCGCCGGGGCACGCGGCGACGGCGAAAAAGGCAGCGGTAGCGCCTGCGGCGGCGAACGGCGCGGCGAAAAATGCGACGGCTGCAGGATCGGGAACAGCTGAAGCGACGAGTGGCAGAACGGGTAAGGAGCCGGCGGGAAATGGCGCTGAGCAAGATGCTCGGGCTTCGAACGGCTCCAAAGAGAGTACTCTGCATTTTGAAGCGGAGCCGCGCAGGGAAAAACGCGACGAGACCGCGCCGCTAAAAGCAGTGTCGAGACGGGCGGCGGTTCGCGACGCTGCGACAAAAGATGCGACAGAGGAAGTGCGGCCAGACGAAAATGGATTCGTGCCGCCGCGATTGATCAAATCGGTGCGAGCAGTCGCGCCGGCGCAGGCGCTGCGGGATTTCATGACGGGAAACGTGACGCTGGACGCGCTGATTGATGAGACGGGGCGCGTCAGAACGATGAAGGTCTTGTCCGGGCCGGAATCGTTCCACAAGGCGGCGATGGAAGCGCTGCGGGAATACCGGTACGCGCCTGCGGAGAAAAATGGCAAGCCGGTCGCGGCACATATCAAAGTGATGGTGCCATTCTGGTTCGAACCGTAGAGCGGAGCCGCAGCCGAATCGATTCACGGCCTCCTCAGCTGTAAGATTTCTGAGCGCATGCACTGGCGTCACACGACGAGAAGAAGGAGAGCTCGCGCTGCGTTCGAGATGTTCGAAGGGATCGCGAGCGAGCGATGGATGCCGATATTTAAACTTGGCACGGAGTGATGGCCGGTGTAGATTGTAGTCAACCCAGCTAGCAGCTATCTGAGAGGTCCCCCATGAAGATACTCGCTGGCGCTGTCCTGTTCTTGTCGTTTGGCTTGCTTGCAGCCGTTCCGCCTCCGGCCGAAGCCCCCACCGGTTTTGACAACAACAGCAATGGAATGGTGGACGCGGCGACGCACACCGCCGATCAAGCCAAGTTCGATGAGGTGGAAGCAATTTCCGACGGGCTTGGCCCGCTCTATAACGCGCAATCCTGCCGCGAATGCCATCAGAACCCGACGTCGGGCGGGTCAAGCCAGGTGTCGGAGCTTCGAGTGGGGCACAACGACGCCAAAGGCGTGTTTCAAAATCCCGATATTCCGATCAACAACGGCAGCGAGATCATCAAGGCGCGATCGTTGGTGAACGACCGCGCGATCTGTCCGAGCGGTGCGTTTCCGTCCACGGAAATTCAGGAGCACGTGCCGGACGCGGAAAAAATCCGGACGTTTCGCGTGTCGCTGAATTTGCTGGGAGACGGATTTGTCGAGGCCGTGGCCGACCAGACGCTGATCAACATCGCGAAAGATCAATGCAAAAAGACGCAAGGGAAAATATGCGGCCAGTATTTGTACGACCCAATCGTGGAATCGCCCGGAAAAACTGGGATCGGACGCTTTGGATGGAAGGACCAGCAGGCCAGCTTGCTTTCGTTTTCCGCCGACGCCTACTTGAATGAAATGGGAATCACGAGCCGGCTGCAGCCGGACGAGGTCACGTCACTCTGCAACACCGTCTCCGAGCCGAATGACAAGCCAGGCACGGACGGGCTTTCCGACATTGACCACTTCGCGCGGTTCATGCGAGCCAGCGAGGCTCCCCCGCGCGAAGAAGTTCTTTCGAAGACGCCCGAGGCAAAAGCAGGCGAAGCGCTCTTTGAGAAGATTGGCTGCGCGACCTGCCATGTAGCCGCGATGGTGACATTGCCGGCGGGCACGTCCATCAATGGCGGCAATTTCACAATTCCGGAGGCGCTGGGCGACAAAACGTTTCACCCGTACGGAGATTTTCTGCTCCACGACATCGGCACGGGCGACGGGATCGTACAGTCGCCAACGGAACACTACGGCCGGCGCTACGCCGAGCACGCCTGGGCGAACTTTTCCCTGGCCGAACACCGGAGCACGGCGCGCAAGATGCGAACGGCTCCGCTTTGGGGAGTGCGCATGCATTCGCGGCTGATGCATGACGGGCAGTCCTTGACCTTACGCGACGCCATCCAGCGGCATCGCGGCGAAGCCTCGGAAGTGACCGAGAAATTCGAACGGCTGAATCCAAAGGAAAAACAAGCGCTGCTCACGTTCTTGCGTTCGCTCTAATTTCGAAGCGAATGAGGGAACCGGCACTTGCTCTCCGGTGCGCGTTCAGACTAGGCGCGACGGAGAGCCTCCGATGCGGCGGAGAACTGGGCGGCAGTGTGCGTGCTTGCCGAAAGGGAAGAGAGCGAACCAATCTGGCTCGCGGATTGTGGCGGGACTCGAATTGCGTATATCATGCGGGCCGGTCCGGCGAGGGTGTGAAGCATGCCTACGCCGCGGACGTGATGGGGCGAAACGAGAGGCGAGCATGAAAAAAGTGGCGTGGGTGTTGGCTGTATTGTTTTTGGCGCAAGTCGGGAGCGCGCAGGACTGGGCAAAAGAAAAACTGGCGAAGTCGCCGCGGCACCAGGAGTGGGTGACCGTGAAGCACGGAGACCGCTCGGTTGATTTGTTCGTTGTCTATCCGGAATCGAAAGATAAGCGGCCGGTCGTTCTCGTGATTCACGAAATTTTTGGCATGACCGACTGGGCGCAGGAAGTCACCGACGAAATCGCGGCCGCGGGATATATCGCCGTCACGCCGGATTTGCTCTCCGGCATGGGGCCGAATGGGGGAAGAAGCTCCTCATTCGAACAAGGAAAGGCCACGGAAGCCGTGAGCCACTTGAATCCGGAGCAGGTGACGGCGGACTTGAACGCGGCGGCGGATTACGCAATGAAGATTCCGGCGTCAAACGGGAAACTTTTCGTAGCGGGATTTTGCTGGGGAGGCAGTCAATCCTTCCGGTTCGCGACCAACCGGAAAGATCTGACGGCGGCCTTCGTATTTTATGGCGCGCCGCCCGATAAAGATGCCATGCAGCGGATTACGGCGCCCGTCTATGGATTTTTTGCGGGAAACGACATGCGCATCGGTGCCATGCTTCCCGATGGAATCGCGAACATGAAAGCCGCGGGGAAAACGTTCGAGCCGGTCACATACGAAGGCGCCGGACACGGCTTCATGCGAGCGGGCGAAGCGCCCGATGCAAGCGAAGCGAACCAGAAAGCGCGTACGGAAGCGTGGGAGCGCTGGAAGAAATTGCTAGCGCAATAAGTTTTTCGGCAAAACCTCTGGCGCGGGTGCCAGGCGACCCGCCAAGCGCACTTGCCGGCAGCGAGCGGCTGTGTCAGTGGCCCAGGAATTTCTCGATCGTTTGCAACTCGGCTTCGGCCATATCCAAATATTTTTTTGCCGTTTTCGCGTCGTTTTTTTGCGTAGCAGCTTGGGCCTTCGCAAGATCCGTTTTCAAGCGCGACTGTGCCGCAACGATGTCGCCGCGAAGTCCGTATCCTGCCGCTGCCTGCTGCCGCTGAAGATTGTCGAGGCTTTGCGAAACCGCCGAAGTGCGGCTGTCCATGTCGTCAAAGCGCTGCTCGTTTTCCTGAACTAGCGCGGCATCCGCGGACGGAACCTGATCCACACTCGCCTGCTGTGCTGTAGCTTGTTGTGAAGCGGGCTGCGTGTTGGCCGATGATCTTGCTCGTCGCGCGGCTTTTTTCGGAGCGGGCGCAGGGGCTGACGGCGGGGCCGGTGCATCCGGCGCCGCGACGGAAGGCGCGGAGGACTCCGGCTGCGCCGAGCTTGGCGCTTGAACTTGCGGCGTAGAAGTTGACGACGGCGAAGATGCTGGCTGGCTCGCCGAGGTGTCTGCAGGAGTCGACGCCGCTGGCGCGGGGCTAGCTTGCGGCGCAGCGGCGGAATCCGCCGCCGGAGCAGAAGCAGCCGCCGGCGCCGAAGTGTCCGTAGCAGCGGGCTTCGCTTGCTCAGCCGACTTGTCCGCGAAAATCTTCATGTGCCGCGGCAGATACAAACCGCCCGCAAACAGCACGCCAACAACAATCAGCGCGCCCAGCGTGATGTACAGCCCGCGGTGACTAACCGCTCGCGCCATCGACGGCGGCGGAGGCGGAGCATCGGCGGGCACGGGGGCCGTGGCAGCGATGGCTTGCGTCTGCTGAAACACGGGGCGATCCACAAGAGTAGTCGGCGATTGCGAAGCTGGCGTCTCCTGGAACAGCGCGGTAGCGCCGCCAACTCCGGCAGCGGGAGCATACGCGTGAGGCGCCACGGCAGGCTGCGTGCCTCCGCCTTGTGACAGCACGCTCTTCAGCGCGCCGCGAAACGCATCCGCGGACTGAAATCTCTCGTTCGGATCTTTCGCCATCGCCATCAGAATAATTTGATTGAGCGGCTGCGGAATTCCCGGGCGAAGCACGATCGGCGGCTTGGGCGCTTCCTGAAGATGAGCCGCCATCATCGCGTAGTTGCTTTCGGCCTGGAAGGGAAGCTGCCCCGTCACAAGTTCATAAAGCGAAACTCCCAGCGAATAGAGATCGGAGCGATTGTCGGCGGGATCGCCTTTCACTTGCTCGGGAGGCATGTAATTCAACGAGCCGAGCGTTGTGCCCGTCATGGTCAGGCTGCGGTCCGTGGAGGAGCGCGCAATTCCAAAGTCCATCAGCTTAACGGCGCCGTCGGAAGTCAGCATCATATTCGCCGGCTTAATGTCTCGATGGATGATGTTCTGCTTGTGTGCGTAGCTCAGCGCGTCCAGCACCTGATCGATGTACTTAACCGCGAGTGTCGGCGGCAGCGGCCCCTGCTGGATGCGCGATGACAGCGTCACGCCATCCACGAATTCCATAATCATCACCAGCTGATTATCCAGCGTGAGAGCCGTTCGCAGCGCGGCGATATTCGGATGGTTGAGGCTCGCGAGAACTTTGATTTCGCGAAGAAAACGATCGGCGAGTTCCTTCTGCCCCGCAAGGTCGGGAAGAAGAATCTTCATCGCCTCGACGCGGTCCGAAATCGAATTGCGGACCTTGTAAACCTTGCCCATGCCCCCGGCGCCGAGAACGCCGAGAATTTCGTAGTCGCCCAGCTTCTGGCCGGTCGAATATTCCGTGCTCATCGAAGTGCTCCCTTTGCCAAAGCAAACGGGCGAGAAGGCCGCTCGGCCTCCTCGCCGATCTCAATTCAGGGCCCAAGGATCAAAAAGATGCGCATGCTGCTGCGTTGCGTCGGATGAAATACGCGCAACGATCAAGGATTGCTGGCCGCCACGTCGCCCACTTTCGCCGGCGCGGAGCCATTAAACGTCGCGGTCGAGGAATCCGCGTCCACTTCGGTAACCGTGGCGTTGCCCAATTGATTGGTAACTACCTTCAGGACTTTGCCCGTCGTCGGATCCTTTACGGTTCGAACGGGTCTGCTGATGGCAATCACGTCGCCCACCCGCACTCCAACTTTGCTCCCAACGTTGAGGATCAAAGATGTGCCGCTCACGTCCGCCACGACTCCAGCGTACGTGGCCTTAATTGTGGGCAGCGTCGCGGCCGCGTTGTCCAGTTGCGTCGCGGTGTCCGCAACAGCCTTCGTCACCGCTTCGCCGAGGATCGTCTCCGCGAAATTGCTGCTGGTCATATCAAAACCGCCGCCGCCGCCATTCCAACCGTTGCCGCCCCCGCCGCCGAGCATCAGTCCGGAGCGCGAGGACTCGCCGTTGCCGGTAACTGCCGCAAGGATTTCGCCAGTCGTTGTGTTGACCATGCGAGCCGTAATCGCCACTTCCGCTTTGGATTCCTTCTTGCCCATTCCTGCGATGGCGCCCGTCCAACCGCTGTGTCCGCCGGCAAATCCGCCGACTTTTTTGTCGTCGCGCCCGAATTTGGTAATGGACCCGATGATGATCGTATCCACGCCGAGAACTCGGCCGATCTTGGAAGCACTCGAAGGATCCGCGCGATCGCTATTCGAAAAATTCTGTTCGGCGAGAACTTTATCAAGCGCGGAGCGCTCGATGACGGAGTATCTGCCGTCCTGCACAAGTTTTTGCACCATGAGGTCGGTAATGCCTTTGCCGACGTCCTGGTCCGTGCCGAAAATCGCGGCCACGGTCGTCTTCACAGTCGCGTAATCAAAATTCAGCACGGCCACCCGCTTCTTGGGAGCGTTCGTTTGCGCCGCTGGGGCAGCCGCCTGTTGGGCGGCACATGGCGCTACCATCAAAAACGAAATGCACAAAACACGAGTCAATCGAGACATAGGACAATTCACCTCACACCCATGAGTTAGTGAGCGAAAACAAAGTTTCGTTTCATGCTTGCTGCTTTCGGGGGCCGAAGACAGGCACTCGCGGAGGCTTATAGAGCCTGCTTGCGCGTTATCGTACACTGGAGAATTGCCGGAGGCAACGGCCAGGGCGCCCGTGCCACCGAAAACGGTACCTCGCCAACCGGAGAAACTCACGAACAAGACTTGCGCGCGCCAAACTGGTACGATTCGCTGAGATGCCTCGGGACCATTGCGTCCCTTATTTCCGGAAAGGTGCGAGGAACATGGCGGAACCCACAAAAGAAGAATTGCTGGCGCGAATCGCGGAGCTCGAAAAACAGTCGGGATCCAGGAAGAAAGGCAGCCTCGAATTTCGCGTCGGCGAAAAAGGCGGCGTGAGCGTCTATGGCTTGGGCAGGTTTCCCGTTACGCTTTATTACGAACAGTGGATCCGCCTCCTCGACATCGGCACCGATCTCCGCAAGTTCCTCGAAGAAAACAAGAGCAAGCTCAAGCTCAAGGATCAAGCTAGCTGAAGCGTAGGTTTGACGAAGGCAATTAGTCTCGCGCCGCGCGCTTCTAAGAACCCGCCCGACAGTTCGAACCGTTTACGCCGCGGCTGCGTCAGCACTTCAATCCATATGCATGTGCATCGCGAAGATCTTATCCAGCTTTGCTTCGTACGGATAGACGTGCACCATCCACCCGAGAATGACCACATGAAATCGTCCACCGGCCGCATCGCAAGCTTCCTGAGTCGCGATCGAACCTTGCAAACCGAATTTTGTCCAGTCGGCTCCGCGGATATGCCCCAGCGTTGGCATGCAGAGATTGGTGTGCTGATGCCACATGGCGATGCTCAGCGGAATGCGCGCATTCAGTTCGTCCTCGGACGCATTTCTCGGCATGGTGTACATGGCGCCCACAAGTTCATATCCGCCGCCGTTTTTCTTGTAGAGCAGGGAAGTGGGCCGTGCCGGATCGAAACTGAACGATTCGAGAAATCCGTTGCGATAATTCGTGAAGTGATATTCGGGCTGTGGCAGGTTAGGAAGGAAAATCCGGTAGCCGTCCGCAAGCGCAACGCGATAGTCCTTGTATTTTTCGATGCCGGTGCGAAGTTGCTCGACGACAAGTTCCGCGCGCTCCGCATCGCCGGCCTGGCGCGGCCGAAGTTCCGTCATGAACATGTGAAGGCCGGCGTTGCGATGTTGCCCGGGCGTCATGTCTTCGACAGCGCCTTTTTCGCTGTCCTTTTCGTCGTTCATATCCATGCCAGGCATCGAAGAAGCGCTGGAAGAAGTTGCGGTCGCTTGCTGCGGCGGCAATGCTTCCGGTACCGGCGCGTGATGCCCCGGCATCGCGGCAAGCAATAACGTGACGACGAATATGGCGCCAAAAAGCATCGTGGCTTTGGCGGCGATTCGAACGATACTCCGGCGGGCGGACATGAAAAATTCTCCTCGACTCATAATACGCACGGCGCTCCTCGAAAATAACTGAGCGCGAGGCGGGCTGTTCTTGGGCAAAACTGTCCGCAAGGACAGGAAGCACACCGATTTCCTTCCACGCAAATCTGTAAGTAGCAGGCTCCCGAATTCGGGGAGCCACCAACCAGCGTGATAAACTGCGGCAGTGAAAAAACAAACCATTCAACCGGCGAAACTGCTTTCAGGCGGCGTGCAACCTCCCGGCGACAAATCCATTTCGCACCGCTACGCAATGCTTGCCGCGCTGGCCGAAGGCACCAGCGAACTGCGAAATTTCGCCGCCGCCGCGGATTGCCACAGCACGCTCGCATGCATGAAGGCGCTCGGCGCCGATGTAAAGGTCGAGAAAAATTTGGTCCGCGTGACGGGACACGGTCCGCGTGGCTTGAGAAGTTCGCGGCGCGCCCTCGATGCGGGAAATTCAGGAACGACGATGCGCCTGCTCGCTGGAATCCTGGCAGGGCAGGAGTTTGCGTCGAAACTGACGGGAGACGACTCTCTGCAAAAGCGCCCGATGAAGCGAATCGTGGGCCCGCTCCGCGAAATGGGCGCGAACATCAAGGCGCGTGAAGATAATTTCGCGCCGCTCGAAATTAGCGGCGGGAAGCTGCACGCCATCGAGTACGCCATGCCCATGGCCAGCGCGCAGGTAAAATCCGCGGTCCTGCTCGCGGGACTGTTTGCCGAAGGCGTCACCAGCGTTACCGAACCCGCGCGCACCCGCGACCACACGGAATTGGCGCTTGAGGAATTTGGCGCCTCCATCGAACGGCATGGTCGCACAACCAGAATTCACGGACTTCTCGGGAATGGCGGCGGCATGTTGACGGCAAAATCCCTGGATGTTCCGGGCGATTTGTCCTCCGCTGTTTTTTTTATCGCGGCAGCTTCGCTTCTGCCGCACTCGACGGTTTCAATTCACAATGTCGGTTTGAATCCCACTCGCACTGCCATTCTGGATGTGTTCGCGGAAATGGGCGCTTCCATTCAAATGATGTCGCTCAAGAGCTCTCAGGGAGAAATCATGGGCGATCTCGCGGCCACGGGCGGCCAATTAAAAGGGGGAGTGATCGAAGGCGAGCGAATCCCGCTGGTCATTGACGAGTTGCCCATGCTTGCCGCTCTTGGACCATTCACCGAAACTGGAATTGAAATTCGCGACGCCAAAGAATTGCGAGTCAAAGAGAGCGACCGCATCGCCGTTCTCGTGGAAAACCTCAAGCGCATGGGCGCAAAAGTAGAAGAGCGGCCCGACGGTTTGAAAGTCGAAGGACGCGGCGCAGGAAAACTTCAAGGCGCGGAGATTGAAACGTGCGGCGATCATCGCATCGCGATGGCCTTTGCCGTGGCCGGACTCGCAGCCCAAGGACCCACGGTCATCCGCGATGCGGGCTGCGCCGCGGTATCCTATCCAAATTTTTACGAAGATTTAAACCGGCTCGCCGAACGATAGCGCTGCAAAAAATCAGTTCAAGGGAGTGGCGTAAAAAGCTAGAGGTGGGTCCACTCTGCGCGAAACTTTTGAACTAGCTCGTCTTGCGAATGTTGATCGAGCCGTAGCTCGTTCGCAAACTAATTTTCGGGCCGCGCTCGCTGCCGTAGCGTCCCTCAAAATGCGAATCGCCCGAATTGTTCGAAGTCTTCTTCAGATTATCCCCGGTAAATTCGGAATCCACATCGCAGGAGTGGCAGTCAGCTTGAACGCCGAAGTTGGATGCGCCCGGCAGAGTCACGGAAACGCTGGCATTCGAATCCGTGACCGTGATGTCCTGCTTCGGTGGAGCAGAAAACTGCAGCGAAACGTCGCCGTCGCGGTTGGCCACGTCCATCTTCCCGCTGGCGTTTTCAATCGAAACTGAATAGCGATTCGTGCGCAGCGTAATGTCGCCGGGAGCGTCCGCAATTTCCAGATTCCCGGAGCTCGCTTCCATGTGGCCGGTCAGCGCAGTCAACGTCATATCCGTGCGCTGAGAAATGAAGCGCACTCCTTTCGCAATTTTATCCGCGCGAATTGGTCCATAAAATTCGCCGTCCAACGTAAAACTTCCCGTCGCGGAAGTGACGTCCACCTCTCCGCCATTTCCGGAAATCTTGATATTCCCCTTGGTGTCCGAAACTTTCACGTCCCCTTGATGCATCTCGACGTTCACGTCTCCGCCGGAATCGCGCACCTCAACGTCGCCATGATTCGTCGTCACGGAAACTGGCATCGCCATGTCAGAAACCGTAATATCTCCGCGCTGGTTTTTCACCGTGAGAATCGAATTCTTTGGAACCTGGACGTCCATATCCACGCTGATGCGCCCGTCGTTTGGCGAAACGCCCGAAGGCTGAATCGTGTAGCCATCTGCGGTCTGCACAATTCCCACTGAAACCGGTCCCGCGCGCCGCTGCGCATCGGATTCGCTCCACGCGTGCACATTCTTTTTGCCGGAGACGCGAATCTCGGACGAATCAGCAGGGCGAACCGTGATCACCCCGCGGCCGCCTTGAATCATAATCCTCGAGTTGGCCGGCACGCTCATCGGAGCCACATCCAAATCAAACGGATACGCATCGCCGGCGAATTCCGCGGGAATATGGCCGGAAAGATTTTGCCGGAGATAATCCACGGCCACCACGCCGCTCAACAACGCGATCATGGCGATCACCAGCACAATTTCGCCGCCCGTTACCCGCGCGCTGCTCGGGTCGCCCGCCCGGCCTGCGGCAAAACGCTCGTAAAGCTTGATCAGCCCCAAAAAAATGAGTAGAAGCGGCCACCAGCGGATGAGCACATCGCCAAGCTCGAGGCCGCGGTAATTATGCAGGAGCAGCAGTGCTCCAACCGCGAGCAGCACAAGTCCAGTGAAAATTCCGCCTCCGCGAGTTCGGCCGGGCGCCATGAGCCGTTATTGTCCTTGTCCGGAATAGCTGGTGGGTGCAGGATTTTGGGTGGCCGGCGCAGCCTCGCTTGCGGCAGGCACTTGCGCGGTCGTAGCCGCAGTATCCGCGATGTGTCCTTCCGATGACGCCAGCGCTCCCGCAAGGCTCAACAATCCAATCACGATGATGATCACCGGGTACGTGTTGCTGAAATCAAAAAATCCGCCGGCCAATTGCTGCAAAAGAAACAGGACCCCGATCGTCACAATTATCACCGGGGCGCGAAGACCCCGTATCGTGCAGCGCGAACAACGGCAGGAAGTCGAATTACTCATCGCTCGTCTAACTCCCGAAGGAGCCTCCTAGGAACGCCCTTGCATTCGGTTGCGAAACATCAAAATTCCGATCGCAATCAAAATCAGCGGCCAGAACTGCGAGATGCGGTACCACGGAAACCAATCGAAATTGTTCAGGAGCAGCAGCAAGCCCGCCGCAATCAAAAGGATCGGCCCAATCGGCCGTCCCTTCGTAACGCTTTCCAGCGGATCCGTAAGCGTTTGTCCCGCGCGCTTCGCTTGAGCCGTCCGCACCGCGTCAATCGGCATGTAAATGTAGAAGACGCCCAGGCAAATCCACAGCGCGGCTTCCGCGCCGCTGCTCATCGAGCCGTTCACGCCAATAATAAATAGCGTCAGAAAAATCGCGAGATGGATCATCCCCTTGCCGTACTGCTCGTTGTAAAACGCGCCCAGCCCCGGCAAAAATCCCAGAAAAAACGCCAGCACCGGGTTTGGACCAATCGCCGTCTGCCCGGGCGCCGGCAACGCGGCAGGTGCCACCATCGCCGGACTTCCTGTTGGCATCGCCTGAGCTTGAGCCTGCGCCGAAGCCACTGGCGCGTGCCCCATACTCCCCGCCAGGCAATCTTCGCAGTACAGCACATCACGCACCGGCCGAACGCACTCCGCGCACATCGGCTTCCCGCAGTTGCGGCAGTAGCCGGTCGCGTCTCTCTCGGAATGGACCGCGCACTTCATGGATTTCTCCTGTTAATCATTCGCCCGCAAAACGAGACACCCAGGTTGGGGACTTCCGCCGCCAGCTCTTCGAATTCTCTTCGGATGCTGTCGGCGCGATTCTGTTGGCGAGGAACGGCCGGGCCTGAGTCGTCCGTGCTCCCAGGAGCCTTTCCGGGAGCCGACTGCGGCATCGTGGTTTGCGGGTTGCCCGGCAAATCGGAATCCTTATTCAATCGCGACTGAATCTCGTACACCACGCGCAGGTCGCTCACAAATTTCGTGCTCCGCGCATAGACGAGGTGCGCTTGCCGGTCCACGCTGCGGTACATGTTCGCCGGAGAAAGATCCGCCAGCTTCGGTTTCCGCAAATTCACGCCCGATGCAGCCAGCAAAATTACAAAAGTCGCCGCAATCGAAACCGCGCTGTACGCGAATCGCGGCGTTCCCAGATTGCCCAGCCAGCCAAACACGCCGCGCCAACCTCGCTTCACCTCGCGCGGCCCAATCGTCTTGTCCAGAATCGCATTCACCAGTTGCGCCGAAGGCTCCATCTGCTCCATCGAATGCAGATTGCCCACCAGGCGCGATACGCTCGAAAAAATCCGCGTGCAGTTCTCGCAAGTGTTTGCGTGCACGTCGAACGCATGGCGTTCCTCGGCCGTCAGCGAATCCTCCAGATAATCGCTGAGCCGCGCTTCGATTTGTTCGCACGTCCACGTCATGCCATGCTCCCAGCCGGGCAAACCGCCAAATCCTTTTTCGCAACTCCACTCATGACGGCCGCACTCCCATCTGCTGCAGGATGCGCGCAAGCTCGATGCGTCCGCGGTTAATTCTCGATTTCACGGTGCCTTCCGGCACATCCAGCACCTGCCGGATTTCGTTGTACTCCAATTGCTGCAAGTCCCGCAAAATCACCGCCTCCCGCAATTCCGGAGATAGCCGCGTCAGCGCCGCCTGCACTTGCGAACTCAGCTCCCCCAACAAAACCTGCTGGTCCGGCCGCCTCGCCGAAGATTCCTTGTTCTCCACCACCGGCATCGCATCCTCGAGCGAGTCCGTCGCGCGATCGTGCTTCGTTCGCCGGTAATGGTCGATCAACAAATTCCGCGTCACGCTCGTCATCCACGTTGCAAACCCGCCGTACGCCGAGCGATAGCTCCCAAGTGTCTTATACACCCGCAGGAAAACATCTTGCGAAAGGTCTTCCGCCTCCGTTCCATTCCCGGTAAACCGGTAACAAATATTGAACACTCGGCGCGAATGTCGGCGCACAAGTTCCTCCCAGGCCGAACCGTCGCCCTGGAGGCATTGCTGGACCAGTTGGGCGTCCTGCTCCAACGTCTCATCAGCCTCGAATCCCGCTTCGGTGACCAGTTTGCCCCGAATGTTGCCCGGAGCCAACCTCGGCCTGCAACTATGGAACGCAAACTGCTCTCAAAAAGTTCCCTTGTCGTGAGTGGTCCCAACCCTGCAGCGGAACTGCATCTTACCCGGCCTTCACCCGCTTGTCATCACCTGGGAGGGCACGCTTTAGTCCTGCCGCAAATCGCCGCAAAACACGCCCGGCTTTAGCCTCTGAGGCATTGAACGCCATTTTCCGTCCCGCCAGCTTCCCCCCGGCTCGCACCGAGAGACCTCTCTCCACCGCCATCCGTAGCGGCGTGTTTACCCCGCCGCCCTCACCACGGCTTCGTGCAGCGCTCGCTGAGCGGGCGGAAGAGTCGCTGGGGAGACAGGGCGGAGTGGCGGAAGGCGTGACCGGATACGGCTGATTTCCGAATATCTCCGAAGAGGCAGTCGCGTAGGGGTTGACAGATTCGCTTCTGCACAGGATCGCGCTGCTCGCTCCACTTGGCGGTCGTGCGTGGTCAATGAGAGATGTGACTTTGAAGGGAGGCAAGCCGCGATTCCCGGGGCTGCCGAATTTCGGTCTCCGAGCGGTTATTGAGCCACCAATCTCCGATCCCCGCGCGCTTTTCTTCTCTCAAGAAAGTAAAGAGGGCGACGGTAACTGCCAAGATGAGCGGCCCCAGGAAAAGCCCGAGTGGACCGAGAACTTTCAGCCCGCCGAGAACGGCGAAAAAGACATAGAGGGTAGAAACCTTGATGCGGTCTCCGATGAGATAGGGCCTCAAGACGTTATCCACGGGGTGAACTATGGCGAGGCCCCAAACAAGGAGGATGACGGCTTTCATCCAGTGACCGCTAAAAGCAAGCATGGATATTGCGGGGAAAAGTACAAAGGCCGTTCCAATCACAGGCAATAAAGCGCAGAGAGCTGTGACAATGGCCCAAAGAACCGGCGAAGTGACGCCGACGATCCAGAAGGCGAGGCCAGTGAGTGCACCCTGGAACGCGGCCATAGCGAGAGTTCCGAACACGATCGCATTCAGAGTGTCCTTAACGCGGGCAAAAAGTCTTCGCGCCTGGTCTTTCGTGAGAGGCAGGAGAACGAATGCGCGACGCAGCATTCCTTTGCCATCACGGAAGAGGAAGAACAAGACAAAAAATGCGATGAAGGTATTCGCGATGAGAAGGGCGACGCTTCCGATGGCGCCAGCAGTCATGTTCAGGAGAGCGGCAACCCAACGTTCCGCTTGATTGACGATGGCGCCTTGCAGATCCGCAACGGGAATCGGGAGATAACGGTCCAAGAGCTCAACTGTTTTTTCAAAGAGATTTACCAGGTACAGACCGAGGCGTTCTCTTCCGTCTGCGGAACCAGCGAGCGATTGATAGATGTCGCGCAAGCCAGTGGCGATGGCGCGTCCAAGAAACGAGGCGGACAGCGCAGTCAAGAGAATGACGACTACGGTGGAGATGAGAGCGGAGGCAGTACGATTCCGGATGCGGCGCCGGATCCGCGAGTGCATCGGGAAGAACAGAATCGCCAAGATGGCGGAGAAGGCGACAGGTTTGAGGAAGGGAGAAATAAGAACGTAACAGAGATAGAGCGCGACGGCGATGAGGCCGAGCAAAAACACGGTTGTGGTTCGGTTCTTCGTGATGAGTGTTGGGCGCGGACGCATGGCCGATCTCAAGCGAGATGCATGGGGCTTTCCGCTGCGGATGCGGGGGACGGAGGAGCGTCAGCCGCGGGGAGGCACCGGTTGGCAGCGCCAGCGGTGGCCCGGAGCAGAATGAGGAAGCCACGAAGCAAACTCGAGCAACTGATAGGCGTTTTGATCACGAGCGACACTCGTGCGCGAGCTTCGGATGCGGCTACTTATGAGCTGCAGGAGAAGCTCTTCGCTTTCTGACTCCAGCTAACTCCAAAACAATGCTGTGCCTGCTGGCGGACACGCTCCATGTTTGTTGTCACATGATGTTGTGATGTGAATCACAGCCGACTTGGAATAGCCGCAACTCGGCGGCGGCGTTTCGTTGAAGCTGAGGAAAAATTGGCTGTGATAGACTTTTTGCCATGACCAACACGACGAATCTAGTGGAACTGGAATGCTCGGCCTGCGGCAAGAAATACGATCCGAATACCCAACAACATCTGTGCAGCTGCGGGAAACCGCTTTTTGCGAAGTATGACTTGAAGCGCGCGGCGGCGACGCTGACGCTCGAGAATCTGAAATCGCGCGTGAAAAGCTTGTGGCGCTACGCGGAAGTTCTTCCGAGCGATCCGCCGGTGAGCCTGGGCGAAGGACTGACGCCGCTGGTGCACGCGAAAAAGCTGGGAGCGAAATTCGGTTTATCGAAGCTGATGGTGAAAGACGAAGGGCTGAATCCGACGGGGTCATTCAAGGCGCGGGGGATGACGGCGGCGATCACGCGGGCCAAGCATTTGGGCGCGACAGCGTTGGCTACGCCGACAGCGGGAAATGCAGGAGGAGCGCTGGCGGCGTATGCAGCGGCGGCGGGATTGCCGGCGGTGATCGTGATGCCGGCGGATACGCCTTCGGCAAACGTGATGGAGTGTCAGGCGTTCGGGGCGAAGGTCGTGAAGCTGAATGGATTGATTTCCGACTGCGGGAAATATGTGGCAGAGCGCAAAGAGCGAGAAGGGTGGTACGACGTTACGACACTGAAAGAGCCGTATCGAGTGGAAGGCAAGAAGACGATGGGGTATGAGTTGTGGGAACAGTTCGGCGGGAAGTTGCCGGACGTGATTTTGTATCCAACGGGCGGCGGAGTCGGGTTGATCGGGATGTGCAAAGCGTTTGACGAGATGCAGGAGATGGGCTGGATTGGTGCGGAGCGGCCGAGGATGGTGGCGGTGCAGGCGGAAGGCTGCGCGCCGGTGGTGAAAGCGTGGGAAGCGCACAAGGAGACCGCGGAATTTTTTCAGAATGCGGCGACGCTGGCGTCCGGCTTGCGAGTGCCAGGGCCGCTGGGAGACTTTTTGATATTGCGGATGCTGAAGCAAACGCATGGGACGGCGATTGCGGTTTCCGACGCGGAGATGATGCGGGACGGGAAGGAGCTCGCATCGCTCGAAGGAATTTTTGCGGCGCCGGAGGGCGCGGCGACGGTGAGCGCGGTGCGCAAGCTGGCCGCTTCCGGATGGGTGAAGCCGAACGAGACAGTGGTGCTCTTCAACACGGGAACGGGCTACAAATATTCAGAAGCGTGGGACCGGGCGTTGCAGTCGTAAAGCGATGACGACGCGGCGGATCTATTACGACGACGCGTACACGCGGGAGTTTTCCGCGCGAGTGGTGCACTGCGACGTGCTGCCGCCGGATGTGAAGTCGGGGATTACGTCGCAGGCGCTTGGATTGGTTCTGGATCAAACGGCGTTCTATCCGACGTCCGGCGGGCAGCCACACGACTTGGGAAAAATTGGCGATGCGAACGTGCTGGACGTGCGCGATGAGGGCGATGACATTGTGCACGTAGTGGACCGGCGGCCCAGCAGCCCGGACGTACTTGGTTGCATTCACTGGCTGCGGCGGTTCGATCACATGCAGCAGCACACCGGGCAGCACTTGGTGTCAGCCGTTTTTCAGGAGCGGTTCGGGCGGGCGACGGTGTCGTTTCATCTGGGCGCGGAAGTGAGCACGATTGATTTGCGGGGGCCGGAGCCATCCGAGGAAGTGTTGGAGGGCGCGGGGAGGGCTACGAACCAAATTATTTTTGAAGACCGGCCCGTGACGGTGCGGTATGGAACGGCGGAAGATTTGGCGCAGCGCGGCGTGCGGAAGCAAGTCGAGAGGGAAGGGATTTTGCGCGCGATCGAAATTGAAGGAATTGATTTGCAGCCGTGCGGGGGGACGCACGTGAAAAGCACGGGACAGATCGGCACGCTGCTGCTAAAGCGTTGCACAAAAATGAGGCAGGACTGGCGGGTCGAGTTTGTGTGCGGAGCGCGGGCTGAACAAGCGGCGCGGCAGGATTTTTACCGATTGCGCGGCGTGGCGGACCGGCTGAGTTGCGCGCCGGAAGAAATTGCGGCGGCGCTCGACCGTGCGCTGACGGAGCGCGACGCGAACTTCAAGCGCACGCGCGCGCTGCTGCAGCGGCTTGCGGAGTTGGATGCGGAGGAGGCGGTGCGGCAGACGCCTGCGGGAGACGGGGGAGTGAGAGTCGTGCGACGCGTTTTTGGGGAAGAGGTCGAGCCGGAATATCTTGGGTTTTTGGGGGCGGCGCTGGCGAAATCGACGGGGACGGTTGCGCTGCTGGCGCGAAATTGCTGCGGGAATGTGATGTTCGCGCAGCATCCCGGGGCGGGGAAAGATATGTCCGCGCTGCTGAAGGCAGTCTTGGCGCGAGTGGGCGGAAAAGGCGGCGGCACACAGGACGCGGCTCGCGGGCGACTCGAGGAGCCGGGCAAGGCCGAGGCGGCGATTGCGCTGGCCGTTGAATTGCTTTCGGCGGAAGCAGCGCGAAGTTAATGCGGAATTATGAAGCGCCGCCAAAAAGGCGGGGTGGAGTTTAATCGCAAAAGGGAAGTGAAGCGCGAAACGAAGAACGTCGCCTGAAAGTTTCGTGGGCACATCCAAGAATGTGCTGGGAGAGGAGCATCCGCCATGAACGCACCGCCAAAGCCTTCCGCGAATATCGTTCCGCCATTCACGCGGGAGTCCGCGATTCTGAAAGTGCGCGCCGTCGAGGACAAATGGAATACGCGCGACCCGGAAATTGTGGCGGCGGGATACGCCGAGGATTGTTACTGGCGAAATCGAGCGGAATTTTTGCACGGCCGGGCGGAAGTGCTGGCGTTTCTGCGGAGGAAGTGGAGCAAGGAACTGGACTACCGGCTGATCAAAGAAGTGTGGGCGGTGGAAGGCAATCGGATCGCGGTGCGTTTTGCGTATGAATCGCACGACGATTCGGGGCAATGGTATCGCGCTTATGGAAACGAGAATTGGGAGTTTGCGGCGTCGGGGTTGATGCAATTTCGCCATGCGAGCATCAATGACGTGCCGATCCAGGAGAAGGACAGGCTGTATCACTGGGCGCTGGGAAGGCGGCCGGACGGGCATGCGGGGCTAACGGAATTGGGATTGTGAACGCGATCGCAGAGAGCCAGTCTGAGACTTTATTCGAGGGTTTAACAAGATCTGCGCTTTGGGTGAGGAGGGGTGGAAAAGGAGTTTGGTGGACGAGAGGGGATTCGAACCCCCGGCCTCCTCGTTGCGAACGAGGCCACAAATCTAAGAAGGCTCGACGCTGCAACCATTTAGCTTTTTCAGGGGCCTTCTAAAATGGGCAACTTGGGCAACGCAAAAGGAAGACTGTTTTCTCAAAAGGTTGCTGGGCGCAAGCGAGCGGCGAGCGAATCGAACGGTCCTCGTCGGATCCAACTACGCTCCGCGAATCTCAAGCACCGTGCACACTTTGCTGCGGCTCCAATTCATTTCGCCTAGAGGGGTGCAGATGGGGGCAAGCGCGGCATCAATCGAGCGCCCTCATTTCGCGAGGAGGAGTGTGTTTCCGAGGAACTTCCCGCGAAGAATTGTAAATTGGGCGGTCGTGGCATTTGTTGCGCATGTGCTATGCGTCTTCAGCACGCCGTGGTATCGACAATGCGAACCGTATCTTGCTGGGAAGAAGGCATAAGACCTTCACCTCACCGTTGCCGGAAAGCAGACTCGACTCTCCGAGTTTAGGGGAATAGTCGTTGTGCTCAACTTTTGGGCATCTTTGCTGCTCGAGCGGCACGGTTCGGCAGCTTCCAGCGAAGTGAGGCTTCCACTTTCACCGTGAGCTCAAGAGTCTCGACAGCCGTTGGTCCCCGAACAGCATGCCAGCCGCATTGATCAAATACTGCTCGTCACTGAGCATTTCAACCAAATCGTCGGGGAATGGCGAGATTTCGTTCTGCAGATAAGCCGCCAATTCGCGATAGATCTCCCGCCGCGCGTATGGCGTTAGTTCGTTGCGACGGCGTAGCGCATCTTGAATGAGACTAGCCAGTTCCGGCGTCGCAGCCTTGCGGAGCCGCATGGCGATTGCGGGGTAATCCATAAAGGAGTTGTACTTCTGGTGCGTCCAGGACTCCTCCGCCGGCGCGGCTAATGGCGTTTCGCGAACGACGAGCGTCCCTGCCACACGGTCACCGAAGCGCTGCATCAGCGGGCTGCTCAGGACGGAGATTCCTCCAAGCAGATACGCGAACGGCAACGCGTCGAGCACGCGCATCACGTTTCGCACCCATGCCTGTTCGATGCGCAGGGGCAGTCCGGTTTGGTCAATCACACGCAAATGGAACAAGCGTTTCCCAATTGTCTGCCCGTTCCAAAAACGTTCCAACAACGCGGCATACGCAAACCCGATGGCAAATTCCGCGAGCGTGACCACCATAAATCCAAACCCTGGCGCTTTCGCGAAGATCAAGTAAATAACCCAGCCAAATCCGTTCACTCCCGCCAGCACGATCGCTGTATCGAGCAGCATGGCATAAAGCCGCGCCGCGGGACCAGCCAGGGGCAGGCGAAAGATGACGCCTTCGGGGGTCGCAACGGTCAGTTCCGCTGCCGTCGCCAAGCGTGTTGGTTGAGAATCCGTCATTTGCTCTTCGCCGGAACACCCACGCGCGCCTCCGCAGCGATCTCTCTTCGGCCAATGAGCAACAGATAGACCGTAAGCAGCACTAGCTCCGCCGCGCCAACCGCAACTTTGAATCCATAGGGCAGAACAGGCGCGTGGTACTGTGAAAAAAACGCTTCCATTATTCCGGCCCAGACCAGCATCAACGCCAACCCGGCTATCAACAACAGCCATTCGCGCATCGCTCGGCGCATATCGCGATCTTCGCGCCGACGCAGCAGCAACCGCCCCAGGTAAAAGCCCGCCTGCCCTGCAATCAAAATGGACGGAATTTCAAATGCGCCATGCGGCAGCAACCACGCGGTGACGAAGAGGCCAAAGCCCTGCTGAGTGTAACGAACCGCGACAGCCCCCAGTAGCACACCATTTTCAAACAGCAGCAGCGCGGTCCCGATGCCGAACGTCACGCCGAGTGCTGCCGCGAGCAGCGCCACCTGGATATTGTGTGTAATCAGTTGCGCGGAGAATTCGGCCTCGACCTGCGCGGAATCCAAGTGCCGGCGCTGCCCTTTTAACTCTTGATTTACGCGCTCGCCCGGATTGCGCAGGTAATCAGCCGGGAGCAGTACCTCCACGGAAGCCGGATCGTAGCGCACCGTTAGCCCGCCCAGCGCGCAACCCAAAACCGTGATTAGCACGGACAGAGCGAAATACCTCGACTGCCGGCGAAACGCCTCGGGGAAAGCTGTAAAAATCCGCAGCCAGCGGCGTGGCTGCCAGATTTCAGAGCGCGCTGGCGGAGAGTAGTACAACTCCGCATAGGCCCGCGCCACCAGCCGCTCGAGGTATTGTCTTAGGTCCGGCGCCAAAGCGCCGTGGGTAACGCGATTCAAATCGGCGCCGGTCTGTGCGTAAAGGTCTTGCAACTGCTCGGCTTCGGCTGGGTTCAACCTCCGGTCCGGCCGGCTTTCCAGCGCGGCTAACAAAGATTCGAGTTTGCTCCAGCGCGGCCGCGCTTGTGCCTGAAATCGTTCCAGATCTAAAATCACAACCGCTGCTCCCGCTTGCTTTCCAGATATCCTTCCACCGCGGTTCGCAAGAACATCTCCGCGGGAACAAACCGGAGTCGCACGTCCAATCGGCGCAGTTGCCGCGCCAGCGCGTCGAGGCGCTGGTTTTCTTTTTCCCCCGCAAGCGCCGCATAAACGTCTTGGTCCGTGTGCGGCTCCTCGGTAGGCGAAAATGCCGGCCGCGCATGGGCCGGCAGAATGCTGGTTATTAAGACGGCATGCGACGAGCGGACCAGCCCGACACCGTGGCGCAGTGAGTCCGAAACCGAGCGCTCCGTCAAGTCCGACAGGATCACCAAATAAGCGCGGCGCCTCAGCCGCAGCCGAATTTCCGCAAACAGTACTTCGCAATCCGACGTCGTCGGCAAGGGCTTAAGATTCATCAAGCGGTCTCGCAATTGGTGAAACTGAGATTGCCCACTCCCTGCGCGCAACCAGGACTTGGGCTCATCCGCGTAGGTGACCAGCCCAAATTCATCGCCCAGTTCCAGCGCAACGGTCGCGCCCACGAGCGCGGTTTCCACCGCGAGATCCAGCAGTCGTCGCGGCGCATGGGCTTCTGGGCTGGAGCTTTCGGGATCCGCGGACCGAGCGACCGCAAGCGCGGATGCCCGCGATTGGTCTACCACGAAATACACTTCCTGCTTCTGCTCCCATTGGAAAAGCCGACTAATCGGAGCGCCTCGCCGCGCCGTGGATTTCCATGCGATCTCGGAGTAGGTGTCGCCAGGTTGATATTCCCGAAGGCGCTCGAAATCACGGCCGAGTCCCGTCCACGGCGTCTGCCGCGACGCAACAAGTGCGCGGTAAACCTGACTGCGCAGAATTTCCCGTCGCCCAGACCGCAAATCCGCCTCGATTCGCACCGGCTCCGGCAAATCGAACCATTTCCGCAGGCGCCAGATTCCGAGGCCCGAGCACCGCTCGACGCCAACCCGTGGTCCAGGCCAAAGACCACGCCGAAGCAAGGCAATCTCGGGGTACCAGGACCAGAGCAGGATTGGCGCGTGACTCGCTGTTACCGATCCATCAGCTGGATTTCGCCGCTCGAGTTTCAGTTGTTGCGGTTCGCTTCGCACCTGAATGGCGGTTTCGGTTTCTTGTGTAGCCGGCATAATCGCAACACGGACTTCACGGCGCAATTGGCGCCGCCCGGAGCCGGTGAGAGCAAGTGGAACCTGGATGGTCTGCCCTTCGCGTCCGCGAAGGCCCTTTTCCCTCAAGAGCAGGACGGGTGCAAATTCTTTTCGTGTGAGCCACAGCTCAAGTGCGTCATAACACAGGAGCAATGACGCGCTGGCCGCGATCAGCTCGAGCCATAGCCATCCATGCGCCAGCCAAGGTGCAATGCACGCGGCCACAGCCAGCAGTCCCAGCACACAGGCGAGCGACCCCGCTGGACCGAATAACGTCCCCGCAGGCTGAAGCGGGATCCGTTGCGCGAGCATGTCGTGCAATCGAGGGGCACGACCTGTCGGCACCGCGGCGGCTTCGGCTTCGACAACGACAGTTCCGCGCAAGGCGCTACTACTCGCAGACTTATTATCCTCAGCGGGCATGATGTCCAATGCTTCTATGCTTTCCTGACGCTTGTCCTACGAGTGCCACTTATCGCGGCACTTCGACCGCCTCCAACACTGTGTTGATTACTTCGCGAAGCTCTACACCTTCCATTTCAAATTCCGGCCGAAGCAACATGCGGTGTTCGAGCACAGGAGCGGCAAGCGTTTTTACGTCTTCGGGCAGAATGAAATCACGCTGTTCGAGAGCTGCGAGCGCGCGGGAGGCCGACAGAAGGGCGAGCGTGGCCCGCGGCCCAGCCCCTACCCATACCGCTGCGTGCTGCCGCGTCTGCCGAACCAAATTGACGATGTAACTTCCTACGGCATCGGTAACGCGCACACGCGCTGTTGCGGCGCGCAGTTGTTCGAGTTCGCCCGGTTGCAAAATCGGGGCACGCAGATCCTCCGCCAGCCGGCGCTCCGGCGCCTCCCCTTCGGCGACCAGCCGCACCAGTTCGTTTTCTTCTTCGGCCGCCGGATAGCCCATGCGAATTTTCACGAGGAAGCGGTCCTTCTGAGCCTCCGGAAGCGGATAGGTGCCCTGATGCTCGATTGGGTTTTGCGTTGCGAAAACGACAAAGACGGACGGCAAGGTGCAGGTAGCGCGATCGATGGTTACCTGCCGTTCTTGCATGGCCTCCAGCAGAGCGGATTGCGTTTTCGCGGGGGCTCGGTTGATTTCGTCTGCCAGCAAGATATTCGTGAAGATTGGCCCGCGCACTAGCCGGAATTCCTGTGTCTTCATGTCGAAGACGCTCGTTCCGGTAATGTCTGCGGGCATCAGGTCCGGCGTGAACTGAATGCGCTGAAATTCGCCGGCCACGGAGCGCGCCAGCGCCTTCACCAGGAGCGTCTTCCCGACGCCGGGAACACCTTCAATCAGCGCGTGTCCGCCAGCGAGCAGCGTCACCAAGGCGAGATCAATTGCTTCATTTTGGCCGACAATTACCCGCCCGAGCGCCTCTCTGACGCGCCGTGCGCTGCTGGCAATCGTCGTGAGTGCCTGAGCTTGCGCCTCGGCGCTTGCAGACTGTGCCTGCCCGTCCGAGTCGAGTGCGGGTTTGTCGTTCATGCGATTCATGCCTCCTCAGCAGTAGTTTTCGGAGAAGCGAGAAACTTCTGCGGCGCCTGACGACCCTCATACGCCAAGCCTTTCGCGGCTGCGCGGCGCTCGGTGATTAGATGGATTAGCTGTTTGTACCCGGCCAGAGGCGGCTGCCCGAGGGCGGCCCGCAGCAGGGGCCCCCAACGAGGCTCGGTGGAAATGGCCTGCGCATCTTGCGGCGAACGACGGCGGAATTGCTCCCAGCATTCGGCCACGACTTGCTCACTTGCAATACTCCGTTGAAGAAGGCGTTGCGAACCCACGCCGGCGCCTTCGCCATGGCGGATGATCTCCGCGCTGTTGCGCCGTGCCGGGTGCCGCACCAAATCGCCGTTCATGCTCCAAAGCAGAATCAACAAAGTCCCCCAGAACAGCAGCAGCGCCACTTGCAACCGATACCGCTGAACGAGCCAAAGAACGCCCTCATCCTGATGCAATCCGTGCAGGGTTTCGTCCACCCAAATTACGGGGCGCCCGCCGGTGAGAAAATCAAGCAGCACTGGATTCGGGTGCGTCTTAATGGCCTCGTTCAGCAAGAACGATTCCTGGCTTGCGGTAACGAGTTCGCCACTTCCAATTTTCCGCATAGCCATATAAACATGCGCCGTCGTCCCGCTGCGGACCATTGCCTTAGTTTGGGAGCCTATGGCGGTCGCCAAGCTCACGTAGAGTACAGTCCACTGCGAGTCGGTTTTGAGCCACGGGGCGTCTGAAGCGAGGTACATCGTCTCGCTTCTCGCAGGCATCGCGGTAAGATTAGGTCCCGCCCATGCGGGGCCAGATTCTTGGTTTTCGGAGGAGTTGAATTCGCTCTCGATTCCCCAGTTTTCCTCTGTTTGCCACTTCGGAAGGCCAGATTCCTCCTTGCCTCCAGGAGCAGGAATGGAAGCGGCGCTGACTCCAGGCGGGTGCTGCAGTAGGACCACGCGGCCGCCACGGCCGAGAAAATCCTCCAACAGGGCATGGAACTTTCTGCCTCTAACGATCTTCCCGTCTCGGGTTTCGACATCCGAATGATCGTACCCTCCAATGAAGAACGCGGTAGTGCGACTAGCGTCCTGGTCCGCGAGCAATCTCTCATCCTGGCTGCGCTTCACTTGATACCCGGCGCGCTCATAGGAATCGACCAGCAGGCTGGCGCCGTAAGGGTCCTGGCGGAAGCTGGATCCTTCGTCACTTGTTCTCGACTGATTCAGATGCGCCATGAGCAGCAGAATGCCAAACACTCCCGCGAAAATGGCCGCGGCCAGCAGAGGACCGCGCCAGTTCAGCACGACTCGCTCGCGTGAACGCTCGTCAAACATGGTTGAGCAGCTCCCGCTGACCCTGACGATAAGCGACGACCGCCGCTGGCGTTAGCCCGTGAGACCCGTACCAAACGCTATCGAATAGGCGAAGGCTTGAGCGCAATTTCTCCGGAATTTCCAGGCGGAGCTCGACCGCCGCTTGCGGGCGCCTTCTCCACCGGCGCGTGAATTCATCGAGATATTCGCGATTCGTGCGATCGCGGCGAATCGTTAGCCACTCGCGCTGCGCGAGTCCGGCTAGCAGAGCCAGATATGCCGCACGCAGCGCCAACCTCAATTCGCCATCTCCCTCCAGCCTCTCTGCCAGAGCGAACCATGCTTCTTCGGAACGCTCATTTGCGACCGCTACGCTGAGGTCAGGCAGCGGCACTGTCGTCACCGGAACGGAAAGCTGGGCCGCTTCGCGACGCCGCCGGAGCAAAAAGAGCGCTACTCCCCCGCCGATCGTCAGCACCAGGACCAGCTCCAGCCATAATCGAATATCCTTCAACCGCCAACCTCCGCCCTTCCCTTGGTCCGGGGAGAAAGCCAGGCCGCGCGGCCAGAGTTTTCGAAGGAAATTCAAAAACGCCTTCCCGGGGCCCTCGAGTGCGCGGCCGATTTTTCCGAGCAGCCTGTCGAGCCAGGTGGGCGAGCTCGGATGGTCGGCGTCGTGCCAGCGATAAATTGCGCGCTGGGATTCTTCATCCATGGCCTGGCGCAATTTTTGAACGCGCGCTTCACTCGGGGAGTCGTCTGCCGTTTCCGTCCTGCCAGGGTTTAGAACTACTTTCGGGGCGCCGGCACTTGCCGTTTCGGAAGCGCCCAGCAGAAGCGCCGCAAGCACAAAGAGCGAGACAGCTATCGCTTTGCGTCCTGCTCTGCTGGATGTAATAAGCTCTGCTTTCTTCTGTTGCTCGCGGGGAAGGCTCGCTAGGGCCCCTTTCAAGTCGTCTCCTTCGCGCCGCGACCGCAAATGCTGATAAACGGCGATGAAGGTACATTTGACAATCGGATCGAGCGCAAGCCATGCGCCTGCGAAGAGCGAAAGCCAGAACGCGGAGCTTCGAAGCAGTGCGTAAATGCCCATTTGGGTGGATAGAAGCGTATTCACCCCAAAAATCGAATGCAGCAGTGCGGGAATAAGGATCGCCAGCATAAAGCCGTTCAACCACACGGCGATCCAGAGGGGGAAAAGCATCAGGAACAGAAGCAAGCCACCGGCGAACCATTGGGACGCGAGCGCCAGACAGCCGCCAAATGAATGGCGTTCGCTGGCGTCCTCCTGTGCCTCCAGGCTGGCGAATTGGCACGCGCTGTAAAACCACGAAGCCCCGGCGACGGTAGGCACGGTGGCCAAAGTAGCGGCGCTAAAAGCGATTTTCCACGTGAGCAGGCGTCCCGTAGCCGCTGCTTGCCCGGCCACGCCCGCAGGTTTCGATACTGGCACTCCAAACGCTCGCTTGCGAACGTGTTGCACATAGCTGGCAACCATTCGCGCGCGTAGCAGATACGCCGCGGTGAGCAGCACCGCTTGCAGGAGCAGCGCACCATCGGAGATTCGGATCTGCCCGTCAATTACCCACATCGGAATGAAGCAAAAGACGAGCGGCGCGGCTCCCGTATAGTAACGCCAGGCCTCCCGGGTAAATGTGGACTGAAAAAGACCTAATCCCCGTTCAAGTGCTTCAAGTGGGTTCAAGCGGTTCCACGTGGGGCGAATGGACGCTAAGCGGCCACGTTGCGCCGTGACCGGGGCGAGCGTGGATTCACTCATGGTTTTGGCCTGATCTGTTGGTCAGAAGCGGCGCCGTCGAGACCCAGGTGCACTTCCGGTGTATTCACGCGCCAGCGCAGTAATGCAAAAAAAAGCGCCGCGAGACAGACAAGCGCGGCAAGTCCGGCAAAACTCTGCCGAAACGTGCGCCCCAGCGCCGGCTTTGCGGGTGGATGCATCATCCGGCGAAGGCAAGGCGGACACGCGAGCTTATTATCCTCGTCCGTTACGCATTCGCGGCAGAAAGTTCCTCCGCAGTGCGGGCAGCGTGCCGCCGCTTCGCGCAGTGGATGAAACAGACAGCGCGCATGGAGCAGGCCCGGCGCGGCGGACTTGCCGGAAGGCGCGGCTGGAGAGTTGAGGGCCATTCTTCTAAGTGGGATTCTCGATGGGAGTGGCCGCGGGAGTGGGTTCAGAACTTGCCTGGCCGCTGGACTGCGCCGGTTGTGTTCCGTCAATCGAGCCTGACGCTTGCGCGATCACGCCGGCGCGAGCGGCGCGAACCGCCGCATCAATCTTGGCAAGGACCTTGTGCGCGCGGCGCGTTCTTGACACCACGGGCAAGTCAACGCTAGCTCCCGAGGTGCGAATGCGGGACCCCGCGGTCGGCCCGAGCGCCAGCTCCAGCGCCGCCCAGGCCAGGCCTAAGCCACCGAAAACGGCACCCGTGGCAAAATTTACCGTAAACCACAGCAAATTACCCAGCCCGAGAAACAGCACGGCGGGAACGATCGGCCGCAACCACCATGCGCGCCTTGGCAACACGATAATGGATTCCAGATCTCGCAAATAAAATCGCCGGTACTCAACCGCGTACATCACTCGCTTCGCGGCGAGCAAACAATCCACGCTCAGATACCACTTCGTTGCGCCCAGCAGGCTGCCAACACGCGATATTTTGCGAAACCCGCTTCCCAAATCAGTGCCTCCCTGCGATCCACCGCGGTAAGTATATTGACATGAAGAGGAGCATCGGGAGCCAGGCGAACCCTACATAGGCGGCCCAGAAACGCCAGCCCGACCGCGGCAGCAGATAGGAGCGCGGCGCCTTCCGATACTTCACATGCAAAAAGATCGCGGCAGGGAACGCCACGACAATCACCGGCCAAACGATGATCCAGCCCCAGCCTAGGGCCACTGCGATCGAATCATAGAGCACGTCGCGGTTGCGCCATTCCGCCTTGCTGCCATCCCGTCTGAGATCCGTCCGTCCGCGCTCGAAGCACGTGGGGCAAACGTGCTCTGCTCCCAACTGCAAATCACAAAGCGCGCACACAAAACGGCCACACCGTTGGCAGCAAGCCTGAAACGCCTTTTCCGGGTGAAAGAAGCATGTAGCCTGGTCCGGCATCGCGGCAACCGAGCTCGTGTTCTGGCGAATGGCTGGCCAGAACCAGATTTGGAGCTGCTTCTGACAGAAGGGGCAACTCTGCCGTCCTCTCTCCGTCTCAAGCGGCGTGACATCCCCAGTGCAATTCGGGCAGGAAACAGTTCCCTCTGGAGGCCGAAAGCTAGAAACGCCAGGTTTGTCAGAAACAGAGAATAGGTTGAGGTTCAGGCTCAAGCTAGGCTCCGCTTAAAAACTACGCGCGTATCGCAGACCCGATCATGGAGACCACGCTTTTGGCCGTCTACGCCGGCCATAATCGCTGTAGTTAGGAGCAGAATGTAGTTAAGGAACGGGATAAGAGAGATTACAATATTATACATGAAATAACGTCCAAATGAAACGCCCCACCCAAGGCCGCTGGCATCAGAGCGCACGACTCTAAGCCCACACGCCATTTTCCCAAGTGTTGCTCCCCAGTAGTGCAGCATCAGAACTTCGTAGAACAGGCCAAAAAACAAGGCAACCAGTAGAAAGGTTCCCTGGAACAAAGTTGCCACGCCGCCATTGGCTGCCGCAGCGCCGCCTCTCGACGTCTGCATCAAGTTTGGCATCATCAGCATTAGGATAATCAGAAAGGGAACGATAAATATCAATCCGTCAATTAAGCGCGCGCCAAACCGAATTCCGACACCAGCGTACTGAGTGGCCGAAGGCGCAGCCGCGTCGCCCGCCATTACACGGCTCAAATACGCCGGCTTACAAGCTCCGCACACCCAGTTCCCTGCGACCTGCACCAAATCTGATTGCGCGAACATCCGACTACACTGCGAACAAGCTAGATTCATTTGCGCTGGGATCTGTGAACTCATGCGTACCCTCCCAAACGGATAAAACTCCACATAGCCTAGCGCAAACGGTTCCCCGCGCCAAGTATCAGCATCGCCCGATTTGCGTACATAATCACCAGCATCAGCCTGAGCGTCAGATAATTTTGAAAAATCCTTTTTCAATTTCGCGCAGCGAGGTTTAGATCGAGGCTGGAAAGAGCAATTCGACCAGAAGGCGAAGCTATTTTAGCAAACTGTAAGGGGGCCGACGCTCGAGGCCCGAATAGGCGAACGGCCGAAAGGAATGGCTGTGAATTGAGGGGTGGGCCGAATTCTTATTTTTGATTCGGAACCGTTGAGGTCAATTTTTGACTAATTGGTGGAGCACTTCCCGTTGGACGGCACCGTCAGAACCCAATATCAAATCAGATCCTTTGTCACGGCCCGGAAGCGCGCCGCGAGATGTGGGGCGACTCTCCGCGTGTAGAGAAAGCCTGAGGCATGCATTTCAGGCTGTGGCTAGGGTATTCCTGAAGAGATGGGTTTTAGGCGGGAACAGTCTCACGATCTTTCCGCTCTTTTTCCGCGCGCCTGATTTTCCCAAATTGATTGATCTCCACTTTGCCGTTGGGCATGACGGCTATGATCTGGAGACGGCCACCCATCGCTTCAACGATCTTGCGCAAAGTGCTGAGGTACATATCTGACCGACGTTCCATTTTCGAGACAGCGGCCTGGTTGATATTCAGCGATTCCGCCAATGCTTCTTGCGTGAGTCTCATTGCCTCACGAAGTTCGTCAAGCGGCATTTGAGCGATCATTTCCTTTGCCATGGCATTGCTGCGCTCTTGTGACTCGGGCGGCATTTTCGCGACGAGGTTTTTGAACTTCTTTGCCATAGTTATCGTCCCTCCCCTAAACTCCTCAGATGTGCATCGTAGATGTCGTCGGCCCTCGGTACGTTCTCCTCATACCAGCGAGCATTCCCTGTTTTGTCACCCCCCAGCAGGAGAATCGCCGCACGCCTCGGGTCAAATGCGAACAAAACGCGATATGGGCGTCCCGAATGTTGGATTCGTAATTCCTTCATGTTCTGGTGCCGTGAACTTTTGACAACATCAACATGAGGGCGAGGCAAAGAAGGTCCGAATTCCTCCAAAAGCTTTACCTTCGCTGCCACGCTCTCTTGTTCCGGAACAGAGAGGTTGTCCCACCAATGGCCAAATTCCTCGACATATTCGACCTCCCATTCCATAAATGGAATATAACCCAGAAGGAATTACCGGTCAAGCGCGAATGAAATTATTACCAATGCACGCGATAGGCTCCCCTTGAGAGCGTATCGAGGTCGCAAATCTAAGAAGGCTCGACGCTGCAACCGCTTGACATTTTTGGAAGGTCGTTAGGATGGGCAACTTGGCAACGCGCTCGATTGCAAAGCTTTTACGCTCAGTCTTGGGCTGAAGCGAACGAGCCACAGGATCAAAAGGCGCGAGACAGGGACCGGCGTAAGCGTCCGGGGTGGGCCGTCTTGAAGGAGAATTACGTTAACGAAGCAGATTCGCGTGGGGTCGTGGCAGCTCCTGCGGAGGCGATGCTCCAGGGGAGCAGTTCGTCGATGCGGTTGATGGGGTGGTCGGCGATGCGCGAGAGCACCTCTCGCAAGTACGCTTCCGGGTCGAGGTCGTTGAGTTTCGCGGTGCCGGTTAGGCTGTAGATCGCAGCGGCGCGTTCACCGCCGCAGTCGGATCCCGCGAACAGGTAATTTTTCCGGCCCAGGGCCACGGCGCGCAAGGCGCGTTCGGCGGCATTGTTGTCGATCTCGATGCGGCCATCGTCCACGTAACGCAGCAATGCGTTCCAACGTCCCAGCGCGTAGCGTACGGCCAGCGCGGTATCGGATTTTCTCGACAGCTTGACGAGGGTTTCTTCCAGCCACTGCTTCAGCGATTCCAGCAACGGGCGGCTGCGCTCGTTTCGTACTTGGCGCCGCTCTTCGGGCTGCTTTCCGCGAATATCCGCTTCGATGGCGTAGAGTCCCGCGATGCGGCGCAGCGCTTCCTGCGCCGTCGCAGATTTGTGTGCCTCCACCAGGTCGTAGAATTTTCTGCGCACGTGCGCCCAGCACGCCGCTTCCTGAATGCGTCCCGCTTCGTAAATCTGATCGAAGCCGGCGTACGCGTCGGCTTGCAAGATGCCGCGAAAATCGCGCAAATGCGTTTGCGGATGTTCGCCCTTGCGATCCGCACTGTAGGCGAACCACACCGCTGGCGGCGTTGCATCTCCTGCGGGCCGATCGTCGCGCACGTAGGTCCACAGCCGTCCCGTTTTCGTTTTGCCGTTGCCCGGAGCCAACACCGGCACCGGTGTGTCATCCGCATGCAACTTCTCCGCGGCCAGCACGTGACGGCGCAACGCTCCCACCAGCGGCTGCAACAAGGCGCTCGCGCCGCCCACCCAGTCGGCCAGCGTCGAGCGGTCCAGCTCGATCCCTTCTCGCGCGTAAATTTCTTCTTGCCGGTACAACGGCAGGTGATCCGCATATTTCGAGACCAGCACGTGCGCCAACAGGCCCGGTCCCGCCATCCCACGCGCGATCGGACGGCTTGGCGCTTCCGCCTGCACGATTTTGTCGCAGCACGCGCAGGCTAGCTTCGGCCGCACCTGGCGGAGCACCTTCCAATGCGCCGGCACGTACTCCAGCATCTCCGAAACGTCTTCGCCCAGCGGCTTGAGCTTTCCGCCACAGTCCGGACACGCTTCCTGTTTCGGCAAAATCTTCCGCGTCTCACGCGGCAAGTGTTCTGGCAACGGCCGCCGCGTTGGCTTGGCCGTGCGATCCGCGATTGGCTTGGCTGTCGCAGTTGTTTGCGCCGTGGTGTTTTCCGCGCGGCTGGCTTGCAATTCGTCCAGCCGCAATTCCAACTGCTCGATGTGCCGTTCCAGTTTCTCGGACTTGCGTCCGAACTGCATCCGCCGCAGCTTGGCAATCAGCAGCTTCAACTGTTCGATTTCCGCATCGCGCGAAGCTAGCTGCTCATCTTTGCTGAGGAGTTGTTCGTGCTGTGCGATGAGACGTTCGTGTTGGGAGAGAATGAGGGCTTTCAGCGCGGTGGAATCCAGCGTGTCGAGGTTCGGAAGGACTGCGCGCACACTCATCGTGCACGCAGTATCGCCAGAAGCAAAATTCTTGGCAAATCAATTCCCGATAATTTTTTGCTCACACCGCGATCTGCGGAGCCGTGCGCACTGGACGCCGCCAATCGATTCCTTCGAGCAACATCGACAACTGCGCCGGCGTCAGCGACACCGCGCCGCTGGTCGCTTGCGGCCAAATAAATCTTCCTCTCTCCAGCCGCTTCGCGAAAAGACACAGTCCGTCGCCATCCCACCACAACAGCTTGATCAGATCACCCCGTCTCCCGCGAAATACGAATACCTGACCGGAAAACGGATTTTCCGCGAGCGCCGTCTGCACCATCCCGCTCAAACCCACAAAGCCGCGACGCAGGTCCGTCACGCCCGCCACGATCCAAATGCGCGTTCCGGCTGGTGGCCCGATCATCCCAGCAACTTCTCCAACACTACGCGCAGCGCTTCCGCATCGACACAGCCCGTCAGTCGCAGCTGCCCCTTCGGAAGCTCGACCTGAATCATGCCCGGTGCTGTTCGATAAGTTGGTGTGCTTGTGCTTCTCGACCGGACGGTTGCTCTTGTCGGCTCGATTACCCGGACGGGCAACAACCCTAGAGTTTCGCTCGTTGTCCCCAGCAGCCCTTGGCGGTACTGCCGCCGCCAGGCAAACACTTGGTTCGCGTTGACCTCATGCGCCCGCGCTACCCGCGCCACCGATGCGCCCGGCTGCAGCGTCTCTTCCACAATCCGCCGCTTCCGTTCTACTGAATGCCGCCGTCGCTGCGGCCCCCTCTTAACCACCGCCCGATCCGAAGTGTCCACTTACCCCCCCCAAGTGGACACAACCAGAAATGTCGGAAGCGTCCACTCGGCTCATCTTCGTTAACTCAACATAATCCGTCGAGACGGCCACACCCGGACGCTTACGGACCGGCAGGAAACGCTGCGGGAGATGGGTCGTAGTCGCTTAGGCCTTGAAAGGACTTTGGGCTGCACACTCGGCAGTCTATAGTTGGCGTGAAGCCAGGACGAGCTGCACGTTTTCCGGGACCTTGTCAGCGGTAGCTTCTATGGGGAGGCTGTAATAAAGGTCATTGTGCTTGGTTTTTTCGTTCTCCACATATTGAGCGGCAAACACACGTACCCGAGAGTTTCCGTACACATGAATTATGCCGAAACCACTCTGGTCCGTGTCCTTAATCCAGCTGGCTGTCGACAGTCTAGCGAAGTTCTCCGTGTGTTCGTACGCAACGCAGATGGGTACCCCGGCTGCGCCCCTGCCATCTGGCCTCGTGACCTGTACGTGGACAGTTCGCTCGGCGAGGCGAGGAAGGGCGAAATCGATTCCCCGGATTCGCTGTCCTGGCCCAAGTTGCAAGACCTGCGCATTTCGAGCGTCAGATGTTGATCGATAGTATTGGACGTCGTAGGGCGATTGATCATTTGGGCCGTATTCATTGGCGACAACGAAGTAGCGACCGGGCGGGATCTTGCTTATCTGATAGAAGCCGCTCGAATCTATCCTAGGAGAGAACAAGGGCAAATGGCTCTGGTCCGCAGTTCGCAACGTCAGGTACACACGCGCGGGTTTTCCAGCGCCATCCCTGACGTGCCCCTCGATTCTGCCATTCCAGTAGAGGTCAAGATTGCGTTCCACCAAGCCATTTGTGCGCAGGTGGACCTCTGCGGGGCTAGCCTCTAGGTTAGGCTGGCCTGCCACTTGGCTCTTGGGGACGGTTAGCTGCACTGTGTAATCCCCGGCAGGTAGGCCGTCGAATTGATAGATTCCTGACGCGTCGGTTGTGATTGAAATTGTTCCTGTGGGTCCTGACGCATTGACTCGGGCACCAGCAAGGAATTTCGGTGTTGTGGGTGGTGTCGTAAAGCCGCCATACGGCCCTGGCTGTCGCACGTACCCGATGATTCGCGTGACATCGGCTGGCGGCTGGCGGAGCACACGTAAATCCACCACAGCATCCTTCACAGGCCGGGAGCGGCTGCAATTCACTCTAGCTCCTACGATCGGGAGCGCGTTACTCAAAAGCCCGTGTTCGCGAGAGCCGTCAATGAAATAGGTTTCACCCTTCCAAAAGACAAAATCGGTCATCAATACGAGATGTGGCCAACGCTGAGGAACGCCCCAAAAGCGCTCCTGGACGACACCAATGGCCCACTCTCCAACGCGAGGATCGTGAAGGGCGTTGGGATTGTTTCGGGATTGCAGCATAGTGCGCAGGGAGAGGCCAACGTATATGGCGCGAGCCGTGAATACCGCGTGATAGGGCGACTCGGCGTGTGTGAATGGCGGTTTTCCTCTACAGTCCCCGCTGAAAAGCGAGGAGCCGAGCGCAGCAAGGACGAACGTGATCGCAACATCAGCGCACAAGATCGCCAAACACGCGAATACAACGCCTGCGATTCGTTTGGTCAGACGTCGCGGACGGCTTTGAATCAGAATGGGCCAGCGAAGCCTATGTGTTCCCAACCAAAACAAGCCAAACAACAAGAAAGGGCATGCGAAAAGCAAAAGTTGTGGCAGCAACACGGGCGTCCATCGGGAACGCGCGAATACAGGAATGGCAATCAACACTGCGACCGCAAATACAATCGCAGCTCGCTTCTTCCGGCTGAGTGCGAACAACGGCACCACGAACGGAGTGAAAAACAGCAACGTCAATCCAACGGCCGTCCAAGGAAGCGGTGTCTCAAAATAGCCACCGCCATCCGAGTGCCACACCAAGAAACCCGATTCCGGGTATGCCAGACAAAACGCCGCTACAGGCAGGAAGACCAGGAAGAGGATTCCGCCAAGCCTGGGGTTTCGCGGCGCAACGAGCGAGCCAACTAGAAAGCCGAGACCAAACAACCCTATGCCGAATAGGCTCAACCAGCGCAGGAACCACCCTGGGTCGTGGTCCCCGAGCGGAAGCCAGGACATTCCGAATCCAGCTAACTCGAAAAGACCCAGGAAAGAACCGAGCGTGGTTACAAGCCAACACAATGTCTTTTTCAGTTTTGGTCGCATGGCCAGTCGGCGAAGTCCGGCAGTGGGGGAGCGCCCTCTTCTCTTTCCTATCAATGATAGACACCGAAACACCTCGCCAGGTTCCTAAACAATTAACGATGAAACCTGTTGAGTAACAACGACACGGAGGTCTGTAAACAGCGAAGATGTCGTATACGCAATGCCGCCCAACCGGCCGACACTCCGCGCACACTCCCCCAGAGAGGGGAAAGTTAGTCCTAATCGTTAGGACTTTGGAAGGATTTTTGGTTGCGCAACTTTGCGGAAGCGCATGAGGCGTGCATCCGCGATCCAAATCCTTAGCTCCGCTGCGATCTTCGCCCAAGATCGCCGCTATGCGCGGCGTTTGCCAATTCTAGGGGCATCCTAGGCAACTTATTAGCAACCTAGCCGCCTTCTCCTCCGCGCGGGCGATGCCCGTGCGGGGGGAAATTCATGAGAGGCCACTGAAGATTTTTTCTTATTTTTTCCCGCGTGGATGTTCCTTAGATAGATAGGGGCTCCAATGCGAACCGAGATTTGTTTCTCACTTTTTCCCGTTTGCCTGTTCCCTAGGTATATGGAGGGGTGCCTCAGCAGCTTGAAGTGTTCCGCTGATGGAATTTTCTTTTTGAGGTTTTGCGTTTTCAGGGCCTCTTCGTTAGTGGAGGGCACGATGTTCTCGGATTTTCTCGATGTTTTTTCACTGTGGCGGGGTGAAGTGTGCACGGAAGACACAAATCACTGTGTGCTTCACCTTCGGCGTCACCATCACGATTGCACAACTGTCAAAGATGTCAAGCACTTGACCGCGACGGCGCGAACGATTTGGGCACCGCGTGGCACCGTGTTGGGCTGGAGCGACCCCACTTTTGCGCACGGTTCCGTGGCCAAAGTGCCTTGTGGGGTCGCTCCAGCCCAATCCTTGCGGTGCGCCGCGCTGAATTGGATCGCCACATTCGCGTGATGGCGATCGTGCCACAAATCGCGGCCACTAGCGCAGAAACAAGCCTTTCGGCTGCTGTTGCGGAGGCGTCAAAACACGCTGTGATAGAATCCGCTCCGGTTGCAGCGTCGCGCCGGAGAGGACCATTTTTGGCGCGAAGAACTTACCAGGCGGGGAGCGTGTTTCAAAGAGGGAGACGCAGATCGGACAGGTGGGACGCCGAGGCGCCCGCATACGGCCGGTACTGGAAAGATGTTCCAGGAACTAGGCCGCGCCGAATTGTCATCTCCCTTGGCGTATGCCGGACACGTTCCATTGCAGAGCGCAAATGCGCAGAACACATCGAGAAACTGGGGATCAACTCCACCCGGTTCTTCATTGAATCAACCAGCACGATCACCTTCAAACAGCAAGCGGAACGATGGTTGAAGTCGCTTGCCAACCGCAAACGCAACCCCATCGAGCAGACGACCATCGACAATCGTCGATACGCACTCGACAAGTGGATTTATCCGTCCCTTGCAGACAGATACCTCGCGGATGTGAACAACCACGCAGTGAAAGAGCTGGTGGAGAAGATGGCACTCTCCTTGTCGCCGGCATCCGTCCGCGATTACACGAACATAGTGAAGGCCGTTGTCGCCTCCGCAATCGATGAGAATGGGGAAGAGAAGTTTCCGCGCAAATGGAATAGCGATTACCTCGATCTGCCCTCGGTAAAGCAGCAGCGGCAGCCGAGCTCCACTTGCGGCGGGATCTCCGACATTCTGCTGTTCGCAGGCGGCCAATACAGGGTGCTCTATGCGCTCCTGGCCGGCTGTGGTCCATTGCGGGTCGGCGAGGCACTAGGCCTCGAAATTGACAAACACATCTCCGAAGACTTTCGCACGCTGACTATTGTGCAGAAGGCGAAGCGCGGAGAGATTCAGCCTTACCTGAAAACCAAGAATGGCACCCGGCAGGTTGAGCTTTGTTTGCAGCTTGCCGAGATGCTCCGCGAATACGTAGGGGAGAGGCGCTCAGGCCTCTTATTCCACTCCTCGACTGGCGCACAACTTCTGCAATCGAACGCGCTCAGTGACAGCCTGCACCCGATCCTCGACTACCTGGCGCATGAGCGCGGAGGGTTCAATATCTTCCGACGCTTCCGGCTTACGCATCTCGAAAAGTCGGACTGCCCCGAGACGTTGAAACACTTCTGGTCGGGACATGCACCGAGACACGTTAGCGAGCGGTATGTGAAATTGGCTCAGGACCGAGACTTCCGCCTGATGTGGGCGGAGAGGATTGGTCTTGGCTTCGAGTTGCCCGGAAGCGCGAAATTTGGGCAACGTGGGCAACTCCTGCAGTTCAGAAAAGCGGTGTAAGTTGTTGATTAGTTTGGTGGACGAGAGGGGATTCGAACCCCCGGCCTCCTCGTTGCGAACGAGGCGCTCTCCCAGCTGAGCTACTCGCCCACGAGTAGCAAGAAAATCTTAGCAGACGATCCGAAGGTTGCCAACCGCAGCGCGCGATTCGTTGCGCAGACGAACAGAGCTAAATCTAGCTTCGATTGCATTTGCGATTTGGCAAGGAAGGGAAACGCCCAATAATGTGCCGCGGCGTTCCCGCGGAAATGCTTATGGCCGGTCGAAGCCGGTGGCTGCCGCGCGCTGCGCGACGATCTTGCGCGCGTTTTCGTAGAGAGCGCGCGCTTGCGGAATGGCTTCGACGGCGCGCTCGACTTGCGGATCGGCTTCCAGTTCGACCTTCAGACTGTCCTGCATACCGAAGGTCGAGAAGAACGCTTCCTGCTTGATCTTGCGCTTGACCCAGTCCAGATTCGCGGCCAGATCGGCTTCCGAGTAGTGAACGTTCTGCTTCGTCAGATAGTCGCGGAAGGACTTCATGACTTCGTCGTCAGCGACAAAATCCTTGGTGATCGCCGGGCGCGAGCCCATGAAGAAGCGCGTGAAGCCGCCGATGCCGCCCTCGAAAGGATAAAAAACGTCGTCGCGGAACATGGCTTCCTGGAAGTGGTTGTACTTCGGCATGGCCACGACGATGTCCGGAGTGATGCCGCCGCCGCCGGTGACCTGGCGGCCGCTGTCGGTCAGCTTAATCTGCGTGGGATGCTCGGGAACTTTGCGCTCGTAGTGATATGCATAGAGCGAAACGGATTTGTAGTCGCGCTGAATGAGCCGGCCGCTCGGTGTGTAGTAGCGCGCCGTGGTGAGAGCGAGGCCCGTATTTTCGCTGAGCGGCTGGACGGTTTGCACGAGGCCTTTGCCGAAGGTGGTTTCGCCGACGATGAGGCCGCGATCATGATCCTGCACGGCGCCGGAGACGATCTCGGTTGCGGAGGCGGAATTGTTGTTTACAAGGATGACGAGCGGAGTGGTCATGCCCTGATTGCCGCGAAGCGCGTAGTAGCGGCGCTCGGGAGAAGAGCGGCCATGATGGGAGACGATCAGCTGATTTTTGTCGAGGAACATGTCGCCGACGGCGACTGCTTCGTTGAGCAGGCCGCCGGGATTGCCGCGCATATCGAGAATCAGGCCGTCCAGCGTGGCGGCGTGCAGCTGATTCAAGGCATCGGCAAGCTCATGATCCGTGGTTTCATTGAAGCCGGAGAGGCGGATGTAGCCGACGCCCGGCTTGATCATGAACGCCAGATCCACGGAATGGCGGGGAATTTCGTCGCGTGTCACGGTGAAGTTCAGGGGCTGAGTGTAGCCTTCGCGGCTCATCGAAATTTTTACGACAGTGCCCTTGGGGCCTTTGAGCAAGTCCGCGACGTCGGTTGTGGTGAGCCCATCCGTAGATTTGTCGTCCACTTTGAGAATGACGTCGCCGGGGCGAATGCCGGCCTTGAAGGCCGGGGCGCCGACGTAGGGTTGCATCACGACGGTGCGGTTTCCACGCGGCGCGACGATCATGCCGACGCCGTAATAACGACCGCGCTGATCTTCGCGAAGGAGGGCAAACTGGCGAGCATCAAAGAAATTCGAGTGGGGGTCCAGCACGCGCAGCATGCCGGGAATGGCGCCCTGGTAAACGGCCTTGTCCACATCAATTGCTTCGGCGTAATTAGCCTGGACGACATCGAGGACTGTGGTGAACTGGCGGAGGGCGGTGCTTTCATCTTCGGTGGAAGAGGTGGTGGCCCGGACATTGGGCCCGTAAAGTGCCCCAAGCAAAGCGGATAAGACAAGTACTGCAACGACCAAAATCAACCCACGGCGCTCTGATTTCATCCGGACCTCGTCATTCCCGTGCTGGAAAAATTATAGCACACCCCAAAGTGTGGTTTGACACCGTGGGAAGCCCTTTCTATGATGCAAACAGGCCCTTCCGCGGCCATTCGATGACATGCTCAGCATGACCCATATGATCGTCGTGTTCGTGATAGCCCTGGTCGTCTTTGGGCCGCAAAAGCTGCCGGAACTGGCCCGGAGCCTGGGCAAGCTGATGGCGGAATTCCGCAAGGCTTCCACGGATTTCAAGTTCGCTTTCGAGCAGGAAATGCGCGACATGGAGAGGCAGGCGCTCCAGGCCGAACGCAAAAAAGCCGCAGACGCAGCCGCCGCATCGGCAGCAACCGCTCCGGCGGCCGTCACACCCGCCGCATTGCCTGAGACAACTTCGGCCACGAGTCGTCTAGACGGCGAAAACGGCGCGGCGGAAGCACTGGTTGTAACGCCGGCGGCGGACGCGGTTCCTCGAACGGGAGCCGTGGCGCCCGAGCAGACAGAACCGGCTGAAGCGGCGGAGGTTAGCGCCGCCGAGCCCGTAGGCGAAGACTCGCAAGCCCTTTCCCATGACCAACAGCAGCCAGCCTAAATCGCGAGGCGCATCGGGCGAAGAAGAGCCCGGCGGGCAGATGACGTTTTTCGAGCACCTCGTCGAGCTGCGCAAACGCATCATCAATTCGCTGATCGCCATAGGGATTGGGGCGATGGCGGGGTGGTACGTTGCGCCGCATTTCGTGAACTGGATTGTGGATCCGGTGAGGCTGGCGCTGACGCGCGCGCACCTCGAACCGAAACTGATTTATACGAACCCGACCGGCTACCTGAACATGCTGCTTACGCTGGCGATTTACATCGGAATCGTGCTGGCTTCGCCAATCGTGCTGCACCAGATTTGGATGTTTGTTGCGCCCGCGCTTTATAAGCATGAACGCAGCGCAATCACCGGATTTCTCCTTTCCACGGTGATTTTGTTTCTCACGGGCATCGCGTTTGGCTACTTCATCATGCTGCCGTACATGCTGGATTTTCTGATCAAGCTGAGCCAGGGCGGGCCGATCACGCCGCTATTCAGCATCAATGAATATTTCGATCTCATTCTGCTAGTGCTGCTGGGACTCGGGCTGGTGTTTGAGACGCCGATCCTGATTTTCTTTTTGTCGCTCTTTGGAATCGTCACGCCGCAATTTCTGCTTCGAAATTTCCGCTACGCCATTCTGGTGATTGCCATTGTCGCCGCCGTCGTAACTCCGACTCCAGACGCAACGACTATGTTGGTGTTCATGACTCCGATGGTGGGATTGTATTTTATTGGGGTAGGCGTTTCCTGGGTTGTGGTTCGCAAACGCAAGCGCCGGCTAGCAGCCGCGGCGGAGGCGCACTAGATGGCGGGAATTCTGAAGGGCTACCTTGGCGTATCCGTGTGCGTGGTTCTCCTGCTGGCGGCATGCGCGGGATGCAAAGCTAAAGCAGAAAATTCCGGCGTGTCGAGCGCCACGAAGGACGCGCCATTCATGGGAGCGCTCACCACGGCTCCTCCTCCACAACAACCGCAAATTGCTCCCGCCGACCAGGCGCCGCCTGCCGACAAGATGGATGGGTTCGACGGGATGCGTGCGTACGCGCATGTTGCCAAGCAAGTTTCGTTCGGGCCGCGCCCTTCCGGGTCGGCGGCCATTGCGAAATTGCAGGACTATTTGCTGAGCGAGCTCAAGTCTTACGGTTGCACGACGGATGTGGACTCCTTCACGTCCGACACGCCGGCGGGCCGGATCGGCATGAAGAATTTTCTGGTGAAAATTCCCGGAGAAACGCGGCATGTGATTTTGCTGGGCACGCACTACGATACGAAGCGGCTTCCGGATTTTGTCGGAGCGGACGATGCGGGGTCGTCCACCGCGGTGATGCTGGAACTGGCGCGGCTGCTTTGCGGTAAACACCAGCGCGATGCCGTATGGATCGCATTTTTCGACGGCGAAGAAGCCGTACGCGAGCAATGGGAAGATCCGGACAACTGTTACGGCAGCCGCGAAATGGCGGCACGCCTCGCGCTCAGCGGCGATTTGCCGCGCGTCAAGGCGTTTATGCTGGCGGATCTGGTGGGGACGAAGACGCCGCACTTCAAGCGCGAATCGTACTCGACGAAATCGCTGGTGGATCTTGTATGGAGCGTGGCGAAGCGCCTCGGCTATGGAAATGTTTTTGTGGACGAGCCTTCGACCATCGAAGACGATCATCAGTCTTTTCTGAAGCGCAAAGTGCCGTCCGTGGACGTGATTGACCTGGACAACGGGCCGAGCGGAGACGTTTTCTACTGGCATACGCCGCAGGATTCACTCGATAAGATCAGTGCCAAAACTCTGGCGATTGTCGGCCACGTTTTCCTCGAGTCCATCAAGCAACTCGAATCAAAGTGAAGCCGCGCGGATGAAACCGAAACGGATCGCAGTGAAATCCTCGGCGGGCGAATACGGGATTGCCTGCGGTTCCGGCGTGCTGCGCAGAGCCGCGAAAGAGATCCGGCGGATTGGAGAATTTTCGAGCGTGCATGTGGTGAGTTCGCCGAAGGTGTGGCGCGCGGTAGGAAAACGCCTGCTTCGGGCGCTAGGGCGGAATGGGGCGTCGCGGCTGCACCTGATGAACGACGCGGAAGCGGCGAAGAATCTTGCGACAGCGGAAAAACTGCAGCGTTCGCTGGTTCGCAGCGGGATCGACCGGCATTCGCTGTTGATTGCGGTTGGGGGAGGCGTGGTTGGGGATGTCGCGGGCTTTGTGGCATCGACGTGCTTGCGCGGAATACCGCTGGTGCAAGTGCCGACGACGCTGATCGCGCAAGTGGATTCGGCGGTCGGCGGGAAAACGGGAGTCAACCTGGAGGAAGGGAAAAATCTCGTTGGAACGTTTTATCCCGCGCGGCTCGTCCTGGTGGATTACGCAGCGCTCGAAAGTTTGCCCGAGCGGCAATTTCGCGGCGGGCTCGCGGAGGTAATCAAGTACGGAGTGATCGCGGACGCAAAACTTTTCGCATTCCTCGAAAAAAATCTTCCCGCCGTGCTGCGGCGCAAACCGGCCGCGCTGGCGTACTTGATTCCGCGCTCGCTGGAGATTAAGGCGGAGGTTGTAAGTAAAGATGAACGCGAAGCCGGGCTGAGGGAAATTCTGAATTTCGGACATACGTTCGCGCACGCGCTGGAAACCATCACGCGCTACCGCGTTTACCAACATGGGGAGGCGGTGGCGTGGGGCATGATGTGCGCGGCGCTACTTGGGCACGAGCTGCGCGTGATGCCGGCGGACGAAGTGTCTCGCATCGTTTCGCTCGTGCGGCGGATGGGCCCGCTGCCGCCGTGGCCGAAAGTCCGACCAAAGGAATTGATCGCGCTGATGCACGCGGACAAGAAAGCGCGTGGGGGAAGGCTTCGCTTTGTGCTGGCGACGCGCATCGGCAAGGCAGAGACGCGCGGCGATGTTCCGCTCGAAGTGCTGGAACGCGTGCTGCATTTTGCGCCCCACTTTGTCACAGGGCGAGGTTCCCATCGTGGCTGAAGCCGCGGGCAATGCAGCACCCGTCTCCGGATCGCGTCCGGAAGGCGCGCGGAGCGAGGCGGATGCCTCGCACAAAGTGCGAGAGATGTTCACGGAAATCGCGCCGCGCTACGACCTGTTAAACCATTTGCTTTCGCTGCAGATTGACCGTTCGTGGCGCGCGCGGGCGGCGCGGCTACTGCGTCCAATTCTAGAACGCGAGGATGCGCTGGTGCTCGATCTTTGCTGCGGCACCGGCGATCTGGCCCTGGCGCTGCGCGAGCGTGGCCGTGCGCGGATTATCGGCGCGGACTTCGCGCACACCATGCTGGTACGCGCGCGCAAAAAAAGCGGGATGGGCCAAAACGCGTCCGGGCACGGCGAACCGCTTTCCCTTGCGGAAGCGGACGCACTGCGACTGCCGTTTGCGAGCGAATCGTTCGATCTCGTGACGACCGCGTTTGGGTTTCGCAATCTGGCCAATTATGAAGGGGGGCTGCGCGAGATTCACCGCGTGCTCAAGCCGGGCGGGACAATTGCGATTCTCGAGTTCACTGAGCCGCCGGACAATTTCTTCGGCAATCTGTACCGGTGGTACTTCAACACTGCGCTGCCGCGCGTCGGCGGAATAATTTCCGGCCATCGCGACGCGTACAGCTATCTTCCGCGGTCCGTGTCCCGGTTTTTCCGCCCGGCGCAGTTGGCCGAACTGCTGGCGACAGCCGGCTATGAGTCAGCACAATACCGGACATGGACGTTGGGAACTGTGGCGCTGCACACGGCCAAGCGCCAAAGCTGATTCTCGCCTCGTTTTATTCTTAAACCATAAGCGCGCCAAGTTTGTGCAGCTCCCGCAGCCGGTGTCGGTAGACGATGGCGACAACAGCGAAGCAGCTCGAAGGGAGGTAACAGGCTGGTGAGGACCACGTGGACTACTATGACCATATAGACTAAAATGGTGGTGCAGCATCGATGTAGGAGGAAAGATGGGCAGTAAGGAATGGACAGTAGCCGAGGCCAAAGCAAAATTGAGCGAGGTCGTCGAAAAGGCGCGAACCAGCGGACCGCAAACGATCACGCGGCACGGGAAGGAGGCGGCCGTGGTCGTGTCGATCGAGGAGTGGAATCGAAAGTCGAAGAGAAAAGGGAACCTGACGGAGTTTTTCGCGAGGTCACCCTTACGAGAAGCGGGACTAGAAATTGAGCGAATGCAGGACGATCCACGCGAGCAGGACTTGTGAATTTGCTCCTCGATACGAACGTGATTTCCGAGTGGTCAAAGCCGCGGCCGAATTCCGGGGTCATTCGATGGCTGGCGGAGCAGGATGAAGACCGAATATTCATGAGTGTGGTGACAATGGCAGAGCTGCGGCACGGTTTGGAGCGATTGCCGAAGGGGGGCCGGCAAGAGCAGCTAAGAGTATGGATTGAGGAGGACTTAAGGGAAAGGTTCGAAGGCCGCATCCTGAGCATTGACGAGTCCATCGCAGGCGCGTGGGGCAAAATCATGGCGGCGAGCGAGCGTAGCGGAAGAAGGATGAATGTGATGGACGGATTCATTGCCGCAACGGCGGCGCATTGGAAATTGACCTTGGTGACCCGCAATGTCACCGATTTCGCAATAGCGGGATGCGAGGTATTGAGCCCCTGGACCGAGGAAAGTTAGGTGAAGGCGGGCCCTGCCCAGAGAGCTGGAATAGAGGTTCAGAGGTCCGCAGTCATTCCGCGCGGAGGGCTTCGACGGGATCAATCGAAGCGGCGCGGCGAGAAGGCAGATAGCTTGCGAAGAGCGCCGTGGCGATGAGGCCGATGGAGACGCAGAGGTAGGTGAGCGGGTCCGAGGTCTTGACGCCAAAAAGAAGGGAAGACATCAGGCGCATGACGAGAAGAGCGGCAATCAGCCCGAAGGCGACGCCGACGAGAGTGAGAAGAAAGCCCTGGCGGAGGAACATGCCGGTCAGGGCGCCACGCTGAGCGCCAAGGGCCGCGCGAATACCGATTTCGCGGGTGCGCCGCGAGACGGAGTAGGCGATGACGCCGTAAAGACCTACTGTGCCGAGAAGAAGGGCCATGCCACCGGCGATGGCGAGCATGATGAGAGTGAAGGAGGTGCGAGCCATGGAGCGGGTGTAGTAATAATCGAGAGTGTGGACGTCAGCGAGAGGAAGATTGGGGTCGAGCGACCAGATGGCCTGGCGAATGTCGGTGAGGAGGCTTTGGGAGCCCGCTCGGGGAGTGCGAATAGCGAATTGCACGGAACGACGAATGTGGAAGAAATCGCTTTCGAAATGATTCACGTAAATCGGCCAGAAAGCAATTTTGGGAGCAGGCTTATTGGTGCCGTCGTCGCGGATATCGGCGGTGACACCTACGATTTCGCGCCAGTCATCTGTGGTGCTGACACGGATGCGCTTGCCGAGAGCGTTTTCCGGGCTGCCCCAAAATTCGCGGGCGAAATTTTCCGAAACGATGCCAACAGGAAGCCGGCTATAGGTTTCTGACCAAGTGAAATCGCGGCCGGCAATGAGCGGAATGCCGAGAGTCTGCAGTAACCCGGGAGAAATGAACTTGAAACGACGAAGCGGAGGCATCTGGCCTTCGGCATAGCTGCGATCCTGCGCATAGACGGGGTCGGTCCAGGTTTGGCCGTCCATGGGCACGGAGTTGCCATAACCGGCGGCGGTGACGCCCGGAATAGCTTGCAAGCGTTGCAAGATGGATTGTTGGAGGCGAACGGTATTTTCGTCGCCCGGGACATCGGATTCGGGAATGAACAAACGGAGTGTCTGGACCTGGGCGGGTTGGGAAAAACCGGGATTTACGTGGGTGAGCGCGCGGAAAGTACGAATCATGAGGCCGGAGCAGATGAGCAGGACGAAGGCTAGAGCGACCTGAACGGCCACAAGAGTATTGGTGGCGCGGTGGCGCTCACGGCTCTGGCTAAGGCCGCGGCCGGTCTCGCGAAGGCCGGTGTTGAGACGAGTGCTCGCGTACTTGAAGACGGGGATCGCGCCAAAGAGAAGTCCAGCGAACAGAGAAACGACAAGGGTGAAAAGCAGAACGGGCATGTCAACGCCAATGCCGTGGAGACGAGGCAGGCCGGCAGGGGCCATTGCGACCAGGAAGCGCAAGGCGCCGTAGGCGAGTGCAAGGCCGAAAATGCTGCCGAGAAAGGCGAGGACGAGACTCTCCAGAAGGATTTCGCGCGCGATGCGCCCCCAACTTGCGCCGAGTGCGCCACGGATGGCGAGTTCCTGCTGACGGCCCTCTGTGCGCACAAGAAGAAGATTGGCCACATTGGCGCAGGCGATGAGGAGGACGAGGCCAGTGCTGCCCATGAGAATCCAGAGGAGCTTGCCGACGTCACCAATGACGTCGTGCATGAGTGGACGGATGTTCGGTTCGAGGCGAGCCTTCTTGAAAAGATCCACGCTGAAGCCCGGGGGAGAAGGGAAGCTCTCCCACACAACCGGTACCAAGTGGGAGATATCGGCATTTGCCTGAGCGAGAGTCACTCCGGGTTTTAGGCGGGCTACTCCTTCATAGCTGAATTCACCCAAGGTAGTTTTGTTGCGATCGAATTGGAGAGGCAGGAGCATGGCCCGCTCCTCCCAATCGAGAAACTGAAACTTCTGAGGCATAACGCCGATAATCTGGCGGGATTTGCCGTCCACGACGATCGTGCGGCCGATAACGGAGGCGGCGCCACCGAATTTGCGTCGCCAATAGCCGTAGGTGAGGATGACGGTGTCGGGGCTGCCAGGGGTCATGTCCGCTTTGTTGAAGGCGCGCCCGAGGAGAGGGGAGACGCCCAGGATAGGAATAACACCGTCCGTGATGTCGAGAGCGGGGACTTGCTCGGGTTCAGCGGTGCCGGTGACGCTGACAGAATCACCTTGATAGAGGCCGATGTCCTGGAAGGTCTTGTTCTGCTCGCGATAGATGAAGTAGTTGGAGGGGGCCATATTTACGTCGCCGGCGATGAGGCCGGGAGCGGTGTGCCAGACGCCAACGAGTTCGTCGGGTTGAGGGTAGGGAAGAGGCTTGAGAAGGACGCCTTCGAGGACGCTGAAGATGGCGGTGTTGCCGCCAATACCGATGGCGAGGGTGATGAGAGTGATGGCCGTGAAAAGAGGGGAATGAGCGAGACGGCGGAGGATTTGTTTTAGATCCAAGAGGATTGACTGCATCGTGGGTACCTCCGTTGCGAATCTCTAAAAGGTTAGACAGACAATTTTGCCTGAAATTACAAATACGCAGGCAAACCGCTGGATGTTCCAGCCGAAATTTATTATTGATTGGCCTCATGGCCGCGATTATTCGGCGCGGAGGGCTTCGACGGGATTCACCGTGGCGGCGCGACGCGAAGGCAAATAGCTCGCGAGGAGAGCGGAGGCGAGCAGGCCGAGAGTGACGGCAATGTAAGTGAGCGGATCCACAGGATTGACGTGAAAGAGCAGAGAAGACATGAGGCGCATGGCGATGAAGGCAACGACGAGCCCGATGGCAACTCCGATGCCCGACAGCAATAGGCCATGCCGAACGAACATGTTGGTCACCATCTTCTGCTGAGCGCCAAGAGCCATGCGAATGCCGATTTCGCGCGTGCGTTGCGAGACGGAATAGGCGATGACGCCGTAGATGCCGACGACGCCGAGGAGCAGGGCCATGCCCGCGGCGACAGCCAGCATAATGAGAGTAAAGGAAGTGCGCGCCATGGAGCGGGAGTAGTAGTAGCCGAGAGTGTGTACATTGTAGAGAGGCAGATTGGGATCAACGGACCAGACAGCCTCGCGAAGCTCCTTGAGGAAGGAGTCCGAGCCGGCGCGGGGACTGCGGACAACGAAGCTAATGCCGCGGACCATATCTTCTGCGCTACCCTCAAATCGGACCCGGTAAACGGGCCAGTAGACGGCGGTCGGAGCTTTTTGGGTGACGCCGTCGTTATAGACATCTGCGACCACGCCGATGATTTCACGCCAATCGTCGGTGGAGGCGACACGGATGCGCTTGCCGAGAGCGTTTTGCGGGGTGTTCCAGTATTCGCGGGCAAAATTTTCGGAAATGACGGCAACGGGGATGTGTTCGTAGATGTCCGTCCAAGAAATATCCCTGCCGACGATGAGAGGAGTACCAAAAGCAGAAAAGGATCCCGGTGTAACAAACATGAAGCGGCGAATGGGGGGAATCTCGCCTTCCTGATAGTTGTGGTCCTGAGCGTAGAGTAAGTCGTTGCTGGAACTGCCGCTCATGGGAACCGAGGTGGTTAGGCTGACGGCAGAAACGCCGGGCAATGCGGCGACCTTGTCGAGCATCTGCTGATACATGTGGACGAGCTGAGTGTCATCCTTGACCTGTTCTTCGGGAACGTAAATGCGGAAAGTCTGGATGTGATCGGCTTCGGCGTGATTGAAACCGGGGTTGACGCGGGTGATAGCACGGAAGGTGCGTATCATGAGGCCGGAGCAGACGAGGAGTACGAGCGCGAGAGCGACTTGAACCACGACGAGGACGTTGCGAACGCGGTGCTGCTCGCGGGTCTGGCTATTGGCGCGGCCACCCTGGCGGATGCCGGTACTCAAGCGTATACCGGCGTATTTCAAGATCGGGATAGAGCCGAAGAGAATGCTAGCGACGAGGGAGACGACGAGCGTAAAAAGCAGGACAGGGCCATCAATGCCGATTTCGCTGATGCGCGGAATGCCGGAGGGAGCCAACGAGACTAAGGCACGCAGACCAGCATAGGCGAGGAGCAGTCCCAAGAGGCTGCCGAGCAAGCCCATGATAAAGCTCTCAAAGAAAAGTTCTCTAGCGATGCGGAATGGGCCGGCGCCGAGCGCGGAACGAACGGCGAGTTCCTGGCTGCGGCCTTCCGTGCGGACGAGGAGCAAACTGGCGACATTGGCGCAGGCGATCAGGAGCACCATGCCGAGCGAAGCCATAAGAACCCACAGGGTGCTGCCGACATCACCGATTACGTCGCGCTTGAGCGGGCGAAGGTTTGGGCCGATGTGCGCGTTTTCAAAGATTTTGGCGTTGAAGCCAGGAGGCGGCGGAAAACTGCGTGAGACGATGGGTATCATACGACCAACGTCGGCGCTGGCCTGCTGGAGTGTGACGCCGGGTTTGAGGCGAGCGAGCGCCTCGTAACTGAAATTGCCGAGGAAAGTTTTGTTGCGATTCCACTGAAGGGGGAGAATTACGGCCGCATCGGGCCAATCGAGGAAGTGAAAACGCTGTGGCATGACGCCGATGACCTGACGGGGTTTGTTATCCAGAGTGAGGGATTGCCCGATAGCTGAGGGGGAGCCGCCGAAGCGCTTCTGCCAAAAGCCGTAGGAAAGAACGACGGTAGCAGGGGCACCGGGAGAATCATCCTGGCGGGTGAAAACGCGGCCGAGCGTGGGAGGGACGCCGAGAAGAGGAAGCGTGCCGTCAGTGACATCGAGAGCCTGGAGGTGCTCGGGCTCGCCCAGACCTGTGAGAGTGACGGAATCGCCGTTATACACGCCGATGTCCTGGAACGAGCGATTCTGCTCGCGATAAATGAAATAGTTGGAGGGGGCCATGTTGAGATCAAGGATGTTGACGCCGGGAGCAGTTTGCCAAACGCCGACGAGCTCATCGGGGTGAGGGTAGGGGAGAGGTTTCAGGAGGACGGATTCGAGAACGCTGAAGACTAGCGTATTTCCGCCGATGCCCGCAGCAAGAGTGACGAGCGTGATGGCGGTAAAAAGTGGCGTTCGGCCCAAGCGGCGGAACACGTGCTTTAGGTGGGTGAGCATGCTTTGCATCTGAGTTGTCCCCGGGGCGCGCAGCTATAGTTACGAGTGCCGACCGCCCTACTCAAGAAAGACGAATGAATGTTGGAAATGTTCCGCGGAACTTGATGGGGGGGGACATGCGCGAGGAAAGAAGCGGGGAAGAGCGCGGAAGGCGGGTCGAGGGGCAATGAGCGAGAGGCAAGAAACGGCGCGGGCGGGCGTGCTACAGTCTTGGCCGTCGGATACGGGAGGAAGCAGTGGCGTACCGGGATTTGCGGGAGTTCGTACAGAAATTGGAGAAAGAAGGAGAGCTTCGGCGAATTCGCGCCGAGGTGGATCCAATTCTCGAGATTACGGAAGTCGCGCAGAGGGTGGCGCGCGACCCGAAGCGACTGCCGGAAAGCGTAGGGCCGGCGCTGCTGTTTGAGAAACCGAAAGGGTCGCGTGTACCGCTGCTGATCAATGCGTTTGGAAGCGTGCGGAGGATGGCGCTGGCATTCGAGGTGCGTGCGCTCGACGAAGTAGCGGAGCGGATTCAAGGGTTCTTGAAGATGGAAGCGCCGCAGGGCCTGTTTGACAAAATTAAGATGCTGCCAAAACTTGCGGAACTGGGGTCATTCTTCCCAAAAAGCGTTAAGGCAGGAGCGTGCAAAGAAGTGATGCATCACGGGAAGGACGTGAACCTCTTTGATCTGCCGATACTGAAGTGCTGGCCGCAGGATGGTGGCCGGTTCATCACGTTTCCCCTGGTGTTCACGAAGAATCCGGAGACAGGGAAAAGGAATGTGGGGATGTACCGGATGCAGGTCTACGACGAACGAACGACGGGGATGCACTGGCAAACACAGAAACATGGAGCCGAGCATTTCCGAAGAGCGAGGGAGAAGAGTCCAGAGGGCCGGATTGCTGTAAGCATTGCGATCGGGGCCGATCCGGCGACGGCCTTGGCGGGGATGTTGCCGATTCCGCCAGACTTGGACGAGATGATGTTCGCGGGATTCTTGCGGAGGGAACCGGTGGAGATGGTTCAATGTGAAACAAACGAATTGGAAGTGCCGGCGAACGCGGAGATCGTACTCGAGGGTTATGTCAATTTAAATGAGATGCGGACCGAAGGACCATTTGGAGATCATACAGGATTTTATTCGTTGGAAGGCGAGTACCCGGTTTTTCATGTGGAGTGTGTGACGCACAAGAAAGATCCGATTTACCTGACAACGGTGGTGGGGCCGCCGCCGCAGGAAGATTATTACATGGGCTACGCGGTGGAGCGGGTGTTTCTCCCGGTGATGAAGATGCAGTATCCCGAGATCGTGGATGTGGCGATGCCGGCAGAGGGAATTTTCCACAACTTGATGATTGTGGCGATCCGCAAGTCGTACCCGGGACACGCGCGAAAGGTCATAAATGCGATTTGGTCGCTGGGGCAGGCGATGTTCACAAAGGTGATCGTAGTGGTGGACCACGACGTGGACATACACAACTACAGAGAAGTGGTGTGGAAGGCGCTGTGCGCGATCGATCCCGAGCGAGATGTGCATTTCTCGCTGGGGCCAATGGATACGCTGGATCATTCCGCGAGGATGCAAGATTACGGATCAAAGATGGGAGTTGACGCAACGCGTAAGTGGAAGAGTGAAGGATTCGCGCGCCCGTGGCCGGATGAGATCTTGATGGACCAAGGGACAAAGGCGCGAGTAGCGGCGATCTGGAAAACACTGGCTCTTTGAAAAAGAGGAAGTGTCTGGTATTGTGCCCACAAAGGATAACCGTCCTGGCGGACAGGATGAACCGGGGCGGAAGCGCAAGATGCGGTAGTCCTGAAACCAACGACATACAAGATATAGACGGAAGCTCCCTGAATACCCCCGAATTGCCTAAGAATAGGGGTAGTTTTAAGGCAACTCCGGCAGAGAAACCCTTGACGCTCTGAGCTTATCAATGGGATAAACCTTTGCACGGGCCGCGCCTCGGGGAATCCGCAGAGTGAAAACGAGGTGCGAAGAACAGTGGTGGGAAACGGCGTGAGTTCGAGCGCCAGGGTGATGCTCCTCGTGAATGAATCGCGTGAAGTGATGAACGTGAGACAGGCGTCTCAGTATCTGGGAATATCCCCGGATACCCTGTACCGTTACATCACGGAAGGCGAAATTCCCGCGTTCAAACTCGGTAATCGTTGGAAACTGCGGAAGACGATTCTGGACCGCTGGATGGAGCGGAAGATGAGCCAGGCGCATGCGAGGCGCCGGTAGTATTGCGAGAGTAGAGGCGAAAGAGGCCGCGATATGCTGGGAATGGGTAAAAAGTCAAGGCAGCTCGTGGGGCTGGATATCGGCTCGAGCTCGATTAAGGCAGTCGAGTTGAAGTCGACGAAGGCAGGGTACGAGTTGGTGAGCTTTGGGATGGAGTCCCTGGCGCCGGACACGGTGGTGGATGGCGCGATCATGGATGCGCCGCAAGTGGCGAATGCCATCAGCAAGATTTTCGATGCACAGCGCATCAAGACGAAGAACGTGGCGACATCGGTATCCGGGCATTCGGTGATCGTGAAGCGAGTGCCGCTGCCGCTGATGACGGAAGAAGAGCTGTACGACCGGATCCCGTCGGAAGCGAGCCAGCACATCCCCTTTGATATCGCGGACGTAAACCTCAGCTATCAACTGCTGGAGTCAATGGACGCCCAGATGGACGTTCTGTTGGTGGCGGTGAAGAAAGACAAGATTCTGAACCACACGAACGTGCTGGCGCAGGCGGGCAAGACGCCAGTCGTAGTGGACATTGACGCATTCGGGCTGCAGAACTGTTTCGAAGTGAATTATGAGCCGGATGCCGGGCAAACCATCGCGCTGCTGAACATTGGCGCGAGCGTGATGAACATCAATATCATCCGGGGCGGCGTGCCGCTGTTTACGCGCGACGTGAGCGTTGGCGGGAACCAGTACACGGACGCGTTGCAGAAGGAACTGGATCTGAGCTTCGAGGATGCGGAGCGGCTGAAAAAGGGAGACACGCTTCCGAGCGTAACAGACGAACAGAAGCAGCAGATATTGCGAAGCGTCTCAGACATTCTGACCCTGGAAATTCAAAAGACATTCGACTTCTTCCGAGCCACGGCGAGCGGCGAGAATATCCAGCGCATCGTGGTGGCTGGCGGAACGGCGCGGGTCCCCGGATTGGTGGACCTACTTCGCGAAGAGTTCGCCATGCCGGTGGAAGAGCTGAACCCTTTCCGGAAAGTGCTCATTAATCCCAGCCGCCACAGTGACGACCAGATTCGGGAGATGTCGCCGAGGCTGGCGATTGCAGTGGGATTGGCGCTGAGGAGCTTCGACTAACCATGATCCGCATAAACCTTCTTGGACAAGTCAGGCCGAAGGCATCAAGGCGGCCCGTGGATACCGGCGCGGCACTGCCCGCGCTTTTCATTGGAGCCGGCCTGGCGCTGGGCGTGCTGGTTCTGGGATTCTTGTTCTACTCGTGGCAGCGGCAACTTACCGCCGAAAATAACAAAATTAAGGCGCTGCAGGCGCAGAAGACGGACCTTGAAAACATCAAGCAGCAGGTCGAAGCCTTTGACAAGGAAAAGCAGATCTTGCAGCAACGAGTTTCCACGATTGAACAGTTGCAGCGGGACCGGACCGGCGGGCAGGATTTGCTGGACATGGTAGCCAATACGGTGTCCAGAACGGAAAACTTATGGCTGACGGCGATGGTCCGTAAGGGAAACAGCCTGACGATTGAAGGGTCTTCCGCTTCGATAAACGCTGTCGCGAATTTCCTCACCGCGCTGAAGCGCTCCGGTTATTTCCAGAAGGTAGAGATTCAAGACACGAAACAAGATGACCGGAATACGGGCGTGGAAACTTTTAATTTCCACCTATCTGCGGAAATCGCGCCGCCGCAAGCGGGAAGTGCGGCGCAGCCGGCAAGCACAGCGCCAAGCTCCGGGCGGTCCGGAGCGCCGGTGAAGAAAGGCTAAGGGACCACCATGGCGAATCCATTACGCGACATGTCGGTGTTCATGCAAGGCTTGGTGGCCGTGGCCATCGCCGTAATCGTGCTATTACTCGGGGTTTATATTCCTTTGTCGCCAGTTGCGCAGGAGAAGGATTCGGTGGACAAGGCAGTTCAAGATCGCACGAGGCTGAATCAAGAAGTCACCCAGTTGCAGGTGTACCGGCAGCGATATGGCGAATTGAAACAGCAGATGGATGCGCTTTCCAAGCAACTGGACACGCTGAAAACGATCGTGCCAGAGGAAAAAGAAACAGACGAATTCATCCGGCTGGTTCAGGGCGCGGCGAGCGCTTCAAACGTGCAGTTGCGCAGTTTGACGGCCGAGGCGATTGTGCCGAGAGATTACCACTACGATATGCCATTTGAAGTGCAGGCGGATGGTCCGTACTTCAATTTGATGGACTTTTTCGGAAGGCTGGGGCGCCTGTCGAGAATAATCAACGTAGGCGACTTGGAATTCGATGACCCGTCGAAGGCTAAGGGCACGAAGTATACCTTGCGACCGGGAACCACAGTATCCGCCGTCTTTACGGCAACGACTTTCTTCACCAAGCCAGCGGACGTAGGCGCGGCCCCTGCAGGCGGGGCCAAATCTGCGGCGAAGCCGGCTGGGAAACCGTGAGCGGGAATGAGCGATCTATGCGTTCAGCACTAACTCTCGTAATCGGGATTTTGCTCGCGATGGCCGCACCCAGGCTGCGCGCGCAGGCCAAGCCGGCGTCACCGAGCGCAAAGCAAGCGCCCAAGACGGCCGCGAAGCCAGCGCCGCACGCACGACGAACCGCAAAACCAGCGGCCAATCACGCAGCAAAACCTGCGCAGAAAACCAAGACGGCAACGCCGCGGCCAAAGCCAGTGGAGACCGCGGTAAACCCGGACGAGAAGGTGGCGCGACGCGACCCCTTCGAATCGCTTGTGGCGCGGCAGCAAGCCGCAGCAAATGCCGGAAAGAACTTGCCTCCAGGCATCGCGGGGCTCCAGGTGAGCACGCTGAAGCTGGACGGGGTGGTAAAGGCTCCAAGCGGGATGATCGCGGTCGTGACGAATCCCCAAGACCGCACTTATTTCCTCCGCGAGGGCGACCAGCTATATGACGGCCGTGTCGAGAAGATCGCGATGGACGGCGTATCGTTCCATGAAATCGGCAAGGATGCGTTTGGAAAACCCGTGGAGCGCCAGGTAAACAAGAGAATTTACTCGAGTGCAGGAGAACAGCAATGAAGACGAATTGGCCCGCCTTTCGGTGCGGCTGCCTAATCCTTGCGAGCGCGGCGTTGGGTGTGAGCCCATTGCTGGCTCAAACGCAAGAGCCGGCCGGCGCAACCGCGACATCCGCGGTGATCTCCAACGTCGCGGTCACTCAGGCGCCTCAACACGCCAGCGTACGCGTGGAGGGCCAGGGGCAGCTCGACGTCCATCCCCTGCGCATGCAGAATCCCGAGCGGCTCGTCCTGGATTTTTCCGGGGCGCGGCTAGCGGTCGAAAAGTCGGTCATTCCCGGTGGTGCGGAGCCAGTGCGCGATGTACGCTTGGGCCAGTACCGTCCGAACGTGGCCCGGGTGGTTGTGGATTTGACGAACGTCACGCCCTATCAGATTTCGCGGGATGGAGACGCGGTGGTTGTGTCCTTCGACGAAAAGCCGGAAGTTCCCGGAGTTGCTTCGTCAAGCGCTTCCACGCTGACCTCGCAAAAGGAAACGGCCGCGAGAAAGTTTGATTACACGGCCGCGGTTCCACGCGCAAGAGGAACCGTTGACAGCAATTTGCGGCTTTCCGCTCCTCGTTATGCGTTGCCCGGCGAACTGACCCAGCCCTCAGCCAGCCTGGCTTCGTATGGCGGATTGACGGATTCCGCGAAGGATGCGCGAGCACAGGAAGCGTCCCAGCAAGCAGCCCAGCAATCTGCATCGGCTGCGGCGACCATGGCAGCCAGCACCCCGGCAGAGACGCGAGCGCAAGCTGCAGCGCCGGCGGTGGCGGGCAAGTACACAGGGGAACCGATCTCTGTGAATTTGAAGGATGTTGATCTGCGGGATTTTTTCCGGCTCATTCATGAAATTAGCGGATTAAACGTAGTGCTTGATCCGGCCGTGAAAGGTTCATTGACGATTGTGTTGGACGAAGTGCCTTGGGATCAGGCACTCGACATCGTGCTGCAGAACAACGGTTTGGATAAGCAACTGAACGGCAACGTGCTACGAATTGCGACGCATGAGACCTTGAAGAAAGAGGCGGAAGACCAACGCGACCTAGCTAAGGCGCAATCGGAAGCCATCGAGCCAACGACAACCACACGCGTTTTGAGTTATGCCAAGGCCTCGACCCTAGCGGGTACCTTGAAAAAGTTTCTCAGTTCGCGTGGCGACATCATCGCGGATGACCGTTCGAACCAACTGATCATCAGGGACATTCCGTCCGTGTTCCCGACGATCGACAACCTGATCCACCAGTTGGATCGCAAGTCGCAGCAAGTGGAGATTGAGGCGCGTGTGGTCTCCGCGTCGCGATCCTTTGCATCGGATCTGGGCACGGAATTGGGCTTCGCAGGAACAACCACAAGTGGCCGCAATATTTTTGGCGGCGCGCCGCAGGTAGGCGTCAGCCCTGGTGCAACAAACACTGTTCCGCCTCCCCCACTCATAGCAGTGCCGGTCAGCGGATCCACTGGGGGGCCACAGAGCGGCCTTCCGCTGGCGACTAGCTTTGGCGCGGGAGTTCCGAGCAGCGGCTTGGGTTTCTCCCACCGGTCGCCGAACTTCGCGATCGACTTCTTCCTGACGATGATGGAAGCGAAAGGCGTAGGCAAGATCCTTTCAAAGCCGCGCGTGGTAACGCAGAACAACGAGAAAGCGACCATTAAGCAAGGCGTGAAGCTCCCCATTCAGACCACCATCAACAACACGATATCTGTGCAGTTTATTGACGCCGTGTTGCAACTCGAAGTTACGCCGCAAATTACGGCAGAAGGCACCATTTTCATGGACGTGCTTGTGGAGAATACGCAGATTGATCAAGGTATTCCCCGAGTTCAGGGTATTCCCGCTTTGGACACGCAGTCGGCGCAAACCAAGGTACTTGTGCAGGATGGCGGGACCGTGGTAATTGGCGGCATTATCGTCAACCAGCAGAACACAAACATCCAAGAGGTGCCGATTGTTGGCAGCCTGCCGCTCATCGGTAATCTGTTCCGTCGGACCACGGTCAGCATCACCTCTCAGGAATTGCTGTTCTTCCTGACTCCTCGCATCCTGCCTGGATAATCCGGGCCGAACAACCTAGACTGATATTCCGAACGAGGAGACTGCGGTCTCCTCGTTTATTTTATGATTTCACCGTATGAAGCCCGCGTTCGAGCATTGCGCAAGCTCGTCTCCGCAGCTGGCGCTGACGTTCTATTGGTGTCGCACCAGCCGAATTGGTTCTATCTTACTGGTTTCACTGGCGAATCCGGAATGCTCCTGTTAGGAGACGGCAAAACAACGCTCATTTCGGATGGGCGGTTCAGTACACAAGCGCGAGACGAAGCGCCAAGCGTTCAATACAGGGAACAGAAGGGCTCGTTGACGAGCGGAGTGGCCGATCTCCTAAAGGAAAAGCGATGGAGGCGAGCCGGGTATGACCCGAACCACCTGACGGTGAGTCAATTTAACGCCCTGAAAAAGGCCGTTGGCTCCGGCGTGAAATGGGTACCTGCGCCAGGGCTTGTGGAATCTCTTCGGACGAGGAAGGAGTCCAGTGAGCTTGCCATCATGCGGAGGGCCGTAAAGCTGGGGGATCAAGTTATCAGCCGTGCGATTTCACTTTTGAAGCCCGGAGTGACGGAAAACGAGATCGCAGCGGAAATTGAGCACCAGATGCGGCGCGGAGGAGCATCCGGCCCGGCCTTTGAAACAATTGTAGCCTTCGGAGAGCGAGCAGCCCTGCCGCACGCGCGGCCGACCGCCAAACGGTTGAAGAAAAATGAGTTGGTGGTACTAGACCTGGGTGTTATACTCGCGCACTATTGCAGCGACATTACACGCACGGTCTACGTGGGGCGGGCACCGTCTCGCGTAAAGACCTGGTACGGAGCGGTTCAGCGGGCGCAGAGAGACGCGATTGAGGCAGCGAAGGTTGGGACAAGTTGCGGAGACGTAGACGCAGCGGCGCGTCAGACGCTCACCCGATACAGGCTTGAGCAGTACTTCACACATAGTACGGGGCATGGGCTGGGATTGGAAGTCCACGAGGATCCCAGGCTGGCACGGGGACAGACGGCTCAGTTAGAATCGGGATTTGTCGTGACAATCGAACCGGGGATCTACATTCCCGGTGTGGGGGGCATTCGGATCGAAGACGACGTTGCCGTGCATTCGGAGAAGACTGAAGTGTTGACCCGCGCTTCGCGGGATCTCATCGAGCTTTGAAAAAGGCATGAAACGCAAACAGCCCTCGAAAGCAGCAGAAAGTTCCTCCATCGCTAGTCCCGAAATCCAGCAAATCGAGCAACTGCTCCGGTTTATGAGTGAGCATAATCTGGAGGAGTTTGAATATTCGAGGGGAGACCTGCGCATACGGCTGAAAAAGCCCTCGGCTGGGGTCGCCATGGTACAGAGGGCGGCCGCGTTACCCGAAATCATCGTTCCGGCGCCTACAGAACGGGCAGCGTCGGCGCCCCCGTCGCCTGCCACGGCGGCTGAATCGCGAGCAACCGAGGACTTGCACCTGGTCAAATCTCCCATCGTCGGCACTTACTACGAGTCGCCCAGCCCGGGAGCGGAAGCCTTTGTCAAGATTGGAGCGCACGTCGAATCCGGGCAGACGCTATGTATTGTGGAAGCCATGAAATTGATGAATGAAATTGAGTCGGATGAGAGCGGCGAGGTGATTCGCATCTTCGTCGAAAATGGGCAGCCAGTTGAATATGGCCAGCCGCTTTTTGGCATCCGTCCCAGCCGGAAAAGGTAGCCGGCGGCCCCGATCATGTTCCAGAAAATCCTAGTAGCCAATCGCGGGGAGATCGCGCTGCGGGTCATCTGCGCCTGCAAGGAGTTGGGGATTTCCACGGTTGCCGTCTACTCCGAAGCCGACCGGAATTCGCTCCACGTACGGTTTGCCGACGAGGCCGTATGCATCGGGCCACCTCGAAGCACGGAAAGCTACCTGAACATTCCCCAGGTCATCAGCGCGGCGGAAATCACGAACGTTGACGCTATCCATCCGGGCTACGGATTCCTCTCGGAAAATGCCAACTTCGCGAAGGTGTGCGAAGCCTCTGAGATTACTTTTATCGGCCCAACCCCCGAAGTCATCGAGATGATGGGCGAAAAGGACCGGGCGCGCCGGGAAATGAAGGCCCTGGGTGTGCCGACGGTGCCAGGCAGCGAAGGAGTCGTTGAGGGGGAGGAGCAGCTTGCCAAGGAAGTTAAGAAGCTAGGCTATCCCCTAATATTGAAAGCTTCGGCGGGAGGCGGCGGCAGAGGCATGCGCGTCGTTCACCGTCAGGAAGAACTGCTGACGGCATACGAAACGGCGCGCAGCGAGGCTCAGCAAGCCTTTGGAACGCCCGATGTCTACGCGGAAAAGTTCATCGAGCGGCCACGACACATCGAATTTCAGGTTTTGGGTGATCAACACGGGAAAGTGATTCACTTGGGTGAACGCGAGTGCAGCATCCAACGGCGCCATCAGAAGCTGCTAGAGGAGTCACCTTCACCGGTAATGGACCCAAAGCGGCGGAAAGAGCTTGGCGCAAAGGTCGTTCGGGCCCTGGAAAAAGTGGGCTACAGCAACGCGGGCACGGTCGAGTTCCTTATGGATGAAGATGGCTCCATCTACTTCATTGAGATGAATGCCCGCATTCAAGTGGAACATCCGGTGACGGAGCTGGTGACAGGTGTGGATTTGATCAAAGCGCAGATCCGGATCGCGGCCGGAGAGGCTCTGGATGCATCAGTCGGAGAGATGAACTTCTCCGGGCACGCCATCGAATGCCGGATCAACGCTGAAGACCCCGAAACGTTCGTGCCTTCCGCTGGACGCATCACGACGTTCCAGGCGCCTGGCGGAACGGGAGTCAGAGTGGATTCGGCGGCGTACACCGATGCCGTGATTCCACCCTATTACGACTCGATGATCGCGAAGCTCATCGTGAAAGGCCGCGATCGGGCCGAGGCCATTGGGCGGATGAAGCGAGCGTTGGAAATGTTCGTGATCGAGGGAATTAAGACCTCGATCCCTCTGCAGCGGCGGATTCTTGCCGATCCCGAGTATGCGGCGGGCAAGTTCGATACCCACTTCATCGAGAGGTTGTTGGGAACGAACGGGAAATAGCCGGCCATGCGTCTTGTCCTCCCCAGGCTGTATGTGATACTAGACGCAGCGTTGATCACGCATTCCGAAAGAGATCGTGCCGAAGCCCTGGCCGGAGCTGGAGTCCGCTTGATCCAGTACAGGAACAAGACTGCCTCCACGAAAGAGTATCTGCGCAACTCGAGCGAACTTGCGGAATTGCTGCGAGCGAGCGGGGCGACTCTTGTTGTAAACGACCGCGCAGACATCGCCGTGCTTGCCGGCGCATACGGCGTTCACGTAGGACAGGATGACTTGGAGGTCGAATCCGCGCGTAACTTAGTCGGCCCCGCGATGTGGGTTGGCATCTCGACACACAACGAAACACAGTTTGCGCAGGCAGCCGCGACTTCGGCGGATTATGTGGCTGTGGGGCCGGTTTTTCCAACTGCTTCCAAGGCCAATCCCGATCCCGTTGTGGGCCTGGACTTGATCCGAAAGGCTCGGGCGCTGAGCAGCAAACCGATTGTCGCGATCGGTGGAATTACACCGGAGCGCGCAGCGGAGGTTATTGAAGCTGGCGCCGATTCAGTTGCGGTCATCAGCGGCATTTGGAAGGCGGAGAACCCAGCGAAGCGAGCCCAGGAATATTTGAACATCCTTGCGGATGCCCGGCGTACCGCGGCAAATTGAGGTCGATAGAATATGGCAGACACGGCACAGCCCTCCCCTCAGAGCGTCACAACAGCCGAAGCAGGATTCGTCCGCGCCATCGGGCTCTTCGACGGGACGATGATCGTTGTCGGATCGATGATTGGCTCGGGCATCTTCATCGTCGCCGCCGCCATCTCGCGCCAGACCGCCTCGCCCGGCGGCTTGCTGCTGACCTGGGTGATCACCGGCCTTCTGACGATCTCCGCCGCGCTCTCTTACGGCGAATTGGCCGCTCTTTTTCCACACGCGGGTGGGCAGTACGTTTACCTGCGGGAAGCTTATTCGCCGCTCTGGGGCTTTCTATACGGCTGGACTCTATTCCTAGTCATTCAGACCGGAACGATTGCTGCTGTCGCGGTGGGCTTCGCCAAATACCTTGGCGTCCTATTTCCTTCTATCTCGCCGACGACGTGGGTGGTGCCGCCAATCGCGCTCGGTTCGCGCTTTGCCATCAGCCTTTCAGTCCAGCAACTCGTCGGCATTCTGATGGTCATCCTCATCACGTTCTTGAATACGCTCGGGGTTCGCCTGGGAAAATTGATCCAGAACATTTTTACGAGCGCGAAGACGCTTGCCCTCATCGGCCTGATCCTCGTCGGAATCTTGTTGGGGAGAAACGCGGCGGCGATCTCCGCAAATTTCAGCCACTTGTGGGCCATCCGCGCGCCAGAGACCATCGAACCGGGCGCGAATTTCCTGCGCGGAATCGTACCGACCGTCACGGCTGCCAGCGGATTTTTCGGTTTAATCGTGGCATTTGGTGTGGCGCAAGTCGGCTCGCTCTTTTCAGCGGACGCGTGGAACAACATCGGATTCACCGCAGCCGAAGTCAAAAATCCGAAGCGCGACGTAGCCCTTTCCATGGCTTTCGGGACGTGCATTGTCATCGTCCTCTACTGTCTGGCCAACCTTGCCTACCTCCTGATCATGCCGCTTTCGCAGATTCAAGGTGCCCCGGATGATCGTGTTGCCAGCTTGGCGCTACACGGAATCTTCGGAGCGCCTGGCGCGGCCATCATGGCTGTCGCCATCGTGATTTCGACGTTCGGCTGCAACAACGGGCTGATCCTGGCGGGCGCCCGGGTCTCCTATGCGATGGCTCGAGACAAGCTGTTCTTCCAATCCACCGGGCAGTTGAGCAAGCGCGGCGTTCCGCAGAGTGCTTTGATTTACCAGTGCGCGTGGATCATCCTGCTGATCTTGCTGAGAACCCGCCATGTGGATGACGCGGGGGCTGTCGGCTACGGGAATCTCTACAGCGACCTCCTCAATTACGTGATCTTCGCAGTTCTGTTGTTTTATGTTCTGACCATCATCGGAATTTTTGTGCTCCGTCGGAAGCGCCCGGATATGGAAAGACCTTACCGGGCGTTCGGCTACCCATTTGTCCCGTTGCTTTACGTCATTGCAGCGACGATCATCATGCTCGTGCTGCTGCTTTATCAGACGCAAACGGCCGGCGTAGGCTTGGTCATCGTTCTACTGGGAGTGCCCGTCTACTGGTTGTGGTCAAAGCGCGCAAAGTCGGGAGCAGAGACTCAATCTGCAGTCGAGTGATTTTGGGAAAAATATTGTTAGGGCAAGGGCGTGCGTGCCCTTAGAATGCTGCAAGCCAAAAGGGTCGCCCAGGGCAGAACGGGCAAACTCCGTTTGAGGAGGAGCTGAATGGGGAACGGGCTGTTCGCAACCAAATCGGTGGAGACGCTGCTGAAGGAGGCTGGCGAGACCGGCGAACATAGTTTGAAGCGCGCGCTTGGTCCCATTAACCTCGTCACTCTGGGGATCGGCGCCATCATTGGCACCGGAATTTTTACGCTGACCGGAGTCGCGGCGGCGCAATTCGCCGGACCGGCCGTCGTGCTTTCCTTCATCATCGCTGGCATCGGCTGCGTCTTTGCAGGGCTCTGCTACGCAGAATTTGCCTCCATGATTCCGATCTCGGGCAGCGCTTACACCTACGGTTACGCCACGCTCGGAGAAATTGTTGCCTGGATCATCGGCTGGGCGCTTGTGCTTGAGTACGCTTTTGGCGCCGCGACTGTGGCTGTTGGCTGGAGCGGGTACGTCGCCAGCCTGCTCGGATATTTTGGATTGAAGCTGCCTTTCAACGCGACCCCGGCGTTCACAGTAGCGCTCTTCGGACTGTCTTTTCCCGTCAAGCTGGACATCTTTGCGATGTCGGCGATTGTGGTGATCACCGCCATTCTCGTCATCGGCGTGAAGGAATCCGCGAATTTCAATAGTGCGGCAGTGATCATCAAGGTGTCCGTCGTTCTGATCTTCATCGGCATAGCCACGGTCTACGCGTTCGGCCACTGGCCGAGCATGATCGCGAACTGGCATCCCTTCATTCCGAAAAACACGGGAGAATTTGGATCGTTCGGATGGTCCGGAATCATGCGCGGCGCCACGCTCGTGTTTTTTGCGTACATTGGTTTTGACGCTGTGTCCACCGCGGCCCAGGAAGCGAAAAACCCGCAGAAAGACATGCCGTTCGGAATTCTCGGTTCGTTGATCGTCTGCACCATCCTGTACATCGTTGTCTCGTGGCTGTTGACCGGCATCAAGCCATACACGACGCTCAACACCCCGGCTCCCGTCGCGGATGGCGCGCAGGCGATTGGCATCGGTTGGGGGATTCTTGTGATTGATATCGGAGCGATTGCGGGATTGGCTTCCGTGATGCTCGTGATGTTATTGGGCCAGTCGCGGATTCTGTACACGATGTCACACGATGGTCTGCTCCCGAAGTGGGTATCCTCGATCCATCCAAAGTTCCATACGCCGTACATTACTTCAATCGTCGTCGGAGTCTTCGTGGCGTTCTTGGCAGCATTTTTCAATATCGTGTACTTGGGCATGCTCGTCAGCCTGGGCACGCTTCTCGCGTTCACGATCGTGTGTCTTGGAGTTTGGGTCATGCGCGTGAAGCGGCCTGATGTGGCTCGTCCGTTCCGCACTCCGTGGGTGCCTGTGGTTCCCATCCTCGGCATGATCATTGCCATCGCTTTGATCATTTCATCGAGTTGGACGGCCAAACTCGCTTTCGTAGTGTGGCTCGTATTTGGCCTTGTAATCTATTTCAGCTATAGCCGCTCCCACAGCGTCCTGGGGTCAAAGCAAGCTGCTGGCGACTAATCGCGGTCACCACTGCTTTTCGCGCCGGTCTGACAGTCTGCTTCGCATCGCATCTCGCGCTTGGGCACCGGGATATGTCCGGGTCTTCCGCTCGTCGTGCGGTCATTCATTCCGCCCCAATTGCGCTAGGCTGCCCACTTCGCCATCATTCGTTCTTCAGGTAAAGTAGGACTTCGTTCGAACCGCCGATGACAGCATTCTCTTCGAACTTTCGACAACTCTGGCGCCGCCTCTCCCGAATTGATCTGGCCGCAGCTCTGCTGATCATCGGAGGCGGCGTATGCGCCGTATTGGGACTGAATGGCGGGCCAGCCAGCTTCCTGAAATTTTTCGGAGTAATCTCCGCGGTTTATGCTGTGTTTCGCCTCGTTGGCTGGTGGCGAACGCGGCTCCTGTGGAGCCTCCGGAACCGGCTAGTGGTCGCCTATTTGTTCATCGCGGTCGTTCCAATTCTTCTAATCCTTACTCTTGTCGTGCTTGCCGGCCAGATTCTTTATTCACAATTGGGCGCCTACTTGCTCTACAACGACATCGAGCGGCGCGTTTCCATGATGGCGGACATCTCGGGACACATCGCCGCGGCTCACCGGACGCTGCCGCCCGGAGTCTCCGAAGAAGAGTCCGAGCGAGTGCTGGCCGCGCAGTCTCACCAAGTTCACGACGAAGAGCTTCGCGGCTTGAAGATAGAATTTGCGAGCGACACAAGCCTCCTCCACAAACTCTCAGGACCCAGAAAAGACACGTTTGCCGGGCTAGTGGAGGAACACGATTCGCTTTACTTGATGAGCCTTCGGGCGATGCCAGAGAAGACTGGCGTGCGAGTCGTGTCGCTTCGGGTTCCCGTCACCGCCGATTTTCTGGCCACGATTGCGCCGGACCTCGGAGCGATTCAACTGAATCTGACCAAACGATTCGAGGGCGGAAATCGCCAGGGAATTCTTTATAACGCGGACAACTACCAGTACGAGACAACGGGGAGAATTCAGGCGCTCAACCGGGTGTTGTATCCGCCCGACTATTGGATCGATCCCGCAATCACCGGGCTATCGCGGCTTGACGCGGCATACATCGGCTCAAATGGAGGCGTTGAACCGAAGAGGCCGGTCCTGGTGACATTTAATGCGCGGCCTTCGCGTTTGAACGCGCGCATTTTCTCGTCGCTTGGCGAGCTGAGCGATTTCTACGCAGTCGGCTTCATCGTGGTCAGCGGATTTTTCCTTTTGATTGAATGTGCGGCTCTCGTGACCGGCATCGTGATGACGCGTCGAATTACGCGCGCCGTCAAGGACTTGTATCTGGCCACGCAGTACGTGCAAACCGGCGATTGGACGCACCGCGTCAGAATCGAGCGGCACGACCAGCTCGGCGAATTAGGCGCTTCGTTCAACGACATGACTGGATCGATCAGCAGATTGCTGGACGAGCAGAAAAAGCGCCAACGTCTCGAAAACGAAATCGCCATTGCCAGTGAAGTCCAGAATCAGCTCTTCCCGCAACACCTGCCCTGCATTGCCGGAGTCGAGGTGGAAGCAATCTGCAAGGCAGCACGGACCGTGAGCGGCGATTATTATGACTTCATCCAGCTGAGCCCAACCCATCTCGCGATTGCACTTGCGGATATCTCAGGGAAGGGAATTTCCGCGGCGCTGCTGATGGCCAGCTTGCAGGCCGCGCTGCGCAGCCAGTTGCTCGCTCCTGGAAGCGAGGCGATGAGCACCGCTGACCTGGTCGCAAGATTGAATGCGCACATGGTGAGAAATACGGCGGACGATCGGTTTGCCACATTTTTCGTGGGCGTGTACGACAGCAACACCCGGACTTTGCGCTACACGAATGCGGGGCATTTGCCTGGACTCCTGATTTCGAATGGCAATTCGCAGCATTTGGAAAAGGGGGGAATCGTTCTCGGCGTCGTCGAAGACTACGAATATGAAGAAGGCTCCGTCGTCGTTCCACCCAACGCCCTTTTTGTCCAATACAGCGACGGTTTGGTCGAACCCGAGAACGTCTATGGCGAGGAATTTGGCGTGCGCCGGTTGCAGGAAGCGGCGGTGCGCGTACAGTCGTCGCCGCCGGGCGCGGTCGGTCAGGCGTTGATGCTCGCCGCGGAAGAATGGGCGGGTACACCGGAGCAGGCCGACGATATGACCGTGATCGTGGCCCGTCTCCGATAAGGAAGCAAAACGATTCTTAACAAAATGCAGCACAAAGTCCGCCCGGTAGTTTGGCTTGGATGAGTGGGCTATACTGGCAAGCTTTGCGATGCTGGGTCAGGGGAGAAGGATGACGCTCGTAAATCGGGTGGCGTTGATTACCGGAGGAAGCCGGGGAATCGGGCGAGGAATCGCCCTGCGGCTTGCGCAAGAGGGTGCGCGCATCGCGATTTCCTACCGCTCCAACAAAATGGCCGCCCAGCAGGCGCTGCGGCAATTGCAGGCCACTGGAGCGGACTGTGTCGCCGTCGAAACTGATGTCACCGATGCTGCCCGGGCGGAACAGTTGGTGCAGGCCGTGGCCGATCGCTATGGACGCATCGACGTTCTCATCAACAATGTCGGAGGCTTTCGCTGGGGAACGCTTGCGGAGTCTTCCCTGGCAGAATGGCAGGACATTTTTTCGTCCAATCTTTCAAGCGTCGTGTACGTCAGCCGCGCCGCGCTGCCGCACATGCGGCGAGGACGCTGGGGCCGCATCGTCAATCTGGGGGCAGTTGGAGCAGAGCGTGCTTTTGGACAGGCAAAAATATCGGCGTATGCGGCGGCGAAAGCGGCCGTTGTAGCGCTCTCCCGATCGCTGGCGTTGGAAGAGGCCAAGAACGGCATCACCGTGAATGTCGTGAACCCGTCCAGCATTGATGAGAAGGAGCTCTCCTTGAATGAAGCGAGGCGCATGCGCGATGCGAGATTTCCGATTGGGAGGCCCCCTACCGTCGAGGACGTTGCGGCGGCCGTCTCGTTCTTTGTTTCGGACGAAGCCGAATACGTAACCGGCCAGGTTGTCAACGTAAGCGGCGGCTGGATGCTGTAAGCTCGTAATGAGTGCAATCAAGCGTCGCTCGTAACTGCTCCCATGAAGGCTCTGACTGCAGCTGAGATGCGCGAAGTCGATCGTCTAACGACGGAGCGATATGGTGTGCCCGGCCTGCAGCTCATGGAAGCCGCCGGGTGTGCCGTGGCGGAAACTGTTCGAAGGCAATCAGCTCCGCTCCGTGGTGGACGCGTGGCCGTTTTGTGCGGAAAAGGCAACAATGGAGGGGACGGGTTTGTAGCTGCGCGTCATTTGAAAAGGAGAAGATTCGAACCGTTTGTGTGTCTTTTCGGAAGACGCAACGAGTTGCGCGGTGACGCCGCCACAAATTTGGCGAGATGGGCCGAGATTCAGGGTGAGGTGATTGAAATTTCGGATGCCGGGAGTCTCGAAAAAGTTTGGCGGCGCATCGTGGACGCGCCGGTCGTCGTAGACGCACTCTTGGGAACAGGTCTCCATGGACCTGCCACTGGCCTTATCGCGGAAGCGATTCAAAGAATCAACCAGGCTAGCCGGAATGGAACGGCTCCGCGACCCGGCTGCGTGATTGCCGTGGATATCCCATCTGGCTTGCCATCGGACGGAGAACCTGCCGAAGGTCCCGTACTCTACGCGCATGCAACCGCCACATTCACCGCGCCGAAAATCGGGCAATTGATTTCAAGCAACGCTCCGTGTTGCGGGCAGCTGAGCGTTCATCCGATTGGCTCGCCGGCCGAGCTCGTGGAAGAGCTGGGAAAAAGCAGCTTGCGCTGGGTGGAACCGCAGGAGTTTTCTTCGCTCCCACTCGTACGCGCCGCGGATTCTCACAAAGGCACATTTGGACACGCGCTGCTCCTCGCTGGCTCCGTGGGGAAATCCGGAGCCGCGGCCCTGGCAGGGTACGCTTGCCTGCGCGCTGGAGCAGGACTCACGACCGTCGCGTGTCCCGACGCGGTGCTGCCTTTGATTGCCGCAGCTCACCCGGAATACATGACGGAGCCGTTGCATTCGACAAAATCAGGAGTTCTGGCTCTGCGAAGCCTCAAGGACGGGACTTTCACGGAATTGGAAGAAGGGAAGGCTGTGCTTGCTATCGGGCCGGGACTCGGCACGCAGAAGCAAACACAAGAATTCATTCGAACCGTCGTTTCCCAAACGGATTTGCCGATCGTTTTGGACGCGGATGGCTTGAATGCGTTCGCGGGCGATGGCGCCAAATTGCGCAAGCGAAAGAGCAAATTCCTTTGTGTTACCCCTCACCCCGGAGAGATGGCTCGTCTGCTCGGCATGTCTACAAACAATGTGCAGAACGATCGGCTTAAAGCCGCGAAGGAAGCCGCCGCGAAGTGGAACGCCTATGTAGTGCTGAAGGGATTTCACACGGTGATTGCTTCTCCTGTTGGCAAAATATTCGTCAACACGACCGGCAATCCAGGGCTCGCGAAAGGCGGTAGCGGAGATGTTCTGACCGGAATGCTCGCTGCGTTTACCGCGCAGTTTGGAACGGCGGATTGGCTGCGCGCGATCGCGTTAGGAGTTTATCTTCACGGTGCTGCGGCGGAACGTCGAGGATTTCGCAGCGATCTATCGGGGATGCTGGCACATGAAGTCTGCGACCGGATTCCAGTTGCGCGCGCCCGCTTGCTCGCGGAGAGTAGACGTGGCTAAAGAGGTCACCACCCACTCTGCGGAAGAGACCGTGAAGTGGGGGCGGGAGTTTGCAATAAAGTTGAAAGCGCCTGTCCTGATTTTGCTTTCGGGGGATTTGGGCAGCGGAAAAACTACGCTGACGAAGGGCCTCGTGTCCGGCCTGGGTGCCGCGCGCGAAGATGAAGTAACAAGCCCGACCTTCACGCTGATGCATGCCTACGGCGGCTCCTCGAAGGTCTATCACGGGGATTTATATCGAATTGAGAGTTTTCATGATTTCGAGACGCTCGGCATGGAAGACCTTTTCGCCGAGCCGCGGGTCGTCATTCTCGAGTGGTCGGAGCGATTTCCGCTGCCATCTCCCTGGCCGCAAGTGAACATCCGGCTGGAGCACCTCGGCGGCGACTCGCGGCGCATCACCTTGTTCGAACCGCCCGTCTAACTTCTCTGTTTATTTCAACTTAAGCCACGCACCTTACTCTCTCGTTACCAACCCCGGCAGTTCTGTTGCGGCGCACTCCCGCCGCTGCTAGCTTGGTAAAAGCCCCTTCTGGTGGAGTGCATGGCCGACGAGACACTAACGCTTGGCGTTACAGAAGCGGCCCGGATAGAACTTAAGAGCTATAACGTTACGATCCCTATGGGATCGTTGGCCATCGGTGTGGATAATATTCACCACGATGTGTTCCTTAGCCCGAAGTTCGTCCAGGCCGCGCGGGACTATCTGTTCGAATTGATCCGGCAGAGCTGCAGTTCAAAATATTTGTCCGGCGTCGAATTGCGGAACGTCAAAAGCCTGGACAATTCCGCATTCCGAAAACTTCTTACCGAACTTCTGCAGAGCGCGCTAACCCAGGCGAAGTATCACAAAAATATCGAAATTGATTTGCTCTTCCGCCTGAGCTTGCTGAGGTTCCTAACCCAAGAACTCACAAACCAATTCGCAAACCTGATCCTGGAAGGCAAAGAGTGGGTGCGGCAACGCGGCGAGTTTTTTGAGCGCAGCCAGCAGGCGCACGTCATCAAAGCGCGGCTTTCAGAATTGCAATCGGCAAGGCGCAGGGTGATTCGCGGGGTGGGCCAACAACTGGCGCAGATGCTCGTGGACATCGAAGAAAGCGTCATCGCGAAAACGCGGCGCGCGCTTTTCGGCGAGGATTTTGCGCTCCTTTACGAAGTCCTCAAGAATCGAATTCTTTTTCTCGATGGCTGCAAAGACGACGTGTACTTTCTGGAGCATTACGTGCTCCTTGGAAATTACGCTCGCGACCCTGACCGCTTCGAAGCCATGGACGCGCTCTTCCAGGACTTCCTGTGCGAAGCCGGGCTGACCATTGGACAGGATCCGGCGTTCACCGAAGCGAATCAGGCGCACAACGTCTTGCTCGAGCAGGCTGCGGCGATGCGTGCGGAAATCGCCAGCCTGGAAGAGCAGCGCGAGAACATTCGGAAAAAACTGGAGCGCGGCGAAGGATTTTTCAATAAGTTCCGCGGCTCAAGCGATCCCGCGAATTTGAAAGCCTCGATGAGCGATTTCGAAATGCGGCTCAAGCATCAGGAAGTGAAACTCGAGGAGCTGGGGCCTCAAATCGACGCCGCGAAGCAAAAGCTGGATTTTTACAACAAGGATTATCGCGGGCGCCTGGGCGATTACTTGAATGATCCGGAGAACGCCAAGACACTTTTCGATGCGTCGGCGGGCGAATCGAGCGTTGGCGATCCAGCGAAACTCCTTGCAAGACTTGTGGAGCGGCTGGAACAGTGCGACGTGCTGTACCACGTTCTGGCGGGGTATGAAATCCGTCCCATCGTCAAGGAATACTGCCCGCCGGTTCACCTGCAGCAGTTGCGCAAAGCGCTGGTGACGAAAGAAGAGATGAAACAAGTCGAGCAGGTGCTGAAGCACGTGCCGGCAAAACAGCTATCGTTGAAGCCGATCGAGGAGCTTTCCAGAAAAATTCACCGTTATTCTCGCGAAGAGATCCAGGGATTAGTTCTTCGTTTTGCGAACGATTTCTTTCGATTGCGCCGTGACATGCGTGACGCGGAGCACCTGACCACCTGCATGGAGCGCATCCACCTGGTGACGACGGAGCAGACCCGTGAACTATCTCGTTTGAACAACCGGCTTTACGAGTGTGTTCTCGCGGAAGAAGCGAAGCTGCAGGACGATCCGGTAGTCTCGCACGTGATCATCAAAGCCGACGTGCGCGGCTCCACGAAAATGACGCAGGATCTGCTCGCTCGCGGCCTCAGCCCAGCGTCTCACTTCAGCCTCAATCTGCACGAGCCGGTCAAGAAGCTGCTCGACCGGTTTGGAGCAAAAAAAGTGTTTATCGAAGGCGATGCCGTAATCCTGGCGATTTTCGAAACGGAATCCACGCGCACCTACACGCGAGCCGTGGCGAAAGCTTGCATCCTTTCGCGGCAAATCCTAGCGGTGTGCAATTCGTACAATGACCGCGCGGCGGCCACCGATCTTCCTTCGCTGGAACTTGGCATTGGCGTCGCTTTTCAGGGTTCCGCGCCAACTTACTGGACCGACGGCGATTCGAAAATCATGATTTCCAAAGCGCTCAACCTTTCCGACCGGCTCTCCGGTTGCGGAAAACTGGCTAAACGCATGCTTTCGGGACAGAGAACGCATTTTTCTGTCTACCAATTTTTGACAGCGATGAAGGGCGCCTCCGCTGAGGAGCTGGATGAATTCCTGGTTCGCTTCAATATGAATGGAATCGAACTGAATGAGGAAGGCTTCCAAAAGTTGTCGGAGGAAATTTCGATGGACTCGATTGAAACGAAGCTGGAAATGCCCTGGGGAAAAGAGAAAGTTACGCTGCACTTTGGCGAAGTGCCGATGGGCGAATCGGTTGAGTTGCTCGTGCTTCGCCAGGGACTGGCACGCGAGCTTCTGCCGGACGGCAAAATGGGCGCCGAGTCAACACATCCTTACTACGAGGTTTGCACCAGCCCGAAGCTTTATGACCTTGTGGCTGCCCTGATCCGCTCGAAGGTAGCGGCGACGCCAATTGAAACCGTGCGGGCCTAAACCGTATACTCTCCCTGGAGGCGAAAGGGGTCCGGTGATCTTCCCGGCCTTCAAAGCCGGCGATTCGGTCCTTCGCGGGTCGAATGGTGGGTTCGACTCCCACACGCTTCCGCCACATCGCCTAGGCCGGATGGGGTGTGGTGTTCGCGGATAGGTTTTCCACAGAGAAGCAAAGTTCCTGCCTGTTTCAGATTGAATCGGCTTGCAATCCAGCGGCTCATTCCGGGAATTGACACTTCTGGCTCATCCTGGGGCCAACGTCACGATCGGTTGCATAAGTGTAAGGTTCCTAAGAACTTGGGTGTAGGTCGCCACCACGAGAATTAGGAGGGGCGGTTGGCTGGCTGCGTGCAATCGTTATTGTGCGTTTCAGGTTGAGGTCCGGTGCGACGCGGGTTGGGAGCCAGGGGTGGAAGAAAGCTTATCGCGAGGACTGGTTTGGTGGCGTGGGGTTCGCCCTGCATCACTCACGACAAACGAAATGAATCCCAACAAGCGGCTGTTCCTGCGCCAGATCACTCTTAGCTGTCATGAATCCTTCTATTCGAGAGACGCAAGTGAACGAATTAGTGTTCGTCTTTGCCAGTCGCCTTTCTAAATATTTTCTAATGAACCTGCAGGAATCGTCGTCAATCGGCCCCGTGCTACAACCGGGAGATTGGCCTCGGTCGAAGGCACTGCACAGGTGAGAAGTGCCACCAAGTTCCAGGCTTCGTAGAGTTGCGGCGGCGGGAGCGGGCATACTCGTGGCGCTCACCGCGTACGAGTTCGTCAAAACGATTGCATTTCCGCGGATTTCGCCTTGGCAGTCGCACGTTCTAACGATCTTGTATTGCACTCTGCTGAGTGTCATCGTTAGCTCACTCTTCATTAAGCACAGCGACCTCCAATCTCGGGAGTCATCGTCTCTTTCTGATTCAATTATGGAGAGCCTGCCGGGGGTTGTGTGTATCTTCGATGCTTCCGGGACGATTCGGCGGTGGAACTCAAATTTTCTTGGCTACCCTCCTGAGGAGATGCTGGGAACCTCCATTATCAAGACAGGTGCTCCGGAGACCCTGCCTGCCTTGCAGCAAGCCATGCGAGATACATTCCGGAATGGCACCGGCGAAACGGAAACCCTTTTAATTGATAGCAAAGGCTGCAAGATTCCTTGTTACTTGAAGGGCGTACGAATTCCTTTCGAGGGCCAACCGTGCATCGTCGGGGTTGCCATTGACATCAGTAAGAGGAAGCGTGCGGAGGAGTACGTACGGCTTCAGACGACGGCGCTGGAGTCAGCGGCGAACGCGATTATCATCACCGACGCACGAGGGTCAATTCACTGGGTCAATCCGGCTTTTTCTAAGCTGACCGGCTACTCCTCGACTGATATTCTCGGGAAAAATCCGCGGATCTTACGCTCCGGCATGCAAGGCGAAAGTTTCTACAAGAAATTGTGGTCAACCATCCTTGCCGGCAATGTATGGTCCGGCGAGCTTACGAATCGCAAGAAAAATGGAGAGCTTTACACCGAAGAGATGACCATCGCGCCGGTCCGGTCAGATTCGGGCGAGATTACGAACTTCATCGCCATTAAACAGGACGTAACGGAACGGAAGCGCGCCGACGAGCGCTTGCGGTTCGAGACGGCGCTACTGGAAGCCCAACTCGAGGCCACAATCGATGGAATCCTGGTTGTGGACGAAAACGAAAGGGTCATTCTGTCCAACAGGAACTTCGCGGCGCTGTGGAAGATTCCTGACGACTTAATGGCGCAGGCAGACGATATTCCGGTCCTCCATCACGCCGTAGACCAAGTGGAAGATCCCGCAGGGTTCCTCGAGCGGGTACGGCACTTATACCATCACCGCGAAGAAAAAAGCCGCGAGGAAATCCGTTTAAAAGATGGAAGAGTTTTCGATAGATTTTCCGCTCCATTGACGGCAGCGAACGGAAAGTACTATGGCCGCATCTGGTCCTTCCGGGACATCACCAAGCGTATAAAGGCTGAGGAAAAGTTGCGCGCCAGCGAGGAGCAGTTCCGCCAACTGACCGAGCACATCCCGGAAGTCTTCTTCTTGTTGGCGCCCAATCCGCCGCGCACCCTGTACGTCAGTCCGGCCTACGAAGAGCTATGGGGGCGCTCACCGGCGGAAGTTCAGCTCGATTTTAATAAGTGGCTTGAATTTGTGAATCCTGAAGATCGCGAGCAGGTCGCATGGTTCTACGAGCACTCGATGGAAGGAGCCGCGGGCGACGTGGAATATAGGATTGTGCGGCCGGACCACACTACACGCTGGATCCGGGCTCGCTCGTTTCCTCAACGCGGAGTGGGCGGGGAAGTGGCTCGAGTGATTGGAGTTGCAGAAGACGTAACGGCGTGGAAGCAAGTTCAAGGCGAATTAACCTCAGCAAAAAATTTGGCGGAATCCGCCAACGTTGCGAAGAGCGAATTCCTGGCCAATATGAGCCACGAAATTCGCACGCCCATGAACGGCATTATCGGAATGACCGACCTCGTGCTCGATACCGACCTGACTCCCGAACAAGCCGAATACCTCCACTTGGTGAAAACCTCGGCGGATTCACTGCTGACCATCATCAATGACATTTTAGATTTCTCGAAGATGGAGGCTGGAAAGCTGGACCTCGACAGCACGAGCTTTGACCTTCGAAAGAGCTTGGTCGAGGTCATGAGGACGCTCACTCTGCGGGCGCAGGAGAGGCAGCTCGAATTTATTTTCAATGTCGAACCGGACGTGCCGGCGTTATTGGTGGCGGATCCAGTCCGGCTGCGGCAGGTGCTCGTCAACCTCGTTGGCAATTCGCTGAAGTTTACGGAGAGCGGCGAAATCGAGGTGCATATCGCCGTGAATTCCATCAACGGGGCCGAAGCGATCCTCGAGTTCACGGTGCGCGACACTGGAATCGGCATTCCACCGGAAAAGCAGGCGGCCATTTTCGATGCGTTTGCTCAGGCCGATGGCTCGACGACAAGAAGGTACGGTGGCACGGGATTGGGCCTGACAATTTCCAAGAAGCTGGTCACTATGATGGGGGGCCGGATGTGGCTCGAGAGCGAGTCCAGAAACGGTTCGAGCTTTCATTTCACGATACTCGCCGGTCTCGCACAGCATGAAGCACCCAGTGGCCCTCCCGATAGCGCAGCTCTGGCTGGCGTGAAAATCCTGTTAGTGGACGATAACGCGACAAATTTGCGCCTGCTCGAGACCTCGGCGCGGAGCTGGCGGATGAAACCCACTGCGGTCCTGAGCGCGAAGGCCGCGCTCAAGATGCTTCAGGAAGATTCGCTCGATGCGTCGCCATTTTCTTTGGTGCTCACGGACGCGCACATGCCGGGAATGGATGGGTTCGGGCTCGTCGAGCAAATTCGTCAGGATCCACGTTTTTCGAACGTTCGAATTGTGATTCTTACCTCCGGTGGACGGCGAGGAGATGCGGCGCGTTGCCGCGAACTGGGCGTTTCAGGCTACCTCAGCAAGCCGTTTGACCGCCTGGAGCTCCGCGATGTGCTCTGCCGGGTATTGACGGGCACTACCGGAGCAGAGGCAGTCCCTGCACTCGTCACACGGCACACCATCCGGGAGCAGTCCACCTCGCTTTCGATTCTCGTGGTGGAGGACAACGTAGTGAATCAACGGCTGATCGCGCGGCTCCTAGACAAGCGGGGGCATCGCGTTGCGATTGCGCCCAATGGGCGTGATGCAGTTCAGGCCGTCGAAAAAGAGAGATTCGACCTGGTTCTTATGGATTGCCAGATGCCCGAGATGGATGGCTTTGAAGCGACCGCGCTTATTCGAAAACGCCAAAAGGAATCGGGCCGGCACTTGCCGATCATTGCTTTGACGGCTGGGGCTATGCAGGGCGATGAAGAACGCTGCCTGGCCGCTGGAATGGATTATTACGTTTCAAAGCCCATCAAACTAGAGGAGCTTTTTTCCGCCATCGAAAAGGCGGTAGCCCGGCCAACTGCCACATCAGACACTGAGGATGCCGTCTTAAATCCATCGGCGCATTCCATCCGTAAATAGATGGTTTCTCAATCCGTCGCACGCGACTGCCGCTCATGGCAAGTCATCAAACGTTTTGTAAAGGAGAGGAAAGTGACGAAACCGAGAATTGAATACTGTACGATTGCCCACGAAGCGATTTCCGCGATGTATGGCCTGGAGAAATACGTTCGGCAAAGTGGATTGGAGCCATCACTTCTGGAGCTTGTAAGACTGCGAGCATCCCAAATCAATGGATGCGCCTATTGCGTGGACATGCACACGAAGGACGCCAGAGCGGGCGGGGAATCGGAACAGCGTCTATACGCGGTTGTGGTGTGGAAAGAGACGCCCTTTTTCACGGATCGCGAGCGTGCCGCGCTGGCGTGGACGGAAGCGGTAACGCAAGTCAGCGTGGACCAGGTTCCGGACGAAGTGTATGAAGTTGCGCGCAAATTCTTCAACGAGAAGGAACTCATTGACTTGACGATGGCCATCATCGCCATCAATGGATGGAACAGGCTGGCGATCAGCTTCCGCTCCGTGCCAGGGACCTACCAGCTGGCAAAAGTCGCACGGACGGAGAGCGCTGCGCGGTCCTAGTGTCCGGCACTCGTCATACTAAAAAATCAATTTATCCAATGTTTTTGTTCAGGCGGCGGGCTCCGCTTCGGGGACGGTTCGCAAGTGAGCATTGAGAGCTTCGATGGACGCAAAGAGTTCTTTCATCTCTCGGTCGTTGCTGCCTGTGATGGTCATGCATTGCCAGGCGCGAATCACGCAGCATCGGGCGCGGCCGAGCAGGCGGTGAGCAACTCGGCTGGGTAGGTTGCGCGCGCACTCGCAGTACGTGCGCGCAAGCGTCAGGGAAGCCACCGTGAAATTGAAGTGGGCAGAGTGCGCAGCGAATCCCACGCGCGAACTTGCCCAAGGATGGCGATAGTCTAGGCCGGCACGGACGATCGTGGTCGCCGCCAGATAGGAACTGGCGACAATCTGCTGCACGTCCACTTGGTCGAGATCCAGCCCTTCATTGAGTTTGAGAGCGAAAGCGTGGGCTTGCGCCCAGCTGTCAAACTCACCGAATTGTTGTTCGATAAGGGGGCCAGGGCAACCCTCGACGGCTCTGCACACCACCGCGTGCTCGCCCCAATGCTCCGCTGTGAATGCAACTCTCGGTTCCATCGAAATCCGCTCCGGCTCGAATCTATGCTAACTTCTGATTTACTATCAACGATTTATAGTATTTGTCAACGTCTGACTGGGATTGCAAATCGCTTTCGCGGCCGGGGAGATTTTTTTGCACGCTAGGCCGGCTCGCCCACCGCATAGGAAGACACATCAATGATCGTAATGATGGCGCCATCAATTTTGTTCTCTGTCGTGCGGTAGGGAATGATCCGCAAATTATAACGCTGGCCCTGGCGATCCGCGATTTGCCGGTCCACTGCCCGGAGATTGGACATAACCTGCAGGACGAGGGACTGGAGTTCGGGAATTTCGATCGTGGGATTAATGTTGGTCAGAGGGCGCCCCACATCCGCGGGAATCAGACCGAGAAATTTTTGCGCGAGCGGCGTGAAGCGGCGAATGCTAAGGTCGCTGCCGACGATCACAACCGCAAAGTCAATGCTGGCGAAAAGGTTGGTCAAATCATTGTTGATTTGAGTCACTTCCTGGTTGCGGCTGCGCAGTTCGTCGTTGACGGTGCTTAGTTCCTCGTTGGCGGATTGCAGTTCTTCCTTCGCCGTCTCCAATTCTTCGTTCGTGCTTTGTAGCTCCTCATTGCTGGAGAGAATTTCTTCGTTCGCGGACTGCAATTCTTCGTTCGTGGCTTCCTGCGTCTCGATGACGGATTGCAGATACTCCTTTGTGGCTCCCAACTCCTGCTCCAGTTTGGCAATTCTTCTGGAGACCGCGGATTCCGATTCACGGGCGAGCTTAGATGTCTTCGTGGCGCGCGGATGAGGAGGCACGATTGATTCTTCGAAGACAATCATGAAGTAGAGTTCTTTAAGATTGCCCATGCGAATGGGAGCGACTTCAAAATTCACGACGCGCGTCGTTTCCGGAGAGCCGTTTCCATTTCCATTGCCGTTCTTGATCTGAATATTCTGTTTGCGAACGGGCGTATTGTCTTTCCTGGCTTTGCTCAGTGCATTGCGCAAGTCGAGCAACAGACCTTCGCGGGCCATCTTCAAGATGCTCAGGCTCGCCCGGCCCGGCGCGAGCTTCAAGTAGCGGTTCACGCTTCCGCGAGTATGAATGATCTCAAGATCCTCGTTGATGAAGACGGTCGCGGGCGAATATTGGCTCAGAAGACGACGGTCAAACTCCTTTTGCGCTTCGAGGTAGTTCCAGCTTGTATCCGGCTGCTTGCTGGGAATTCGGAAGACGCCATATTGATGGCGCTCTTCCGGCGTGGTCATGGCAAAGCTAACTGGCTGGCGAACGCCGGTCGATTTTTTGAGGAAGATCTTGTAAGTACGATCCTCCGTCGAAAATAAACTGGTGGAGCTGCCGACGCCTTCGGAAGTTCCCAAAACCAGATACCCACCAGGACGAGTAGCGTAGTGAAAAAGCGAGATGACTTTATTTTGAAGGACGGGTTCGAGATAGATGAGAAGATTGCGGCAGCAGATGAGATCCATTTGGGAAAATGGCGGATCATTCAGGACATTGTGCTGTGCGAAAATGCACATATCACGAATACTTTTGCTGATCCGGTAGCCGCCTTCGACCTTTGTGAAGAAACGGCGTAGCCGTTCGGGCGACACGTCACCCTGGATGTTCTCTGGGTAAAAACCGCTACGGGCTTTCTGAACGCTCGTTTCGCTTATATCTGTGCCGAAAAACTGGATGTGGACCTGGGACCCCCTGTCGCCTAGAGCTTCGAGGAGAGTGATCGCTACGGAGTAGGTCTCCTCGCCGGATGCGCACGCCGGTGTCCAGATGCGCAGGCTGCCTTCCAAGGAACGATTCTTCATAATTGCCGGGAAGACATGGCCCTTAAGAGCATCGAACATTTTGGGGTTGCGGAAGAAACTGGTTACATTGATGAGCATGTCCTGGTAGAGAGCTTTCAGCTCGGTGGGATTGTTCTGCAGGTATTTCACATAATCTTCGATTTTTTCCATTTTGTGGACCACCATGCGGCGCTGGATGCGGCGAAGAATGGTGGTTTGGCGATAATGGGTGAAATCCACTCCGGTGGATTTTCGAAGAAGTTGAAAGACGTGGCTGAGGCCGGAGTTGTCGGCTGGGGCAAGCTCCGGCACTTGATCGCGAACAAGGTAAGGGTGACGGGCAATTCGAGCGAGTTCGCGAGCAATAGCCTTGGGGGAAAGAACGTAATCGACACACCCGGCGGCGATGGCGCTGCGAGGCATGCTTTCATACTTTGCGGTAGCTTCGTCCTGGGCAAAGGTCACGCCGCCGTGTGCCTGAATTTCCGCCAGGCCAGCAGTGCCATCCGTGCCGGACCCCGACAAGATCACTCCAATCGCGCGATTGCCTTGCTCTTCAGCTAGAGCGCGCATGAAATGATCGATGGACATGTGGAGCGCCTTCGAGTCTCCGCGCGGAGCAAGTTGCAGGGTGTGATTCGAAATGGACATCGTGGCGTTTGGCGGAATCACGTATATGTGATTCGGTTCAACGGTCATCCCGTTAGTGACTTCGTTGACGCGCATGGCCGTTTTCTTCGAGAGCAACTCGGTCAGCATGCTGTGATGTTCGGGATCGAGGTGTTGGACGAGGACGTACGACATTCCAGTATCGACGGCCAAATTGCCTATGAGTTCGATGAACGCTTCGATGCCTCCGGCGGACGCGCCGATAGCCGCGATCAGCAGATCATTCCTGTGCTCTCGCAATCGAAGAGATTCCTCTTTGGCCGAACGGGCCGGCTTGTTACGCCCCGACGATTTTGATTTCATCCTCTCTCCGAATCTTGAGAACGGCTAGGGATTCACCCGACAAAGTGGAGAGCTTCTTCTTCGCCGCGCGACGGTAGTGTGAAAGAAGTCGCGGCGGCCCGGTCCTTGACTGAGGCTGCCAGGATGGCCACTCGCTGATTCTAGTCGTTCCGCCGATAGGTAACAACCTTATTACTGAGATGCTAGTCGTCCGCCCCGCCGATCGCGAGAGGGATTTGCGCGCGTGAATTGCCGATTGGAATAATTGCGCCGGACCGGTGTTGTGAAGCGCGGAACTCCACTTCCAGGATTTCCGTAGCCCTTTCGGCGAAGTAATCGATGAGACGGAGATCCCGCTCGGAGAAATAATTCACTTTTCTGTGGTGGGTCGAGAAAATTCCCAGCAATCGCTCGGATTTAGTGATTAGCGGCGTGGCTTGAACGGCGCGGACACCAGCATCCAGCATGATTTCCAGAGATTCCTTAGCGGAAAAGACCGGGCTGTTGGTGACGTCGGGAACGACTACTCTCTGCCGGGATTTCAATGCAACTCCACCGGCCACCTGGTGGGATTCCTCGGAGTTAAAGTGCTCCAAAAAGGGAGATTTGAACCCGCTTTGCACTTCAATCGCTAGACGTTGCGTTCTTGGATCGAGCACCTGGATAATGCCCATGTCGGCGTCGGTCCCCTTTATGGCGGCGAGCAGTATTCCATCCAATAGTGCATCCAGGAATTTGGGGCGAGCTGTACCCTGTTTTGCGAGTTCCGCGATCTGGGCATGGAGATCTTCACGCAGTTTCTGCGCTTCTACTACGGCATCGATCGCACGCGACCACATGTCGCGCGCGTACTCAAGCATGGTCTTGGCCTGCTCCACGCTTTGTCGAGCATCCGAAACGCTGCAGGTTGGAACGTACTCAGCCATTGCTCTTCATCCCTGCCAATGCCGAACTAACTGAAATCATCAGCTGCCGATGGATATCGGCTCTACGTCTTCATATTGGGTAACTCGGATCATTAAGAAAAGAAGTGATTTGTGTCACTGCGGGCGGCGATTGCCACCAAATAAGGGACGACTCAGACGCGGCCCTAGAGAGGTCGATGGCATGCTCCCGGGCCGGCTGTTGCGCTTCGCAGGTCGTGCTGAATTGCACTTCTTGCTTGGAAGCTTCGAGTTCGTCTCAGCTCTAGTGGGACTTCTTTACGGACAGGACTTCAACAAGCCGGTGAATAAGGCCACTAAAGGTAGCCAGCCACGCCACGGCGGCTGCCACAACAAATACGCGAGCGAGGGGAAGGAGGAATGGAAGGTTGATCACTTCAGAGAGTCTTCGGGTCGCTACCGTGTACATCCCCAGTGGGAAGACGAGTCCCCAGTAGAGCGGATCGTAGGCAAGCTTAAATCTCTTGTACCCGTGCCTCCAGACTCCCAAAATCACTAGCATGGGAATCCACCAGGTTGCGGTTGCCCAGAAGAACAAAGTAAAGCCCATCAGAAATGGCGTCATTTGCCTCAAGAACGGAACTCCGGATGCGTGTTCCATGAGAAGGATTCCTGCCAGCGAGGAAATCGCCACGGCTCCCATGTTGATCCAATAGGGCGGCATGAGATCGGATGCGGAAAAAACAAAGAAGGTGTAGCGGTAGAAAATCAGGGAGATCATCCAGATGTAGAGCATCCCTCCACACAGCCAGAGGCAAAGCGAAAGAAACAGAATCTGGCTCTGATGCGCACCCGCCGTTGGGGAAAGAAGCGTCGCCAACTGGGAAACTGATTCCGTCGCGACAACGGCGAGCAGCCACGCGCCGTTAATGCCTTCTGCGAATGCGGGCTTTTGCTGCTTCACCGTGTAGGCGGTGAAAATCGTATACGTCAACGACACCCACAACAACGCAGCAAGTATCCACAGCAGGAGTGCAATCTTGTGCTCGCCGTAGACCACCACCAGGTCAGTGCCCAAAATTGCAGTCGCCGCGACCGTCGTGAAGAAGCCGACGCCGCGCTTGTGGTCAATGAGATCGGCCGCTATTTCTGCTGGGTAAAAAACGATCCGCGACAGAGTCATTGTGCAGAGAATGAGAAAGGCAAATGCATTCAGCCAGGTGATCGCTTTTGCAAGCGCAGAAATGCCTTCTAATTGGGCAGCGATGCCAACAATTCCGGTGGCCATGACGAGCGCAAAATAGGCGGGATGCAGGTTTCGCACACTCTCAGCCACAGCGCTCCTGCGGGTTCCAACGGACATGGCGTTTTCAGGAATGTTCGCTCGCTTTCAGAAGCACCATGCTTCTTTCATAATTCAAAATGCTGCGCTCAGCATTTATTGACCTGGTCGCAGACTAGCTCGCGTAAGCCTCGAGGTCAGCTCATCCCGGTCATGGTCGCAATGAACTGGCGTTCATCCGCCAAGGCGCTCAATATACACGCATTGATAGGGTCCGCGGTGGCAAAGCTCGCGGCCATTCATCAGAGAGGCGAAAAACTTGCGGCGACGTGCGATTCGACTGCGCGTCACCGCCCCACACCTGATTCTATTGTATTTGATTCAGGCTCGGCTGAGCCGGTGAGTTTTCGCTTTCGCCAACCTCGCCCTCGCCGCCCGAGTTAATGCCGCTTTCCTGGTGGTCTATGGTGAAAACTTTTGTGCCGTATAGTTTTACTCTTACGGAAGTCTCGTCGCGCAAAGGCAGCCAGAACCCCTGGACCTTCTGATATTGCCGGACAAACTCGACTCTGCTCACCCAGAACGATAATTTCTTGGCCGGGTGCCCAGCGATTTTGACAATCGCAAAATCCTGAGAGTCAATCCAGATTTTTCCTTCGAATAGATCTTTCTCTTTCCGCTTCGGCACGGCGTCGAAAACGTAGCAATGATATGGACCGATTGTTTCTTGCCCTTCCGGCGTGAAGGAGTAATTCGCGGGCGTGATCGCACTGTCATGGTGCTTTCGCCCGGAGGAGGTCTGGCTCTCCTCCTCCATCAAGCGATCAAACACCAAATGGCGCACAATCGCTGAACCCTTCTCCGATGTTTTATCGAACGTCTTCTTGCCTGGAGCCGAATAATTAACTTGGACTACGGCTTCCGCCGCAAGTTTTCCTTCCGTATTCTTCAGCGCGTAGGTCCGCACTTCCGAATATTGCCGAAGCGCTTCTTCCCGCCGGCGATTGTGATTGATCATCTTGCCGATGACGTCGTCGGTCTGAATCCCCGCCAGTGTGTCAGTTTCGGTAGCGGGGCCTTCCTCTGCCACCGCTGCCCGAGCAGTAAAGTCCTCGCTTTGCGCCATTGATCGCGCCGGAATAGCCGACGTCAGAAACGCAAGGCCCAAAATTACGTGCCACGGTTTCATCCGGATGTCCATCTCTTTGCTTCTCCTCTCGCATCGGCTTGGCTGGCAGAACCTTGAGTGCCTGAATGCGCCACGCACGAGCGAGGCCGCACCTTGCTTTGATATGCGCTTGTCCAAAAAGGTTTCGCACTTTTCCGCAGTTAGGTGAATTCAATTCTTTGCGGTCGAGCTCACGAAAGTTTTGTGAGTCGCTTTGCCTTATGTGTTAATCAAATCTTTCGTGGAGAGGCTGCGATGAAAAATGAGGCCGTGGATACGATGCACGAGGTACAGCTCACCCTGCCCCCTGGCCTCGCCCCTCCAAAACCAGAGGTGGAACACGAAGTCCTGGCAATTCACGAGCTGAGCATTTCGGGCTACCGAATGCTGCTCGTTCTGGGAATTGCAGTGATTGCCATGGGGCCAGTTTTGTGGACTGTGATCCGGCACTGGCTATTCGCGCCCTAGGAAGAGAGAGTCCTGGGTCGTCAATGAGCTTGACCCACGAATTGCATTCTATTTTCTCGAGACTCTCAGGCCGCGTCTCCCCCACTGGCTAAAAAAGCGCCCGTCGCGGATAGTTCAGCCACACTCTTGATCGCCCGCATGACTAGATCCGGCTCGTCCTGCATGATCCAGTGTCCGCTGCGCTCCGCTGCCACAAATTGTCCAAGAGGCAATCGCGCCGCCATCGCAGCATGCTCCCGGCGCCGCTTTTCCGGCGCCGATTTTGCCGAAAGGATTACGGCGGGCTGTTCACAGACATGCTTCAATCCCATAATCCGAGCCGCGCTCGCAGGAAGACTTTCCAATTGACTCGCAATCGCCTCGGCAAATTGTTCCTGCACCCAGAAAACCGCGGCCATCTCACGCTCCTTCTTCGGCAAAGCGGAAAACCAAGTGCTGGCGACCGATCCGGAATCGGCCGGCGCGCCGCGGCTGATGAAGCGGACGAGATGAGCGGCCACTTTCTTCAATCGCGTTGATAAGAGAAGCGAGACCAGCCGAATCAGACCGAAGCGGGACAAGACGGCTGCACGGCGGCAGATCGCGGCTCCGACGCGGGATAATTTGCGATCGTGCTCCGACGGCGGATTCCATTCAGCGGGCGCAACCGGGTCAACCAACACCATGCCGGCGGTCTCTTCTGGAAATCGCGCGGCAAACAAGGGCATGGTCAAGCCGCCGAAGGAGTGTCCAACCAGGATATAAGGCGGCGCAACGCCGGCTCGTTGCAGCAACCGGTGCAGCTCGGTAACAATTCGGTCCGCGGTCCGTGGAAGCGGACCTGCGTCGCTCCAACCCAACCCCGCGCGATCGTAACTGACCACGCGGTAGCGTCGGGCCAACCGGCGCTGCAGCTCACTCCAACTGAGCACGGTGGACATCAGCCCCGCTTCCAGAACCACAGTTGGGCCCGTCCTGCCTTGCTCTAGCAGATGAAGCCGGTGCGTGCCAACGTCAATCAAACGCCCCGGCGGTGGAAAGTGTTTGGCGTCTCTCCGTTTTCCAAGAACCTGAAAAAGATAGCCCGCAAGAATTGCGGCTGTTCCGATGATGAAAACCCAAGCGAAAAAAGCGAGCACTTGGCAGCTCCTCTTGTGGGCACCCCACCGAATTAGATGCTCTGCTCGCGCACGCGGCGACACAGATTCTGGGCTACTTGCTCGGCAACGGCCACGCACTCGCCAATGGACCGGCCCCTCAAGTAATTTCCCGCAAGATGAAGATTCGGGCTTGCTCGGAGAATGTTTGTGATCTCCGCGACGCGTTTCGCGTGGCCGACGTTGTATTGAGGTAACGCGCGCGCATCTCTCCAAACCGCGCGGTCAAGCGGCGGGCTCGAAATCCCCAGAATATGTGCATTCTCCTGTTCCACCGCTTGCGCGCACTCTTCATCGCTCATCGCTGCGAAAGCCCCGTCCGCCGCCCTTCCGGAAAAACTGGTTAGCAACACGGAATCCTTCGGAGCGCGACCGGCAAAAAGAGACGAATTCCAAAACGTACACACCGTATGCAGGTCTTCACGGCGTGGAATCATGAAGCCGAATCCGTTCAGGGTGTTTTGCACTTCCGATCTCTTGTAGACGGATGAGACTGTGCAGATTGGCGCGTACTCCATCGCAAGAAGATGTCTTGCTAGTGCCGGGGTACTTGGTTCCAGAAGACTCCCCGCAACATGCGCGGGAACAGCGATCACCAAGTGTTCTGCGGTGATTTCCTGGCCGTCAGTCAGCCTTAAGTGCCAGCCGGCACCGCATCGCCCGTTGTTTAAATCGCGGGGCCGTACAGTCTCGACTTGCACTTTGTAGCGGATCGCTTCTCGGAGCTCTTCAGCAAGCCTTTCCGGAAGCGTCGCCATCCCACGCCGGAAAGATCCGAGCGTTGGCAGCGCATCCGTAACGTGCAGGTTTCTGCCATTGGCGTGGCCGTTCCCGTTCGAAGGAAATGTTTCGGCCAAACTTGACGATCGCGAGTCATCGCCTAGTGTTGGCGCATTGCGCCTGTTTTTCCGCGCACTAAGCGCTCCGCGCAACAGGCTTCCGCTCCGCCGCTCCCATTCCACTAGCGCCGGAAACGCGCTTTCCATCCCCATCTTGCTCGTATCACCCAGGAAAACGGTCGAGACGAACGGATCGACAATGTTCTCCAGTATTTCGCGGTCGAATTTTCGCTCGACGAAATCTGCCAGGCTCTCTTCATTTTCCGGGGGCCGCGTGTGCCGCAGCGGTTCAAACAGAATCCGCGCTTTGGACTTCAGACCTACGAGTTTGGTTTTAATCAGGCCACCCGGCGAAAACGGAGCCGGATGCAGACTTCCATTCTGGAAAATGTACCGCTTGGCCTTCGAATCGCCGGCGACAAATTCCTGTTCCAGATTCAGTTCTTGAACGAGGCGCCAAAGCGCGGCAGGGAATCTCGGAAATTGCGGGCCCATCTCAAACAAGTACCCGTCTCTGCGGATGGTTGCAATCACTCCTCCCGGGCGCTCACTCGCCTCGAGCACAAGGCAGGGGACGCCGAGTTGCTTCAGGCGGAAGGCGCACGCCAAGCCGGAGATGCCGGCGCCGATGGCAACGATTTTTCCTGTGTATCCCATGGTGCGCTTGACTTATCCAATCCTGTGGGCGGTACGTTTCTGGCCCACATCATTCCCTCGAAGTAGATGCTCCAGATGGGCAACGAGTCACTGCTTAGTTTTGTTGCGAATTACGCGGCGCACGGCGCGGAAGTGGCCGTCCGCCAACGCGTCGGCTATCGCATGGAAAGCTGGTCGTACGGGCAGATCGCCGAGCAAGCGAATCGCTTTGCGCGAGAACTGCAGTCTCGCGGCGTACAAAAGGGCGATAGCGTGCTCATATGGGGGGCAAACTCGGCGGAGTGGTTCGTCGTGTTTCTCGGTTGCTTGCTTTGCGGTGTCGTCATCGTTCCGTTGGACGAATCATCTTCTCCGCAGTTCGTAGCCCGGGTAGCCAGCGAAGTAGACGCCAAGCTTCTGATCAAGGGCGGCGAAAATCAGCAAATCGCTAGCATCCCATCCATCTCCTTCGACTCGCTGTGCACGCTCATCGCACGGCACGATTCGTCACCGTATCCGTCGCCGCCTCTCTCGCGGACCGACACGCTCGAAATCATCTTCACGTCGGGAACCACGGCGGAGCCACGGGGCGTGGTCATCTCTCATGGGAACGTCCTGGCCAACATCGAGCCGATGGAGCGCGAGATTCAGAAATATCTCCGTTACGAAAAGCTTTTCCATCCGCTTCGCTTCTTGAATTTGCTTCCGCTTAGCCATGTTTTCGGACAAATGCTGGGGCTATTCATTCCCCCGCTGCTTGGCGCCACGGTGGTGTTTATGAATTCGCTTAGGCCTGCGGATTTGTCGGCCACAATAAAGCGCCAGCGCGTGTCCGTTCTCGTTGCCGTCCCCAGATTCATCGAATCGCTTCAGCGCCACATCGAGCGCCAGCAGGAAGCCAAGGGGAGAATTGAGAAGTTTGAAAAAAGCTTTGGAGCCGCCGACGGAGAACACTTTCTACGACGTTGGTGGCGTTTTCGTAGCATTCACGCTCAACTCGGCTGGAAGTTTTGGGCCTTCATTTCCGGCGGAGCCGCGTTGCCGGAGCCGGCCGAAAAGTTCTGGAATCGTCTTGGCTATGCCGTGATTCAGGGATACGGCATGACCGAGACGACTTCGCTCATCAGTCTCAATCACCCGTTCCGCTCGGCGCAGGGCTCCATAGGTAAAGTGTTTCCCGGCATGGAAGTGCGTGTTGAAGAAAACGGTGAGATTCTCGTTCGCGGAGAAAACGTGGCCGCATCGTATCGCAGCAAAGGAGCGGTACAATCGCTGGCGGAATCGGACGGCTGGTTCCGGACCGGCGATGTTGCGCAGCGCGACGGCAACGGCCGTTTGTACTTCAAGGGCCGCACGAAAAGCGTCATCGTTACTTCATCGGGCATGAATGTCTACCCGGAGGACCTGGAAAAGGCTTTGCGCATCCAGCCCCATGTCCGCGATTGTGTTGTCATCGGCATTGAACGGGAAGGGAATTCGGAGCCGTGCGCCCTGCTGTTGATGAACGGTTCCGGATCGAGCTCCACCGAAGCCGCAATTGCTGTCGACCGCGCCAATCAATCGCTTGCGGAATATCAGAAAGTCCGCCGCTGGTTCATTTGGCCGGAAAATGACTTTCCAAGGACCGCGACGCAGAAGCCCATTCTTCCGCGGATTCGCGAATTCGTTAGCTCAGTCGCCTCAGGCACGTCTAAGGCTGCTTCCAATGGGGACTCGCTTGCCGCGCTTGTCTCTCGCATTACAGGGCGAGCCGTCCCGTCGACGGCCAACGAGGCCAGTCTCGAAGCTGACTTACAGCTTAGCTCGCTCGACAGAGTCGAGTTGATGAGCATTCTGGAAGAGCGTTACCAGGTTGATTTGAACGAGGCCAAGTTCCAGGACGTCGCCACAATTCAGCAGATCGAGAAGCTGATTGCGACCGGCGCACCTTCCACCGTCGAGCACGTCTATCCGGCGTGGCCGCAGTCCAAGCTCGTTACTGCGCTCCGGTTCGCCGTCTACTACCTACTTGCTCGGCCTGCGACGTATCTTCTCGCGGCGCCCCGCGTCCGAGGCCGCGAGCACCTACGCAGTTTGCGCGGCCCTGTGTTGGTCGTGTCCAATCATGTGACCTATCTCGATATCGCTTGGATTTTGCCCGCTCTCCCGGCGCGCTTCCGGAACCGGCTTGCGACGGCGATGGGAGGCGAAAGGCTTGCCCGAATGCGGCGTCCGTCGAAGAACCTGAACTGGTTCGAACGCTGTCTCGAGCACGTGCGCTACTACCTCGCGTCTGGCCTCTTCAATGTTTTCCCGTTGCCTCAGAAATCCGGTTTTCTTCAGAGTTTTGCGTTTGCGGGCAGCCTCGCCGATCGCCGCTGGAATATTCTGATTTTTCCCGAAGGCCAAACCACCACCGATGGCGCAATCTTGCCGTTTCGCTCCGGGATCGGTCTGCTCGTTAAACAGTTGAACATCCCCGTCGTGCCAATGCATTTGTCTGGCTTGTATGAACTGAAGAAAACCGAGCGCATCCTCGCTCGCCCGGGTCAAGTGCAGGTAACTATCGGAGCGCCACTTCAGTTTGCAGTTGGCCAGGACGCCGATGAGATTACGGCGGAAATCGAAGGCCACGTTCGCGCGCTTCAGTCTGTTTAGGAATATTGCGCACGTCGGAAGAGCGATGTACGTCGGAGCAGTACAATAATCACGATAATCGCGAGTACGACTGCGACCGATGTCCATTTCTGAGTTACGAGCAGTTGCTTCGCCGCTTCTCCGTACCGCGCGCCCAGAAACCCTTCAAAAAAGAAAAGCAGTCCCCGGCCGCTGAGCGTCGCCACCACGAATGTTCCAAAGGGCACTTGGAATGCTCCCTGCGCAATGACAAATGGTTTGAACGGTACAGGAAACGGCGCCACTGCTGGCAGAAACACGCTCGCCATGGGATGTTTTTGAATGAATTTGTAAATTCTGCCCGGTGCGCGTCCTTGTGTCCTGCGGTAGTAGGCCTGGCCGCCTTTTCGCGCCAGCCAGTAAATCCAAATACATCCTCCCAACGAACCGAGGGCTGTCATCGCTACGTAATAGGGCATCCGCGCTGGATGGCGGCTGGAGAGTTCCATCAGCAATAAATCCGAGACGAGCGGCATGGGAATGAACGAAGAATCCAGAAACGCCGCACCGAAAAGTCCAAGGCCTCCAAAGCTGGAAAATAGCAACTTTAGCCACGATTCCAGTTCCAACAAGTTCGTCACACGCGGTCCTTAAGGCTTAGACGGTATCTATGAAGAGATGCGTCGCCCATTCGAACCAGCTCGCTAAATTTTATTTATTCAGTTTTGGCTTTATGCATTTTTTATGTATCTGCTCCCCGTGCTCTTCTATCTAAGTGTGCGTAGCCAAAGAATCGCTGCTGTACCTTCAGGGCTTTTGTAACCCCGGCGCGAAGGTCTGAACGGCTCGTGGTCAAATTTGGCGAATAGTCCTCGCTCTGGCGGTGCCAGCGCGCGGACAAAACCTTTAACGCTTGAGGTGTGCACAATGTCTTCAGTGGAACAAGTTCTCCCGACCATTCCTGCTCAGCCTTTCCGTCTCGATGTTCCGCTTCATGATCTGCTCCAGCAGCCTTCGGAAAGGCCCAAGCCTCATCCTGAAAATGATCCCGTCGCGCTTCCCGTCCCGGTTTTTCCGCAGCATCCGGAATTGCTCCACGAGTTGGATATGGACGATATCGCCGCTCACGACCAGGTTCTGAGCACTGGAAAAAGGCACTGGCCCGTCTCTCGCATTTTGAAAACCATGCGCGGCTGGATGGTGCCGTACTTCAAGTCGCGCGTTCTCCCCGGCGAATTTCAACCTATCATCGCCTACCTGTTCACCGAGTGGAAATGCAACCTGGATTGCCACTATTGCTGGTCCTACGACAATCGCGTAAAGGGCATGACGGAAGACACCGCCCGCCGGGCCATTGACTGGCTGGAGTCGACTCCTTGCCGCGTACTCGCTCCTACCGGCGGAGAACCTCTGCTGCGCCCGGACTTCGTGCACAAGGTCATCTATTACGCCGCAAAAAAGGATTTCTGGGTTTATCTCGCGACCAACGCGCGTTTGCTACGCCCGGAAGTTACCGACCGTCTCGCTGACGCGGGCATCGCGACGATCAATTTTGCCGTGGACGCCATCAAGCAAAAACCCGGTTTGCCGAAAGCCTTTGAGCATGTCGCCGGCAATTTTGACTATCTTGTGCGACGCCAGTATCGCCACGGCTATACCGTCTTTTTCAACACCAATATCTGCCGGACCAACATTGATGACGTCAAGCAGCTTGTCGAAATAGCTCACGATCACGGCATCTCCATCACTTTCCACATCAACGAAGCGCCGATGATGGAGCAATCGCACTTTACACACTTGCATGAAAACGACACCTACATTCGCCCGCAGGACTTTCCCATGGTGGACGATCTTCTCGACTGGCTGATCGACAAGCAGCGCCACGGCTACAAAATGGTGGACTCCATTCCACGGCTTCAAAACATGAAGGGTTTCATGCGCGGCGTGGGAGAACACTGGGGATGCCGCGCCGGGCAAAACTGGCTGATCATCCGGACCGACGGCACTCTCGCTCCCTGCTTCCCGATGTACAACGCAAAATACGACTGGGGCAGCGTCGGCAAACAGAAATTCGATCTCAAACAGCTCGGCGATATGAAGCAGGGCTGCGAGCCGAATTGCTTTTCGACGCTCGGCTACAACGTCGCTTACTGCTACGACATCGCGCGCGTGATGAAGTGGTTGCTGAAGCAGGCCAGCCACGGGTTCCAGGGCGTGACGGGAAGTTTCGAATAAAAAGTCCAGAAAGGGCAGAGGACAGTGATGGAAGCCGGAGCTATCCAAAAATACCACGGACTTGCTCAAAGCCGTTTTGTTTGGGTGAGTGTGTGCGCGCTGATGTGCATTTTGCCGTGCGCGACGCAAGCAGGACAATCGTCAACGATCCCAGCGGACAGCCGCGTGCTGGGGCAAATCCCCTTGGCTGCGCACACGCAACAAAACGTGCTGCAAGCCCTTCCGCCAAGCGTGCTACCGGACCCTCAGCCGAACGCACAACAGAACACGCAGTCGAGTGCGGAAAACAAGGACGCGCAACTTTTCGGCAGCATCAATGGGAAAGTGATTGATCAATCTGGGACGCCCGTCGGCGCGGCGCTCGTCACGCTGGCGCGCGAAGGGCAAACCGGGAGCCTCGAAGTCCAAACGGACGGCGACGGGCAGTTCTCGTTTGCGGATCTCAGCCCGGGAATGTTTCAACTGACGATCACGTCCCCGGGGCTTGCGACTCAGGTTCTTTATGAAACTCTCGATGCAGGGCAGGTCTGCAATCTGCCCAGCATCAAGCTGACCGTCGCGACACAAGTTACCGAAGTCCATGTGGGTGTTACCTCGCAGGAAATGGCCGAAGACGAGGTGAAAGAGGAAGAGCAACAGCGGCTTTTCAAGGTCATTCCGAATTTTTACGTCACCTACGAACCTCACCCTGCGCCACTCAGCACCAAGCTGAAATTCAAGCTTGCATGGAAGTCGGCGTCGGATCCGTTCACGCTGACCGCAGTCGGAGCCGTGGCGGGAATCGAGCAGGCCAACGGTCAGTGGCGCGGCTATGGACAAGGCGCGAGCGGATACGCAAAGAGATACGGCGCGTCGTATGCCGACGTTTTTGTGGGGACGTACATCGGAAGCGCGGTCTTGCCTTCACTCTTGAAGCAGGATCCCCGGTATTACTACCTGGGGAGGGGAAGTGTGCGCGCCCGGCTGTTTCACGCCTTGGCCGGCTCGGTTATCACCCATGGAGATAACGGACGCCTCGAGCCAAATTTTTCGAACATCGGCGGAGCCCTTGCCACGGGTGGGCTCGCAAATTTGTACTATCCTGGCCCTCAACGCAACGGTGCGCGAGTGGTGTTCTCGACGGCGCTAATCCGGATCGGCGAGACGGCTGTCGCGAACGTATTTCAGGAATTTCTTCTCTCCAAATCAGCGCGCAACCGTCCGAACCGCTAGCCCCACCCGCCGCGATGGGCCTTCCGATCACGCAAGTGTAAGGCCGCTCCGGCTCCTGGCTGCGTAAATTTTCAAAAAATTCCTTCGAAGGGGTGTCGAGAAGAGGTGACCCGCTCCGACTTGCCTTGGGAAGCGCAACTGCGAGGCTCCGATCGCCAAGCACCAGCAGCCAAGGAGGACGACCGTGTCAAATGCCACCAAAATCTCTCGCCGCCGCGTAATTCATAGTGGGCTTTCGACCGCGGCATTGGCAGCATTGCCCTGTCGCCTGCTTGCCGCCGCTAAGTTGCCAAAAATCCAAGGAGATAACATGACAAAACTGACCCCGTACCTCTTGTTCGATGGAAAGTGTGGCGAGGCCATGCAATTTTACAAGTCCGTCTTCGGCGGAGAGTTGCGGCTCACGAAGGTGAAGGATTCTCCCGCCAGCGCACACATGCCGGCATTCCAGCAGGAGAAAGTCTTAAATGCCCAGCTGCAAAGCGGCGGCCTGGACATTTCCGCTTCCGACTGGCTCGCCCCAAATGCATCTCCAGTCCGAGGTAATACCGTTTGTCTATTCCTCAGCGGCGGAACCTTTCAGGACTTGAAAATCGCGTTCGATAAACTTTCCCAGGGCGCGCAGGTAACCGATCCACTGAAGGAAGTCTTCTTTGGCGTGTACGGGGCATTGAACGACCAGTTCGGCGTGCGTTGGATGTTTCAGACGAACAAACAGAGTTAGTGAATCGGGGCGAGTTCTGTTTTGGCGGATTTGGAAGCGGCCGCGAACTCGCCCCATTTTTCTATATCCACTGCCGCCCGGCTAGCATCCAAGTATAAAGAAAATGCGAATTAGCGATCATTCGGGCCGTTCCCGTGTCACAAACCGGCACTTTGATCGGTCTATGCGATTGCGAGAGGCGGGGAAGCAGCACAAAAGGCAATTATTCTGGAGGCCGTAATGAAAATCGTAGTCGTCGGCGGTAGTGGGCTTATCGGAGCAAGACTCGTCGACAAGTTGCGCGAGCAGGGGCACGAAACTATATCCGCGGCGCCCGATTCCGGCGTCAACTCTCTGAGCGGCGAAGGGCTTGCCGAAGTAATGAAGGATGCCGCGGTGGTCGTTGACGTAACAAACGCGCCGTCGTGGGAAGACACGGCGGTAATGAATTTCTTCGAGACCTCGACACGCAATCTCTTGACCTACGGAGCAGCTGCGCGCGTTGGACACCACGTTGCACTTTCTATCGTCGGTTCCGAACGCATGCTCGATAGCGGCTATTTCCGCGCCAAAATCGCCCAGGAAAAACTGATCAAGGAATCTCCCATCCCCTATTCCATTGTTCGAGCTACCCAATTTTTTGAATTTGTCCGGGGCATTGCCGATTTTTCCACGGAAGGCAACAAAGTGAAATTGCCTTCGGCGCTCATCCAGCCAATGTCGGCGGAGGACGTTGCTAGTGCCCTCGCTCAGGTTGCGGTCAGCAAGCCTATCAAAGGCACCTTGGAAATTGGGGGGCCGGAGAAGTTTCATCTTGACGAGCTCGTTCGGCAGGGGTTAAAGGCATTCAAGGATTCGCGCGAAGTTGTCACCGATCCGCACGCCCGGTATTACGGAATCCCGGTCAGCGAGAGAACGCTTATTCCTGGCGAAGACGCGCGGCTCAGCAAAACACGCTTCGCGGACTGGCTCAAACAGCCCTCAGCCCGAACCGCGGCTAGCGCGCACTAAGGAACGCTTAGACAGAGACAAGTCGACAGACCAGTTCCCACCGGCGCCACAGTCGAAAGAGATTTGTCCTTGGAACTTTCGCGCGGATGGCTGGCGCCGCAAACTCAACGCAGCTGCAGTTCGGCAACGGGTGATGCCGACCTCGCCCAGGCGATCATGCCCGGAATAAACGGATTCAAAATGTCTTCATGCCGCGGCAAAATGCGCACCGCATACCCGTGCAAGCCGCTCCGGCCGGACGGCCTAAGCGTTGCGATAAATACGTGATTGACGGATTCGTCTACCTCGCAAGCGCACATGGGAACGATCGTGATGTCCGTCATTTCTTGGTCTCCATTCAATGGACCTGTAAGAATTTCCATGCGCACGTCGTCAGGCGATAGCCCGTTCAAAAACACAGACGCAGTCACTGAAACCTGCTCTCCCATGTGAATTTCCATCAGGCTGCGCTCAGCGGATTCCACCAGTATTCCCGGCCACGCAGCCTGCACGCGCGTCAGCCACGCGGCGAGGTTTCTGGTGCGTGCGGCATTTTCGTTTTCGAGACGCTTAAATCGTCCATGCGCCACCACGTAGTAGTTATTCACGTACTGCACTACCATGCGGTGCATATTGAATTCCGGGCCCAATGTGGAAATGGACCGCTTCATTCTTGCAACCCATTTCGCCGGTATTCCATCGGCGCGCCGCTCGTAAAATTCCGGAACGATCTCGTGCTCCAGCAAGTCATATAGTGCGTCTGCTTCCACCTGGTCCTGCTCGCGGCGATCGCTATACATCTCGCCGTTTCCAATGGCCCAGCCAACTTCATTGCCGCTCTGTCTTCCCATGGACCACGCTTCGTCCCACCAGCCGTCGAGTGTGCTCACATTCAGCACTCCGTTAGCGAGTGCCTTCATTCCGCTTGTGCCGCTGGCTTCTTCCGGGCGCAGCGGCGTGTTTAGCCAGACGTCGCAACCCTGCACCATGTGACGGGCAATCGCCATGTCGTAGTTCTCTAGAAACACCATTTTTCGCCGGAACTCCGGCGTTGCCGCCAGATCCACTATGGTTTTGATCAGTCCCTTGCCGCTATGGTCTTTAGGGTGTGCTTTGCCCGCGTAGATGATCTGCACGGGGCGACACGCATCATTTAGGATTCGAGCGAGCCGGTTCGGATCGCGCAAGAGTAAAGTTGCCCTTTTATACGATGCAAAGCGCCGCCCAAATCCGATTGTTAACGCCTCCGGGTTTAGAACCTCATCCGCCGCATCAACCGCGGCCCTGGAAGCTCCGCAGCGGAGCAATTGTTCACGAAGACGGTGCCTGGCTTGGGACACCAGACGTTCCCGGCGTCGCTCATGCGTACGCCACAATTCGGCCGCGGGAATGGACTCCGCTTGTTTCCACAGGTTCGCGTCCGCGGGTTCTTCACGCCACTTCGGTCCGAGGTAGCGGTCGTAGAGATGATTCATTTCGTTGGAGACCCACGTGCGAAAGTGAACTCCGTTTGTTACGTGACTGATCGGGATTTCCTGTTCCGGAACTTCGTCCCAAATCCGGCTCCACATCGCTCGCGACACTTGTCCATGCAGCCGGCTCACGCCGTTGCTGAAGGAGGCCAAGCGCAAAGCGAGCACGGTCATGCAGAATTCCTCGTTCCCATTTCCCGGGTTCTGTCGCCCCAATCCCAAGAACTCATCGCGCGATATGCCCAGTCGTTCCCAATAACTCGAGAAATACCGACCCATTAGTCCGGAAGAAAAGTAATCGTGCCCCGCCGGTACCGGCGTGTGAGTGGTGAAAATGAGACTCGAAGACGCAAGTTGTCTCGCTTCGTCGAACGACAGATGGCGGTTTTCCATCAGCCGTTGGACATGCTCGAGCGCGAGGAATCCCGAGTGGCCCTCGTTCATGTGAAAGACGGTCGGGCGCAGCCCAAGCCCGTCGAGCATGCGATAGCCGCCGATCCCGAGAAGAATTTCCTGCCGCAGCCGGGCTTCGAGATCGCCGCCGTAGAGCTGGTTCGTGATGGTGCGATGCTCCGCGGAATTTTCTGGTACATCCGTGTCCAGCAAATAAAGTTGAATTCTTCCTACATTGGCCTTCCAGACCCGCGCGGTGACCATTCCATCGGGGAATTGCACACGAACCACGACATTGGGAATCGGCTGGATCGGCCAGGTATGAAAGTCATTTTTCTCGAATGCTTCTTGCTGCCAGCCCGCGGCGTTCAGGTATTGGCGAAAGTATCCCTGCTGGTACAGCAGGCCAACTCCGACCAGAGGCAGTCCAAGGTCGCTCGACGCTTTCAAAAGGTCTCCCGCAAGCACTCCCAAGCCGCCCGCAAAAATCGTCACACATTCTGTAATTCCAAACTCCGCGGAAAAGTACGCCACCAAAAGGCCGTTTTGCTCGCGATGTTCGCGGCTATACCAGCTTCCTTCTCCGCTGACGTAGTTGTCGAGTTTTTCAGCGACGCCCCGCTGGTGCGCGAGGAACGACGGATCCGCCGCGGCCGCATCGAGAATCGATTGCTGCAACGTTCCCAAGAGCAGCACAGGGTTTCGGTTGCAACGCTCCCATCCGTCACGGTCGAGCCGGCGAAACAGATCAATTGCGGCGTGATCCCAGCTCCAACGCAGGTTGTAGGCGATCCGCAGCAACGGCCGCAGCGCTTCCGGCAGCGCCGGTTGAACGGTAAACGTCGAGACCGGTTTCATTTGCTGCCCCTTAACTAATTGGCTCTACTCGATCCGGTCTCAATTCTTGCCGTTCTGCGAGAGTTCCCGCTCGGCCCGAAGCCAATCTTCCAGGTCGTGACCTGGCTCGCCGCCGCGTTCCGTGAAGATTTGGTGCGCGCGCACCGCAATTTCCTCTGGAGTAGGATTATGGGCATTCGCTGAAACTTTTGCCGGTTTCACCGGTGCTGCTTCATTTTTAATCAACGGACTCTCTCCTTATTAAGACGCGAGACGCCGTCAATGCTCCATGGCTGGCATTGCATGTCGGAACACTACTAAGTTTTTGATGGGAAGCCGTTTCGACGAGTCCCTCGCACCATTCATTTGTGATTGGAAACGTAACGCGGATCAATCCCGCGAGGAAGGGAGTCACAACATCGCATCGAAATGTTGCCCTGTCAATTCGTTCTCTTTCATGAAAATGAGCTATTGCGAATCAGTTAACACTTCTTGTTTCAAGCTGGAACAGTTGCCCGCCTCTTGCGCCTCTTCCTCCTTCCTGGTGGGTGAGTTGCTCATCTCCGCTTCGTATGCTCGACTATGCCCACCGTGGCAAGAGCTTTCCGCTGGGTGCCACGCCTCAGGACGGCGGCGTAAATTTCAGCGTCTTCTCGAATTCCGCTACCTCTTTGGAGTTGCTCCTTTTCGACCAGGCTACCGACTCCGCTCCATCTCGCGCGGTGGCCCTCGATCCCGTCAACAACCGCACCTCCGATTATTGGCACGTGTTTCTACCCGGCCTGCGCGCCGGGCAAATCTATGCCTACCGCGCCCAAGGGCCAGTTGATCCCCAAAACGGCTATCGTTTTGACTCCGAGAAGGTCTTGCTCGATCCTTACGGGAGATGTGTGGCAAGAGGCACTTATGATCGGGCTGCCGCGAGTCGCCCGGGTGACAATGCCGCGACAGCGTTGAAAAATGTTGTTTCGGAATCCAGGCGCTACGATTGGGAATGTGACTCGCCTCTCCACCGTCCTTTCTCGCAAACCGTCATCTACGAAATGCACGTCGCCGGCTTCACCAAACACCCGAGCGGGGGCGTCACCACAGAGAAGCGCGGAACGTTTGCGGGCGTCATCGAAAAAATCCCTCATCTGCTGGCGCTTGGCGTCACCGCCGTCGAGCTTCTACCTGTTTTCTATTTCGATTCACAGGATGCAGCGCACGGCCTTTCCAACTATTGGGGATACAGCCCTGTTTCATTTTTCGCTCCTCATCAAGCCTATAGCTCAAGAGAAGATTCCCTAGGCTGCATTGAAGAATTCAAAGATATGGTCAAGGCCCTGCATCGCGCCGGAATTGAAGTCATCCTCGACGTGGTGTTCAACCACACCGCTGAGGGACCGAAAACAGGTCCAACACTCTGCTATCGCGGCTTGGCAAACTCCGTCTACTACATTCTTCAAAAGGGCTCGGGCGAGTATACCGATTATTCTGGCTGCGGGAATACTCTGAACACAAATCACCCGGTCGTCCGCCGCCTGATCCGCGATAGCGTCTGTTATTGGGTCTCGGTCATGCACGTGGATGGTTTTCGGTTCGATCTCGCTTCCATTCTTTCGCGCGACGAATCTGGGAATCCTACTCCGCGCGCACCTGTTCTTTCAGACTTGGAATCGGATCCGCTCCTCGCTGGCACCAAGCTCATCGCCGAGCCCTGGGATACACGTGCCTATCAGTTGGGAAATTTTTCCAACGGCGATTGGGAGGAGTGGAACGGTCTCTTTCGCGATCACGTACGCTGTTTCGTCAAAGGCGATCGCGGCATGGTCCGCAAATTGGCGGCGCGCCTTCTGGGCAGTCCCGATCTCTACGAAGAGCGCCGCAGCCGCGCGGAACAAAGCGTCAACTTTGTCACCTGCCATGATGGATTCACGATGAATGATCTCGTTTCATACAACGAAAAACATAACGAGGCCAACCTCGAGCACAATCGCGATGGAACGGATTACAACTGCAGTTGGAATTGCGGCGCGGAAGGCCCCTCCCAGGACCGCGAAATCGAGCAACTCCGTATTCGCCAGCTCAAAAATTTCTTCACCACCACGTTCCTTGCCGTCGGCACGCCCATGATTCTGATGGGCGACGAAGTCCGTCGCACGCAACTTGGCAACAACAACGCGTACTGCCAGGACAATGAACTCTCCTGGTTTGATTGGAGCCTGGTCGAGAAAAACAAGGAATTATTTCGTTTTGTTCAGGAGTTGATTCGCTTTCGCCTGCACTTTCAGTCCGGGAGCGAGGATTCCAATGCCAGCCTCGCCGAATTTTTGTCGAAAAGCGAAATTCGCTGGCACGGCATTGAACTCGATCGCCCGGATTGGTCCGACGATTCCCACTGCCTGGCCGCCACGACGGCAAGTTTTCGCGGCGCCCGGCGACTGCATTTGATGTTCAACGGCTGGTGGGAGCCGCTCGAATATCAGCTTCCCGCAATTCTCGATGCCGGCCCTTGGCTTCGCCTGATTGACACTGCTCTTCCGTCTCCCGCCGACATCGTCAATCTCGGTCGTGCTTCCGCAATTGCGTCCTCGGTTTACACACTCAAGCCTCGCTCCATCGTTGTGCTCTCCTCCGAGCTTGTCGCGCCGCAGATTTTCGGTACCTGGCGAAAAATTCGGTAATAGGGCGGTCGGTTCGAGCGTGCCGCGATCCAGTGATTGATCGGTCTGGCGCGCTCTCCACGGCGAAGCTGCTGCAATTGCTTGATGCGGATGCACAGATCGACAGTCCAAATCCTGGCCGAGAACATTGGCCGTCTCATGCGAAAGCCCAGTTGCTCGATCTCTCCATGAGCCGAAATTTGTAGCCGGAATTCTATCTGCTTGCTTCCATGAAGTATGGCGGGGACGACGGGACTCGAACCCGCGGCCTCTGCCGTGACAGGGCAGCGTTCTAACCAACTGAACTACGTCCCCGCGGTGGGAAAACGGAACGCGCTGAAGATCGCCGGGTTTCAGCCGAGCCGCTCCCGGAATTGCTGGAGCGAAAAGCGCGGCTTGCGATGCAAAACTTTCGCGAAAACCCCGGGTGCCGCGCATCGCGAACAGGCGATGGTGGGCAGTGCAGGGCTCGAACCTGCGACCTCCTGCTTGTAAGGCAGGCGCTCTAACCAACTGAGCTAACCGCCCCAACCAAACAATCGTACAGGAAGGATAGCTGAGCGTCAACGCGAGGAAATTGAGCGATGGAAAAGCGCGGCGCGATTGGCCGCGAGCCATTCGCGGCGCAAGATTGGCGCGCCCGAATCTTGCGTTGAACAATCCTGAAATTGGCGGTTCGACGGAGAGGCGCGAGAATGATTTTAGGCCGCGTTTGCACTTTGTGGACGCACCCAGTAAACTCTTTCCTTTGCATAACATCAAAGGACGCTTCGAGCGATGCTGATCTCGCGGGACTACGTGGCCCACATGGCCACAGAGGTTGTGAAGCAATTGGTGGACGGGAAATTGATTGAAACGAAGGCGGCCGAGGCGGTGACGCTGCGGCTGCGGCAGCGAATGATGGAAGAGGTGACCGTCGAGGACCGGCTGAACGAAGAAGTGCGGCAAATCCTGACGGACCGGCAAGATGAAATGCGGCGCACCGGAGTTTCGTACCAGGAGATGTACAAGAAAGTGAAAGCGCACCTGGCGCGCGACCGAAAGCTTGTGCTGCGGTGAGACAGATTGCGATGCGAACGCGGAGTTATTGCGAGCGAAAAGGGAAGTAGAGCAAGCGAATTTCGATCGAGCAGCGCGGCGGCGCGAAATGGAGTGCGCGGCGCGAATGCAATTCAGGGGCAAATAAAAAGAATGAGATTGAGCCGCGAAAAAATTGTTCGACTCTCGCATCAAATCACGGACGTGCTGGTGGCGAGCGATGATGTGGAATTTGTGGAAGACCGCGACACGATCCGGCAGCAAGTGGTGCAGATCCTGACGGGGACGCTGCGCGAAGAAGAAAAAGCCGATCTGGAAGTGCGGAAGAAAATCACGTCGCAGAAAAAAGAGATCCTCGAAGGCAGCGAGGAGTGGGACGTGCTGTACCGGAAATATTACGCTGACGAACTGCGTCGGATGGGAATCGCGGCAGCTCCCGAAGAACGCGAACGGCGCCGAAGTTAGCACAAAAAGTTCCTCATAAAAATTGGGCAAGCAGCCCCGCTTGGCGGGGAGAGGTGTGTCCGGAGAGTGCAGAGTGGGTAGTCCAAGAGAGTGCGGGAGAGGATGAAAAGAAAGGGAATAGGGGAAGCTGAGAGCTGACAGTCGAGAGCTGACAGTGGAAAGCGTAGGGGAGAGTGAGTAGTGGGTAGTGCAAAGTGGGTAGTGCGTAACCAGAATTCCGTGACCCGTGTCCCGTGGAAGAAAGTGAGTGGTGGGTGGTGAGCAGTGGACAAACCAGAGAGCGGCGGGCGGGGGTTGGGGTACCCGGGGAGATACCCCCCCCTGTTTTTTGTAAGTGCGGATTATAAAGGAGTTGCGGGCGGGAATTTTGTAAGTGCGGATTCTAAAGGGGTTATAAGTCGTTTGTTTTCCGCAGATACGAGGGGGCCTGTAGGTGCAGAAAATAAAGGGGTTACGAGGGAAAATTGGGGATGGTAAGTCCTTTAGAATCCGCAGATCCGAGGGGGGTGCGTAAGTGCGGATTCTAAACAGCTTACAGACAGGCTTCCTGTAAGTGCGGATTCTAAAGGGGTTATGGGAGGAGATCTCGTAAGTGCGGATAATACAGGGGTTAG
>DATEHE010000002.1:0-23432 GCA_035279745.1 Candidatus Acidiferrum sp. | reverse complement strand
CATGAGCGAGTATCCAGCAGCCGTCCGGGAGCGGGCGATGCGAGTCGAGGAAGTGATTTTGCGCGTGCTAGCGAAACAACTGAACTTCTGGCAGGCGGCACGGATTCTGCACTACACCGCGCGGCATATGCGCCGGGTTGTCCGTCGGTACCAGCAGGAGGGGTTTGCCGGCCTGTTGGATGGCCGACGCAACCGGCCCAGCGCGAAACGAATGCCTTGGGATATCGCCGAACAGATCCTTGCGCTTTATCGCGAACGATATTTCGATTTCAGTGTGCGTCATTTTCATGAAAAGTTGCGCGAGCAGCACGCTATTCCCTATGGCTACACCTGCATCAAACGCTTGCTGCAAGAAGCCGGACTCGTGCTTCGCGCACGCCAACGCGGTCCGCACCGCCGCCGCCGCGAACGCCGTTCCATGAACGGGATGCTGTTGCATATTGATGCCAGCACGCATCGTTGGTTCGGCGCGGGACCGTTTGACGATCTGCTGGTGGTGCTGGACGATGCCAGCAGCACGGTGTACTACGCGCAACTGGTGGAACAGGAATCCACTTGGACGGTGCTGGCCGCGCTGCGCGAAGTGGTGGAAAACCACGGCATTTTCTGCGCTTTATATAGCGACCGCGGCAGCCACTTCTGGCTGACGCCGAAACAAGGCGAGATCGTCGATCGCCAGCGGCTCACCCAAGTGGGCCGCGCCATGCGCGACCTGGGTATCGAAATGATTCCCGCCTATTCGCCGCAAGCGCGCGGCCGCAGCGAGAGAAACTTCGCCACTTGGCAACACCGTTTGCCACAGGAGTTGCGTTTGCGGGGCATCACCACCCGCGAACAAGCCAACCGTTTCTTGCGCGAGCACTATATCGCCGAGTTTAATCGCAAGTTCGCTGTCCCTCCCGCTCAACCGCAAACCGCTTTCGTGCCCCTCGCGGGTCAGCCTCTGGACCGCATTTTCAGCGTACAGTCAGAACGTGTGGTCCATCAGGACAACACCGTGCAGATCGCCAACCGCGTTCTGCAAATCGAAAAAACGCCCTGGCGCGGCACCTTGGCCAAATGCCGGGTGCTGGTCTGCCAACACTTGGACGGCAACTTCAGCATCTTCTACGGCCCGCACCTCGTGGGCCGCTATGTGGCTCCCCGCCCGCCCAACGAACTTTTCGCCGCGGAAAATCCCGCACCCCCCGCGGGATTTTCCCCATCACCCCTCCTCACCACAGAGACCGGCGAAACCACATCCGGCGGACAAATCACGTGCTAATTCCAATGGACATTTTGATGTGCTAACAATAACGTTCTAGTATTCTATTGACATAGTAATGCTATTGTGCTATGATCCGCCTTGTACAAATCTCCGCCCAAATCTCAATCAAATCGTGTGGGATGCTTTGCTGTCGGTCGTAAACTGTCGGCTTTTTGCCGCTAGCTAAGTCCCGTATTTGCCACTCTTACGAACTCCCGCTCTCGTAAGTCCTTTGTTTGCCACTCTTACGAAAACAACCGGGGTGGCACCCAATTCTTCCCAGAATGGAACAACTCAGCCGCGCAATGTAGCGTAGGCACTCCTGCCTGCGTTCTCAGACAGCAGTTTGTGAACTCAGCCGGTCGCAAAATCCAGCGGCCTCTGGTCCGGTGGCAGTCCAGCCGCCATTTCGTCATGAACCCGTTGCAGCAGTTCTTCCCTCTGCTCCACCGTGTACTTCGAAGCGTCAATCGGTTCCAGAAATTCCACCAGGATCGTCCCGGGGTGAATCACCAGCGATCGCTTCTCCATGATCCGGTGCGCTCCGGAGCAAGCCATCGGCACAATGGGCACGCCGGCGCGAATGGCCATCACCGCGGCGCCTTTCTTGAATCTCTGCAGCCGCCCGTCGTCGCTCCGCGTTCCCTCGGGATAAATGAGAAAGGAGTGCCCCGCCCGCAAAGCCTCCGTCGCCTTTTCGAGCGCTGCGACCGCCGCGTCGTGTTGCGACCGGTCCACCGGAATGAAATGCGCCAGCGTGAAAGCCTGCCCCACGATCGGCACTTTGAAGAGCGATTTTTTCAGCAGGATTGCGATCCGTCGCGGAATCGCGCCCACCACTGCTGGAGCATCCGCCGAGCTCGTGTGATTGGCCACAAAGAGGCATGCGCCCGGAGGAATGCGCTCCTTCCCCACGATCTTTACCTTCACTCCCACCGCGCGCACAAAAAACATCGTGCCGCGCACTCCCGCCCAGTACAGCGCCGTCGAATTGCGAAAAATCACTGTGAAGAGAAGCAGCGGGATCCCCGCCACCACGCAGTAGAGGGAGAGAAATACCGCAACAAAGACCATTCGCAGCATCTGTGGAGAAAAACTTTCGCTAATCCGGCGCAAGCCGTCAAGTTTTTCTGTTACCGTCCGGCTTGCTGCCGCGCATGCAATACTTCAGTGCGCCGTTGCCCCGCCCTGCTGTTGCGTTTCGCCCTTCAGCATGCCTTCGCGGATGCGTTTCGCTTTTTCGCTCGCGTGCGGCAGCTCGGCAATCGTCCAATGAATTTCCTGCGATTCGCCAAGCGAAAATTGAATTTGCATCGGCTGGCCGCTGCGCACCACTTCCAGCTTCAGGATTTCTCCCGGCTTTCTGCGAGCCACCCAGAATTGTGCCGAGCGCGGCGCATTGCCGCCATCCCAGGAAACGATTGCGTCTCCCTCCCGGAGCCCCGCGTTCCACGCAGCGCTATTCTCGTCCACGGAGCGGACCACCATCGCGCTGCCTGTCCCACTCGATCCTTCGAATCCGAGCGCAGCGCGAGTCACTTCCGATTTTTTCAGTTCCAGGCCGGCGAGCGTCAGGATGTCGTTGTATGGAATCGGGTCCGCGGCCGCAACATATCTCTGGAAGAATTGTTCGAAGGAGCCTCCCGCAATTTTCTCCGCGGTGAGGCGCACATCCAGGCTGTCGCGATAAGGTTTCTCCTTCTTCGCGAAATCCTCGTTCATCGCGCGCAGCACATCGTCAAGGCTCTTCGTATTATTCGTGCGGTCGCGAATCAAAATATCGAGAAGGTCTCCGAGCACCTGTCCCTTCGTATAGTAGGAGACACTGAAGTCCGGGCCGTTGTACCACGGATATTTTTCAAGCCACGCGTCGAGGCTCGATTGTTCCGCGCTTTGCCATTGGTAGGCCGGCCGCAATTCAAGTTCGTCAATCTGGTTGCCGAGATCGGTGTAAAAATCCTCTTTCGACCAAAGGCCTGTGCGCACCAGAGTGAACGAGCCATACGTGCTGGTCACGCCTTCCGCAAACCAAAGAGCGCGTGTGTATTGCTCCTTCGTGTAGTCCACAGGCTCAAGCGAAGCCGGGCGAATGCGTTTCACATTCCACAAATGAAAGAATTCATGCGCGGAAACACCAGCCAGCCGTTCGTCCGAAGCGATATTGATGGCCGTTCCGTTCGCGTGCTCCATACCTCCGCCCGCGCCGTAGGCTCCTTTGCCAATGTGAAAAATAAATGTGTAGTGCGGATAAGGCGCGCCGCCCATCAGCTTCAATTCATATTTGCAAATGCGCTCCAGCTCATCCGTCACCCGATCCTGGCTCCAATGGTCCCCGTCAACAGCCACTGTAATTGGCGGAGACATATCCTTGAGCTCGAATGTCGTGGCCGTTCCGATTTCGATCGGCGAGTCGGCAAGGGTATCGTAGTTTGGCGCAGTCATCGCATAACCAGTACCCGCTAGGCCGATGTGAACCTCAAGCAGGTGGCCAGCGCTCTCGACCCTCCAACGATCCGAAAGATTTGCGAAAGCGATATCTTCCTCTTCGGAGCGGCGGCTCGGAACGTACATCAAAATCATGGCGGGATTGATGAAAGCGTGGTCGGAATTGAGCTGCGCGCCGAAAGGGCCGGGAGTGTCCCACATCGTGGCGTAGCGAATCGTCACCGTTCCGGTTCCGCGAACCATCCACGTTTGCTTGTCGAGTTTCGTCACGGATTTCTTGAAGCCGTCCACGTCCGCAGTCACATCCTGCACGTGGCTGGCGAAGTCGCGAATTTGATAGAGCGCATTCCACGCAGGCATCTGCACGGTCACTTCGTCGTGGACCTCGGGAATCGTCATCGTGACGCGAAACAGATGTTCTTCGGGATGCGCGAGAGAAATTTCGTAATGAATGGTGGCAAATGCAGGTCCAGCAAGAAAAGCGAAAGCAGCGCACAAAAAAGCAGCGAAATGGAGAAAGCGGCGAAAAGAATTCATCAGCGCGAGCGAACCGGAGCCGGTTCTTCGACGGCGGAATTCAGTTTCTTCATCAGTTTTTCGCATAGCCCGTCGAAGCTCCCGTTGGACATGATGAGCAAAAGGTCACCAGCGCGCGCGTTCGCGACGAGATGGTCGGCGATGGCGTCGGAACCCGCAATCACGGTGGCCGGTTTGCCGAGTTCGCGAACGGATTCCGCGACCGACTCCGGATCCATGCGATTTTCGTCACCGAGTTGCTGCGCACGAAATACACCGCCAAGAATCACTTCGTCCGCAAGCGCCAGCGATTGCGGCAGCGAGTCCTGAAAGATTTTCCTGCGCATGGAATTGGAGCGCGGCTCGAGAATAGCCCAGAGTTTGCGGCCCGGCCAGCGTCCGCGAGCCGCTTCGATGGTGGCTCGCACGGCGGTCGGATGGTGCGCAAAATCGTCCACCACCAGAATTCCTCGCGGCTCGCCTTTCACATCCATGCGGCGGCGCACACTCTGGAAGCTCGCGAGCGCTTCTGCGATCGGCGCAGCGGAAATTCCACGGCCCTGCGCAACAACGATGGCCGCAAGCGCATTCAGGATGTTGTGCTTGCCGGAAGCATTCAGCGTGAACTCGCCGAAGCGCTTCCCCTGATGTGCGACAGTGAAGTGCATTCCGTTACCTTCCACGCGCGGCTCGCTGGCAATCCAATCACATTCCTTGGAAAAGCCATAAGTGATCACCGGGCAAAAAGCCTTTGCCGCTGCAGCGCGAAGAGCGGGCCCGGAATCCTGCGTGTCTCCCCAAATCACCACACGGCCGTTGCGCGGAACGAGATTCACGAGGCGCTTGAAAGCAAGCTGATAGAGATCGAAGTCGGCATAAATGTCGGCGTGATCGTATTCCAGAGAAGTGATGATGAGATCGTCGGGATGATAGTGAAAGAATTTTGGGCCGCGATCCCAAAAAGCCGTTTCGTATTCGTCGCCTTCGAGAATCATTTCCGGGCCGGAGCCCAGGCCGTAGCTCTTGCCGAAGTTTTCTGCGATGCCGCCGACAAGAAATGTCGCGCTCTTGCCCGCAGAATGAAAAATCCAAGCAAGCATGGCCGTTGTCGTCGTTTTGCCGTGCGTGCCGCTCACCACAATGGAATGCTTGCCGGGCAAAAATACTTCTTCGAGAGTCTCCGGCATGGAGCGATATGGAATTTTCTGGACGAGCGTTTCTTCGAGCTCGGGATTTCCGCGCGCGATGATGTTGGCAACAATCACCAGATCGGGCCGCGGATTGAGGTGCGCGGCATCGAACGAATGAAAATATGGGATGCCAAGATTTTCGAGCAGCGTGGAGGCGGGCGGATAGACACCAGCGTCCGAGCCGGTAACGTGGAAACCGTGTTCGCGAAGCATGCCCGCGAGCGGAGCCATGGCCGAACCGCCGATACCGATTACGTGAACGTGCTTTTTCGAAGTCATTGCGTGACCGCCGGTTCGAGAAATTCAAGTGTGCTTTCGCCTTGGGCGTGAAGCCGCGCGCGAATGCCTAGAGGAATCGTCAGCATCGGCCGTGGGGTATGCCCGACAGCGGCACCGTATACGATAGGAATTTTCAAAGGCGCGAGAATCCGCTCGCACACTTCGCGCACCGTCGGGCTGCCGGGCAGGGGCGGCTCGCATTCGGGAAACTCGCCGAGAACAATTCCGCGCACGTTCTCGAGTTTTCCCGCTTGCTTGAAGTGCATCAATACGCGATCAATTTGGTAGGGCTTCATGGCGCGATCTTCGAGGAGAAGAATTGCATCTTCGGTGTTCACTTCCCACGGAGTCTTTAACGTAGCTTCGACGAGAGTCATCGCGCCTCCAGCGACAAGTCCTTCGGCGGTACCCGCCAAAAGGGCTTCGCCGCGAAGGCCCACGTTCCAGCCGCCGCGCGTCGTGGTGAGAGCTTCGAGAAGAGATTTGCGGTCGTAGCCATTTGGCGCGGAGTCGCCGGCATGAAAGCCGGCCGCGACCATCGGGCCATAGAAAGTAATCCAGCCGTACCAATTCGCCAGAAGGCTTTGCAGCGAAGTGAGATCGCTGTGGCCGATCACGATTTTGGGTTGGTTGAGCGCATCGGGGAAAAACATCTCATTCAGATAGGTTGAACCATAGCCGCCGCGCGCTGCGAAAAGCGCAGAGACGTCTTCGCGCTGCGCGAGCAAAGCGAATTGCCGAAAGCGATCCACGGCCGAACCGGCAAAATAGCCTTCGGAGCGGAGCGGCTCGCCAGCGTGCACGTCGAAGCCGAGTTTTTTCAACTCGGCGATGCCCGCCTGAAGCTTGCTCTCTTCGCCCGGAGAAGACGGGGAAAACACAGCGACGTGCGCGCCCTGCGAGAGAGCTTTCGGTTTTGCGAGGGTGAGGCGCGGCGAGGATGAAACCTGCGGCGTCATTCGTACTGCCTTTCAGAAGGCTTCATCTCGCACGTCACGCCAGGGCGTGTCAGCGCCAAGAGCGCTTTATCTTGCTGATGATGGCTCACGTCGGCATCGAACGTGATGACCTGGCCATTCTCCTGAGCCGTGACCACAAGACCTTCTATTTTGACGGCCAGGCCTTCGAACACCTTGCGAACATCGGGAAGAACATTGACGTGATCTTCCGCAACAATTTTAAATTGCATGTAGCGGCGCTTGATATTGAGCCGATTTTCAACCGGGATCATGGCGACAAGGGCGCCGAGAACCAGAATGCCGGAAATTCCGGCAACCCTATAGAGGCCGCCGCCCGCCGCCATGCCGATTGCGGCTTCAACGAAAATTGTGGCAGCGGTGGTGAGGCCCACAACGCTTCCGCGATCGCGCAGAATCACCCCCGCGCCCAGAAACCCAATACCCTGCACTATGTTGGATGCAATGCGCGTGGGGCTGGAGTCACCAGTGAGCTTGGCGATTTCGACGGAGACAATCGTAAACAGAGCGGCGCCGATGCAGACACACATGCTCGTGCGCATGCCGGCAGGCCTGCGGCGGACGTTGCGCTCAACGCCGATAGCGGCACCGATCAGAGCGGCCCATAAAAGACGATAGGTAACGGTTGTTAAGGGAAGCATGTGCAAGCAAACGGCGTGGAGCGCCGCGAGCCTGAGCAGGATTTTACCCGTTAGAGGGTGAATTGAGTGAGTTTCGCGAAGTGGCGTGCCCTGGCGTGTATCTCGGATTTCTTGAGTTTGCGCAGGCGGTCTGGACCAAATTGCTCGACGGCGAAGCTGCCGAGAACTGAGCCGTAGACCATGGCGCGGCGGAGCGCGGCGTCGTTCTGCTTTCCACAGCTCGCGAGATAGCCCATGAAGCCGCCAGCGAAGGAATCGCCAGCGCCAGTGGGATCGTGCGGCTCTTCAAGGGGAAATGCGGGCACGCAGAAGACGCCTTCTTTGTCCACGAGCATGGCGCCGTATTCTCCGCGCTTGATGACCAGTGCGGAAGGACCCATTTTGAAAATGTGGCGAGCGGCGCGAAGGAGATTGTGTTCGCTCGAAAGCTGGCGCGTTTCGGAATCGTTGATCATCAGAATGTCGACGTGCTTGAGCGTTTCGCGCAGTTCGGCGGGAGTGCGCTCGATCCAGTAATTCATGGTGTCGAGAGCGACGAGTTTAGGCCGACCTTTGACTTGTTTGAGAACGCCGCGTTGAAGATCGGGCGCGATGTTGGCGAGAAAAACAAATTTGGAGGAGCGATAGGATTCCGGGAGCTTGGGATCAAAGTTCGCGAAGACGTTGAGATCGGTGGTGAGCGTGACGCGCTCGTTGAGATTCTCGGAATAGCGCCCGGCCCAGAAAAAAGATTTGCCGGTGGCGCGTTCGAGGCCCACGGTGTCGATCGGGCGGCCCTTGAAGATTTTCGCGTCGAGGTCCGTGAAATCGTCGCCGACGATGGCGACGAGATTTACTTTCGAGAAGAAGCTGGCCGCTACGGCGAAGTACGTTGCGGCGCCGCCGACGATGCGGTCAACCTTGCCGTAGGGGCATTCAATGGCGTCAAACGCGACGGAACCAACGACGAGAAGAGACATGGTTAAAAGGTTTCTCCTTGGGTGATGCAAGGTAAGGACAGAGAGAACAAAGGCTTTCTTGATCCCAATGGACCTGAAAATGCGTTAGAGCGCGCCAGGGTTCCTCCGCTCCGCGCTGCAAAAGCGGCAGCGCTCCGGTCGGAATGACAGTGCTCTTTTTGTTTTTCAATGAACAAAATAGGTTCGCTTCTCCCCAAAAAGAGGGGAGAGAGCAATTCGGCACGCAAAGCTCGTGAAGGAAGCGATGCTCCGCGCGCTCTGCCTGCGGCAGCGCTCCGGTCGGAATGACAGGCTATGTTCAGTTGCGATGCGAACGGAAACGGAGGGATTCTTCGGGCGGCGACTGTCGTCGCGCCCTCAGAATGACGAGTTTCGTTTGGCGGCCGAAGGTCAGACATATTTGGCGAGAATGGCGGCGAGGCGTTTCTTGGTTGGAGCTGGGACGAGCTTTAAATCGGTGATGAGCGCGCTGCGGAGAGCTGAGCCGCATTTGCATGTGCGCTGAGCGGGCATTTCTTTGACGGCTTGGCGGAGAACACGTTGCGCGTTGTCGGCATTCTGGCTGAGGGTGGCCATGATTTGCACGCCGGTGACGGATTCGTGATCGGGATGCCAGCAATCGAAATCGGTGATCATGGCGATGGAGGAATAGCAGAGTTCGGCTTCGCGCGCGAGCTTGGCTTCGGTGACGTTGGTCATGCCGATGACGTCGAAACCGAGTTGGCGGTGCATGTGAGCTTCGGCGAGGGTGGAGAATTGCGGGCCTTCGATGCAGACGTAGGAGCCGCGGCGGTGGACTTTGACGCCGGCATGCACGCAGGAATCCGAAAGGACGGCCGCAACCTGCCCGCAGACGGGTTTGTCGAAAGTCATGTGGGCTACGAGGCCGCCGCCGAAGAAGGTGGAAACGCGCTGCCTGGTGCGGTCCACGAATTGATCCACGATGAGAAATTCGCCGGGACGAAGATCTTCCTTGAGGGAACCGACGGCACTGACGGAGATGATGCGCTCGACGCCGAGAAGCTTCATGGCGTAGATGTTGGCGCGAAAATTGATTTCGGTGGGCAGAATGCGGTGGCCGCGGCCGTGGCGGGCCAAAAATGCGACGCGCTTCCCTTCCAAGGTGCCGATGACGATTTTCTCGGAAGGATCGCCGAAGGGAGTTTTGACCGCGACCTCGCGCGTGTCGGTTAGTCCAGCCATGGAATAGAGGCCGCTGCCTCCGATGATGCCGATGGTGGCCTGCGCTTTGCTTGCTGCCTTCGACTTCTTTGCCGCTACTTTGGGCATTCGCCTCTCCAACTGAATTATTGGTTCAAATCGACCGGTTCGACTTCAATTTTGCCGTCGCGTTCGTGCAGCGTTGCGGCCGGATGATCGGGGTCGTGACCGAAAACGACGATCCAATTATTTTGCACGATGCTTGCGAGCCATTTGCGCTTGGTTTCCAGCGTTTGCAGCGGATAAAGATCGTACGCCATGATCCACGGAAGCGGAAGGTGATGGCGGGTGGGAAAAAGATCGGCAATGAAGACGATGGTCTTGCCGCCGCCGGTGAGCTTGACGGCTTGAATATCGGCGTTGTGGCCGGGGATGCGTTCGACGGAAATGCCGGGAAAAATCTCGATGTTGCCCTCGACGGGCTGCCATTGCTTCGCTTCCGAGATGGGAGCGACGTTTTCCGGGAAATAGCTGGCGCGGTCGCGCTCGGTGGGCTGAAGGGCGTGTTCGATCTCGCCGCGCTGGACGATGTAGCGTGCGTTGGGAAACGTGGGAACTGCGCAGTCGTCAACATTGCGGGTGTTGCCGCCGCAGTGATCGAAATGGAGATGGGTGTTGATGACGAAATCGATGCTCGCGGCGGAGACACCGGCGGAGGATAGAGAGTCCGCGAGCGGATCGCCTTGCTGAACGTTGTAAATGTCGCGGAGCTTGTCCGTCCACTTTGTGCCGTTGCCGGTTTCGATGAGGATGTTTTTGCCGGAATGGCGAACGAGGAGGGAGTTGCAGACGAGGCGAATGCGATTGCGCGCGTCAGGCGGGGATTTTTTCTCCCAAAGAGGTTTTGGAACGACGCCGAACATGGCGCCGCCATCGAGGCCAAACGATCCGGCATACAGGTGACGCACTTCGATATCGCCGAGGTGCATGCGAGGTCAGCCCCCAACCTTGGCGGGGCGAAGGAGTTCGTTGACGGCGGAGAAAGGATCCATTTTGCGCTGGGAGACGGCTTCAGCGATGGCATTGAGGCGAGATTCGCCATCGCGGCCGCCGAGAGCCTGTTCGAGAAGGCGGGACTCGAGGAGTTCGAGAAGGCGATTCTTCCAATGCTCGACGTGCTTCTTTTGGCGCGAGCCGCTGGACTCGAAATGTGCGCGAAATTTCTCGACGGCAACCGCGAGCGCATCAATGCCCTTGTTTTCGTTGGCAACAGTGCGGACGACAGGCGGATGCCAACCATCGCGGGGGGCTACGAGAGAAAGCATGGCATGAAGCTGCTCTTCGAGGCGGTCGGCACCTTCGCGATCGGATTTGTTGAGGACGAAGATGTCGCCGATCTCCATGAGGCCGGCTTTCATGTTTTGAATGTCGTCGCCGAGGCCGGGCACGAGAAGGACAAGGACACAATCGGCGAGGCGGACGATGTCCACTTCATCCTGGCCGACACCGACGGTTTCGATAAGCACGCGGCGTTTGCCTGCGGCGTCGAGGAGAAGAGCGACTTCGGCGGTGGTGCGAGCGAGGCCGCCGAGAAATCCGCGCGTGGCCATGGAACGAATGAAAACGCCGCTGTCTCTGAAGTGGCCTTGCATGCGGATGCGATCGCCGAGAATTGCGCCGCCGGAGTAAGGGCTGGTGGGATCCACGGCGACGATGCCGACGGGATCGCCTGCTGCGCGATAGTGCGCGGCGAGGCGGTCTACGAGCGTGCTTTTGCCGGTGCCGGGAGCGCCGGTGATGCCGGTGAGGTAGGCTTGGCCAGTCGCAGGAAAGAGAGTTTTGAGGAGCGATTCGGCTTCGGGAGAGTGATTTTCAATGGCCGTGATGGCGCGGGAGATGGAGCGGACGTCGCCTGCGCGGATTTGATCGGCCCAGGAATCAGTGGGCGGCATGGAGGACCTGAAGTTTGGCACTGGAGCGTGAGTGTTTCATCGAGGTGAGGCAAGAATTGTAGATCAAGCCGAGGTCCCTCCGCTGCGCAGCGCGGCACGCGAAAACCGCGTGCAGGAAAAAACCGCGCTGCTCCGGTCGGGATGACAGAAAAGAGAAAAGGCGCGGCACCATCAATTCGAGGACAACTGGCGCGATGAAGGTGGCATGCAGCTGTCGGGATGACAGAGAAGAAAAAATACGCGACACCGTGGATCCGAAATGGAAGGACGCGATGGAAGTGATGTGTATCCTTCGGAATGATAGAAAAGAGAAAAGTTGCGAGAACATCGATCCGAGGCCAACGGGCGCGATGAATGCGGCGTGCAGCTGTCGGGATGACAGACAAGGGAGATCGGACGCAGGTTGGGCGCAACCACCAAAAGGCATGCAGCTATTATTTCTTGCCGAGAAGCTGGCGGGCAATAACCAATTTCTGGATTTCGCTGGTGCCTTCGCCGATGGTGCAAAGCTTGACGTCGCGGTAAAACTTTTCGGCAGGATAGTCTTTGATGAAGCCGTAGCCGCCGTGAATCTGGACGCACTCGTTGGCGACGCGGACGGCGACTTCGCCAGCGTAGAGCTTGGCCATGCTGGATTCCTTGGTGAAGCGGGCGTTACCTTTATCTGCGAGCCAGGCCGCATGGTAGACGAGCAGGCTGGCGGCTTCGACTTCGGTGGCCATTTCGGCGAGCTTGAACTGAATGGCCTGGAATTCGCTGATAGTCTTGCCGAATTGCTTGCGCTGCTTGGCGTAATTTGTGGCGGCTTCGAGCGCACCCTGGGCCATGCCGAGGCCGAGCGCGGCGATGGAGATGCGGCCGCCGTCGAGAATCTTCAGGCTGCCGATGAAGCCATCACCTTCCGCGCCGAGCAGATTTTCGGCGGGGATGCGGCAATCGGTGAAAATCAGTTCGGAAGTGTCGCTGGCGCGGAGGCCGAGTTTGTTTTCTTTTTTTCCGGGCTTGAAACCCGGAGTTCCCTTTTCAACGATGAACGCGCTGATGCCGTGAGAATCCTTGGATTTGTCGGTGACGGCCATGACAACGGCGGTGTCGGCATAGTGACCGTTGGTGCAAAAAGTCTTGGACCCGTTGAGCACCCAATTCTTGCCGTCGCGGACGGCTGTGGTGCGCGTGCCAGCGGCATCGGAGCCGGCTTCGGGTTCGGTGAGCGACCAGGCGCCGATTTTTTTGCCTTGGGCGAGCGGGGCGAGATATTTTTTCTTTTGCTCTGCGCTGCCGAATTTGAAGATGTGATTGGAGCACAGCGAATTGTGGGCGGCAACGATGATGCCGACCGACCCGTCGATGCGAGAGAGCTCTTCGATGGCGATGACGTATTCGATGTAGCCGAGGCCGGCGCCGCCGTATTCTTCGGGGAAAATGACGCCGAGAAGACCCATTTCGGCGAGCTTGGGCATGATTTCGGAAGGAAAGCGGGAGGCTTCGTCCCATTCCATGACGTGCGGAGCGATCTCGCCTTCGGCAAATTCACGGATGCTGCGGCGAAGCTGCTGCTGTTCCTCGGTGAAGGCGAAGTCCACGCGGTCTCCGGCTGCTGTAAGTATTCGAAATAGTCAGCCAAAGATAATTTTATAACAGGTTGTTACCAACCCACGGGGTTGTTGTTCTTCTTGTTCTGTTCATCAAGCCAGGTTTTGAGCGGCGCGAAATAATCGGCGATGGCGGAAGCGTCCATTTCACGCTGGCCGGTGAGGACTTCGAGCTCGTCGGGCCACGGCTTGCTGTTGCCCATGCTGAGCATTTTGTTGAGGCGGGCGCCGACTTCCTTGTTGTTGTAGAAAGAGCAGCGATAGAGCGGGCCGGTGTAGCCGGCTTCCTTGCACATGGCGCGATAAAACTGGAACTGCAAAACGCGCGCGAGGAAATAGCGCATGTAGGGCGTGTTACCGGGGATGTGCGTTTTTGATCCAGGATCGAAGTCGGATTCAGTACGCGCGACAGGAGCGGCAACACCCTGATAACGCGTGCGGAGTTCCCACCAGGCTTTGTTGTAGTCCTCGGGCTTGACACGACCGGAGAAAACTTCCCAGCGCCATTTGTCTACGAGGAGGCCGAACGGAAGGAAGGCGACTCTGTCGAGCGCGCGCTGCAGGAGGAAATTGATGTCGCCGGAAGCGGGCGGAATTTCGCTGATCAAGCCGATTTGTTTGAGGTAATCGGGCGTGACGGAGAGAGCGACGGTGTCGCCGATGGCTTCGTGGAAACCGTCATTCGCGCCGTTTTGAAAAAACGGAGGCTGGATGGAGTAGGCGCGCTGGTAGAAATTGTGGCCGAGCTCGTGGTGAACGGTGATGAAGTCTTCTTCGTTGATGTCGAGGCAGGTCTTGATGCGGACGTCGTTCTTGGCATCGATGTCCCAGGCGCTGGCATGGCAGAGGACGTCGCGGTCGGCGGGCTTGGTGAAGAGCGAACGCTCCCAGAAGGTTTGCGGCAGCGGAGCGAAACCAACGGAAACGAAGAAATTCTCACCGTATTTTACGAGACCTTTTGGAGTGGTCTTGCGATCTTGCAAGATTTTGGTCAGGTCGTAGCTGTTGGGCGCGGGAGGCGCGTCCATGAGGTCGTCAATGTTGTTCCACTCCTGGCTCCAGATGTTGCCGAGAAGATGGGCGGGAATGGGGCCGTTCGGCGGGACGACGTCTTTGCCGTATTTCTTGACGAGCTGGGCGCGGACGTAGGCGTGAAGCGAAAGATAAAACGGGCGAAGTTGTTCCCAGAGGCGGTCGACTTCTTTTTCGAATTGATCGGGCGGCATGTCGTACTGCGAGCGCCAGATGTCGCCGGCATCGTGGAAGCCGAGTTCGCGAGCGCCTTCGTTGGTGAGTGTGACCATGCGGGCGTAGCGGTCGCGCATGGGCGCGCCGATGGCGTGCCAGCCCACCCAGGCGTTCTTTAGTTCTTCGGGATCGCGACTCTTGGCCATGAGGCGGCCGACAGCGGTGACGTCGAGGCAATTCTCGTTGTCACCCTTGGGACACCACTTCCCTTTTCCGTAGTCGCCATCGAGAGAAGCTTCGATCTGCGCGAGTTCCTTTTGTTTTGCGGGATCGTTTGGCGCTGGAAGGATTGTAGCGAGCTTGAGCAGGGTCATTTTGCGGGCTGCATCAGGCGGAAGTTTCAGATTGTCGAAGCGGTGAGCTTGTTTGCCAAGTTCGACGCTGACGCGCGTGAGTTCTTCGTTGGCCTGCGCGGCGATGCCCTCGGTGTCCACGGTGATGAAATTTTCCTGGACCCAGCCTGCACGCTGCGCGCTGTTGCCAAGTTCGAAGAGTTGGGCTTCGGCTTTTTTGAGGAAGGCTTCGGCTTCCGCAACGGTGGGCGCAGCAGCTTCCTTGGCTTTCCTCACGTTGACTGAGGGAGCCTGGGCTTGCGCTGGACTGCCGAAGATGGTTGCAAACGCGAGTGTTGCCGCAATCCAGACCAACTTCACCACGAGAGAATTTCTCACGCACCCCTCCCTTGAGACTTCGCAACAACGTCACGGAGAACCACGAGGGCCTTTTCAATTCCTTCACGATCAACGTCACAGTGAGTCACGAAGCGAACGGAATACGGTGCGACATCGAGCGCCCAAATGTTGTGCGCGTGGAGCGCGTCGCAGAGTTCAACGGCGGTGCGGCCAGTCTTCTTGCAATCGAAGATCAGGATGTTGGTGCGGATTTGCTGCGCGTCGATTTCGAGGCCGGGAATGGTGGCGATGACGTCAGCGAGACGGCGAGCGTTTTCGTGGTCAATGTGAAGGCGCTTGGGAGATTCTTCGAGCGCGATGAGTCCAGCGGCAGCGAGGACGCCGGCTTGGCGCATTCCACCGCCGAGCATTTTGCGGAAAATGCGGCCGCGATCGATGAATTCGCGCGGGCCAACGATCATGGAGCCGACGGGCGCGCCGAGCCCTTTCGAGAGGCAGAACATGACGGAATCTACGTTGCGCGTCATGTGCGCGACGTCTTCCTTGAGCGCGGCGGCGGCGTTGAAGATGCGGGCTCCGTCGAGATGGACTTTCAGTCCTCGTGAATGGGCATGGTCGCAAATTTCGTTGACCCGCGCAGTCGAATAAAGAGTGCCTCCCGCCATGTTGTGGGTGTTCTCGATGCAAACGAGCGCGGTTTGCGAGTCGTAATAAATCTTTGGCCGAATGACAGCTTCAATTGCGGGCCAGGTGAGGATTCCGTCTTCTCCACGGGCGACGCGGGGCATGCAGCCAGCGATAGCGGACATGGAAGCGAGTTCGTAGAGATTGACGTGGCTACGCTCTTCGCAGATTACCTCGGCGCCGGGGTAGGTCCATCCCTTGATGCAGATGAGATTGCCCATGCAGCCGCTGGGTACGAAGAGGGCCGCTTCTTTGCCAAAGATTTGCGCGGCGCGCTTTTCGAGGCGATTGACGGTGGGATCTTCGAGGTAAACGTCGTCACCGACTTCGGCTTCGGCCATGGCGCGACGCATCGCGGCAGTAGGACGCGTTACGGTGTCACTGCGAAGGTCAACGACACCCGCAATCGGCGCAACGCGATCGGGATCGCTCACGGCACTGACGGTTACTTCACTGGATGGCATGACGTATGGCCCTTTCCGGAGATTTCATCGCAACAATTCGACGAAGACTTCGTTGGAGATGCTGAGTTTCTCGGGCGCGAGACGGACGATGTCCCCTTCGCGCTCGATCAGACCGTTGGCGGCCAGATGCTGTAGCTTGGGAGCGAGCGAGACGCCATATTCCTTCTCGATACGGGTGCAATCGATTCCCGCAAGCTGACGAAGGCCGAGGAAGAGTTCCTCTTCAAGTGCCTGGTCGCTGCTGACGTTTTCGAGTTGCTCGATCGGAAGAAGACCATTTTCCAGACTCGCGACGTAACTTGCGGCGTCGTGGGCGTTGGCCCAGCGCTGCGTGCCCGAGAACGAGTGCGCGCCCGCTCCAAAGCCGAGGTACGGCTCACGGCGCCAGTATTTGAGATTGTGGCGCGACTCGAAACCCGGCAAAGCCCAGTTGGAAATTTCGTAGTGGACATATCCGGCAGCGGCGAGCTGTTGCTGTGCCAAGTCGTAGGAGTCGGCCATTTGTTCGTCGCTGGGAAGGGCATCGGCGCTGTAGCGCTTTCCGCCGCTGAGCACTTCCCTGCCGAGGCGGCTGCCTTCGTCGATTTCCATCATGTAGATGGAAATGTGTGAGGGATGCATGGCGATGAGTTCTTCGAGCGATCGGCGCCAAGACTGGAGAGTTTGGCGCGGCAGTCCGGCGATCAGGTCGAAGCTGATATTGGTGATGCCCGCGTCGCGAAGTGTGGGCGCGGCACGATAGAGATCTTCGCGGCGGTGCATGCGGCCAGCGGCGATCAGCTCCTCATCGGAAAAAGACTGGGCACCGAAGCTGACGCGGTCGATTCCGGCACGCGCCCATGCGGCGGCCTTTGACGCGTCGATGGTTTCGGGATCGGCTTCCAACGTGACTTCGGTAAGAGTGCCAGAGAATGTGCTGCGGATTGCTTCGAGAACGGCGTGCAAATCAGCGGGATTCAACAAGCTTGGCGTACCGCCACCGATGTACACGGTGTCCACGGTTGCGTTCACGAGATCATTGGGAAGAGAAATTCCTGCGGCCTGGTATAGGCGCGTGTGCTGCTGGACTTCCTTTGTAACAGAAGCGATGTAGGGGGCAAACCGGGAGGTCGCGACGACACCCGTGTGGAAATTGCAGTAAGTGCATTTCGTCTGGCAGAACGGAACCTGAATGTAGATGCCAAGATTCATGGGGAAACTAGGAACTTTAGCACATCGGCGCGCCGCCAAGCTCTGGATGACGCGGCGATTCAGGCGGCATCGTGGACGATTTTGATATGCAGGCGGCGGTCGCGCGGACCGTCAAATTCGCAGAAGAAAATGCCCTGCCAGGTGCCGAGAACGAGCTTTCCATTTTCGACGAAGATGGTCTTGCTGCTGCCGGTCATCACGGCTTTCACGTGCGAATCGGAGTTGCCTTCGCCGTGACGATAGGTGCCCTTGTGCGGCACTAGGCGATCGAAAACATCTTCGACGTCACTGGCGACGTCGGGATCGGCATGTTCGTTGATGGTGACGCCTGCGGTAGTGTGAGGAACGTAGACGTAACAGACACCCGAGCGAACGCCGGATTCGCGCACAACGGCTTCGACTTCACGGGTGACGTCCACCAATTCCGTGCGCTTATTCGTTTTGACGCGAAGAGTTTTCATTGTCGCGACGCAATTTGCGGTGGCAAATACAGCTTAACATCCGGGCAAAGATGCCGCTCACGAGACGGGAACGATGAAGTGCTGCCCTGTGTTTTTGGAGGATGCGTGATCTTCTAGTTTGCGCAAGCCGGAGAGCCCCCAGCGTGCGAGAAACGGGAGGATATTCAACTCACGCGATTGCAACGCTCTTCGCGGATAAAGGAGGTTATTCAGGAAGTCCTCGTGAGAAGTCAGAATGCCGTTCTTGCGGTCGTAGGCCTGGCCGACGCGCTGTTGCAGATTTTCGAGCTGAAAAGCAATCTTCTTTCGCGAGTTCTCCACAGAGCTCTGAAGGGTCGGATCCACGCGCGCGACGGATTCGCCCCACTTTTCGAGGATCTTGTTGATTTGCGCTGCGTCTTCCGCGAACTGCTGTGCGATAGGGTCGGGAAGATTTGCAGACCGCAGGCGGTGCTTCAGCGCCTGGGGACCAGCCCAGACGTCTTCGACCTGAATGGCGTATTCATCCAGAAGGCGCTGTGCCTTGGGATCCAGAAGCGTGAAGTCTGCGCGGGGCAAAAGCGCCGGCATGCGACCCAGAATCCCGCGATACAAGACCTCCGACTGCGCGTAATAGGAGATTTCCGAGGGGCCAAGGATGCAGGCGGCGGTCGGAAGGAGAAAATCCTGAACTACGGGGCGAAGGATGGCGTTGGCGCTGAATTTCTCAGGTTCAGATTTCGTGAGGGAGAGAAGATCTGCAGAATTCCAACTGGACTCGCCGGAGTGAAACTTGTTGTCCGTGAAATTGATGGACTGGCGCTCTCCCGAACCGCTGAAAAAGAGCAATGCGCTTGCAGCGCTGACTTTGACTTGCGCCTCAAAACCGCTTTCTTCCAGTTCTTTTCCACGATTCAACAACGAAGCGTTCAGTGCATCGCGATTTTCGACGGCCTTCCCATAGACAGGCGCAGCGAGACGATGAATATTCGGATCCAGCGGATCTATCAGGATGAGGCCTTCTTCGGCGAACAACGTGGCGAAGAGTTTGCCGAAGGCGCTGCCGTAAGATTCTTCGGCGCGATACGATTGGCGCAAGGCATCGGCAAGTACGGCCGCAGACTCGCCGCTGAGGAGATTGGCGGCTGCATCCACCAACTCTTCGACGGCTTTCCCCAGGTGGATCGAGCCGACGGAGGCTCCAGCGGCTTCTCCAGCCGACAGCTCGAATTTGGTCAAGTCGCCGTTAGAAAAGAAAGTGGTGTGACGCACTTCGTCGAGGTCGTGGTCTTCCGTAGCCATCCAGAAAACGGGGACGGCATCGATCCCCGCCTCGGTGACTTCTTTGGCCAGCTTGATTGCCGTGACCGCCTTGTAGATAGAGAAGGCGGGCCCGGTGAAGAGGCCAACCTGCTGCCCAGTAACGATCGCAACGGCGCCATTCTCGAGGCGGGCTAGATTGTTCCCGGTTTGCGCGCCCGCGCCAAAGGCGGCGTTCTGTTGGCGAAGGATTTTTACCAGGGTTTGGCGGCGTTCAGCGGGATAGGAGAGGGACTTTGCGGATTGGAGAACGCTTTCGAACTTGGGCGGCTGCGGATAGAAGCGGGAAACGCTTGGATAGTCATCCAAAAAATGGAGCAGCAACTTCGACTGATGAGGAAGGAGGCGGAACGGGAGGGGGCGACAGTGCATGAGTTCTTTGATGATAGCCGGGCCTTTACGTCACAGGCAAATGGACGGGTATTTGCAGGGTTGGTAAGCAGAATTTGGGGCGTCCAAGGTTCAGGCCCGCGCTACCGCAGGCTCGAGCGCAGCCAGTGCTTCAGCCATCGACCGTTTGGCCTCCTCGGACGGGGGTTGGAGCGGCAAACGCGGCAGGCCGCCGCGATAACCCCGCAGATCCATGACGTATTTCACGCCGGGAACGCCACCTTCGGAAACAACGCGCTTTGAAGCAAGAACGATCCTGGCCTGGAGTTCGCGAGCCTCGTCGAAGCGCTTCTCGCGATAGAGATTGTAGAGGGCCGCGCACGCTTCCGGGACAGCCGCAGCGAGCGCCAGAATCGCGCCCCGCGCGCCTATCATCAGAGCCGGAAAAACGACGGGTGCCGAGCCAGTCATTACCTGAAATTTCGAATTTGCTCCGGCGATCACTTCACCCAGCCGGCGCACGTCTCCCGAGCTGTCTTTGATTCCGACGATATTTGGATGCTCGGCGAGAGCGAGTATCTCGCGGGTTTCGAGCGTCACGCCTGTGAATTGTGGAATCGAGTAAAGAAGAACCGGGATTGGCGAAGAGTCCGCGACCTTTCGAAAGTGAGCGAGCAGCGTTTCCGGTTTGTAAAAGGGTTTGTAGTAGTAGGGTGTCTTGACCAGTGCGGCGTGGTAGCCGAGGTCAGCGGCCATTCTTGTTTTGCGGATGGTTTCGGCAGTGGATTCCGCTCCAGCGCCGGCTAAGAGCTTCCTGCCGGGGCCTGCAGCTTCGCGGACGGCTGCGAGAATGGATTCGCCCTCCGCGGAGGAAAGCATTACGGATTCGCCGGTTGAGCCGAGCGCAACATAACCTGTGACAGAGGTCTGATTGTAGCGAGCGATGTTGTGGCGCAGTGCGCCGAGATCGACTTCGCCTTCCGCATTGAACGGCGTCGTCAGTGCCGGATAGATGCCGCTAAAGTCCACGAATCAGCCTCCTTGCGCCGCGGATTCCGAAGCAGCGAGCTGGCCGCGATGCAAGTCCTGTAAGGCTGCAACGGACGAACCTTGTTCGTGCAATGCGGCAATGCCGCGCGCAGCGGCATGGGCCGCAGCAAGCGTTGTGATGCACGGAATGTTATAGCGAATTGCGGCGCGACGGATGGATTTTTCGTCATAGAAAGATTCGCGGCCGAGCGGCGTGTTGATGACGAGATCGATCTTGCCGGTTTTGACGAGGTCAACAATGTTCGGGCGGCCTTCGTTGACCTTGAAGACGGATTCCGCCTCAATGCCGGCGGCCTGGAGCGCGGCAGCAGTTCCACGCGTGGCAACCAGCCGGAATCCAAGAGCGGCAAGCTCTTTGCCGACGGAGCCGACGTGACGTTTGTCGCGGTCGTTGACGCTGAGAAACACAGTACCTTTGCGCGGCAGACGCTGCCCCGCGGCGAGCTGAGCTTTTGCAAACGCCAGGCCATAGGATGTGGAAATTCCCATGACTTCGCCGGTTGAACGCATTTCGGGGCCGAGAATCGTATCCACCCCACGGAACTTGTTGAATGGAAATACCGGGGACTTCACGGCGTAGAATTCGTGCACGGCAACTTCAGCGACGCCGTTGTGATGAACGAGCGGAAGATTCATGTCGGCAAGTTTGCGGCCGACCATTAAGCGGGCGGCGACCTTCGCCAACGGAACGCCGGTGGCTTTGCTGACGTACGGAACTGTGCGCGAGGCGCGAGGATTGACTTCGAGAACGTAGACGGTGTCGCGCTGGATCGCGTATTGAACGTTCATCAAGCCAACGACCTTGAGTGCAAGAGCGAGGCGCTTCGTATAATCACGGATGGATTGCAATACTGACGGCGTCAGACTCACTGGTGGCAGAACGCAGGAGGAATCTCCGGAGTGCACACCGGCTTCCTCGATATGCTCCATGATGCCGCCGATGACGACGTCTGTGCCGTCGGCGAGCGCATCGACGTCAACTTCGGTGGCTTCTTCGAGGAACTGGTCGATTAGAACAGGGCGCGCCGGTCCCATCAGTGCCGCCTGCGCAACGTACTCCTGCACAGTATTCACATCATAGGCGATGACCATTGCGCGACCGCCAAGCACATAACTCGGACGCACAAGCACGGGCAAGCCGATTTCGTTGGCGACGCGCGCAGCTTCTTCGGGGACGAGCGCGGTACCGTTGCGCGGCTGAGGAATGCGCAGCTCGTCGAGCAACCGGCCGAAACGGCGGCGATCTTCTGCAAGATCGATGGATTCCGGACCGGTGCCGACGATCGGAACGCCGTTGCGCTTGAGCTCGAGCGCGAGATTCAGGGGCGTCTGCCCGCCAAACTGTACGATTACACCTTGCGGCTTTTCGCGTTCGACGATGGCGAGAACGTCTTCCAGGGTGAGCGGCTCAAAATAGAGGCGATCGGATGTGTCGTAGTCGGTCGAGACCGTCTCCGGGTTGCAATTCACCATGATGGTTTCGAAGCCGTCTTCGCGAAGGGCAAAGGCCGCGTGGCAGCAGCAATAGTCGAACTCAATTCCCTGCCCAATGCGATTCGGTCCGCTGCCTAGAATCATGATCTTCGGACGCGGCTGAGGATCGGACTCGTCTTCTTCCTCGTAAGTCGAGTACATGTAGGGAGTGAAGGACTCGAACTCAGCGGCGCAGGTGTCCACGCGTTTGAAAACCGGACCGACGCCGTAGCGCGCTCGTTGAAGACGTACGGCTGCGGGAGTCGTCTTCCACATTTGGGCGAGTTGTTCGTCGCTGGTGCCGTGGCGTTTCACCTCGCGCAGCAATTCCTTTGAAGCAGTCTCTACGGTGACGCCGGACGCGCGGCGATTCATGGCAACCAGCTCTTCAATCTGGCGAATGAACCAAGGATCGATCTTGGTCAACTCGCAAATCTCGTCGGAGGGAAGGCCGCGCTCGACGGCGGTCAAAAGCCAGTGGATGCGGTCGGGCCGGGCGGTGGACAGCTTTTCACGCAGAAGTGAATCGGGCGTTTCCGTAGGAGCGCGCCAGGGCGTGCTTGGTTCGAGAGAACGGATGGCCTTTTGCAGCGATTCCTTGAAGGTACGACCGACGGCCATGACTTCGCCGACGGATTTCATCTGCGTGCCGAGCGTGCTGTCGGCTCCAGGAAACTTTTCGAATTGCCACTTCGGGATTTTCGTCACGACGTAGTCAATTGTGGGTTCGAAACTCGCCGGAGTCTTTTTGGTGATGTCGTTGGGAATTTCGTCGAGTGACATGCCGACGGCAAGACGGGCGGCGATTTTGGCGATCGGAAAACCTGTTGCCTTGCTGGCGAGCGCCGAGCTGCGCGAAACGCGCGGGTTCATTTCGATGACGACCATGCGTCCGTTTTCTGGATTCACGGCGAATTGGACATTCGATCCACCGGTTTCCACGCCGACTTCACGGATGATCGCAGCAGCAGCATCGCGCATGCGCTGGTATTCCTTGTCGGTCAGCGTCTGCGCAGGAGCCACGGTGATGGAATCACCTGTGTGCACGCCCATGGGATCGAAATTTTCGATGGAACAAATGACCACGAAGTTGTCGCGGAAGTCGCGCATGACCTCCAGTTCAAATTCCTTCCAACCGAGGACCGATTCTTCGACCAACACTTCGTGCACCGGACTGACATCGAGCGCGTGGGAAATGGCTTCCGAGAACTCTTCGCGGTTGTAGACGATCGCGCCGCCCGTTCCTCCAAGAGTGAACGACGGACGAATCACAAGCGGGAAGCCCAGTTGTTCGCAGAGGCGCATGGCATCCTGGGCGTTGTTGATCAGCGCGGAAGCGGGAACTTCGAGGCCAACTTTGCGGCACGCGTCTTTGAACCATAGGCGGTCTTCTGCGACTTTAATCGCGCGGAGAGACGCGCCGATCATCTCGACGTGATACTTCTCAAGAATGCCACCTTCGGAAAGTTCCACGGCGAGATTCAGGCCCGTCTGGCCACCGACGGTCGGCAACAATGCGTCCGGCCGCTCTCTGGCAATGATTTCCTCGAGGTATTCCTTGGTCAGCGGCTCGACATAAGTGCGATGCGCCAATTCCGGATCGGTCATGATCGTCGCGGGGTTGGAATTGACGAGGACAACT
>DATEHE010000001.1:0-39271 GCA_035279745.1 Candidatus Acidiferrum sp. | reverse complement strand
CTGCACGACCGCGTTTTGGTCCGGCGGCTCGAAGAGAAAGAGTCCGTAAAGGGTGGCATCATCATCCCTGACTCGGCCAAAGAGAAACCCCAGGAAGGCGAAGTTGTCGCAGTCGGCGCCGGCAAACTCAACGAAAAGGGCGACCGCATCCAGCTCGATGTAAAAGTCGGCGACCGCAACCTGTTCGGCAAGTATAGCGGGAACGACATCAAAATCGACGACGAGGAATTCCTCATTCTCAAGGAAGACGAGATTCTCGCCAAGCTTGGCGCCCACGCGAAAGCAGCGGGCGGCAAAAAGTAACGATCCACAACTTTCCGCCACGGCGCGAACGCCGGGCGATTGAACTCGAAACAAAATTCTGGAGGAAATAGAAATGGCAAAGCAAATCGTGACTGGTGAGAATTCGCGCCAGTCGATTCTCCGCGGCGTCAACGTGCTGGCAGACGCCGTGAAGATCACCCTCGGCCCCAAGGGCCGCAACGCGGTGATCGAAAAGAAGTTCGGCGCACCCATCATTACCAAGGACGGCGTCACCGTCGCCAAGGAAATCGAGCTTCAGGATCCGCTCGAGAATATGGGCGCTCAGATGGTTCGCGAGGTCGCTTCAAAGACTTCCGACGTCGCCGGGGACGGCACCACCACCGCCACCGTGCTCGCCCAGTCCATCTTCCGCGAAGGCGTTAAGACTGTCGCCGCCGGCGCCAGCCCCACCGCTCTCAAGCGCGGAATCGAGAAGGCCGTTGAAGTCGCTGTGGACGAAATCAAGAAGCTTCACAAAGACGTCAAGGGCGACATGATCGCCCAAGTCGGCACCATCTCCGCCAACAACGATAGGCAAATTGGCGGAATCATTGCCGAAGCCATGAAGAAGGTCGGCAAGGATGGCGTCATCACCGTCGAGGAATCCCGCACCATGGAGACCACCCTCGAAGTCGTGGAAGGCATGCAGTTTGACCGCGGCTATCTCTCCCCCTACTTCGTCACCGATCCCGAGCGCATGGAGTGCGCCCTCGAGGACGTTCGCATCCTCATCCACGAGAAGAAAATCTCCTCGATGAAGGATCTTCTCCCCCTCCTCGAGCAGACCGCCAAGATGGGCAAGCCCCTCGTGATCGTCGCCGAGGACATCGAAGGCGAGGCTCTCGCCACTCTCGTCGTCAACAAACTCCGTGGCACGCTGCAGTGCGCCGCCGTCAAGGCCCCCGGCTTTGGCGATCGCCGCAAGGCCATGCTTGAGGACATTGCCACCCTCACCGGCGGCAAGGCCATTACCGAAGACCTCGGCATCAAGCTCGAAAACGTGAAGCTTGAAGACCTCGGCCGCGCCAAGAAAGTCACCATTGATAAGGACAACACCACGATTATCGAGGGTGCAGGCAAGGCCGCTGACATCGAGGGCCGCGTCAAGCAGATTCGCGCTCAAATTGACACCACCACCAGCGACTATGACAAGGAAAAGCTCCAGGAGCGCCTTGCCAAACTCGTCGGCGGCGTCGCCGTCATCAAGGTTGGCGCGGCCACCGAGACCGAGCTGAAGGAAAAGAAAGCTCGCGTCGAGGACGCCATGCACGCCACCCGCGCGGCTGTCGAGGAAGGCATCGTTCCCGGCGGCGGCACGGCTCTGATCCGCTGCATCACCGCCATCGAGAAGCTCAAGCTCCACGATGACGAAGCGGTTGGCGCGGGCATCGTCAAGCGCGCTCTCGAAGAGCCTGCTCGCCAGATCGCCCACAACGCCGGCCATGAAGGCGCCGTTGTCATCGGCAAAATCCGCGATTCGAAGGAAGAGAACTTCGGCTTTAACGCGGATACCGCCGAATACGGCGACATGGTCAAGATGGGCGTCATCGATCCTGCTAAAGTCGCTCGCCTTGCTCTTCAGAACGCCGCCTCGATCGCCGGCCTCATGCTCACGACCGAAGCTCTCGTCGCTGAAATCAAGGAAGACGACAAGAAGGCTGCCGCTGCCGGAGCACCCGGCGCTGGCGGCATGGGCGGCATGTACTAAGCTTTTCCAGCACGACCCAAATCCTCAATCCAATAAGGGCGGCCAACTCATCGGCCGCCCTTTCTTTTTTCCGTTCTCAGTTCCTTCCGCGCTTTCCTTGCCTCCCGCTCCCCCCTCCGTTACACTTCTCCCGCCTTTCTTCAACTCTTCAGGGGAGAGTTGCTCATCATGAACGGACTTTTGCAGCGCATCCTTCCGCGCGAACAGGGCTTCTTCGACCTTTTCGCCAAGCAAGCCGCCAATATCCACGAAGGCGCCGAAGCCCTTCTCAAAATGCTCTCTCATTACACCGGCGTCCCCGAGCAGGTCCAAATCGTCAAGGCCATCGAGCATGCCGGCGACGAAATCACCCACGCCATCTTCACCAAGCTCAACCAGACCTTCATCACTCCTTTCGACCGCGAGGACATTCACGAGCTGACCAGCCAGCTCGACGATGTCATTGACCTCATCGATGCCGCCGCCAGCCGCTTTGTCCTTTACCGCGTCTCCTCCGTACGCGCCGGCACCGTGGATTTCGTCAAGATTCTTGTCTCCGCCACCGCCGAAGTCGAAGCCGCCGTCCGCGCCCTCGAAACTCCGGAAAAAGCCCTGAAACACTGCATCGAAATCAATCGCTACGAAAATGAGTCCGACCGCATCTGCCGCACTCTCATCGCTCAGCTTTTCGACGAGGAAAAAGATTCCGTTCAAATCATCAAATGGAAGGAAATTTTCGAAGTTATCGAAACTGCCGTGGACAAATGCGAAGACGTCGCCAACGTCATCGAAGGCGTCATCATCAAGACCGCCTGACCTCCTGTGACTAGCTTCCCCCTCCTCGTCACCGTCGTCATCCTCACTCTGGCCTTTGAGTTTTCCAACGGCTGGCATGACGCCGCCAATTCCATCGCCACCGTCGTCTCAACGCGCGTCCTCACTCCCTTCCGCGCCGTCATCTGGGCGTCCGCATGGAATGTCATCGCGCTCTTTTTCTTCGGCACAGCCGTCGCTCACACCATCACCAGCGGCCTCGTGCACATTGAAATGGTCAACGAGAAGGTCATTCTCGCCGGCCTCCTCGGCGCCATCGCATGGAACCTCATCACTCTCGCTCTCGGCTTGCCCACCAGTTCATCCCACGCTCTCATCGCAGGCTACGGCGGCGCCGCCATCGCTCACGCCGGCCTTCGCGCCATCATTTATAGCGGCTGGGTCACACCTGTCATTTTCATCTTCATCTCCCCGATAGTTGGCATGGTTCTTGCCATGCTTCTCTCTGTCCTCACCACCTGGTGTGTCTATCGCCAGCGCCCCCAAAAAGTGGACCGCTGGTTTCGCCGCCTCCAGCTTCTTTCCGCCGCTCTCTTCAGCCTCGGCCATGGCGGCAATGACGCGCAAAAAGGCATGGGCATCATCACCGCCGCTCTTCTCGCCACCGGCACTGCCAAATCTCACGATATCCCCAGTTGGGTCATCATCTGCTGCTATCTCGCCATGGGCGGAGGCACCATGTCCGGCGGCTGGCGCATCATCAAAACAATGGGCCAGCGCGTCACTAAGCTCACTCCCTTCGGCGGTTTCGCCGCGGAAACCGCCGGCGGCATCACTCTCGCGATGAACGCCTACTTCGGCATTCCCGTCAGCACCACGCACACCATCACCGGCGCTATCGTCGGCGTCGGCGCTTCTCGCCGCCTCTCTGCTGTCCGCTGGGGTATCACACGGCGTATCGTCTGGGCCTGGATTCTCACTCTTCCTGGCGCCGCCCTCATCGGCGCGGGTATTTTCCATCTTCTCGTAATCCTTCTTCGCTAGCCGCGCTCCCTCCGATCACCTTTCGCCCACTCCTCTCTCAGTCCGAATCCTCTTGTCTTTTGCTCGGCTCTTTGGATACATGATATTCTTCGTCGCTTGGGAGCTCATCCACATGGCATCTTCAAACTCGTTTTCTTCCAATCCAGTCCGCGAATTGAACTTCGAGCTCCTCATCATGCGTCTAGCTTGCTCGCTTCCTTTCATCTATCACGGCTCTGCAATCCTCTTTGGCGCTTTTGGCGGTCCCGGCCCGCGTAACTTCGCCGCTTTTATGCACGCCCCCGCAATCATCGGCTACCTTGTTGGCCTGGCACAATTCGCGGGCGGCATTGCCATTCTTCTCGGAGCGCTCCTTCGCATCGGCGCCGCCTGCTGTGTCATCGTCATGCTCGGCGCAGTCTTCATGGTCCATTTGCCTCACGGCTACAACCTCGCCAATCAAGGCATGGAGTACGCTCTCACCGAACTCCTCCTCTCTCTCGGCCTCCTCTTCGCCGGCCCAGGCAAATTCTCTCTCGCCGCCATCCTCCCCGCCCCCCTGCGCAAACTCTAGGAGCCCACCCCATCCGCCGGTCTTTCCCTCGCTCCTAAATCCTCCGCCTCTCGCCACTTCCTCTACTCACTCCTCGCTGCCCACTTCTCACTCTCTTCCCTCAATACACTTCCAAATCCTTCCCCGTCTCCACTTTCCCCGCATAAAATTTCTTCACCTCTGCTGTCACGTCGTCCGCTGTCGTTTTCCCCCAATACACCTGGTGATACAGCACCAACAATCCCGGCTTCGCCTCCGTCGCCTTCTCCGCAACCTCCTTCGGCGACATGTGAAACGCATGAAAATATTTGTCCTCCGCCGCCGAATGCAAGCTCTCCAGCCCCGCCTCGCTGTACACCTCATTCAGCAGCACGTCGCATCCGTGGCACGCCTTCGCCACCGCATCCGTCGGCCCCGTATCTCCCGAAAGCACCACGCTCCGGTCCGCCGTATCGAACCGGTACCCCAGCGCTTCGTCCCACGACCCATGCGCCACCAGAAACGCCGTCACTTTCACGTTCTTGTCCTGGTAAATCACTCCCGGCTCGATCTCGTGCACATGCACCTGGTATCCCGTCCGGTTCGCGTGCTCCAATCCGTTCGTCCTCACGTCAATGTCTTTCTCCCACGCCTTCTCGATGTTCTCCACCATCGCTTGCAACCCCATCGGTCCATACATTTCCACCGGCTCCGCCCGCCCCAGCACCCACGGACTGAAAATCACGTCCGGCAATCCCAGCGTGTGGTCCGAATGCAGATGCGTGATGAACACCGTCTTCAAATTCTGCACCCGCAACTCCGCAATCCCCTTTTCCGCCGCCGCTGCCGCCCGCCGCACCACTCCCGGCCCCGCATCCACCAAATACACTTGCCCACCCGCAACCACCGCCACCGCCGGCCCCGACGACTCCGCCCTCGCCTGCGGCGTCCCCGTCCCCAGCATCACCACCCTCGTCCTTGGCTCAGGGGCTGCTGGGGTCTGAGTCTGCGCCATGATTTCACCCACGAAAACCAAGCCGACAATGGCGCAGGTAAAAGTTAGCCGCATTGAATTTCTCCATTTCGAAGACTTCGTTATTACCATACGAGCAGGCCAACCCAACAGACATAGATGTGCCGTCCAAGTCTGAGTCAAGAGCCTAATTTCGGGGCACAATTCGTTTTCGTCGAACGGGTTCTGCGCCGACCGTAGGAATTCTAGTTGTTCTTATTGTACTCGGGATGTTCAATGAGCCTTTCGAGGATGCTGTCCAGTCTAATTTTGTATCCGAAAGTGGTTTGCACAATCCGCTCGGAAAAGAGGTGCTGGTACTTCACTACACCGTAAACGACGAAGAAAGAGGTCATGTCTTTTTCGCTTTCCGAGATTTCATATTTGGTATCAAGCCTCAAATCCACTATCTGTCCCGGACCGGGGTAGGCCTGCAGGGGATAGGGGACGGGGTCAACGGTCTCAATATCCAGGTTTGGAGTGTCAGACAACGGACTGTTTTCTGTTACGAAAACAACGGCTGCCCTCTTTTCGATGATTTTTGCAGGCGTTTTCCCTTGATTCATGCAAATGCATCTGACGCGAACACTCGCGCCATGAAATTCTTCTCCCCCTCTCCAACTTGTACCGTAAGTGAGGAGACTGCCCGTAATCGGAACCTTTTCGAGCGAAACCATGACCCATGCTCGTTCAGCGGCAATTGCAGCATCCGCACTGGCTTTAGCGGCATCGGCACTAATCTTTGCGGCCCTGGCACCCCTCCTTGCTTGGATGACAGAATTGCGCAAAAGCGTAGTCTGGTAGCGCATGCTTTGGGCCTGTCTGGCGATGTGCCCTGTTTGCCGCCGCGCGATAGCCGCCTGAATCCTCAAGGCTTTCAGAGTTTTGATCGCAACACAGATTCCGCAAATTCCAACGACCGTCAGAGCTATTGTGCAGATAAGCCCAGCGATAGCGACAACCCGTTCGACTGTATCGACCGTTTTTTCTGGTGCAGTGACCACAACTTTTTGATAATTGTCGGACTCTCTCCGGTTGCTTTTTGTATCGGCGGTATCGGTCGGGGCGTTTCGAAGAACCGCGCCATCTCCTATCTTTTTGTTGGCTTCGGTCTTTTCTTGACTGTGTCTGGCGGGCTCTCGCTCTGCTTCCCTTAGTTTTAGGGGATTAGCCTGTTGAAAAACACTAAGACCGATCCATGCGCAAAGCGTGAGGGCGAGTATCCGCATAGTGAAAATTCATTCTACTATCTGTCCTCGCATGTCGGAAGGACGCGACAGAGAATATAGTCAGGGATAGATTCAGAAATTATGAGGAACGAGGGAGCCGGTCATGGCAATTAAATCCCCCATCGAATGGACCGACGCTATTCGTGTTCCTGATAAATCCAATCGCGCGTGATCGTTTCCGGCAGCGCCGGAATTTTATCCGTGAACTGTGCCAAACTGTCCACCCAGGCCCGGATCTCGTCCGCGCTTCTGGGCCCGATTGCTCCCCTGCTACCGTTTCCTGCCTGCTGGCTCAAAATCTCTTCAACGTACTCCTCAAAGCGCACGCCCAGGCCTTCGCCAGTTCCGCCACCGCGTCCGGAATTTTTACCTTAACTTCCATCTCCACACTCGACCACGCCCTGCCCATCTCCTCGCATCCCGCAGCATCAACAAACCTTCCCCTCACCCTCCCAACCCGCAAAAATGACGCCCAAAATTAAGTATAGTACTATACCTTGACAGTAACCCACTTTTGTGCTATAAAATAACGTGAATTCTCGGTACCAGCTCGCTGTCGCCCCTCCCCTGCGCTCTTCTCGCGTTTCTTTGCCTCCTCTATCTCCTGTCTTTTCACACGCTTCCGCACTCTTTTGCTCTTCGAAAAATCCTATCTCCCGACCTTTCAATCAGTTCCCCACTCTTTCGCCAAAACACCCGGGGTGGGTGTATGCCCCCGTCCGCTCAAGCGCGCCGCTTTCCACCCTCATTCCCGCCCCGCATCCCCCTAAACCGTTTAGAATGATATTCTTCGCAGACCCCCACCACCTAACTCCCATCGAATCATATTCTTGCAAAAAACAGGGGGGAGGGGGTACTCGACCCGCAAAAACCTCCTCGCATCTCCTTTGTTTTCAAAGCTTTCAGAAACACGGGGGTTGGAGTACGTCGGCGGTTTTCACGGTTCACGGAACACGGGCCACGATCCGGCCACTACCCACCTTGCACTCTCTCGCATCTCCTTTGTTTTCACATCTTTTGCAGACCCCTCCTTCTATCCCCTTTCTTTTCACATCTTTTCGAAAAACACGGGGAGGGGGGGCCATCCCCCCGTCCGCTCAGTCCGCTCATCCGCTCACTCCAACTTCCCGCACCTCGCTTCGCTTCCTTTTGCTCCGCCGATTCTCCCCCTCTCTCCATTCCCCGCTGCTTGCCTCCCTCACTTCCGCTAAACTATCCCTCCGAGGCACTTCATGACTCCTGAACCCAATTTCGCCACCGTGGAAGAAGCCGTCGAGGATATTCGCAACGGCCGCATGATCGTCCTCGTGGATGATGAGGACCGCGAAAACGAAGGCGACCTCACCATGGCCGCCGAAAAAATCACTCCCGAAGCCATCAACTTTATGGCTCGCTATGGCCGCGGCCTGATCTGTCTCCCGCTTACGGAGCAGCGCTGCGACGATCTCCATCTCCCGCTCATGTCTCCCATCAACACCAGCGTCCACGGCACCGCGTTCACCGAAGCGATTGATGCGCGCGTCGGCGTCACCACCGGCATCTCCGCTTCCGATCGCGCTATCACCATTCTCACGGCCATCGATCCCAAGACGAAGCCGCAGGATCTCGCCCGCCCCGGCCACACGTTTCCTCTCCGCGCGCGCAAAGGCGGTGTCCTCGTTCGCGCCGGCCAGACGGAAGCGAGCGTGGACCTCGCGCGCATCGCCGGACTCACTCCCGCCGGCGTCATCTGCGAAATCATGAATGAAGACGGCACCATGGCTCGCGTGCCGCAACTTCTTGAATTTTGCGCGCAACACATTCTGAAAATCCTTACCGTCGCCGATCTCATCCGCTATCGCATGCAGCATGAGCGTTACGTCCGCCGCGTCGCCGAAGCTCTTCTTCCCACGCGTTACGGCGAATTCCGCATGATCGCCTACTCGAGCGACGTGGACCACGATCAGCATGTCGCTCTCGTTCGCGGCGAACTCGAGGGCTCTATTCCTGCTCTCGTTCGCGTCCATTCGCATTGCCTCACCGGCGACGTCTTCGGTTCCACCACCTGCGATTGCCGCGAGCTGATTGCTCTTTCTCTCGAAAAAATCGCCCGCGAAGATCGCGGCGTTTTCCTTTACCTCCATCACACCGGCCGCGGCTTTTCCGTGGATTCCGCCGATTCTTCCGGCGCTCTTCCTCAAATTCATATTCACAAGCGCGGCCAGCTCGATCGCGAACCCGCTCGCCAGCGCCTCGTGCAGCATGAAAGCGGTATCGGCGCGCAAATCCTCATTGATCTCGGCCTCAAGGACATTCGCATTCTCACCAACCATCCCAAAAAAGTCGTCGCCCTCGAAGGTTACGGCATCACCATTGCCGATCAGGTCCCTCTCCGCCTCAACGAACCCAAACCCGGCGATCCTCGCCCCACTCACCAGGTCATCTAATGCGCCTCCAATTCGCTCGATTTCGCTCGCTTGGCGCGGGGCGTATTGCCCCACACCTCGCTCGTGGTTTAAAACACCAACCCGTCGTCATCCCGAGCCAGGCAAGAAATTTTCCAATGTCGCGCGCTCTCCGCGCGATGATTCTGCCTCTGCGCTCTGCACCTCAGACTTTTGCTCACATTAAAAAACGAGGAGGATCGACTGGAGCGGAAGGCTGGACTGTTGGTGCGCGTTTGGCGGGCTTGGTGGATGCAGGCCTCGCCGCGGAGGCAGGCTTGGCTCGCGGCGCGGGTTTCGCCACCGTCAAGTACTTGCGCATTTTTTCGAGACGTTTCGGACCGATGCCGCGAATCGCGCGCAAATCGTCCACACTCTTGAACGGCCCGTATGCCTTGCGCATCTTCAGGATTTTTTCTGCTGTGACCGGTCCGATTCCCGGCACCTGCTCCAACTCCTCCGCCGTCGCCGTATTCAGATTCACCGGCCTCTCCGGCGGCTTCTTATTCGCAACGGCAATGGAAGCGGCCAGGCTCAACGCAAGGATAGAAAGGCAAGTCAAGGGCATGCGCGGCAGCGTCGGAAAATTCCAGCTCATGCGCCAGAGTATAACTCATCTGCTATTACATTTTATAAATAACAATTGGGAATCAGTTGAGGCGTTTGCCTTGCGCGTCGAAGACTTCGAGGTCGCCGAAGAGCGCGGCTTGCGTTTCGATTTGCGCGCGGTCGCCAACCACCACGATTTGCATGTTCGCCGAGTCCAGATATTTCCGCGCGGTTTCCAGCAAATCTGCCGGCGTCAGAGCCCGTACTTTCTGCCGGTAGGTTTCGAGATAATCCTCCGGCAATTCGTTCAGCGCCACGACGCCGATTTGCCCCAGCAAACCGCTCTGCGTCGCCAGACCCATCGAAAAAACTCCGCTCAAATAATTCTGCGCATCCGCCAATTCCGGCTCGGGGACGAGCACCGACCTCAGCTTGTCCATCTCGTAGAAAATCTCCGTGAGCGAAGCCGCCACAACATCGTTGCGGACCGCCGCCGAGACGGAAAAATATCCATGCTGCCGCAGCGCCGTCGCGCCGCTTCGCGGGCTGTACGTGTAGCCCTTGTCCTCGCGAATGTTCATCACCAGCCGGGAATTGAATGCGCCGCCATACAAACTGTTCGTCAGCGCCAGCCGGACCCAGTCCGGGCTTTTCCGCGTGATCGCGTGGCAGCCCGCCAAAATTTGCGTCTGCACCGCGCCTGGAACGTTCACGAGATAAACTCGCCGTCCGCGCGGACGGGCTGGCTGGGCCGACGCACTCGTTTCCGGCTTTTTTCCGCGCCACGCTCCGAATACTTTTTCCACGCTCGCCAGCATCGCATCGGGTCGAAAATCGCCGACCAAAAGCAGCAAGCCATTTTCCGGCGTGTAAAAATCGCGATACACTCCCCGCAAATCTTCCAACCGGTACGCCGCGACTTGCTCTTCGCTGGGCGACACTTCCGCATACGGATGCGCGCCAAACAGAATCTTCCGCAAGCGCTCGCTCGCGAGAAATCCCGGCTCGGTGCGCGAAAGCTTCACTTCTTCAAGCTTCTGCCGCCGCTCGCGCTCGAATTCCGCTTCCGGAAAAGATGCTTCGCGCGCCAATTCGTTCACCAATTCCAGCAGCGGCTCGGCGAATTCGGAAAGTCCGGCGAACGCGATTGCACTGGTATCCGAGCCCGCGCTCGAGGACAAATCCGCGCCCAGACCGCGCAACGATTCTTCAATCTGTCGGCTGGTCCGTTTCGCGGTGCCGGTGCGCACGACGCTGGCGGTCATTTCCGCGAGACTGACTCCACGTTCGATGGCCGCCGCGTTTCCAGAACGAAAGAAAAGTTCGCCATGAAATTTCGGAATGGCGTGTGATTCGACGAGAATCACTTCCAGGCCGTTCGCCAGCCGCGCTGTCCGCCGAGCGGGCCACGCCACTTGCCTCTCCGGAGTCAGCCCCGGAACCGAATGGTTTGCTTCCATCGCGCGAGTCGCCATTACGCAGCCTCCTGTTCGCCCGCCGGGTGGCCGGCGTTTACAGGCGATCGGAAAACGATTGCGCGATTCTCGCCGCGCAGATATTTCCTGGCCGCGGCTTGCACTTCTTCAATTTTCACGGCGAGGAATCCATCGAGAATGGTGTTCACCTGTTGCGGTTCATCGTCAAACAAAGTGAAGCACGCCAGGAGGTGCATCAATCCGTAGCGCGGCATTCCGCCGTGGCCGCTTTCGAGCAAGGAAAAATAATCGGACTGCCATTTCACTTTGAGCTGCGCCAGCTCGTCCTCGGTGATTCCTTTCTCCGCGACCTCGAGAATCGCCGCATCGAATGCGGCCAGCGTTTGCTCCTTGGAAAATTCCGGCTTGTGCAGAATGCGAGTGACCATCTGCGTCGGGCCGTTATAACCGAAAATGTCGTCAATGCCGCCGTCTAATTCAACGGCAATCTGTTTTTCGAGCACCAGCTCTCGATAAAGCTTTCCGGCGCGGCCGCCGTGCAGCGCCTGATCGAGCAGCGCCATCGCGCACCAATCGGCGGTGCGCCGCTTGGGCACAACGTAGCCGATAGCCATCGCCGGAAGCGTCCCGAATTTTTCTTCGACATTTCCGCGCCGCTCCTCGCTCTGCTCCGGTTCTGCTGGATCGGCGAATTGCGGCGCAGGGCCCGCGGGAATATCGGCAAAAAGTTTTTTCGCCAGCGCGAATCCTTCGTCCGGCTTCACGTCGCCGAGGATGAGCAGCACGGCGTTGTTCGGAACGTAGTAAGTCTTGAAGAAAGCCTGCACGTCGGAAAGATTGGCGGCATCGAGATCGGCAAAGTCGCCGTAAAAATTATGCGAGTTCGCCCAATTCCGGAAAGCGATGGGAGGCAGATCCAGCCAGGGAAATCCGCCGTAAGGCTGGTTCAAAACGTTCACGCGCACTTCTTCCTTCACGACGTCGCGCTGGTTGCGCAGATTTTCGTCGTCCACTTTGAGCGCGCGCATGCGGTCCGCTTCGAGCCAAAGCACGCGCTCGAGCGCGTTCGAGGGCACCGCTTCGTAATAATTCGTGACGTCGTAGTGCGTCGAGCCGTTCAGCACGCCGCCGCTGGAGTTGATCAGCTTGATGTGCTGCATTTTCGGCGCATTGGCCGAGCCTTGAAACATCATGTGCTCGAAAAGATGCGCAAAACCGCTGCGTCCGCGCGGCTCGAGGCGAAATCCGATTTTGTAATACACGCCAACGGTCACGACCGGCGCGGTCGTATCCGGCGCAATGACCACTCGCAACCCATTCGCCAGCGCCGTGCTTTCGATTGGAATTTTCAGTCGTTTCACCCGAGCCCCCCTGTAGCTTTCGCTTTCGTGATCCGTGCGCCCGCCGCTTTTCCAAGTTCGGCGAGCATCGCTTCCTCATCCGAGGCAAGCACAACCGCGGCGAGACGATTGACGGCCTGGTACGCTTCGCGATACTGCTCCGGAAATTCTTCCAATGCTTTATAGTGCGTGGCCACCACTTCGTAATCTCCGCGGGAAAGCGGCCCGGTCCACGCCGCTCGCGGACCCAGACGCTCAAAATTTTCCAGCACTTGCCGCGTTAATGGAAGCAGTGCGCGAATCGCTTCGCGGCGCTTCATTCCCGACGCGGTCATAAGGCGTACGGCCGCTTCCATCAAGGCCAGAACGCCGCCAGCGGCAATCGCACCAGCTCCGTGATAGAGCGGCTTCTTCGATCGCTCGAGGCGCGCAGGAATTCCGCCCAAAACGCGGACGATCTGGCGCGCGGCGCGAATCGCCGCGGGATCGCCTTCAATTGCGAACACGCGGCCTTCAAGCGGAGGAACGCCGACTCCGCTGAACGACTGGAGCGGATGCATCGAGCCGATCGCGGCGCCATGCTGTTTCACAGGCGCGAGCGCATCCGAGCTCAAAGCGCCGCTCGTGTGCAGCACAATTGTATCGCGCAATTCCTCGGCGCCGATGCGAGCGAGCTCCGACGCCACTTGAGAGACAGCGGAGTCCGGCGTGGTAATGAGAATGACCTCAGCGGCGAGGACGCGGCGCGTCAGGCTGGAGTGTCCATGGCCGGCGCCGATAAAGCGAACTGCTTTGCGAGCGCTCGGCTGAGAGCGAGTGACAACTGCGCCGATTTTCCATCCCAATTCGTGTAGGCGTCGGCCAAGCGCGCGTCCGACGCGCCCCGCACCTACAATGGAAAGTGTCCTCGGCATTACATGCTAGGATAACCTGAGGACATCGTTTGATACCAATTTTGATGCATATATTTGGACTGGCAGTTTTCTCCATCATCGCGGCTTTCTGGGCATTTCAGGCATTGCGAATCTTGTTTGGCGAGAAGAATCTTCCGTGGGTGAAAGACTTCGAGGCGGCAGATTTACCGGAGTGTCCGAGTGTTTCGCTGCTTTTCGCGGCGCGCGACGAGGAAGAAAAATTGCCGGCGGCTCTTGAAACGCTGGCGGCGCTCGATTATCCGAAAATAGAAATCATCGGCGTGGACGACCGATCGGAGGACGCGACGGGAAGAATTCTGGATGAGTTCGCCGCCAAGCATCCGCAATTTCGCGCGGTGCACATTACGGAATTGCCGAAAGGCTGGCTCGGCAAGCCACACGCGCTGCACAAGGCTTATGAAGCCGCGACGGGCGAGTGGCTGCTATTCACGGACGCGGATGTGCAATTCGAACCTAGCGTCTTACGACGAGCGATGAGCATTGCGCAGAAAAGCGGGATCGATCATCTGACGCTCGTGACGGATATCGAGATGAAAGGATTTTGGGAAAAAACGATATTGACGTTTTTTGGAATGATGTTTCACGTGGCCAATCAACTGGACCGCGTGAACAGCAAGAAAACGGGCGCGTACGCGGGAATCGGTGTATTCCAACTGCTGAAGCGCAGCGTCTATGAAGCGATTGGAACGCACCGGCGGCTGGCGATGGAAGTCGTGGAGGACATGAAGCTGGGAAAACTCGTGAAGCAAAATGGATTTCATTCGGTTGTGGGAATGGCGCAAGGATTCGTGAAAGTGCGCTGGCAATCCGGAGCGCGGAATGTGATTCGCGGCGTGACGAAGAATTTTTTTGCGGCGTTTGGCTACAGCGTGCTCTTCGCAACGGCAGCGATCGCGGGAATGCTGCTGATCAATGTGGCGCCGTTCGTGGGAGTATTTGCGGCGCACGGATGGATTCGCGCAATGTGCGGGATCGCGGTGGCCGGAGCGCTGGTGATGCATGCGGGAGTGGACCTGACGGGGCGGGTTTCCGCGTTTTACGCGCTGACTCTACCGCTCGGGGCGATTCTTTTCTGTTACATGATCGCCCGCTCGATGGCGGTGACGTTGTGGAAGGGCGGCGTAACGTGGCGCGGAACGTTCTATCCATTGAAGGAATTAAAACGGGGAGTTGTCTAGCGGCGGCTCAAAGAGGAAGCTGCCGGTCTCTCTGCTTTTAGTTCGCAGATTCGGCTGCCTGTGCGGGTTCGGTTCCAAACATTCCTGACAGGTCTTTTTGTTTGAGGGATCGGATGCGGTCGCGGAGCTGGGCGGCGCGTTCGAATTCGAATTTCTTGGCGGCTTCGCGCATTTGTGTTTCGAGCTGCTGCAAAAGCTCGGCGAGCTGCTTTTCGTTTTTGATTTTGGAGGCAGCGGCGTCCAATTCCGATTCGTCGGCGGGAATGGTGACGTAATCGGCTTCGACGATGCGGGCGAGATCCATATCCACCGACTTGATGATGGAAGAGGGCGTAATGTTGTTCTCGACGTTGTAAGCAAGCTGCTTGGCGCGGCGGCGGTTGGTTTCGTCAATGGCCTCGTTCATGGAGCCGGTGCGGCGGTCGGCGTAAAGAATGGCGCGGCCTTCGATGTGGCGGGCGCAGCGGCCGATGGTCTGAATCAGAGACGTTGTGCTGCGGAGATAGCCTTCCTTATCGGCATCGAGAATGGCGACGAGAGACACTTCGGGAAGATCAAGGCCTTCGCGAAGAAGATTGATGCCGATGAGAACATCGAATTCGCCGCGACGCAGATCGCGAAGAATTTTGATGCGGTCCAGAGTTTCGACTTCGGAGTGAAGATAGCGGCAGCGGACGCCGACCTCGGTAAAATATTCGGATAGATCTTCAGCCATGCGTTTGGTCAATGTGGTAACGAGAACGCGCTCGTGTTTTTCGGCGCGAATGCGAATCTGTTCGAGCAAATCGTCAACCTGCCCCTTGACCGGACGAATCTCGACTTGCGGATCCACAAGGCCAGTGGGGCGAATGACCTGTTCGACGACGGTGCCGCCGGATTTCGTGAGCTCATACGGGCCGGGAGTGGCGGAAACGTAGAGGACCTGATTGAGGCGGTGCTCGAATTCCTCGAAAGTGAGCGGGCGATTGTCGAGCGCGGAAGGCATGCGGAAGCCATAGTCCACAAGAGTCTGCTTTCGCGCACGATCGCCGTGAAACATGCCGCGAACTTGCGGCACGGTCTGATGCGACTCATCAATGAAGAGCAGATAATCCTGCGGGACGTAATCGAGAAGAGTCGGAGGCGCTTCGCCGGGCAAACGGCCGCTGAGATGGCGGGAATAATTTTCGATGCCATGACAATAGCCGATAGTGCGCATCATTTCGATATCAAACATGGTGCGCTGAACGACGCGCTGGGCTTCGACGAATTTTCCCTGCTTTTCGAGCTCCTTCTTCCACCACCACAATTCTTCCTGAATGGTGACGATGGCGCGATCGCGCTGCTCCTGGGGCATGACGTAATGATTGCGGGGATAGACGGGAACGCGCATCAAGTCTTCGGCGCCGGCGCGAACTTCGCCGGTGAGCGGGTCAATCTGACGGAGAGCATCAATCTGCTCGCCCCACATTTCGATGCGATAAGCGTAATCATCGTAGGTGGGAAAGATTTCGATCATATCGCCGCGCACGCGGAAAGTGCCGCGGCGGAGATCTTCGCCGCGCTCGAATTGAATGTCCACGAGGCGGCGAAGCAAAGCTTCGCGCGAAGTGGACTGGCCCTTTTCGAGCATGACGAGCATGCCGTAATAGGCTTCGGGCGAGCCGAGACCGTAGATGCAGGAGACGGAGGCGACGATGACGACATCGCGGCGCTCGAAGAGAGAGCGGGTGGCGCTCATACGCAATTTGTCGAGCTCGTCGTTGATGGTGGCTTCCTTGTCTATGTAGACGTCGGCGGAAGGGACGTAGGCTTCGGGCTGATAAAAATCGTAGTAGCTGACGAAATATTCGACGGCGTTTTCCGGGAAAAAAGATTTGAACTCGTGGTAGAGCTGCGCGGCGAGCGTCTTGTTATGGGCCAGGACGAGCGTGGGGCGGTTGGAGGCCTCGATGAGCTTGGCCATGGTGAAGGTTTTGCCTGAGCCGGTGACGCCAAGAAGGACTTGATGTTTATCGCCGGCTTCGAGGCCGCGGAAGAGTTGCTCGATGGCGGCGGGCTGATCGCCGCGAGGCTCGTAGTTGCTGCGGAGCTTGAAGTTCATGGAAGGAGACTCCTGGAACGAAATCCAGCGGCTGCCAAAACGTTCATTATACCCCGAGAGGCAAAATCGCGCGGAGGCGGACGGAGTAAGCGGAAGCTCAGGGCTTAGCGGAGGAAGCACCGGCGAGGAGCTGGACGCGGGAGTGGCTTTCCGCGGCGATCGAGTAGTGGACGCTGTTGGAGCCGTTGGAAGTGGCAACCGTTACGTTCATGGATTGATTGGCGTCCTCGGTGGAGCGAACGAGAAGGCCGGTGGTCAACGAAAAATAAGAGATGACCTGATTTTTTCCCTGCGCGGATCCGGCGTTGTGAAGGTCATGAAGTTTGTAATCCTCGGGTGTCGCGTTCTTGGGTGAGGATTTTTGCTTGAGCACGGCGGTCGTCAGAATCACGGCGCAAGATTCCTGCGGCGCCGGAGTCGCGATCGGATCGCCTTGCGGCGTGACCTGCATCGAAGAGCACGGCTGATTGTTCACATACTCGGACTCCTTTTCCCAGGAGAGCCCGGCAAGCAGCGCATTGGGAATTGGCTCGGCGGATTTCCACTTTTCACCGGGACGGATGCCCTTTTCCGGAAACGCGGCGCCACCGCCGAAGCGGTCCACCCATTCTTTCCAAGCGGCCTTTTCGTCGGGAGAAAGTTTGTCCAAGCCATTGACGTCCGATACATGGCCGTTGGCGCTGAGAGTGAGCTCGACGGATTTAGCGGCGGGTGGAGAAGCGCCAGCGACGGGCGAGGATTTTGCTTGTGATGATCGAGCGGGCTGATTTTCTTTACGTGGATCTGGCGCAACGATTGTTGTGCGCAAACGGGCCAGGCTGATGCCAGCGTCAACGCGCAAATCCTCGACCTCGACTTGCAGAAGAAGATCGGCGTTCGTTTCGCCGCTCTGCGGGGCCATGGGCGCGGCGACGTTGCTGTCCGTGGTGGTGTTGCGCGTTTCGCGGTAGCCGATGCGATAGCGAAGGACCTGGCCGACACGCAGCTTCGGAAACAAGAGGACACGATCCGGAGGCGTGCGCGCGGCCGCGATGCCGGCCGCGAGCAAACTGAAAGCGGCGAGCGCAAGAAGTTTCTTCATGGCAGGAGCTCCCGCCAAAGATTATTTTTCCGACGGCTTAAAGTGCTTATCAAAGAAATCGCTGGCCGCATGATAGGCCGCAAGCCAAGTGCGGTGCATGAGGAAATCGTGAATCTCATCGGGAAAGACGAGTTGTTCGAACGGGACGCCTTGCTTGCGCAAGGCTTCGGCGAGATCCACGGATTCGGCGAAAGGCACATTGCGGTCGTCATCGCCTTGGATGATAAGAACCGGCGAGCGCCAGGTGCCGATGGAAGCGAGGGGCGAAGATTCCCAGGCGGTGCGAGCGAAGTCCGCGCGTTCACCGGGTTTGTAGGATGCGGCAAACGTGGGGATTTCGGTGTTCCAGTCATGAACGCCATGCATATCCACTCCGGCCGCAAACAAGTCAGATGCACGTGCGAGGCCGAGGGCTGTCAAGTAGCCGCCGTAGCTGCCGCCCCAAAGACCGATGCGAGCGGGGTCCACATCGGGGCGGGAGCGAAGGTAGAGGCCAGCGCCCTCGACGTCGTTGAATTCGCTTGCTCCGGCGGCGCCATAGTTTAGAGCTTCGCGAAAATTCAGGCCGTAGCCGATGCCGCTGCGATAGTTGACGGAGAGAACGACGTAGCCGCGGCTCGCGAGATATTGGTTCATGGCGTAGGCATTGCTGTAGTAGAGCATGTAATGCCAGCCGAGGAGCATTTGGCGCCGCGAGCCGCCGTGGAAAAAGATAAGAGCGGGATGGCGTGAGCCATCGTTCGCGTTACGCGGAAGAAAAAGCTGACCGTGAATCAGCATGCCGTCGGCAGCGGAGAGGATGACTTGTTGCGGCGCGACCATAGAGCTAGCGGGAAAATCGGAGGGAAGCGATTGCGGAGCGAGGTCGCGGAGTTCGCTTTTTGAGGCGACGAGCGCGGGGCGCATGGTCGCTTGCGCATCGGAGCGGAGCACGAGAACCGTCTTGCCGTCGCTGGCGAGCACGGGGGAAGTCTCAATGCCAGTGCCCGTGGTCAACTGTTCAGGGCGATCGGACATGGGCGTGACTTTCCAGACATGGCGGCGGTCAATGTCATCCTGGTTTGAGCAGAAAACGATTTCGCGGCCATTTTCACTGGCGGAAACGTATTCGACTTCAAAGTTCCCCGGCGTAAGCAGTTTGGCGGCGCCGCCGCTGACGGGCGCGGACCACAAATGGAGCCAGCCGCCGCGTTCCCAGGGAAACACAATACGGTCGTCGGCGGCCCAGATGAGCTGATTCTCAGCGACCATCTCATGGAAGACGCTGCCGCTGCCGGGATCGGCGTGCCAGATCTCATGACCTTTGCCAGTGGAGACGTCCGCGATTCGAACGGACCAGGGCTGGCCTTCGCGCCGCGGGCTGAACGGAAGATTTCCTTTCGCGACGGCAATGCGAAGAAATGCGATGCGACTGCTATCCGGCGACCAGACAGGCTGCACATCGGAATCCACGCTCGGATCGAGATAGAAGAGGCGGTTGGAGGCGACATCGTAAACGCCGATGAAACCGTGGTCCGTGCGGCGGCTGGCAAAAGCGAGTTTTGAGCCATCGGGCGACCAACGCAATTGGCTTTCATTTCCGTTCGCGTGAATCCATTGCTCGGGCTTGCCGCTTCCATCCAGCTTCGCGCGCCATATTTGGTTTTTGAAAATGTAGGCGACGTCGGAACCTTTTGGAGAAACGGCAGGCGAATGGCCTTCGCCGAGTTTCACGGGCGCGCCGCCTTTGAGCGAGATCGCCCAGACATCCTGCTCGACGCCTTGCGGCAAGTCAGCGGGATTGGGATAAGTGGCGTTGGGAAATTCGAGATCGCCGCCGTGCGTATAGACAATTGTCTCGGCGTCGGAAGACCAGGCGAGTTCGCCGAGGTCCTGGCCGTCATCGTCCTTGTACGAAGTGAGCTGGCGCGACTGGTACGCGCCGTCTGCTCCAGGTTCGGCAACCCAGATGTTGCGAACACCTTTCGCGTTGAAGACCCACGCGACACGGCCCTTGGCGGGAGCGGCGGTCAACTCGGTTGGAAAAGGCGCGCTCATTATTTGTTCGAGCGTGGGCGACTTCTGCGCAAAAACAGAAGGGCACAACAGCAACGCGGCGAAAGCTACGAACGGAGCATATCGTTTCATGCACTTCCTCCCGGTGTGACAAGACTTCTCGTTCGAATCAAAGTCGAAATTGTTGCGCGCGGCTCAATCCGCAGGCTGGCGCGCGGCCGTTTTTAGGAGCGAAAAACGCGGCTCATCGAGCGGCCCAGTAAGTTTCAGGACGCGGCCGGACTCATTCCCGACAGTGGATCTGCCGCTTCTCTTTGGCGCGAGCAACGACTCGATGGAAACATCGGCGTCGCGCGCGAAGCTTACCGAGCCTTGAAGCGAAATCCGCTGCGGGCCAGATTCGAGGACGACATTGTCCACGTTGATCACGCGATTGCGCATCGTAAACGCGCCTTGGCCCGTTGTCCACCGCGATGTTCCGGAACGCAGCGCGCCATCCGCTAGGCTGCCCGCGACGTCCCAGCCGCGAAGCTCGACGTTCTTGAAGTACAATTCGCCGCCGCCTGCCATCTGGCGAAGGAGCTCGACGCGGCCAACGCCTTCGGTCGTCAGATGCACACTTCCGGAGACCAGGCCGGAGAGCCGAGCGGTAAACTGGCCAGAGGGCGGCAATTGGGCGAGGTTCACGCGATCAAGCCGAGCAATCACTTCGTACTTCGGCAAGGGCGAAAAAGCGGCGTTCAATTGGGCGTGCACAGCGCCGCCGGCCCACTGCGCATCGGCATCGTGAATGTCCAGCCGCAAGTCGCGCAAGCTGCCATCGGCTCGAACATTCGTGAGTTTTATTTTTTCGATGGTTAGTTCGCCGATAGCAAGGCGGCCATCCGCATCAATTTGGCGCACAAGATCGCTGGCGGCCGGATTCGCGGAACTTCCGCCAAGAAGCGAAGAGAGCAGGCGCTGAAGCCAGTTGGGACGCGCGCGAGGCCCGGCCCAATGATCGAGTTCGGCGGCAGTCAAATGATCGGCGGCGAGGTTGAAATTCCAGCGCGGAAGATTTTCGCCGTCCACAAGTTCGCGCTCGGAGATGCTGCCCGACCAGTCGGCCCCGAAGCCGCTGACTTTCGCGACGTCCACGGAGCGAAGGCCGTCTTTCCAATTCATCGTGGACTCTTGAATCGCGAGCGGTTGATTCAGTCCAGCGACGGCGAGCTTCGCGTTGCTGAAACTGATATGTCCATTCCATTTGCCCAAGGCGGGTCTTTGCCAGGACCAGCGCAGCGAAGCGATTGCGCCGCCGGAAACTTCCCAGCCATGGTTCAACGTATATCCCAAGGCGGAGGCGGCTTTCAAAAACTCTTCCGACTTTTGAAGATTGGCTTCGATGCCGAGACTCCCGGCGCCGTTCAAGTCGGTGGAGAATGTGAGTTCACCGGAGTTTTCGGATGTGGTTGACGGCCTGGTTCGCCGCGACGAGCTTACGTCGCGCGGGGAGGCGCCGAGTGCGAAGCGGACCGGCTCGGAGACGAGCGACTCTCGCTCGCGTTCGAACCGTACCGGGCCAATTCGGAGCGGCGAATTCAAAGCGGGCACCTGCACAGCGCCGCCGTTGCTTGAGAACGCAGCGGTCTCCACGCGCAGCGGCCAGCCGCGAAGACGCAATGCTCCGGTGAAGTATTGGTCCACGCGTGCACCGTCATCCACGCCGGTATGGAAGGCACGATACCAGGCCAGCAGATCGGACGCTTGAATCCCCGCGGAGTCCAGATGAAGGTCGAAGGTGGGCGAAGGACCGGTGAGATAGTCCGCCACGCCCCGCAGGTTCGAGCGCGGCGCTTCAATCCTGACTTCTTCCGCGCGCACGGACCTTTGGCCGGCGTTCCACAGACCTTTCAAGGAGATGCTGACGCGCGGATTGTCGCTTCGCTCGATCAGGTCCCAGCGATGAATTTCGGCGGCGCGCGCTTGAACGGAAAATTGCCAATCGCCTGGCGACGAGTCCGAAGTTGTGAGTTGGCCGGAAGCGCCGCTCTCCAGCGAGCCATCCAGCGTGAACACTCCACGCACGCCGTAGTCCGTGCCATGCAAAAGACGAAAGAGATCGGCGAGCGAAACCCGCTCCCAATGAACGGAAAAGTGCGCGGGTTGCAGTCGGGCTGAGGTTCCGGCAATCTCGCCGTTCACGAATAATGTGCCGACCGACTGCAGGACGACACCGCTGCGCCAGGGCTGAGCATCCAGATGAAGCTGCCAGCGCCCGGGCACGACTTGATCGACGCTGCCGGAAACGCTCGTCAAAGCAAAGGGCAACTTCTCGTCCACAAACTTGAAATTGACGCGTCCCTCGTCAAATTCGATTTTGAACAAGCGATTCGCTGGAGGAGGAGCCAGGGGCGGCCCATAAAGGCGCGTTTGCAGTTTGTCGCTCGTTTTGGCCGGAGGGAGCCACTGCTCTAGATTCCATCTGCCCTGCGAATTGCGGACAAGAGTAAGGCTGGGATGGCTGAGCGAAAGTGTTCCGAACTCGAAATGGCCGAGAAGCAATCCCGTCCATCGGAGACCGGCGGCAAGGTTATCCGCGCGCAGGAAATATTCGTTACCGAAGCCGGGATCTTCCCCGACCGTGATCTGCTCGGCATCCAGTTCCGGTGCGGGAAGCAATTGAACTGAAAATCTCCGGACTTCGACAGGCCGGCCAAAAGCTTTCGTCAGTTGGCCGGACAGATAGGCGCGGGCGCGTTTCGTTCGTACGAGCAGCGAAACTCCGAGCTGCAATGCCACAAAAGCCAGCGCGACAGCGAGAGCCGGTTTCCACCATTTATGGAGGAGGTTCATGCCGTCCGAAAGTTTCGCAAACTGTACTGGAAATGGAAAGGAGCGAGCGTCTTCGCGGTAAGCGCCGCGCGTTCCAAGGGACTCAATGGACCGTGCGCAGCATACGCGTCCATCGCGTGCGCGCCGGTAGATGCGCGAGCGTATCGAGCACGTCCTCGAACCGCTGAAGGAAGCTGGTCTGCATATAATCGCTGCTCGTCGCGTCAACCGACCAATAAATCAGGAACGGCCGTCCCATGATTGCGCTGCGGTCCACGAAACCCCAGTAGCGGCTGTCCGAGCTGCGGTCTCGATTGTCGCCCATGGCGAAAATTTTCCCGGGCGGCACGACCAATTCATCGCCCTGCACGTACTTGCGCAGATTTTCCCTCCAGCCCGATTCCGGCACGACCTGGGGCGAGACCATTTGGTCTTTCGTTGGGGGAAAGGAATAGTTGAAACTGTCGTAAAGCGCTACCGGGTCATGCACGACGTACGGTTCGTTCAGCAGCTTTCCGTTCACATACATCTGCTGGTCCACCATCTTCAAATGATCGCCCGGCAAGCCAATGACGCGCTTCACAAAATGCTGGTGGTCCGCGTAGGGATACTTGAAAACGATGATGTCCCCATGACGCACGGGGCGATACGGAAGCCACTTCTCATACCACGCGCCGCTTCCGCCAAAAATAAATTTATTGACCAGCAGGTGGTCGCCGATCATCAACGTGCCTTCCATGGACGCCGAAGGAATCTTGAAAGCTTGCACGATGAAGCTGGTGCCAAAAAGGGCCAGAAGAACTGTCACTAGCAACGATTCGAGATATTCGGAGAGCGTCGTCGTATCGTCGTAGTGCTCCTCCTGGGGATCTTCCTTAGGGGGAGCGGCGGGAGATTGCGCCGACGCCTGCGCTTCTTCCATTTTGACGGGGGTGTCTTCGGCCATTCCTTCTCAGCCTTTCCGCTCGCTCTCTAATCCTGTTCCAGAATTTCCATCGCGCTCTGCGCGGCGCGCTGCTCGGCCTCTTTTTTCGTGTTTCCTTGGCCGCAGGCCATTCGTTCGCCGCTGATCCATACTTCCACTTCAAACACTTTCTGATGGTCCGGGCCGCTCTCTCCAGAGAGCCGGTATTCCGCCGGCGGCTTCCCCCGCCCCTGCAAGTATTCCTGGAGCGCCGACTTACGATCGGATTCCCCGATGCGTTCGCCGCGCTCCTCCAAAGCATGTTCGAAAAGCAGCCGCTTCAGCATTTCCCGCGCGGCATCCAGTCCTGAATCGAGATAGACGGCCGCGACGACGGCCTCAAACGCATCGGCGAGCAGCGCGGGCTTTTCCCGGCCGCCGGTTTTTTCCTCGCCGCGACCCAGGCGAAGATGCGCACCCAATTGAATCCGCCGCGCCGCTTCCTCGAGCGAGCGAGCGTTCACCATTCGTGCCCGGCTCTTGGATAGCTGCCCTTCCTGCCATTCCGGAAACGATTCCAGCAAATATTCCCGGGTCAGCAACTCGAGTACGGCGTCGCCAAGGAATTCCAGCCGCTCGTTGTCTTGCACGGCGGCCGCATGTGTCGCGGCTCCCGCGAGTTCCGCTTTCAATTCTGGAATCGCCGAGCTATGAGTCAGCGCGAGTTCGAGAAGTTCCGGCCGCTGGAACCGGTAACCAAGACGCTCTTCCAACTGCTCTGCGTCGCAACGTATCATTTCCGTGGACACTTCATCCGAGGGCCGTGTGCCCAATTCCTGCTCGTCCTATTGCGGGGCGCTCAACTGGGTCTGGCTCAACTTCTTCGCTTCCGCCGCGCCGTTCTTGCAGGTTGCCTGCAAGCCGCCCGGCGCCGTGGCGCACTTCTCAAACGCGGATTCCGCCGCCGCAAAATGCGAAGTCTTTTCCTCCGAAATTCCCAGGACGTAATAATTCACGGGATCAAATCCAGGTCCGGGGTCCACTCGCGTGGCCTCTTCGAATTCGGGAATCGCCGCATCGAACTTACCCCGCCGGAAATACACAAGTCCAAGTCCGCTGTGCGCCATCGCCAAAGTCTGATTTTTCGCCATCGCGAACTGAGCGTCACTAAGCTCCACCGGTTTCGCGATTGTCGGAGTCAGTTCGATCGCTGACTTCGAATATTTCTCCGCCTTGTCCAGTTGGTCCGCGGCGTTCGGCATAGTCGAGTTCCATGCTCTCGGCAAAGTCTGCCCCAGAATCGCCAACGTCTGCACGTCGTTCGGCGCAAGTGCCACGTCTTTCTCACCCACATCCTGCATCTTCTTCAGGTCGTTGGCCTCGAGATAAAGCTTGACGAGGCTGGAGTAGACCGGCGGCAGATACCTGCTCTGCGGATACTTTTGGGCGAACTCCTCCCCTGCCGCGGTCTTCTTTGCTCCATCCGTGATAGGGATCTCATTAAACGCCTTGAACGCCGCATCTTCAGCCGGATCGACAGGAGGCGGCGCGACACTCAGGCTCAGCGAATCCGCCTTGTCTTTATCTCCCTGCGCTTGCCCAGCGGTGGCCGCCTGCCCGCTCTGACTAGTCTGTCCGCTTTGACCGCTTTGCGTGCTCTGCCCGCTTTGGCTACTTTGGCCGCTTTGCCCGCTCTGCGCCGTTTGCGCCGACGCGCCGATGCACGCGCAAAAGAAAAACCCCGCCAGTGTCCCTAGGCTGAGCCACTGTTTCCCCGTCCCCTTCATGTCTTGCCTCCTGTTGGCTGCTTCAAACTGGATTCGAGACCCTGTTCTCGTCTCCCGCCCGGAATCAGTCCAATCGCTTTTGAGTCTTCGTTGCTACTGCCGCTCTGATGGCTTTTCCAGATTTACGACTTCCAACCCGTGTTGTGCTGCCTGCTTCGCCCTGTCTGGGCCGCCCTGTACGGCCAACGCCGCCTCGAACTCGCTTTTGGCCAGCGCCTGCTGGCCTTCGTCATCATAAATACGCGCCAGATAGACGTGTGACCATGCTAACACCATGGGGTCCTGTGTGGCTGCATGTTCGCCGGTGGTTAGCCGGCCAAAAACCTGCTTGGCTTTCGCCCCATCGTGCTCCATCAATGCCACCAATCCCAACCCATACCACGCGCGAACTTGATCCGGGTATTTTGCGAGTACCTTCTGGAAAGACTCCGATGCCGCTTGGGGATTTCTCTCGGCGATGTGCCGTTCGCCGTCCGTCAACTCGGCGATTGCAGCTGTATCGTTCGGCACGGTCGTCGGAACCGCGCGCCGTCTCGCGACTTGTTCCCGGTTCGTGCTCCCTGCCGCATCGTCGTTCTCTGCCGGCGCAAAGTGGAGCGCGGTGATACGTTTGGATTCCGCGGCCAGATTGATCCCTCTCACAAGATCCGGAAAATAGAGCGCCATGGACGGCGCGGCACTCTCATATTTCGCCAGCCCTTCAAAGATCGGCCGCACCAGCGAGTAACCGTCCACGTCGTCGCGTTCCATCGTCGCTTCGCGCTGGCCGGGCGACAGCCGTTTCAATTTCAATTCAACCGCCCGCACCATGCACTCCGCAAAGTACGACGCGAAATCCTCCCGCAAATCCGGCTCGAGCCGCGGCGCAAGCGCCACTTCCTCATACAATTGCCGCTTGGCCGCCAGAACGTGCGGATAACGCTCCGGCAGCGGGTCCAGCAAGAAATGCAGGAATGCGTGGCGCACGATGTCCACCGGAATATCGTCGGCGCCGCTTAGCACGATCATGTAATGCTCGCCAGAGTTGCGCACGTTCGTAATCCGCCCCACCAGCGGCTCAAGGATGATCGTGAAGGTCCGCTCGATCGAAACCTCTTGCATTTGGCGCAAATAAGCATTCGCAACGAATACGATTTGCGAAATCGGGTCGTGCGCCTTGGCGATTTCCCCGTTGTAGATCGGCTGGAGATTTCTCCAAAGCTGGCCGATGTTCTGTTCCTTGTAATAGTTCGAAAGAATCTGGCTGAAACCCTCGAGCGCCAGCACTTCGGTGGGCTGCTGGTCTCGCGTCAGCGTGATTCGGAAATCAGGGGCCGGACCGGAGAGCAATCCAAACCAAATATACCGGGAGAGCGTCGCGCCCGAATCCGGCAATGCGTGATCCTGGTAGAACCGCCGCATCGCTTCGACCGCAGGACCGTGCTCCTGCTGCATTTGCTCGCGCAGCCGCACCCGCAATGGATGCCAGTTCTCCGCGCTGACGTTGGCCTCGAAGCCCGCCGCCAGCAGCGCGCACATCGTCGTGAACATCGCCTCGCTGCCGCTGATCGTGATGTTGGTTTCCGGAGCGGGCTGCAGCTTTGGCCTCGGTGGGGGCACTTGCGCATTCGTCGCGCGCGGCGACATTCCGAGCGCCATCACAACGCATAACGCTACTATTGTCATTCGCCCTGAATAGTTTTTCATGAACTCTGCCGCGGCCCTGCGTGGAACCGCTTTCTTCTCAGCGAGTCCGTCCATCTCTGCGGTGGGATGGGTGGAACCGCTTCAGTTTTCCTTCGCCAAATTTTCCTGGGGCGCTCGATGTTCCCTGGCGGCCCTGCGGCATCTTGTCAATTTACAGGCGCGCTTTCCTTCCGTCAAGGAATCGGCACTTATCTGGCAATCATCCAATCCGCGCTGACAGTCGCCCCTCTTTATCCAACTCTTGCCGCGCGCACCCGCATCTGTTAAGTGTGAGGATGCATTTACCCCCGCCTCGGGATGGCTCCATCGGATGCGCGTTTTGCCCGCCAAAGTTCTTGGGACATTTTTGGCTATTTGTGTCTTGGCGTGCGGCCTGGCTCTAGCCGTATCCCGGGCCCTGCCCGCCGCGCCACTCTCGCTACCAGTTCCACAATCCTCAGCAGCATCCGCCGCGCAGAATACCGCCCCGCCCGCTCCCACCACCAAACTTCTCGCCTCTCAACAAGTCCAACTCACGGGCGACACGACTTGGTTTGATACCGGCATTGACGTCCACGCTGGCGAGCGCCTCATTCTCTCTGCATCAGGAACGCTGCGCTACGCAGGACAAAAATCTGACGCGCCTCCTACAGGCATTCCGCGCGGCTTTCGCGATCTTCTGCTCGACTTGCCATTCAATGGTGCCGGCCGCGGCGCCGTCATCGGCCGCATCGGCGATAAGAACTCGGCTCAGCCGTTTCTTGTCGGTGCAAAGTGCGATCTTGTCGCGCCTCTCTCCGGCAGGCTTTCGATTGGCATCAATCAATTATCCGATCAGACTGGAGACGGCACCTACACCGTAGACATCCAGGTCTATGCTCCCGCCGCGAACGCCGTCCTCTTCACGGCTCAGCAAGTCGCCTCCATCGCCGGCGTGGACGCGCAACTCTTCCGTAAAATTCCCCGCCGCGTTTTTGATCGCGCCGGCGATCCCGGAGACATGGTGAATTTCCTCATCCTCGGTTCGCAAGCCGCCATGGAAAACGTCTTCACTTCGGCCGGCTGGGTTCAGGTGGATGCGGACGTGACAAACACTCTCATCCACGGCCTCATCGAGAGTCTTTCAAAAGAGTCCTACCTCACCATGCCCATGAGCCCGCTCTATCTTTTTGGCCGCCATCAAGATTATGGCTGGGCTCACGCCGAGCCCATTTCAGTCGTCGCCTCGCGCAATCACCTTCGCATCTGGAAAGCTCCGTTCGATGTCCACGGCGAAATTCTTTGGGTTGGCGCCGCCACGCACGATATCGGCTTCGAACGCGACCAGCGCAACAACGGCATCACTCACAAGATCGATCCCAATGTGGATCTCGAACGCGATTACGTGGAAAAAACGCTTAGCTCGACGGGACTGGTCGCCCAGGTCGCTCACTTCACTCCGGACAATCCGATGAAGGACGCCAAGACCGCGACTGGCGGCAGCTTCCACTCCGACGGCCAGGTCCTCGTCCTCAAGCTCGGCGAGCGCACTCAGGAATGATCCATAGGGGCAAGCTCCCCACATTCCTTTTCTTATTGTTCGTTGTCTGGTCGCTTCGTGTCGCCCGGGCGAAGCGTATTACATCTGTGTGTTTGTGATACAATTCTTCAATGCGCGCAACCGTTCAGGCTCGTCTCGACCCAGAGTCCCAAAGGAACTTGGCCGCCCTCGTCCGTGCCCTCGGGTGGACTCCATCCCGCATCGTGCGGGAGGCTCTTCGCGTGTTGGGAGGAGCCCGAGTTCACGGAAAGAAGAGGCGCATCATCGGCCTGGGGAAATTTGACGCGGGCATCAGCGATTTGGGCTCCAACAAGAAACACTTGAAAGGCTTTGGCAGGTGAAGCCGGTTCTGCTTGACACTGGCATCATCATTGCCCTCTTGAACTGGCGAGAAAGCTCTCACAAGGCGGCAGCTTCGGCGGTCGTGGAGATTGGCGGTCCTCTCATCACGTGCGAGGCCGTAATTACAGAGTCTTGCTATTTGCTACGGAATGTCGCTGGAGCGGCCCAGACGGTCTTGGAAAATGTTGCTCGCGGGCTCTTCCAAATTCCATTTCAGCTGCCCAGGGAAGCGCCAGCCGTCAAGTGGATACTTCGAAAGTACGCCGACAGGCGCATTGATTTCGCCGATGCCTGCCTTATTCGTTTGGCGGAAGCGTTCGATACCGGTGACATCCTCACCCTGGATCGCGACTTCGAAACTTACCGCTGGGGCCGCAACAAGCCCTTTAACCTTTTAATTGATCTAGCGATTCTTCGCGGTCATCACAACTAGTTCGGCTTGGTCTCCAGCAGGCTATTCAGCAGGCTCGCCAGTTGCGCTTCTCTTTGAACGACATCTGGATTGTGTTGAGTCGCTCCATCGCCGTTCGCCAGCTTGGCGAGATTTGTGGCCAGATATTTTATTGCCACATCCCGCGCTACGAAGACGCGCTCCGCCGGCGCCAGCGCCTCCCATCCGGAATTCGTTCGTCGCAGCTCCCAGCGGATTTTTTCGTGCCGGTGCTTCACCCGTGTCGCTTGCCCCTCGATCTGTACTCTCGACTCAATGTTCACATTTGCCCAGCCGCTATCCTGCTTCACGCGCACTTTCTCCACGCGAAAATTCTCAACAATCTCGATTGGCAACTGCCCATCGAATGCCGCGCCGTTTCGAAATATCGCTCCCATCGCGTCGTTCAACTTGGCTATTCCTTCTGCCACATCTTGGTCGCTCGGCTCTTCGTCTCTTCTCATAACAACGATACCCGTCGGAATCGCCAGGTGAGGCTCCGCATTTTCAGTAGCCGCGGCCTCGCTCGGCACTGCGGCATCGTCTTCGGATTTGCTCTCGGCGCTCACAGCTTCCTCGCTGCGCTTCGGCGCTGCGACCACGGACTCCTGTTTCGCGTCAACCACTGTCCCCGCCATTCCACTAACACGCCCGTTTGACGCTGTCCCCGGTACTCTCGCCTTCGCCATCTTCACTCCTGCATCCGTCGCCAGGACAAAGCGGTAAAATCGCGGCGTCCCTCGCGATTTCCAGTACGGCGCCTCGTAGCTTTGCTCTTCAAGCCCCGTCCGCACCAGGCTATAAAAACTGTGCCGCTGCGGATCCACTACGATGCCCACGTGCCCGCGCCACGCCACGATGTCGCCCGCATGCGGGTGCTTCACGCGCGCAAAATTTCTGTCGCCCGCATAGATTTGGTACGAACTCGCGTACGGGTATTCAAATCCCGCATCTCGATAAATCTGGTGAACGACGTGCGAACAATCCCGCATCTCGCTTCCCTGCTGCTCCGCCTGCCACGCGACATCCAAAATCGATCGCCCTTCCGCAAGGCTCAGCAATCGCAGCTTGGGCGTGCTCGAATGCTCCGCCGAGGAAACCTGCGCGCGAGCGGGTGCTGCTGCGATCGCGAAAAACACAGTCGCCGCGAGGGACACTCGCCCCAACCCCTCCATGAAGCCGCGAACCGCGCACCAATCCAGTTCGTTCCATTTCCGGCCCATTGCCGCGCACCTCTCGCGCGTTCAGGGAGTTATTCGCGTACACCTCTCCCTCCTTCCAGAAAACTATCTGGAAATGCTCCGGGCAATGGAACTTGTCTTGGCTGTACTTGGCCTTTCGGCCAGTCCCCTCGGCCCCTTCGGCCTGATCGTTAGTTATGCGAGTGTTGGAACTTCCGTTTCGCCATTACTTATTTGTTGTGACAGCCGTCGCCGCGACGGCCGCACTCTTCGAATGCATTTGCTTCCTAAGCGTAATCTAGCGTTGCGGTTCGCTTATAGGTTATGCGTGTTTTACGAGGTCCCGCGCCGTCGCACCGCCGTATTGTGCTGCGACGAGGCACCTCTCGCATGGACCAAATGTCCGGCGAATTGTCGCTAGAAGTAAAGCCGCAGCGAGAGCTGCAGGTTTCGCTCCCCGCTTCCGCTTGACCCGCCGCCCTTTGTAAGCACCTTGCCAAACGTCGAAAGGTTGGTGGGGTTCAGACCAATATTCGTCGATCCGCTGCACCCGCTGGCTCCGCACCAATTCGGATGGTTGAAGACGTTATACGCCTCGGCTCGGAACTGGAACCCTCGCTTTTCATTGATCGGGAACTCTTTGAACAATCCCATGTTCCAGTTCTCAAATCCCGGTTGATAGATAAGGTCGCGCACAAGCTGTCCGTTGAACGTTCCTTTTGTTGGCGCGGTGAAGATGGGGGACCCGTCCGGATTGGTTGTCGTGAACCACTGTCCCTTCGGCCCAAATGTCTTCACCAAGCTCGGACTGCCATTGACGACCCAAAACTGTCCATTCACGCCGCATCCGAAGTTCGAGTCGAGCCCGACTCCGGCGTAATCGTTCGGCGCCGCCACGCTGCAGGGCAAACCTGTTTGGTATTGCGTGATCCCGCTGACCTGCCATCCACCCAGAACTCGCCCCATCAGGCCAGACTGGTGGCGGAAAAACGGCAGCTCATACAAGTAGTTGATGACCAGAATATTCCGCGCGTCAAACTCGGACGGTCCCCACATCAGCGCCGGGTTGTAAGTGTCCGGAACCACGTCGCGCTGATTTGACCCGTTATCCATGCTCTTGGACAGCGTGTACGCCACTCCGAATTGCAGCGAGTTAGAAAAATGTCGGTTCCACGCAATTTGCAGCGAATGGTAGATCGAGTTCGCGACGTTGTCCGTCTCCCGGATGGATGCAAATCCTTTGTACGGCCTCAACGCATTGATGTTTACTCCGGGATTCGCCGCAATCACGTCCGTCGTCGGCTGGTTAATGTCCGCTTCTCTCTGCAGATGCAGGCCGCGCCGCCCTACGTACGCCACGCTCAGTTGCGACTTCCAGGGCAGTTGACGCTCGACCGTCGTGTTCCACGACCACGCTTCCGGGCTCTTGAACGCTTTGCTCTGGGTTGTCACAACGAGTGGAAGCGGGTTCGTCCCATTCCCTCCGGGATTATCAACAGACCCGAAAGAAACGTTGGCGTTTGGCTGAAACGGCGGATTCCCTCCGAGGAAAATCGAGTCGCTCACGCCCAGTCGCGTGAAGTAGCGCCCTCCGCCTACGCGCACCACGGTTTTATTGTTCACTTGATACGCGATGCCAAGACGCGGGGCGATGTCTCCCCATTGCACATCGGAATAGTGGTTGCTTATCCCGCGGAAGAGACCGTTGTACAGCCCCGAGGTTGCTTCCGGCACGCGGCCAATCGCGGACGCCGGGAAACCGCTGCCCGGAATCACCATGCCGTTGTAAAGCTGCGAAATCGTTGGCGTTCCTGTGATTAGCCCGGTCGTGGGATCAATCGTCACCGCGTTCGCCGGGTTGTAGGCGCTGGGGTTGAAAACGATCATGTTGTTCCAGATTGAATGGTACGGAACATTGATCGTGTAGCGCGCGCCGTAGACGATCGTCAGGTTTTGCCGGACCTTCCATGAGTCCTGCGCGAACGATTCGTACATGCTGGACCGGAAAACCGTATACGCCCGGTGTCCGATCTCCGAATACGTATCAAACAAGCCCAGCGCCGCATTCGCCACCGCCGCGCCCGAGCTTGCCAGCACGTTTCCTGGCCTCACGAAATTTCCCCCGTTATTGCTGAACAAAAACTGGCCGTTCTGGTTGTTTGTGCAGGTCGAGCACGCCTGCACGTTGATTTCGTCGTTGTCATTCTCTCCCGAGTATTCGTAAAGCCCGCCGAATTTAAACGTGTGATTCCCGTGGATCCACGTGAAGCTGTCCGATGCATCATAAATTGGACCCGCAGAGTGCGATGGATACGGTCCTCCGCTCAGCGTTGAGATGTTCGACATATTCACGGTCGGGATGCGGTTTGGCAAAAGCTTGCCGGTCGGAAAGATGTACGGATAATTCAGGCCGAAGTAACCCGCGCCTTGCACAACGCCTTGCGTTCGGTCCTGGAAATGCGCTGCATCCACTGGGATGTGCACCACGTCCTGGCTATAAGTCAGCAGCACCTCATTGACCATTTTCGGACTCAGCACCCAGACGTGATCCAGCGAGTACGTCCAATTCGGCCGGTTGAAGAATTTCGGTGTTTCGTTGGTTCCGCCATCCAAAGGTTGAAATTCAAAAAACGTGAAATACACGCGCCGGAAGCGCAGCCGCTGCTTGTCCGTGAGGTTTACGTCGATCGCCAACGTATCTTTCCGCTGATTTTGCGGATGCTTTGCCGAGAAAAACCAGTTGTCTCCGTTAATCGGCGTCGTCAGATTCGGCGCGGGATAGGAATTGAGTATTCCCAGTCCGTTTGCGCTCGCGGTGGATCCCGTCGTTGTCGTTCCCGGCGCTGGCAGAATGTTGCCGTTAATCGGCAAGCCTGTTTTCGGGTCCATGAGCTGAACCGCTTTGCCGTAAAAAATATTTTTCGGATCCAGCAGCTCGCTGAAATCGCCCTGCCTCATTTTCAGCGTCGGAACCAGCAGAAGGCTCGTGTCTGTAAAGACGTACCTCACCCATTCCTGGCCCCAGTACCAAAAAATCTTCGTCTTGTCCGTATTGAAGTGGTTGGGAATGTACAGCGGACCGCCCACGTTATAGCCGAATTGATTGTAGTGGATCGGCGCGGTGATTCCTGTGGTTAGTGGATTCGCGTTTCTCTGCCAGGGGTTGGCATTGAACACCGTGTTGCGTACGTACTCGTACGCCGCGCCATGAAAATCCTGCCCCCCGGCCTTCGACGTGATTCGAATTTGCCCGCCGGAGGACCGCCCGTATTCCGGCGCGTAGTCCGCCGTAAGAATCTGTATTTCCTGCGTCGAGTCCACGTCCGCGGAACCCAGACTTGTCCCGTTCGAACGCGTGCGAACAGCCGGGGCGCCGTCGTACGTAATCAAGCTCTCCGGCGTCCGCGCTCCGTTGATGTTCGATGGGCCCTGGCTGAAATTGAAGCTCAGCGTGGAAAGTGCGCCGCCGCGCGTGCCCGGAACCAGGTTGGCCATCAACACCGGATTCCGCCCGTTCAACTCCAGCGCGTCAATCTGCTGCCGCGTCACCAAGTTTTGCACCGTCGCGGATTCCGTCTGCAGCGTCTGCGCCGACGCCGCTACTTCCACCGTTTGGTTCGCTGATCCCACTGTCAGCGTTGCATCAATCAAGAGGTTCCCGCTCGGATCCAGCTTATTGTCGTTCGATTCAAATTTCTGAAACCCGGAAGCCTCCGCCGTCATCGTATACAAACCCGGGGGAACGTTGCTGATCACGTAGAAGCCTGAATCGTTCGTCGTGGCCGATCGCTCCACTCCGGTGTTGTTCTTGATCGTCACCTTCGCATTCGGCACCACTGCTCCCGAGGGATCTTTCACAAACCCGGAGATTTTTCCGAGGTCAGACTGCGCGTGCGCAACCCCTGCTCCCAACCAGAAAAGAATCAACAAGCACGTAGCTACACGAACTGCGTTCCTTGCAGCTTTCATACTCCACCTCCGGGGGCGCGAGATTTTCTTGATTACTTTTCGAGCTTGATTCTTATGCTGGTTAAGAACCGGTCGCCAATATACACACTGAGCCATAGGACGACACCCTGGGCTGAGGATGGCCCTGAGTCTCCTCCTGTGCCGCGGTACTAGTCAAGACCTTAAATACCCTAATCTGTACTCCTGGCGAGACTGACCCTTATAACCCCCACTCTCTAAATCCGCAGTGAATAATCGATTGAGGATCTGTAAATCTTTGCGGCAATCACGTCGCCCCCGGCATCCCGCCCGTCGCGTTTGCAATCTCGAGCTACCAGCCACGAGTTGGGCCATTCGAACGCCATCGCACCGGCGCAAGCCCCACGAACTTCGCCCAAATCACAAATTCAAAAATCAGTTCGCCGTCGCCGCCGCCTGCTTCGGCCTCGACTCTTTCCACAGCGCGATATATGGCTCAAGCCCGCGCATCATTTTTTGAAATTGCGTCAAATCCAGTGATTGCGCTCCGTCGCTGATCGCTTTTTCCGGCGCGGGATGCACTTCCACAATCAACCCATCCGCCCCAATCGCAACGCCCGCGCGCGAGACTGCCGGCACCAGGCTGCGCTTCCCCGTCGCGTGGCTCGGATCCAAAATCACCGGCAAGTGCGTTAACTCATTCAGCGCCGGAATCGCCGCGATATCGCAGGTGTTTCGCATCTCCGTTTCAAACGTGCGAATTCCCCGCTCGCATAAAATCACGTCTGGATTTCCGTGCGCCACGATATATTCCGCGGACATCAGCAGTTCCTTGATCGTTCCGCTCATCCCGCGCTTCAGCAGCACCGGCCGCCCGCATTTTCCCAGCGCTTTTAGCAGCACGAAATTCTGCATGTTCCGCGCGCCCACTTGCATGATATCCGCGTATTGCGCGATTAAATCCACGTCGCGGTCGCTCATCACTTCGGTCACAATCGCAAGTCCCGTCGCCTTTTTCGCTTTCTGCAACAGCTTCAATCCTTCTTCTTCCATGCCCTGAAAATCGTACGGCGATGTGCGCGGCTTGAACGCGCCGCCGCGCAGAATCTTCGCGCCGGCCGCCGCCACTCCCTCCGCTGCGCGCATGATCTGCGCTTCCGATTCCACGGAACACGGCCCGGCCATCACCACGAATTCGTCGCCGCCGATTTCAGTTCCATTAACGCGCACGCGCGTCTTGCCCTTGCGGAATTCCTTGCTCACGAATTTGTACGGAGCGGAAATGCGGACGACTCTTTCGACTTGCGGCATGGCTTCGATGGATTCCATGCACGCGGTCACGTCGCCGACGCCCACCACGCCGATCACCACGCGCTCTTCCCCTTCGATCGAGTGCACCTTGTATCCGAAGTGCTCCACTTGATTGCGCACGTCATCGATCTCCTGCCGGGTGGCGTGCAACTTCATGGAAATAATCATGGCTTGTTTTTCTCCCATTCATGGTTCGGTCCCGAATCCTTCTGACATTTTCCCGCAGCGCATTCTCGGAGAGCTTCTTTACGTTTCGTTTTCAATTTTCGTTTCTTTCGCTCGCGCCAAAATAAAAAACCCACCCGGGTTAGCGAGTGGGTCGAAATTTTTCTCTGACGCTGATTACAGAATCGCCCCTCGCTCCCTATGTGGGTGGGAACCAAAATCGAAACCAATACGAGTAGGCGCCGCGATTCATGGGCGTATTGTAAATTGGCAGCCTCGCAGACACAACATCTTTTTCAGAGCGCCGGAGAAAGCCAAATTTTCAATCTCAGTACAAAAGAATGGCTACGCGAAAACGCGCGAAATCCACCATTTTCGGCGCGCACGCGCCCACCTCCGCGTGGCGGAATCCGCTGGAACGAATCTTGCGCACGATCTCCTTGGGCAGTTTGCTCAGATCCGGCGTTTCCAACCGCATGACTTCCATCGAGCGGTTCCCCGACGGCGGCGAGCTATCGGCGCAATACGAGCGCGCCTCGTCGTGAGTGCGCTCGACTTGCAAGCCCTCGCCCGTGAGAATAGCGGTGACTTTTTCTTCCTGCTGCGGAAAAGTGAGAGCGGCGATGGCGGCGGAAAAATCCTCGACGGCGAAAAGCGCGCCATTGTCTTCGACGACGCCGACACCGAGCGAATTGTAATCGGCGCCAAGAATGTTGGCGCGATGCCCGGGAGAATTCATCCAGCCAACCTGGATATCCTGGGCGAGCGGACCGATGGCGACATTTTCACCGACGGAAGTGAAGTGCGCTCCCGCGAGGCTGGCGCGGCGCTCGAGGGGAGGTTCGCCGTCCAATTGGTGCGAGAGAAGATTTTCCTCCGCCATCCGCGAAGCGTGTTTGCGCGCGGCGGCGGCGAGAGAGTCGTTCCAGATAAGAATGGGGAGTCCAGTGGCGGCGCGCTCATGATTGGCGGCGGCAAAGAAGAATTGCTCGCAAGCGGCGGGGGACAATACCGCGGGAGAGTCCGGCGCGGAAGATTCGGGCTCGGGAGATTTGGCCTGCTGCGCGGAGGAAGCGAGAGAAAAAATCGTGAGCAGGACGCCGGCGAACACGGCGAAAAAAAAGGCGCGATTTTTTTTCATCTGCAGAAAATCAGCCGCGGACGTGCACCGCGCTAAAGCTAAGTATCACATGCCCGCCGGAAGTCGGGCGGCCAAAACTCATCATCGGGCGGAAGCGGGAGAAAAAGAGCATTTGATCGAGTTGATGACGGAGATCCGGATTGTTGGGGCCGGACAAAATTTCGTAATCGGCCATCTGGCCCTGCGCGTCTACGGTGACATCCACTAGCAAGCCATGTGGAAGCGTGACATCGAGATCGTGCTGCTCCGGCGCCCAGGTCTGCGGATAATCGGAGAGAGAAAGCAATTCGGCGGGGCGCAAAATCGTGAGCGGAACATCGTTATTGACGGCGCGCACCGTGATGCCCGGAGCCATCAATTGAAGAGCGACGACAAAAATCACGATGGCGGAGAAGACGCCGCCGGTGGCAGGAACGGTGAGCGGGCGCAACACGTTATCGAGCAAGATTTCGGCGCGATCGCGGATTTTGCGGAAGCGGCTGTGCCAATCCGAAGAAGGTTGCGATTGAGCCGCGGCCACTTTAATACGCACTGCAAGATCAGCAGGCGGAACGGATTTCGGAAGCCGGGACAACAGAACGGCGAGCTTGCGGAAACGTTCGAGTTCAGCGCGGCAAGCGGTGCAACCGTTCAAGTGTTCGCCGATGAGGACGCGTTCCTGGACAGAGGCTGCGCCAGTAACCGCATCGTCAAGATAACTTGCAAGTTTGTTTCGTACCGAGATGCACTTCATGAAAGTCCCTCCCCCGCGCCATTAGGGCGCAGGGACTGACCGGGCAAAGAATCCTGAAAACGGTGCGGAGCGAGCGAATCGAGCTGGCTCGAAGAAGATGCCGGCGCTTGAATGCGAGCGCTCGATGGAACGCCTTGCGCGGGTTCGCGAAGCAGCGGCTCGAGAACTTCCCGCAAAGAGCGGCGACCTCGGAGAATACGCGACTTCACGGTGCCGACGCTGCATTCCAGAACTTCCGCGACTTCTTCATAGCTCAAGCCTTCGATATCGCGGAGGATGACCGCGCTGCGAAAAACGTCGGGCACAACCTGCAAGGCCTGGCGAACGACGGTTTGAATTTCGCGCGAAGCGAGTTGCTCGAATGGCGTGGCGCCGAGATCCTCGATTTCGATCGGCGAGCGGCCCTCCTCAGGTTCGACGTCAATCGAAACATTTTTCTGCAGATGACGCTTGAACCAGCGCTTGTGATTCAGCGCTTCGCGAATGGCGATGCGATAGAGCCAGGTCTTCAAAGAGCTGCCTTGGCGGAACTTGCGAATGCCGCGAAAGGCCTTGAGAAAAACTTCCTGAGAGCCGTCGGCGGCGTCCGAAGCATCGCCGAGCATGCTGAGAATCAGGTTATAGACCGGGGCGTGATAGTGGGTGACAAGCCAGTCGAATGCCGTTTCCGAGCCAGCTTGCAGCTCAGAGACGAGTTCGGCTTCATCGCGGCCCCAAGAAAGGGCGCTAGCCCATTCGGACACTGCCCGGCCTTTCCGGCTCAGCGAAAATCCGCGAGCCACCCTGCATTGTAGGTCCAAAGTTGGAACGATGGACCCAGGCCTTCTTGCGAGTACGATCCCGAAACAACTGGGAGCGACTGGCAACCGGGAACGGCAGTCTGCGGATGCCGAACCCGATGTCCGCTCTCATAAGGTTAGACACCGGTGAGAGCGGAGATGTTTCCCGTGGGAAACAAGCAAAGACGGCCACGGTGGTCATTGTGGCACTCCGGTTTGGCTGGCGCAAGAGTACGACCGGCGGAGAGGGGGAGTGAGGGGGGTGGCGATTGAGCGGATCGCAGCTCGTGCAAGAGAGTGAGTAGTGGATCGGGAGTAGTGCGTAACAAGAAGTTCGTGTCGCGTGGCGCGTGTCCCGTGGCCCGTGAGGACGAGAGAGAGCTGAGTGAACGGACTGAGCGGACGGGGGATCCCCACACCGGGTGATTTGTCGAAAGAGTGCGGAAATGATTGAAAAGATAGGAGATAGCTTTTTCCGAAAAGCAAGAGAGTGTGCAAGAAGATGAAAACAAAGGGAATAAGCGAGTCTGAGAGCTGACAGTCGACAGCTGACAGTTGACAGCAGGCAGACAGAAAATCGGATCGGAGAAGCGGCGATCTCCATACGATCGAGACCGCGAGCGGAGGCGGAGAAGGACGGGGGGCGGGGGGGTAGAGTGGCCAGGGAGGTACTCCCCCGGGGGTTTTTGTAAGTGCGGATTATAAAGGAGTTGCGGGCGGGAATTTTGTAAGTGCGGATTGTAAAGGGGTTATAAGTCGTTTGTTTTCCGCACTTACGAGGGGGCTTGTAAGTGCAGATTCTAAAGGGGTTACGGGAGGAATTGGGGAATCGTAAGTCCTTTAGAATCCGCAGATCCGAGGGGGGTTCGTAAGTGCGGATTCTAAACAGCTTACAGACAGGCTTCCTGTAAGTGCGGATAATAAAGGGTTTACGGGGGGAAGTATGGTTAGTGCGGATAATACAGGGGTTAG